>CAXBFJ010000006.1:0-261086 GCA_963975245.1 uncultured Panacagrimonas sp. | reverse complement strand
CAATGGGGCAAAGCCCCAATCCTTCGGTGCTTGCGTCAAGACGCAAACACGGCGCACCAATAATGACAACCGACTTACCCATGTTTCAGCTCCAGGCGCTCTAGGGGACAAGACCCGGCGCATTGATCCGATGAAAAATAGAAAATGATTTCTGATTCGATCATGCGTCTGCCCCCAGACGCAGCAATTCGTTCATGTCAGCCGAAAACCCGGTAGCGGGCAAGGCACGACCAAACTCGCGTCCGACGCCGTCATAGCGCCCGCCACGCGCAATTTCACGTCCGTGCCCCGGCACGTAGGCCGAAAAGACCAGTCCGGTGTGGTAACGAAGACCGCGCAATTCAGCCAGATCAAGATGCAACGGAATCTCGGGATGTAGCTCACCGAGCGTCTGGCATACCTGCTCCAGCTGATCCAGTGCCGCATCAATTCGTGGGTCTTGCTGCCCCAAAGCTTGGCGCGCTGCCTTGAGCACGCCTGTATTCCCATGCAGATTCATGAGCGCACTTAATCTGGATGCGGCCAACTCCAGTCCGGCTGTGCGCCCGAACTCGAGCAAATCAGGCTGGGACTTGCGCTGCACGATATCGAACAGCTGCGCCTCGTCATCCACGCTCAGGCCGAGACTGGCAACCACCGCGCGGTAAATTTCAACGTGCCCAAGATCAAGATGAACCTGCTCAACACCTGCCAGCGACAATGTCTTGAGCATCAGCTTCAGCGCTTCCAGATCTGCGTCCAGTGAGGCTACGCCGAATAGCTCGCAGCCAACCTGGCGAGGAGAGCGTGGCCCGCCCGGCGTTTCCGGCGTGGTGCGCAAGACGGTTCCGAGATAGCACAACCTCACGATCTCGCTATCGCTGTAACGTCGAGCGGCGATACGCGCGGCCTGCGGGGTCATGTCGGCACGAATACCGAGCATGCGCCCTCCTTCGGCATCTGCAAATTTGAATGTCTGCTGTTCCAGATCACTGCCGCTTCCGGTCAGCAGGGAGTCGAGATGCTCCACCAGCGGAGGCAGGATCAGCTCGTAGCCGAGCTCACGATAGTGATCCAGCAGTGAACGACGCAGCGTCTCAAGCTGCCAGGAAGAAGGCGGGAGCGTCTCTTCCATGCCGTCAGGCAGCATCCAGCGTTTGATGGCCATGGGGTTATCTTGAAGAAAAGTGTGCCGCTGCTAGTGCAGCCGGAGTAAGGCTATTTTACTGCCTGCACGATCAGCATTCCGCCCACTAGGCAAATCAGCCCGATGATGCGCATGCCCCGGTCCTCTATCGCGGCAAAATTGAGCAGGGCCTGGCGGAAGCGTCGCGGTGACAGGAAGGGAAGAATCCCTTCCACCACCATCAGCAGGCCAAACGCCAGTAGAACTTCGCTCCACACTCAGAACCTGCTCGGCAATCTGCACACGGAAATGATCGCGACTACTTCTTGCTGTCGTCCTTGAAGTAGTCAAACAGCGCGCCATCGGGTTCCAGCACCAGAACACTGTCACGCGAGCCGAAGCCTTCGCGATAAATGTTGAGAGAGCGATAGAAGCGATAGAACTCTTCGTCTGCGCCGTAGGATTTGGCATAGATGTCAGCCGCCTTGGCATCACCTTCACCACGCAGGACTTCAGCGTCACGATAGGCATTGGCAACGGTCACCTTGGCTTCGCGATCAGCGTTGGCACGCAGGCGTTCAGCTTCTTCAGCACCGCGCGCACGCAGGTCTGAAGCCACACGCGTGCGCTCTGCGCGCATACGCTGGTAGACCGAGTCGCTGACGTCAGACGGCAGGTCAACGCGCTTGACCCTGACATCCACGATCTCGATGCCCAGATCTGCAACCTTGGTCTTCACCATCTTCTCGAGCGCATCGAGAATCTCGTTACGTTCGCCGGAAACCACTTCGCGCACTGTGCGAGAACCAAACTCGGCTCGCAGACCCGGGTTGACGATAGCGGCCAATCGATCCATCGCCACCAACTCCTGGCCACCGGTTGCACGGTAGTAGTCCGTGGTATCGACGATGCGCCATTTGACGAAGAAATCAACGTCAACATTCTTCTTCTCAACCGTCAGGAAGCTTTCCGTCTGGTTGTCGAGCGTCAGCAGGCGCTTGTTGAAACGCTGGATGCTCTGCACAAAAGGAATCTTAAAATGCAGGCCGGGCTCGTAATCAGCACCCCGGATCTCACCCAACTGGAACAACAGAACGCGTTCACGTTCGTCGACCTTGAAGAAGCTGTTGGCCGCGACCAACAAAAGCAGTGCCAGCAGAACCAGCGATATCAGAGTTCCGGTTTTCATTAGCGGCTCCCTCGATCGCGTGAACGTGCTGAATCTGCACCACCCATTGCGGGGCCTGAAGATGTTGAAGGCACTTGGTAGTTATTGGACGAGCTGTTGTCCCGCTGTGGTGCCGCTTTCATGATCTGGTCCAATGGCAGGTAGAACATCGGGTTGCCCTTGTCGACGTCAATCAGGATCTTGGAGCTGCCACTCATGACATCGCTCATGCTGTCCAGGTAAAGGCGATCACGCGTCACTGCAGGCGCGCGCTTGTATTCGGTCAGCAGCTGGCTGAATCGTGAAGCATCACCCTGCGCTCTGGCGACCACCTGATCGCGATAGGCAGTGGCTTCCTCGATCTGCCGGGCCGCTGCACCACGCGCCTTGGGCAGGCGGTCGTTCGCATAAGCCTCGGCTTCATTCTTGAGCCGTTCCTGATCTTCGCGCGCCTTGATGGCATCCGCAAAAGCGGCCTGCACGGCCTGTGGCGGCTGCGCCTGCAACAAGTTGACCTCAGTCACGATCAGGCCTGCCTGGTAGGAGTCCAGGGTTTCCTGAAGAATTTCCTTGGTACGGTCTGCCGTTGCCTGGCGACCCGCCGTCAGGATGAAGTCCATCTCGCTGCGTCCGACTGTCTCGCGCACTGCGGACTTGGTGGCCTGCTGCAAGGTCAGGTCCGGCTCGTCCACATTGAACAGATAGTTCTCAACGTCAGAAACGCGGAACTGAACGGTGAGTTCCACATCAACAATGTTCTCGTCCTTGGTCAGCATGCTCTGCCGATCCTTGATCTGACGCACCTGCGTGACGTTGACCTTTTCCATGGACTCAATCGGCCGCGGCGCGCGAATGCCGAAACCCGGCTGAGCGGTGCGGCTGTATTCACCAAACCGTAGGATGACACCACGTTCCTGCTCGTCCACCACGTAGAAGCCGTCAATCAGCCAAAGCACGGCCATGGCCACCAGGACCAGCACGATGACACCCTTGGGCAGACCGGGCGCGCCGCCGCTTCGGTTGGAGCTACCGCCGCCTCCACCACCGAAGCGGTCCTTCAGCCGCTTGAGCATCTCGTCGAGATCAGGGGGTCCGCCGCCGGGTTTTCCGCCGGGGCCCTGATTCCAGGGGTCGCGATTAGGTCCTTCGTTCCAAGCCATGGGGCGTCGTTTCGTATTAAAAATAAGGTATTGGCTCACTCAAGCCCTGCACGCATCGTGATTTAGGCTCGAACAAGTACGCGGCACATCAAAATTCGCGGCGCATAAGGGCGAAGATTCTAGGCTTCTGACTCCCATTCCTCAATCAACCGAGGCTCGGGAGGAGGTTTGACGCCCGCCGCCACGCAAAGTCCGCGCAGGCGCTGATAGCCCATGGAGACTTCCAGATGTGAGGCCCCGTCCTCGCCAAGAGACTCTTTTCGAACCGCATTCTGCTCGAAAAGCTGCGCCCGAAGCCGGGCCGCCTGCGGGGGAACAATCAGTTCGAAGATGGATTCGTCCTGATGCAGCCATTGCGCCACAGCCTCTCGCAATTCTTCCAGACCCTCACCGGACACCGCAGAAACAAATGCGCGGACCGGGATGCCTTCATCATTGCACTCGATGCGCGATGTCTCGCCCTCGCGCAGGTCAATCTTGTTAAAAACCAGCAGCCGGGGAACCTCTCCCGCGCCAATTTCCTCCAGAACCGCGTCGACCTGCTCGATACGCACCATGCGCTCTGGGTCAGAACTATCCACCACATGCAGCAGCAGATCAGCATCGCGCGACTCTTCCAGAGTCGCCCGGAACGCAGCGATCAGTTCATGCGGCAAATCGCGTACAAAACCAACCGTGTCGGCAATAACCGCTGATTCGCCGCTGGGCAGTTCAAATTTACGGACCGTGGTATCAAGCGTGGCGAAGAGCTTGCTCGACGCAAACGTCTGGTTACCCGTCAGGGCATTGAACAGGGTGGACTTGCCTGCGTTGGTGTATCCCACCAGCGATACCGTTGGCACTTCGTTGCGCTTTCGTGACGAGCGGCTTTGCGCTCGTCGCTTGCGCACCTGATCCAGGTGTCGCTTGAGCGTGGTAATGCGGTCTCGAACAAGACGGCGATCCGTTTCCAGCTGAGACTCACCGGGCCCGCGCAAGCCAATACCACCCTTCTGTCGCTCAAGGTGAGTCCAGCCGCGTACAAGGCGTGTGGCTAAGTGCTGCAACTGGGCGAGTTCAACCTGCAACTTGCCTTCATGCGACCTGGCCCGCGCGGCAAAAATATCGAGAATCAGACCCGCGCGATCCAGAACCCGGCACTGCAACAACTTTTCCAGATTGCGCTCCTGGCTGGGAGACAGATCGTGATTGAAGATTGCCAGTTCCACACAGGATTCCTGGACCATGGCGGCAATCTCTTGCGCCTTGCCGCTGCCCACGAACAAACCCGAGTCCGGTTTGACCCGTGAACCACCAATGACGGTGTGGATTTCAGCTCCGGCGGAATGAGCCAGCTCCTCAAATTCCCGCCGGTCCGACGCATAGTCGGTTCGCGGGAACTCGAGATGAACCAGTACCGCCCGTTGGCCGCTCGGCGGCCGCTCAAAGAGTGCCTTTACAGACAATCAGGATGCCGCATCTTCAGCATTATCCGCTTCCGGGTCATAGAGCCTGACGGCACGCGCCGGCACGATGGTGGAAATGGCATGCTTGTAGACCATCTGGCTCACACTGTTCTTCAACAGAACCACGAAGGAATCAAAGGATTCGATCTGACCCTGCAACTTGATGCCATTAACAAGGTAGATGGAAACCGGGATACGCTCTTTGCGCAGCGCATTGAGAAATGGTTCTTGCAACGTATGGCCTTTTGACATGGTGAATCCCCAGGTGTTTCGTTATTTATCGCGCCGCGAGTACGCCGCCCGCGCGGTCGCAAAAGTCTAGCACGACGATTATGGCGCCCATTGTTTCAGGTATTCGAGCGCCTCATTGACCAACAACTCGGGGCGGAAGTTCACATCGCTTCGCTGCTCCGCGCCGGGATCGCCAAGCAACTCGCAAATATCATGCTCAGAGCGCAGCCAGGTCACCTGCCGTTTGGCGAATTGCCGCGTCGCCGCCAGCGCTCTGGCCTGCGCCTCGGCAAGCGTTCCTTGCCCGTCCAGATAGTCCCAGACCTGCCGGTAACCCACCGAGCGAATCGACGGCAAATGAGGCCCGAGATCGTCGCGCGCATGCAGCGCCGCCACTTCATCAACAAACCCCGCCGAAAACATGAGCTGCAGGCGCTGCTCGATGCGGGCATGCAGCGCAGCCCGGCTGTGCGGCTGCAGAGCCAGTTTCAGGTACTGACGATCTCGTGGCGCCTGCCGTGCTCGGTCCTGCAAATCACTGATGCGACGCCCGCTCAGCTGGACCACTTCCAGCGCACGCTGAATTCTCTGACTGTCGTTCGGATGTAACCGCGCTGCAGCCTCCGGATCCGCTTGTGCCAGCTCTGCATGCAATGCAGGCCAGCCCTCGCGTGCTGCGCGATCAGAAATCTGCTTGCGGATGCCGCTATCTGCGCGTGGCAAGTCACTGAGCCCAGATTCCAGTGAGCGGAAATACATCATGGAGCCGCCCACCAGCAGCGGCAGCGCGCCACGGCCACGAATGTCATCGATCAACTGTGTCGCATCACGGGCGAACTCTGCCGCCGAATAGATTTGTGCGGGATCGCGGATATCAATCAGGTGATGCGGGATCAGTGCCTGCGTCGCGGCGTCCGGCTTGGCCGTCCCGATGTCCATGCCGCGAAAAATTTGCGCCGAATCCACACTGACAATTTCGCTAGGCTGACCTTGTGCTGCCAGTGCATGTGCGAAGGCCAGCGCAAGATCAGACTTGCCCGATGCGGTGGGCCCCATCAGGAATACTGCGCGCGGTGCTGGCAACTCGCTGATCAACGACCGCGCAGGAACAGACGATCCAGCGCCGCCATTTCAAGCTGCACCCAGGTCGGCCGTCCGTGATTACATTGATCGGCCAATTCAGTGCGTTCCATGTCACGCAGCAGCGCATCCATCTCCGGTAGCGTCAAACGACGATTGGCCTTGATCGCCGCGCGACAAGCCACATCCGCGAGCACCCGACTCTGCGCATCCAGCACTTCACCCAGATGCGCGTGCGGCGCTGAACGACCATCCTCTCGCGTCAGGCCGGTCAGCAGGGCTGAAACATCTTCCCGCGCGAGAATAGGCGGTACTCCGCGAACCAGAATGCTCGATGGCCCAGCGCGATCAATGTCCAGACCCAGAGCAGCAAATTCTTCGCGACGCGCCTCAAGCGCGTCCGCTGCATCCTCGCTGAAATTGACCACTTCGGGAGACAACAGGGTTTGTGAGGGCAACTTGCCTGCGTTGAGCTCAAGCTTCATGCGCTCATAGAGCACACGCTCGTGGGCGGCATGGGCATCCACCACCACCATGCCCCGTGCGTTCTGCGCAAGAATGAAAACCCCGTGCAACTGCGCGATGGCGCGCCCCAGTGTGTGACCCGTCTCGGCAGGCGCTTGAGACGAATCGGAGGCCATGTCCTGAGGCGAGACCGGTAAGGATTCTCGCCCCTGCATCATGGCCCAGGCCGTCTGCTGAATACTGCCCTCGCGCACCTGCCAGTCTGTTCTTGGCGCCGATGGGCCCCATGAACGCGAAGGCGTCGATGCCTCACTCACCGGTCGGTCAAACGCGACTTGGTGCTGATCTTCTGAGGGGCGCAAGTCGCGCAAACAACGTTGCACCGCGCCAAACAGGAAGTCATGCACCTGGCCGGATTCACGAAACCGCACTTCTGTCTTCTGCGGGTGCACGTTGACATCGACCGCTTGCGCACCCAGCTCCAGATACAGCACAAAGGCCGGATGGCGTGTGGAATGCATCGCATCGGCCAGCGCGCGACGCAGCGCGAATGCCACCAGACGGTCTCGCACGCTGCGCCCGTTGACAAAGAAATACTGAAGGTCGGTTGAGGCGCGCGAAAAGCTGGGGCGCGCAAACCAGCCCGACAGCCGCATGCCCAACCGGGACTGATCAACCTCCACCCGGTTCGCAACAAACTCTGCACCGCATACCGCAGCAATGCGCGACTTGCGTGAGGGCTCATCGGTCGCCGGCTGCAAATCAAAAAGCACGCGCCCCTCGTGTCGCAGGCAAATGGCCACATCCATGCGCGCGAGCGCCAGCCGTCGCAACCACTGATCCGCGTGGCGCAGCTCGGTCGCCGTACTCTTCAGGAATTTTCGCCGGGCGGGCGTATTGAAAAACAGATCGCGCACTTCGACCGTGGTTCCCGGCGGATGGGCGCTGGGCTGAGCTTGCGTTCCGCTGGCAATCTCTCCCGCTCCACCCATCATCCAGCCGTGCTCGGCACCCGGTTGCCTGGAAGTGATCGACATGCGCGACACTGACAGGATGCTTGGCAGGGCCTCTCCGCGAAAGCCGAGGCTGGCCACGGATTCCAGATCTTCCAGACTGTGAATCTTGCCGGTGGCGTGGCGGAAAAAGGCCAGCTCCAACTCTTCAGGGGCGATGCCGCTGCCGTTGTCTCGAATGCGGATCAGGCGCTGTCCGCCTTGCTCAAGCTCGACTTCGATGCGCGTTGCGCCGGCATCGATGCTGTTCTCCGTCAGCTCCTTGACCACGGCCGCCGGACGCTCGACCACCTCGCCAGCAGCGATCTGGTTGATCAGTACATCAGGGAGAATCTGAATCGGCATGGGCGCGCATTATCCGCACTTTGCGATTCTGAATCTGGCATTAGACCTACTGGGCCGTCAGAAAACAGCAAGAACTTCACAAATAAAAGGGCCGCGCATCCCTGCGCGGCCCTTTCTCCCTGCCCCCAGATTCGGGCATCACGGCTTTCAGTTCTTATGCCTGATTCTCAGCCGTCCTCCTTGAAGGTGGATTGATCGTTCTGCACCTTGAGCAAACGCGGTGATCCCGGGTCTGGCTGCAATTCTCGAGGACGATAACTTTCAAAATAACCTTTCACGCCCAGAAATATCGAGCGCGCCAGCTTTTCCTGGCCGCTCTTGCTGACCAGGATCCGCTCTTCGGTGGGATTGCTGATAAACGCGGTTTCAACCAGAACCGACGGAATATCCGGCGCCTTGAGCACCACAAACGCCGCCTGCTGAACCGAGTTGCGCAGCAGCGGATTGACCTGCCCGAGCGCCTTGAGCACCCGCGCCCCGACATCGAAGCTGGCTTCCATCGTCGAGGATTGGGACAAATCGATCAGGACCGAAGCCAGGTCATCGCCTTTGTTGTCCAGGGCGATCCCGCCGACCAGATCCGCTGCATTTTCCTTTTGCGCGAGCCAGTGCGCATGTTCACTGGTCGCGCCACGCGGCGAAACCACGTAGACCGAAGAGCCGCGCTTGCTGCGATTGGTAATGGCATTGGCATGCACCGAAACAAACAGGTCGGCCTGCGCCTTGCGCGCGCGATTGATGCGTTCACGCAGCCCCAGATAGTAGTCACCATCGCGGGTCATGACAGCCTTGAAGCCGGGCTCGGCATTGATCATTTCCGCCAGGCGACGCGAAAGCGCCAGCGCCACATCCTTTTCGCGCGCACCATGTTTGCCAATCGCACCCGGGTCTTCACCGCCGTGACCGGCATCAATCGCCACAATGACAGGACGCGGCTTCCAGGCCTCTTCCTTGAGCGGCGGCGTCACCTTGCGGGCGACACGTTCGATTGCATCATCGATGACTACGCCGGGCGCTTCCTCGCCGATATCCAGAACCAGCCGGTAGCCGTACTGGTCAGCCGGGTCGAGCAGAAAGGTCCGTGGATTCACCTCGGAAGCCATATCCAGGACCACTCTCAAACTGCCGTCTTCTCGCGCAGCGGCCCGAATCTTCTGGACCACGCCCTGACCCTTGACCTTGTTGGCGATACTGGCGCCGGCCGTGGCCGGCAGATCAACCACGATTCGGCTCGGAGCATCCAGCGTAAAGACGTGATGATCCGGTGCGGACGCCAGTTCAAAGACGACCCGCGTCCCCTCTGGTGACGCCCACAGGCGCAGGTCGCGTAGTTCGCCGGCGTGGGCGCTAAACGCTGCCAAACCCAGAAATATGACGGTTACCCAACGCAAAACGGCTTTCTCCAGCCTTGAGGCTGGCGGAAACATAGCGTGACTAATCATCGAACGCAAGATTTTATTCGTTTATGCAGCAATCGCTTAGACAATTAATTTAATGTCAATTGTGCCGCCGACTGCACTCTCTATAGTGGCGAGCCGATGCTCGCCCTGATGACTCAGGAAAACCTCGATATCCGGAGCAGGCAAATATCCCTCGCCCTGCTCTGGCCATTCCACCAGCCAGATGCAGCTTTCCGGGGAGTAGTCGATCAAGCCCAACTCCTCCACTTCCGAAGGGTCAGCCAGCCGATAAAGGTCCAGATGCAGAAAATTCTGCTGGCCCGCCGCATAAGGCTCCATCAGGGTATAGGTCGGGCTGCGCAAGGTGCCGCCGATCCCAGCGGCGCGAAGCAGCCCACGCGCTAACGTGGTCTTGCCGGCACCGAGATCGCCGTGCAGGAAGACCACGCCGTGCCCACGCTGGAGCAGCACCTGCGCCAGACCGGCGCCCAATGCCAGCGTTGCGGCTTCGTCGGGAAGTTCGAATTTCATCGCGGATTGAGCACGACGCGCAGTTGTTCAATCAGATCGCTGGGCAGCAGGCCGCGCGGCTGGTCCTGTGCAGCACGATCCCCCGCGATGGCGTGCGCCAGCACCCCAATACTCGCGGACAATTCCGCGCCGAGCCCTTGTGCCATGAGTGCAGCGATGATCCCGGTCAGCACATCGCCCATGCCGCCGACCGCCATTCCAGGGTTTCCGTAGGGGCACAGGGCCAGATGGTGACCACTCACCAGACTGCCAGCGCCCTTGAGCACCGCGACTGCCGACCATGTTCTGTGAAGCGCGCGTGCCGCATCGACCCTGTTCGCCTGAACGTCTGCGTTTGAAATGCCCAGAAGCCGGGCTGCTTCGCCGGGGTGTGGCGTGATCACGCAACGCGCATCCAGCCTTGAATGCGGCGCGCTGGCCAAGCAATTGAGCGCATCCGCATCGACGACCATGGGTTTGCCGGCGGACCGGCACTGCTCCAGCAGTGAACCACCCCAGTTCGACTGCCCCAGACCCGGACCGATGGCGATGACATCCGCCCGCTCCAACAAATGGGTGATCGAATCACCACAGTCGATACCGTGCGCCATGATCTCCGGCTGCGCGGCGCTGATCTGCAATGCGTGCTGTGGCCGGGTGGCCAGGCTGACTAAACCGGCGCCCGAGCGCAGAGCACCGCGCGCCGCCAACAGGGCTGCCCCACTCATGCCGGTATCACCGCCCACCACCAGAACGTGGCCGTGATGCCCCTTGTGCGCTGCGGCGGCCCTGCGCGGCAGGTGCTTCGACAAATCCGCTGGTGCGAGCAGGCGCGCCAGAGCGGGCGTGCGACCGTCGAGAACTCCGCTCGCACCCAGATCATGGAAATGCCGGAAACCGCAGAGTTCCGGGCCCTGACCAACAAACAAGCCCAGCTTTCGCCCGATGAAACTGATTGTCAGATCCGCCCGCACCGCGACGCCGTGAACCTGCCCGGTGTCTGCATTCAGGCCCGAAGGCACATCGATGGCAATCACGCCCTGCTCTGGCCGCCGTGCATTGATGGCCCGAATTGCCTGTGCCGCCACGCCATCCACATCGCGGCTCATGCCGATGCCGAAAATGGCATCGCAAATCACATCCGCCGAATGCATCGCCTGGTCGGCAAACAGGATCGAATACTCGTGGACCACACCGCCTTCGCGCGCCCAACCCGCATGCGCCTGCACAGCATCGCCGGCCTTGGGCACGTTGCCGATTCGCGCCAGTTGCACCTTGAAGCCCTCACGCCGCGCGATGCTTGCGAGCTCGTAACCGTCACCGCCGTTGTTCCCGGGGCCACAGAGAACCACCAGACTACGGGCATCAGGCCAGCGCATGCGCAAGGCATCGAAACTGGCTTGCGCAGCGCGGCGCATCAGCGTGTATCCGGCGATGCCCAATTCGTCGATGGCCCGGCGATCCAGCTCGCGCACCTGTTCGGCGGAATACAATTGCGAGCGATGGTCAAGATTCATCAATACATTATGCGTGCGCCAGCTGGACCGGGTGAAGCCCTCTCATGAGTGCAAGCGCACTGTCTGATAACGCGCTGCGAGAACTGGCGGATAGGATTCGCAGTTGGGCGATCGAGCTCGGCTTTGCCGATGCGGGAATCTCCCGTGTGGAACTGAGCGAAGACCTCGCCCACCTCAAAGGCTGGCTGGACAAGGATTTTCACGGCGCCATGTCCTATATGGCGCGCGATCCCGAAATGCGCGCAACACCGGACAAACTCCACCCCGGGACACTCAGCGTCATCAGCGTGCGCATGCCCTACTGGCCCAATGCGAAACCCGCTGCGACGGTCCTGAAGCAGCCTGATCAAGCCTACATTTCCAGATATGCACTGGGCCGCGACTATCACAAGGTACTGCGCGGAAGACTGCGAAAACTGGCCCAGCGCATCGATTCCGAAGCCGGGCCGCTTGGATACCGGGTGTTTTCGGATAGCGCACCGGCGCTCGAAAAAGCCATGGCGCGAGACGCTAGTCTGGGATGGATCGGCAAGCACTCTCTCTTGATCCGCAAGGAACAGGGTTCGTGGTTTTTTCTTGGCGAACTGTATTCCGATCTGCCCCTGCCGCCGGATACGCGGCCCGCGGTTGAAAACAGTTGCGGCGGCTGTCAGGCCTGCATGCGCGCATGCCCCACCAACGCCATCGTTGCGCCCTACACGCTCGATGCCCGGCGCTGCATTTCCTACCTGACGATCGAGCACCACGGCGCTATTCCTGAGGCGTTCAGATCACTGATCGGCAATCGCATCTTTGGCTGTGATGATTGCCAGCTCGTCTGCCCCTGGAATCGTCATGCGCAGCAAACCGATATTGACGACTTTACGCCGCGGCACAGTCTGGACGCCATTTCACTTCTGGATTTGTGGGCCTGGGACGAAGCGCGCTGGTTGAGCAATACCGAAGGCATGCCCATTCGACGTCTCAACTTTCAGCGATGGCTGCGCAATCTTGCAGTCGCATTAGGCAATGCACCTAAATCCAGCGCGGTCATAGCGGCACTTGAGCAGCGCCGCGATCATCCGGACCCTATCGTTCGTGAGCACGTGCAATGGGCGCTGGCACAGCAGGGCGTGCCAGCCTGATCTCAGCGCTGTCCCGGAAGTCCAGCGCACTCGGGTGCATCCTGATCCCCGGCACCATCAATCTCAGCACGTGTCTGGCTAACCGCATCCTGCAACCATGCGGGGATATCGATGATGCGATCCATTTGCGCGCGCGCGCTGGCCGGGCATTGCTTTTCTAAAAGTACCTGCGCGAGGTTGTTTCTGGCTGCGACATCATCTGGCGCGTAGTGCACCGCCTCACTCAGTTGCGTGAGTGCGGCATCGAGATCGCCCTCTGAATATTCGAGATTGGCCATTGCCAGACGAGACAGGGCATCCGCCGGCCATTGTGCTTGCGCGGCCAGATAGGCACGGCGCGCGAGCGCACTATTTCCAATGGATTCGAAAGGTGCTGCAGCGGCGATCCAACTGGCAGGAGTGGCCATGGGCGCAACGTGATCGGCATGCGCTGCAATGAATGCCCAGCGTCCGGCCAAGTCCCAGCTCTTGAGAAAAATCTGCGCTCGAACCTCAAGACGTTCGTCTTCACCAGATCTCAGCACAAATTTATTGCTTTGCGAATCAAAGCCGATCACCACCGCGTAATGCCAGACCGGCAGACTCTCAAGTCCCAGATTCTGCAGAACCAGCACCGGAGAACCCGCATCCAGGGCACTGATGAGCTCTGCCGGATCGGGCTGCAATCGCAGTGGAATCCGCTGGTACTGGCGGGTAGCGGCCAGCATTTCAGCCTGCAGGCTGCCATGTCGCTCCGGCACGTAAACCAGCGGTGTCAGTTCTTCCGGAGTCACCTCAAGGCCGTCTGCTGCCAGCAAAGTCGCGAGCGCGGCGGGACCACAGTGATACTGCGTCTGCGCAAAAAACGGCGTATCTGACAGTTCTACTGCAAAACCTGAGGGCGGCTCGAAAGGCACAGGCCTGAGCAGCGAACAACCAGAACTCAAAACAAAAACGGCGAGCCATAGGGCTCGCCGTTGTCTGAAAATATTCAAGCTTTTGCGGGGGTATCAGAACCGCGTGAAGATGTTGGTGACACCCACCAGTTCCAGAATCAACAGGACCACAAAAACGATTCCGACCACCGCCAGGGCACCGCTGCCCGCCGGCTGGTTTTCAATGTTGTGAGACAGGCGCTGCAGCTCTTCATCACTGAGACTGGCAACACGTTGCGAAGCCAGCTCAGATTCAACGCCCCAGGCTTCCAGCTGACCTCGAACATCATCGCGTGCCATGAAGGCATTCACAGTGCTAATGGATGCTTCGCGACTTTGAGTTGAAGCGGCTCGCTCAGTTCCAATCATGCCGGCTTGGGCAGAAAACCCAGACAGCATGAAGACTGCACACAGCCAGCCCGTCAGAAGGTGTCGAATTGAGTTGCTCATAAGTTCAGCCCCGAAAAATTTTTCTGTTTATTGGCCGAGCAGATGTATATGTGCCCGGGTTGATGCGTCTACCGTACTGTCTTGCGCTGAATCCGGGCTGAGCAGTTTGGCTGCAAGCTGCTTGCCGAGCTCCACACCCCATTGATCAAAGGCATTGATCCCCCACAGCACTGACAGTGCAAACGTGCGGTGCTCGTACAAGGCCATCAACGCTCCCAGCTTACGCGCATCCAGCTGCGGCAACAGCAGCAGATTGCTGGGGCGATTGCCCGGGAACACCCGATGCTCAATGGCCGCTTCCAATGCCTCACCGCTCAGGCCGCGCGAAACGAGTTCCTCGCGGACCTGCCGGGCGCTCTTGCCCTGCATCAACGCACCGGCCTGCGCCAAAGCATTGGCAAGCAACAGGCGATGCTGATCCGCGTAAGGGTGATCTGCCGCCATGGGCAGGATGAAATCAACCGGGTGCACCTCACTGCCCTGGTGCAACATCTGAAAGAAGGCGTGCTGACTATTGGTGCCAACATCGCCCCAGACCGGCGGGCTGGTTGGGCCAGCAGGCGATCCGTCGCGCAGTACGCGTTTGCCGGTCGATTCCATTTCCAGTTGCTGCAGCCAGGAAACGAATCGTTCCATGCGTTGAGCGTAAGGCGCGATCACCTGCGAGGCACAGCCCAGCGCCTGATAGTTCCAGACTGCCAACAGCGCCATCAGGATGGGAAGGTTCGCCGCAGCCGGTGTATTCAAGAAATGCTGATCCATGTCATGCGCGCCTGCCAGCAGTTCGCGAAACATATCAGGGCCCAGACGCAACATCGTCGACAGCCCTACCGCAGACCAGACCGAATAGCGACCGCCGACCCAATCCCAGAATTCGAACATATTGTCGGCGCCGATCCCGAAGGCTTGCACCGCCTCTGCATTGCTTGAGACGGCGACGAAATGCTTCTCCACCGCCTCCTCCCCCAGCGCCTTCACCAACCACGCGCGCGCGTTGGCGGCATTGGCCATCGTCTCCTGCGTGGTAAAGGTCTTTGAGGTAACGACAAACAGCGTGCGCGCTGGATTCAGCGTCTGCAGGATGGAATGAAGCTGCGCGCCATCCACATTGGCAACGAAGTGTGCCGCCGGTCCGGCCGGTGCGATCGCTTCCAGGGATTCACAAATCATCCGCGGCCCCAAATCGGAACCGCCGATGCCAATGTTCACAACGTCGGTGATGCTTTCACCGCCATGGCCTTGCCATTGGCCATCACGAACCCGCGTACAGAAAGCGCTCATCTTCGCGAGCACCGCATGAACCCGCTCGTTGACGGGCTTGCCGGCGGCAGCCATCTGATCACCGTCCGGCGCGCGCAGCGCGACATGCAGCGCCGCGCGATTCTCGGTGTTGTTGATGGCTTCGCCAGCAAACATGCGCCGAGCCCATCCTGCGATATCACGCTCCTCAGCCAGTTCCAGCAACTGAGCGAGACTGCGGTCGTCAATTCTCTGCTTGGAAAAATCCAGGGTCAGTCCGCAGGCGACCCGCGTGAATCGTTGAACGCGTATCGCATCCCCGGCGAACAGATCGTTGAGATGAACATCTCGCAGGCGACCCGCCTGAGCGATTACCGAGGCCCAGCTGCAAGTTGCCCGCAGGCTTTTGGACGGCACGTTTTTCAGATCATTCATGGGCACATCGTGGCTCACTGCAAAGAGCCTGCCATGATAGACCTACGCGCTTGGGCGGCGCCGAGGCGTCGCCCGAAGTCAGGCTGCCTGAACCGGAATGGTGTTGGCGGTGCGCGTCACGTTGTTGACTTCATCAAGATAGACCAGACGCGGCTTGAAGATCTTGGCTTGGCCTTCTTCCATCTCGCTGTAAGCGCAGATGATGACCCGGTCGCCAACTCTGGCCTTATGCGCGGCAGCGCCATTGACAGAGATGATTCCAGATCCCGCTTCAGCGCGAATGGCATAGGTTGTGAAACGCTCACCGTTGGCCACGTCGTAGATCTGAATCTGTTCGTATTCCAGGATTCCCGCCATATCCAGCAGGCGAGAGTCGATGGCGCACGACCCTTCATAATCGATTTCGGCATGGGTAACGCAGGCACGGTGCAATTTGCACTTGAGCATCGTCAGTTGCATGGATAGACCACTTGGCTTGGCGACCCCGGGTGGCCCACTAAGACATGCACCCGGTATCAAGTTGTTGAGCTGCAGACGGGCGGCCCACTAAGACATACGCCCGAGCTTCATGTGCGCACTGCGCGAAGCCGGGGGCGAGTTAAACATACCCGTCGCCACGCGGCAACATCGATGTCATGCAGAAACAGCAATATTGTCGATCAGGCGCGTATCTCCCATGAAAGCTGCAGCAACCACCACCCAATTGCACGCATCTTTCCTGGGCACTCCTAAGTCCGCTGACCGTACCTCGAAGTACTGCGATCTAAAGCCTGCAGCTTCAATGTCTTGTATCGCCTTTTTCTGCAATGCCTGGAAGTCACGCTGACCCTCGCGCAGCGCTGCAGCCACTTCCGTCAGCGCTTTGTGCAGCGCAATTGCAGCAACGCGTTGATCTGCCGAGAGGTACTGATTGCGCGACGAAAGCGCCAGACCGTCGGCTTCCCGCTGCGTCGGGTGACCGACGATTTCAATCGGCAGATGCAAATCGGCAACCATGCGCCGGATAACCTGCAGCTGTTGCCAGTCTTTCTCGCCGAAGACGGCCACGTCCGGCTGCACTTGATGAAACAGGATGCTGACGACCGTCGCGACGCCATCAAAGAAGCCGGGTCGATAGTGCCCCTCAAGAATCTCGCCGAGCCCCGGCACAGTGACCTGGCAGAGCTCTGCGCGCCCACGCGGATACATTTCTGACACGCTCGGGGCAAACAGCAAATCACACCCGGCATCGAGCAATTTGGCGCTGTCTTCGGGCAATGTTCGCGGATAGCGGTCGAGATCTTCACCAGGACCAAACTGCAGCGGATTGACGAATATGCTCGCGACCAACTTGTCAGAAACACGTTGAGCGCGTGCGACCAGCTGCAAATGCCCCTCGTGCAGATTGCCCATGGTCGGCACGAATCCGATGCGCGCACCTTCGCGCTTCCACTGATTCACCTGCGCGCGCAATGCGCTGACCTCATGCACTGTCTTCATTTTGCGAAGCAATGCTCCGGCGCCGGATATGCGGCCGACTTCACCTCTTTGACGTAATTGCCGATCGCCGTTTCGATGTCCGCGCCGTCGACCAGATAGTTTTTGACGAATCGCGGCGTGTGTCCGGTTGTGACCATGGGCGAGATATTCAGAATGTCGTGCATGACCAGAATCTGGCCATCGACACTCGGACCGGCACCGATGCCAATGACGGGAACCGGACTGGCTTCGGTGATTTGCTGCGCCAAATCAGAAGGAACGCATTCGAGCAGCAACATGTCTGCGCCGGCCTCGGCCAGCACATGAGCGTCATGAATCATCTCCTTGGCAGAAGCTTCGTCCCTGCCCTGCACCTTCATGGCCCCCATCTTGTGCACAAACTGAGGCCGCAATCCCAGATGCGCGCACACCGGAACACCGCGAATAGACAGGTACTCCACGATGCTGGCCTGCTCGCGGCCACCTTCGAGCTTGACCATCTTGGCGCCGCCCTCTTGCATCATGCGCTGGCTTGAGTCCAGGGCGCGATCCAAAGTGGCGTAGGACAGGAACGGCAAGTCTGCAATCAGGTAGGCGCGCGACAGATGCGGCGCCACGCACTTCGTGTGGTACACGATATCGTCGACCGTCACCGGCGTCGTTGTGCTCCCGCCATGCAACACCATTCCGAGTGAGTCACCAATCAGGATGACATCAACGCCGACCCGATCCTGGATCAGGGCAAAGCTGGCGTCGTAGCAGGTCAGACAGGCAATCTTCTCGCCGGCTTCACGCATGCTTCGCAATGCGCTGATCTGCACTGGTTTTCTGGGAGTTTCCATATCAGTTCCACTTGATGAATGTTGCGATACCGAATGACCCGGCCTTGATTGGATCGCCGCGTCAGGGCCCGGCACATTGCCACGTCAGGATGAAAAACTAAATCAGATCATTTCTGGACAGGCGAACAACAGCCTGATCTGAATCCAGGGCTGCCAGCAGATCCGCATAATCGGCTTCGCAGTTGAGCAGATCGTACTGAGCGGCATCGACTTCGATCAGGGGCACGCGCGTCTGTTCACGAAACCATCGCGAATACGCCTCACCCAACTGCGCGAGATAACTGGCCTGAATGGGATCTTCGTAAGCGCGCCCCCGTTGCTCGACACGGCTCATGAGCACTTCGACCGGCGCGGTCAGGTGAATCAGTCGATCCGGCTGCGGCATCTCGAACGAAAGGCGCTCGAAAACGCTCACATACAGCGCGAAATCGGCCTGTCCCAGCGTCAGTTCAGCAAACAACCGATCCTTTTCGAACATGAAATCTGCAACACAGGGGCCGGCAAAAAGATCCCGCTGGTGGAGCTGCTCCATCTGCCCGGCTCGCTGCAGAAGAAAGGTCATCTGTGTTGAGAATGCGGCGCCTTCCGGGTCGCGATAAAAGCGCGGCAGAAACGGATTCTCATCGGGCTGCTCCAAAAGCAGAGATGCGCCAAGACTCTTGGCCAGCTTATGCGCCAAGGTTGTCTTGCCCGCCCCAATGACCCCCTCAATGGCGATGTACGAAGGCTTCATTCCTGCAGAAATTCTTCTCGATGCCAGGGCTCAAGCCCTTCCTGACCAATGCGCTGAGCGGCCTGCGCCACTGAGCCTGCATGCGGAATTTCCAGCGTGGGCGCGATCTCGGCCAGCGGTACGAGCACGAAGTTGCGTTGCATCAATCCGGGGTGTGGCAACTTCAGGCCGGTTTCATCCAGTTCCAGACCTTCAACATGCAGCAGATCCAGATCCAGCAGACGCGGGCCCCAACGCTCTACGCCGCGTTCACGGCCTAGCGCGCGCTCAATCCCGATCAAGGCTTCCAGGAGCTGGCGGGCCGGCAATTCGGTCTCCAGCGTGCAGGCCGCATTGCAGTAGTCAGGCTGATTGGCTGGTCCCATGGGCGCGCTGCGATAGAACCGCGATATAGCCGTGATGCGGCTGCGCTCAATCTGTTCAATGTTCTGCAAGGCCTTGCGCAGCTGCTGCTCCGGCCCGCCCAGGTTGGACCCCAGTCCGATATAGGCGCGCATCACGATGCCACTTCCGTGTCGAATTGAATCACGCGAATAACTCCCGCCCATCTTCAATGTCGCTGCGCATTGCACGCATCATCCGACGCGTTGCCCAGTCAGGCTGGCGTCGACTTGCTGCCAGTCCCGCGACTGCGCCCGCCACGACGGCCACGTCGACGGCGAGGTTTCTTCGCAGGATCGAATTCAGAAGCGTCATCGCTGGCAACTTGCTGCTCACTGCCATCGGCTGACGGCGTCAGGTATTCGTCCGATTTCTGAGCCTGCGTCCACCAATTGGCGAGTTCCTGAAGTTCCGCATCTCCAGAAGCCGCGCGCAAAAGCAGAAAATCGTAAGCAGCGCGAAACCGCGGGTGCGCCAAGGTACGGCGCGCTCGCGCACTGGTGCGCAGCTTCAGACGGGATTGCATGACCCAGATTTCGCGCATCGGCAAAGAAAAGCGCTTGGGTATTGCGACCCGCCGAATCGCACGGCCAATCACTTCTTCCGCCGCCTGCGCCAATGCAATGTGTTCGGCATGGCCCTGCTTCTGCATCAGCGCCCGCGTGCGTGCTTCAACTGGGGGCCACAACAAGGCCGCGTACATGAAAGCCGGGCTGACCGGCATCTCCTTTGCAATCCGGTTGGCAGAGTTCTTGAGTGCACGCGTGACAAAATCCAGCGCTGCCTGATTCGACAATTCCGCTTCAGTTGCTGGAAAGAGCTGGCCAAAGAGCCCGTACACACGCAGGCCGTAGAGGTTGTCCGCGCCTTGTTGGCACAACAGCACCTTGATGACTTCATCAAACAATCGCGCCGCCGGGATTTCCGTCAGCAGCGGCGCCAAACGGCTGATGGGTTCTGCCGCTGCCGGATCGAGGCGGAATTTCATCTTGTTGGCGATGCGAATCGCGCGGAGCATGCGAACCGGATCTTCGCGGTAGCGCAACTCCGGATCACCAATCAAACGCAGGGTGCCGCTCTTGAGATCTTCCAAGCCACCGCAGTAATCGACAATCGAGAAGTCACGAATGTCGTAATAGAGGGCGTTGATGCTGAAGTCGCGCCGGAAGGCGTCTTCTTCGAGTGTTCCATAATCGTTATCGCGCAGGACACGACCCGTTTCGTCCCGCTCATGCGAGTCCGTAATGGCGCCACGAAAGGTCGTGACCTCAAGAATTTCAGAGCCAAAACGAACATGGCAAATAACGAATCGCCGTCCGATCAGCCGACACGAGCGAAAGAGCTTCTTGACCTCTTCAGGATGCGCGCTGGTTGCAATATCGAAATCTTTCGGCGTAATGCCAGCAAGCAGATCGCGAACACCTCCGCCCACCAGATAAGCCTCGTGACCGGCGTCCTTGAGGGTATAGAGCGTCTTGAGCGCCCCGGGCGAGATCAGTGAGCGCGAGATCGGGTGCTCGGCGCGGGGAATGCGTCGCGGTTCAGTAATGACTTCAATCCTGTATAGAAAGTGTAAATGGGCAGGGTCTGCTCAGACAAGGCGTGAACCCGGCGACACAACTGCAGCAATAACGGTCGCTGCGGGCTGAAAGTTTACGGCATGCGCCGAAAAGCCTGATCTGCGTCCGAAAGACAGAGCCTCGCGCCCCATCATCAGCCGAAGACTTGCCTGCCGCAGCGGGCTGGCGCTCCTACCGGGATTCGAACCCGGGTTTATGCCTTGAGAGGGCACCGTCCTAGGCCTCTAGACGATAGGAGCATGGCAGCGGGCGCGCATTATAAGGCCACAGGATCGCAATTGCCTCCTCAAATGCAAATGCATTGGCCGGGGTCAGACAGTCTCCCTGGCAAGCAATCCGTCAGCGCCTGCATTGAGCCAACCCTTATGTCTGCGAATGATCCAGATCACTGCGAATGATTGGTCTTTGGCCACGGGCTGCGGTTTAATGTCCTAGGGATAGTGTCCCGATACATTGCGGGACAACACAAAAACGATAAATAGAGGAGTTGCGCAGTATGAAAAAGTCATACCTGAGCAGATGGATTCGACCTTGCAGCGCGGCGGCCATGCTTCTGGCCACGTCTGGCGCTGTCCAGGCGGCAGGCGGCTATTTCATTCTGGGTTATGGCCCCCTGGCGCATCAATCCGCCGGCACCGCAACTGCCACTGGCCTGGACGCATTTTCCGGGGCAACCAATCCTGGCAAATTATCGGCGGTGGGCGATCGTCACGATCTGGGGCTGGTGGTGTTCTCCCCTTACCGCCGCGTTCAACGTGAGGGCTCGGGAACGGACTACGATTTTGATTCAGTCAGCGCCAACTCGGCATTTTTTCTGCCCGAAGCGGGCATCGCCAGACGCATCAACGAAGAATTTTCCTGGGGCTTGTCCCTGTACGGAAATGGCGGCCTGAATACCAGCTACGAGGACACCAATGGCGTCGCCGGTAGCAACTTCAACCCAGGACGTTGCGGCAATCAGGAATCCAACTTCCTGTTCGGCTGCGGCAACGTCGGCATCGACATCAGCCAGGTCATCATTGCACCAACACTGAGCTGGCAATTCTCCCCACGTCACAGCTTTGGCGTTGCGCCGCTGCTGGGCTATCAACAGTTCAAGGCCTACGGATTGCAGGCATTCGAAGGGGTTTCCCAAGATGCCAATGCGGTCAGCAACCGGGGCTACGATCGTGCGTTCGGAGCCGGTGTGCGGGTCGGTTGGTATGCGCAAATGAACCCCTGGCTAAGCCTGGGCGCCAGCTATTCCTCACGGGTCTTCTTTGAGCGGCTGGAAAAGTATCGCGGCCTTCTGGCCGGCGATGGCCGGTTCGATATTCCCGCCAATTTCAGCGTGGGCCTTTCAGTCAAGCCGCTAGAGAAATGGGAAGTTGCCGTAGATGTGCAGCACATCGAATTCGGCAAAATCAGAGCCTTGGGCAATGGTGGCCTCAACTCCCTGCAAGACCCTGCCAACAGCCCGCTGGGCGGCCGCAACGGCAGCGGATTCAACTGGCGCGACCAGACCAATTACCGTATTGCGCTCATTCATCAGGCCACACCGCAGATCACGCTGCGCGCCGGCTTTGCATACGGACGCCAACCCCAACGTGACAGAACGGCCAACTCGGTCACCTTCAATATGCTGGCACCCAATCCGACACGCAACGCCACTGTTGGCATGACCTACAAATGGAATGGCGGCAACGACTTCCACTTTGCATACGGGCGGTATATCGAAGCTGATTACTCCGGTCCCTCGGCCAGTGCTGGTCTTGGCGTAGGCGGGATTGAAACCATCACACCGCACGTCGACAGCTTCTGGCTGGGCTGGAGCAAGCGAATCTAGTCGCGAGCGACAGTAAATATCTAGCGCGCTGGAGGAGTCTCGTCTCTGGCGTGAGGAAACAGCCGGTCCCAAGCAGATACCACGGCGGCGCGTTCTGATTCGAACTGCGTCGCCGGTGCAATCAGATCGGCCCTCTGCAGTGCGCAGGCATTGGCGAACACACGAAAGCTGCGGTAATGCGCAATCAGTCCCTCTTTGTCCTCCAGGCTCAAGGAACCGACGTCCATCAGGGCATCAAGCTGACGCCAGTTGTCTGACCAACGCACCAGCTCCGGGTGCGCTGCAGCGTCGCGCAAGACCAGAAATTGGGTGATGAATTCGCAGTCGATGATGCCGCCCCTGCCCTGCTTGACGTCCCACATATCCGTTCGGCGCTTCTCGGAATGACGCCGCATCTTCTCGCGCATTTCGACGATCTTTGTGGAAAGCTCATCGGCATCCCGCTTCCGGCAAATGATTTCTTCACGCAGGGCATCAAACTTTTGCCGCAGGCGTTCCGGCCCGGCAACAAAGCGTGCACGCGTGAGTGCCTGATGCTCCCAGGTCCAGGCCTTTTCCCGCTGATAGCGCGCATAGGCATCAAAACTCACGGCGACGGCACCTGACTGCCCATTTGGCCGGAGTTCCAGATCAATTTCATACGCCCGGCCCGCGGGCGTCAGCGTTGACAAACGATGGACAATTCTCTGCACGACCCGGGTGAACCAGGCGGGTGCGGGCAAGTTGCGCGCACCGCCTTGACTGTCTGCATCATCGGAAATGTTGTCGTAGATGAAGACAAGGTCCAGATCTGATCCGTAACCCAGCTCGATGCCGCCAAATTTTCCGTAGCCGATCGCCGCCAGCTCCGCGACCGAGCCGTCTTCGCAATAGACCTCACCGGTACCGGCCTCCACCTCAGCTCTTGCGCGCCGCATGGCATGACTCAGACAGGCTTCGGCCAGCCAGGTGAGGTGATCACTGACCTGGACCACCTTGAGACTCCCCGCAATCTCCGCAGCCGCGATCCGCACGGTGATTTCGTTGCGGTAGCGCCGCAACACGTCCATCCCGGTTTCAACATCCTCTGAGGGCACCTGCTCAAGCAGCTTGCTGAGCTCCTCAAACATCTCCTCACGACCCGGCGGCGAATACAGACTGCGCGGGTCCAGTAGCGCATCCAGAACCGCGGGCGAGGCGGCAATTTGTTCCGTCACCCACACGCTGGCCCCGCACAGCCGGATCAGGTGTGAACGCACGACCGGCGATTCATCCAGTAGCGTCAGATACGTTGAACGCCCGGATATGGCATCAATCACTCGCAGGACGCGTTCGGCGGTCTGCACGGGCGCGTCGGCCTCCAGACACTCGTTCAGAAGCAGCCCAAGCATGTGCCGCAAATGCAGCAGGGAGGGTTCCGAGAGGCCCTGTACCAGATGGCTCTTGGCCAGATCGATCAGATGCTGCGCCATCAGATCATGACCGGATTCAAATCCGTAATCGGCCAGTGCTGCCATGACCGTTTCACGATCAGGTTTCAAGGCAAAGGCAAGATTGACGGCTCCGGCACAGGCACCTTCGGCGGCGGCGTCTTCAGGCTCGGCGAATACGCGTTGAAACTCCTGGTTGACGTATCGCGTTACCGATTCATAGCGCGCCAGCAGTTCTTCCCAGGTCTGGATATCCAGCCCGATGCACAGCGCCTCTCGAGCCGCCTCACCCCGGGGCAGGCGATGCGTTTGCTGGTCGTCATACATCTGGATGGCATTCTCGAGCTCTCGCAAGAAGACATAGCACTCATCTAGCTTCTGCGCCGTTTCGATCGGCAGCAATTCACACTGGCCAAGGTAGGCCAAGGTAGGGCGCAGTGAAGCGTTGCGCAGCTTCTGGTCGAGACCTCCACGCACCAGCTGGAATGACTGCACTATAAATTCAAGTTCGCGAATACCGCCTGGCCCGAGCTTGACGTCATCCATGACTTTTCGCGCAACCACGTCGTCGTGAATGCGCTGCTTGAGTTCGCGCAGGCTGCCGATCGCGTTGTAATCCAGATATCGACGATAGATGAAGGGTTGAATCCGGCCTAGAAACGCGTAGCCCGCATCAATATCGCCGGCAATGGGACGCGCCTTGATCATGGCGTAGCGCTCCCATTCGCGACCATGATTCTCGTAATAGTCTTCGGCCGCATCTGTGCTGATGGAAACCGGCCCGGCCGAGCCGAATGGCCGAAGCATGGTGTCGACCCGAAACACAAAACCGTCCGGCGTGCGCTCTGACAGCAGACGCCCCACCGCTTGCGCGAGCTTGATGAAGAATCGCTGATTATCCAGAGCAGACTCGCCATCGGTCATGCCGTCAGCGGTATGCAGGAATATCAGGTCAATGTCGGACGAAAAATTGAGCTCCCGACCACCCAGCTTCCCCATTGCCAGAATGACCGGCCGGGCATTGCTCCCATCGGAAGATTTCGGCTGGCCATGGGCGTCGAGCAGGTGCGCGTAAGCGTGCTCACACGCCGCTACACAACAGACTTCGGCGAGAGAAGAGAGTTGGGCCAGCGTTTCGTCCAGCGCCACTCTCATGCCCAGCGCCTGGAAGACGATGCGACGCATCTGCTCGGCGCGGAACTGGCGGAGGCGCTGCATCAGTTCCGAATCTGACAGTCCAGAGATGTCGAAATCCAGCCGTATGGAGGGCCCCAGTGACCGCTCTGGCTGCTCGGGAACATCGATTGCGAAAAATTGACTTGCGCGGCTCACACGCTTCAGATCGTCGCTCCCAGCACTCATGCCAACCTCTCGTCCATTCTTGATCGTTTTGTCTCGCCCATGACGAGCATGATCTGGCCGATATGCGCTGCTGTAAACGTCTGCCAGAAGCAGGACCGCATCGCACCGTCTCACTAATCAGTGCCCGCCCAGTAAACTTTGCCAGATGACAAGCTTCGACAACGCCCCGAAAGCACACCCAAAAGCCGTTCCGGCAGATCCGCAGACGCGGCACTGCGCCGCCATGGCACGCTGATGCTGACAAGCTCACGACATCTGGTGCTGATCCTGGGCGGTCATCGTTCCGGCACTTCTGCGCTGTCCAGAGTCGTTAATCTGCTCGGCGCTCAGAGTCCCAATACCCTGATGCCGCCGCAAGCAGATAACCCGAAGGGATTCTGGGAGTCGCTGCCCATCACCCGATTCAACGAGCGCGTTCTGCTGCAGGCCGATCGCAGCTGGGACGATCCGCGTCCAATCGAACCAGAGTGGTTCTCAAGTACACAATGCAAGGCACTTGCGGCAGAGGCGGCGTCCTTACTCGCTCGCGAATTCGCAGACGCGAACCTGATGGTCCTCAAGGACCCGCGCATCTCGCGGCTGATGCCTGTGTGGCGCGATGCCTGCGCGCTGGAGAATCTGTCAGTTTCGGCGCTGATCGGATATCGACAACCTGAAGAAATGGTTCGATCTCTTTGTGCTCGCAATGCAATGAGCGAAACCTTGGGACATCAGCTGTGGGTCCGTTATCTGCTGGACGCCCTTGATGGCAGTGAGGGCTTGCCATGCGCTGCGATCGAATTCGGTGATTTGATGGCGCGATGGCAGCCCACCATTGAAAACGCATTCAGCGCCCTCGGCGGTCCACTGCCCGCGCTGCTCGAAAGTGCCGATGAAATCCAGGCACGCGAAGTCGAGCAGTTTCTCGACGCCCGCCTGAAACACCATCAGGCCCCTCAGATACTTTCGGCGCCTCAGGGTCATTCTTCTCCCGCAGCCGCATCTGCCCGCCTGCACAGCCTGCTCAAGCAAGCGCCGCTCAGTGCGGTGAGCGATACCTTTCGCAAAGATTGCAGGAACGCAGGCATTGATCTGGACAGCATCCTTGTTGCCGGCTTTCAAACCGCGCCTTCCCGCCGGCACGAGAACTACGGCAATATCGTCTCCCTGCGGCAGTCGCAGAGCGCCCCGACGGGCTCGTCTGCAACTCCCCCTTTCATTTTCCCTGCCCAGGCAAGGCGTACCGCCAATGGTCAGCGCGCAGTCCTGGTTCATTGCCGACTACACCAGGCAGCAGATGTAGCCGTCGACGCTCATTTGCGCCAAATTTTTGGCCGTGCCTGGCAGGAGCATGAGGGACAAGCGGACGGATGGCGTAGCCCGCAAATGTTGAAATGGCTCAGGATGAATCCGCAGGTACAGGCTGTTTCGTCCGACACCATGCGTCTCAGTGCATCGGCGAGCGACCATCTGGATGTTTTTGCCATCGTGTTTCTGCAGAACCCGGTACGCCGGGCTGCAATGCTCTACCAGTATGAGCGGAGCCTCGCTGTCGATACCGAAGGGCACCGCAATGCTACCCGCATGAATTTCTCCGACTATGTTCAATGGCGTCTGGATCGCACCGGAGACCGCAGCCTGCGCAACTATCAAACCCTGCGACTCGCGCAGATATTTGATGACCCGGACAATCTAACATTGGGCAAAGGCGAATTCGCGGCAGCCGAACAGACGCTGTTTCAGATGGGCTTTGTCGGTGATGCTGACAATTTGCCACAAGAACTGGAACGGCTTCGCAACGTACTCTGCGTTCCTGTGCGGTCATGGAGAATGCACATTCCAGAGAGGCCGAAAGCAGGGTCGCATGATGATGCAGAAGGTGGCGAAATGTCGCTGGATCCTGCCGTGCGGCGGAGACTCGTCAAAGCCAACGCAATGGACCTGCAACTGCATGATGATGTTCTAGACGCGAGATTTTCTGCGCCATTGCCTTCTGAACAGCAGCTCGCGTTACGATGATCAGCAGCCGCATTTTCCCGCCACCTCGTATTGAACAATGGATCACGCTGAATGGATGAAAATGATCAGATCTTGATCGATCAATGGCTCGGCATGCTTCGAACGCGAGGAGCAGTTGAAATGGTATTTGATGTCGGCGCCAATCGCGGCCAGTTCATGAAGGGCTTTCGAAAACTTGCACCTCAGGCCGACATTTACTCATTTGAACCTGCGGAGGAGCCCTTTCGCGATCTTCAGCGATCTGCGATGGACGATGAACGCTGGATGACGCTCAACTGCGCGCTCGGAACTGAAAATACAGCGGCGCAGTTGCATCGGAATTCCGACGATGTCACCAGTTCCATGTTAAGAAATTCCGAACGCATCTTCGATTTCGCCCCTGAATCCATGTGCACGCCCATGGGCGAACAGCTGATCCAGGTTTGTCGGCTGGATACTTTCTGTACCGACAATCAGATCGACAGAATCGATATTCTCAAAATTGATTCGCAGGGCTTTGAGCGTCAGATTCTGCAGGGTTGCGGCCGCTTTCTCAGGCCCGCAAAGATTAGAGGGCTGTTTATTGAGGTACTGTTTGTTGATCTCTACCAGGGACAGGCTTGGTGCGGCAGCATTCTCGAGATGCTGCGTACTCATGGATACGGCCTGTTCGGATTTGTGGACGTTGCCAAAGACCCGCGCCAAGGCTGGAAGTGGGCTGACGCACTGTTTCTGCCGGAGGCTTACCGATGAGCGCCAAAGCTCCTGGCAATGATTTTCCCGGACGCCACCGGGAGATTATTTCGGACCCACTGAACCTGCTGATCCGTCGCAAGCCCGAAGCCGGGTTCACTTCGGGCGATCGGGTCACCCTCCACAACGGCATATCAGTAGCGTATACAGGCTCGAATGCCTACTACGGAGATTTTTCGTCGATCCTCGTGCTCAATCGCGGTGTTCATGAACCGCTGGAGGAATTTGTATTCCAGGAGGTCGTGGCGACCCTGGGGCCGGAACCCCGCATGCTGGAGCTCGGGGCCTACTGGGGCCACTACTCCATGTGGCTCAAGCTGCAGCGACCTCGGGCAGAGGTGATGCTGGTTGAGCCCGAGCCCGCCAATCTGGAAGTCGGCAAGGAAAATTTCCGTCACAACGGCTTTCAGGGCACCTTCACTCAAGGGTTTGTCGGGACGGGGCATTTTGAGGTTGACCCTCAAATGGATCAGATTCAGTGGCCCTACCTGGACATCCTTCACGCCGATATTCAGGGCTATGAAATGGAGATGCTGGCATCTGCCCAGCGAGCCATCGGAGAACGCAGGATCGCCCGGATCTTTGTATCTACACATTCTCAGGAGCTGCACCGAGACTGCATCGACTTCCTCGCCAAAAGAGATTACAGAATTGAGGTCGAGGCAGATTTTGATACCGGGACGACATCTTTCGACGGCTTCATCTTCGCCTCAAGCCCGGCTATTGCACCGGTTCTGGAAGGCCTAAAGCCCATGCCCCGGGTGCAAATCAATCAGGCGAGCCCTGCACTACTTCTGGAGTATTTGGCGCAGGTTCGCAAGATCCAGCGTCAATGGCGAAGCAAGCCGCTCACAACGTCGTGAGCGGCTGTAAGGACCGGTGAACGTGACTGATCAGCTGCGAATATCAGAGATATTTTCGCGGAACCAGGCGTAGGTCTGGGTCAGGCCTTCTTCCAGGCTGATTTGAGCTTTCCATCCCAGTGATGCGAGCCGGGAAACATCCATCAACTTGCGCATGGTGCCATCCGGTTTACTGGCATCAAACCCGAGCTTGCCCTTGAAACCCGTGACACGGGCCATGGTCTCTGCCAGTTCACGAATGGTGCAGTCGATTCCGGTGCCGACATTGATATGCGACAGCATGCTTTGCGTATTGGCCTTGTAGCTCTGCTCATCCAGTTCCATGACGTGCACGCTCGCCGCTGCCATGTCATCGACATGCAGAAACTCTCGCATCGGCTTGCCGCTACCCCAGATCACCACTTTTTCAGCCTGCTCCTGGACTGCCTGATGAAACCGGCGCATCAAGGCGGGGATGACATGAGAGTTCTCGGGATGAAAATTATCATTGGTGCCGTACAGATTGGTGGGCATCACGCTGCGATAGTCCCGGCCATACTGGCGGTTGAAGCTCTCGCACAATTTAATGCCAGCGATCTTGGCGATGGCATACGGCTCATTGGTGGGCTCCAATGTTCCTGTCAGCAGAGCATCTTCTCGCATGGGCTGCTCCGCATCGCGAGGATAGATGCAGGAGGAGCCGAGAAACAGCAGCCTTTGCACATCGTGCTGATGCGCTGCGCCAATGACATTGGCTTCAATCAGCAGATTCTCGTAAATGAACTCTGCGGGATAGGTGTTGTTGGCATGAATGCCGCCCACCTTAGCCGAAGCTAGGACCACGTGATCAATCCTGTTCGCTTTGAAAAAATCGAAAACGGCCGCCTGATCTGTCAGGTCCAGTTCTGCGCGTGTTGCCGTGAGAATGTGCTTGTAGCCCAGACTGCTCAAGCGCCTGACGATGGCGCTTCCCACCATGCCGCGATGACCGGCAACAAAAACGACCTGATCGCGATTGTTGCTCACGAGTTGTGTTCCCGAGACACGGAGACATCATGGCCATGCGCCCTAAGCAGCGCGTGTCGCTGCGCAGTCTTCAAATCCTCCGAAACCATTTCGGCGCACATTTCCTGCACGGTGATGACCGGCTCCCAACCCAATTTCTTCTTGGCCTTGGCAGGGTCACCCAGCAGGGTCTCAACTTCAGCCGGCCGGAAATAGCGTGGATCCACCCCGACGATTACATCGCCAGCCTTGATCGCGGGCGCTTTGTCACCCTCGACCGACTCTACAATCCCGCGTTCCTGCACACCTGTGCCCTCAAAGCGCAGGGTGATACCCAGTTCTGCCGCCGACCACTGGACAAACTGTCGCACGCTGAACTGGACACCGGTGGCGATGACGAAGTCTTCGGCCTGCTCCTGTTGCAGCATCATCCACTGCATGCGTACGTAATCCTTGGCATGCCCCCAATCACGCAGCGCATCCAGATTGCCTAGGTACAGATTCTTTTCCAAGCCCTGCGCAATATTGGCCAGGCCCCGGGTGATCTTCCGGGTCACGAAGGTTTCACCACGGCGCGGCGATTCGTGATTGAACAGAATGCCGTTGCACGCGTACATGCCATAGGCCTCGCGGTAGTTCACCGTAATCCAGTAGGCATACATCTTCGCGACAGCGTAAGGGCTGCGCGGATAGAAAGGGGTGGTCTCGGTCTGTGGCGTTTCCTGCACCAGACCATAAAGCTCGGAGGTGCTGGCCTGATAGAAACGCGTCTTGTTCTCCATACCCAGAAAGCGTATGGCCTCAAGCAACCGCAGCGTACCCATGGCATCAACATCAGCGGTGTACTCGGGCGACTCGAAACTCACCGCAACATGGCTCTGCGCGCCCAGGTTGTAAACCTCATCTGGCTGAACCTGCTGCAGGATTCGCGTCAGGTTGGAGGAGTCGGTCAGATCACCATAATGCAGGATAAAGCTCTGATTCTGCGTGTGAGGGTCTTCGTAGATGTGGTCCACACGCTGGGTGTTGAACAATGAGGCGCGACGTTTAATGCCGTGCACCTCATACCCTTTTTCGAGAAGGAATTCTGCGAGATAAGAGCCATCTTGTCCGGTCACGCCGGTGATCAATGCTTTTGGCATCTGAATTATTTAACCTTTCTGAAACATGTTGTAGACATTGGCGACACTCGCCAAAACGCGCGAGTATAAATGAGATGTGCTGCGTGAGAGATGGAAAAGCTCAAGTGTCGTCCGGGCTCGAACGGAATGGGCGATGTGCAGTCAGACGCGGCGCGTTTCCTCCAGGGCTTCTTCATCGCAAACCAGATGCGGCGCCGCCCTCGCGAAATACCCTGCGTCGGCTGACTCGATCAGATCAGGCTCGTCAATGAAATTGCGCAGAAAAGTTCGCATGACATGATCGACGCCCTTTGCGTTCACGTTGCGAAAATCAGCATCGTAATAGGCAGATTCAGTGAAATTTCCAGTAATGATCTCGTAGGAAGGAAAGTACTCCACCCAATCTCGCGACCGACAGACGGCCTCCGCCGCCACCCGTAATACAGACTTACTGTAGGTGTTGGACACTAATACGTGACGATCTTCAAACGTTGCAATCAATGGAACGGGAGATACGGTAAGAACCACTTTTATTGAAGGCCTGATCTCTTTGAGTCTGTCCAGAAGTCTGTGCAGATCGTCAGTCACCTCGGGTGCATCGAGATTCACAAATTCGTGACGGCTTGCGTCAAAAGTGCCGCCGACGACCCCCGGAGCAATCGGAAATATCTTTCCGTCATGCCGCGATCGCCAGCACTCCGTGAGCCCGAGAGTGAATACCAGAACGTCGCATTCTCGAAAGAGTCGGCGCACGTGAATACGGTGACGGACACGCTCTTCACGCACTTCAGACTTTGATGCAAATCCACCCGGCTGGATCTGGGGTCGCAATGCATCGACATAGCGCCCGTCGGAGGTTTCCCAGATGCCCTCCTTCGGGCCTGCTGCATCAAAGCATTCCTCAACCAGTTGCAACAACTGTCGGACGGTATAGATATTTCCGTACCGTGCGGAAAACACTCCGTATCCGAGGTTTTCTCGATCCGACTCAGCGATGCCTGCCCCATCTTCGGCAACAAAGTAATTGAAACCAAATGCTTTCAGTCGGCTGGAAATATGCTGTGCAAAGCAGCTTCCAGCAGTCGCAATACGATCCCCTCTGCTTATTTTGAAGCGGGGAGGATTGACGGGATCAATTCGAAAACGCTCGACAGAGGAAACGCCACGCCGCCAGAACTGACGGTCAGGAAGATCAGCGTAAGGATGGGTCTTCAAATGATTGCCCTCAACCGACTCCGCACATTGCTTACGACATCGGAGTAGTACTCGAACGAGGGTTCGACGCCCTCGGCGTTCTCGTAAATTTCGAACGATCTCTCGATGTACGGTTCGAGTTCAATCAATCTGTAGCGCCCTCCCCTCTTGAACAGAAGCGAACCCTGGACCCCAAGCACGGACGCAATCTCCGGGTAGACCGGAAATACAGCCCCATTGACCAAATTATCGTGTGGCACGATCCCGCACTCAGTGATTGGAAGATCAAATTTCCGAAGCAGCACACGTGCCAAACCCATAAGCACAGCTATCTTGGGGTGGTTGGCCGTGTGCATAAAAGGACCGCGGCGGCTCCACTGAACAAACTCTTCCCGGATATCCAGTCCGTGCTCATCAAATTCCTTGAATATTTCGTCCCGAGCGACGGCCCAACAATCGAGATAACCCAATTCCCGATAGATGCTTTCGCAAAAAAGTTCTGCGGCAGCACGGCGATCCAACCCGGCTCTGTATGCGGCATAGACGATGGCAGAATGCCAGCCGATCTGCGTGTTTTCTGCTAGCGGCCCTTCCAGAGCAAGCAAGCAGGAATCCGGGTGATAGCCAGAAAACCAAATTTCAGGGCATCGGACAAAGTTCGGCAAGTCTGAAACCGCGGCAGAGACTGATCTACACAATTCGGTCGGTGCGGTCAGCATACTGGACCCGACGATAACCCTGTCGTACGTCCTAAGCTTACCGCTGATGGCTTCAAGTTCCTCCTGAGCTCGCAGGACGTTCACAGTGGTCACCACCAGCTCAGGACACAGCAACTCTAGGCAATTGGACAGACCAAACCCCTGGCAATTGAACAGAACCAACCATCGCGGACGCCGTCGCGGAGCGCGCTTCTGTTCTGCTTTCCCAACAGTTCCGGCAAAGCGTGCGGGTGCTTGCATATCAGGCTCAATCATGAGGAAAAGGTAAAAATTACCGGCTAAATGGTAACGCTTCCAAACTGCCAAGCCGTGAAGAATGCCCAAATAACCGTTGGGTCTGTCCCGCCGAACTAGAGTATGACCACAAAGATGGCACGCAAATCGCGAGCAGCGCACCAGCAATTGAGTCGTGTTCAGTTATCATTGCGCGCCCTTCAAACAATTGAACGTTCAAATTCTAAGGAGCCGTCACATCGTGGATATCCCAGGCGAGAGCTGGTATTACAAAATTGAAGTAGAGCCGGAAGTATTCACTCCCGGCAGGCCTATCGGGACTCTGCCGATCGTCAGGTCCATCCTGCAGAATATTTCGCTTAAAGGACAGCGTGTATTGGACATTGGAGCGCAGGAATTTGTTGCTCCCATCCTGATTGAGCGCCAGTCTCCCAGCGAGATCGTGGCCTACGACAGGCTGTCACTGACTGACCAGTTCGAGTTCCTGAAGAACATTTATGGCATGCCGACGACGACTTACGTCCACGGCATTCCTCTGCTTGAGCTGCGTAATGAGCTCAGCAAGAAGAACATTGATCCGGTTTTTGACTTCGTCAATTTCACCGGCGTGCTCTATCACATGCTTGACCCCCTGGCCGGAATGGCACTGGCGCGCTCCTTCCTGCGCACCGGCGGCATCATGTTCCTGGAAACCTCGGTTTCTACCCGCGACGACTACGTGGCGGAGTGCAATCACAACGCACAACTTTATCCGGGTTCCAACTATTTCCAGATTTCACCCAAAGCTCTGGATTACTGGTGCCGCATGCTTCGCATGGAAGTGCTTGACGCAGTCTGGTACGGCTCCGAAGGCATCCGTCGCATTTTCATGGTGCTTCGCGCCTGCGATGGGGTCGTTGCGGAGCGACAGGACAAATGGATTCGAAAGAGCTTCCTCGTTGAAGACTTCCGCCCATATGGGATCGACTACGACAAACTCGCCCAGGGCGATAAAGCCGATGTGCCATTCGAGGCACTCAGTGGCTATGAGCCGCTGGTGCGCGTGCCTGCTTCACCCAACTACGTGGATGTTGACGCGACTGTCCGTGCACGTGGCCAGGCTCGCCGTGATGCCGAGCGAGCGATTCTCAGACTTAGCGACAAGAACTGAGAATGAAGTGATAAAAAGGGGACTCCCTTTCGAGGGAGTCCCCTTTTTCATGCTTGGCAAGCGACGACTGTTAGTCGTCGCTTCTGCGACTGGCCTTAAATACTGCTACTTGCCAGCCTTCTTGGCTGCGGCTTCAGCAGCGCGCTCCTTCTTGCGCTCCTCAACTCTCGCGGCCCGATTTGCCGCGCGCCGCTCTTCAACACGTTCCTGCTTGCGCTTTTCCTTCTCTGCATCAAGGTTGGTCATCGCTACTTCCTGAAATATCTGAGTGGGGTGTCGACACGCTCGTTTTAACCGCGCCGGGATTCAAATGCTAAGCGAACAACGCCGCCATTAGCAAAGACATCTAGCCCTGCAACTTTCCCGCCATGTCCAGATCAGTGCGCCGCCGGACCTCAAACCTCAATATCCATCAGCCTGCCCGTGGTCCTTTCAGGCCTAGGTTTTCGACTCGCGAGTCGCACCCCTTACTCAGCGATGGTTCATGGCTTGGGAACTGTCAGTGGCTATTGAGAAAATTCAAAGGCCTGCGCCCTGGGCGTGATTTGCAGCCTCCTCCATGGCCCGTTCATTTTTGCGAGGCATAATCCGCCTGACCGCACCAACAAATTGACCGAGCGATAGAAATGACCCATTTGAAACTCGAACGCCGAACACAGTGGAAGTTGCTTATTGCGGTCATAGCGACCGCGATTCTACTGTCAGGCTTCACACTTCTCACTTCCAAGGCCAGTGCCTCGGAAAGCCCGGCGTTTTCATGGGACCGTGTTCCTTCGGCCGCTGTCATTACCCTGTTGCGGCCGATGAATGACAGCGAGATTCAGTTCATTGCCAAGAATTTCTCCTGGGTGGGACTCAAGATGCTGCCCTCACCAGGCAAGAAGGCTGAAGATTCGATGCGCGACGCCGTCACTGCGTTGAAGAAGGCCAACCCGAATATCAAGGTGCTGTTCTACTGGAACACACTGGTGTACACACCGCGATATCGGACCAATGTTCCTTTCCAGCTCAGTCAGTGTCGCGACGAATCCAAAGCGGCTGACACCGGAGCAACGCCCTGCGTCAGAGACCGACGAAAGCGTATTCACTACGACCGATCATCTTCCGACTTCAGGAAATGGTGGGCCGAATCAGCTGCTGAAGCGGTCAAAATCAGTGGCAGCGACGGCGTGATGGCTGACGCGACCGGCAAACGTTACGACGAAAATGTTCCGGATATGCTGAATCGTCTGCAGACACTACTCAAGCCCATGGGCCGCGATTTTATTATTTTCAACGGCGGCAGCGCTGGCTATCCAACCTTGAAAAAGTACAGCGCGCTGGATACCACCGATGGCTTTATTTTCGAGCGCTTCGATCAGTTCGAGGTTGTGGGGGCTGACAATCTCAAGGCTGACATGATGGCAGTCGATGCTGCAGGAAAACGCGGCGAAACCGTCTTGTTCAAGACCTGGCCTGGTTTCGAAATTCTTGATTCAGACTATCTTGGCGACAAGAGAAACCGCTCTCCAGAATCCCTGCAGAAATATCGCGATACATCAGATAAAGCGCGAAATGCGATTACCTTTCCACTTGCATGCTTTCTGGTTGTCGCGCATCCCGGGACTTATTTCGGTTACTCGTGGAGCTACCGCGAACCCGGCGGTGGGACACTCCTCTACAAAGACGCCGGAAAAACTGTCGATTCAGAATGGTACCCGGAACTCCAGCGTCGCCTTGGTGCACCCAAGGCCGACGCGAAAATCGACGGCTACGTATTCACCCGCAGTTTTGAATACGCTGATGTTCGTGTTGATCTTGAGGCACACGAAGCCACAATCGACTGGCGCTGATGGTCTCCAGTCGGGCCCTCAGTTGTAGTTGAAGCGCTTCAGGATATCCGCAAGCTCATCATCCAGCCTGGCAATGGTCTCGGCCTTGAGTTTCTTTTTGTGATCACCGGGCGCAGCCTGGCGAACATGTGCGTGCACATCCTCCACCTCAGGGCGTTTATCCACGGCATTGGCGATCGCTCGGGTATCGGACTGGGAGATATCCATACCGAAATGCCCAAACAGGTTTCTGATGAAGGCTTCTTTCTCGAAGATGATGTCTTCGTAGCGTTCAATCTTCGCAGTCGTACTGGCGAGTACGTCGTAGCTCTTGAACCATCCCTTGAGCTTATCAACTGTGCCCAGGACAAAAGTATCGATATCGGTCTCCTGAATTTTCTGCCGAGCCTTTTGAATCTGAGCGCCAGCAGGGCCAGCAGTCGTATGGCTGTATTTCAGGGAGAAGAACTGGGACGTCAGCATGTCACGGGGATCGCGAACCAGCAGATAGGTCCGCGTCTGGGGCGTCAGAGGCAGCGTGTAGTTGGCGGGAAACTCACGCCAACCAGAGTACACCGCGCCTGGTTGCTGCAAATAGGTGTCTAAACTCTGCTGCGCCGAAGCATCAAAATCTTCACGCTCAATGACAATGCCATTGGCCCTGAAGTGGCCAACAATATTCAGTGCTGGCATCCCGCACGTCTTGGACGCGCGCACAATGATTGAGTTCAGCAGAGTGCTTCCGGCCTTATACACCCCAAAAGCGAAACCACCCGGGGCTGTGGCGTGTGTTTCCAGTGAAGGAAGCACACAGGTCTTGCCCCCCAGGCTAATCTCGATTTCCGACATTCTTGTCTCCATTTGAATTTTTCTGGACTATTTCAGCGGCCCGCTTTCGCGGCCGCGGCGATCCGATTCAGCTGTCCTGAGTCTCGTATCCGAACAAATCCAGAACACTACGATACCGCGCATTGATTCGCGCGATGGTTTCCGGTTGCAGTTTTTCCTTGTAATTTCCAGGCCGGACATTTCGGATGTGCGCATCGGGTCGCTCTGCATCAGGCAACACATCTACCCTGTTGAGCGCGGCCTCGAACGAAGACTCATTCCATTCCAGACCTAGAAACTCGATTGCTTCCTTAAAGAACGGACGCTTGTCGAAGATGATGTCTTCATAGCGGTAGATCTTGACATTCTCGTGCGCGAAATAGGCGAATCCACACAGTTCTTCGGTGAAGCGGCCAATCTCGGAGAGTGCGTACTCATCGATACTGGAGGCTGCGTGTCGGGATCTTTCGGCTTCGATTTGCTGGGCTGCTGATGTTTCAGCACCAGACATCACCACGTGCGACTTCAGAAAGCTGAAGTATGCAGACACCACGCAATCACGGGGATCGCGCGCCAAGGCAATACCCTTGTAATTGAGATATCGCGACTTATTCGCAAGCATGAACCCTGGCACGTATCTGAAACCGAAGTAGAGATACTTTTCCAGCGTCAGCGGTACCAGATTGTTGTTGACGGTGTACTCGTCATCCGAGATGCCGTGCTTGAACAGCGCATTGCTGATTGAGATCGAGCGGATCTGTGATCGGGCCGAGTAGATCTGAAAAAAATCCTGCAGCATGGTCGAGCCGCCCTTGTGCATGCCTATCGCATAGGCAGGTGCTTTGGGTGCATTTCCACCGCGTTCAGCCATGTGCTCCCTGACAATTCGAACTGCCTCAGGCACTGGCCTGCCTCCCCTTCCACGCACGCTGGATCATCGACACGTCCACTTCGGATAGACGATCAATGTTCTGCGCCGCCGCAAGTGCGACGCCAGCCTTTGCCAAACCAAAGCGCATGGCCTTCTCGTACTGCCCGCTATTGACCAGGTCCACCGCGACGTTGACCAGATGCTTTCGCGCCGCATTAGCCTTGGCTTCACGCAAGCGATGCACATCGAGCATGAAGCATTTGCCATGAACGATGGTCGCTTCCGGATGCTTCTCTAGAAAACGGATCACGTCGAGACGATACCCGTTGGCGTTTTCAACTTCGCCGCCATAGTTGACCAGACATTCCGACAGATCGAAGCAGCGCTTGGCAAATCGCTCACCCAAGGTCGGAGAGATGCGTTCGGACATCTTGCGCACGCCGGGATGGATGCCACGGTAGTTCATGAACCAGGGAATAACGCAATCGTAGGCCTGATGACGGGCGATGCGAAGCGTCTCGCGTAGCAGATGGTCCCAGTCATCCAGAAATTCGTAAAAATCAGCGGTACCGATGCAGTAGACGCTGTTGCCGTTGAAGTGCAGGCTGATGTGCGGGCTCATCTTTGACGCGCCTGCATATCGCGGCCCTGCCACCAAAGCATTGCTAGCGGTTCGCTCCATGTACTGATTCAGCCTTTCGAGCCAACCGTCATACAGGGGAAAGGCGTCGGTCTCCATCAGCAGCACTGCGCCAATACGCTGGGCCTGAGTCTGAAGCAGGCGCAGCGTTGTGAAGAACTGCTTATTGGGCCCGGACTTGAGTCCGTAGGGGAATCGCTCCAGATCAATTTCCTGTTTTGGATTCTTGATGTAGAACGATTCTTCTACCGTCATTCCGCAATCGAGAAACTCGATTGTCCAGTCTTCTAATGCCAGCGCTGAGCGTGAAAACGTGTCCTGAACGCGCGCACGGTCTGCTGCTTCCCATTTGGTGTCCAGCGACAGCAATAACTGGCAGCCCTTTTTTCCCGAGGCAGGACAGTAGCGAATCCATGTCACCAGACTCGGAATTTCCATCCGGATCATGGGGACGACCACAGCGTTGACCACTTTCATACGTGACAAATTTTTTCAGGTAATAACAATATTGGGCGTACATGCACGCCGCAGTGCCGGTTGCCTCCAGAGCGCAATGCACCCTGTGCAGCAAACCATTATCCAGAATTGCATGACACGTGTGCGAAAGGGCCCAGCCAACTCACTTCGGCTTGCACTTCTCGTACCAATCGTCCCATTCCATTTCAGTGCAGACGTACCCCTGCTCTTCGAGCAGCGCACGAATCTTCAAACGGTCCTCAGTGAAATTATGTTCCACCGTGATGAGGCGGATGTTCCACTGATCGAACGGAAATGCGCTCAGAATTTCGAGTTCACTTCCTTCTGTATCAATGCTCAGATAATCAATGTCACGCGGGGCGTCATATTTTCGCAGTAAATCATGCAGGGAAATCGTCCGCATCCTGACAACGTTCTCAGACTTTGATGCATATGCCGAACGCTTCTGGCCGTGCCCATCTCGGTCAGCATACTGCGCCATGGAACCATAGACATCAGCCAGGATAAATTCGACTTCGTCGCCGGTCTCGCCTGATACGCAGGCGTCACTGACATGACAGGTGCGGTTTTTTCTCAAGGCCTCAAGAAACTTCGGATTGGGCTCGGCGCAAATACCCGACCAGCCGAAGTGTTTCTCCAGTAGCCAGGAGTTACTCAGCAGCACGCCGTCAGTGGCACCAAACTCGATGAAGTAGCCGCCCCTCTTGTAATTTGACCTTTCGGCTGCCCATAGATCCTGACCAAGCTGCGACACCGCCTTCTTGGCGAGATCGTCTGCTGCCGTCCCCTGTGTCGAATTTCTCGATACATCCCCGGTTGCGGCTTGCGGCGCTTTCAGGATTTGCTGACGGCTCTGTGCAAGCGACAGTTCGCCACGCAGCAATTCCAGTTCCGACTCGAACACTTTCTGATCTGACAGCTGCTGCAGCGGTCGCTGCACTGTGGCCTGCCGCTCTGCATAAGCCTCGTGCACCAGACTTGCCGACTGTGGCAAAAGACCGAGCCGCGCCATCTCCTTGACCGAGCGCGCGTGGCGAACCATGGCTGCTTCCTGCTCGGAGGCGCCCACCGCTGTCGCCTGACCAAAATGACGAGCCGTGCGCGGCTCATCCTTCTTGAGCGCCGATACTCTTCCCAGAGTGTTATGGACGCCGGCAATCAGGACCTGTGCCACCAGACGCTGTGAACATCCCCATTCCAAAGCTTTGCGAATCCATTTTTCTGCCGGTTCTCTTTCTCCCAATTGGGAGTATCCGCTTGCGGCAAACAAGGCGAGCCGGTCCCGCTCTGGATGAGCGCTGAGATCATGCTTACCCAGTTCGGCCAGCATCTGCCACTCGCCGAACAACCACAGCATCTTTGCGCGTGATAGCGAAATTTCACCGCCAGACAGTGCATCCTTGCCCTCCAGCGAATGCTCAGTTGACGAAAGCACCTGCCTGCCCACTGCATTCAGCATGGGCTCCGCATCTTCGCGCACCTGCGGCGCAGACGTAGCGCGGGCCGTGTTCTCGACCTGCGCTCGTGTCTGCTGTCTGGCGCGACTGCGGCTTGCCCGAGATTGGCGCTTAGAACGCTTTTTCACGAATCAGGATGTCCTTGATCAGCTCTAGCTGCACTTCTGCCTTGACGAGTTCACTGTCCAGCAGATGCTGCCGCGCATTGTTCTCGTGATTGCGCTTCTCCAGCGACTTGACGCGCTGCTGGTCTTCGCCTGCAAGTCTGGCCCGCTCCTCTTCCTTGGCCGTCAGCGTCTCGATTGTCCTTTGCTGCTCGGCGACGCGCTTTTGCAGGGCCTTGTACTCCGCATCGGTTTCTCCGAGCTTTTCGTCCAGCGCCGCATAACGTGAAGCCTGATTTTTCAAATCGCCATTCAGCGTATGAATGATCTTTTGACGAGTGGCGGCAAGACCGGACTCGCGCTCATGATCTTCCGCAATTTTTTTCAATCGAGCCTCAAATTCTTTCGATTCCGCTTCAAGCTGGGCCCCTAATTCGGAATTACGTTTTTCGAGAGCGGCTACACGCGGTCGCACACCTTGCAAATCCTCCTCATGCCGCGCTACCCGTTCCTCCTGGAGTTTGCATTTTTGCAAGGCTTCCTTGAGTTTGGATTCAAGCTCGGCATTGCGTTGCTCAAGCGCCGCAGCATGGGGCCGAAGGCGACCCAACTCCTCTTCCTGACGCGAAAGCAGGGCGGCTTGCTGTTTGCTTTTCTGCGCCTCTTCCTCAGACTGAACGCGCAATTTTCCGAACTGGGATTCAAGGTCCGTCTTAGTCTGTTCCAGTGAAGTAACCAGCGGCCGGATACGGCCCAACTCCTCTTCCTGGCGGGCCACCAAACCTGCCTGACGCTTGCACTTCTGCGCCTCTTCTTCCAACTGGGCCTGCAAGCCACTGATCACTGCTGATTTCTCAGCGACCTGCTTTTCGGCGTCTTCCGTCCGACCCACCTCGACAGCAAGGGCAGCTTCCAATTTGGCAATCCGGCTCTGCTGGTTGCTCAGGCTGCGGTGCAACTGCACCAACTGTGCGCGCCCCCGGTCCAGTCGCAGGATCAGAGATTGTCTTGCCAGGTGCGGCCTGACGGGTGCATCAACTACATCGAAACCGTGCGCATGCAGCACGTCGATCGTCTGACTGGCCGGTACGGCGCCCTCGTAGAGTGGTTGCGCCGCCGTTTCCAGGACCAGGAAATCAAATTTCTCCAAATCTTCGCTGTTCAAGCCGCGAAGCACTTCGTGCTCCATGCCCTTGATTTCCAGCACCAGGACATTACTTCGCCCCTCTCTGCGGACCACGCTCTGGAGCAGCCTGTCTAATCGCAGAGTCCGCACCTTGCAAACTTGCCGCAATTTCAGGTTTGGAAACTGTTCCAACAAAGCGCTCGGTTTGAGCAAACTGCTCTCCACCGGGTTATTGAGCAGATAAAAATCCTGCTCGGCCTCTGTAGGACTCAGCGCCCCTTCTTCCACCCGCACACCCTCCAGGCCACTGGTGAGCGCGCGTAAGGAGGCTGCCAGCTGAGGGACAGCCTCTATCAGAAGCACATCGTCAGCACCCAATTGCAGGTAATGCTGGGGCTGACGACAGCTTCCTGCGCCGGCGTGTACCACGAAACCAAGCTCAGATCCGCCTAGTGCGGAGAGCTTGTGCAGGGCCAGACTCATGACATTCCTCTCTCGGTCGCCCTAGGTCTGCGCCAAGCGCAAGAGCGAACTGCATTATTGAAAACGGTGCCGGGTGACATCCCGCAAGTTTACATTGGCATGCACAATTCGGTCCGGGCCATAGCGGTTTACCTGTGCGGGGCGCTTATCATGGGCCCATGCGCGCACTGATCTTTTCCACTCTCAAGCCCGGCACCGGCCTGGCGGGCATTCAACAAACCAATGCGGTCGGTAGCTGGATCAAACTGGGGCTGGAAGTCGCGTTGTTTGGTTCTGAAAGCGGGACCGCGACGCTTGCACAGAAAGTGGGCGCCCATCACTTTGCGAGCGTCCGGACCAACGAGTACGGCACCCCGCTGCTGAGCGACATGTTCGAACAGGCGCGGGATCGCTTCGATCAATGCGACGTTTTCATCTACTGCAATGGCGACATCATTCTGACCCCGGCCTTTGTCCAAAGCGCGGCAAAGGCGGCTCAGGAACACAAGCAGTTCCAGATGATTGGCCGGCGCTGGAATCTGGATCTGGCCGAATTCGTGGATTACACCAGCGACGCCTGGCTGGGAGAAATTGAATCTGCAGTCCGAGAAAGTGCCATTTTGGGCGGAATCGGCGCTCTGGATTATTTTGTCTTTTCACACGCTGCGTTTCCCGACATGCCCGACATGGCTGTGGGCCGAGCTGGCTGGGACAACTGGATGGTCGGCCAGGCGCTGGAGCGGGGCATTCCCCTTTTGAACGCAAGTTTCGCTGCGCCGGTGATTCACCAGAACCATGAATACGGACACCTGCAGGGTGGACGCTGGCGCGTCTTTTCGGGGCCAGAGGCACTGTCCAACCGACGTCTGCGCAAGGGCACCAAAGCCGGCAATTGCGCAGATGCCACGCTCTGGCCCGCGGTAGGCGAAAGGCCTCTGATCAGTGTTGTCTTCCCAGAGGGCTGCCAGCCAGCAGCATTGGAAGCGCTCGGCCAGCAGGAAAACATTGAAGTCGTTCCGGTTCCGGGCATTACCAAGGACATCGCAAGCGCGGCGACCGTTGCGTCCTGGAATCAAGGCCTGAGTCGCGCCCAAGGCAAGACCGTGCTGTTTGTGCAGGGCAACGAGGAACTGGATCTGATCGCCTTGCTTCGCGCCGCAGACCAGCTCGCGAAGGCAGAAGGTCATTGCGAATGGCTGTTGTGCAACAGCGAAGCCCAAGGCCGCAGGACAGATATCCAGATTCTCGATACGGCCCTCACAGGTCGAGAAGGCATCGGCGGGATTCACCCCTGGCTGAGCAAGGAGATCCTGAATCAAATTCAAGCGGCCAGCACATTGTTTTCCACGCACTGGCTGCGCCGTTGCGGCCCCTTTGACACCACTCTGGATTCAGGTTCCGCCCTGCTCGAACGCCTGATGTTTTGCTCATCCAAAGGTGGCGTGGGCCGCACCAGCCCGGTGGTGTCGTGTCGCTTTACTGGGCCAGGATGGCGGTCAAATCAGCAAGGCAGAGCCGATCTGTTGCATCGTTACCTGAGCTACGGCCATACCCCGGAATACCTGCGTGTTCTGCGGGATCAGCCCCCTCCGCAGCCATTGACCTCGGCCGATGCAGCCTGAACTGGGCCCTGACCTGCTGCCAGTTGCGCCAGCCCTAGATTCCGATAGTGCAGCAGGTGAACCGGCTCATTCGAAGTGGCGATGGTCTTGCGGTACTCGACGATCGCCGCTTGAGGATCGCCCTCGGCCAGCCACTGATCGCCGAGCAGCGAGTGAAAGATCGCCGGTTCATGGGCCAAACTGACCGCCATGTTGAGAAAATCCAGCCGCCACGCGACCTGCATATCAACCGTGCCCCACCACACTGTGGTGAGGAATGTTTGCACCGCCAGGGCGTGGCGGATGTCTGCCAGGCTGGTTTCCAGTACCTCTCTCAGTTCGCTGCTCGGCACACCCATTGCGTCAAGGGACCGAATAGCCGAAATGCAGGGTGCCGGCTCGAGCAGCACGCAGCGACAGGACAAGGCCAACAGCGCTGCCGCGCGCTTGCTTGGCATTGGCGCGGCAGGATCGTTCATCACAGACTCGGCACTGACAGCGCCTGACGCCCAGCGCCCTTGCCGCGAATGTCGGAATGCATCACTCAGATCAGCCATGAATTTCAGTAGTAAGCAATGGACCAGACCAGCGCGGAGTCTCGCCAGGTGAAGACGCCGGAAGACTATTCTAAGCAGCTAGACAGACGTTGGTCGCAGCTGGGGCAGCAAGATCCGCTGGATCCCGTACGCATGCGGACGATTCAGTTCTTTCGCCATTACACGCGCTTCTCGGGCGGCCATCTGAAAGTAAGCAATTACTTTTCGCATGCGCTGGCTCACCCTGGTTACCTGCCCTACATTTGTTTTTCACCGGAAAGTCGTTGGGACCCGGGCAACCCCTGGATGAAGCACCGCATGACCGGTCACGTAGTAGCGCGCCCGCTGCGCGCCCCGGACCTGCTCTTTGTGGAGGGCGCAAGTGACTGGCCTCTGGTGCCGGGCGGTCAGCTGCGTGATCGCAACACACCCGTGATCAATCTGCTTCAGCACGTACGTCACGCCAATCCAGATGACCAACGCTATCGTTATCTGGCGTATCCCGCGATTCGCATCTGCGTCAGCCATGCAGTGAGCACGGCGGTGACCGATTCGGGACGCGCTGCAGGACCGGTCATCACCATTCCGGCAGCCATTGACCTCCCTGATGAGGTCCTCAGACGTGCGGAACAGGCCAAGCGAGAATGCGAAGTCCTGATCGTTGCCCCCAAGAATCCGGCCCTGGGCAAGACATTGGCAGCCCGCATGGAAGAGACAGGCCTCACTCATCGCCTGATCAGCCAATGGCTGCCGCGAGATGAGTTTCTGGCCGCACTGACGCAAGCCCGAATTACCCTGTGCTTGCCAAATCCGCATTTTGACGAGGGCTTTTATCTGCCTGCACTGGAAGCCATGGCATTGGGTTCGCTGGTGATCTGCCCGGACGCGGTGGGCAACCAGCAGTATTGTCAGCACAAAAAAAACTGTCTGATGCCCGATGCAAATGTCGATGCCCTTTTCAGCGCTGTTGCGCAGGCCAGGGCCCTGCGCCCGCGCAAGTTCAGGGCCATGCTGAAGCAGGCCCAAGCCACGAGCCAAGCGTATTCAATGGCGCGCGAGCGCGAACATTTTCATGAAATCCTGAGCAACATCGACGATCTGTGGCAGAACCGGTGATAATTGCTCGAATGAGCGTTGGCACCAACCCGCCAACCAACCTTCAAACGACTTCAGCTGAACCGCGCGCACAATAATGACCGATCCGCAACTGATCGTGACCGGCATCCCGGTGCATGAAAAATTTCTGGCCAGCTTCAAAGCTGCCATGGCTCATTCCGAGGACGCCGGGGCGGCGATGACGCCAGAAAGCGCCCTCCATGCGGCTTTCGAACTCCCCACAAGCCAACAGACTCAGGCGCATTCTGCGGATATCGCAGCCGCGCTGGCCGCGCACTCCGACACTGAGCGCCCTCCAGTCTTCCTGCACGACCCGCAAGCGCCGTGGAGTTTGCCGGCGCTGCTGGAGGCGGGCATCCAGGTTCGCGTTGCAGCTGGCTACTTGCCACCGTGGAAAGCACTTGATCTGTTCATGGCATCTTCGCCAGAACAAACGTCGCCATCCGACTTGCTCGAGTACTGGTGCGAATACCACGAGCGTCTTCTGCAATGGCGGCAGGAGCATGGCGTTGATTGCCTGCTCTTTCGATTCGATCTGATATCCGAAAGCTGGCCTGACTGGCTGGTCGCCGTAGAGCGCCTTGCCGGCGCAACGGTGACAACCGAGGCGCAGGCACCGCTTCCAGAACATCAGGAATGCGGCCCGAGGGCAGAACTCTATGCGAGCCTCTTGGATCAGGTTTGCCCCAGAGCGACCGACATCTTCCGCGCGCTCGAAGCCTGCGCTGACCTGTTCGGCAAGGAACCTGTTTTCCAGATTCCAGTGCCTGACCCGAAGATGGGACTGCAGACCCTGCTTTCAGAATGGTCAACCTCAGCCGGCTCCAGCAAACGGACATCAGCGCTGCAGGCGCAAATCCTGCAACTGACAGCAGAGCGTGACCAACAAGCCGCTGACCTCAAGAAACAACTCAGCGCTTCTGACCGGAACCTGAAACTTCAGAAACAGGAGCTGCAGCGGCTGCGCGAAGATTCCGAACGCCTGACTGAAGAACTGAGCAACACCGATACCAGCAGTGCTGCGTCCGACAGCCAGCTGGTTGGCGATATGCAATCCAGGATGGATGCGGTCAGCTCACGCTGCGAGTTGCTCGAATTGCAGCTCGGGCAGGTGCAGGACGAACTCGAAATCAGTTTCCAGCGCGGCGTGGAGCAAACCGCACTCCTTGATCAGGCTGTTGTTCTGGCCTGCCGGGCGCGGGCCACGATTGATCAGCTCCGCGAACCTGAAGCCCAAACAAGTCATAGCGCCGATGACAGCGCCCGTGCCTACCGGCTGGAAGCTGTTGAGCTGGCTGCCCGCGCCACTGCGTTGAAGGCCGAGTCAGAAGAGCTCAAGGCACTGGTAGGTGATTACGAAAAGCAGCTTCGCCGCGCCATTGATCTCGTTGATCGACAGGACGACGCATTGAAACGAGAGCGACTAAAGAAGAATCAACTCGCTCAGCAAATGGATGCAACACCGTGAACCTGTTGCTCACCCAGAACACTGCGACGAAGCGGACGCTAGCCGTTTGCTTGCCTACGACCCCCGTACGCTGAGAACCACGACATGTCAGATTCCGTAAAAAGCACGATAGATCAGGTCGCCGTGGCCATCGCAGAGAAGCGTTTCGAGGACGCCATTCGCAGTTGCGAAGCCCAACTGGAAAAAACACCGGGCAACGTTCTGGTGCTCTGCAAGCTGGGCGATGCCGCCCTGCGATCCGGAGATGCAAAGCGCTCAGAACAGGTTTGCCGGGAGGCCATTGCAAAAGACCCTGAGTACGGTTGGGCCCGCTACGGCCTGGGTGTTGCACTCTCTCGCCAACGCCAACACGCTGATGCACTGGAACAATTCACCTTGGCTCAGGGTTGCAGCAAGGGAATTGTCCCCTCCGAAACGATTGATCGAGCGATATCGGCTGAGAAAAGGAAGCAAAAGCCTTCTGGCGCAGGTCTTAGCCGAACTCCATCCGAGCGCAGCGAACTCAATGAGATCGTCCAGGGCGCCTCCAAGCTTCTGGCTTCTGGCTCAATCGCCGAAGCCATCAAGTTGCTGGAAGACGCCATCAAGAATGGCCAGGCATCGGCCGTCATTCACACCCGCCTCGGCGACGCCAGACTGCGAAACAAAGACATACGCGGCGCAGAGACTGCGTACATGACAGCAATCGATATCGACCCGGAGTTCCCCTGGGGGCACTACGGTCTGGCCAATGTGCTGGGCAAACAGCTCAAGTGGAAACAGTCCGAAGCGTGCTACGCCAAGGCACAACTGTTAGCCCCCGACAACGATCTGTTCATCCGGGGCCACCAAGACGCGACCAAGACGCGACTCCTTGAGGATGCCAACGCGCTCATTGATTCCAGCGAATTTGAAGAAGCCGCCAGCCTTCTGCGAAAACTCGTAGCCATGGATCCTGAGCATCCCGTAGCGGCAGAACGACTCAGAGCCGCAATTCATCTTGCAAACACAGACGAGACAGCGGGCGAAGAAGAAGTGAATACGCAATATTATCGACGGGAACTCGAAGCGTTCAGTCAATATCTTGATGCGCTAGAGCGAGAGCTGCCCGCGAGAAGCTAAGTTGTTTCGCGACGCTACAGGTGCCATTGCCGCTGGCAAAGCAATGCGAGCCTGCGAGCCCACGGACCGAAAGCGAGGGGTCTCTGCAAGGCTCGGTACCGGCGCCCCTTAATTCAGTTGTCATGAGTACTCCCGGAGTTTGGACAATTACATGAAGATCATCATTTTCGGCGGTGACGGTTTCTGCGGCTGGCCCACTGCCCTTCACCTGTCCAACCAGGGTCACGATATTCTGATCGTTGATAATCTCTCCAGGCGCGCCATTGACCTCGAACTGGAGTGCGCGTCACTGACGCCCATTCAGCCTATTGGCGCACGACTGAAAGCCTGGAAGGAAGTGAGCGGTCACAGCATTGAGTTCGTGCGTTTCGATCTTGCTGAAAATTATGCTCGCCTGCTGGATCTGCTACGTAGCTTTAAGCCCGATGCTGTAGTGCATTTTGCTGAGCAACGTGCCGCGCCGTATTCCATGAAGAGTTCCTACCACAAACGCTATACGGTCAGTAACAACGTCAATGCCACCAACAATCTGCTCGCTGCATTGGTAGAGACGGGTATCGACGCACACTTGGTCCATCTCGGCACCATGGGCGTTTATGGCTACGGCACCGCTGGCATGAAAATTCCGGAGGGTTATCTGAAGATTTCGGTCGACTCGGATGCCGGTGACCGGCAGGACGCTGAAATTCTGTATCCAAGCAACCCCGGCAGCATCTACCACCTGACCAAGACCCAGGACCAGTTGCTGTTCGCGTTCTACTGCAAGAACGACAAACTTCGGATCACTGACCTGCATCAGGGAATTGTCTGGGGCACACAGACCATCGAAACGCGGATGGATGATCGCCTGATCAACCGGTTCGACTATGACGGTGACTACGGCACGGTGTTGAACCGCTTCCTGGTGCAGGCCGCTGTTGGGCACCCGATTACGGTTCACGGAACCGGAGGGCAAACACGCGCTTTCATCAATATTCAGGACACCGTGCGGTGCATCGAAATCGCCTTGCAAAACGCGCCGCAAAAAGGAGATCGAGTCAAGATCTACAACCAGATGACCGAGACCCATCGGGTCCGCGATCTGGCCAAGCTGGTATCCAGGCTGACCAACGCCGAAGTTGCCCTGGTCCCCAACCCGCGCAATGAAGCCGATGAGAATGAACTGCACGTAGTCAACGACAGCTTCCTCTCCGATGGCCTTGAGCCCATCGTGCTCGAAGATGGCCTGCTCGACGAGATTACTGACATCGCCCGGAAGTACGCGCACCTTTGCGATCTGAGCAAAATTCCCTGCGTGTCGGCATGGAACCAGGATCGGGCTGAGCAGATCGGTCAACCGGCGACGAGCAGTTAGGCAGCGCTTTCGTCGTCGGCTTTTCACCACAGGAATGCACAATGTCTGCTGAGCCCGATCCACTGCTCGCCGCCAGAATGATTCTTGACGGCAGGTTCGACGACGCGGTTCTGCGACCCTATTCCCAAACACCCTTCTGGCGCCAGTTGACGGCGGCGGTTCGCCGTTTCGCCCCTACCCCAGAAGCTTGCGAAACCACGCTCCGAATTTGCGTATCGAAAGCCTTGTCGCGCAGTCAGGGGGCAGCTAACGCGCTGGTGGGACCAGTGTGTGACACCTTGATTCAGGATGACAACACGACGGCCATTCTGGACATTCTCCGGGCTGTGCTGGAAACCTATCCCAATTCGGTTCGTGCTCGCATTCAGATGAGCAAAGCGCTGTTTCGTACCGGATCACTGGACGCCGCGCGCAAGGAATTGGCATGCATGCTCCCGGTCAATGATCGGGAAACCGCTATCACGGTGCTGAGACAGGCGCTGAGTTATCGCGCCTGGGACACCGTTGATACCCTGCTAGCACTGTCCATCGTGCAGCAAGAGAGTACGGGAGAACTTGCTGGTCTCCTTGCGAATGCCAATGCACTGCGTACTCTCAGCCGCAGAAGCCGAGTCAGCGATGCGGAGCTTGGCACACAGGCCATCTGCATCAATCTTGATCGCGATTCGCATCGCATTCGAGGAGCGCGCGCATCTTACGCGGAGTTGGGCTGCGCCATTGATCGGCACAGCGGGGTGTTTGGCGCATCGGTACCCGAAGTGCTCTACAAACGAATCTTTCGCTGGAACTGCGCGACCAATGCTGTTGGTTGTTGCCTGTCGCACGTCGGCGTTTGGGAGAAAATCGCAAAGGGGGCTGCGGATCATGTGCTGGTCCTGGAAGACGATGGACTGCCCATGTACGACTTCGATCTTGCCGAAGTATCGAGCATCATTCCGGCGGACTACGACTACTGCTTCGTCAATGATCGGGCCAATCCGGACTGGTATCGGCATACACCCCTGCAGCAGCGGTTCCTCCCTTTGGCAGAATCCCTGAAAGGCTTGCCTCCTGAGACACGCGCACCTGGAGCTGATGGCTACATCCTGTCGCGACGCGGCGCCGCGAAACTCCTAGAGATCGTGGACACCCATGGCCTGCTGTTCAGCCTTGACTGGTTTTTGATGGCACTTGCGGCGCCAGACGAGGCGGCTGGCTCCGAAACCCATGTCAGCAGAATATTCGCCAAGATCAGAAAACCCTTGCCAGCGGATTTGAGGACCACAGCGTATGTGGCAAGCATCCCGCTCGTCAGCCATCAACCGCAAGGCTTCACTGCTCGGGCACATTTCGTGTGAGCACTAGAAGCCGCCAGGATTAAGACGCTCTTGATCCGATCAGACGCGGTCGGATTTGATGTAGCTCGCACACAGATACTCGACAATCTGCCGGACAATGTCCGGCCTGACGTGTACGTGATCGTCTCCAAACGCGGAAAGCCCACCCGACAATGCAATCTCGTAGCTCGGAAAGTAATCCAGGCGACCGACAAATCTGCGTCGCAGGCGATCAGCGACAATTCTCAGCACCGACTTGGAAAACTGATTGGCCATCACGCAGTCGTCACCCGAGAAGGTAGATTGCAAAGGCACAGGTGAAACCGTCAACAGAACGCGTTTCAGACCTGCAGACAGGGCAGCGTCGATGCCTTTTTCAAGCATCAGGTAACTTTCGCCCACATCCAGACGCTCAAAGCGATAGCGCTTGGGTTCTGCCCTGACCATGGCGGGCAATGGCCCCCTGTTGAGATGCACCTTCTGCTCGGTGTCATACCAGCATTCAGTCATACCCAGGGTCAGAATCAGTACCTCACTGCCTGGCAGATCTGCATATATCTGATCAATCTCCCGCCTTCGCTCCAGCGCCCTTGACCGGGTAACAGCAGAGCCTCCAGCAAGCAGCAGATCTATGCAGTCATCATCAGAACCGGCGAGCGCACAATCCATGTCCGCAATATTCTGACCGTTCGCAGCCCAGAGGAGTCTCTGCGACATCGCCGCGGGATTGTATTCATTGAGAAGACCATTAGGCCGGAACTTCCATTCCGTCTTTGGCGCCTTGAATCGCATGGCGGGCAGTTCAAATTCTCCGGCCAGAACTTCTTCCACATTTCGCGCAAAACAGGAACCAAGCGTGAATACCCGCGCGCCCCTGGACAGCGAAAAGCTCGGCTTCAATGACGGGAAGAGCAAGCCATCCCGAGACCGCTGCTGATCCTGGAGACCGGGATAGCGATGCATGGGCTTGATCCGAAATGCATTCTGCAAAGCCTTGTCGCCATCAATCTTCAAGTGTCATCTCCTGGTGCAAATGTCGAGACAAACGACAGGGATTCAGCCTTTTCGTCCGCGCCGAATCTAATCGGGACAGCCGCATCACGAGGAGGGTGAGGCCAGCAAGCGCCTGGCGCGTTCCCAGATCAGCATATCGGCCAGATTTGCATTGCAGGCATCCGCATAAAGCTCGGCACCGAGATCTTCTCGAATGGCATCAAGGCGCTCGGACAAGGGTGCGCGCCGACTCCCTGCATTGGCTTTCATGACGGGAAACTTGATGCCGGGAATGAAAGCTTGTGCAAGCGTCTCCAATCTGGCCATTGACGCCTCATAATTTTCTACGACGCCCATGAAAGGCAATACGTCCAGTGCATCGAGTGCTCGCTCAATTTCTGGTAGGTCATTGCGGACCGACGCGTGAGCGATTCGGAAGGTCTGAAAACTCCTGAAATTCCGGCCCTTGCTCCTGCGCACAAAATGCTCTGTATAGGATCTGAAGCTCAGTTCCTTTGCGAGCTTGGCACCCAGAGTCTGGGCATCCTGCTGGCGTTCAAACTCGTAAGCAGACTTGATGCGATCTATCGGATGGCGGACGAATATGATCGGCAGCACCTCGAAGCCCTCTAGGGCAGCTGGCTTAATCTGCGCGGTATGCGACGAAACCGCCTTGAGGCCAAGGCTGTCAGCAATCAGTGAGCCCAACACCTCCGGAGAAAGTGCCCCGTCTCCTGAATCAGCTTCAAAGGAGGCCCAGTCGGCTCCAAACAAGGCTTTCAGCGCTCTGTCGACTGAGGTACCTGCATTCTTGAACAGGTGATAGTGGACCAAAAGGAAACGTGGGGTCTTGCCTGCTGAATCAGGCTCATTCCGACTTTCCATAATCATCGCGGAGAGGCACTTGCCGAATACAGGGTGGCAAAGTCTGGCTCAGCATGAACACCTACTTTTTCCAAAGCCTCTTTCATCACCTGCTGCCCGGCTCTGAAGGAATACTGCGTGTCGGCATAGCGCATTGCAGCGCGAGACATCTCTGACCAATTCTTTTCATTCGAATACAGCGATTCAATCTGCGATACCCATTGCTCCGGTGTTCTGGCAATCAGCGCTTCGACGCCATCACGGATGCCGGTCCCCTCCGCAGCAATCTGAGACAGCACGCTGGGCACACCACTGGCAAGGGCACCAATCACCTTGCCTTTGATCCCCGCGCCACTGAGCAGACAGGCAATGAATACGCGACAACTGTTGTAGACCTCGGCAACGTCTTCGACAAACCCTTTGATCAGGACATCTTCGTCTGCAAGTGATTCGATCTCACCCGGCACGTTGCTGCCGTAAATCAGGAATCGTACATCCGGCATGCGTCGTCGCAACAAGGGCATGACCTCCAAGGCGAAGTAGCGAACAGCTTCCACATTGGGGGGATGCCCATATCCACCCAGGAATGCGATATCACGCCGCTGCGAAAACGCAGGTACATCCGTACTTGAATCAACTACCCAGGGACATTTGGCCACGACGGTCGAGTCCATGTTGTGGCTCAGAATGACAGCGTGTTCCACCTCGTTGTAGGACAGGACCAGGTCCACCTGACTCATGACGCGCAACTCTTTCTTGCGCGTCTTTTCGGCATGCTTCTTGGCAATCTTGTCATCGGCTGCAATGGCTGCCCGCATCTCACGAAGAAAATGAAGATCGGCGTTGTTGAACAGGATGCGAGCCTGTGGAGCAAACTTGCGGACCGCAGAAATAATTTTTGACGCGACCGAATGACGAGTCACGTAGACAAGGTCAAATTCGCCGCCACGTTGCCGCAGCACATGCTCCAGTGACGTGTAGTAAGGACCATAGAGGCATTCCACACCCATGCGTTGCAATGCCTGCGTATTCTTCCCTTCGTGAGCCAGGGATTCGACGGCAAAGGTCACTTTGAATCCGAGGCTTTGCAGCAGACGGATTTCCTGGATGGCTGCGTAGCTTCCCGCGTCCTTATCCGGCGCCGGCACCTGCGAGTCCAACATGAGCACTCGCCGATAGACATTGCGATCCTTGGCGATATCCGGCTCGCGCCCTTCGATTCCGTTACGACGATATTCCTTGGCCCAGCGAGAGCGGAATTTCGGTTCGTTGAGCTTCTGATACTTCTTGATACCCGAACCTGTGTCCGTCCCGCTGCTGACACCTTCGAAGTGAACGACCTGAGACAGCGCGGCAAACACCGACTTGCGTCCGGCCTGGCGCACACGAAATGCCAAGTCAGTATCTTCGTAATAAGCCGGCACGAAGTCTTCGTCAAATCCGCCGAGCTCTTCCCAGAATTCTCGCGGAATCATGATGGACGCCCCCGAGAGGTAATCGACCTGGCGGGTATACGAATAGCGAGGATCAGCCGGATTTCCGTTTCGACCGTAGTTCCAAGGTGCTCCGCTGCCCCAGACAATGCCACCGGCTTCCTGCAGGCGACCGTCCGGATACAGTAGCTTCGACCCGGTCAGGCCAACATCCTCAAAGTTGTCGAATGGCCAGATCAACTCATCTATCCAGCGGTCACTGACCTCAACATCATTATTTAGCAACAGGACGTACCGCCCTTTCGCGCGGCTGGCACCATCATTGCAGCTACGCAGGAATCCCTGTGCCTGATCGTGACGGACCAGATTCACACCCTGAAAAATCTTTGCAGCCTTGAGCGTCTCGTCCGTGGAGCCGTCGTCCACAAGGATGACTTCAAACGAATGATCGTTATTGGCCAGCAGCAGCGATGCAAGCCCGTTGTACGTCACCGAGAACTTGTTGTGCACCGGCATGACGATCGAAACGTCTGGCTGCTTGTGCACAGGAAATGTCAGTGTTTCATAGCCCGCTGGTTTGCCGGAAAACCCGCGCACCACCTGTTCGTGCGCGGCCAGCAAACGCTTCAATACCGTGCTCAAACCTTCTTCCCGGGTATGTTCCACAGCACGAGCGAGCCCCCTGCGCAAGGACTCGTAACGAAATCCAGAGATCGCGCTCAACTGACCTGAATCAGTGGAGGTGGCCTCCGAGGCGCTGATGTCGCTGACATGCTTCAGCGATGGTGTGATCACTGCGATCTCACCGAGTCGGCAAGCGGGCTCCGAAACAAGTACGGAAAAGCGATGGGGCATGCCATCGAGAACGTCGGATGGAAGTTGCAGGACGATTTGTCCGTCGTCGTCCACCGACTCTACCGCCTCAAGAACTTTGCGCAGCCCTTCCCATACCTGATAGCGAGCGGGCTTCTCGCCCGCATCTGCCGCATCCAGACTCACGACAATGGATGTGCCGCGCAGGTCCAGGCTCTGGCATTGCCGCGGAGCACCGGATTGGAACTCGATGTTTCCTGGGTCGAGAGTGGACTTACCTTCGGCAACGATGCTCAGCGTGTGGGTCTGCCCATCGTACAAACTCGCCGGCAGCGGAATCTGGAAACCGTGCGCGCCGTCACCAATATCCGCCTGCTTCAGATCGGCACGAAACCGGGTCGCTTCGGCGCGTGCGAGCACTTCTTCACCTTCACGAAGTTCCACCATGAGGCGCTTTTCTGGATGACGGCTGTCCTGAGCCCAACCCGTCGCCTTGATGCCGTCGATTCCGTCGAAGTGTCCTCGGATGCTCATATTGATTGCCAGCTTGCCCGTTTGAGGTGGGTCAGGTCGCGCGCCCTGAACTCACCAGGAACGCAGCGCACTTTGGAAAACAGGAGTTTAACCCGCAGAGACAGGGGCGAGTGCGCCGCCAACCGGCGGCACATGTCCAGCAACAATCTCGTTTCAGGCGCTATAGCGCTGAGCTTGGTGCCAGTTCCATGCGTCTTCCAGAATAACTTGCAGTGAAGAGCGACTTGGCTTCCAGCCGAGCTTGCGCGCGGCGAGTTGGTGGCTGGCGACGAGAATGGCCGGATCACCCGCTCTGGGCGGCGCGTCCACTGCGCCCAAAGATTGCCCGGTCAGTGCCTCAACTGCCTCCACCACTTCCCTGACGCTGAAACCCTGTCCGTTGCCCAGATTGAAAACCTGATGGCCAGATTCGCGCCCGAGCAGATCGAGGGCTCGCAGGTGAGCATCTGCCAGATCCAGTACGTGGACATAGTCGCGTACACAGGTACCGTCCGGCGTCGGATGCTCGGTGCCGAAAATCTGCATCTCCATCGCCTCGCCTCTGGCCCGACGCAGAAGCCGGGGAATCAGATGTGTTTCGGGTTCGTGAGCTTCTCCGATACGTCCTTGTGGGTCTGCACCTGCGGCGTTGAAGTAACGCAAGGCAATGGAGCGAAGGCCGTAGCTGTGGGCAGCATCGCGCAGAATCCACTCGATCATGAGCTTCGAGCGGCCATAGGGATTGGTCGGCTGCTGAGGATGATCTTCGGTGATGGGGGTACTGCTTGGCTCGCCGAAAACCGCAGCGGTGGACGAGAACACTAATTTGTCGATGGCCTGCGCACGCATGGCTTCGAGCAAATTCAAGGTGCCAGCTACGTTGGCCTGGTAGTAGGGATAAGGGTGAGCCACCGACTCCCCAACCAGAGAGCGCGCACCGAAATGCATCACAGCATCGGGCCGCACAGCTGCGAGTGCATTGGATATGGCCGCAAGGTCCAGAATTGAGCCTTCAATCAGCTCCCCCCACTGCACAGCTTGGCGGTACCCGGTGGAAAGATCGTCAAAGACGGTGACGTCGTGTCCCGCCTCATGGAGTGCCAGACAAGCGTGTGCGCCAACGTATCCCGCGCCCCCCACTACGAATACTTTCATTTTCTTACCAGGATTCAGGTCCGAAGGCAGACGGCAATTTTAATGCCAGAAGCATGACGATTCGTGTGACCTGTTGAGCACAACCATCAGAACACAAAAAAGCAGGGCGCCCGAAGGCGCCCTGCTCTCTACTGCTTTGCTGTTGCGTGGTGGGCACGCAAAGCGGGATGAGGCCGGATCAGAATCCGCCCATGCCGCCCATTCCACCCATACCGCCCATACCGCCCATGTCGCCACCACCCATCGGAGGTCCACCGGCATCCTTCTCAGGACGCTCGGCAATCATGGCTTCGGTGGTCAGCAACAGACCGGCAACCGAGGCGGAGTTCTGCAGGGCCATGCGGGTGACCTTGGTCGGATCGATGATGCCGAACTCGATCATGTCGCCATAGGTGCCCTTGGCAGCGTTGTAACCGAAGGAACCCTTGCCCTCAGCAACCTTGGCCAGAACCACACTCGGCTCGTCACCGGAGTTCTTGACGATCTGACGCAGCGGTTCCTGAATGGCGCGCTTGAGGATGTTAATGCCGACCTGCTGGTCTGCATTGGCGCCCTTGAGCTTGTCGAGCACGGCACAGGCGCGAACCAGTGCCACGCCGCCGCCAGCCACGATGCCTTCTTCGACGGCTGCACGAGTGGCGTGCAGGGCGTCTTCAACACGAGCCTTCTTTTCTTTCATTTCGACTTCGGTCGCAGCACCGACCTTGATCACGGCAACACCGCCGGCCAGCTTGGCCAGACGCTCGTGAAGCTTTTCCTTGTCGTAGTCGCTGGTTGCAACGTCGATCTGTGTACGGATTTCCTTGACGCGATCTTCGATCTTGGTCTTGTCACCGGCACCGTCAACGATGGTGGTGTTTTCCTTGTCGATCTGTACGGTCTTGGCGGTACCGAGGTCGCTCGGCTCAACCTTCTCCAAGCTCAGGCCCACGTCATCGGCAATCAGCGTGCCGCCGGTAAGAATGGCGATGTCCTTAAGCATTTCCTTGCGGCGATCGCCAAAGCCAGGAGCCTTGACTGCAGCAACCTTGAGCACGCCGCGCAGATTGTTGACCACGAGGGTGGCCAGCGCTTCGCCTTCAACGTCTTCAGCAATGATCAGCAGCGGACGACCCTGCTTTGCCACATTTTCCAGCACCGGAAGCAGTTCGCGGATGTTGCCGATCTTCTTCTCGGTGATGAGGATCATCGGGTCTTCCAACTCGACCGTCTGGCTCTGCTGGTTGTTGATGAAGTAAGGGGAGAGATAGCCGCGATCAAACTGCATGCCCTCGACCACGTCGAGCTCGTTCTCAAGGCCCTTGCCTTCTTCAACGGTGATGACGCCTTCCTTGCCAACCTTGTCCATCGCGTCAGCAATGATGTCGCCCACGGCGCTGTCAGCATTGGCGGAAACAGTACCAACCTGCGCAACTGCATTGCGGTCCTTGCAAGGCACGGAGATCTTCTTGAGCTCGGCAGCGACGGCGGCAGCGGCCTGGTCGATACCACGCTTGATGTCCATGGGATCAACGCCGGAGGTCACAGCCTTGAGGCCTTCGTTGACGATGGCCTGGGCCAGCACGGTGGCGGTGGTGGTGCCGTCGCCTGCTTCGTCTGAAGTCTTGGAAGCCACTTCCTTGACCAGCTGGGCGCCCATGTTTTCGAACTTGTCTTTCAGCTCGATTTCCTTGGCAACCGAAACACCATCCTTGGTGACGGTCGGTGCGCCAAAGCTCTTGTCGAGCACTACGTTGCGGCCCTTGGGGCCCAGGGTGACCTTGACCGCATTGGCCAGGGTGTTAACGCCGTTGACCATGCGCGAACGCGCGTCGTCACCAAACTTTACGTCTTTTGCAGCCATGATTAATTATCCTCTTGAATTCGTTATGGATTGAGAGACGGGCGTCTACTTAGGCAACCACTGCCATGATGTCGTCTTCGCGCAGGACAACCAGATCCTGACCGTCAACCTTGACCTCGGTGCCGGAATACTTGCCGATCAGCACCTTGTCGCCAGCCTTCACGTCGAGGGCGTGAACTTTGCCGTCGTCGGAACGCTTGCCGGGCCCAACCGAGACCACTTCAGCGGTCAAAGGCTTCTCGGCAGCCGAGTCGGGGATGAGAATACCGCTGGCGGTTTTCTTTTCTTCTTCGAGACGCTTGACGATCACGCGATCGTGCAGGGGACGCAGAGCCATACTTTTACTCCTGTTATCAATAACTTAAATTGTTCGCAAAATGCCGGACCAACGCGCATTCGGGGTCAAGGCAGCGCCTCGACCTTCGGCTTGTTAGCACTCTCCTACGAAGGCTGCTAATCATTGGCGACTCTTGATCGTCTTTCAAGGGGCTGACCGAAATTAATTGTGGCCGGTGACCCGAAACAGCCACCTGCGCTCATCCGGTGAGCGCCCAGCGGGACGCTCCTGCAACAAATTAATCAAGAAACTGCAGCCCGGTGTTTCCGGAACAGAAACAGGCGCTCGCCAACATGGGCTCTCCAGCCAAAACCCCAACGGAGCGCTTTCATGAAATTTGTCACGAGGCTGGCCGCCTCTCTGGCCGCCATCTGCACCCTCTCACATATGCCATTGATGGCCAAGGAGTTGTCCGCGCAGCACGCGCATCAGTCTCCTGCCTCCGCCAACAAGCACGCGAATCGCCACGATGTACGCCATCGCGAAGACCGCCGAAACGCACGAAAGGAGAATATCCAGGTGGGGCCCAGGCCCTATTTTCTGGTCGCTGACATGGACCCGAGCCCGCTCAAGGACAAGCTGATGTCCTGCGCAGACGGGCCATTCAAAAGAACCGAATTCACCGTCAGCCATCGCGGCGCACCGCTGATGTTTCCCGAGCACACAAAAGAGTCTTATGAGGCGGCATTTCGCATGGGGGCCGGCATTCAGGAATGCGACGTGACCTTTACGCACGACCGCGAACTGGTCTGCCGCCACTCGCAGTGCGACCTGCATACCACCACCAACATTCTGGCCACCGATCTGGCCGCAAAGTGTTCCCAGCCGTTCGTTCCCGCCGATCCATTGGCCGGAACTCCGGCGCAGGCGCGATGCTGTACCAGCGACATCACCCTTGCAGAATTCAAATCCCTGCGCGGCAAGATGGATGCCGCCAACCCCATGGCGACGACGGTTGAGGATTACATGAAGGGCACTGCGGATTGGCGTACTGACTTGTACGCCTCGAAAGGCACGCTGCTCACACACAAAGAAAGCATTGCCTTGTTCCGCAAACAAGGCGTCAAGATGACGCCGGAACTAAAAGAACCGGTTGTTCCGATGCCCTACCTCGGCTTTTACACCCAGGAGCAATATGCCCAGCAGATGATCAACGAGTACAAGGAAGCGGGTATTCAATCCCGGGATGTGTTCCCACAAAGCTTCCGTCTGGACGACGTCCTCTACTGGATCGAGAACGAACCCCACTTTGGAAGACAAGCCGTATTTCTGGACGGCCGCTACGACGACCCAACCTTCAATTACGCCGATCCTTCCAGCTGGAATCCGAGCATGGAACAACTGGCAGCGCAGGGCGTCGAGATCATTGCACCGCCCTTGTGGATGTTGGTGCGGGTTGATGAGTCAAAAAAGATACAGGCATCGACATACGCCGAGCGTGCGAAAGCGGCAGGCCTGGACATCATCGCCTGGAGCTTTGAACGCGACGGCCTTCTTGCTAACGGTGGCGGATTCTATTTTCAGTCCATCAACGGCCTGAATCAGAATGATCCGCACCAGAGCGTGATCAACAATGACGGCGACATGATGGATGTGCTGGACGTGATTGCGCGCGAGGTCGGCGTGAAGGGCGTTTTCACCGACTGGCCCGGCACCGTGACCTACTACGCAAACTGCATGGGATTGCGCTGAACTGAAAGGCCTGCACCGCAACGAGCAGGGCGCCTCACGAGGCGCCCTTCTCTATTGCTTCAATCCTTCAATCGAGCCGCTCCGGCCCGGATTCGTCAGTTGTGTCGGGAGCATTGGACGCCTTCGTGATGAAGGCGGCCCCGTTTGCGGTGGAACCACGACGACGTCACAGGCGCCTGCTCTCGCGCCTCATCTTGTCGTGATCAGATCAGTGATCAGGCGGTTACCACGGCACCCTGAGCCAAAGCCGTTTATGCAGCCTGCATTGTGCAGTGCTGCTGCGTCGCCCATGGCTGCGCAAAAATGCGCATTGGACGGCGCCATGCGCGCTGACCAGACATTTAGATCGACAAATTCTCACTGACCAGAATCGCCCTGTGAGCGCGCCTCTCATATACAAACGAAAAGTACAGAAATCTGCAACAGCGACCGCATCATCGCCGATTGCAGAACGTGGGAAAGCGAGACCATTAACAAGCTATGGCCTGCTGCACCTTTGATGGACATCTCGGTACGCCGCTTCCTTCTTCCCAGCGACAGAGTAAGGAAGCCCTGAGCATTGCACTCTGCACCGATTTGCCGGCATTCGTTTCTACGCGTCTCTGACAATGGCGGTTAACCAACCCGAGCATTGCGTAAATAAGAAAGCGAAAAAACTGCCTGGCGAAGCGGAACCATTTTTTGTGCTTCATCGTTGAGTCATCAAGGGCGCAGGAAGCATCCGAAGATGAAAGAATAATTTGGTATCTATCTGACCCCGTCATTTCATCAAAATTTTATTGGAGGAAACTCATGAAGAAAGCACTCGCACTCGCCGCTTGCATGACCGTATTTTCTGGCAACAGCATGGCGCAGGCACTTCCCGCACTTCCCGTGATCGGATCACTTCCGGTGCTGGGTGCATTGCCCGCGCTGCCTGCGGTTGGCTCGCTCCCGGTCCTGGGTGCTCTGCCTGTCATCGGCGGCGGCAGCGGACTCCCCGCACTGCCGGGCTTGGGCGCATTGCCCATCATTGGCGGCGGCGGTCTTCCTGCACTGCCCGGCCTCGGCGCACTGCCTGTCCTGGGTGGCGGTGGTCTTCCTGCTCTGCCAGGTCTGGGCGGCTTGCCGGGCCTCGGCGGTTTGCCGGTCCTTGGCGCGCTTCCAGGTCTGGGCGCACTGCCCGGCACCAGCACCGGTGGCCTTCTGGCGCTTCCGGGCCTCCCCGACACGACGGCTCTGACCGGCAATATTCCCGGCCTCTTGCAGTCACTGACCAGCGCGGGCGGTGCTGCCGGTCTGACAGGACTCGCTACGCTCCCAGACCTCGGTGAACTGGGCAACGTGACCGCCATTGTTCCCAACACGCTGAGCACACTGACGGGCATCGCCAGCGGTCCGCTGCCCTTGTCCATCGTTCAGGGGCAGCTGACCCGCGTCAATCGCATCCTGTCCGGCGGCGGCTTGTAACAGCCCAGCGCCATCGCTACATCGCGGTAAGAGCGCCCCGATTGATCGGGGCGTTTTTTGTGGGCAAGCAGGTTAGTCAACCAGACCTAGCGCCTGCGCCCGGCTGATGGCAGCGAGCCGGTTACTGACCCCGAGCTTCGCGTAGATATTGCTCAGGTGCCATTTCAAAGTCCCCGGCGTGATGAGCAAGGCATCGGATAACTGCCGGTTGCTGGGCCCGGCTTTGAGGCGCACGACGATCTGCAATTCTCGTTCTGTCAGGGGTTCCACCACCTTCTGGCCGAACTCGTCATCCTCATTGCCCGCCTCGGGTGATGCTCGGTGCATTGCGATGTCAATCTCGCGCAGGTAGACCTGACAGGCCTGACTCGGTGGCGCGGCAACACCGCCCGAGGTGTACTCGGCAAGCAGACGGCGCAAGGGCTCGCCCTCATCTACCAGTGTGCGAACGTAGCCGCCTTGCATGGCGATGCCCACCGCGTCGCCGAGTGTTTCGAATGTTTCAGCTACCGGTGCTTTGGATTGACGCAGCGCAATGGCGCGAAGCAGTAGCAATTCCACCAGCTTTCTTCTCTGGCCTGTAGCGCGAGCATGCTCGAGTGGGCGCGCCAGAAGCTCCAGGGCTTCCTGATACTTGCCCTCTGCAATTCCGATGCGCGCCTGAATCCTGCCGGCCTTGTCCTCCAGCGCCTTGGCAAAGCTTCCGGCGCCGCCCAGCGCTGGATCTTCATGAAGACTTTCCCACTGTTGGCGCGCCTGCCGGACCTCGCCGCTACGCAGCAACAAAACGATCCGCTCGGCAGCCAGGGTGATGGCTAAGCGCGGCAGTTGCCGCCCGCGTCCGAGCACCTCGCCTTCGTGCAGGGTCTCAATGCCCGCATGCACATTGCCGCCGATGGCCTGCAAACGAGCCAGTGTGACAAAGCCGATGATCATCGGATCAGCAGAAGACTGCTCCACCAGGGCGGTAAGACCCTCTTCAAGAGCATCACGCACTTCGTCCAGCTGATTGAACTCGTAGAGCAAGCCTGCGCGCATCGCGTGCAGCATCATCGTGGCCGGCGCGCGCTTGTCCAGATGCGGCTGCAACTCGGCAAGACCGTGATCACATTCGTACAGGGCCTGACGACACTGGCCCTGTTTGATGAGCACAGATGCGGTCAGCATGGTTGCCCAGGCCAGGACGTAATGATCCTGACACTGCCGCGCAAGGGTTTGTCCCTGCCGTCCATGGCGTTCGGCAAGCTCGAACCTACCCAGGGTTTTTTGCGAAAAGGCCAGACAGCTATTGGCGACGGAACGCTCGAACTCGCCGCCTTGCGGCCAGCGCCTGAGCCAATTGCTGCTTCGCGCGATACTGGTCACGGCGCGATCACGCAGCGCGGCTTCGGCACAACGTTGCAGCTCGATCGCCTGCTCCAAGCGCTCCTGCCACTGCGCGTCCACGGTCCCGGCCGACTCCTGAATTTCCAGCTCCAGTTCATTGCGAATTGATTCGGCTTCTTCGTAACGCTGCAGGAAATTCAGCGACCAGGCCTGCTTCAGTCGTATCTCCGGAAACTGCGCCAACTCTTCTTTGGGCAGTTTGTTGATCCAGTAGAGATAGGTCACATGGCGACCATAACGCTGCACCATTGCAGCAGCATGCTCACTGATCAGCGCCGCAGCGCCCGCCAGATCATTAGAGTCCAGGCAGACCTCGATGGCCTTGTCGATCTGCTCGGCTTTCAGCAACCAGCGCAAAGCGCGCGTGCGGTAACGCTCAATCTCCTTTGCACTGAGTCGCATCAGACGCGCGAGAAGAAAATCGCGCATCAGTGGATGAAGGACGTAGACCATCTCACTGTCCGAGGTGCAGCGAATGGGCAAAGCACTGCGATGAATCTCGTCGAGAATCTCTGCGGTGTCGTCGAAACCGGTGACCGCGCGTGCACTGCGCACGGTGAACTGGCGCAACAGCGACACGCGCTGCAGAAACTGATTCATGCGCGGTGACTGCTGTGCAACCAGATTGTCGTTCAGGTAATCCGTCAGTGATTGCGGCCCAAGACCGAGGCCGCTGACAAACTGGTCCTGTGAACGGGTATCGCCCTGCATTGTCAGGGCAACCAGTCGCACGGCCGCTGGCCAGCCCTGCGTGCGATCCTGCAGGACTGATATCAGCTCCTCGCGTGGTCGAATTCCATGCTGCTCCAGCAGGCTTGATATCTCGGCTTTGTTGAGCGCGAGCTGTGTGTCGGCATAGCGGATGAGCCGACCTTCCAGCAGTGCCTTGCTCACTGCCAGATGCACCGGCGCGCGACCGCACAACACCAGCACAACCCGAGCAGGTTGATAGCGCAACAGCAGGCGCAACATGGATTCGGCGGGGCCATCCAGCAACTCATGCACGTCATCCACGAATAACGCGGCGCGCGGAGAAAGGGCCGTCAGCTCTGCATACAGTGCCTTGATGACCGCTTCCCAGCCCTGACTGCCGTAACGATCGATCAGACTTTCAGGACTCTGCGAATGTGCGTGCTCCAGAGACTGCGCGAAGTCGAGTAGCAACTTGCTGCCTTCGCGGTCATCACCACTGGCGGTCAACCAGACGACGCGCGCGCCATCGTTCTCGAAATGACTGCGCCATTGCGACAGCAGCGTCGACTTGCCATATCCGGCAGGCGCCGAAACCGACACGATCTGCCGACTCTGCTCCCATATTTCTTCTGGAAGCAGCAAACGTTTTCTGGGCAGCTCCCAGGATTTTCTGTACAGCGCTGGGGCGTGATGGCTGGGCACGTCAGGCTTGAAATTGGTCTCAAATTAAAGGCGCAAGGCCAGTCTGGCAGACCCCTCTCACGAATCTGCGATGAGTCAGAGTATGTGCGCCTGACCCCGGTTGGGGAACCCTTACCAATGGCAGGGTTGCGGCCGGAAGCAAGCCCCTAAGCTCAAATCTGATGGCCAGCACCGCTCCCGGAATTGTTCCTGAGGAGATTACGGACGCGCCACATATCGCTGAACCCCTATTGCGAGGAAACCTCATGCAAAGCACGCAACAATCCACCGTTACGCCGACCCCACAGAACGGTGCCTCACCCATCCCTGACCACGTTTCGTCCATCCCGCTGGAAGACATCGATGTCAGCAACCCCGAGATGCATCGCGATAACCTGATGTGGGACTACTTCGCGCGACTGCGAGACGAAGACCCGGTCCACTACTGCCGCGACAGCCTGTTCGGTCCGTTCTGGTCGGTCACCCGATTCGCCGACATCATGGAAGTAGAGACGCATCCCGACCTGTACACGTCGGACACCTATGGCGGCGGCATCACCATCATGGATAACAACTCGGCAGCGAGCATGCCGATGTTCATCTCCATGGATCCACCCATCCACGACGAGCAGCGCAAGATCGTCAGCCCCATCGTGGCACCGGACAACCTGGCCAAGCTCGAAGGCCTGATCCGAGAACGTACGGCGGATGTGCTCGACCACCTGCCCGTCAACGAGCCTTTCGACTGGGTGAAGAAAGTCTCCATCGACCTGACCACCAAGATGCTGGCCACGCTGTTTGATTTTCCCTGGGAAGAGCGCCACATGCTGACGCACTGGTCGGATCTGGCCACGACCATTCCCGGTGCCGGCATCATTGACAGCGAAGAAGAGCGCGTAGAAGAGATCAAGGGCATGGCGGTGTACATGACCAAGATGTGGAATCAGCGCGTGAACTCACCGCCCGGTAACGATGTGCTGTCCATGCTGGCGCACTCGGACAAGACCCGGAACATGACGCAGGAAGAACTGCTGGGCAATTGCTTCCTGCTGATCGTGGGCGGCAACGACACCACTCGCAATTCAATGACCGGCGGACTGATGGCGCTGAATGAACATCCGGGTGAATACGCCAAGCTCTGCGCAAACCCTGGCCTGATTCCTTCCCTGGTGCCCGAAATCATTCGCTGGCAGACGCCGCTCGCACACATGCGTCGTGATGCCATCGTCGATACCGAACTGGGCGGAAAGAAAATCAAGAAGGGTGAGAAAGTGGTGATGTGGTACGTCTCGGGCAATCGGGATGAACGCGCCATTGATCGTCCCAACGAGTTCCTCATTGATCGCAAGCGGCCTCGTCACCACCTGTCATTTGGTTTCGGCGTTCACCGATGTGTGGGCAATCGTCTGGCCGAAATGCAGCTGCGCATCCTCTGGGAAGAACTGCTCAGACGCTGGCCACGTCCGGGGCAGGTTGAAGTGGTGGGTCAGCCCAAGCGAATCCTGTCCTGCTTTGTGAAGGGTTTTGAAGCCCTGCCTGTGCGCATCAACGCCTGAGGACATCACCACATGCCAAAAGTAACGTTCATTGATTTTTCCGGTACCGCGCACGAAGTTCAGGCCAGCGAGGGTTCTTCACTAATGGAAACTGCGCTGGATCATGGCGTGCCCGGTATCGATGGTGACTGTGGCGGCGAAGCGGCCTGCGGCACTTGCCACTTGTTTGTCGAAGCGCCCTGGAGCGAGAAGCTTCCGGCGGTCGAGCCAACGGAAGAAACCATGCTCAACATCATCGACGACCGGGCCACCACTTCACGCCTGAGTTGCCAGTTGCGCGTCAGCGCAGAACTGGAAGGGCTGGTCGTGCGCCTGCCTGAAAGTCAGCACTGAGGCTCTCGTGGATATCAAGACCTTTGACACCCAGACGCAGTGCCGGCTCGCTTACGAGCTCTGGACCAGCCTCTGGACCGGCGTCACGCTGGCCTGCGTGCGTTCGCACGGTCAGGACAGCATCACCGAACTGGAATTCCGCAGCTTGCGGCGACATCACCGCAAGCACTTCCTTCCGGGCATGGAAAAGCTGGAGCTTGGTAACGAACCGACCGACGCGGTGCGGTGCGGCAAATATCACTATTTTTCCAATACGCTCGGCGGGCTGCCAATGGAGTACGTGGAAGAGACGCCGAACAAGGTCTGGGTGCGCTATCGCCCACCCTTCTGGATTGGTGATGGCGTGACGCAACCCTCGGCAGGACCTGCAGCGCTGGGGTCGGATTTCGGCCGGGCCGCTTTTCGTGGTTGGCATTCACACAACGGCGCCATGATCGGCAATCCACGGCTGGCCTTTGTGCAGACCCAGAACCTGACCGACGGCGACCCATGGGATGCCGGATATTTCTGCGAGTTCGACCGTGATCTGGAGCCGGAAGAAACCTATCAGCGCCGCCCCGGAGAATGGGGACCGGAGTTTGATCCTGCCCGTGCACCGGCCTTGCCTCACGCAAGCTGGCCACAGGAGCGAAAGCTGCGCGCCCTGCGCAATTACGCTGTTGATCACACCGCCACCCGATTCACGATCCTGTCCGAGATTCTCGGTCTGCAAGCAGCAGCCGCAGTGGTGGAACATGCCTTTCGCATGGTGCTGGCGCAGCGCTGGCTGGAACTGCCTGCCGCGCTCGGCATCGAGCATATCGATACGCCGTTGAAAGCAGCGCATTACATGGCCACCACACGCGGCCTTCTCAACGAGGAAGCTGAGATCATCGAGAACACAGGGGAAGTGCGGGTTCGATTTTCCACCTCTCGCATGTGGCGCGACGAACCCATCGCGCTGCCCGAGATTGACCAGGCCATCGTTCGGGCCTGGTCCGGCGTTCTTCCAATGCACTCGCCAGGCCTTCGGTGTCATGCAAGCCAGCTGCTGTCCATGGGAGACAGCTGCGATGAATGGGTATTTGATGCGAGGGGCACGCCATGAGTAGTTCGACCACCATCCAGATTCAAGCGATGCCCGAAGACAGCGTCGTGCGTCACAACATCGCCAACGACCTGTGGCTGTCCTTCTGCTCCGGCCTGACCCTGTCCTGCCTGCGCACACACGGACAGGATGCCATCGGCGAACTGGAATTCCTCAGCTTGCGCCGCCACCAGCACAAGCACTTTGTCGACGGCATGCGGAAACTGGGGCTGGAGCGTGAACCCACCGACGCATTACGCTGCGCCAAGTATCACTATTTTTCCAACTCGCTCGGCGGCCGGCGCATGCAGTACGTCGAAGAGACGCCAAACAAGGTCTGGATTCGCTACCACCCACCTTTCTGGATCTGTGACGGCACCGACGCCCCGATGGCGTCCATTGCGGCACTGGGCCCGCAGATCGGCCGGGGTGCGTTTCGAGCGTGGCATGCGCATAACGGCGCGATGCTGGGCAATCCAAGGCTCGCATTCGTGCAGACTCAGAGCCAATGTGAAGGCGACCCTTGGGAAGCCGGCTACTTCATCGAGTACCCGGAGCCACTGGAACCTGAATTGGTCTATCAACGCCGGCCGGGCGAATTCTCGCCGCCGTTCGATGCAGAAAAAGCACCTCGTCTGCCGCACGAAGATTGGCCGGAAGCACGCAAGGCAGGTGCACTGAAGAATTTCGCGATCGGTCATACCGCTTCACGACTGGCAAGCCTGGCTGCCATGTTCGGTACTGTCGGCGCAGCAGCGATTACCGAACACGCTTTCAGAACCGTGCTTGCTGCTCGATGGCAATGGCTGCCTGCAAAACTCGGCCTTGAACGCGCACAAACACCGCGCGACGCTGCGATCTACTACGCGCAGACTGCGGCCTTGATCGGTGACGAAGTGGAAGTAGAGGTCAAAGGCGACGAGGCGGTGGTCTACCAGAGCAGCAACCGGCTCTGGCGCGGAGAGGACCCTGCCTTGTTCGAGATTGATGATGCGATTGCACGCGCCTGGTCAGCGACCCTGCCGCTTCAGGCCTGGGGCCTGCGCTGCAGTCTGGACCGATCACTGTCACGCGGTGACGCGATCAGCCAGTGGCGCTTCTATAAGGCATGAAGAAACGGGAATCCATCGGACGATGGATTCCCGTTCTACTCAGGATTGTTCCGCGGGGTTTCCCAGGAATTCCAGTATCTGGGCGGCGAACCATTCCGGCTGCTCGTACTGCGGGAAATGCCCCATGCCGGGCTTTTCGACCAGCTTGAGTCCACCCTTGAAGCGCTTTTCCTGCTTGGTAAACATGTCAGGGCCGATGCAGCCGTCGTCACTGCCGTAAATGACCATTGCCGGAACCGTCTGTGCACGAAATGCGATACGCGCCTTTCTCGGGTCAGCAACAGTGGCAGGTATGGCGCGGTAATAGGCCAGCGCGGCCTTGAGTCGTGCAGGGTCCCTGAAGCCTTCCAGCAGCGGCGCCAAGTCCTCTTCGCTGAAATCGTAGCCGGGCGACCAGCGCTTGAAGATCACTTCCCGGAGCCAGGCGAAATCATTCTTGGGAATCCGCTTTTCCGCCCACAGCGGTGCCTGAAAGCGGAAAATGTAATGCGAGCGCTTGATCTGGGCAGGGGTCAGTGACAGAAAAAATCGCCGCATCTGCGGCACTGCGCACAGCACGATTTTCTCGAACCGGTCAGGCCGCAGGTTGGCCGCGTATTGCGTCGCAATGGAGCCCCAATCGTGTCCCACAACGCGCGCCTTTTCACCACCGCCAAAGTGCTCGATCAGCGCCAGAACGTCACGGCCCAGCGCCGGAATGGAATAGTCACCGTCGCTGGCCAAGGGACTTGGCGCGTATCCGCGCATGAACGGGGCCACCGCACGGTAACCTGCTGCGGCCAGTGATGACATGACGTTCTGATAACCGTAAGCCGTATCCGGAAAACCATGCAGCAGCAGAATCAGCGGACCTTCCCCGGCTTCAAGATAGGCAAAGTCCAGGCCGTTCGCACGGATGGTTTTCACGGCAAGCTGACTCATAAGTTACGTCTCTGATTATTGTTTTTCGTATTGCCTGCGTTTTGCGCCCGTGCGCAGTCGAAGGCTGTTCAGCCGGATGAATCCCTCAGCATCCTTCTGGTTGTAGGCACCGCCATCGTCTTCAAATGTCGCCACATCCGCATCAAACAGGGAATCGGGTGAACGCCGGCCGGCGTTGTAGACACCACCCTTGTACAGCTTGAGGCGCACGTCGCCGTTCACGTACTGCTGAGACTCATCAATCATCGCCTGCAGCATCTTGCGTTCCGGGCTCCACCAGTACCCGTTATAGATCAGGCTGGCGTAGCGCGGCATGAGTTCGTCCTTGAGATGCGCGGCTTCGCGATCCAGGGTCAGGGACTCCAGGGATCGATGTGCACGCAACATGATGGTGCCGCCCGGTGTCTCGTAACAGCCGCGCGACTTCATGCCCACGTAGCGGTTCTCGACGATATCCAGACGTCCGATGCCGTGGCGGCCGCCCACCTCATTGAGCGCCGCAAGGATTTCGTAAGGCGACATGGCCTTGCCGTCCAACGCCACCGGGTCACCATTCTTGTAGCTGATGGTGATCAGTTGCGGCTCATCGGGCGCATCTTCAGGGTTGGTCGTCCAGCGCCAGATATCGTCGGGCGGATTCCACCACGGATCTTCCAGGCCGCCGCCTTCGTAGCTGATATGCAGCGCATTGGCATCCATCGAATACGGTGAGCCGCCACCTTTCTTCTTCTCGACGGGAATGTTGTGCTCTGCCGCGTAGGCCAGCAGCTTCTCGCGGGAGTTGAGATCCCACTCGCGCCAGGGTGCGATGATCTTGATGTCCGGCTGCAGCGCGTAGGCGCCCAGTTCAAAACGGACCTGATCATTACCCTTGCCGGTGGCGCCGTGCGAGATGCTGTCTGCGCCGGTTTCGCGGGCAATTTCAATCAAGCGCTTTGAAATCAGCGGTCTGGCGATGGACGTGCCGAGCAGATACTCGCCTTCATAAATGGCATTGGCACGAAACATCGGGAACACGAAGTCGCGCGCAAACTCCTCGCGCAGGTCATCAATGAATATCTGCTTGACCCCGAACTGCTCGGCTTTGGGCCGGACATGGTCCAATTCCTCGCCCTGACCAAGGTCAGCGGTGAAGGTCACGACCTCGCAGTTATGGTGATCCTGCAACCACTTGAGGATGACGGAGGTATCCAGGCCACCGGAATAGGCCAGAACGACTTTACGGGCTTTGCTCATAGGGGGAATGACATCGGGTCTGAGTATTTTTTGGCCCGTTTGCAGGCCTGCAAACGGGTGACAGGCGGCAGATTATAAGGACGCTTGGGCTCCTGTGCCGCTATAGTGCCGCCCCCATGGAGACCCCAGACCCATCTTCGCCACCCAAAGTCGGCCACCGATTCCGTGGCTTTCTTCCGGTTGTTGTAGACGTCGAGACCGGCGGATTCAACAGCGCAACCGATGCTTTGCTCGAAGTCGCAGCGGTCATCCTGGGCGTGGACGAAAACGGCATGCTGGTCCGGCGCAACACGGTGTTCTGCCATGTGGAGCCGTTTCCCGGCGCCAATCTGGAAAAGGCGTCCATGGAGGTCAACGGCATCAAGGTGGACAACCCCCTGCGGCTGGCAAAGAAAGAACAGGAAGCCCTGGCGCACATCTTCAAACCGATCCGCCAAGCCATTTCTGAAAATGGCTGCACCCGGGCGGTACTGGTAGGCCACAACGCGCATTTTGACCTCGGTTTTCTCAATGCGGCGGTCGCGCGTACAGGCATCAAGCGCAACCCCTTCCACCCCTTTTCCTGCTTCGACACCGTCACCCTGGCTGGCAGCCTGCTCGGCCAGACGGTGCTGGCACGGGCGGCACAAGCCGCCGGCCTGCCTTATGACACCAAGGAAGCGCACTCGGCCATTTACGACGCCGAGATCACGGCCGATCTCTACTGTCTGCTGATCAACCGCATCAAACCCCTGTTTGATGCCTTGCCGGTTTCGCCACCGCCTTCCCAGTAAGCGCCTGGCTCAAGTCTGGGCCGACGTGGTCGTAGCAACGACCATCATCCAGCGCTCACGATCGCCCACGCGATAGTCCTTCTTGCGCAGAACCTTAAGGCCCGCAGCCTCAAGCAGAACATCGTAGGGATGCGAAAACGACATCTCGCTGCCATAGATTTGTGATTTGGGTGACGCTTTCTGGTCGTGATCCAGACCCAGTGGCTCCACCAAGGCCACCAGGGAGGGTCCAAGGTGGGTCTGGATATGCGAGAACATTTCCTGCAGCTGAGCGGGCGTGAAGTATTCCAGAACACCGCCATTGGTCAGAAACACGGTCCCGGGCTGCCCCTGAGTCTTAAGCCACTCGATGGCATCCGAATGCTGGAAATCCAGTGCCGGGTTCTGGATGCTGGCCCTGGCAATGTCCAAGAGCTGCGCACTCAGGTCAACTCCCGTGCCCTGCTGGAATCCAGCTTCATTGACGCAGTACTCCAGTGTCTCGCCCCGGCCACAGCCAAACTCCACCAGTCGGGTCGCGCCTGCCGAGGCCGCCTCTTCACGCAACCACACCGCAATCTCGGCATGGTGTTTCAGGAAATCGGTTTCGAACCGGTCTGCGTAGTGCTGATGCAGTGAAGCGCCTTCCCCGGCTTCCCAGAACTTCTTGTGAACCGGCTGCAACAACTCCAGCTGGTTATTGCGCCTGGCATAGGCGCCCAGAGCTGCGAGCATCCAGCGATCTTGTCGTGACAAATCCGCAAAATCGTCGAAGCGGGCCGCTTGCAGCTCGGCCATTCGCTGTGGACGCAGGGATCTCAGGAGCGAACCCAGAAGCAGGATCACCGCGGCCTTTGGGCGCGAGGCCGGCACACCGAAGGGATACCAGTCGCCGCCGTCATTAAGCACTTTCTCGGATGTCTGCGGTTGATTCATCTTGCACACCTGTGGACGAAGCGGATTCGGCTCTCAATCAAGGCATGTTATCGGCACAACTGCATTCTTCATAACTTCACCGTGATGAGGCACGGCGCAATGCGCGCGGCAAGCCGCCCGGTCTGTCATCGAACTTTCATGCTTGCTTAACATCACTCACACGGGCTTTTCATAGATTTCCGTGCGTCCAATAAGGGGCGAATAACGGAAGTCACCATGTCCGCAGTCATCGATACGCTCATTACCCGTAATGGCGTTATTTGCAGCGAACCGGAAAAAACACAGCGCCCTCGCTTCGAAGTCAGCGTGGCCGAAACACAGAGTGAAGTACTGGAGTCACAGCGTCTCCGATACGAAATTTTTGCAGGCGAGCTTGGCGCCGAGATTGATGGCGACATCGACTGCGACGAATACGATCCCTGGTGCCGCCACCTGCTCGTGCGCGAAACCGCGACCGGTCGCCTGGTCGCCTGCACCCGCATGCTGGCGGATACCGACGCGCCCAATGCGGGTGGGTTCTATTCCTCCGGCGAATTCGACCTGGCCATGCTCGACGCACTGCCCGGCCGGGTGATGGAGATCGGCCGCACCTGCGTCCACGGCGACTATCGAAATGGGGCAGTCATCGCCACCCTGTGGCAGGGCATTGCCTCGCATGTCACGGCCTATGGATTTGACTACCTGTTTGGCTGCGCGAGCATCAGTCTTGAGGATGGCGGCGCGCAGGCCCACGCCATACTCCAGCAGGTCCGGGCGCGTCACCTGGCACCGAGCTATCAGCGTGTGCGGCCCTACTACCCACTGCCCGCAGTGGACGCACGACCGGAGAAATGGAATGCCGACCAGAACAGTAGTTCTGGCCGTGTACGCATGCCGCCCCTGCTCAAGGCCTACATGAGCCTGGGTGCCAAGGCCTGCGGCGAAGCCTATTGGGACCAGCAGTTCAATTGTGCCGACGTGTTCATGCTGCTCAACGTGAGTGAACTCAATCCGCGCTATACGCGCCACTTCATGCAACGTTCAACAGCGTCCAGCAAGGCCGTCAGCATTCAGGCCTGATGTGACGACCATCACCGAATCCGAGCGACCAACCGGGGCCAGCACCGGGCTGACCGGCCTTGTCCGGCTGTGGCTGCGCGCCTGCGCGCTGATTCCGCTTCTGGCCTACGGCCTGCTGCTGAGTCTGATGGTCTGTCTGGATGCAGGCGGCTACCTGCGCCGTGAAGCCCTGGCAGCGCACTGGTCCAGACTGCTCATTGCCTTGCTCGGCATCCGGGTGCGGTTCAGGGGCAGCGTGCCTGACCAACCGGTCTTGATCGTCGCCAATCACGTCTCTTGGCTGGATATCCCGGTCATCCAGACGCATTTGTCCTGCCGTTTTGTCTCCAAATCCGAGGTCCGCGATTGGCCGATTGCCGGCTGGTTCGCCCAGGCGGCTGGCACCTTCTACATCCGCCGCGGCAAGGGCGGCTCACGCCCTCTGCTCAATCGACTGATTCCGCATTTGCAGGATCGCGGCGTGGTTACGATTTTTCCCGAAGGCACCACCAGCGACGGTACTCAGGTCCTGCCCTTTCACTCTCGCTTGTTTGCGGCTGCCATCGAGTCGGGCTGCCAGGTGATCCCCGTGTCGATCCAGTACGGTCCCGGATGTGACGGACAGGCGCTGGCTCCCTTTATCGGCGACGACAATCTGGTTGCGCACCTGTTCAGGGTGCTACGCGACCCCGGCATGGACGTCAGCATCATGACCTCTACCCCTTTGGACTCTGAAGGAAAATCTCGTGCCCAATTGGCCGAGGCATCACGGCAGGAGATTCGCCAGAAGCTCGCCACGGGCTGATTCCAGCGGGACAGGCGCGTAAACTAGGCGCATGAGCACTCCCCCGAACAGACCCGCGCCCGTCGTGGCCGGCGTGAAGTTGCGCGGCGCCGAGAAAATGGCGCGCATCCCCGTCAAATTCGAAGCCACCAGCGTGATGCCGCGCAAACCCAAGTGGATTCGCACCCGCCTGGGCAATGCAACAGAAGTTGAGCGCATCAAGAAAACCCTGCGCGAGCAGGATTTGCATACGGTTTGCGAAGAAGCCAGTTGCCCGAACCTGTCTGAATGCTTCAGCAAAGGCACCGCTACTTTCATGATCATGGGCGACATCTGCACGCGGCGCTGCCCGTTCTGCGATGTGGCGCACGGGCGTCCCAATGCGCTGGATGAAAACGAGCCGGCCAAACTGGCCAAGACCATTGCGGCGATGAAGCTCAAGTACGTGGTCATTACCAGCGTGGACCGGGACGACCTCAAAGATGGCGGCGCGGCTCATTTTGCGGCCTGTATTCGCGAGAGCCGCATCGCCAGCCCACAGTTGAAGATTGAAGTGCTGGTGCCGGACTTCCGCGGCCGCATGGACCCTGCGCTGGCCATCTTCAAGGACACCCCGCCGGATGTGTTCAATCACAATCTGGAAACGGTGCCCCGGCTCTACAAGCGCGCACGCCCCGGCTCGGACTACCAGTGGAGTCTGGATCTGCTGGCGCGTTTCAAATCGCTGCATTCAGGCGTTCCGACCAAATCCGGCCTGATGCTGGGTCTGGGCGAAACCTCGGAAGAAATCGAGCAGGTCATGCAGGACCTGCGCGCCCATCAGGTCGACATGCTGACCCTGGGACAGTATCTGCAGCCCTCGAAGAATCATCTTCCGGTCGAAGCCTTCATTCATCCGGATGAATTTGACCGCCTGAGAGTCGTGGGCGAGAAAATGGGTTTTGCGCATGTAGCCAGCGGGCCGATGGTGCGCTCCAGCTACCACGCCGATCAGCAGGCCGACGACATTCTCGCTTCCGCAGAGTGAGCCTGCCGCGCTAGCGGACCAGTTCCACCCGCAGGTCACGCTCACCGGCTCTGCCGCGCTCATCAACGGCACGAATTGAGTATTCACCCGGCTGGCTCGGCACCCAGCCCAGAGCCACACCCGGCGCCGAGCGGCCGACGAAAGCTTCATCCACAAACCAGTAGATGTGGCGGACATCGCCCTGCGCATGGGCCTTCAAAGTCAGGACCTGCTCGCCAAGCCTGGCCTCCCGAATGCTGTAGCTCACGCCGGACAGCGGTGACACGATCTGCGGCGGTACGCCTTCTCCGGAAGCTTGCGCGCATTCTCCGGGCGCAGGAGGGGGTCGTCGGGGGATTCCTGCCTGGGAAAACAGGCGCATCAGGTCCGAGGGCCAGAACTCGTGCAGTTCCCATTGAACTTCCTTGTCCGCAAACGGTGGGCAAGCCTGACGACCGGTTTGCCGGTCCACCGCAACACGGCGGTGCACATCCGAAAGCTTGATGGGCGACACCCCGGGAATGAATCCGGTGGTCACCGTCACGGGGCATTCTGCGTTGGGCAGGTCACCCGATGCGGCGCACACCTCGATACGCGCCAGTCGGGCTGGCTGTTTGCGAGCGGGCTCGATATAGCCCCGCGTTGCGCGCAAGCTGTCGCGCATTCGAAAGAACAGGGGCGCCGCAGCGCGCACACCGACAAAGGCCGGGTTGGAGCGACCATCAAATTCGCCCACCCAGACCGCCAGCACGTAAGGGCCAAAGATGCCCACGGTCCAGGCGTCGCGAAACCCCCATGAAGTACCCGTCTTCCACGCCACCGGTGCACCGCCGCCGACGCCCTGAATGATCAGGTCATCGGGTCGGGGATTTTCCCGCAGCATGTCGATCAGCAGATAACTCGCTTCTTCCGACAACAGCTGTGGTCCTGCCTCACTGCGTTCGCCCTGCAAGTAATGCAGGGACCGCAGCCGGCCGCGGTTGGGCAGCAAGGCGTACAGCGCCAAGTTCTCCGCCATGGTGGTTTCGCCCGCGCCAAGCACCAATGCCAGCCCGTAGTGCTTGCGCGTGGCCAGTTGCGAGATCCCGGCGCGCTTGAGGAAGCCGTAAAGGCCGTCATCCTTCAGGCGCGCCGCTAGGGCAACGGCCGGCACATTTCGCGAACGGATCAGGGCCTGCGTCGCATCGATGGGACCCACAAATGCACCGTCAAAGTTGTCTGGTGAGAAAGGGCCGAATGCAGTCGGCGCATCCTTGAGCACACTACGCGGGTGAATCAGCCCCTGATCCATCGCCAGACCATAGATAAAGGGCTTGAGCAGCGAACCCGGCGAGCGCTTGGCCAGGGTTCCATTGACCTGACCCTGCAACTCCGCATTGCCAAAATCTGCAGAGCCGAGCATGGCCTTGACCTCCATGCTGCGCCAGTCAATCAACATGGCCGAGGCATTGCGAATGCCCAGACGATGGCTGGATGCCAGATACTTTTCCATCTGGCGTTCCAGCCGGTGCTGCATGTTCAGATTCAAGGTCGCGCGCAGTTGCCGCTTCGCGGGATATTGGCTCAAGAGCGAATCGACCAGATGCGGCGCTTCAAATGGCAGATCAGCGCGTTTGCGAAACTTCAGGGGCAGCGCAACCAAACCCCGCTCGCTTGCGTCCGCCGGATGCAGCTCGGACCAGCGCTCAAACAATTGCTGGCGCGCAAGGCGCAAGGATTCCGGCTCCAGTTCATCCGGCGCGCGACGCGCAGGTGATTGCGGAATCAACACCAGCGATAACAACTCCGGCAGCGAGAGCGCGGCCACCGGCTTGTCGAAATAGATCAGGGCGGCAGTGCCCACGCCCTGAATGTTGCCGCCGTAGGGCAGCAGATTGATGTGAGCTTCAAGAATGTCCTGCTTTGAATACCGCGCCTCCAGCCAGAGGGCGAGCACCATCTGCTTGAGCTTGCCGCTGAAACTTCGGGTATTGAGGCCGTAGTAGAGACGCGCCAGCTGCATGCTGATGGTGGAAGCGCCTTGTCGGCGCGCGCCGCTGGCCATGTCGAGCATCGCGCGCAGGACGGCCAGCGGATTGATGCCTGGGTGCCAGCGAAAATACTGGTCCTCATGCAGCAGCAGCGCTTCAATAAAGCGCGGCGACACCTGCGACAAGGGCACCCACAAACGGTATTGCTGATCTCGCGCCAGACTCAGACGCAGCAACTCACCCTGCTCGTCGAAAACGACCCGTGATTGGGCAATGGCGTCAGATAGCGCCGGACGCGGAAAATATCGCAGCGCGAGCAGCGTGCAAAGTGAAAGCAGGAGCAGGCCTGCAACAACCCACAGCGTGCGCTTGCGCCTACGTCGGCCGCCGGCAGACTGCATTTAAAAATCAGCTGGACAGGCGCAATGCATCGACCGCATCGCAAGGGTGGTCAGCAAGCTGACCACCGAGGCAGGGTCAGACCGAAAATGAAGAACCGCAGCCGCAGGTCGTGCTCGCATTGGGGTTGCGGATGACGAACTGCGCACCTTCGACATTGTCCTTGTAATCAATCTCGGCGCCGATCAGGTACTGCATGCTCATCGGGTCCACCACCAGCTTGACGCCCTGATTCTGGACCGACACGTCATCCTCCTCCTGGGCTTCGTCAAACTTGAAGCCGTACTGAAAGCCGGAGCAACCACCTCCGGTGATGAAGACGCGAAGGACCTGCTGCGGATTCTCTTCCTCATCCAGCAGCTCACGCACCTTGAGCGCGGCAGAATCACTGAATGTCAGCGGCGGAATTTCCACGCCGTCTGTCGAGAGATTGTCTGAGGTGTTCTGTGCTTCCATGTTCAATCCTTAATCGGCTGCGGATGCCAGTTTGACTCTGGGCAAGTCCCGTACGTCTCGCGGTGCAGCATGACCCGAAGCGCTTTGCGTGGTCGATGGCGTGTGATCTCCAAGCGGATCATGGACCATCTGGCCGTTGACCTCAGCCCCCGGCTGAATTTCCAGCTTGTTGTAGTAGACATTGCCCGTGACGCGCGCGTTCGCAGCCAGTGTCATGTGCTCGCTGGAATGGACATTGCCCGAAACCGTGCCGTTCACCGTAATAATGGGGACGCTGACGTCACCTTCAATGGCGCCGTTTTCACTGATGGACAGGCTCGCACCATCGCCTTCACTGGCGAGCACCTTTCCCTTAATGCGCCCATCCACGTGCAGCCCGCCGGAAAACAGCACATCTCCGTTGATCTCGGTGAGTCCGCCCACCAGGGTATCCACGGCGCCGGCTTTGCGCTTCTTGGCAGTTTTTTCAGGTTTGGCAAACATCAGTTCCTACTCCTTTGCGGCGGCCACCAGCATGGACCAGTCAAATGATTCCGTCACCTCGCTGGAGGCGCCCTTGATTCCGTCTACCTTGAGGGCCACCTTGACTCGCTCCGGCTGGAATCCGTCCGGCAGCTTGATTTCACCGACGAGCGTTCCAAATGTGCGGAAAGAGAACACCGGCTTGGCCTGCGAAGGCACGATTGTGGGCCTCATTGTAAGGGTTTTGGGCTTATTTCCGAGCTTTCCCTGAATGTGCATGCGATAGCTGCCCGAGACATCCGCGTTCCGTCTCGCAGGCTGCAGCAACAGCAGCTCATAGCCCCAGGTGCCATCGCCCGGCCTTGCGCTCAGGCTCAGACGAACGATACGTACGCCAATCTGGGCCTGACCCGGCGCGGCAACACTGCGATAGAAAGCCAGCTGCTCGCGCAGTTGCGCGGACTCAGCCTGAAGACCGGAAACTGATTCGCGCAGCGCAGCACAGGCCTGTGTATCGATCTCACACGATTGCTTCTCGAAGGTACCGTGCCCACGGATCGTATCCAGATCATGCTTGGCCTGGTCGAGCTCAGTTGCCAGCTTGGCGTTCTCGATTCGCAGCGCATTGCGCTGTTCATCAGGGTCGATCAGCGCCAGCAGCGACGCGGGACGATTGGTGAGCAAGGCTGCGGCGAGCAGCCAGCCACACAAGCCCAGCAGCAGAATCAGTCCCACCAAGACTCTCTGCGGCCATCGGCGTTCGTGGCCGACAACGACGCGATGCTTCATGCGCGCGTCTGCTCGCGGATCCCGTTCACGGTGCCAGCCCAGGTGCATCAAGCCCCTGGGATTCGGCAAAACCGAACATCAGATTGAAGCACTGCAGCGCCTGGCCTGAAGCGCCCTTGACCAGATTGTCGATTACCGACATCACGATCAGGGTTTCCCGGTCCGGCGCAAGCTGGAGCGCGATCCGGCACACATTGCCGCCACGCACAGAGCGGGTCTCCGGCAAGGTTCCGGCGGGCAGAATGTCGACGAACGGCTCGCCCTGGTACCACTTCTGGAACAAGGCCTGATGATCAGCCTTGGGGTCTTTGGGCCTGACGTAGATCGTCGAAAGAATTCCACGACTCATCGGCACCAGATGCGGCACAAATGTCAGCTTGACCGGCTCGTCAGCGAAGACCGAGAGCTGTTGCTCGATCTCCGGCCCGTGTCGATGCCCGGCTACGCCATAGGGTTTGAAGCTGTCAGTAGTCTCGCAAAACAGCGAGCCGACTTTGGCTTCCCTGCCCGCACCGCTGATGCCCGACTTGCAGTCCGCAATGATCCCGCTGGTTTCGATGGCGCTGGTTTCCAGCAGCGGCATCAGGCCCAGCTGCACAGATGTTGGATAGCAACCCGGGCACGCGACCAGCCGCGCAGCACCAATGCCGAACCGATCGGCCTCCGGCAAGCCGTAGACGGCTTCCTGCAACAAATCGAAGGCGGTGTGCGGCTGCTTGTACCAACGCTGAAAGACCTCGCGGTCCTTGAGGCGGAAGTCGGCCGATAGATCGATGACGCGCACGCCCTTGTCGATCAGCTGCGGCGCCATCTGCATGCAGGTGCCGTGCGGGGTGGCAAAGAACACCGCATCGCACTGCGCCAGTCGCTCGATCTCCGGCGATTCAAATACGGCATCACAGTAGCCGCGCAAGTGCGGAAAAATGGCATCCGCTCGCTGCCCGGAGGCCTGACGCGAGGTCAGGACTTCCACATGAACGCTGCCGTGCAATGCCAGCAAACGCAAGAGTTCGGCGCCGGTATAGCCGGTACCACCCACAATGCCTACTTTGATCATCAGAGTACTGCCACCACGATTCGGGACAAACGTCCGCTATTCTAACGACCCTCATTCCTCAACGACGTTCCACATGATTCTCTGGATCAAGGCCTTCCACATCATTTTCATGGTGACCTGGTTTGCCGGCCTGTTTTATCTGCCGCGCTTGTTTGTCTACCACTGTGAAGCGGGCACGCCCGAAGAGCGAAAACGCTTCGTGACCATGGAAAGCCGGCTCTACGTGATGATGAGCATCGGCATGATCCTGACGTGGATCTTTGGCGTCTGGCTGCTCACCCTGCTGCCGTCCTACATGAGCCAGGGCTGGATGCACGCCAAGCTGGCGCTGGTGATCGCGCTCAGCGGCTATCAGGGCTGGCTGAAATCCAATCTGCGCAAGTTCGCCGCAGACCAGAATCAGCGCTCCGCCACGTTCTGGCGCTGGATGAATGAAGTTCCGGTGCTGGTGTTGGTCGGCGCCGTCATTCTGGTCGTGGTCAAGCCGTTCTGACCGCCGCATCATCCCAACTTCAATCGGCACAAAAAAAAGCCCCGCATTGCGGGGCTTTTTATTGGGTTCGTGCCGATCAGGCGCCTTCGAGATCTCCGGTCGCCGTCTGGGTGTAATTCTGCAATCCCATCCGGTCGATCAGCCCAATCTGCTCTTCGATCCAGTCGATGTGCTCTTCCTCGCTCTCCTGGATTTCCACCAGCAGATCGCGCGTCACATAGTCACGCACCACCTCACAGTGGGCGATGGCTTCCTTGTACATCGGATGCGCCTCGAGCTCGCGCTTGAGATCGCATTCGAGGACTTCCTTCACATCCTCGCCGATGAACAGCTTTCCGAGGTCCTGGAGATTGGGCAGGCCTTCCAGAAAGAGAATGCGCTCGATCAGCTTGTCGGCATGCTTCATTTCGTCGATGGACTCTGCATATTCATGCTTGCCCAGGGCCCTGAGCCCCCAGTTATCCAGCATTCTGGCGTGCAGAAAATACTGATTGATCGACGTCAGTTCGTTCTTGAGTGCGAGATTGAGGTACTCGATGACCTTGGCGTCGCCGCGCATGGCAGTGCTCCGTTTGAAGAGCCGCCAGTGTAGTCACCCGCGACTGCAGAGTCCAGCTAACTACATGATGGATATAGTGTTTTTATTGATTTTGCGTCTGATTCTCAAACGCGTCCAAATCGCCGAATCGGATCAGATTCCGGCAGGCGCGATGGACCCGGGAAGCAGATCTGCCAGCTTCATGGGCTGGGCACTGAGAGATTCGGCCAGAATCTGGCGGGCGTGCGGGACACAGACGCCGCAGCAGGTGCCCAGACCGGTCTCGCGGCTGACTTCCCGAACGCTGGACGCGCCCGCCTGCACCATTCGGCGAACGGTCTTGTCGGAAACAGCCTTGCACACGCAAACGATCATGGCCGAACCGTAAGCGTAATGAGAATGATTGTCAACAATGTTCAGAGCATTGCCGACGAATCCGCAATATCTCCCTACTGAGGACTCACTCCGACCATGGGCGCCAGTTCACGCAGCGCAGATTCATAGACTTCCCGCTTGAAATCGACGACCTCATTGAGCGGGTGCCACCAGTCCACCCAGCGCCAGCCATCGAACTCCGGCTGTTCACAGGTATCCAGCCTGACATGACTCTCCGGCCCGATCAGACGCAAGGCAAACCATTTCTGACGCTGGCCGATACAAACCCTGCCGTGCTTTCGGCGGCGCAGGTACTGGCGCGGCAGGCGGTAGCTGAGCCAATCAGCGGTGCAGCCAATGATTTCCACATCTGACATCGACAAGCCCAGTTCTTCCTTGAGCTCGCGGATCATGGCTTGCTCAGGAGATTCGCCACGCTGAATGCCACCCTGAGCGAACTGCCATGCCTCCTGACGCACGCGCTTGGCCCACAGCACCTCGCCCGCGGCATTGGCCACGATGATGCCGACGTTGGGTCGATAGCCGTCCTTGTCAATCACAAGACGCGTCAAGGTCCGAAGAAAAAATTCACCCTGATTGTGCATAGGCTGACGCCGGGATCAAAGCGCTGGCATCAGGGGGTAGATAGATTGCGTCAGAAAAAGGAAACTGCGCGCCGCATGGAACTGGCCATTTTCGATCTCGACAACACCCTGCTCGCCGGGGACAGTGACTATCTCTGGGGGCGCTTCCTCGTAGAGAACGGCCGCGTGGACGAAGCAGCTTACGAGCGCCAGAACCAGATCTTCTACGATCAGTACCGCGACGGCACATTAGACATCGAGGCCTTCGCGCGATTTTCCATGGCACCCCTGGCGGCCAATGCGATGTCCGACCTGCTCCAATGGCGCGCACAGTTCGTCGAGGAGAAAATTGCGCCCATCGTCGCGCCGCTGGCCCCTGCCCTGTTGGAGAAGCATCGCTGTCAGGGCGACGTGCTGTTGATCATGACCGCAACCAATCGTTTCATTACCGAGCCCATTGCCGAGCTCCTGGGCATTGAGCATCTGATTGCGACGGAACCTGAAATGCGCAATGGCCACTACACCGGCCAACTCACTGGCATTCCCAATTTTCAGGCCGGGAAAGTCAGGCGGCTCGAATTGTGGCTCGAAGAGATGAAGCTGCAGACTGTGCGGACGCGCTTCTATAGCGACTCACACAACGATTTGCCCCTGCTCCTGAAAGCCGACGAGGCCATTGCCGTCGATCCGGATGAGCGCCTGCGTGCTGAAGCCGAACGAAACGGCTGGACCATCATGAGCCTGCGCGGCTCGCCGGCCCAGTTGGAGGCCTGAAAAAGCCTCCGGCGTGATCAGCCGGGCCGTGCTGGCCGGTTCAGTAACGCGCCAGCCAGCCTTCGATCGTGGGTCGCAGTGATTGCAGTTCCGCCAGGGCTTCCTGCGCCTGTGCCTGCGTCTCGTATCGACCAATGCCGATGCGATATCCGTGACGCTCCCCTACCCGATATTCGCGCGCCTGCACATCCAGCCCCTTGGCTCTGAGGCGCTCCTCCTCCACAACTGCGCTTTCAAGATCGTCGTGTGAAGCAAGTACGATGCTCCATCGCTTGGGTTCGTCGGGCGCCGTGGCGGTTTCCGATGCGCCCTGCTCATCGGAAGCATCCACCGATTCCGACGCGATCTGCGCCTCCTCACTGAGTACTTCTACCGAGGATTCGACTTCAACATCCTCCTGAATAGCCGAATCCGCCTCTAATTCTGCCGAGGCGCTAACCGTTTCAGGCTCCGGCGCCTCCTCCGGCTCGACTGTTTCCGACTCTGAAACCGGCTCAGTGACTACCACCTCAACAGGATCAATCTCGGGCGCCTGCAGATCTGCGCCAACGCGAACGGCGAGGCTCTTGACCGATGGCACTGTCAGAATCTGAGTCAGGGCTTCTTCTGACGGTGTTTCAAAAACCATCGCCGTACCCACCGGCTTGGTGCTCGGCACCTCTTCCACGACAAGGGTTGGCTCTACCGGCTCCGGCGCAGCTGCGACCGGTACCGGCATTGCTTCTGGCGCTACCGCCTCGTCCTCGGCAACCGTTTCGGCAACCGCAATTTCGAGCGATGGCGACTCAGGCTCTGCTCGTGGCTCAGGCTCAACAACAGCTTCCAAAACCGGCTCGGCAACTTCAGCTTCGAGCGACTCTGCGCGCTGCACAACCTCGGGCGCAGCGGGCACTGCCTGAGGCGCCGGAACTTCAGCCTCAACCTCGACTGGCGCGGACTGGACCTCGGCCTCCTCCGGTTTTGCAGCTGCTACCTCAGCCCCGCCACTTCCGACCGTACGAGGCACGCGCGTCAGCGCAATTCTTTCCGTGAGCACCTGCTGGGGGACCATGGTCCACTGCCGCACCTGTCCGGTCTGGCGCACACATTGATTGAGCGTATCCATCATCAGCGGACGCTCACCTGCACGCAGTTCCACCTTGCCGGACAGCAGACAGACCTGTGCAGTCTCGGGCGTTTTCTCGACCCAGACGCGTGCATTGACGACGCGCACCCGCAATGTGCCCACCCGCAGCCGAATATCCCGCGCAGACTGGCCGCTCTTGGAACGCGCATCGACCTCCAGTGAACCACTGGTCAACGCGGCCTGCAGGATGTCGTCTGGAGCGCTGTGAAACAGAATTGCCGAGCTTCCACCCAGGCTCAGACTGGGCGCACCGTTGACGGAGAATTCTGCGCGACCCTCTTTGCCGGTGAACACGGTTGCGCCGGCCGCGATGGCTTCCTGATTTTCAATGACCAGAATGTCATCACCACGCAGTTGCCGGATATCGCCGCCCTGATGGTCAAGCACCACCGGAAGACTCGCCGCCTGAAGTGATCCACTCATCACCAACGCCAACATCACGGCACCCACAGCGCGCATGTCTCTCAAAGCATTCTCCTTGTCCATTACAGCCAAGCTTACGGCCACTCAAATGACGGTAAGCGGTCAGTCAATGATTGGCAACAATCTCTCAATACAGGCTGTCCAGCCGCTGCTCAGATCGCCAGGCTCTGCATCTTTGTCAGGACCTCGGACGGCGATCAACGCTTGGTCAGCGAACCCAGGATTCCGCGGAGCAGCGACTGCCCGATCTTGCGCCCGATGGTGCTGGCCACACTTCGTGTCGCGGTTTTCATCGCCGCTTCGGCCAGCGTGTCCCCTCGACGTGATCGACTGCTGCCAGAAGCTTTTCTTTGCTTGCGCGCCTGCTCTTCCAGATCCTTCTTGACCTGGCGCTTCCACTCGGCTTCCCTCTTGGCACGCGCCTTGGCTTCGTCCTCGGCCAACTTGGCCGCCGCCTTGTCGGCCTTCTCCTTTTCTTCGCGAAGCTTTTCTGCCTGCGCTTCCTCGGTGGCCTTCTCGGCGCGGACGGTCAGCTTTTCGTAGGCCGACTCCCGATCAATCAGATTTTCATACCGCCCCTGAACCGGGCTGCGGCTCATCACTGTCTTGCGCTCTTCGGCGGTGATGGGCCCCATGCGCGAACGCGGCGGCCTGACCAACGTCTTGTCGACGATGCCGGGAATGCCGCCCTTTTCCAGCGTGGACACCAACGCCTCTCCCACGCCCAGCGTGGTTATCACTTCTTCCACATCGAGTTTCGGATTCGGCCGGAAGGTCTCCGCGGCGGCACGCACCGCTTTCTGATCACGCGGCGTGAACGCGCGCAGCGCATGCTGGACGCGATTGCCCAGCTGCCCGAGCACCGTGTCCGGCAGATCCAGCGGATTCTGCGTCACAAAGTAGATGCCCACGCCCTTGGAACGAATCAGCCGAACCACCTGCTCGATCTTGTCCAGCAGCGCGCGCGGAGCATCCTTGAACAGCAGATGCGCCTCATCAAAAAAGAACACCAGCTTGGGTTTGTCCTGATCGCCAGCTTCCGGCAGCTCCTCGAACAGCTCGGCCAGCAACCACAGCAGGAAGGTCGAATACAGCCGCGGCTTCTGGAACAGCTTGTCCGCCGCCAGCACATTAATGATGCCGCGACCGGACATATCGGTCCGCATCAGGTCCGACAGCTCCAGCGCCGGTTCGCCAAAGAAAATGGCACCGCCGCCCTGCTCCAGTGCGACGACGCTGCGCTGGATGGCGCCAACGGACGAGGAACTGATCAGGCCGTATTCAGCGCCCAGTTCCTTGGCATTCTCTGCAAGATGGGTCAGTGCGGCGCGCAGGTCCTTGAGATCGAGCAACAGCAGCCCCTGATCGTCGCAGTATTTGAACAGCAGCATCAGCACCGATTCCTGCACATCTGACAATTCGAGCAGGCGGGACAACATGTCAGGCCCCATGTCCGAAACCGTACCGCGCACCGGGTGGCCCTGCTCTCCGAACACATCCCAGAACACGGTGGGATAGGCCTGCGGCGCGTAGCCACTCAGCCCAACGGCTTCAGCGCGCTCGGCCAGTTTGGGCTTGGCCTCCCCTGCCGCCGCAATGCCAGACAGATCACCCTTGATGTCTGCAGCGAAGACCGGCACGCCCAGATCGGAAAAACCTTCGGCCAGAATCTGCAGGGTGATGGTCTTGCCAGTACCAGTGGCGCCAGCGATCAGGCCATGCCGATTGGCATATTTTGGAAGGATGACTTGCGGGGTCTCGCCCTTGCCGATCAGCAGATTTTCCATATTGATGTGTCTTGGTTGGTTATTCGGATAGGGCTCTTTCTAGCCTTTGGGCAGGCCAGTGGCAATGTCGCGGCTCAGGCAATGTAATCCAGCGCCTGCTCCAGCCGGCTGATCGCAGTGACCTGAATGCCGAGTCCGGCGTTCTTTCGCGGCTTGTTGGCCTCTGGCACCAGCGCCCGCTTGAAGCCCTGCTTGGCGGCCTCGACCAGACGTTCTTCGCCGCCTTGCACGGGCCGGATCTCGCCGGCAAGACCGACTTCGCCAAAGATCACCAGTTCGGATGGCAAGGGCTTTCCTCTAAAGCTGGAGAGCGTGGCCAGCAGCAGTGGCAGATCGGCGCCGGTTTCGGAAATGCGCATTCCGCCGACGACATTGACGAAAACATCCTGATCGCCCAGCGCGATGCCTGCGTGACGATGCAACACGGCCAACAACATGTTCAGACGATTGGCCTCCAGACCCAGCGCCACGCGCCGCGGATTACCGAGCATCGAGCGATCCACCAGCGCCTGAACTTCCACCAGTAAAGGCCGCGTGCCCTGACGCGCCACCATGATCACGCTGCCCGGCACTGGGCTTTCATGTCGTGACAAAAACAGCGCGGAAGGATTACTGACTTCCTTGAGCCCGATATCAGTCATGGCAAACACGCCCAGTTCATTGACCGCGCCAAAGCGATTCTTGACCGCGCGAATGAGTCTGAAGCGCGAACCTGGATCGTGCTCGAAATACAGCACGGTATCGACCATATGCTCCAGCACTCTGGGTCCCGCGATAGCACCTTCCTTGGTCACGTGCCCCACCAGGATCACGGTGGTGCCACTGCTCTTGGCATAGCGCACCAACTGCGCCGAACACTCGCGCAACTGCGATACCGAGCCTGGCGCAGAATCCAGTGAATCCGTGAACAGGGTCTGTATTGAATCAATGACTGCCAGCTTTGCGCGGCTCGCGCTGAGGCTGGCGATGACGGTTTCCACACTGGTTTCTGCCAATGCTGGCAGATCAATCTTGCCCAGACCCAGCCGCTGCGCGCGCATCGCGACCTGAGACAGGGATTCTTCGCCGGTCACGTAAAGCGTTTCCTGACGCGCTTTCATTGCCGCCATGACTTGCAGCAGCAGCGTGGATTTACCAATACCCGGATCGCCGCCAATCAGGATGACCGCACCGGAGACAAAACCGCCCCCGAGCACGCGATCCATTTCGGGCATGCCGCTGGCCAGCCTCGGCGCAGACTCGGTGTCTACATCGCTCAGACGATGAATACTGGCCGGGGCTACGGCCTTGCCACCGCTGCGAGCTGGCGCTGAAGCCGCTTCGACCAGCGTGTTCCACTCGCCGCAGTCAGCGCACTGACCTTGCCATTTGGACGAGGCACTCCCGCAGGATTGACAGATATAGCTGGTTTTATTTTTTGCCATGGCGCTCTGGAGTTTTCTGCTTCCTGCCTGCGGGAAAAGCGCGCTAGTATCGCAGCAGAGCCGTTTTAAGGCAGATTGCCGGCAAAGGCGCTGACAGATCACCCAAGCCTATCGGCATCGCACATTAGAAAATTCTTGGGGAGTCCAAGCCTTGCCATCGGCGCTGAACAATTCCGTTGCCACTGCCATGCTCACTGACGTCGGGCGTGTCCGCAACAACAACGAAGATGCCATTACCATTGATCCGGAGCTTGGATTGCTGTTGCTCTCAGACGGCATGGGTGGTTATCAGGCCGGCGAAGTGGCCAGTGCCATCGCCAACGAGACGGTCCTCAATGTGGTTCGCGGAGAATCCAGAGGCATACGCACCGCCGAAGAAGACCGCAACCAGGCCAACTGGCCCCAGACCGTGCTGCTGGAAAAGGCGGTTACACAGGCGCACAAAGCCATTCACGAGGCCGCGGCCAGTCGCCCCGAGTGCGCCGGCATGGGGACCACCATCGTGGCGGTCTGGCTGCATCAGAACCGGATGAGCATCGCCCATGTGGGCGATTCGCGTCTCTACCGGTTCCGCATCGGCGAACTGACGCAGATCACACGCGATCATTCGCTGGTGGAAGAGATGATCGCGCGCGGAGAATATTCGCGGCAGGACGCACAGCACATGGTGAGAAAAAATATTGTGACCCGTGCATTGGGAGCTGAAGGTGAGGTCAGGGTCGAACTCAATGACCGTTCTCTCGAGATCGGTGACCTGCTATTGATGTGCTCTGATGGCTTGAGCGACCTCGTCACCGACGAAAATATTCGCGTCACCCTACGTCAGTACCACGACGATCTGGAAGCAGGAGCACAGCAACTGATTCAGCAGGCGCTGCGCGCAGGTGGCAAAGACAATGTGTCGGTCATCCTTGCTCGCATTGATCAGTCATTTTCCGCTCCGAAAAGTCTCCCGGCTCGCCTCTTGAGCTGGCTCAAGGGCTGAGCGACTAGCTAAAAGCGCTGCAATGCGGTCCAATCCTCGGCAGAACAAAGGGAATATCCATGGGCAAGTTGATCATCTCTGACGTCAGCGGAGCCAGCAGCGAACACGAACTCAAGCCGTCGCGCACCCGCATTGGCCGTCATTCGGACAATGACATTCAGCTGTCTGACAAGACGGTTTCTGGCTCCCATGCATTGATTGAGGTTGAGGGAACGCAAACTTTCTTCGAGGACCTGAATTCCAGCAATGGCAGCCTGGTCAATGGAAAACGCGTGTCACGGCAACTGCTGCAGTCAGGTGACAAGATCAAGCTCGGCCGCGTCACCATGAGGTTTGTGGGTGAGCGCTCCGTCGCAGCACAGGGTGCAGGCCAGACCCACTCCGGCGCTCATTCAACCCACACCACGGTGCCTGTTCATGGCAAGTTGCAGGTGAGCGACGGCGTCAACAAAGGACGCGAACTGGAACTCAGCAAACCCCTGACCACCATTGGCAAGCCGGGCGTGCAGGTTGCCGCGCTGACGCGTCGCGAAGAAGGCTTTTATCTGTCTCAGGTCGGAAACGGAAGCGGTTTCAAACCCATACTCCTCAACGGCGTTGCCATGGGCGCGCAGACCCAGAAGCTGCAGGATGGCGATCAGCTTGAATTGATGAATACGCGGCTCACGTTTGTTCTGATTCGCTGAGGCGCACATCGGGCCTGTGCCACGCAAATGGGGCAAAGCGGCTCTGATGCCCTAAAATCCGTTCTTAATGAACACTCCAATTCTCGCCGAAACCATCGGCAATACGCCCCTCGTGCGTCTGACGCGTCTGCCGGGGATCGGCAACAACACCCTGCTGGCCAAACTGGAAGGGAATAACCCTGCGGGTTCGGTGAAGGATCGACCGGCCTGGTCGATGATCCAGCGGGCGCAGGAGCGCGGCGAAATCAAGCCCGGCGACACGCTGATTGAAGCCACTTCGGGCAACACCGGTATCGCCCTGGCCATGGCCGCCGCGATGGGCGGCTATCGCATGGTGCTGATCATGCCTGCGCACATGAGCGCAGAACGGCGCGCCCAGATGAAAGCCTTTGGCGCCGAGATCGTGCTGGTAAGCCAGGAACAGGGCATGGAATATGCGCGCGATCTGGCGCAGACCATGCAGGCCGAAGGCAAAGGCCGCGTGCTGGACCAGTTTGCCAATGCGGACAACCCGCGAGCGCACTACGAAGGGACCGGTCCTGAGATCTGGCGCGATACCGAGGGCACGATCACCCACTTCGTGGCAACCATGGGCACCACTGGCACGATCATGGGCACCGGCCGTTTCCTCAAGGAAATGAACCGCGACATCCAGCTCATTGGCGTGCATCCGGCGGGAGAGTCCTCCATCCCCGGCATCCGCAAATGGGCCCCCGAATACGAGCCCAGCATCTACGACAAGACCAAACTCGATCGCATTATCGAGGTTGAAGCGCGTGACGCCGAAGACATGATGCGCACCGTTGCCAGCGCCGAGGGCCTGTTCTGCGGACCTTCGTCTGGCGGCTCGCTTTTTGCCGCGGTGGAAATGTGCAAGCAACTCGAAAACGCCACCGTGGCCTGCATCATCTGTGACCGCGGCGACCGCTACGTCTCCACGGGAGTGTTCCCCGCTTGAGCAACGCAACGCTGGTCTTTGATATTGAGACCGTGCCCGACATTGACGGCGGGCGCCGCATCCTGGGCTTGGAATCCGAAGACGATGACACGGTCTGGGAAGCCATGCGGGCAAAACGCCGCGCTGACAAGGGCACGGAGTTCATGCCTGGTCATCTGCAGAAAGTCGTTGCCATCTCATGTGTGATGCGGGCTGCTGACGCGCTCACCTGCTGGTCTATTGGCGACGAAACTTCTGACGAAGCCGAACTGATCCAGAAGTTCTTCCACGGTATTGATCGCTATCACCCGGTGCTGGTGTCGTGGAATGGCGGCGGCTTCGATTTGCCGGTGCTGCACTATCGCGGCCTGATCAACGGCGTGCGGGCGCAGGCCTACTGGGATAACGGCCATTTCGAGCGCGACACCAAGTGGAACAACTACACCAAGCGTTATGAATTCCAGCACACCGATCTGATGGACGTGCTGGCGCTCTACACGGGCCGCCAGAATGCGCCGCTGACCGAAATTGCAGTGCTGCTCGGGTTGCCCGGAAAGCTGGGCATGGATGGCTCGAAAGTATTCGGAGCTTATCGCGCCGGGAAGCTGGACGAAATTCGCGCCTACTGCGAAACCGACGTCCTCAACACCTGGCTGGTCTATCTGCGCTTTCAGTTCATGCGGGGGCATCTGTCCGAGGACGAGTACGAGCAGGAAATCCTCAAGACACGCGACATGCTGGATGCGAGCCAGGCCCCGCACTGGGTCGAATTTTCTGCCGCCTGGAGCGAATGAAAAAGCAGCTTCGTTCCACCCGGGGGTTCACGTTGAAAACCACCCGCAAGGGCGCGCGCCGGCGCAGCAAACCCATACCATCCGGAGAGTTTGAGGCGCGCATCGACGACCTCAGCGACGACGGCTTTGGTGTGGCGCGCATCGACGGCAAGGTGTGTTTCATCAGTGACGCCCTGCCCGGCGAAACGGTGAAATTCCGCTACACCCACATCAGCAAGCAACTGGATCAGGCACAGACCACCGAGGTACTGGAGGTGTCGCCAGATCGCGCTGAACCACCGTGTCCGCATTTTGGAACCTGCGGTGGCTGCACACTGCAGCACATGCACCCGGATGCCCAGTTGCGGCACAAGGAACAGCAGTTGGTGCAAACGCTGAAACGAGTCGGTCAGGTCGATGCAGAGAACATTGCCCCGGCCATCGCCGGTCCGCATCTGGGTTACCGGCGACGCGCGCGTCTCGGGGTTCGCTATGTAGCAGGGCTTGGACGCGCACTGGTGAGTTTTCGCGAGCGGGCAAGCAGCATGCTGGCCACAATCGATCGCTGCGAGGTGCTCGATCCGCGTGTCGGTAATCGCCTTGACGTCATCGGCAGGATGATCGCTAGCCTTAGTATCCGACGCGAAATTCCGCAGATCGAAATGGCCTGCGCTGAAACCGTGGCATTGGTTTTCCGCGTGCTGGATGCGCCATCAGATGCAGACCTGAGAATCCTCCATGACTTCGCCGAGCAGGAAGATTTCAGCGTCTACCTGCAATCAGGTGGGCCGGAAACGATTCGCTGCATCGCGGATCAGACGCCAATCCTTGACTACTCTCCAGATGGCGGTGCCGCACGGCTGCAATTCCAGCCCAACGACTTTATCCAGATCAATGAAGAGGTCAGCCAGAAAGCTGTCCGACAGGCGCTGGACTGGCTACAGATTCGCGCTGGAGAACCGGTGCTGGAGTTGTTCAGCGGCCTGGGCAACTTCAGCATTCCACTGATTCAGGCCGGCGCAGATCTGACTGCGGTGGAAGGCGAACCCAGCCTTGTCGAGCGCGCCCGGCAAAATGCTGTCCGGCTGGGGCTCGATGCGCGGTTCCACGTTTCCAATCTGTTTGAGCCGACAGCCGGTGTCAGCTGGCTGGACCGCAAATATGGCGCGGTGTTGCTGGACCCGCCCAGAGCCGGCGCCGAGGCCATTCTGGAAACCATCGCCAACTGCGAGCCGGCACGAGTTCTCTATGTCTCCTGCCACCCCGCCACTCTGGCCCGGGATGCCGGCATCCTGGTGAATCAATTTGGCTACGAACTGACCAGAATCGGCGTGATGGACATGTTCTCTCATACCGCGCATGTGGAATCCATGGCCTTGTTCGAGCGCAAGGACAGAGCGAGAACGTAAACTATGCAGACGGGTGCACAGCGCCCTTTCATGACCGGATGCAAACCACCGACCACCGCCCTGCGGTGACCATTCAAATGCAATAAGCACCGAGCATCATCGCGAGTGCCGTTGAACCACCGACATGCCGCTGGAAATTGAACGCAAGTTTCTGATCGCCAACGACGGCTGGCGCCAGCTGGTGAGCCACTCCAAAGTGATGCGCCAGGGATATCTTGGCGCGGTCGGCGGCAAGGCCTCGATCCGCGTACGTCTGCATGACGAGGAAGCGCGACTCAACATCAAGGCCTCGGTTGTCGGCAGCGCGCGGGCCGAGTACGAATATGAAATCCCTTCGGCAGAGGCACAGGAAATACTCGAAACCTTGTGCGTCGGTCGCATCGACAAGACACGACATTATGTCGAGCTTGGCCATGACAATCTCGTCTGGGAAATCGACGAATTTCACGGCGAGAACGATGGCCTGATCGTGGCCGAGATTGAGCTGACTGATGCACAGCAGGACTTTGCTCGCCCAGCGTGGCTGGGCAAGGAAGTGACTGAGGAAAAACGTTACTACAACCATGCACTGGCCCAATGCCCTTTCCGGAGCTGGAATGAATCTGGAAATTGATCTGAGCAGGCAAAAGATGTGGCTGCTTGATGGCGATGCCCGTGTCGAGGAATTTACTGTTTCCACTGGCGCGAACGGGCCCGGAGAAATTAACGGATCGGGCTGCACACCGCGCGGCTGGCATGTAATCCGCGCCAAGGTCGGCGCTGGCCTTGCTGAGGGCGCGGTTCTGCGCGGCCGCAGACCCACCGGCGAGATATGGACACCTGAACTGCACACCGCTTTTCCAGGCCGAGACTGGATTCTGACGCGTATCCTTTGGCTTTCCGGAACCGAACCCGGTCAGAACCGGCTTGGATGCGTCGATACCTTTCGCCGCTACGTATATCTCCACGGGACCCCGCCGATCACCCGCATGGGTGCGCCGGGCTCCAAAGGATGTGTCCGGGTTGGCAATCAGGACATCATCCGCCTGTTTGATGCAGTGGATGTTGGAACACGCGTCTGGCTACACGAGTAGCCACCACAGAATATTCGGGAATCACCAGGGCACAACAGCGAATCATGGCAAGTAAATCCGCGGCCGAATTGATCGGCCCTTTGATGATTGATGTGGCAGGCCTGGAACTGGATGCGGAAGATCGCGAGCTTCTGGCACACCCTCTGGTTGGCGGCATGATCCTGTTCACACGCAACTATCGTGACCCGGACCAGCTGCGCGCCCTGTGCAATGAAGTGCTCAACATCAAACGACCGCGCCGCCTGATTCTCGCCGTTGATCATGAGGGCGGTCGCATTCAGCGATTCCGCGTCGGGTTTTCACGCATCCCGCCAATGCGCGCCTTGGGTCGGGTACATGATGAAAGCCCGCGCAATGCATCGGAACAAGCCGAAACACACGGCTTCACCATCGGTTCGGAACTGGCGAGCTACGGCATTGATCTGAGCTTTGGTCCGGTGCTGGATCGTGACATCGAAGTCTCGGGCGTCATCGGTGATCGCGCCTTCTCCTGCAAAACCGACGTCATCATCAAGTTGGCTCGCGCATTCAGGGCAGGTCTGAATCGTGCGGGTCTGGCGGCGACCGGAAAACATTTTCCAGGCCACGGGGCTGTTGCTGCTGACTCCCACCATGACCTGCCGGTGGATCGGCGCAGCATCGAGGAAATAGAGCGAACTGAACTGGTCCCGTTCAAGGCCCTGATCGACGATGGCATCGAGTCGCTGATGATGGCCCACGTGCGATACACCGCCATCGACCAGACGCCGGCCTCGCTATCGCGCAAGTGGATAGCAGGTAGGCTCAGACGCAGCATGGGCTTCAAGAACGCACTGTTCTGCGATGACCTTTCCATGAATGGCGCTGCGGTCGTCGGCTCAATGTCCGAGCGTGCGAAACTGGCGCTGGCGGCGGGCTGCGACATGCTGCCGGTCTGTAACGATCGCCCCGCAGCCATCGCATTGATTGATGAGCTGAAGGATCTCAAGCCCAGCCCGGCGCGCAGTCGCCGGCTCGAAAAGGTCTATCGCACCGAGGGGCCACGATGAGCCTCAGAGACGACGCGGTGCGGGTTCGCGAGTCTGCCCTGTGTTTGGTAGATGAAGCATCCGTCGCCGCCGCATTTGACCGACTCGCGGCGCAGATCACCAGCGATTACGCAGAACTGGACCCGATCATTCTCTGCGTCATGAACGGCGGTCTATTCCCGACTGCCGAGCTCACACGCCGACTCGATTTCGGGTTCGAGCAGGATTATCTCCACGCCACGCGCTACCGCAGTGGCACGCAGGGTCGCGGTCTGGTCTGGAAGCGCCAGCCCGATGGCCAGAACATTGCGGATCGCCATGTCCTGGTTGTGGATGACATCCTTGATGAAGGCCACACGCTGGTTGCCATTCGAAAAGCCCTCGAGGATTTTTCTCCACTGAGCCTCAAGGTCGCGGTGCTGGCAGAGAAAAAGCACGAGCGCCGCGCCGAAGGTGCGCACGCCGAATACATCGGGGTCAGTGTCGATGATTACTACGTGTTTGGCTGTGGTATGGACTACAAGGAATACTGGCGGCAATTGCCCGCTATCTACGCGGTGAATCCAGAATGAAAGAGAAACCCGGACTCGTTGCTGTCATCGGTGGCACCGGCATGAATCAATGGCCGGGACTGGAAACAATTTCCCAGCAGCAATTTGATACTCCGTACGGACCCGCTTCTGCGCCAGTGATCACGGGCGCTCTCAATGCTTGCCCGGCATTGTTCTTGGCGCGGCATGGTGAAGGCCACAAGATTCCGCCGCACAAGATCAACTACCGGGCGAACATCCACGCGCTAAAGCAGGCAGGCGCAACGCAGATCATTTCCATCGCTGCGGTCGGTGGCATCGCGGAATGGTTTGCTCCGGGCACAGTGGCAGTTCCGATAGACCTGATCGACTACACCTGGGGCCGCGAACATACCTACGCTGACGGCAGCGCGCTGGCAGGCGATGAAGTACATCACGTGGAATTCACGCACCCCTATGACCCGGACCTGCGCAAGCGTCTTTACGTGGCAGCCGAAGCCGCACAAGTCATGATTGTGGGCAGCGGCATTATTGGCATCACCCAGGGCCCACGGCTGGAAACACCTGCCGAGATCGAGCGTATGAGGAGAGACGGCTGCGACATGGTCGGCATGACCGGCATGCCCGAGGCCGCACTCGCCGCCGAAGCAGGCTTACCCTATGCCTGCCTAGCCGTATCGGTGAACTGGGCGGCCGGTATCGGCAGTGGCGGCATTCACGACGAGATCGAAGAAAGCATCGAGCAGGGCATGAGCAGTGTCAGGGCAGTGCTCGAAGCGCAGCTTTCATCGACTTCAGCGCAGTAAGCGCCAGACGCTGACACACCACGGCGCACAGACCGCAACGCGCTCACCACAGTGGCCCCGTCCGCTGCCGGCGAACCTCATGCTCGCTGACCGGGCCGGCCTGATTATTCCAGCTGCCCCGCACAAAGCTCAGGACATCCGCGATCTCGGTATCGCTGAGCGTCATGTGAAATGGCGGCATGCCGTAGGGCTGCGGATTTCCACGGGTTCCGGGGCCGTAGCCGCCGTAAAGCACGGTGCGGATAGGGTTGATGCTTGAGGCCATGGTGACGGCGCGGTTACCGTCCAAAGCGAGGATGTCACCGTTTGGATCGACGCCCGCGTCACCATGACACCCGGCACAGTGCTCCGCGTAAATCTCGCTTCCGGCGAACATGCGCTGCTCCCTGACATCAAGGTCTGCCGTCCATCTTCTCTGTGGCGCCATAGCGGGTTGGTCCGGCATGGATTGCAAATACTTCGCCAGTGCTTGCAGATCGCTCGTCGACCAGTGCTGGGTACTTTCAAATACAACTTCGGCCATCGGTCCCAGTGCAGCGGCATGCGACGTCCGGCCTGACTGCAGGAACTCAATAATCTCTGGCTCCGACCAGCTTGCGACACCTGCTTCGCGATCCGCATCCAGAGCCGGCGCATACCAACCGAGCGCCACACCACCTCCGCTGCGATGATCAGAAACCGCAGCACCCAGTGCATTGCGAGGACTGTGGCAAGAAGCACAGTGCGCCAGACCCGTTCCCAAATAAGCACCTAGATTCCACTCAGGCGACTGCGCTGCATCCATCTCGTAGACGCCGGGCCGGAAGTACAAGGCGCGCCAGATCAGCATCAGCCAGCGCTGGTTGAAGGGAAAGGAAATCTGGTGTGACTTATTTTCAAGGGAGTGCGCCGGAAGGTCCATCAGATAGGCAAATATGGCATCTGTATCCGCGCGACTGAGCCGGGTGTAATGCGGGAACGGAAATACCGGATACAGAAACGCCCCGTCCTTGCCGCGCCCCTCATGCATCGCGCGCCAGAAATCATCCGAGGTCCAGCTTCCGATGCCAGTCGTCTTGTCGGGTGTGATGTTGGGCGAATAGAAATCTCCGAACTGCGTCGCAATCCGTCGCCCGCCTGCGTAAGCGGTTCCACCGGCAGCGGTGTGGCAGGCGCGGCAGTTCCCCATCACGGTCAGGTAAGCACCGCGTTGCACCGGGTCTGTGAGATGCGCCGCAACAAGCGGCGCGCGACCATGCGGCGCACGGTCTGCTTTCAGTCCCAGCCAGAACAGCATGGCTGTCGCCAACAGGACCAGGCTGATCAGGGCGAACAACAGGCGCCTCATGGCTCAACATCCAGGCTGCCGCATCGCAGATTCGAGTTGATCTGTCCCTCGGGCGCCATGGCGGATTCCGGCACCACCTGCGCGCTAAGCCATGCCGCAAGTGAGTCGATGTCTTGCCGCGAAAGCGACCGCGCGATATGCGCCATGCAATCCGGCTCACGCGACCGCCGCAATCCTTCTCGCCAGGCACCCATCTGCGCAACCAGATAGTCGTATGGCAATCCCAGCAGACCCGGCACCGCCGGCTGTAGGCCAGTCAATTTTTCGCCGTGACAGGCGATGCATGCAGGAATGTCGCGCTCGCCATCGCCCTGCTGGATCAGGATCGCGCCGCGCCGCAGGCTGAGTGTGTCCCTAGGACTCGAACTAGGAGACGGATAGGGAATCTTCAGCTGCGCGAAGTACTCCGCCATGTCTCGCAGGTATTCGTCTGTTTGAAAAGCGAGCAGAGACGCCATCTGATCGTGAACACGCCGGCGGTCACGAAAGCTGCGCAGCTGCTCCAGCAGATAGCCGGCAGGCTTGCCAGCAATGCGCGGATAGTATCCGTCTGCCGTTGCCCTGCCCTGATCCCCGTGACAGACCGTGCAAGCCGCGGTGCGCTTGTCCATGTCCGGCGGCAGCGCGCAATGAGCGGCGCTTGCCAGCGTCATTAGGCCGGTGATGGCGAGTAATTGCAGGGCTGTGCGCATGCTCAGCCAAGCACCTGAGACTGCGCCATGATCAGCCGCACCACCAGCGCCAGGCCGAGAACCAGCGCCAGTGTCATTGCCACCGCAATGATCAGGAACATTCTTGGCGATCCGCTGGTGAAATCTCTTTGTCGAACACGCGAACTCTGGACGCCGAAAAACGCGCTGAGCACGCTCAACAAGGTCTGAAGCAGGCCGACACGCTTCTTCTCGGCTTGGGTCGATTCACAGCGAGGGGTCACAATACCAATTCCTTCCAAGTACCAGCCCATCTTAGTTTCAGGGCCGTTCTTCTGGCAGATACAGATTGGCGCAAGTTTCAGCAGAGCAGATGGCCATGGCAAAAAATCCCGAGCGTGCCCGGCAAAGCGCCAACCTCTACGAGACCGTTGCCGAGGAACTGTCGCAGATGATCCGTGTCGGGGTTCTGAAACCCGGCGACCGGCTGCCCTCTCTGCGCGAAGTGTGCAACCGACGTGCGGTGAGCCAGTCCACCGTGATGCAGGCCTTTGCGGTACTGGAACATCAGGGTCTGATCGAGGCCCGCGCACGACGCGGATACTTTGTATCGCACCGTAGGATGACCTCCGACGCGGATCAGATGGCTCAGGCTCAGGAGCACGCCAAGGTTCAGTCAGTTGATGTATCCGAGCTGGTTTTTCATATTCTGGATGCCACTCGGGCCCGCAAGCTGCTGCCTTTCGGTTCGGCCTTTCCCAGCCCTGCTCTGTTTCCCCTGCCTGAGCTCGCAACTGCCCTGGCACGCAGCGTAAGACACATGGATCCGTGGTCTACCGTGACCGACCTGCCTCCCGGAAACGACCTGCTGCGCCAGGAAATTTCACGCCGGTATCTCACTCAGGGCGTGAACGTGATGCCAGACGACATCCTCATCACCAACGGCGCGATGGAAGCCCTGAGCCTGAGTCTGGAGGCGGTTGCGCCAAGGGGCTCACTGGTAGCTATCGAATCTCCCGCCTTCTATGGGGCACTGCAATGCATCGAGCGCCTGGGCTTGAATGTCGTGCTCGTGCCGACTGACCCGATACGCGGCGTGAGGCCCGACGCACTTAGGCGCATCATCGATACCCAGCCGGTAACGGCTTGCTGGTTCATGAGTCACTTCCAGAATCCGCTGGGCGCAAGCATTCCCGACGAGGCTCGTTCCGAGATCGTATCCATGCTGGCGGAACGCGATATTCCGCTGATTGAAGACGACGTCTACGCGGAGCTGTACTTTTCTGATCGCGCACCCGGGTCTTTCAAGAGTTTTGACGCCGCAGATCTGGTCCTGCATTGCGGCAGCTTCTCCAAGTGTCTGGCACCCGGCTATCGGGTTGGGTGGGTCGCCAGCCATCGCTACGGGCGCAGCCTGACTCGACTCAAAAGCATGAGCAGCATGGCCACCAGTATTCCTGCGCAGGGTGCGCTCGCCCAGTACCTTCAGCGCAGCGGCCGCTACGATAAACACCTCCGCAAGCTCAGAAGCAGGCTCGCCAGCCAGCAGGACGCGATGCTGAGCGCAATGACTGAATTCTTTCCTGAAGGTACGACCGCAACCCGCGCCGAAGGCGGCTACTTCACCTGGGTGAGCCTGCCGAATCGGCTGGACGTTCTGCAGTTGCACAGGCTGGCCACAGCAGAAGGCATCGGCATCTCGCCCGGGCCGATGTTTTCACCCGACCGGAATTTCTCCAATTGCATGCGGATGAATTTTGGCCACCCATGGGGCCCTGAACTGCAAACCGGCATCGAACGACTCGGCGCGCTGGCCCATAAGCTGGTTCGGAGCTGAGGACGCTGGCGAGCTTGACGATGCTGCAGCGCGTTGCCGAACAACAGATACTGGAACCTGTGATGGCCTGCGCCCTTTGGCTTCGAGCGCTGGCTTTGACGGGTTCGCAGCGGTTTGCGATCCATCGGCCGCAGATCCGTAATCAATAATTCTGAATGAAACTGATGGAAGTGACTTCAACGCAAAGCATGGAAGAGAAAAGAATTCAGCGCGTCACCGACGCTGCAGGCGTCAGCATCGAGATACAGATTCCGGCACCCGGAAGTGGCGAGAGTGTTTTTGCCATTTCGCCGCACAAATGCGGCAGCACGATGCTGGCAGGTATTCTCCAGCATATCGCGCGACACGCCGACAAACCCTTCCTTTCACTGACCGGTCAGTTGTTCCAGCAGGGTTATCCCATCATGAAGGCGCCTGCCGAGGTGTTCGATATCTGGCGCAAGCCGGGGTACACATTTGCCGGCATCCGTTCTCCGAATCCATTGTTCGAAACCGATGCGTTCCGGCGTGATGCGCGCAAGATCCTGCTGGTTCGTGACCCGCGTGATGTTGCGACTTCGCTATATTTCTCGCAGGCAAAAAGCCATGGCGCGCCCGGTCGCGGTGCCTTGACTGCCAGCTTCGAGAAAACCCGGGCAAATGCGCAGAGCGTCGACATTAACCGCTATGTCCTGGACGGCAAGGCGAATCCCGTTCTCAATTCCCTACAACGACTCAGCGGGCTACTCGGCAGTCAAAAACTGCATGTCTTTCGCTATGAAGACATCATCTTCAATAAGCAGGAATGGATTGAGGAGATCGGTCACGTCTTCCGCGTTTCAATTCCGGACGCCCTGATGAGCGACCTGCTCGATCGATACGATGTACTGCCCTCGTCAGAAGATCCGTCCAGGCATGTTCGTCAGGTCAAACCGGGCAACTTTGAAAAGCACCTTTCGCCGGAAGCCATTCAATACATCCAGAACCGCTTCAGCAAGGTGTTCGAGGCTTTTCGCTATCCGCTGCTCACACCATGAACTAGCGATGCGGCCATGGCCATTTTTGCTGCCGCACATCGATCTCAGCGATTCAATGGAACCTTGACCAGCTCACCGCGGAATCTGTAGATCACACCGTCTTCGGTGATTTCTTCAACCGTGGGCCCCTGGGACAAGGTGGCGCCCTCTACGCTTTTCTTACCATTGATCATGATCCAGCGACGGTCCGGCTCGGCGTCGTGCACATGAACGTCCAGGTTCAGCTCCGGGAATGCACTGCGATAGGCGTCGGGCATCGCGCGCAAGTCAGGCGGATCAGAGCTCAGATCACTCTCGCTGATCGGCGTAGATGCGGACATGGGCGATGCTTCCCCCGGAGGCACCGTTGGTGTCTCGACGGCACGCTGTTCTGAGGCCGATCCGGGTTCATCTGCTGGCTGCGCGGCTGCCACTGGAGCTGGTGCCTTGGCTGATGGCGTCTTAGGTGCGGGCTTCTTAACAGCCGGCTTCTGAGCAGGTGCGGATTGCTCTTCCGCCTTGCGCGCGGCGGCACGCTTCACCGTTGCTGAGTCGGAATCTCCAAGCAGATCATCAAAGCTGTCTGCCTGAATCAGCTCATGGTCCTGCGCTTCGGGCTCTTCTACAACACGGGCAGGAATGGCGTGCTCGGTGCGCCCGGCGCGCTGGGCCAGCTCTCTATCATCGACATATTCAACCCGCTCGGGGTGCGTCCGGAACATGGCGGCGTCGGGATCGTCACGGTCGTCAGCAGGAGGCTCGCCTTGTGCCGACTGCGCCGGCGCACCGGACTCAAGCGCCACAGCGTCACCCTGCCAGGCTTGACCTCTTTCACCGCTTGAGCGGCCCGACAACCCCGCGCTGTCCTGATCAGCATGATGCTCGTCGTGACCAAGGACCGCAGGCATCTCCGCCATGTCCACCTCACCATCAGCATCAACAACGCCCGCCCGGGGAGCAGACCCGGCGGGTGACCTTTCGAACTGCTTCCATAACAGCAGGAAGATCACCAGCGACAAGACGCCGACCACGATCACCCATGGCCGGCTTGATCGCACCGGCTCCAGAGGTCTTGGCGGCATATGCACCACATCTTCGAGACTGGGCGTTGTGCCGCGATTCTTGTCGCGTTCCGCTTTGCGCAGCGCGTCCAGAATGAAGCTCATGGGGTATAGCTGAGCGTCGGCGTTTCAGGTGCCGGATCAGAGAGCGCGATTCGCGTGCGGATACCGGCAACACCATCAGCTACCAGACCCCGCGCCTTCTGGAATTCAGCAACCTGACGCTTGAGATCATCGTCGTAGCGATCATCAAAGCGCGCCGGAGCAGGCTGCCCCATCATCTGTGCGAGACGCTCACGCATCCAGACAATATGTTCGCCACGCTGCCCCGGGGCCAGCTGGACCTGCTTGGTCTCAAGGCGCCAGAACAGCAGCATGTCGCCACTCCATGCCCGTGACAGGGCCTTCAGCGAAACCTCATACGCTGTCTCACCCAGCTCGATGCGCGCCCTGTCTTCCGTGAGTTGTGTCACCAGCGCATAGACCGTACCGCCATCCGCGTTTTTCAGTGAAAGAATCGCCGGACGATCCATCTGCCGGAGGTCCTTGAGCGTACCGCCGGTCCGGTAGCACTCGAGATTGAATTTCTTGAGCTTGCGGCACACCGGACCACTACCAGGAATCCGGATGCTGGCGTCCCACAACTGAATGAGATCACGCGTCAGCTCTCCAAGTTCAAGCTTGGATGCCAACACACGGCCCATTGCCTTGGGATCAATCGGATCAGTCCGCGCTGCCGCAGGCCCCCCCGGCGGCAATGAAATGCGGGGCGAGATTCTGCCAGGCGAGGATTTCTTTTCCGTCGGATGCTTCGCAGCAGGCTTTGATTGCACTGTGGGTGCGCCGACCGCTTTATCCGCGCTGCTCTGAGCTTCGCTTACCGAAACCCGCTGTGCGACCTGGCCCTCTGCAGAGGACTCAACCCGCGGGTACAGCCATTGCTGCGCCGTCTGATGAAGCAGAGCACCGACGATCAGCAACGCGAACGAGACAACCACCGTTTCCACCACAGACAGGCTGATACGAGGGAGACGCCCGGTTGAGCGGCGGTCCAGGTAACCCACGAAACCGCCAGCCCGACGGTCTCGGCTCGCCGCACTATGACCACGCCCGAGGACTTCAGCAGCAGCGGCACGCACCACCTGCGGCGATATCGGGCGCTCGTGTCGGGTATAGGCACCGAGCAATGCGCGATCACACAGGATGTTGATCTGCCTGGGAATTCCGCGCGAATAGCGCTGCACTTCGGCAATGGCGTCATCCGGAAACAGGTTTTCCTGATTGCCGGCAACGCTCAGTCGGTGACGAACATATTCGCGGGTTTCCGCCTCTTCCAGCGGTGCCAGGTGATAGCGTGCGGTGATACGGCTGGCGAGTTGCCGCAACTCTTCGCGCGCCAGTAGCTCATTCAACTCGGGCTGGCCGACGAGCATGATGCGCAGCAATTTTTCCTTGTGCGTTTCCAGATTCGTCAGCAGGCGCACCTGCTCCAGAACGCCAGGCGACAGATTCTGCGCCTCATCGATAATCACCACGGTCCGCTTTCCGTTCGCGTGATTGCGCAACAGATGAAGATTCAGGCTGTCGATCAGATCCTTGAGCGAAATGCTTGCAGCATCTACGTATTGCACCCGCAGTTCATCGCAGATGGCACGTACGAATTCACGCTCGCTCTGGCGCGGGTTGTGGATCATGGCGACCTCGACGTCGTCGAGGTTCTGCTCCAGCAGTGTCCGCACGACAGTGGTCTTGCCGGTTCCCACTTCCCCGGTGAGCTGCACGAACCCGCCGTACTGGCCAGTTCCGTAAAGCAGATGACCAAGTGCCTCCTGGTGCCGCGCAGACAGGTACAGATACGCCGGGTCAGGCGTGATCGAAAACGGCATCTCTCGGAGCTTGAAGAACTGCGCGTACACGCCTGATTCGAGTATGAGTTTGCAGGGGATGTTCAGTATAACGGGGCATCGCTGCTCCACGCACGGGACATGCCAGCAGACTCAGGTTTTATGACTGTCCATCCAAGTCACAGAGCTGCCCAAGCGTGTCAAGTTTGGACATGAGCTGACATAAACAATAGAGAAAGTCCTCGAGACACGATCGTATTTTCTGCCGAAAACGGCCTGTTTTGTTGGGTTTTCTTCACGATCTCGGAGAACGGCACGATCGGCGCATTTCACTTGAACAGGACACATCAATAAAACGGATGGGTCTGGTTGTATCCGATTTCACGTATCGACGGCGCTCTCTCCCCGCTGAGTCGTCGATTCGGTTCGGCCGGTTCGCCGGCCGGGCCGATTTTAATTGACGTTCCCGGGCTGGAGTGGATCCTTGTTCAAATCAACAGAAAACCTGGATAGCCCGATGGCGAGACGCCTCAGCCATGTGTTTGTCGTCTTTCTGGCGGCTTTGATCACTTCCGGGGCCGGACTTCTGTACTACGGCACACAAACACCAAGCCCCAGTTGGCTACGCCTGATCGTCTGTGTGTCCGCCGTTATCGCGGGCCTGTCCTTTGCCGGCTGGGTCTTGTGCAATTTCATGGCACACACCCGGGCGAGCCAGGCCTTGAGTCAGAGAGTCGACTAGTCCTGACCTGGCTTGCGTCTGGCCTGCAGGCGCAGGCTGCGCAGCACACTTGCAGAAGCGAGTGCCTTGTCCCCCAGTTGCACCGCCAGCGCTGATCTCAGCAGGTTTCGCGCGAAGCGCAGATCCGCATCTCCCTGCAGCATCCGGTCTCGCAGACCAATGAGGCAACGGCCCGGATAGGCGCCGGCTTCTTCCTGCCTCAGGGGCTCGGGCACGCCGCTGGGCAAATAGTGGTACCAGCGCTCAGGTTCGAGATCCTCGGGCAGGTCCAACCCGAACCCGGTTTCTGCCAGCAAGGTCAGTTCAAAGTATCGCAGGGCCGCCTCACCCTGGTGCAACAGCGCCGGTAAGGTCTGCGCATAGTGCTCGAACACCGCCTCGTGCCGATCGTGACGCTGTAGCAGTCGCAGCAGCAATTCGTTCAGATACCAGCCGCTGAAAATTCGCTCGCCGACCAGATTGACAGCAACACCGTCGGGCTCAGCATGTGTCAGGGTGCCCAGGTCACCGGCCTCCACCCAGGACATGAGCAGAGGCCGGAAACATTGCAGTCGCTCGCGCAATTTAGATTTCCCGGAACGCGCGCCACGCGCTACCAACCCCACCCGGCCATGGTCCCGCGTCAATGCCTCAACCAGTAGGCTCGAGTCTCGATAAGGCGTTGTTTTCAGAATCCACGCCGGTACCAGCTGGATGCGGGCGCGGGACACCACGGCGCCTCAGTCGCCGCTGAAACCAAACTGTTTCAGCGCCTTGGGGTCATCGCTCCAGTTCTCTCGCACGCGACACCAGACCTGCAGAAAAACCTTGGTACCCAGCAAGACTTCCAACTCCTTGCGGGCCGCCGTGCCAACCTTCTTGAGCGCGCTGCCACCATCACCGATGACGATGCTCTTCTGACTGTCACGTTCGACCCACACCACAGCGCTGATGCGGTGCAGACCCCCTCCCTTGCCCGGTTCTGCCGGCGCACCACCACGCTTGCGCGGCGGTTCGATCTCGTAGGATTCGATGGACACATTCAGCGAGTAAGGCAACTCCTGATGCAATGTCCGGGTGAGCTTCTCGCGAATCAGTTCTGCAGCGAGAAAACCATTGTCAAACCCGGCAACCATATCCGCAGGGTACAGCGGCGGGCCTTCCGGCATGCGCCCGAGAATTTCCTGCGCTAGGGTCTGCACGTTGTCGCCCTTGGTGGCGGACAGCGGCATGACGAATACAAACTCGCCACGCGCCGACATCGCTTCCATCTCAGGCAGCAACTCACTCTTGTTGCTGATGCGATCTACCTTGTTGATGACCAGGCCGACCGGCGCCTGCATTCTCTTGAGGCGCTCCAGAACCGCCTCGTCTTCTTCGGTCCATCGCTGCGCCTCGACGACGAACACCGCCAGATCAATGTCATGCAGCGCACTGGCGGCGGCATCGTTCATCGCCCGGTTCAAGGCTTTCTTGGCCTGCATGTGCAGGCCGGGCGTATCAACGAAGACGACCTGATCACCCTGGGAATGCAGGACGCCCTGAATGGCATTGCGGGTGGTCTGCGGCTTGTGCGAAACGATACTGAGTTTGCGCCCGATCAAGGCGTTGAGCAGCGACGATTTGCCCACATTGGGGCGTCCAATCAGAGTGACGATACCGCTGCGCATGATGAAGATTAACCTTTGGTGATGAATTCGGTTCAGGAAGCGTCGGCGTCGGTCAGCTGTGCCAGCAAGACCCTGGCGGCCTGCTGCTCTGCCGTTCTGCGACTGGCCGCCGTGGCCAGTGCTTCGCCGTCCGTGTCGGCGACGGTTGCCCGGACCGAGAAACTGCGTCGATGCGCGGGCCCGGATTCAGATATGACCTCGTAAATGGGCAAGGGCCGATTCCGCGCCTGCAGCCATTCCTGCAAACGGGTCTTGGCATCCTTGAGCGACTCCGCATCCGGCAGGTTTTTCAGCTCGGGCGCAAACAAGGCGTGGCACACCTTGCTGACCTGACCGAATCCGCTGTCCAGATACACAGCTGCAATCACCGCCTCCAGGGCGTCTGCGAGCACCGAGTCCCGGCGCCAGCCGCCGCTTTTGCGTTCGCCCTCACCGATGAGCAGGGCTTCACCCAAGTCCAGGCGCCGGGCAACTCCGGCCAGGGCTCGCTCGCGGACCAGACTGGAACGCAATCTTGACAGCGCGCCCTCGCTTTCCTTCGGCCGTTGCCGGAACAGCAACTCGGCGATGACAACGCTGATCAATGCATCACCGAGAAATTCGAGCCGCTCGTTGTTATCTGCGGTGAACGAGCGATGCGTCAGCGCCCTGACAAGCAGACTCGGGTCTGCGAACTCATGACCGAGCCGCCTTGCCAGATCAGCGCACAGGCGCTCGTGTTCCACCTCAGATCAGACGTCGCTGGCGGCGGAGCCCGACATCAGGTGCTCGCCCTTGAAGTGGACGACGACAAATACGTTGTAGAACAGATTGACCCGCGCCTCATAGTCGTAGGCCAGTGCGCGACCCTTGGGGGTGCGCTTGACCTTGATGTCCTTGTCGTCGATCTGGCTGATGTAGTCGATGTCCCAGCGACGCTCCAGCGACCGGCGAATTTCGCCAACCTCCGCACTGCCGGAATCCTTGGCAACGGTCTTGACCACGCGAACGATGGTGCCGTGGTTGAGATACAAAGGCCCCACCTTGATGGCAATCAGGGCAAAGAAAGCAATAGTGCCAAAGACAAACAAGAGGCCGAACCAGCCAAGTCCCCGCTGACGTTTGATGGATTGCTGCATTTGCGTAATCCCTCCCTGGGATGAAGTACCGCTAGATGTGTAAATCCCCGCCCAAGTGTAGCGAGCAAAGGCAGGCCGGGCGCACATCGGCGCAGGTGCGCAAGTCTACAGAGGAGCAAACGTCCATTTCGACCTGTCTTGCTGCCCGGCAACTCAACCTCTAACGAATGCGGGTACCAATGCGCGACAGGTTAGGCCGCATGATGCTGCCGTCCCAACTCATCCAGACAAAAAAAGCCTTGCCGACCAGATTGCGCTCCGGGACCGTGCCCCAGCGCCGCGAATCGTAGCTGCCATCGCGATTATCGCCCATGGCGAAATACTGGCCTTCTGGAACGGTGAACTCGAAGTTCTCGGTAGGCGCATCCGGGTCCACGATGATGTGGTGTTCGTGATTTTCCAGATTTTCCTTCAGGCGGTATGCCGCGCCGCCGGGCAAGCCCGTAACCGCCACGACCCCATCCGGCGTTTGCTCCAGAGCCTCGCCGTTGACGTAAAGAACCTTGTCTCGATACACGATGTGATCCCCGGGCAGGCCAACCATGCGCTTGATGTAATCCACCGAGGGATCATTGGGCCAACGAAACACCACCACATCACCACGCTCGGGCTTTCCGTTTCCGAGGAAGCGGGTGTGGAAGACCGGGTCGCGCAGACCGTAGCTGAACTTGTTGACGAGAATGAAATCGCCGATAAGCAAGGTCGGGATCATGGAACCCGAGGGAATCCGGAAAGGCTCTGCAACAAACGAGCGGAGCAACAGCACTGCCAGGATGACCGGAAAGAACGAACGGGAGAAATCGATCAGCCAGCCAGGTTTGTCTTCGCCTTCAATCAGGCTCCGACGCTTTGGCCCCAGCCAGAATTTGTCCAGCAACCAACCCAGGCCGGTCAGCACCGTCAGCACCGTCAGCAATACCGCAAAGTCGAAATGCACGTCAGATGCCATACCGCGAACCTCGCAATTGAGCTGTTATTTTTTTCGATCCACGCCGAGAACCGCAAGAAAGGCCTCTTGCGGTATTTCGACCGCGCCGACCTGCTTCATGCGCTTCTTACCTTCCTTCTGCTTCTCAAGAAGCTTTCGCTTGCGCGAAATATCGCCACCGTAACACTTTGCCGTCACGTCCTTGCGCAGGGCCTTGACCGTGCTGCGAGAAATAATCTTCGCGCCGATTGCCGCCTGGATTGCCACATCAAACTGTTGCCGGTGAATGACATCCTGCATGCGCTCGCAGAGGTCCCGACCGCGCGGATACGCCGCATCCCGATGCACGATGGTGGCCAGCGCATCGACCCGCTCGCCATTGACCAGCACGTCCAGCTTGACCAGGTCAGCGGACTGGAAACGCAGGAATTCATACTCAAACGATGCATAGCCGCGCGAAACGCTCTTCAGGCGATCAAAGAAATCCAGTACGACCTCGGCCAGCGGCATTTCCATTTCCAGCTGAACCTGCTGGCCCATGTAGCGCATGTTCTTCTGCACGCCGCGCTTTTCCATGCACAGCTGCATGACCGGGCCGACATAGCTCTGCGGCATGAGCACGCGGGCAATAATGATGGGCTCACGCAGATCGGAAAATCCGCCGGGTTCCGGGAGTGCCGCAGGATTTTCAATCTTGCGGATCTCGCCATCATTCATTTCCAACTCGTAGACCACCGACGGTGCCGTCGTGATCAGATTCAGCTTGTACTCGCGCTCAAGCCTCTCCTGCACGATCTCCATGTGGAGCATGCCGAGAAACCCGATGCGGAAGCCAAAGCCCAATGCGCCAGAGTTTTCGGGCTCGAACTGCAGGGCAGAATCGTTCAGCCGCAGCTTGGACAGCGACTCCCGGAAATCTTCAAAGTCATCCGCGTCAATCGGGAACAAACCGGCAAACACGCGCGGCTGGATGTTGCGAAAGCCGGGAAGGCGCTCTGTGCAGGGATCGCTGCTCAGGGTCAGCGTGTCACCGACCGGGGCGCCGAAAATGTCCTTGATGCCGGCAATGAGAAATCCGACTTCGCCGGTTTCCAGCGCGTCCTTGAACACACGCTTGGGTGCGTGCACACCCAGCATGCTGACTTCGTGGTCGCGCCCAGTGGACATCACGCGCACCTTCTGACCTTTCTCGATGCGTCCGTTCACGATGCGCACCAGCGACACGACGCCCAGGTAGGGATCGAACCAGGAATCAACAATCAGTGCCTGCAGTTTGCCCTCAGTGTTGCCCTTGGGCGGCGGAAGCCGGGTCACTACCGCTTCCAGCACTTCTTCGACGCCCAGGCCTGTCTTGGCCGAGATGCGCAGTGCATCCGTTGCCTCGATGCCAATGACCTGCTCGATTTCCTCTGCAACCCGCTCTGGTTCGGAGTTCTGCAAATCCACCTTGTTGAGAATCGGCACGACTTCCAGATTCATGTCCAGCGCCGTGTAGCAATTGGCGACCGACTGCGCTTCCACGCCCTGGCTGGCATCAACCACCAGCAGTGCGCCCTCGCATGAAGCCAGCGAGCGCGAGACTTCGTAGCTGAAGTCCACATGCCCCGGGGTGTCGATCAGATTGAGCTGGTAGATCTGGCCATCGCGCGCCTTGTAATTAAGCGAGACCGCCTGTGCCTTGATGGTGATCCCGCGTTCGCGCTCGATCGGATTGTTGTCGAGCACCTGCGCCTGCATCTCGCGGGCCTGAAGACCGCCAGTGAGCTGGATAAATCGATCGGCCAAGGTCGACTTGCCATGGTCGATATGGGCAATGATGCAGAAGTTGCGAATATTCGCCAGGTTCACGACGACCTACATACAAAAAAGGCCGCGGAGTATAGCGTTTTGGCAGGCAAGGGATCAGCCCCGGCGCAGATTTGCGGGGTCAGTTTGCCTGCGGCAGACCCGCCGGTCCCGCCGCGCTGCCCCACCTGGGGGCAGCAACGGCAGCCGGGATCAAATCCTATTTCTTGCTCGCGGCCTTGCGCACGCTCTTGCGCGCCTTCTTGGCCGTTTTCTTGACCGTTTTCCGCGCGCTTCCCGTGGCTTTTTTCACCGTCTTCTTGGCGCTCTTGGTGGATTTGCGCACCGTTTTCTTCGCCGCCTTGCCTCGGCTGCCGGCTGTTTTCTTGACCGACTTCGCAGCCTTCTTGGCCGCCTTGACGACACGGGTCGCCGAAGGCTTCTTACTGCTCTTGACCGCCTTTTCAAGCGAGGACAGGCGCGCATCCAGCGACTTGCGCACGCGACTGATCACACGAAGCAGTTCCTGCTTCTGGACCGAAGAGCCTTCGTCCAGTTTCTGAGTCACGGTGGAAAGCAGATTGTCGAGGTCGGTCACGACGCCGGTGAAGGCCTTGCGTGCGCGATCGGCAAGATCACCCGAGAGTTGATTGAGGTTGAGCTTTGTGGCCACGGTTGAATTCCTCTTGAGGACGCGCGTCAAATTAGACGCGCTTCAATGTTAGGACTCGATTCGCCAGAGAACAAACCTTTTTGTACTGCTGCCAGGCCGTCTCAACCGCGCTCGTTGTCATTGAGCAGTTCGTCAAACCACTGCTCGAATGCCCGTTCATCGAATCTGCCTTCGCAGATCACCTCCTGCCAAGCATCCAGCAAGACCGGAATACGCAAGCCATACCGTCGCTTCAGAAGCTCGTCTTCATCCACATCTACAAATTCCAGAGAAGTCACATTGGCAAACAGACTGTGACCGCGCAGAGCCATTTCCATGTATTCGCACAACTCGCATTCACTGCGCGTCATCAGCCGAAGATGAATCTCTACGGATGTTCCTTCGTTCATTCTCAGGGAATATCGAGCGGCATGAAGGAAGGCGCGCCTTCACGGCTGACCAGCATCGGGACCGTGCTTCCCGGCGTCAGTCTTGCGGCAACTTCGGCAAAGCGCTCCGGAGAATCCACCTCCTGCCCCGCCAAAGACAAAACCACATCGCCTGAGCGCACGCCGGCGGCGCGGGCCGGTCCGCGCGATACCTGCTCAACCCGCACACCACCCGAACTCACACGCAGACGCCGCCGCTCTTCGTCACTGAGGGCGGCAACCACCATGCCCAGCGCACCATCTGCGGCGGGCTCAGGCCGCGGCGACTGCTGTGCTACCACGTCAGACGGATCCTCCTGCAATACCCCCACCTCAATCTGGAATTTGAGCCGCTCACCGCCACGGATCACTTCCAGGGGCAGCACCTGGCCAGGGTCGGCGCGTCCAACCAGCGGCGGCAGGCTTCCGGAAATGGGCAGTGGCTCACCATTGAAGCTGACGATGACATCGCCAGGCTTGAGTCCAGATTCCTGCGCCGGACTATTGGGCATGATGCGGGAAATCAGAGCACCTTCTGCGCGCTCCATATTGAATGATTGCGCAAGATCTCCATCGACTTCCTGTACCACTACTCCAAGCCAGCCTCGCGTCACCCGCCCCTTGTCGCGTAACTGCACCGCGACGCGCGAGGCGATATCAATCGGTATCGAGAAACTCACACCCTGGAAGCTCCCGGACTGTGAGTAGATCTGCGAGTTGATACCGACCACTTCACCCTCCAGATTGAAGAGCGGGCCACCGGAATTTCCCGGATTGATGGCCACGTCGGTCTGGATGAAGGGGACGTATTGCTCGGTGTGCAAGCTGCGACCTTTGGCAGAGACGATGCCAGCGGTCACGGAAAAATCGAAGCTGAAAGGCGATCCGATCGCGAAGACCCATTGTCCGGGGCGCAGCTTCTGCGAATCACCAATGCGAACGGCCTGCAGACCCTTGGCGTCGATCTTGAGCAAGGCCAGGTCGGTGGAGCGATCCACGCCCACCAGTTGCGCCGGAAGCTCGCGACGATCCAGCAGCCGGACAATGATCTTTCCAGCACCCTCGACCACGTGATAGTTGGTCAAGATGTAGCCGTTTTCCCACAGAACAAAGCCTGACCCCAGCGGTTCAGGCTCTGGTTCAGCCGGCTCGGCCGCCCCGTCCCCAGCCCCATCTGCCGGTGCCGCCCGCTTCTCAAGGTAACGCCGAAACCATTCAGGGGTCTGTTCGTCATACTCGGGAATATCTGCAGCGGTGGCGACCGCGACGGCGCTGATGTTGACCACCGAGGCACTGTTGTCTTCCACCAGCGTGGCGAAATCAGGCAGTCCGTTATTCGCCTTGCTGCATGCGCCGGAGAGCAGGGCCAGAAGCAGTAATACGCAGACCCTCAAGGGTCGCAAAGAGACGGGCATGTAGGGTCGCCGTTATCAGCTGAGGGGATGAGCACGGCAATTTTAGCGCGTTTACTCAGGCGCCCCTCGATCCCGTCACCGTGAGGCCAGGCAACAGAGCAACTCAGCGGGCGTCGATCGCCTCAGCTGCAAACTTGGAACCCAGATCCTGCTGGCCCTGCGCGGCTTCCAGATTGTCGCCAATCATCTTGATCGTATGGCGCGGGACCTCTCCCACCACCGTGACCTGAACATCTCCGGCCGAACGGCTGTAGGCGTTGAGCGGCCCCATGCGATCCAGGCGCTGTGCTGTCGGCTGGATCTCCGAGTTCGTCGGACGCAAGACTCTGTAGACGGAGACGGCGCTCAGGCCATCACTCAAGACCACGTGCTCACGAACACCGGCTGGAGAGGCCTGCACCCGCCGACGAACCACGCGAAAGCCGGGCGGCAATTTGGAAAATTTCGCATGCTCCCGGTCATCAACAACCTCAGTCTCGTCAATGGCGACCGGCTCGCTGGCATGGGCCTGGGCGATGGCGTCAACGGCCGTTTCAGTTGATTCCCGCACTTGCTCTTCTGGTGTGACGGCGCGGAACGCGGCGTCGGGAATGCTTTGCGGAAAGCTCACCTCAGTGAAGAACATCTGCTCCAGCAATCGGCCATCCGGTGCCACCAGGCTCAGCTTGAGCGGGACCGCGGATTCACGGTCAGCCCAGACCTCGTAGCCGTAGCGGAACTCATCTCGTGGTGCGATGGCGATGCCGCGACACTTGCGCCCCGCGATGCGCGCCTCGCCAAGCTCCTTGACCTCATAGTAAGCACTGATCTGCTGCAGCCGTTCTGGCGACAGCGACAGGAGCAGTCCCTTGGGGCTGGCCGCTCGGCGCGCGGTGAGCTGACGATCGCGCGGTAACAGACAGGTGAGCTTGTCGTTCTGCTTGAGAACTTCGCGCACTTCGCCGGTCATGGACTGGATACGTTCGCGCTCGGAGCCGTCCGCAAACCGATGCGTCACACGAAAGGTCTCGAGCACATCATCGCCTCGATAGACCAGGACACCTTCATAGTTGCTTGCGCGAGCTGCAGCCGCAGCTTTCACTAACCAGTCACCTGCCTGGCCCTCAGCAGCTTGCGCACTGAGATTCAGGCACAGGCCAAGAGCGAGGCCAGCGTAGGCGAGTCCGCGCTTCATTACCGAAACTCGCCCGGATAGGGTTGGTACTCAGCTGTATGTGCAGCAAACCGGGCATAGCGCAAGGTGCCGCCAACGCCTTCCCCGGACACCGCATTGCTGTGGTCCATCAGATACTCCCGCAGCATCTGGGAATGCGCTTCGTCATCGTGACTGGCAACCTGGGTAGATTGCGGCGCTGAACTTCCGGTCCACTGGAGAGGTTCTGCGCTGGCCACGGTCGCGGTAGCCGGGCTCTCAAATTCTTGCTGCGTGGTCGCCTGCGGCTGAATCAGCAGAACGGCGGCGGCGCCCATGGAGGCGGCTGCGGCAAAACCCACCACCGGTTTCCAGTAACGTTTGCGTACACCGGACTGCACCGCTGGCGCTGGCGTTGCTGGCCGCGCGAAAGGAACGACCGTATCGCCGCCTTCCACCGGAGCATCATCCAGTTGCGCCATCACGCCAGCACAAATGCAGGGCATGTTGGAATCGAAGCGCGCGCCAGACTGTGCCTCGCGCGTCATGCACAGTCGGCTCCATTGTTCTGCCAGCTCAGGATCTCGATCCATCTCTTCCAGCAACTGGTCCAGCTCTGGGCCCTGGCACTGCCCGTCGAGCAGTGCAGACAATGAAGCATTGTTCATGTGGGAGCTCATTTCCTGAAAAAAGTCGGTTCGAATCTGACGGAATGCGATGGTTCCCAAACTAAACCGCAGCTTAACGGGAAAGTTCCATCGGGGCGACAAGTGGTCAGTGAAGGGATCATGTGCGGGTTCACTCCATCAGCGGCTTGATCACGGCATCAATGGCTTCACGCGCCCTGAAGATGCGGGATCGAACAGTTCCAATCGGGCAATTCATGACGTCGGCGATGTCCTCGTATGACAAACCTTCCAACTCGCGCAAGGTAATGGCCTGGCGCAGGTCCGGCGGAAGGCTGGCGATGGTTTGCCCAACCTGCTGCCGTATTTCGTCTGACAACAGAAGTGCCTCAGGAGTTGCAACATCGCTCATTTGTTCGGTGTGGCCGAACTGTTCAGCTTCGTCCACGTCGATGTCCTGGGTGCTGGGCCGGCGATTGCGCGCAACCAAATGATTCTTCGCCGTGTTGATGCCGATGCGATAAAGCCAGGTATAGAAGGCGCTCTGGCCGCGAAACCCCGGCAGCGCGCGCCAGGCCTTGATGAAGCTTTCCTGCGCGACGTCGGGCGCGTCGGCCTCGCCCACCAGACGGCTGACCAACTGGATGATCTTGTGCTGGTATTTACGCAGAAGCAGCTCGAAAGCGCGCTTGTCTCCGGCCTGCGCGCGCGCTACAAGCTGATCATCCACCCCTGGCTGCTGTTCACTCATTCGTTCTGATTCAGATTGGCGGGACACAGAGACCACCCCTGCATCGCTCAGCCATTCATAATTGGACACAGTCTATCAATCAGGCCATCACATTGAGTTCCAACATTCTGATTCTCGGCAGCGGCGCGTCCGGCCTGAGCCTCGCCCTGCGCCTGGCCCAGGCCGGCCAGCAAGTCACCGTCGTTTCCAAGACCCGCCTCGAGTCTGGCTCCACGCTGTGGGCCCAGGGCGGCATTTCTGCCGTCATCGACAAGGGCGATACCCTGGCGGCACACGTCAAGGACACGCTCATTGCCGGCGGCGGTCTGTGCGACCCGGCCGCCGTTGAATTTGCGGTGGAGCGCGGCCCCGAAGCCATTCACTGGCTGCTCGATCAGGGCGTTTCATTTACCCAGGATGATGGCGACGGCAATGAAGCCCGCCTGCACCTGACGCGCGAAGGCGGTCACAGCCACCGGCGCGTGGTCCACGCCGCCGATTCCACCGGGCGCGAAGTGGAAACCACGCTGGCGATGCTGGCCATTGATCATCCCAACATTCATATCCGCGAACGCGCAGTCGCGGTGGACCTGATCCTGGACCCAAGCGGGCAGCGCGCGCAGGGCGCATACCTCTACGACCGCGAAAGCAAGCAGGTTGAGGCCGTGCCGGCGAAGGTGGTCGCACTGTGTACGGGCGGCGCCAATCAGGTCTATCTGTATTCATCCAACCCCTTCGGCGCATCTGGCGACGGCATTGCGATGGCCTGGCGCGCGGGTTGCCGCGTCGGGAACATGGAATTCATGCAATTTCACCCGACCTGCCTGTACCACAAGGACTCACGCAACTTCCTCATGACCGAGGCCCTGCGCGGCGAAGGCGGCTACCTGCGCCTGCCATCTCAGAATGGCGAACCCGGCGAGCGTTTCATGCTGAAAGTCGATGAGCGTGCGGAACTGGCGCCCCGCGACATCGTGGCCCGAGCCATTGATCACGAGATGAAACGGCTGGGCCTGCAACACGTCCTGCTCGACGTGACGCATCTTGATGCGGACTTCGTCCGCAGCCACTTCCCGAGCATTCACGCGCACTGCCTGGAACTGGGAATTGACATCACCACCGATCCGATTCCGGTAGTGCCTTCGGCGCATTTCACCTGCGGCGGCGTCGTTACCGATTTTGCTGCGCGCACCGACGTCGCCAATCTCTATGCCATTGGCGAGGTGGCATGCACTGGCCTGCACGGTGCCAATCGGCTTGCGTCGAATTCCCTGCTCGAATGCCTGGTGTTTGCCAGCGCAGCGGCCGACGACATTCTCTCGCGGCTGGACAGCATCGAGGCGCCGGGAAAACTCAAGCCCTGGGATGCGTCGCGCGTCACTGATTCGGACGAAGACGTGGTGGTCTCACACAACTGGCTAGAGCTGCGCACCTTCATGTGGGACTACGTGGGCATCGTGCGCACCACCAAGCGTCTGCAAAGGGCGCTGCACCGTGTCGAAATGCTGCGTCAGGAAATCCAGGAGTACTACGGCAACTATCGGGTCAGTCATCACCTGATCGAACTGCGCAATCTGGTTGTCTGTGCGGAGTTGATCGTTCGCTCGGCGCTGTCACGCCGTGAAAGCCGCGGGCTGCATTTCACAACGGACTATCCGGATGCCCTGCCCAGGGCCGAACCCACCATCTTGCCCGGCAGAAAGGAACAAGCCTCGGCCAGCTTCAATCGCGAAAGGCAGAAAGAAGTGGAGATGCAAAGCATCTCGTAAGTTTTATAGGAGCTGGCGCTGGCGCGCTTCGTGATCGAGCAACCAGCGCTTGTTCTCGACGCCCCCGCCGTAACCGGTCAGGGCGCCGTTTGCACCGATGACGCGGTGACAAGGCACGATGATGGAAATCGGATTCTGGCCATTGGCCAACCCGACGGCGCGGGAGGCCTTGGGGTTTCCGAGTTTGCGGGCCAGCTCACCGTAACTCAGCGTTTCACCATAGGGAATTTCACATAGCGCGGCCCACACGCGCTGCTGAAACTCGGTTCCCTGCCCGAAGAAGTCCAGATCAAAAGTCTTCAGCTCTCCCGCAAAGTAGGCCAGAAGCTGTTTGCTTACGTGCGCAAACGCAGCGTCATCACGCGTTCCAGTTGCAAACTTCCCCGTGCCTTCCTTCACGTGCTTGCCCATGTACAGGCCGCACAATCGTCCATCACGCGATAACAGAAGCAGCGTCCCAAGTGGTGTGTTCTCAAGGTAGCTGTGCTGAACAGCATCACCCTTCATGTCAGCCTCCTGATTTCAAGCTGTGCCAGAGATGCAGTGCGCCATATGCGCGCCACGGCTGCCAGCCCTGTGCAGCGGCAATGACCTGCGCCGGCTTGCTCACTGCGAGGGCTTTCATCAAGCCCAGGTCGGATGCCGGCAGCGCGTTAGGATCGCGCAGCGCGCGCATGCCGATGTATTGCGCGGTCCAGGGTCCGATGCCGGCGATGGACTGCAACTGCGCAGCGCTAGCTTGCAGGTCTGCTGGCTGGTCAAGATCAAGAACCCCCGAGGCCAGCGCCCGCGCAAGATCGGAAATGGTCTGCGCTCGGCGCTGTGTCAGCCCCAGATCAATGAGTTGCTGAACCGGCGCCTGCGCAATCAGTTCCGCCTTTGGTGCGTAATACAGCAGCTCAGGATGGGGCGTGTTTGCAGGCTGGCCAAAGGCACGTGCAAATCGTCCGAACAAAGTGCTCGCAGCTTTGACCGTCACCTGCTGGCCCAGCACTGCACGCAAGGCCAGCTCAAATCCATTCAGGGCTCCGGGCACCCGCAATCCGGGCAAGACCGTCACCAGGGACGCGAGGTGCGGATCAGTCGAAAGCTGTGCATCGATCAAAGCCGGATGCGCATCCAGATCGAACAGTCGACGAATACGTGGCAACAGCTTGGCCAGCACAGGAACCAGCTCAGGAGAAATCTCAACCAGCAGCCGATGCGCTCCCGCTTCAGGCTGCGCGCTCATCCATCCTGAGCGCCCGTCCAGATGAACCGTTCGCAGGTACTTCTGGCCGCGAGCCGCTTCCACCCCGGCCGCACCGCGACCTACCAGGAACTCCAATAAAGTCGCCCACGCCAGAGGTGGGCGATAGGCCAGCCGCAGGATGATCGCGTCGCTGGATTTAGCTCCTGCATCACGCCGCAGCTGACTTGGATTGAGCCGGTAGCGCATCTGAAAAAGATGGTTGAAACGGCGCACGCTCGAAAAGCCACTCGCCAGGGCGACCTGAGTCATGCTCAGACTTGTCTGCGCCAGCAACTGCTTGGCCAGCAGGAGTCGGCGTGTCTGCGCCAGCTGAACCGGGCTGACCCCAAACTCGCTGACGATGCTGCGACGCAACTGCCGCGCGGACAGCCCGTATTCTGCGGCGAGCGCATCTACGCTATTGTCATTGAGATACCCGGATTCAATACGCTCCACCGCCCAGCGCGCCGCGCTGGCCCTGGCATCGCTGCGTGCGAGTCCGGGCGCGAGTTCCGGCCTGCAACGCAGGCAGGGCCGAAACCCCTGATCCTCGGCAGCCGCGGCGTGTTCAAAAAACTGACAGCGATCGCGACCGGGTGTTCGTGCTGAACAGATCGGCCGACAATAGATACCGGTCGTGGAAACGCCGACAAAGAAGCGCCCGTCAAAGCGTGCGTCCCTTGCCTTGAGTGCCTCGTAACGGTGATCAGGCTGAATCTGCATGGCGGGTATTGTGCGCCCTGCCCCCGAAAGGTTCTCGCCGTTTTCGGACGCGCAAGCTTCCGACCCTTTTATGGACCACGCAGGTATCCGGATTTCTCAGGGTTTCAATGGCGAACGCTTTTCAAACTCCGGCCATTGCTGGGGCTGGCGGACAAACTCGGCGGGGTCGTACCCCATGGCGGCAATCTTCTTGCGGTACTGCTCAAAGCTGGCGTCGTCCATCTGTGGTTCGCGTGCAAGCAACCAGACATAGTCGCGCTTGTTGCGCGCAACGATGCTCACTGAGTAATCCGGCTTCAGATACACGATCCGGTATTCCGCCTTGAATGGCCAGATGAACTGCATGGCCCACAAGGCGTTGTTTGTGCCGGACTCGACAAAGCCCTTGGGTGTATTGACTGTCAGCGGCGCGTTGAAACCGCCACCCCGGTAGCGATAGGTTGTGGCAATGCTGCCATCTGCATTGAGCGCGTAAGTCTCAATGCCATTGTGGGCATCGGCCTCGGCAAAGATCGGGATGAAACCGATCACATGCCAGTCGCCCATGAAACGTTGCAGATCAACCGATTCCACTAGGGGAATCGGTGCGCGTTCGGGGCCGAACAGCGCGCAGCCCTGCACCAGGATTCCAGCCATGAGTAATAGCGTTGTCTTTACTGCCCGCATGTCAGTTTTTGTCCAGATGAGAGGCGCCCAGCGCGCTCAACCGGGCACGCAAGCGGCGCAGGACATCTTCCGGCGCTTCGTCGCCGAGAATGATGCGCGTCCTGCTTTGACCACTGGGAACGCGAAAATTCAGAATCAGCAAACGCGGATGGACATAGCTGTTACCGAGCAGCTCGGCTTCGGCAGGTTTTCTGGCCGGGTTTTCGATGCTCCAGCGTCCATCGCCGTGCGCATGCACCCGAATGACGGCGCGTGGGCCAAATCCGAACACCGGGTGCCGACGAAGCCAGAACCACGAGACTGCGATACCGGCCGCGATGATCAGCATCGCCGTCCCCGTTTCCATCGTAAGCGGCAGCAGGACCAGCGGCACGACATGGACCCAGAACAAAAACTGGTGGGCGCGATGCGATGGCTTGAGCTCAACATCCACCGCGGGCGCATCAGGCGCACTCATCTGAAAACACGCAGCTCGGCCACTACCTCCCGGTATTGTTCAGGTGTGGGCGAATATCCCATCGTCCAAGACCAGATGTCCGGGTCCTCGACGGTGGTGAGCAGGCGCACGAAGGTTTGCCTTTCCGCCTCCGGTGCCTGTGCATACCGCCCGGCGTGATAGCGCGTGACCATCACGTCCAGTTCTTTCATTCCACGTCGCAACAGAAATTTCAGGCGACGCTCGTCCACACTCAGATTTTCCATGCGCGGATTGTGGGCCATGCCGCACAGGGATGCAGCCCCAGCCGCCGGATGCGATAGCCTAGCGCCATGAAAACGGATACCAGCAGCGCCCGCCTCGCCGTCCTGATTGACGCCGACAATGCCCAGCCCAAGCTGGCCGAAGCCCTGTTTGCCGAAATCGCCAATTACGGCGTGGCCAGCGTCAAACGCGTCTATGGCGACTGGACACAGCCCAATCTCGGCGGCTGGAAGAAGGTACTTGCGGAGCATGCTATCCAACCCATGCAGCAGTTCGCCTATACCACCGGCAAGAACGCAACAGACAGCGCCATGATCATTGATGCCATGGACCTGCTCTACACCAATCGCTTTGACGGCTTCTGCATCGTCTCCAGCGACAGTGACTTCACCCGCCTTGCTGCGCGTATCCGAGAAGCAGGGCTGAGCGTGTTCGGCTTTGGAGAGCGCAAGACGCCCCAGGCCTTTGTGTCGGCCTGCGACAAGTTCATCTATGTTGACGTCCTGCGCAACAGCACCGAGCAGGCCGAGACTGAGAAGGCGCCTGCGCGAAAATCCACCAAGGCGCTTCGCGGCGATTCGCGTCTGGTCAATCTAGTTCGCAATGCGATCGATGCGGCTTCTGACGACGACGGCTGGGCGCATCTGGGCCCGGTTGGCCAGCACATCAGCAAACAAGCACCCGACTTCGACCCCCGCAATTGGGGTTATGCCAAGCTCAGCGCGCTGGTCAAAGCCATTGGCCTGTTTGAACTGGAAGATCGCAAGCAGGCCGACGGCGTGTCGCGCATCGTCACGCTGCGCGAAAAGCCCAAGCCCTGAATCTGCGCGTCACCAGCGACGCGCAATACTCAGGATCAGGCCATACAGGCCGTAACGATCATCTACCTTCTCGCCCAATGGCAGAGCCGGATTGCTGTAGCTCTGTGTCGTAGGCAATTGGTATTCGAATGCCGCGTCAAAGTGCCAGCCGTCATCAAGCCGCCGCCCGAATCCGACGGAAATCGACCGTTCCTGTCCGAGTCCGAGTGGCGGTGTTGCGGTCTCGGCGCGTACCGGGTTGTTCTCTACATTGAAACCGCCGCGCAGGGTCGTTTTTTCACTCAATGAGTAGGCCACGCCCAGCGCGTAGACATACTGATCGCGCCAGCGCAGCTGCGTGACAGAATCAATATTGGCCGCTGCACCGGGGTTGTTCGGTGTATCCGCACGGAAGCGCGAAGAACTCAGCGCGCGGGAATAATCCAGCCAGCTGGCTTCAATAGCCACCAGCCAGCGCGCGTCAGGCCGCCATGACACGCCCAGATCGATTTCTTGCGGCAGTGCAAAACCCTCCAGACGCGCATTGTCGTAATGCACGCGGCCCAGTCCTACGGATTCAAAATTGAGCGTGGCCGTGCCCCCGGTCAGACGCAAGTCCGTTTTGCTGGTGTACACCAGGGCCACCGTCCATTGCTCCATGGGTCGGTATTGCAGGCCAACCAGAAAATTTCCTGAAATGCCGCTGCCGTCATCGAAGCGCAGGCCAAAAAAAGGAGCGGCCGGGTCTGAATTATCGGAGGTTTCAGGAAAATATTTCTGCCTGCCGAATGCATAGGAAAGTCCCAGTGTCGCGCCCACGCTAAGGTTCTCTCGCACCTGCCAAGCAAGGCTACCGGCCAACTTGAAGACTCCAATATTGGCCGACACGATGTCGCGATTGCCGTACTCGGTCAGCAGGTTGTCGTAACCGACACTGGTCCCCCCCTGCCCGTACAGGCCCATGCCCCACACCCAGTCAGGATGCGAAGCAAGGCGCGCCGCATAGCCAGCGGCACTGACCGCACCGAAGGGGTCGGTCAGCTCTTCACTGTTGCTGAGACTGTCTTCATGCTTGAAGCCGGAGACATAGGGCTGAATCTGCAAGTCATAGCCGCCATTGCGCAGCTGAGTCAGGCCTGCCGGGTTGGTATTCATGGCATTGGTATCGCGCGCGACTGCGACGTCTGCGCCCGCCATTCCAAGCGCCTCGGACCCATAACCGTTGAGCAGAAATCCACGACCTGCCTGAGCGGGACTCAGCGCAAACAGTACGGCCGCCGCAGCCAGCCATACCCCGCATTTTCGCAATTGAAAATTGCGCATTGTCGAATCTCTCCTCACAGCACTATTAGTTGTTGACACTGAGTGTCATTTTGCACCGATCAGCGCACCTTGAACAGGCGACTGGCATAAGATTGCCCGCTGACGCGTACTCGAATAGTGAAATGCCAAAGGATTCTGTCGATGCTGGCTCTGCTGTTGAACCCAGTAGTAAACGTTTCGACAAACAACAACAGTTGCGCGAGCGTCTCATCGCTGCAGGTATCGCCCTCTTTGCAAAGAAAGGCTTCGATGGCACCACCGTCAGCGAAATAGCGAAAGCAGCGGGCTCATCCAGAAGAACCTTTTTTCGCTACTTCAAGACCAAGGATGACGTTGTCTTCGACTGGCTGGATGAGCAGGGTGAGATCATCTGCGATCACGTCTCGCCGGGGCCGACAACAATGCCTCCAATGCAGAATCTGGAAGAAGCCATGTTGCAGTTGGCGCGCTTTCTGGATGCAGATACGTCGCGCGCACGTCTTCTGACGCACATCGTGTACGACACGCCATCGCTGGCTCGTCGCTATCAGGCAGAGAATTCCCGCTGGGAAGGCGAAGTCACCAAACGGCTGATGCAAGGCCGCCCAGCGAAAGACCTGTTTCAGGCCAGAGTCCAGGTAGCGGCGGCGACTGCGACGCTGGTATCTGCCATGCGCGCATGGGCTGCGGACGAGAACGAGAAAACCATGCGTCACTGGGTACGACAGGCGTTCCGCGCATTGCGTGATGGTGGTTGGCACGACGAACCCGAATCTGCGCCCACAAAGCGGCGGGCCAAGTCTTGAAAGAAGCCATTCATGACCAGGTGGTGCGAGAAGTTGAATCGCTCCATGCCTTCTTTGTTTCCTGGTTCAGTGGGCAATGTGAAAAAAATTGCTTCGAGCGCGACTTCTCAAAACGTTTCAGCCCCGACCTGGTTTTCATTCCGCCTGCCGGACGACGCCTGGGATTCGAAAACCTGCGCCATTCCGTCTACGAGGCCTACGCGAGCAACCCCGCTTTTCGCATCCAGATTCGTAATGTGCGCGTCGAACAGGTTTTCGATGCTCATCTGATTGCGACCTACGAGGAATGGCAACGCAACGCGCTCGCCTCCACGCCTCCTGACAATGGCCGCATCGCGACCGTGTTGTTCGGCGTTCGAGATCATCTGGTTTGGGAGCACATTCACGAAACCTGGTTGCCGCCCGAACAGATTGCCGCTGGCCCATATGATTTCTAGGCGCGTGCCCAAGCAGCATATGACTCACGCAACCGCTTTGCCTCGTCCCTCGCGACACGAGCAACACATGCAGTCCTGGGAGGTGCCTGTTTCCCTTCCCGATGGCGAGTTCATCGCCCACATCCTGGAGCCCGAATCGACCAGCTTGATGCAGATCATGCGGCAACTGCGCAGCGGCACCTACCAGAAACCCTTTGTGTTGGAAGATGGTGAATTTCGCCAACTGCATTTTGGCCTTCGATACATGCAAAGCCGCATGCGCCTGGCGTCACCCGATGAGCTGAGCTTCGCGTACACACGCGAAATGATGGCCTTTCTACTGTTCAGGCCGGAGCCGTCGCATGTCCTGATACTGGGCATGGGAGGCGGTTCGCTCAGCAAATTCTGTTATCAGCAACTTCCTGCCACGCGCATCACTTCGGTGGAAATCGATCGGACGGTCATTGAACTCTCACACTTGTTCGAGATGCCGGAACCCGATGGACGGCTGAAAATCGTCCACGGTGATGGTGCTGAATTCGTAAAGACAGCGAACGCAGGTGCGGATGTGATCCTGGTCGATGGCTGCGACAAGAACGGTATCGCACCGGCCTTCCGTGAAGCCTCCTTCTATGAGGATGTTCTGGCTCGCCTGAAAGTGGACGGCGTGCTCGCCGTGAACCTGGTGGGAAGTGCGACGCGCGTCGGCAAACTCAAACGTCTGATCAATGAGGTCTTTGACGGCGCCAGCTGCGTATTGCCCGGTGTCGCCGAAAATAATCAAATTCTGTTTGCGATCAGGCGCGGCACCTGGCCGCCCGATGCCAATGACTCGCTCGATCGCGCTGACATATTGCGACGCCGCCACGGACTACCGTTTATCCAGTACCTCAGGCGTTTGAACATACCGGAGCAGGACGATACCGACCGAATCTAAAATGAGAAAGGTCCCTCATTAAAAAAGGCCCCGCAATGCGGGGCCTTTTTTAATTCAAACAGCCACGTCACCTGCAGATCAGGTTCTGCGTTCCACCAGCATCTTCTTGGTTTCAGCGATAGCCTTCGCTGGGTTCAAGCCCTTGGGGCAGGTCTTGGTGCAGTTCATGATGGTGTGGCAGCGGTACAGCTTGAATGGATCTTCCAGCGCATCCAGTCGCTCTCCGGTGGCTTCGTCGCGGGAATCCGCGAGCCAGCGATAGGACTGCAACAGAACGGCCGGACCGAGGTAGCGATCACCATTCCACCAGTAGCTTGGGCAGCTGGTGGAGCAGCAAGCGCAGAGAATGCACTCGTACAAGCCATCGAGCTTGGCGCGCTCTTCCTCAGACTGCAGACGCTCACGAGTCGGCGCGGGTGAGTCAGTCTTGAGCCAGGGCTCAACACTGGCCAGCTGCGCATAAAAGTGCGTCATGTCAGGAACCAGATCCTTGACCACCGGCATGTGCGGCAGAGGATAGATCGCGACATCACCGCTGACTTCATCACAGCCCTTGATGCAGGCCAGCGTGTTGGTGCCGTCGATGTTCATCGCGCAACTGCCACAGATACCCTCGCGGCAGGAGCGGCGGAAGGTCAGCGACGGATCGACTTCGTTCTTGATCTTGATCAGCGCGTCCAGAACCATCGGGCCGCAGCTGTCCATATCAACGTCGTAGGAATCGACACGCGGGTTCTCACCGGTCTCGGGGTCATAGCGATAGACCTTGAAGGTGCGGACATTCTTCGCGCCAGCCGGTGCGGGGAAATTCTTGCCCGCACTCTTGTTGATCGTCGAATTCTTGGGAAGTGTGAACTGGGCCATGACGGACTCCTGAGTAATCCTGCTTGATACTTGAAAATTAGGTTTATTCGCTGAGTGGCCCGGACCCGGTCAGGCTGACCAGGCGCCATTGCCTGTCAGCCCCCTGCTCCATGACCATTCCTATTTCGCCACGCTGCGGCCGATGTGCCACCACGTTGAAGCGGGTTTTGGACTCGTAACCTGCCGATTGAATATCAGCATCAAATTCGCACGGTGTTCCCGGCGGCTTGGGGCTGCGATCAATGTTGCCTTGCGCATCGGTGTCGCAGGACAAATAAATCAGACCCGAAGGCGTTGCCAGATCCTCGACCACGAATCCAGTCACGAAGCTTTCGATCTCGCCACGCAATTTTCCGAGGAATTTGTCCTGATTCTTCTGCTCGATCCGCTGATCCAGATGATGGACCACATTGTTCTCAAGCTTGTCGAAATCCACCCGCCGCGCAACAGCAGCTTCGTCACGCGCCTGGATCGCAGACTTGAGCTGACCGAGCGCAATCAAGGGGCGCGCCCAGTAGGCACCTGCCGCCACCAGGATTGCGAGCAGCACAACAACTGCGATTCCAATGCGCATCGGTTTTCCGAGGCCGAATCAGTAGACGCGCTTCTTCGGCGGAATAACATCAACATCGCTGTCGAGTGTATTCATATGAACCGGTCGGAAATCGATACGCACGTCCGTGTCGGTATCACGCCAGGCCAGCGTATGCTTCTGCCAGTCTTTGTCATCGCGGTCCTTGATGTCGTCACGTGCGTGAGCACCACGCGATTCCTTGCGGTTCTCTGCGCAAACAATGGTGGTCAAAGCCTGACCCAGCAGATTGTCCAGCTCCAGCGACTCCATCAGGTCCGAATTCCAGACCATGGAACGATCCGACACCTTCAGATCATTGGCAAAGCTTTCGACCACGCCTTTGACCTTGGTAATGCCTTCTTGCATGGTCGGGCCATCGCGGAACACCGCGCAGTGCTTCTGCATGGTCTTCTGCATGTCGAGGCGAAGCTCGGCCGTGGACTTAGTGCCCTTGGCATTTCGAATGCGATCCAGACGTGACAGGCAGGCCTCTTCCGAGGCGCTCGAAATCTTCCGATGGCTTTCGCCGGCCTTGATCATGCCGGAGGACTTGATGGCCGCTGCGCGACCAAACACCACCAGATCGAGCAGCGAGTTCGAGCCCAGGCGATTGGCGCCGTGGACCGACACGCAAGCAGCCTCGCCCACTGCCATCAGGCCGGGAACGACGGAGTCTGCGTTGCCATCTTTCAATGTCACCACTTCGCCGGAGTAGAGCGTCGGAATACCGCCCATGTTGTAGTGCACGGTCGGCACCACGGGAATCGGCTCCTTGGTCACGTCCACACCCGCAAAAATCTTGGCGCTTTCGGAAATGCCCGGCAGGCGGGCGTGGAGCAGCTCAGGCTCCAGATGCTCAAGATGCAGGTGAATGTGATCACCCTCTGCACCCACACCACGGCCTTCGCGAATTTCCGTAGCCATGCTGCGGCTCACCATGTCGCGCGGGGCGAGATCCTTCACGCTAGGCGCATAGCGCTCCATGAAGCGCTCACCGTCCTTGTTGGTCAGGAAGCCACCTTCACCACGGGCTCCTTCGGTGATCAGACAGCCTGAACCGTAGATACCGGTGGGGTGGAACTGCACAAACTCCATGTCCTGCAATGGCAGGCCTGCGCGCTGGACCATGGCATTGCCATCACCGGTGCAGGTATGGGCCGAAGTTGCAGAGAAATAGGCACGCCCGTAGCCGCCGGTAGCCAGAATGACCATCTGCGCGCGGAAACGATGCAGCTGGCCGGTGGACAGATCCCAGGCCATGACGCCCTTGCAGGAACCGTCTTCATCCATCAGCAAATCGAGTGCGAAGTACTCGATGAAGAACTGCGCCTTGCACTTCAGGCTCTGCTGATAAAGCGTATGCAGCATGGCGTGACCGGTGCGGTCGGCTGCCGCGCAGGTACGCTGCGCCGGAGGACCTTCACCGAACTCAGTGGTCATGCCACCAAAGGGGCGCTGATAGATCTTGCCTTCCTCGGTGCGGGAGAACGGCACGCCGTAGTGCTCAAGTTCGATGATCGCGGGAATCGCTTCGCGGGTCATGTACTGAATGGCGTCCTGATCACCCAGCCAGTCGGAGCCCTTGACCGTGTCGTAGAAGTGCCAGCGCCAGTCGTCCTTGCCCATGTTGGCAAGCGCACCGGAGATACCGCCCTGCGCCGCAACGGTGTGCGAACGGGTTGGAAAGACCTTGGTGATATTGGCTGTCTTCAGACCTGATTCGGCCAGACCCAGGGTAGCGCGAAGGCCCGCGCCACCGGCGCCGACCACAACCACGTCATATTCGTGGTGAACAATTTCGTATGCAGACATCAGTCTTTCAAATCCTTAGCTGAGCGCGATTTTCAACACTGCAAAGATGCTGGCAGTGGCGACGATGAAGTGGAAAAACTTGGACAGCAGCAGCGCCGTGATCTTGAGCGCTTCACTGCCCACGTAATCTTCAATCACAACCTGCACGCCCAACATGGAGTGATACAGGGCCGCACCAATGAACAGGATCAGGGTAACGGCCACCGCCGGGTAACCCACCCACCACTGCACCTGCTCATAGCTGGCGCCCGGCAGGCTGGCCAGACTGAATACAAACCAGAGGCTCAAGGGAATCAGGGCAACGGCAGATACACGCTGAACCCAGAAGTGATGGGTGCCGTCCTTGGCAGATCCCAGGCCGCGGGCCTGGCTTAAAGGGGAACGAAGACTCATGTTCAAAAAGCTCCTATCAGGTTAGGCAGGCAATGAGCCAGGCGGCGGCAGTCAGCACGCCGGATGCAACAACAACGGCATAACCGGTGGCATAGGCCTTTTCAATCTCGAGACCCTTGCCGATGTCCCAGAACAAATGCCGAATCCCGTTACACAGGTGATACATGAAGGCCCAGCTGAAACCGAACAGCACGACTTGCCCGTACCAGGCCGAAATATGGCCGGCATAGGCTTCAAATGCGGCTGGACCGCTGGCCAGTGCTACCAGCCAGCCCGCCAGCAGCAAGGTGCCCGCACTCAGGGCCATGCCAGTAATTCGGTGGATGATCGACAGCATCGACGTCAGCTGTGGCTTGTAATAGGGCCCGATCATGAAGGGCGACAGCGGCCGACTGCTCGGCGTTTTCGGAGTACTCATTTTTTATACCTTCGACTGTGCGCACGCCACGATGGCGCCGCAGACCACGTGGGTTTGAAGCGGTTGCTAGAAATCGATGCAGCGTCCATCCTTTTCCCAGTCGCCGTAGCGCGTGGGATCCATCCCGTTCTTGCGGCCGCCGAACTCCTTCGGCTTGCCGTCATCTACGGCGATGACGTCCTTGTCACCATCAACTACTTTCGCCTGGCCTTCATTAGCCAGCAATTCGCTCAAGGCAATGGCATCGCTCGCCTTGGGGCGATACCGTTTTACGACTTCATCAGGTTTGTCTGACATTCTTGAGATGGCGCATATTCTGGGAAAGCAGCCCCCCATTTTCGCAAAGTTGAGGCCTTGGCCGCAACGAATGAAGGAATAACAGGTCATTGTGAGTCAAATTGAAAACAGCAAAAGCAGGCTAATTCGGCTCGATTCATGGGCCGCACTGAAGATTTGCGGGGAAGATGCGGAAGCTTTTCTTCAGGGCCAGATCAGTGCAGATATCCGCGCCCTGCGCGCAGAGTCCGCCGTACTGACGTCATACAGCAGTCCAAAAGGTCGCGTGCTGGCCCTGCCCCTGATGATGCGGATTGCGGACGGTTTCGAACTCTGGCTACCGCGTTCGCTTCTGGATGTGGTCAGCAAACGTCTACGCATGTTCGTCCTCAGATCGAAGGTCAATATCGAACAAAGCGACTCGCAAGCGCTCGGCCTGCTGGGCCAGAGCGCAGATTTTCCCTTCGCCGCACAGCTGAGCAGCATCCCGGTGCCCCCCCTGGAGGTGACTCAAGCGGACTCGGGCTTGCGCATCATGCGCGCCTACGGCGAAGCAGCGCGGTACTTCATCTGTGGTAGCCCGGAAAACCTGACGAGCCTGGAATCTGAGTCCGACCAGGACCTGTGGCGGCGTGCTGAAATCACCGCCGGCGTACCGATAGTCGTACCGGAAACCCAGGACAAGTGGGTTGCACAGATGCTCAACATCGACCGTTTTGCCGGTGGCATCGACTTCAAAAAAGGTTGCTATACCGGACAGGAAGTCATTGCCCGCTTGCACTATCTGGGCAAACTCAAGAAGCGCATGTTCGTTATCCACGGGGAGGGCGAGCCCCCCGCACCGGGCACCGCCATCCATGACCCCACCGGTGACGGACAAGCAGTGGGAGACATCGTGGATGCGATCGCCGCAAATGACGGCAAGGGCTTCATTGCCTGCGCGGTTCTGCAGGTGGCCGTCGCACGCACCACCGGCTTGTGCATCAATCAGGAGCCTGCGCGACGCATCAGTTCCATTGCCTCAGAACCGGCTCAACCCTGAGCAGATTATTCCGTGCGGTAGTTCGGCGCTTCCTTGGTGATGCTCACGTCGTGCACATGGCTTTCCTTCATGCCAGCCGATGTGATCTTCACGAAACGCGACTTGGTGCGCAGTTCCTCAATGCTCGTGCAACCTGTATAGCCCATGGATGCACGAAGGCCACCAATCATCTGGTGAATGATGGCTGCCATTGGACCCTTGTAGGGCACCCGGCCTTCCACACCTTCTGGCACCAGTTTCTCGACCTCGCTGGTGGTGTCCTGAAAATAGCGATCCTTCGAGCCCTGCGCCTGAGACATCGCGCCGAGTGATCCCATGCCGCGGTAAGATTTGTAGGAACGACCCTGATACAGCTCCACTTCTCCAGGCGCTTCTTCGGTGCCGGCCAGAATGGAGCCCACCATCACTGCATGCGCACCGGCCGCCAGCGCCTTTGAGAAATCACCGGAAAAACGCACGCCGCCATCGCCAATGAGCGGTACATCGCGATTCTTGAGTGCCTCTGCCACCGACATGATCGCACTGATCTGCGGCACTCCCACTCCAGCCACCACGCGTGTAGTGCAGATAGAGCCGGGGCCTATCCCGACCTTGACCGCATCCGCACCGGCATCAGCCAGCGCCAGTGCCGCTTCGCCGGACGCGATATTGCCGCCTATGATCTGCAGGTCCGGATACTGACGCTTGAGGCTGGCGACGCGATCAATCACGCCCTTGGAATGACCATGCGCGGTGTCTACCACGATGACATCCACCCCCGCCTGGACCAATCCGGCGACGCGCGCTTCGGTCTCCGGCCCGGTGCCTACTGCGGCTCCCACTCTCAGGCTGCCGCGCTCATCCTTGCAGGCCAGAGGATGATCGCTGGACTTCTGGATATCCTTGACCGTAATCATGCCGCGTAGCTGGAACTTGTCGTTGATCACCAGCACTTTTTCAATGCGATGCTGGTGCAGCTTGGCAACAACCTCTTCGCGAGACGCGCCTTCCTGCACGGTGATCAGCCGATCGCGGGGCGTCATCACTTCGCTGACCGGTTCGCCGAACCGCGTCTCGAATCGAAGGTCGCGGCTGGTCACGATGCCGACCAACTGATCACCATCCACCACCGGCACACCGGATATCCGATTGGCGCGGGTCAGCTTGATGACCTCACCAATGGTGATGGTCGGCGGCACGGTAATCGGATCTGCGATCACGCCCGATTCATACTTCTTGACCATTCGCACTTCAGCGGCCTGGCGCTCGGCGGTCATGTTCTTGTGAACAATCCCCATCCCGCCTTCCTGCGCCAGCGCGATGGCCAGTTTGGATTCAGTCACCGTGTCCATGGCAGCGGACAACAGCGGGATATTCAGCGTAATTCGTGAAGTCAGCCGTGTGGTCAGATTGACCTGGCGTGGCAGGACTTCGGAATAGGCCGGTTGAAGCAGGACGTCGTCAAACGTCAGGGCCTCGGTTTCAATTCGCATAGAGAGCTCCGTCAAGCGACTATTATACGGATCAGCATTCGAACCTCCGAAAATTTTCGTGACTGAACCGACTTTGCGCACGATCTATGCAGTTTCCGAGCTGGCGCAAACCCTGCGCGCGCTGGTGGAAGACAGCCTGCCGCGCGTCTGGGTTGAGGGCGAAATCTCCAATTTCAGCCGCCCGGCGTCTGGTCATTGGTACTTCACAATCAAGGATGCCAAGTCACAATTGCGCTGCGCGATGTTTCGCGGCGCCAATCAGTTGGTCAGACCGCAGCCTGCAAATGGTGATCGCGTCCTGCTGCGCGCCTCGGTGAGTTTCTATACCGCCAGGGGCGACCTCCAACTGATCTGCGAGCACATGGAGCCCGCTGGCGAAGGTGCCCTGCTCCAGGCCTTTGAAGCGCTCAAGCGCAGGCTAGCAGGCGAAGGATTGTTCGATGAGGCGCTAAAGCGGCCCATCCCTGCAATGCCGTCCAGAATCGGCCTCATCACCTCTGGGACTGGCGCAGCGGTTCAAGACGTCAAGGCCGCGCTGGCACGGCGCTTCGGTATGGCCAAGGTCTTTCTCTGGCCAGTTCCGGTGCAGGGCGATGCGGCGGCGCCGGCCATCGTCAAGGCGCTACAACAGCTGCCGCAACGCGCGCCTGTCGATGTCATTCTGCTGGTTCGCGGGGGCGGCTCGCTGGAAGACTTGTGGGCCTTCAATGAAGAAATCGTGGCGCGTGCGGTCCGTGCCTGCACGGTGCCGGTCGTCAGCGGAATCGGTCACGAAATCGACACCACCATTTGCGACTACGTTGCGGACCTGCGCGCCACCACCCCCACGGCTGCTGCCGAACTGGTTAGCCCCGACGCCCGACAACTCCTGCACCGCATCGCAGAATCGGAAGTTCATCTGGCTGAAGCACTGGAAGACGGCATGGCGGCTAAACGCGCCAAGCTTGAGCAGCTGCAGGCCAGACTCAGACTGGTTCATCCGCAGCGGGCCATTCAGGACCGCGCGCAACGACTGGACGAGATAGAACATCGCCTGACTATGACCACCGGGCGCCACCTGACTGTCCAGCGTGCCCGCCTTGAACATCTTCGGCAGCGATTGTCGGCACAGCACCCGGCGCGCGCCCTGCGCCAGATTGGCATGCGGCTGGATGCATCATTGCAACGCCTGATCCACGCACAACGCGGAATGCTTCGCCAGCACGAGGCGCAGCTTGATCGCGCATCGGCGATTCTCAAGAGCCTGAGCCCAAAAGCCGTGCTCGACCGCGGCTACGCGCTTGCCCGTCTGCAGGACGGCACAGTTCTGCGCAATCCGAATCAGGTTCCGGCTGATGCCGAATTCGAACTGCTGCTCGCTCAAGGGCAGATCCGCGCCAGGCGGACACCTCCAGAACGCTCATAAGAAAACGGCGGCGCTTGCGTTGAGTCGCAGGCGCCGCCGTTGCCATTCAGCTTGGATCGAGCAGCAAGCTCAGGGCGTGTCGGCCGCTGGTGCTGTCACCGTCAATGAGGCCTGGCCGGTGACGTCCGTGATGTCGTCTTCACTCACCGCAGACTCGTCCAAGGTACCGCGGACCAGGGTCGCATTGACGTTTACCGTCGCCTCCTCGTCTCCTTCGCTGAGCAAGGAAATCGCGATGCCCGGATCTGGCCCGTTGCCAAAGTTTGTGACGCCGGCAACCACGCGTTCTTCATCGTCCATGTCCACAGCTGGATCCACCGTCCAGAAAACATGCCGGCCCACATCAAAGCTCACCGGGACTGCACCTTCGCCAGCGGGCGTAAAGGTGCCCCTTGCCGTGTACTTCAATTGACCGTTGATTTCGTCAATCAAGGCCGGTGTTCTTTCCGGTGTCACCGTCAGAGGGCTTGAGATGGTGGTCGCATTCTCCTCGGCATCCAGACCGGCGATCACTTCTATCACTATCGGTGCACTGTTGGGCGTGTATCGATCTTCATCATCAACACGCTCTACAGGGCCGTAACGACTGCAGATTCCGGTAACGCCCGGGTTTGCACCAAAGGTCTGGTTGCCACGTGCAAACAGTGAGGAGCCGAAATTCAGGATCGGAAGCGCAACTTCTTCCTCCTCATCTTCGGTCACTTCGGTGTCTTCAGTGTCTTCCGGGTCCGGGAAGGCGGTGCTGCAATCCGTCACCGAGGCATCCACCAGGTCGAATTGCGTCCTGATCTGAGAACTCAGATCCTGAGTCTCATCAGTACCGTCACCATCGAGATCGCCAAAATTGCCGATCACCTTGAGCAGTTGGGAGAAGCCCACGACTAGGCGATTCTCATCGGCCGCAGCGTCCGCCGGATAGAAACCTTCTTCCTGCTCAAGGGAGACGGACACCGGCTCTGCGACCCGAAGATCAAGTGTCGCCTTGCGACCGCTACAAGCTTCCACGACGGGAATGGCCTGCATCGTCAGGGACTGCGGCAAAGGGAAGGCGGTGCGATCGGTGCCCGTGGTCACGACCCGACCATCCAGCCCGATCACAACCAGATCGTCCATCGGCGTCTCAAAACCGAAGGTAGCGGACCCGGTGACATCCCGCGGCTCGCCGTTGACCATGGCTCGCACGGAGTAGAGCACCGAGCTCACAGGTGCCAGCGCAACGACGTCCGGTACCTCTGTTGCACTGAAACCCGAACCCTGAGCAATTGAAAACGGTCCCGGATCCAGCGCATCCACTTCCACTTCAAAGGTCTGACTCAGGCCCTGATACTCCGCCGTGATCGTGACGGTGGAACCAGCTCCAGTCTCGGATGCCGGCAATAGCGTGCCAGGAATGAAGAACTCGCCATCTCGACCAGGGATAGTGGTGTCAAATGCATTGCTGATTGCCAAAACGGACGGGTCACTGCTGCTCCACGTTGCACGCGTGGTGAAGTCACCCAGGGAACCGTCAGTAAACCGAATCAGCAAGCGCAGCTGTTTTGCAATGCACTCCAGCGCCTCGCCAGTGCCGTCCGAATTCAGCGCCAAATCATTCAGTGTGGTGCTGCCGGTCAACAGAGTGTTGTCGACAATGGTCAGGGTTTCAGGCTTGCTGCCGTCACCAATGCTGCCGCAGCCCATCAGCACCAGGGCAAGCGAGGCGGCTGCCGTCAATTGAAATCGGTTCATGTACGTCCTGTTCCTCTGATGCTCGCGCATGGGATGTGGTTCTACTCTGTTGGGGCCGAGGCCTGCTTTGTGACCGTGCTTCGCAGATGGAGTTCGCGAAGATTGCGCACATCGACCTCACCCGGCGCATTGGTCAGCGGGTCATGCGCCGTCTGAGTCTTCGGAAAGGCGATGACCTCGCGGATGGAAGTCGACCCCGTCATCAACATGACCAGGCGATCAATGCCGATCGCCAGCCCGCCGTGAGGCGGCGCCCCGAAAGACAAGGCCTCAAGCAGGAAGCCAAATTTTTCCTTCTGCTCTTCTTCGGAGATGCCCAGAAGCTCAAACACGGCCTGCTGAACGTCAGCGCGGTGAATACGCACCGACCCTCCGCCGAGTTCAACACCGTTGAGCACGATGTCATAACCCTGCGAAACGATGGAACCCGGGTCCTTGCGGATGGCATCTGCATCAAACTGCTGCGGCGCGGTGAAAGGATGATGCGGAGAGATCCAGCGTCCGTCCTTGTCGTCGTATTCAAACATTGGCCAGTCAACGATCCACAGCGCCTTCCAGCCGCTGCTGACCATGCCGATATCCGCAGCCACCTTCAGGCGCAACGCGCCGAGCGCATCGCTGACCACTGAGAACTTGTCCGCACCGAAGAAAATCAGGTCGCCATCCTGAGCACCGGTGCGCTCGAGAATGCCGCTCAGCGCTGCATCAGACAGATTCTTGACGATAGGCGACTGCAGACCTTCACGACCTTTGGCCGCGTCGTTGACCTTGATCCAGGCCAGCCCCTTGGCACCGTACTGGCCGACGAACCCGGTGTAGGCGTCGATCTGGCCGCGAGAAAGCTTCGTGGCTCCCTCCGGCACTCGCAAGGCACTGACTCGGCATTTCGGATCCTGAGCCGGCCGCGCAAAAACCTTGAAGTCAGAATCGGCAACCAGATCCTTGATATCGACCAGCTCCAGCGGATTACGCAGGTCGGGTTTATCCGAGCCAAAGCGGGCCATGGCCTCTGCATAGGGCATTCTCGGCATATCGCCAAGATCAACGTCCAGCACCTTCTGAAATAGGTCCCGCACCAGCGACTCGATCATTTGCATGATCTGGTCCTGTGTCTGGAAGGAGGTTTCGATATCCAGCTGGGTGAATTCAGGCTGGCGATCCGCACGGAGATCTTCATCGCGGAAGCAGCGCGCAATCTGGTAGTAGCGATCCAGGCCACCCACCATCAACAGCTGCTTGAACAGCTGCGGCGACTGCGGCAGCGCAAAGAAATGCCCTGGATGAGTACGCGAGGGCACCAAGTAGTCGCGCGCACCCTCGGGTGTTGCGCGGGTGAGAATCGGGGTTTCCACTTCAAGAAACCCGTTCTCATCCATGTGATTGCGAATGCGCCGGATGATGTCGTGGCGCAGCTTGAGATTCTTTTGCAGGGCAGGTCTGCGCAGATCGACATAGCGATACTTGAGGCGCGTCTCCTCACCGACATTCTCATCATCCAGATGGAACGGCGGCGTCAGCGCGCTGCTCAATAGCTCCGCCTGCTTGCCCAGCACTTCAATCTGGCCCGTGCTCAGGTTGGCATTCTCGGTGCCCGCCGGCCTGGGGCGCACTCGACCCGTGATGCGCACGACAAACTCCGAGCGAAAACGGTCGGCCAGTGCAAAGGCCTCGACCGTATCGGGGTCAAACACGCACTGGAGCAGGCCTTCGCGATCACGAAGATCAATAAAAATGACACCACCGTGGTCTCGGCGGCGGTGCACCCAGCCACAGACCGTAACGGTTTCGCCGATCAGTGTTTCGTTAACCTGACCGCAGTAATGGGAACGCATGGATTCAGCTTCGCCAGCAAAATTGGGGTCGCGGATTGTAGCCGCGACCCTGCTCGCTTGCTTGGAAAGTACCGCGTCAGGCGGCTGCGCCGCTCGGCTTGGCCGGCTTGGAAGCGGCTGGGGGCGGAGCTTTTGCGGCGGGCTTGGCATCTGCCTTGGGCTTGTCAGCCTTGGCCTCCGACTTTGGCGCTGCGGCCGCTTTGGTCTCGGATCCCGCTGTAGAAGTGGCACTCGCATATTCCGTCGAACCTGCTGATTTTTCAGCAGATTCACCATCTCCGGCCAGATTTCGCTTGCCCTCGGACTTGAAGTCAGTCTCGTACCAGCCCGCGCCCTTGAGCCGGAAATTGGAAGCTGACATCAACTTGCTCAGGGCCGGCTTTCCACACTCGGGACAGTCCGTCGGCGCCGGGGCGGAAATTCGATGATTGATTTCAGAGACGGTTCCACAAGCGCCGCAAGCATATTCGTATAGAGGCATGGCCTAGAGACTTCTGTTCAAGAGTGGTGGGTGGTTGTTAGCTGGGACCTTTCGCGCATTTTTCAAGATGTCAGTACCCGCGTCCACAAGCTCTGGTGCCTGGCCCACCCGCATTACAGATCTAGCGAAACGCTCCGGCGGCGCTGACGCGCCCATCCTGCAGGGTCACTACCCGCTTCTGGCGCCCATTTCGATAGATCCAGCGCTCCTGACCGCCACTGTACTCCACCTCATCCGGACTCCCGATGGCGAGGCGGACTTCGTCCGAACTCATATCCTTGAGCACCCGCTTGTCGAAAATGGCCTCGCGCATCTTCTTGTCGCGCGCCTTCCCCGCGTCGTGCGATTCCAGCCAGGCTTTGTCCTCGCCGTCACGCGCTTGACGCGACTTCTTCGCTCGGGCGTCGTATTGCTCTGCCAGATCAATACCTTCTACGGACGGGACCGTACTGATCTCGGGCATCTGGTGTGGTTTGTCGCCCGGCGTGCAGGGGTTGTCCGTGTACACCTTCTTGCCATCTGCCTCGCAGAGATAAACCTCGGCGCGGACGACATGACTCAGCGCCAGCATCGACGCCAACATAAGGATCATTCTCATGTTTGCTCCCCCCATTGTTTGGGGGAAATTATGTCTCAAGGCAGTGCGAGCGGCACGCGGCTGATGAGATCCGTTGACCCCAAATCCACACCACGCTGATTGAGCAAGGTGGTCACCTGCCCGCGATGATGCGTCTGGTGATTGAAGAAGTGCAGGAGCAGCACCGAAAACACCTGATGCTTCAATTCGCCCTTGGTGTTGGAATATTCCAGTACGTAAGACAAGTCAGCCTCGGTGAACGCACTGACCCACAACCGGATGTGGTAATCGACATTCTGCCGGTGCGCCCACAGGGGCCCAATGCGATCAAAAACGGTGTCATTCAAGGCCTGCGGATTCGGCCAGATCGGCAGCGACTTTCGCATTGCTTCTTGTGAGGGCATGGTCATGAAGCGCCTCAGCCATATCGTATCGGCCACCACAATGTGGTTGAGCGTCCCCAGAATGGAAGAAAAGAAGGCGCCGCGGTCAGCGTCCACTTCGCCCGGCGCGAGTTTCTCCGCGGCTTCATAGACCTTCTGATTCATCCACTGGTTGTATTCGGCCAGCAGCTCGAAGTGAGTACGCAAATCCATGTCTGGGCCTTGGCTGGAAAATGAACGGTCCCCGATTCTGCATTGTCCGCGAGGTCCGTGGATAATGTGCGCCCCCTTTCAACCCTGATTCGAACCGCGACTATGGCCCAGTACGTTTACACCATGAACAAGGTGGGCAAGATTGTTCCGCCCAAGAAGGAAATTCTGCGCAATATTTCCTTGTCTTTCTTCCCGGGCGCCAAGATCGGCGTGCTCGGTTACAACGGTGCCGGCAAATCCACCTTGCTGAAAATCATGGCAGGACTGGACACCGACATCGTCGGCGAAGCCCGCCCGCAGCCAGGGCTGAAGATGGGGTATCTGCCGCAGGAGCCTCAGCTGGACCCTGCCAAGAACGTTCGTGAAAACGTGATGGAGGCCCTCTCCGAAATCACCAATGTGCAAGCCGAACTGGACGCGGTGTACGCGGCGTATGCCGAGGCAGACGCAGATTTCGACAAGCTCGCGGCCAAGCAGGCCGAGCTGGAAGCCAAGCTGGAGAGCAGCGACGGCAATAATCTGGACGTTGTGCTGGACAAGGCTGCCGAGGCCTTGAACCTGCCGCCCTGGGATGCCGACGTCACCAAACTCTCCGGCGGTGAACGTCGCCGCGTTGCCCTGTGCCGGCTTCTTCTTTCCAAGCCGGACATGATTCTGCTGGATGAGCCCACCAACCACCTCGACGCTGAATCCGTCGCCTGGCTGGAAAAATTCCTGAAAGATTTTCCGGGAACGATCATCGCAGTCACGCATGATCGCTACTTCCTCGACAACGTTGCCGGCTGGATTCTGGAGCTCGACCGAGGCACTGGTATCCCCTGGGAAGGCAATTATTCTTCCTGGCTGGAGCAAAAGCAGAACCGCCACGCCACCGAGCAGAAGCAGGAAGACGCGCACAGCCGTGCGATGAAAGAAGAGCTGGAGTGGGTACGCAAGAACGCCAAGGGGCGGCAATCCAAATCAAAGGCACGCCTCAAGGCCTACGAGGAAATGGCCAGCCAGGAATTCCAGAAGCGCGCCGAAACTCGCGAGTTGTACATTCCGCCCGGTCCGCGCCTTGGTGACAAGGTGATTGAAGTCAACAATGTGGCCAAGAAGTACGGCGACCGAACCCTTTACGAAGGCCTGAATTTTCAGGTGCCCAAGGGCGCATTGGTCGGCATCATCGGCGCCAATGGACGTGGCAAGACCACCTTGTTCCGCATGCTGCTCGGGCAGGAAAAGCCGGACGCTGGCGAAGTGGTCATTGGTGAAACCGTCAAACTCGCCTACGTTGATCAGAGCCGCGATGCGCTGGATGGCAACAAGAGCGTCTTTGAAGAAGTGTCGGGCGGCAATGATCTGGTCCGCGTCGGCAATTTTGAAATGCCGGCCCGCGCCTATATCGGCCGCTTCAATTTCAAGGGCGACTCACAACAGAAGCGGGTGAAGGATCTGTCTGGCGGTGAGCGCAATCGTTTGCACCTGGCCAAGCTGCTGCTCTCCGGTGGCAACGTGCTGCTGCTCGACGAACCGACAAATGATCTGGACGTGGAGACCCTGCGTGCGCTGGAAGAAGCGCTGCTCGATTTTTCCGGTTGCGCCATGGTCATTTCGCATGACCGCTGGTTCCTGGACCGCATTGCCACGCACATCCTGGCTTTTGAAGACTCAGGGGAAATCACCTTCATGGAAGGCAACTATCGCGAGTACGAAGATGACTTTCGGCGTCGCAATGGTGCCGAGCCGGGGGTCAATCGCCGGGCCAGACACAAGAAGCTGGCCTGAGAGGCTCAGTCATCTTGATGTGCAAGGCCGGACCCTCGGGTCCGGCCTTTTCATTTCCGTCGTCAGTCAGCGCGGCCCGCATATCGGCGCTGGCAAAACATCAATGATGCGTACGCTGCACTGAGCGCACCCGCTCAACTCGCCGCCGGCCCCTTTGGACCAAACAAGGCCCAGCAGACCAGGCCCACAACTGGCAACAGGATAATCACGACGATCCAGATCACTTTTGCGCCCGTATCAGCGGAACTTTGTGTGATTTTCACGATGGCATAAACATCAAGAATCAGCAGAATCAGGCCAAAAATGCTGTTCACTTCAAAGTTCATTCACGCTCTCCTTTCCTCGCGGGCTTTCTTCAGGCGAATTTCGTAGACCAAGAATAGCCCTACGAGCAACTCTTGGCTTGCAAGATGCAGGGCCAGCCGCTGCCGGGCTCATTTTGCTGCAGTGGCGATGAGTTTGATGTGCCAAACTTTTGCGCCCTGCTGGCGAGCATCTCCGGCAATCATCGACCACACTGGACTTCAATCTGAACCATGGCCAAGAACCGCAAATATGACATTGTTCTTTTTGGAGCGACGGGGTTCACCGGGGAACTGACAGCGCAGTATCTCGCCAGTCAAGGTGATTCAAATCTGACCTGGGCCATTGCAGGCCGGAATCGTGCTCGGCTGGAGCAGGTTCGTCAGGGACTGGCCGCGATCAATCCTGCCTGCGCGGACATCGACATTCTCCTGGCTGATGCAGGTGATGCCGCAGCCTTGAAGGAAGTTGCCGCAGCCGCGAGCGTCATCATCACCACCGTGGGACCCTACATTCGCTACGGCGAGGCGCTGGTTGCAGCATGCGCCGAGTGCGGCACCGATTACGTTGACCTGACGGGCGAGCCCGAGTTTGTGGACCGCATGTGGCTGGCCTACCAAGAGCAGGCCCAGTCAAGCGGCGCGCGTATCGTCACCTCTTGCGGCTTTGACTCCATTCCCCACGATCTGGGCGCTCTGTTCACGGTTCAGCAGCTGCCCGAGGGCGTGCCCATCGAGGTGGAAGGCTTCGTACGCGCTGGCGGCGATATTTCCGGCGGCACCTGGCATTCGGCCATTACCGCTTTCTCGCGCCTGCGCAAGACCATTGAGGCCGGCAAACAGCGTCGTGCCCGTGAATCCTGGCCCAGCGATCGGCGCATCGGATCTACACAACAAGGCATCCGCTACTCGAAGGTTCTCGGTTCCTGGGTGGTTCCCTTCCCCGGCATTGACCCGCAAGTTGTCCGCCGCTCTGCTGCTTCAGACGAGCGTTACGGGCCGGCATTTCGCTACGGGCACTACATTCAGGTCAAGAGCCTGCCCAAGGTCGCCGCGTTGGTCGGCGGCGCGAGCCTTGCCATGCTGGGCGCACAGTTCAAGTTCACGCGTCGCAAGCTCCTCAAGTTTCGTGATCCCGGCAACGGGCCTAATGCAGAGACCCGCGCCAAGGCCTGGTTTCGCGTTCGCTTCATTGGCAAGGGTGGCGGAAAACAGGTCATTACCGAAGTCACCGGCGGCGATCCCGGCTACGGTGAAACAGCCAAGATGCTCGCCGAATCCGCCATGTGCCTCGCGAAAGATCGATTACCCAAACGCTCCGGCCTGCTGACGCCCGCCACTGCGATGGGCGACAAGCTGATCAAGCGGCTGCAAAAAGCAGGCATTGGCTTCACCGTCGTGGAGAGCAACTGACATGGCACAACTGGCCATCATCTGGGGCGCCATTTTTGGATTCCTCGCCGTCGTGCTCGGCGCATTCGGCGCTCACGGACTGCGCGCCCGTCTGGACCCGGAGATGCTCGGCATCTGGAAAACGGCGACGGAGTATCACTTCTATCACGCGCTCGCACTGCTGCTGGTCGGCATTCTGGCGCGAAGCCTGCGCTCGCCAGGACTGGACACCGCGAGCATCCTGTTCATGGCTGGCATCGTTGTATTCAGCGGAAGTCTCTACATCCTTGCACTGACCGGAACGCGATGGCTTGGCGCCATCACCCCTATCGGCGGCATCCTGTTTCTCGCGGGTTGGTCTGTGCTGGCGTGGACGGCCTGGCGCAGTCAGGGCATCGCTTCTTGATGTGGCCTAGCGTCGACCAGCAGCACCAATAATCGCATCGGTGAGCTGATCAGAAATACGCATCGCAGCAGACATGACGGTGCGCTCCGCAACGAGCTGGGCTTCTTCGGCGGCAGCCTGGCGAGCAGTTTCTGCCAGTTCGTTGACGCGGTCAGAGTGAGACTGCAATGACTCATCAAGATGAGCCCGCATTGCGGTGAGTTGAGAAAATACTTCTCTTTCGATTCCTTCAATGCGCGAACTCACCAGTGCCAGTGCCTCGCTGGTTTCGTCCAGGCGCTTTCGCATTTCATTGCGCAGGTTCGCGGGTTGTTCGGCAAGCCGTGTCTGCTGGCTGGTGAGATGCGCAACCGTTGCCTTGATTTCAGCAAACTGCACGAACAGGCCCTGAGAGACCTTCTTCATGCGCGTTTCCAACTGATCGCGCACGACCTCCTCCGCACCTGAGCCGAGGTCACCCGCGTCTTTTGCCGGCGCACCATTGGTTTTCGGGACAAGGCTCGCACTCGAAACCGGATGAGCGCTCGCCGCTGGCTGCGGCTCCCGTGATACCAGTGACAGCACCGGCGGCTCCTTCGCTGCCGGGGCAGCCGGTGGCGTGGTTGCAACCGGTGGGCTGACCGGTCTTGGCATTGTTGCGTCGCCACGACCAGACTCGATCTCCTTGAGGATGCGTCCCAGAATCTCCGGATTCGGCGGCTTCTGCAATACGCAATGAGCACCCGAATGACGTGCCTGCGTATTAAATTGCGGCCCTTCGTTGGACGAGCAGATCACGACCGGAATACCCGCTGTATCAGCTTGGGACTTCAGGGTCTTGAGCACGGTGAAGCCATCGACGCCGGGCATGACGTGATCAAGGAAGATAACGCCAGGCTTGGCACCGCTGAGAAAGCGCATCGCCTCTTCGGCACTCTCTACCGCATCTACGTCATAGCGATGGCCTTCCAGATATCGGCGCAACGCAAAACGCGCAGATTTGGAATCATCAATAATCAGCGCCGTTTTTCCGCTCATGCTCAAGAGCAGGTTCTCCCTGAGGGTTATGCTGCTGAATCTAACACCCGCAACATTACTTGAACATTCGTTCAGGCGCCGTCAGTTACCGCTCGTCCGACATGGTCTGATTTTGCTAGCTGTAGAATCGCAAATACCTGCAGATTAATGCTCTTTTCGTGATCTCACCGCTCCGGATTGGCCCCTATACGATTGATCCACCTCTGGTGCTGGCGCCCATGGCCGGCGTCACTGATCGCGCATTCAGGTCACTGTGCCGCAGTTTGGGCGCCGGCCTGGTGGTGTCGGAAATGGTGTCATCGGACCCGAAGCTGTGGCACACGGAGAAATCTCGCACACGTCGACAACACGATCTGGAAAGCGGACCGATCAGCGTGCAGATCGCGGGCTACGACCCTCAAGCGATGGCGCTGGCAGCACAGTTCAATGTCGAACAAGGTGCCCAGATCATCGACATCAATATGGGATGCCCTGCCAAGAAAGTCTGCAAGGTCGACGCTGGTTCTGCCCTGCTACGCGACGAACCCCTGGTTGCAAGAATTCTCGCTGCGGTGGTGGAAGCTGTCCCGGTACCCGTGACGCTGAAAATCCGCACCGGCTGGTGCCCACAGGAACGCAATGCAGTGCGCATTGCACAGATTGCCGAAGACGCTGGCATCGCTGCGCTGAGTGTTCATGGACGCACGCGGCAGGATCAGTATCGGGGTGAAGCCGAATACGAAACGATTGCTCGCGTGAAATCATCCGTATCGATTCCTGTTATTGCCAATGGCGATATCGACTCGGGCCGAAAGGCGCGAGCGGTCCTCAAGGAGACAGGCGCGGATGGCTTGATGATTGGTCGCGCCGCATTGGGGCGACCATGGATGTTCGCAGAACTCTCCGACTATCTGTTTCTGGGTCAGCACAGACCGCCGCCTTCGCGAATGGAAGTTGGCCAGACACTGCTGACCCATCTTGAGGCGCTGTACGAGTTGTATGGCACTAACAGAGGTGTTCGCGTCGGGCGAAAACATATTCAGTGGTATTGCCGCAGTCATGACGGCGCAGAACAATTCTGGGCCGATGTGCGCAATCTTGAATGCGCCAAAGCGCAATCACATCGCGTTGCGCAATTTTTTCTCGACTAGTTTTTCTCGGCATGCGTGGCGCGCGCGGATTGCGCCATAGACAAACGACGGACAAAAAAAACGCGGCGGAAAACCCGCCGCGCGTTAAATCGAGAACCCTCGATTATTTTTTCTTGCGCACTACTCGCTTCTTCGCAACCTTCTTTTTTGCAACCTTCTTCGCGGCCTTTTTGGCTGGGCGCTTCTTGGCAACTTTCTTGGCTGCCTTCTTTGCCGGACGCTTCTTGGCAACTTTCTTCACAGCCTTTTTTGCGGCCTTTTTGGCTGTTTTCTTCACGGCCTTCTTTGCCGGACGCTTCTTTGCAACTTTCTTTGCAGCCTTCTTAGCAACGCGCTTTGCAGCTTTTTTAACGACGCGTTTCTTGACGGCTTTCTTTGCAACTTTCTTCTTTGCTACTGACTTCTTCGCTTTCTTTGCGGTCGCTTTTTTGGCGGCCGGCTTTTTCTTGGCTACAGGCATGACAATCTCCTTCAGCATGTACGTCATGAGGTCAGATCCGGCGACGCCCACCGTCGACGGCAGCCAACCACGGCCTATAGTGTACTGGGGCTAGACAAAACACAAGATGTTGTGTCAATACCCGCGCGCGAAAATTTTGCTGCGAGTGCTCAGCAAGCGTCGTCACGCAATCGCTGAGCAATCAATCGAAGAACCTTGTGATTGGTAACCAATGCAAAGTGACTTCCGGTGACTTCAAGATTCTCAGTGTTGTCGGCAGGTGCTTCCAGACACGCCTGCCAAGCCACAATTCCGTCCGTTCTTGAATACATCGCAGTACACGGGACGGGGGGCGCGACAATACGTTTTGCAAAACCTTCACGATCAAGTTTGGGTGGTCGACCTCTATTGGCAAGCCGGAACAGGGGCATCATGTTGTTGGCATCGGGCGCGCCGTTGATCGGACTCCCCAGCGTAATGACTCGGCGAATCCATTGTGGATTTGCGCGCGCAAGTTCACGTGCAAAAACCCCACCGAGGCTCCAGCCGATCAGTGTGAGTTTCATGCCATGACGATCGTGAAGACGCTCCAACAATCGAAACAGCGCATCCTTGATGGCAGGTCGCATTCCCATATTGCGACCCTGCCCCCAATCCACCGCCTCGTAACCCAGAGAAATCAGCGCCTGCTTCAGAGGGCGCATGCTCAGTGACGTCGCACCGAAACCTGGAATCAACACCACCGGGTGTCCATCGCCCTTCGGCATGCCGCGCGTCTTCGCAGGCCGAAGCAGATAGCTGATGATTTCTGCCGGCGCAAAAGCTTCGCGCATCAGCAATGGCAAGGAAGGAGATTTCAAGTCGTCTGGGGAATGGGACTGATTCACGGATCTACCCTTTGCGAGAAATTCTCCCGCGTTCGCTATTCAGAAACCGATAGTACGAGACCGATGTCCACAAGCGAATCAGGCTCGCGCAATGCCACAGAAAGTGGCGCAGCTTTTTCAGACTCTGCCGCCGCGCAGGATGAACCACGGCGGCAGCAGGAACGACCTGCACACTCAGTTCCATATTCCACGCTCGCAGGCACAGGTCCACATCTTCGCAATACATGAAGTAGCGATCGTCGAAACCATTCAATCGTGCGAATGTATCTGCGCGCATGGCCATGAAGAGGCCGGCGACCCAGTCTGTTTTCAAGATTCGATCCGGCGCTGACTCAGAACCATCTCGTGCGCCAGGCAGATGCCGCCTCAATAATCGCCAGGGCGAAGGTGCGGGTCGCGCATGGTCTGCCCACTGCCCCGACTCATCCAGAACATGCGGACTGACAATGCCGCTGGCGGGTTCATCCAGTACCTGGGCAAGCTGATCAAAGGGGTCTCCCAGCATGACCAGATCCGGATCAATCGCCGCCAGGTATCGCCCTTGCCCACGACGCAGCGCCGCATTGTGATTGGCTGAGAAGCCCTTCGGACTGACATTGATGATGATGCTGATCGGTCCCGGCCAGAGGCTCGTCAGATCGGCACCTGATGGCGGCAGATTGTGTGTAATGACCAGTTCAAAGCGTTCCGGCGAGCGCAGCGCCGTCGCCAGCCCCCGGATCAGAGCCTCCAGTGAGTGACCATGACTGACAATTGACAGCGTCCAGTCAGGAGGGGTGGAGCAGTCATTCATAGCACGCTGATTCTGAAGGTCTTTACTGGCAATGCCAGGAAAATCTGGAGCGGTGGCAATCCGTGCATCCGTCAAGAAGGCCAGTGTGTGGAACTAATTGATTATAATGTGATTATCAAACCAGGAAGTCGCCCTGTAGCGCGGAACTTTTTGCACTGTTAGCACTCAAATCCACCGAGTGCTAAAATTTTCCGTCAACGTTTCAGGGAGGTACCACCATGAGTTCGTCTACGACCCTAGCGCTGCGTCCTGCAGCCTTGCCAGTCCCGCTGGCCGGGAGTCTGGACTCATATATTCATTCGGTCAGCCAGATTCCGGTGCTCGAACCCGAGGCTGAGCAGGCCATGGCGCGCCGGCTGCGCGACCACGAAGACCTGAATGCAGCCCAGGAACTGGTCATGTCCAACCTGCGCTTTGTGGTTCACATTGCCCGCGGGTACATGGGCTATGGGCTGCAACTGGCGGACCTGATCCAGGAAGGCAACATCGGCCTGATGAAGGCGGTCAAGCGGTTTGATCCCGACGTCGGTGTCCGCCTGATCAGCTTTGCAGTGCACTGGATCAAGGCCGAGATACATGAGTTCGTGCTTAAGAACTGGCGCATCGTCAAGATCGCCACAACCAAGGCGCAGCGCAAGCTGTTCTTCAACCTGCGCTCTGCCAAGAAGCGCCTCGGCTGGATGAATCAGGCGGAGGTAGAGACCATTGCGCGTGATCTGAACGTCAAGCCCGAAGAAGTCATGCAGATGGAAGGCCGCCTGGGCGGGGCCGATGTTTCCTTCAGCGTGAGTCAGGACGACGAAGAATCATCGTCTTATGTGCCGGAAGATTACCTGTCGGCAGAAGATCCCATGATTCGGCGCATTGAAGATGCAGACTGGCACGAGCAACGTGAAGAGAGCATGCGCAACGCCATCACCGAACTCGACGATCGCTCACGCGACATCCTGATGCGCCGCTGGCTCTCCGAAGAAGGCGAGAAGGCGGGACTGCAGGAACTGGGCGACGAATATGGCGTTTCAGCTGAGCGGATTCGCCAGATCGAGTCTGCGGCGATGAAGAAGATCCGCAAGGCAATCGAGGCCAGTGACTAAGCGCTTACGGCTTACAGCACTTCCTCGAAAGTATGAACAGACGGCGCCCAAGGGCGCCGTTTTTTATTGTTCGCGACTCCGGAACGAGAGCACGACCTGCATCAGTTCCGCAAAGCTGGCAACGCCCATCTTCCTCATCAGACGTGCACGGTGCGCCTCCACTGTCTTGTAGCTGATGCCAAGCGCGCGTCCGATAACCTTGTTGCTCTGCCCCTCCACGACCAGGTCCAAAATCTCTCTCTCCCGTCCGCTGAGCGCATCGATGCGCGTTGCAGTATCGCCCTGCTGCTCCCTCCAGCTACGGTTCTTCCTGTCCAGTTCCAGTGCCTGTCGGACACGTTCAAGGAACTGCTGGTTGTTATACGGCTTCTGAAGAAAATCGAGGGCACCTCCCTTCATGGTGCGCACGGCCAGCGGCACGTCACCATGGGCCGAGAGGAAGATGATCGGCATCGACACATGCAGATCGTTGAGCCGATCCATCAGCTCAGGGCCACTCATTCCGGGCATGCGCACATCCAACACGATGCAACCCGGAAGATCCCCGTCGATCCTTTCAAGAAAGGTCTCCGCGGATTCGAAGGTTTCGACGTTGAGTCGGATCGACTCGAGCAGCCACTTGAGCGAACTGCGAACCGAATCTTCATCATCAACCACAAAAACAACAGGCTCCGGCTCGCGTCGCACGGCCTTGCGTTCATACATCATGATTCTTTCTCGTCTGGATTCTTGATGGGCAAACCGAATGTAAATGACGCACCTCCGTGAACATTGCGCTGAACAGTGAGTCGCCCACCATGTGATTCAACAATGGACCGACAGACTGCCAGCCCCAGGCCAATGCCATTAGATTTGCTGGAGTAGAACGGATTGAAGATTTGAGTCAGCTTGGTCTTGCTGACACCGGGACCGCGATCCGAAACGGTGACTTCAATGACGCCTCCTCTGCTGGCAGTCGCGATATCGATAATACGCTGGCCAGGCTCGACCTCGGACATGGCTTCGAGCGCGTTCTTCAGCAGGTTCATGAGCACCTGCTTGATCTCCAGCGGATCAACCCACACCGCGGGCAAGGATTCAGCAAGATCTAGATTCAGAACGCATTTGGACTGGCGCCGCTCAAATTCGAGAAAAGAGAGCATTTCCTGAATCAGTTCGTTGATATCCACCTGCAGCGACTCAGGCTCGTGCTTGCGCACGAACTGACGCACGTGCCGCACGATACCCCCTGCCTGTTCCGCATGATAGATGGCCTGCGAAATCGCAGACTCGAACAGGGTTGGATCGAACTCACCATCGCCGAGGCGCAGCTGGCATCCATGCAGGTAGTTCAGGGTTGCGGCAAGCGGCTGGCCCAACTCATGTGCCAGCGCGGCTGCCATCTCGCCCATGGTGTTGAGTCTTGAGACGCGCGCCAGATCAATCCGCTGGGTGCGCTCGCGCTCTTCCATCATCTTGCGTTCTGTGACTTCCGTGTAGGCGATCATTGCGCCATAACCCTTGACGGGAATCGGCGCCGCCGTGACCTGGAACCAGCGTATGCGTCCAGATGAGTAGCGAACCCCCAACTCTTGATCGGGAATGATGCGTTGCTCACGAATGGCCCGGTAACTGGGCAGTTCTTCGCGCGACAGACCGCTGCCATCAGGTTGGATCAGTGAAGCGTTTCCAGGCGTGAGGCTCAGCTCGCTACTCAACTGAAAGGCGGCAGGCAATGAGATCAGTCGGGAAAGCTTTCGATTGATCTCGATGACATTGCCTTTCTCATCTGTAATCGACACACCAATTGGAAAACTCTCAAACAGCGCCCGATACTTTTCCTGACTGGCCCGCAGATCTTCCTCGGTCTGCCGCCGGATGTTCATTTCTTCACGCAAAGCATCATTGGCCCGACGCAGATCGGCAGTACGTTCCTGTACCCGGCTCTCCAGCCGCTCATTGGCACGCTTGAGCTCTTCCGCAGCGACCTTGTGGTCCGTGATGTCCTGGAAAATCCAGATGCTGTCACGAGAAGGGTGCTCGCTATCCAGAACCCGCCCCGAAACCTGACACCAGAACAAGGTGCCATCCCTGCGACGCATCTTGCGTTCATCGGTGTAGCTGTCATGCGTCGCAAGATAGCGATACCCGACTTCACCGAGACGATCATAGTCTTCTCGGGAAGGATACAAATCCAGTACGTCATGCCCCTTGAGCTGGCCTGGGCCGAAGCCAAACATCTCTTCGAACCGTCGATTGCAACGCACCACGATTCTCTCGCGGGTATAGCAGACACCCACGAAGGCGTTGTCGAAGATAATCTGGTGCTCAGCCAGCGCTTCACGCAAGGCCACGCTGGTGGCTGGATCACTTTCCCGCGACGCGATCATGTTGTCATGAGCACGCACTAGCGTTTCTGCATGGTTTTCCATGTCATGCCCTCTCCTCCAGCTCGGGCTGTTTATATTCTGAACCGTCCGCGAATCACAAAGTCTGTCCCAAACTGCTCAATAAGGAAACGTCCAATACAGATCGGCATTTCCGATGATTGCGGTCAAACCCAATGACTCTGCGCAGCCAGTACCGTACCGCGCCGGCCGTTGCCTTCTGCTTTGAAGGCTCACAGGTCCCTGAATCTACTGGTTCACAGTACTTTGAGCAGCAGATGATCGGCGACTATGGCCGCCACGCATAGCTAGGGCGCGCCCCAAGCATTCAAACACCTACGCACCCACAATGAAAACCGAGACGGGCGCGAGTCTCTGGTGAAACAGGCTCGCGACAGGGTATTCCCGGTTTCCGGCACTGGCTGCGGCATAGACTTCTACTTTCTCGGCGCCGGAAATGGAGAGATAGAGCTGTCGCGTATCCAGCAACGCCCGCAGTGTGAGGGTCACACGGTTCTTCGGTTCTGTAGGTGCGGTAGCTGTGCCCACCTGCACGGCCCATTGTGGATTGAGCATCGCGCTCAGAGCGGGCATGTTCGGAAACAGAGATGCCGTATGTCCGTCTGCACCCATGCCCAGAACAACAGCATCAAAAGGCCGCGGCATGGCACTGATGCGCTCGATAATCTCGACGACCGCATTCATCGGTTTAAGGTCGCTGGTCTTGAGGCTCACCAATTTCGCCTCGATAGCCTCATCTTTCAGCAGATGCTGCCGCAGCAGACGCTCATTGCTGTCTTCCGAAGTGGGCTCCACCCATCGCTCATCGGCCAATGTGATCTCGACTTTGCGCCAGTCCAGCTTCTGCACTCGCAGCGCGTGAAAGAAGGCAATCGGGCTGCGCCCACCAGACACCACCAGTGAGCCGCGACCACGACGCAGGATGCCCTCGCGCAAATTTTCTGCAACCGCGTCTGCGAGCGCCTGCGCCGCTTCGTTATCAGACTCGAAATGCTTTTCGATGACATCCATCAGTTCTCTTCCCGCCAATTCATTCCGTCACGCGCCAGCAGCGCACTGGCCGCAGTAGGCCCCCAGGTTCCCGCCGCATAGGTTTTGGGTGCGGTGTCCTGCGCTTCCCACGCCGAATGGATCGGATCAATCCAGCGCCAGGCCGCATCCAGTTCATCTCGGCGCATGAACAGCGTTAGATTGCCAGCAATCACGTCCGTCAGTAGTCGCTCGTAGGCATCCCACTGCCGGGTCTTGAAGGCCTCATCGAAATCCAGGTCCAGCGCAACCGGCCGTACCTTCATCTCGTCACCAGGAATCTTCGCCATCACGAACAATTTTACGCTCTCGTCCGGCTGCAACTGAATGATCAGGCGGTTCCCACCACCACTCGCCGGTGGCGGCAGCAGCGGGTGCGGCACCTCTCGAAAATTCACCACGATCTCAGACAGACGCTCCTGCATTCTTTTGCCGGTACGCAGATAGAACGGTACGCCTGACCAGCGCCAGTTATCCAGCCGCGCCTTGATGGCGACGAATGTTTCGTTTCGGGAGTTCTCCGCAATTCCTTCTTCTTCCAGATAGCCGGGCGCCACCTTTCCTTCAATGGCGCCGCTCCGGTACTGGCCACGCACAATGTCGGTGCGCACGCTTTCCGGGGTAAAGGGCCGCAGCACTTTCAGGACCTTGAGCTTCTCATCACGGATGGCGTCCGGATCAATGCTGGTCGGCGGCTCCATGGCCAGAATGCACAGCAGCTGCAGCAGATGACTCTGCACCATGTCGCGCAGCGCACCACTATGCTCGTAATAGTCACCACGACCCTCGACCCCAACTTGCTCTGCCAGCGTGATCTGCACCTGCTCGACATTGCTGCGGTTCCACAGCGGCTCAAAGATGGAGTTACCGAATCTCAGCGCCATCAGATTCTGCACGGTCTCCTTGCCCAGATAATGGTCAATGCGAAAAATCGCGTGCTCTTCAAATATGCGGCCCACCGCCTCATTGATCGCATCCGAGGAGCTCAGGTCGTGCCCGAGCGGCTTTTCCAGCACCACCCGAGACAAGCCGGTCACCGCCGATACGCGGCTCAGACCTTCGCAAATTGGCGCATACAGGCTGGATGCCGTTGATAGATAGAACACCCGGACGCGATCTTGCGAGTGACGCAGGCGCTCTGCCAGTTCGTCAAAACCCTCACCGGAGAGCGCGTCGATCGTCAGGTATTCAATGTGATGCGTGAAGCGTTGCCAGGTGCCCTCGTCAAAATCTTCACCTGGAATGAACCGGCGACAGTTCTCGCTGACTAAATCTACATAGCCATCGCGCGTCAATTCGGTGCGCGCACAACCAATGATGCGCCAGCCAGCCGGATCCGGTGTATCGCGAAAACGGTAGTACAGCGCGGGCAGAAGCTTGCGAATCGCCAGATCGCCGGTCCCGCCAAAGAAAATCATGTCAAAGGCACGAGAAATGCTCATAAACCTGACCAAGACTCCAGAATGTTTGCGTTGCCATAGCTTGACGCAGAAACTGCCGCAATGTTGAGCGCAGGCAAGTCCGACTCTATGCAGGAGAAAGCATGAAGCTTCATCCCAGACTGAACGAGGTGACCGAGCGCATACGTCAACGTAGCACTGGTTCGCGCGATGCCTATCTTGCCCGGATGCGTGCACAAGGAAAACGCGGCAATGCACGCGGCCGCATGAGTTGCGCCAACATCGCGCACGCTTTTGCAGCAGCCGAATCTGGCGACAAGACCGAAATGCGCCGCGCACGCTGGCCCAATATCGCCATCGTGTCGGCCTATAACGACATGCTGTCTGCCCATCAGCCGCTGGAACGCTTTCCGGCGCTGATCAAACAGGCGGCCCGTGAGGCTGGCGCCACTGCACAGTTTGCAGGCGGCGTGCCTGCCATGTGTGACGGCGTCACACAGGGCGAGGCGGGCATGGAGCTGAGCCTGTTCTCGCGCGACGTCATCGCCATGAGCACCGCCATCGCGCTGTCGCACAATGTTTTTGACGCGGTGCTGTGTCTCGGTGTTTGCGACAAAATTGTCCCCGGCCTGTTGATTGGCGCACTGCAGTTTGGCTACCTGCCCGCCATTTTCGTGCCAGCAGGCCCCATGCCCTCAGGCTTGCCCAACGCCGAGAAGGCCAGGATTCGCCAGTTGTTCGCACAAGGAAAAGTGGGGCGTGAAGAACTGCTGAAAGCGGAATCTTCGGCGTATCACGGCCCCGGTACCTGCACTTTTTACGGCACTGCCAATTCCAATCAGATGCTGATGGAACTGATGGGCCTGCATTTGCCCGGAGCCGCCTTCATTCATCCCAATACGCCGCTGCGCGATGAACTCACCCGCGCAGCGGCGCAACGTGCTGCGCAGACCACCCAGCAGGGGAAACAGTACATCCCTTTGCATGACGTGATTGATGAACGCGCCATCGTGAACGGCATGGTTGGCCTGCATGCCACCGGAGGCTCCACCAATCACACTTTGCATCTGGTCGCGATCGCACGGGCCGCGGGCATCATCATCGACTGGACCGACTTCTCGGATTTATCAGAGGTGGTGCCGCTGTTGTGCCGCATCTATCCCAATGGCAAAGCCGACGTGAATCATTTTCAGGCCGCGGGAGGCTTTGGCTTGCTGACACGCGAGTTGCTCGATGCCGGACTTCTGCATGAAGACGTCTGTACCGTCATGGGCAATGGACTGCGCGCGTACTGCGAAGAACCGTTTCTCAATGACAGCAGCACGCTCGCCTGGCGCCCTGCTCCCACGGTGAGTCTGGACACAGAAGTCCTGCGGCCAAAGACGGAACCCTTTGAGAAGGATGGTGGCCTGCGCCTGCTCAAGGGCAACCTCGGTCGTGCGGTCATCAAGACATCTGCCGTGAAGCCCGAGCATCGCGTGGTCGAAGCACCCGCTAAAGTCTTTCACTCGCAGGAAGATGTGCTGGATGCCTTCAAGCGCGGCGAACTCAATTGCAGCTTTGTTGCGGTGCTGAACTTCCAGGGCCCGCGTGCCAATGGCATGCCAGAACTGCACAAACTCACGCCTGCACTGGGCAGCCTGCAGGATCAGGGATATCAGGTTGCGATGGTCACTGACGGGCGCATGTCAGGCGCGTCCGGAAAATTCCCGGCGGCCATTCATGTGACGCCGGAAAGTCTCTGTGGCGGCGCGCTGTCCAGGCTGCGCGACGGCGACCTGATCAGACTGGACGCTGAAGCGGGAGACCTCAACGTGCTCCTGTCCGATGCAGACTGGTCAGCACGCGAGCCGGTGAGCATTGATCTTTCGCACAACCATGAACTGATCGGGCGAGAACTATTTTCCGGAATGCGCAGCCTGTGTTCCTCCGCCGAAGAAGGCGCCATGAGTTTCGGATGGAACTGACGCATGATGAATATTGATGCAGTGATGAACAACGGACCGGTCATTCCGGTGATTGTGGTGGATGACGCTGCGCAGGCCGTATTACTGGCACGCGCGCTGGTCACTGGCGGCATTCACGTTCTCGAGATCACCTTGCGAACCGCCGCAGGCCTTGATGCTATCCGCAGCGTACGACAGCAGGTTCCCGAAGCCATTGTCGGCGTCGGCACGATCACGCGCGTCGAGGATCTGGATCAGGCAATGGAGGCTGGCGCCCAGTTCGGGGTGAGCCCTGGTTCCACGCCAGAACTTCTTGCCGCAGTGATGAAGAGCCAGCTTCCGTTCCTGCCCGGTGCCATGACGCCCTCCGAGGTACTGAAAGTTCGAGAAGCAGGCTTCACCCGCATGAAACTGTTTCCTGCAGAGCAGGCCGGTGGCGTGCCCATGCTCAAGGCGATGGGCAGCGTGTTTCCCGACGTTCGCTTCTGCCCCACGGGTGGCATCAAAGCCAACAGTGCAGGCGACTATCTGTCACTCAGTAATGTGAGCTGCGTCGGCGGCTCATGGCTGGCACCACTGGATCTGATGCGCGCAGGAAATTGGCAACTCATTACCACCCTGGCCCAGCAAGCACGGGGCCTCCAGTCCTGTTGAACGACTACGCGCAACGCTTACCGCGAAAACTGCGCAGCATCTAAGCCTGTGCTACCGGGTATTCGGCATCTCCATCCAAGAGTCGGATACTCCGATACTGACACTTGCCTTCGCCTCGCTGGAAGATGGTGTTGGCAATCAGCCACACCGCAACAATTCGCTTGGGCATGCCACCGCCGATCGCTTTTTCATAGTCCTGCGACAGGTTTCGCGACTCTTCGAGCCACTGCCCCAGTTCTCGCGGATCGTTACGTATGACCCAGTGCGTCTCGCGGTGCTTCCACCACGCCAAAGGACACTGGAAAATCGTATCCATTGGAAGGCTGGCGCTCCACATCCAGGTCAGATCCAGACCATTGTCGAATTCGACTGCCAGCGACAGGTAGTCGTGGGTGGGTTCTGTGTGCTCTGCCAGCCTGGAAGGCAGTTGCTCGACCATCCAGGACCAGTTCACGGTTGTTTCCGGCGTCAGCGGCACATCCATCGGAAACTGCAGGATGCCCACGTCAGAGCGTGTGTGACAGCAGACCTCGCGCTTGTCATGAGCACCTGGCGAGAAGATCTCGCCTTGCCCGAGTCGCCAGAGATAGTGCCATCCTTGTGGCGGATGCTTGGGTTGCTGCAAACGGGACAAGGCCTCGCTGAACAAGTCTGGATAGGCCTCGCCCGCTGCTTGAAGCGCAGGGACCGGGTCTGCGCGCCATTGAATGATGATGGCCACAAATTCGCCACTCAGGGCCGCGCGCTTTTCCTGAGGGTCGAATGTGCCGTCACGATCCAGGAATTCGCCCGGAGGCTTGGCAACCAGATCTAGACGCCCGCCAGATTCAACGAGGAATGTGCTCGCATGGCCGACGATCTTGTTGGCTGCACCGCTGCCGACCCGATACCAGAGACCCACTTGCGGCCCGAATGCAACGTCGAGAGGACGTGAAGCAAATACCTTCCCGCTGGCGATCAAGGTCACTGCCGCACCTGCGCGCAGATTTAGCCCCGCATCCAGCCAGTCAGCATGCTTTGCACTGACCGCCACCTTGTCGCAACGCAACACATGATCGGACAAAGACGATAAAGCGGCCATGACCCTGGATAGATCCGGCCCGGCCTGGCCAGACCGCTTGACGCGATGCGCGAGACGCGAGGCGATAAAGCGCAGAGATGTGGGAACCGTGGATGGTGCATTTCTAACAGGTTTCATCATCATGATTTGCTCGGCTGATCAGACTTCCACTGGGGGAACCGATCTGCGTCTGGTTCGAAGAGGCGTCTTGCCAAAGGGTGCAGGCAAACCCGTGCTCTCTCGGTATAGCGTCTGCCAGAGTGATTTTCCATATCCGTCAAACGCGCGTGCAGCTGCAAAAAACTGCTTGCGCGCCTTTGCATCGATCAGGCCTTCCGGCAGCAAGGGATCGTAAACCAGAAGCCTGATGGCTTCACCACCAAACAGGAAAGCATCGCGAGCGCGTAGCTGCAGAGGCTTGTCTGCCTGCTCCTGCGGCCAGGCCTGCAGCTGTTCGCTCATCTTTCGATAGACAGCACTGAGCAAGCGGCAATCCCACAGCCGACGAATGCGCGCCTCGCTGAGCGCATCAAAACGGGCTGCGATGAAAAACGGTGCGTCCTTGTCCAGACCCAGTTTCCGCAGTCGCACCTCAACCGTCTCTGCATCCTTTTCTATATTGTCGGGTCGTACGAACAACCCAGACTTGAGTTCCCTGAAACCGAGCATGTCCAGTGCGCGGGCACGTCGTCGCGTAGCGGCTCTATCGCTGCGGCCAAGTCCAGCACAGTGCACGCCCAGATATTCGCCCTTCCAGGGTCGCAGCCGATCTTCCTTGGTGCGCCACGCGGCCACATCGTCTGCCAGAGTATGGGCCTGATCACTGAGCGCGTAGCTGCCACGTTCCTGCACGGTAATCATGCCCTCGGACGAGAGTCTGGCAAGCGCGACTCTGGCACTGTTCTCGCTGATGCCGAAAATCTTGCATCCCAGAACGGCCTGTTGTGCAGACAAGCTGTTGTCCTCGGATGCCAGCATCAGATCCAGAATCAATTTGCGGGCTTTGGGTTTCTGCTTCACGGATCAAGCACATCCAGTTGTGCGCTGAGCTGTTCATGAAATCGCGTCAGGGCCATCTCGTGCCGACCGAAATGCAGCGTCCTGTTTGCGCCACTGCGCAGGCCAGCTTGAATGGATTCCATCATCGAGAAATCTTCGCCCAGCGTGCGGCGATACAAATCGACATTGCGATCCCAGTACTCCCGAGTCCGTTCATCGAGTGGCCCCGGCGGAATCAGCGCAATGTCGATTATCCGCGTGCGCTCAGGCGTGATCGGCTCTATCCGTGTCACCTGAGCGTGATCCGGTTGAACCAGAATCATGGTCAGCGGAAAGAAGAAATAGAGAAGATTGCCGTGCTGACGCAGTTCATCAAGCGACTCTGCCGTGCCACTGAACTGGCGCAGGGATTCCCTGACGATGAACATGCGCCGGTTCAAGCCATGCTCATCGATGATCTGTGCGTTGTCGGCGAACAGGGGTGCAATACTCTGTCGATGCGCAATCTTGAAGTGATAGGCCTCGGAAGAGCCCTCAATGACAAGCTTCCAGTTGCAGGCGATTTCGATTTCCCTCGGAGCATAGGCCTGGCACGCGTCGAAAGCCATCGTACGGAGATCGTCTGAGAAAGGCCCCAGCATGGCCGCCATATCCTCGCCAGACTTGTCTTCTGCGGGGTCAACAATCACCCAGATCAAACCCGCTCGTTCGACGCAGGGCAATGCACGCAAACCTGTTACATCCTGCTCGGCCTCAGGAAATCCATTGGCATGTGGGACATGCAGGAGTTGGCCATCGCAGCCATAAGTCCATGCATGGTAGGGGCAGGAAAATTTCCGCTTTCCACATCCCTGCCCTTGTTCCACGAGGCGCGCTCCGCGATGCCGGCAAACATTGATGAAAGCACGCACCTGACCTTCATCATCACGGCTAAGCAGCAAGGGCACCTCTAGGACATCCCCGGACCACCAGTCTCCTGCATGACTGAGAATGCTGCTGGCCAGAACAGCCTGCGGAAAGCGCCGCATCATGCGGCGCTCTGCTTCAAACCGGTCGAGATCCAGATAAAGATCAACCGGAGATGAGGATTCACTCTTACCCATCTCCGGCGATCCTGTTTCAAGCACTTGGCGTGCACGACGCAACAGGTCCGCCGTGCCGCTATCGTTCACGCCAAAGGTTCCGGCTGTGCCTCAAAACGGCTCAGATGGAACTCACGGTCGCCGTAGCGAATGCTGAATGCGGTCAACTGTCGGAAGTAGTGCCCCACGTCCAGTTCTTCGGTCATGCCGATACCACCATGCAACTGCACCGCCTGCTGTGCGACAAATTTTGAGGTCTTGCACAGGTGCGCCTTCGCCGCCGAGACCGCTCGCATGCGTTCGGCAGTGTTGTCGCTATCCGCCTTGGACGAGGCCATCATCACCATCGACCGCGATTGCTCAATCTCTATGAACATATCCACTACACGGTGCTGCAGGACCTGAAAGCTGCCGATAGGCACGCCAAACTGCTTTCGCGTCCGCAGATAGTTGGTCGTGCGTTCAAGCAGTGCCGTCATCCCGCCCAGCACCTGCGCGCAGGACACGACAGCAGCCCGGTCCAGCGCTCGCTCCAGAGTTTCCAGATTTCCGACCTGCGCATCCGAGGACACGCTGACCTTGTCCAGCAGCAAGTTGGCGGCTGTTCCGCCGCCGAGCACATCGTAGGCATCAATACTCAGGCCGGGAGCATTCCGGGGCGCCAGAAACAAGCCAATGGTATCGCCAGTTCTGGCGCTGACGATCAGATGCGAAGCATTGGGCGCATTGAATACGCAATGCTTGCTTCCGGTGATAACAAACTTGTCGTCAGCCGCCTGGGCGGTGGTTTCGCAGGCACCCGGATCGAATCGACCCGCTCGTTCGGCATAGGCCACAGCCAGTTGCTCACTGCCCTCTGCTACTTTGCCAAGCAATGTCTCGTGCTTCTGAGCAGCGGACTGACTGAATATTGAGCAGGGCAGCAGCGCGCCGGCCACAAAAGGTTCGATCACCAATCCCGCGCCCAGAGCCTCGGCAACCAGCGCCATATCCAGTGTCGTGCCGCCAAAACCGCCCGCCGCTTCCGGCACGGCCAGTGACAACCAGCCAAACTCTGCAAATTGTTTCCAGATATCAGGATGGCACTGACCCTCGGCCTCCAGCGATTTCTTGTATTGGTCCAGACCGCAAGCCTTCTGCGCAAACTTGACGGCGCTGTCCTGCAGGATCTCCTGTTCGGAGCTGAAAGTTAAATCCATTTTTCTGATCTCCGATTAAAGTCCGATGAGAATCTTGGCCAGCACGTTTTTCTGAATCTCGTTGCTGCCGCCGTAGATGGAAGCGGCACGCATGAAGTTGTAGCGCGCCGTTGCTGCCTGATACGCAGGATCAACGCCTTCCACCTGCTTATGCCAGGCCATGGCATCGTGCCCCCCGAACTCGACGAAAGCTTCCGTCGCGGCCTGCTGCCACTCAGTGCCCTTGATCTTCAGGCCAGAGGACTCGGGCCCCGGAGATTCGCCCTGATCCATACGCGCCAGGGTTCGAAGGTTGGTGTACTCGAGCGCCATCAAGTCCAGTTCGAGCTCGGTCAGACGACGACGCGCATGCGGGTCATCCTTGAGCACCGGATCGCGCGCCACCGTCGCCTTGAGTTTTGCCAACTGCGCCTTGTTGTCAGCCACCCCAGCGATGCCGGTGCGCTCATGCGTGAGCAGGTACTTGGCAATAGCCCAACCCTGTCCTTCTTCGCCCACCAAATTTTCCACCGGCACTTCCACGTCAGTGAAAAACACTTCATTGAGATGATGGTGACCATCGATGGTAACGATCGGTCGAACCTCCACGCCCTTGGAATTCATGTCGAACAGGAGAAACGAAATGCCCTTCTGCTTGGCTCCTTCGTTGCTGGTCCTGACCAGACAGAAAATCTTGTCCGCCCAATGCGCCTGGGTGGTCCAGATTTTTTGTCCGTTGACGATGTACTTGTCTCCAGAGCGCACTGCCGTTGTCTTGAGACTGGCCAGATCTGAACCCGAGCCCGGTTCCGAGTAACCCTGACACCAGATGTCCTCAACGTTGGCGATCGCTGGCAGATAGCGCTTCTTCTGCTCTTCGGTTCCAAACTTCATGAGTACCGGCGCCAGCATCATCAGGCCAAACGGACTGGTTCCGGGCGCCCCTGCTCGTGCGCGCTCTGTCTCAAAAATATCGCGCTGCGTCGCCGTCCAGCCGGTTCCGCCGTATTCCTTGGGCCAGGCAAATGTCAGCCAGCCCTTCTTGGCCAGCTTGCGCTCCCAGTCAAACTGGACATCTTTCTCGGCACGGTAACCGGGCGCTGCACCACGCGGCCTCTGGTCGACATTGGCTTCCATCCACTGACGTACCTCGTCACGGAAAGCCTCGTCTTCTGGCGAATAATCAAAGTTCACACGATTTCTCCGAAGTTTGTTTTAGCGATTCCTGAACGGCCAGAACATTACACTTTACGAATATGGATGTCATCCTATGTAATATCAACACAGGCCTCGCATTCGCCTCCCGCACAAGGATGAAAAGACCATGAGCTCGATCCATGCAACCGCGACCCATGAAGTCAGCAATCAGGCCCCGCCCATCGGCGACTACAACCTGTACACGACAGATCTGGCTCTGATCGAGAGCATCGAACGCGAAGGCGGAGGCTGGGCGGCAGCACAGCTGGAGGAATTTGGCGCGATCACCGGCGGCGAAACCATGGCACTGGGATACACCGCAAACGAAAACCCGCCTAAGCTGCGCGCCTTTGATCGCTATGGCCATCGCATTGATGAAGTCGAGTTTCATCCGGCCTATCACCGGGTGATGGAAATAGCGATGAAGCATGGCGTCCATGCCTTCGCCTGGCGACATGCCGATACCGTGGGCGCGCACGTCGCACGCGCCGGCTTGAGTTACCTGCATGCACAGGCCGAGGCCGGCACCGGTTGCCCTTTGACCATGACCCATTCGGCAGTGCCTGCACTGAAGCATTCAAGCACTCTGGCTGCGGCTTGGCTGCCGAAGATCAATGCACTGGAATACGACCCGCGCACCTTGGCCATGGAGCAGAAGAAGAGTTGCACCATCGGCATGGGCATGACGGAGAAACAGGGCGGCTCTGACGTGCGCAGCAATACCACAACCGCCGTTCCGCAAGCAGACGGCAGTTATCAGATTACCGGGCACAAGTGGTTTTTCTCGGCGCCCATGTGCGATGCCTGGCTGGTGCTGGCCAGAACCGATGCCGGCATCGGCTGTTTTCTGATGCCCAAGATCCATCCGGATGGCACGCGCAACACCATTCATATCCAGCGCCTGAAAGACAAGCTCGGAGATCGCAGTAATGCCTCGTCCGAAGTGGAATTTCGCCAGGCCTATGCGCAGCGCCTCGGTGAAGAAGGCCGCGGCATTCAGACCATTCTGGAAATGGTGGCGCTCACTCGCCTAGATTGCATGATCGGATCATCTGCCCTGATGCGACAGGCCACGGTGCAGGCAATCCACCATACACGTCATCGCAATGCCTTCGGAAAGCCACTGATTGAACATGCCCTGATGCGCAACGTACTGGCAGACCTTGCATTGGAATCCGAGGCCGCCATCGCTCTGACCATGCGCGTGGCGCGCGCGGTCGACGCCAGTGAACGCGACGCGGGCGAAGCTGCTCTTGCGCGTATTACAACCGCGATCGGGAAGTACTGGATTTGCAAACGCGCCCCTACACTGGTCAATGAAGCGCAGGAATGTCTGGGCGGCGCAGGCTTTGTTGAAGAGAGCAATCTGCCACGCCTGTATCGTCAGGCACCGCTCAACTCGATCTGGGAGGGCAGCGGCAACATTCAATGTCTTGATGTCCTGCGCGCCATTTCCAAGGAACCGGAAACGCGTGAAGCCCTGTTTGCAGAACTCATGCGCGAACGCGGACAAAGCCCTGATTTGGATCGCGAGGTCAGCTGGCTGCAGCAGGCCTTTGAAGATCGCAGCACCATCGAGATGCGCAGCCGCATGCTGGTGGAGAGAACCGCACTGGCCTTGCAGGCCAGCATCCTGCTTGGTGCCGGCAACGCGGATATTGCTGATGCATTTTGTCGCAGCAGACTCGCCAATGAACACGGTTTAGCGTTTGGCACCCTGCCAGCCGATTTGCCAATGGATGCCATCATCTCGCGCAGTTTTGCTGCCTGATGGTCAGACAGGCCACATCGCAGAGGGACAAAGCCTGAACAGATAAGCGCTTCGGGATATTCTTTGGCAAACGGGAAGGCTGTTTCCCGCAACTACATCGCCCTCTGCCTCGAGTACGCCGCAGCCCTGATCATGAACGCTCCGCTGTCGACGACACTCTGGTCCGGCCTTCTATTGCTCGCCGCGCCCCGCTTCTCTTTGTTTTTCTACGAGCACCTGCTGGGACCCAGCTTCGAGACAGCACCGCAGTCAAGCGTCATCGCCCTGACCTATCTGAGCTTGGCCGCGCTGGGCATTATTCTGTTTGCGACGCGATGCAAGCAGCGCACACCAGTGCTCTTGATATTCGCTACGCTCGCATTGATTCTCCAATGGCAGTGGTCCTTTTTCGGGTGGGCACGACTGCTGCTGTTGTTCAGTGCGATCCTGATCTCGATCCTTGTTGTCGAGATCTTCCGGCAGAACCGCTCACTCGTACGCGAGCTCAAAGTCCAGGGCGACAAACCTGTTGCTTTGCTACTGACCAGCGCCCGACTGTGGTCGCCCCTGCTGCTGGTTCTGGCTGGCGGCATCTACGCCAACATCCAACTCTCGCAATGGTTTGACCGGGCGGTCTATCAGGCAACCCCTATCGATCGCTACTGCCAGATCAGCACTCCCTCGCGTGTCTCTGTGGTGCCTTGCACGGATCTGGATCCAGAAGAACTGATTGATCGGCAGAAGCCTCTGGATTTCGACCAGGCGGTGCGCCTCAGACTCGAATCTCTATTCCTGGAACGAGGCCGCGAGTTGTTGCGTCGTGCCAGCGAGGAGGGGCTCAGCGCCCGCGCGCTTGCCGGCGAACTCAAGCCATCACGCATTCTCAATCTGGGCAATGAGCCAGACCCTGCGGAAGCCCTGATTCGGAGCGACAAGAAAGCCAGTGAACTCAAGAAGAAACTGAGCAAGGCCCAACGCGCAGTCCACGAATTGAAGATATCCAAGGCTGGGATACCACCCGTCATGCGCCTGGTCATCCTTCAGGTCTATCAGAAGGAAAAAGAGCGCCGCCAGAATTTGGTCAGCCGCATTGAACGCGCCCTGAGCAAACGCGTCAGTCTGCTCCGCAAGAACGCAAAGGATCAGGAGGCCGCCAGTGCGCTGGGCCGTACGCGACAACTGCAGCGACGCCTGGCCCTGCATCTGGATCGGCTTCGCTTCTCTGTACGCCTTCCAAAACCATCGGAGGATCAAAACGTTCAACTGGCGTTTCTGATTCGTGCGCTCGACCAGCTGGAGCAGCGGGTCACACCAGAGGCCGTCAAGGTCCTGAAATCCGCCAAAGAACCTGACATCGTCTATTCCCTGCTGCACATGGACAGACTTTGCTCGGTAGCGTCGCTTGACGAAACAGTTCTGGATGCTGAGTCCAAACCCAGCCTGAAGAACAAGGGTGAGTTTGCCTGCATCCGGGAAGATCAGGCGTTGCTGCCGCAACAATCAACAGATATCGGCCTGAAGCTGAGCACCGACTACTCCATCGATCGCTGGCAGATCGAAAGCGAGCGCAGCGGCATGCGCAAGTTGCGCGAGCTTTCCAGGCAGAACTTCCGCACCGGCGCAGAGGCCGCGCAAGCACTCAAGGACTCAGGCGGCGTCATACCCGAGACCATCGATCTCGGACGCAAGGATTGCCATCTGGTCCTGCGTCCCGGCAACTGCATCAGCAATCTTGCCAAGCACCACACGGAAGCTACTTTCTTTGAAATCAGGTCGGGCGCCGCAAGCGACATCACAGACAAAATAGATGGCCTGCAGAAAGCCAGTACCGAATCGGTCGATGATCAGATCGTCAATGCTCGCATTCACCTGTACGAAACCCTGGACGCAACCGCACGAAGCTTGAAGGCGGCGGTTGAACGCGCGGATCAGGTCGCTGGCGTTGTTTCCATTGTGATTGCGGTGCTGATGGTGCTGGCAACCATCAAGAGCTTCATGTATGTGCTGGCGACGCGCGTGTTCGACACCTCGGGGGCATCACGTATCGACTTTGAAGCCAGCTCCAACGCTCAAGGCAACTACGAAGCCGGCAGCTCCTTCGATATTCCGCGTAGCTTTACCGAGCCTTTGATTACCAAGGTCACACTCGACAACCAGGACAACAGCAAGGTGCTGGCGCCCTGGCCGTGGGCTGCACCGATTGGGCGGATTTGGCATGGCGCGTACTTCTTGTTCACGCGCGGCAGCCATTTTTCGGACGGTGCCCAGCCCATGCACTTTTCTCGCGCCAACGGTCAGCACATCGTGAAATGGAATCTCGTGAAAGGCGAGGAAGTCATCTTCAACTACCGCAATTTTTTCGGTGCGAGCGCAAACATTGAACTGAAAACCATCGTGAGCCTTCGGCTCTCAACCATTCTGCTGGGTCGCTTCATCTTCCACAGCGCGCGATGCACGAGAGGCGATGGTTGCCTGCTCCTGACGGTAAAGGGCACCGTCACCGATCACCAGAGAACCGACTCCACGCCGCTGGAGCGCCTGATCGCCTGGAACAAGCACACGCGGTTTCGCGTTGCCAGTGCAGGCACCATGAAGTCCGTTTTCTTCGATGGTTTCACCGTCGTGAGAGAAAAAGAGGAAAACGGCGAACCCAGCGGCCTGATGGTGGTTGAGGCCATTGGCGACGACCGCAACGTCTTCAGCGGCGCCGCGCAGTTCATCAAGACGCTCTTCCTGCCGTTCTGATCGCAACCCTACGGGCGCACAGGATGGTCAGAGCGGGCGACTTGCCCCGCCCGCTCTAGCCCAAGCCTGGAAGTAACCTAGAAAAGATACTTCACGGCGAGCTGAGCAGATTGCGGCTTGCCCGGACGCGCGCCAAATGGTCGTCTGGAGGTGATGTACTCACGGTCCAGGAGATTGTCGATCCGCGCACTGAGCTCGACCTTCGCCACCGGTTGCCATGCAGCCGCGAGATCCACCACGGTAAAGGCATCGCTGCCGGTAGCAGCTTCGATGGGGCCATCACCAGCAACATCTCGCATGCGCGACTGGTAGGTTGCCGAGAGGCTGGTCGACCACTGGGCAAACTCGAGACCGACGCGCGCGTTTGCACGGTGCTCAGGAATGTAGGGCAACTCAAAACCTGCCTGCACATTGCCAAACTGAGGATCGGAAGAATTGAAGTCTTCCTGGAACTCGGCATGCGTGTAGGTGTATCCCAGGTGCAGGGGCACGCGAACTGACTGGGACAAAGTCCAGGCATGTTGATAGCTGCTTTCAAACCCTGCAATTTCTACCTTGCCCGCATTGGTCTGAGTATCCAGCACCTGGCAGCCACTGGAGAAGGTGCAGGTAGAGGTGAGATTGCTGTAGTCACTGAAAAATCCGATCAGTTCAATGTCACCCGCACGCGTCTGCACGCGCGTACCGGCTTCGTAGTTGATCGCCTCTTCCGGCTCCAGATCTTCACTGGGACCGACAGTGGCCGGCGAAAAGCCCTTGTGTACACCCACCAGCAATGTGGTCGCCGGGGTGAGCGCATAGTTGATGCCAAGCCCCGGCAAGGCGATGGCGTAGTCGTTACTCCGCTCGATGCCGGCAAGATGGTCGATGAAATCAGAGCTGATCTGCTCTACCCGGATTCCGGGTGCAAACGTCCATCGGCCATAGCGAGCCTCGTCACGGATCCACAGCGCAGCGGCCAGGGTACGGCCGGTGTTGTGGGTGATGATGCCGCCGGGCAAAGCGTTGCGCACGAGTCGGCCCGCCTCCATCTCGTAGGCAAACTGATCATGTTCTCGCAGAATTCGGTCGCTATGCAGGCGCACCCCGGCTTCAAGACGATGCTCGCCACCCCACTGCTCAAGGGTCCAGACTTGCTTGGCCTGCACGCCGGAGGAACGAAAATCGCGGTCGTTGGTACCAACCAGAATGTCGTCGCCCTCAAAACCGGGGTCGGAGTCGCTGGCACCGGTCAGCACATCGTAGAGCAGACTGTTGGACGGCGTATCCGGGTTGGCCAGCACGTCGCGGACATCACTGCCACCGCCTAGATTGTTGAACTTGCGCCATGCACGATGGAACTGGTGGCTGTAGCCACTCACCAGCAATTCACCGCCAAAAATATCTTGTTGCCAGTCCAGGCGCACCCCATTCCAGTCCCAGTCAAAGTGATCCAGCTGGCTGGCGGCATAGCGACGATTGGGATTGGACCGGAAGTCCGCCTCCGTGATGCCCAGGTAACTCTCGTTGGATATTTCGTCGGCATAGCCCAGCCGCATTTCCAGTACTCCGGGGCCTAGTGCGTAGCGCGCCTTGAGCAGCGCTTCGTTCTTTACGAAGCCAGTATCGCCGCCGCTGTCCAGATCCTTGAAGCCATCGTGGGCCACGTGCACATATTCTCCGAGCAGACCGAATTCCTTGACGGGACCGCCGTAACGCGCGTGAAGCCGCCGGAACGCGTCACTGCCGCCAGCGGCTTCGACGAATCCGCCCGCCTGGGCAGGAATGGGTGCCGACAATAAATTGATCGCACCTCCAACCGTTTGCGGCCCTTGGCTGATAGCCGCTGGCCCCTTGTATACCTCAACCCCGGTCATGCGCGCCGTCAGCGGGAAAAAATAGGCTGCCGGTGCCGAGTAAGGAGCAGGCCCGAACAGAACACCGTCCTCGAGCAAGGTTACTTTCTGGCTGCGATCTGACGATCCACCGCGAAGACCAATATTGGGCCGCAATCCGAATCCGTCTTCTTCACGCACATAAATGCCTGGCACAACGTTCAGCACACGGTTGATATCGTCGTAGCTGTAGCGTTCCATTTCCTCTTCGTCGACCACATGCGCTGATCCGGTCATGCGGGGCAGCTCTTCAGGCGCGCCAAGAATCGTGATCGTTTGAATCTGTGGATCCCTCGGCGCTTCTTCGGTGTCTTCGGCTCCGGCCGAAAAAGCGGAGCAAAGCGCGAGCGTGCAAACAGTAATCTTGAATTTCATGAAGAGAGATCGAGGAAACGGTGGCGGTGTTGGGTGGGGACAGGCAAACAGACATCACTACGGCCCCACCAGCGATAGCGCTTGCTGCCAATGATTCGATACGCCGCGTTGCGCAAACGGCGCGGCACCAGTGCCAACAAGCCGCCTAGCCATCGCCATGGCCAGCGCAGTTGTTGACACAGGAACAGCGCGGCTTCGGATTCGCGGAGCAGGTGATCACCATCCAGAACGAGCATTGATTTCAAGTCGCCATGTGTCACGCCATGCTGTGCCAGATAGCGCGGTGCCTGTTCGGATTGCAAAGCCATGAATCGCATCGTCGGCCTTTGCTCATGACGCAGTACAAAGCGCACTGTGGCATCGCAAAAGTGGCAGACGCCGTCATAGAACAAGATGGGGGCCTGCGTCATTGGGCGGGATGACGTGCGAGCTGAAGCCGGCGGTGCAATGGAGGTGACCCAGCCGGAGGATCGGTAATCCAATCCGCTCGGCCAATTCCATCATGTACGCTGGCCAGATCTGCGTCGGGCTGTATCAAGGGCAGTGCAGGCCGCCCATTGAGTGAGACACGGGCATCAGCGTAGACCTGGACCGGCCCTAGCCCGCGTTCATTGAAGTCATCGTGAATGTGATGGGCCAACTGCAGGATGAGATCCGGCTGTCCTGACATCTCGCGGTACTGCTGGTCCGTGAGGTAGTGATTCGGACTGACAAGGTGCTCGCGCCCGCTTGCGTCCACCACGTGATAGTCGAGCGAGCCCGACTTCTCCCTCAACATCACACGCCAGGAAAAACGCATGCCCTGCTCATTCCATAACACGGTGCCGGGGTAGAACCAGTGCCGCAGTGGCAGCACGAACTGCAAAGCGCAGAAGCCGATGACGGCAGCTGCGAACACTGCACCCGGGCGACTCCAGCTTGCGCGCTCGGGGGCCTTGATTGGTACTGCCTTGCGCAGCCAAGGCATCACTCGGCGTGGCCAATCCGGTTCAAAGAAAATCAGCACGCCGAACACCATGATGAATGGGAACAGGCCGATGTTGAAAAACAGATGCGTAAACAGGTGAAAAACCAGGATCACGGCAAACGCATACGGACGCGCCCGACGCCACAACATGAAAGCGATGATGAAAGTGTCGAAAGCAAACGCGAACCAGGAGAACGCGTAGTGCACCCAGGGTTGGCCAATGAGGCTGCCGATCAGCGGCATGCCGCTGTGTGCCGGCAACCAGATGTTTAGTGGCTGTGCATGTGCGAGCCAGTCCCATTCGAGCTTCGCTAGTCCGGCATAAAAATAAAGAAGACCGACCTGGAATCGCAGCCAGTAGGTTTGCCACGCCGGAGCCGTATCACAGCGCAGCGCCGGTTTGCGCCATGCATCAATGGAATAAGCGCGATGGGGCGACAAGAAACACAGAATCAGCGTCAGCAGCGAGACAAAATAGTAGTGATTCAGGTAGGCCGTGACATCCATCAGTTCGGCATACGTAAACAGGCACCAGAACGAAATGATCGCCACCCGGTAAAACGCACCGAGTGCAACCATTAAGGCCGAAATTGCGATGCCACAGTACAGCGCATAGAGGCCTGCCTGCTCGGGCACATGAACCCAGGAAAACCCCCAATACTTGAAGTGGAACGTGGGTTCCACGTACATGCGTTCGATCCAGCCCTCGGCCATGAATCGAAGACTGCCGACGACCATCAGGCCACCGAACAGAACACGAAACGCAGCGAGCGCAGCAATATCGAGCGGCCGATTGAGCCGCATGTACCACGCCTGCCGGGAACCGGCAGGATGCAGGTTGCTCATTAGTCGTTGTCGCCGGCGGCGGAGTTTGGAATGGTCAGATTCAGTGCCGAGGTCACTTCTGCTCGCAGCGTGTCAGTTGCCGCGTCCACCAGCCCGAGCAGCGCACAGGCGGCAGGATCGCCACTCCGGCTGCTGACTGCGTTGGCACAGGCCTGCTCGCTGGGAATGGCTGCCACTTCTGCCTCGAAGCTATCTTCGAGCGCGACCGCGGCATTGATGGCGGCATTGAGCTGGGTCACGATCTGGGCGGACAAATCCTCCCGACCAATGCCGTCAAGCAGATCATTCAGGCCCAGACCACCCGATACGCCGGTAAAGACATCGCGAAAAACCTGCAGGTTGGCGACGATGTGTGCACCCGATGTTTGTGCGTAGAGTGATTCAACGCGCTGCGGGCAGCTAACGGTGGGACAGGCGGGCAGCCCGGTCGCTCCGACCCCGGTCGGGTTGGCGATCTTGCGATCCTTGGTTTCCTTCTCTGCGTAGAAGATCGCAGTCGACACGGCGTTCAGCGCCATTTGAGGCGTGCTGAAGGTGCTGCCGCCATTGCCTGCATTGGCAAACTCGTTGATGAAGTTGTCTCCGCTGGCTTCCCATTCTGCGAGAAGCTCGGCAGCGACCTGGGCAATCCGGTCGGCGATACGCGAGGCGTGCTCCGCACGTTTGGTCTGAGCGTCGATGCCCGCACCCGGCAAGCAATTTGCGTTGTCAGCATCGCTGAACAACAGGTATTCGAGAGCGCCCATGCCGGTGGTATTGATGGGTGAGCTTGCCGTGACCTGGCTATCCGAATAGGCGGCTGTGTGAATAGCACAGAGATTGATCTGCGGGTATGCATAAATCTGGTCTCGGAGGTCCATGCCACCGGGCTCCGATGAACGGGCGGCCGGCCCAACCTGCAAGATTTCGGCCCTTTGAACAGCCACCATCGCACTGGACCAGGCATCCTGAGCCGCACTTCGTGCTGTGGCATTGCCCGGTGCGCTGGCAAGTGCAGCGACCGCGCTGGAAAGGTCAGTCGCCTGATCCGAGAGGGTCTCCAGCCCGGGCAGGATCAAAAGCGTTCCCAAATCGGACAGCACCGCTCTCCGGGCGGCGTCGTCAAGCGTCGGACTTCCGGTACCTGGGCCGCCACCACCTCCACTGCCTCCAACTCCACCTCCTCCCCCTCCTCCTCCACAGGCGGCCAGAACGAGAGCGGACAGCGCGACGCAGCAGAATCCAGAGACGCGATTCATGTTGGGAATCCTTAAAGTGAGGGCGTACAGGGCTGCGAGCGTTCGCGGCGGCCGCGAAGTTTCAGACCCAAACTGGAAGCTAAATGTAAGTGAGAATAGTTCTCATTGCAACAATATTTAGGAAGGTGCCCTCAATCTGACGTTGGGCTTGACCTGTCAGACCCTCAATGTGTAGATTAATCTAAATGCGAACTATTCGCATTTTCTTTTACTCATATTCTGGGGATCTCATGACTTCTTCTCGCGTTCTTCCGCTGGCAGTTGCCAGCAGCGCCGCGTTGCTGCTTGCCGCCTGCAATAGTGGCGGCAATGGCAACGGCGGCAGCACCGTTCCTGCAGGTGCCACTGTGATGGCCGACGTATCGACCACAGCCGCCAACGACCTTCGTGGCTTGAGCTTCGGGTCCGACGGCCTGATCTATGCATCAGGACACACCGACGCCGACACCACTGACCGCCAGACCGTGATCATGCGGTTCAACACCGATGGCACCCCCGATACCAGTTGGGGCGGCGACGGTTCCGTTGAACTCAATCTAGCCCCGAATGGCGGCGACGAGCAGTCATACGGCGTGGTTGTACTCTCCAACGGTGATGTCATCGCCGTGGTCAACGCAACTGATGGCAATGGCGGCACACCCATCACGTCCACACCCAATGCCACGATCACCGCCAACCGCGAAGATGGACAGGACGTTCTGCTTGTCAAGCTGGACAGCACCGGCTCACTGGTTAACAGCTTCGGCACCAACGGTGTCGTCGAAGTCGCTTTCGGATGGGCTGACAACACCGCTTGGCCAACCCCGACCCTCAGCGATGCTGGCGAATTTTCCGGCCCGGGCTTCCCAAGTGACACCGCCTTTGACCTCAAGCTGGATACCTCCGGTTCAGAAGAGCGCGTGGTGGTCTTCGGCTACGGCTCACCATTGGCTGGCAGCCCCCAGCGCTTCGACAATGACCGCTACGTCACACGTGTGCTGGCCAGCAGCGGCGCGGTGGATTCGGGCTTCAACAGCGGCACTGCTTTCAGCTGGGCAAGCACCGGCGGCACAGGAGATTTCGGTGACAACGGTCGTCGTGGTCATGTCTTTGATGACGGAAGCATGGTCAGCGTCGGTTACACCAACTACGGAGATGGTTTCCGCCACCATGTGGTTCTCCTGAAGCTGACTGAAACGGGCGTACTTGATCCCTCCTTCCAGGGTTTCGGTGTCACGCCATTCACAAGTTCCCCTCCCGAGAACGGTGTCGCCGTATTCAATCCCTTCCGTGAAGACGGTGGATTTGCGGAAGCCTACGCAGTTGGCGTCCAAACAGACGGCAGCATGGTTACCACTGGTTACGGCGGTGCTACCGGTCCTGGCATTCCATCCAGCTTGGGCTACGAAACCTACCAGGCGCAGGACTTGGTCAGCTTCCGCGTTCCTGCATCAGGCGGCGGATACGACCGAACCTGGGGCAACTTCGGGACGCAGGCCATTCAGAGCGAGGCGGTTACCGGCACCCCCAGCTTCGAAGAACGCGGTCGCCACGTTCTCGGTCTGCCAGATGATCGCACCGTGCACGTCGGACGCTTTGGCGGTACCGCAGCAGTCTATGTGCTGACCGCTGATGGCCAACTCGACACCAGCGTCGATCAGGACGGCATTTTTGAATTGCCAGATGCCAACATCAGCGCGCAGTTCTATGCCGTTGCTGCTTCCGCAGATGGCAGCCTGGTTGCGACCACGACCAATAGCGACGACAACGGCGCGCGTCTGGTGGTGATTGGCTTCGGAAGCTGATACCAGATCCCGTTCAAACGGGATCCCCGCTCACAAGCAGTATCAAGACACTGCTCTTGGGTGGCAGTAAATTGAAAATGCCCTCGCGCAAGCGGGGGCATTTTTTTGATGTGTCGGGCTCAGAAGAAAAATCAGGCCTGTTCCTTATTTGTTATCGGTATATCCAGTTTCTGAAGATCAGGTTTGTCAGGGGCCGACTGCCGGGATTATTCGTAATTGAATCTGCTTAGACTCGGGGCGAATACCAGCAGACATCGGCCATGCCGTGCCACACGCTCTCGGCGCGCTCCGGACCAGCCGCTTGGCTGGCTGGCTGGCTGGCTGACGAACAAATTACTAGGACACGACGCGCATATCGCGATCGTTGTTTGCCCCAGGAGCGGGGCTAATCAGAAGCCGCATGATCGGCGGACCATTTTTATTGGGAATCACACCCGCATTCAATCTCGGAAGATCACACACCAATGTCCCCCTCTGGAGCGCCCGATTGCCTGATCGCCTGGAACAAGCACACGCAGTTTCGCGTTGCCGGTGCGGGCACGGTGAAGTCCGCTTTCCTCGATGGTTTCACCGTCGTGCGAAAAAAGCAGGAAAACGGCGAACCCAGCGGCCTGATGGTGGTTGAGGCCATTGGCGACGACCGCAACCTCTTCAGCGGCGCAGTTCATCAAGACACTCTTACTGCGGTTCTGAGTTTAGTTCAGCGAGGACGTCAATCCTGGTGCGCGCCCACGACGGGACTGCCCAACCGAGCGCTTGTACTCTGAAGGCGACACACCGCAAACCCGCTTGAATATCCCGCGAAAATGCGTGACGTCGGAGTAGCCAATGTGCGCGGCCACTTCCTGCGTATTACACCAACCTTGCTCGATCAGACGTTTCGCAAGATCAATCCTCAGACCTTGCAGATAGGCCATGGGCGAGCTTCCAGTGCTCTGCTTGAACCGGCGGATGAAATTCCGTGGGCTCATGCCGACCTCGCGTGCCACGTCCTCAAGAACAACGCCAAGTGAGAAACTGCGTTGAATCATCTGTTGAGCCTTGGCGATACGCTTGTCAACGGACAGTGCACGCTTGGCAACGGCACCGAACTCCGGCTGACTGGACCTGGGCATCTCGACCAGCAGGGCCTTGGCGCATTCAACCGCTGTCTTGCGATCTGCAAACACTTCCACCAGATGTATCGCCAAGTCCAGAGCTGCGTACACCCCGCCGCCGCAGTAGACGCGCTTGCCTTCCGTGACCATGGCCCGACCTTTCCAGGATGTGCGCGGGTAGCGTCTTGCAAACTCGGGGATCAGACTCCAGTGCGTCGTTGCCTGCACCCCGTCGAGCACCCCTGCCTCCGCAAGAATGGCGACTCCTGAACATACTGCAGCCACACTGGCGCCAGATCGATAACGTCGGCGGACGAAGTCGACGACGCGTCCATTGTTCTCCAGCAAGGCATCGATGTCAGGACCACCAGAAGATATGAAAATCAGGTCAGCTGATGAAATCTCATTGAGTGCGTGATCAAGTTTGAGCGAGACGCCGTCGCCCATTCGCGTCGCCCTCCCATCCAGAGAGACGGTACGGATGCTGAAACGAGGCTGGACAGGATCACCCGTCAATTCCTGCCAGGTGACACCAGCCGCATTGAAGACTTCCAGAGGGCCTACTGCAGTGGATGCATGCCCCCCGGCTAGTGCAATCAGAACAACCTCCGGTGGCTTCGACTTTCGTCGCCGGCTGATTCGCTGTGGTTTGGCAGATATGTCCATGACTGTTGTCATTATTGCCATCTGGCCACAGGTCTGCCAAGTCGCGAAGATGACAGGGCTGAACCCACCCACTTGTAACAGCCCTTTGGGAATGCGCCGGGCTGAAAGGCATATCGAGGAGATCTTTCATGAGCGAACACAAAGGCAGCTGCTTCTGCGGTGCAGTTCAATTCACGGTGACGGGCGAACCCGAAGCAATGGGATACTGCCACTGCGAATCGTGCCGTCACTGGTCCGCGAGCCCCCTCAATGCTTTCAGTTTGTGGAAACCAACAAGTCTTGAAGTGACTGCCGGCGCAGAAAAGATCGCCACTTATAACAAGACCCCGATCAGCTACCGGAAATGGTGCACCGACTGTGGCGGTCATGTTTTCAGCGACCACCCACCGATGGGATTGGTCGATGTTTACGCTGCCACGATCCCATCACTGCAGTTCAAACCCGCATTGCACGTCAACTACGCTGAAAAAGTGATCAGCGTTCGGGATGGCCTGCCCAAGATGAAAGACATGCCCGCTGAAATGGGTGGCTCCGGTAATACGCTCCCGGAGTAGGCCCCGCTCAGGCGTTCAAGCTGAACTGATCGCCTGACATCACTGCGCAAACACTTGCATGATCCGCAAAACCAACACAAAAAAACGACTCAGGGAACCCCAAAATGTCCGTTCGAAGCTTCTCGTTGCGCCCGTCAAGATTCCATCTCGCCGCACTTGCCCTGCTCGGCTCGAGCCATGCCATGGCATCCGTGATTGTCGCGCCACACGGTGCAGGACGTGACGCTGACCTCGCTGGCGCTACCGTCGCGAGCCCTGGCGACCCGGGTAGCAACTTGCTCGTGAATCCTGCTGGCGTGGTGGGTGATACCCGAGATCAGGCCATGGTCGGCGTTCTGGCATTCAATTTCACTGGTGAATACCGAAACGATGCCATTGGCTATGAGGGTTCTGGCTCTCAGTCCCCAATGGGTATCGACTTCTGGTATGGCCTCGGCGAGATCGGGGGATGGTCGATGGGCGTCGGCTTGTACGGGTCGATTGGCGCAGCCTTCACATTGCCGGCCGATCCCGACGTAGGTGTGAACTCGCCCTATACGGGCAAGCTCAGCATCATCAATGTCGGGTTCAACATCGGAAAGGAACTGACCAAAGGATTGAAAGTTGGCCTGCAGATATCCCCGCGATACGGCAGGCAGAAAACTCAACTCCCCTCACCTCTGGGCAATGTGGAGTTCGTTGCCGATGGCATCGGTGGCTCTGCGACGCTGGGCATGGTCTACGAATGGACGCCCGCCTTGTCTCTCGGACTCTCCTACAGATCGCGAGGCTTTGTGGACATGCGCGGTGATGGCAAGGTCGGCGGCGTTGCACAGGATGTTGACGTGAACTTTGTGACTCCGGCCTCCTTGTTTGGCGGTTTCGCATACCGATGGTCCGACAATCTCAACTTGATGGCCCAGATTCAGTGGACCAGCTACAAGGACTTTGAAAAAGGCGATGTCGAGTTTCAAACCAGCACTGCACTGAACGGCCCGACCATCAGCAACACACACGACCGGACCCGCTGGGCAGTTGCGGCCGAGTACAAAGTTGTAGAGAACTCGACCTTTAGGATCGGTTACACCGTTGGCGAAGCCATGATCGATGACAGCGCTGTGCGTCCCAACCTGTTTGATCACGACAATCACATGATCATGGTCGGTTACGAAATCGATTACGGCAAATTCATGGTCGGCTTTACCACCGGCTACGCCGATCTGAAAACCCGAAATATCAGTGCCTCACAGAACGCGAACTTCCCGGGCCGCTATGACAGCGACAGCGATGTCTCGGGCGGCTTTCGGGTGACCTGGAAGTTGCGCTAGGCACTTCGCGTCCATGGATCTTGGCCAAGCCTCGTGGTTGCGTGGCATTCACATCCATCAGGCCACCGTAGACCAGGACCGTCTGACGCCGTCTGAACGACGGCGTCAGACTCTGGAATAGACAGCGTGCTTTCAACCTGAGGTGTTCATCTCAACGCAACACCAGGCACGTCACAGATTTGAAGCGGACATCGCCAGAGGCCCTATCTCGATAGCCGAACACCGGCGCTTTCAGAAGAGCGTGCATTGATGCAATGAGTCGGGGTGGAGATTCGACCGATCACATCTCATCAAAGTCGGCCGGGTGCAGCTCGACAGCTCGGATCCATTCATTAGCCGAGCCCAAACTCATGTAACGACCGCTGCACGCCTGGTGTATTGAGAAACGCGCTACGCAGAGGGAGGCTGTGCTGTCCTCGCCCCCTTAACTGGCCCCAAAACATTTGGCGGCTAAAGACTGCCCTTAATGGTGAGACCTCCGTCAATGACCATGTTCTGTCCGGTGACGTAGGAGCTCGCTTCGGAAGCCAGGTAGACCGCCGCACCCGCTATTTCATCGGGTTCGCCAATGCGCCCAAGTGGGACAGCCCGCTGCAGAGTCGCATCACCCCTAGGATCCTCCCACAAGGCACGGGCAAAATCTGTTCGAATCACGCCAGGAGAGATTGCGTTCGCGCGAATACCACTGGAGCCAAACTCCACCGCAAGATTTCGAACCAGCTGCATATCAGCCGCCTTGGATATGTTGTACGCGCCAATGACATCCGTCCCGATGAACCCACCTACCGAGGAGACGATAATGATCGAACCAGAACGCCTTCTTATCATTCCTTCTGACACCATTTGCGCCAACCAATGATTGGACAAAACGTTGTTGTCCAGCACTTTGCGAAACTGCTCGTCACTGATTCCTGACATGGGTCCGTAGTAAGGGTTGCTTGCAGCGTTGCACACAAGCACATCAACTTTTCCGAATTCAGCCAGAGTCTGATCCACCAGCGATTTCAGCGCGCGCTTATCGGAGATGTTGGCTGCAATAGCTACCGCAAGGCCCTTGCCATATCGAGCGTTGATGGAATCCACGACCTCGTCACAAGCCTCTTGCTTTCGACTCGAAACAACCACTCGCGCACCCATTGCCGCATAAGCTTCCGCAATCGAGCGCCCAATACCACGGCTCGAACCCGTGACGATCGCCACTTTGTCCTTCAGTTCAAATAGCTTCATTCGTCCTCTCTCTAACCTGGCCTCGCCGATCACCGAAGCGCAGTGATGAACCGGTCCATTTCGCCCTTACCAATCTGGCTTGTTAATCAATCACGCGCGCAAGCCGCGCGTGCCGAACGGCAATCTCAAGTATGCAGGATTGTTTGGCGACTATTTGCGACGCCTGTTCACTTGAGGCATTGCCATCATCAATTCTTTTCCTGATCCCCTGAATGATGCTCGCGAGCTTGAAAAGGTTGAATGCGAAATACCAGTTCAGGCTGGCTGCCACATTGCTGCCACTGAGTTCGCAGTAGGCTTCGCAAGCCTGCTCGAGGCTAGGCAATCCAAACTCGGCGAGATCAAGGCCACCGATTGCGAACCGACCATCTGCAGGCAGCAGCCACGCCAGAGCAAAATAGGCGAAGTCGGCCAGGGGATCTCCGAGCGTGGCCAACTCCCAATCCAGCACAGCGGCGATCTGTCCTGAGGTTGGCGAGAAAATGACGTTGTCTATGCGGAAGTCACCATGAAGAATAGATGTTCGGTATTGCTCCGGAATCTTCCTCGGAAGCCCTGTTACGAGCTTCTCCATATCTTCGCTTGGCTTCGCTTCGGAAAGGCGATATTGCTTGCTCCAACGCTCCAGTTGACGCGGCAAGTAGTTCTCATGGCGACCGAAATCACCGAGACCGACGCTGAAGGGGTTGATCGAATGCAATTGGACCATCGCCTCCACCATTGACGTGTAATAGGACTTGCGATGCTCTGCCTCGATATCAGGAAGTTGTCCGTTGGCTATGTTGCGCCCCTCGACCAGTTCCATGACATAGAACATTGCACCGATGACCGAATCGTCACTGCATAAAGCTAGTGGCGTCGGGACCGGAAAATCGCCGGGTTTCAATGCGCTCAACAGCCGGAATTCCCGATCCACCGCATGAGCCGATGGCAGTAACTTGCCGAAAGGCTTTCTCCGCAGAACCAGATCGCGCTCCTCGGTCGTGATCTTGTAGGTCGGATTCGACTGACCTTCTGTCAGGCGTTCGATCCTGCGTACGCGTGCCGATTCGCCAAGTTGGGCGACCATCCAGCGCGATAGCCCGTCTCTGTCCAGGTCGCTCATTGCAATGCGCCAGAATACTTGGATAGTTCAGCACGCCCCACCGTTCTTGCGTGCACTTCGTCAGGTCCATCTGCCAGTCGCAAGCAACGGATGTCAGCCCAATCTGCCGCGAGTCCGAAGTCATCCGACACACCCGCGCCGCCGTGAGCCTGGATCGCATCGTCAATGATCTTCAAGGCCATGCGTGGCGCCTGCAACTTGACCATCGAGATTTCCGTTCTCGCCGCTTTGTTTCCAAGGCGATCCATCCTGTCGGCGGCTCTCAGGCACAGGAGACGGGTCATTTCGATTTCTACGCGGGCATCAGCCAGGCGTTGTTCCCAAACAGATTGCTCAGACAATCTCTTACCGAATGCGCTCCGCGCGAGCGTACGAAGCGCCATCGCCTTGAGTGCTTCTTCTGCTGCGCCGATTGTGCGCATGCAATGGTGTATTCGCCCTGGTCCGAGGCGCCCCTGAGCAATCTCGAATCCTCTCCCCTCGCCGAGGATAAGGTTCTCAGCCGGAACACGAACGTTATCGAGGACAATCTCAGCGTGACCATGAGGCGCATGGTCATAGCCGAATACGGGCAGCATTCTCTTGATCTGAATACCCGGAGTTTGCAGATCCACCAGGATCATGGACTGCTGCCGATGGGTGGCGGCTTTCGGATCGGATTTCCCCATGACGATTGCGAACTCACACCTGGGATGACCCGCGCCTGTTGACCACCATTTGTGGCCGTTGATGACGTAGTCGTTCCCGTCTTTCAGAATTTGAGTCTGGATGTTCGTCGCGTCCGATGATGCAACCTCTGGTTCCGTCATCAGGAACGCAGAGCGAGTTTCTCCGTTCATCAGGGGACGCAACCAACGCTCTTTCTGGGCTAGCGAACCGTAGCGAAGCAAGACTTCCATGTTGCCGGTATCCGGAGCCGAGCAATTGAACACTTCTGAAGCCCAGGACAATCGTCCAAGTTCCTCGGCGCACAATGCATATTCCAGGTTCGAGAGGCGCGCTCCGGAGAATTCGAAATGGTCGCGACGTGACTCATCCGGTTCGCCGGAGGCCGGCATGAACAGATTCCACAGGCCTTCGCTCTTGGCTCGCTGCTTCAATGTCTCAATCACTTGCAGGGGCGACCAACGATTGCCGTTCGCCTGTTCCGCCTTCAGCGCTTGGTGTTGTGGCCGCAACTCCTGATCCATGAAATCCCGAATTCGGGTCTGCCATTCTCTCTGCCGATCACTAGGCTCGAAATTCATACAAGCTATCGTCCGAAGATGGTTGCGCTGAACACTGTCAGCAAAGCCGGGTAGAAGAAGAGAACGGAACGGGCTACGCTGACAGCGTCGCTCGCACAGGGAGTCTCTTGATACCCCCTATGAAGTTCGAGTGGGCGTAGGCCGGCTCTCCGGTTAAGGAAATTGAATCAATCCGTTGCACCAACAATCGGAGGAATGTGGCGATTTCCGTACGTGCCAGGTTCATGCCCAGGCAAACGTGAGCGGCATGGCCAAACGAGGTATGTGCCCTGACGTTCGCTCTGTCCGGATCAAATGCTTCCGCATTGTCAAAAAGCGCCTCGTCCCGACTGCCCGAAGGGAACCAGAGAATGACCGACTGCCCTTTCTTGATGGTCTTGCCCCGCAGCGAGTAGTCCTCAGATGCGGTCCGGATAAAGTGTCGCACGGGCGCTGCAACCCGAATGGCTTCCTCGGCAATGCGTGGCGCCATTTCTTCTGGCGCACTCTTTAGGCGCGCGAGAAGCTCCGGATTCAGAGCGAGTTGGCGGATCGCCTCATCCAAAGAGTAACTTGTAGTGTCGTGGCCAGCCGTTGCAATCACGGTGTAATAGCCAAGACGCTGAGCTTCAGTCAGTGGCGCACCGTCAATGGTTTCATTGGCAATAATGGAGGCGATATCTTGTCCAGGTTCAGTTTTTCGAGCCTCGGTCAGGGCCTGGAAATACTTCGCGTACTCCATGAGCGTTGCGATCTGTAACTGGGTCGCATCTGCCCCTTCGGGCAAGTCGGCGCGTCGCGCATCCGGATCTTCTGCGCTGAACAGTTCCTGCGTGAACCGCACCATCAGGGGCAGGTCTTTCTGCGGGACACCGAGGACCGTCATGATCACGCGTAAGGGAAATTCCAGAGCAACGTCACGCGCGAAATCGCATTCGCCGTTGTGCTCGATAAATTGATCAATCGCCAGCGTGGCCGAACGCTCAATCTCTGTTTGAAGGCGACCAAGATTTCTTGGCATGAACCAGGCTTGAGTCAGGGTGCGCAACTTGCGGTGATCCGGCTGATCCGTGCAAATCAAGGTCTCGACGAGATTTCGGCTACCTCCGGTCATTTGTTGGACCTGGGCCTCGCCTTCGCGCGTCGCCAGAAGCATGCGAGGGTTCGCCAGAAACTTGTCCTGGAGCTTCTCGACTTCCAGCAGATCAGCATGTTTGGTGATATGCCAGAGGTCCGGGTGAGTCTTGCTCTCACAGAAATGGACAGGATCTTCGCGACGCAGCGTCGCAAGTATGCTGAACATCTTTGATGGTTCTGCCCAATTGGCATGGGAATAAAGGGATTCTGCGCCGAACATTGCTACATCTCCTTGCCGCCGGAAGTTGGCGGACGACGAACGATTAATTGCAGAGCTGCGGAAGGGCTGGCACCTGCAGGCAGATGCCAGCCAGTTCGCCTTAGTCGACCCAGAAATTGAGCGCAGCTTCGCGGCGCTTGCGGATGACACTTTCTGGATCCTTGGAGTGGTAAGAGTCCCACCCGTGCTTGCCGTCAGAGTCCGGGATCTTCCATCCACCCAGAACAGCGCCGGTAAGCGCCGCGCCCATAGCCTCGAAACCCTGCGCGGTGTACAAATCAGCTTCGACGTTCTTGTTGATCATGTACTTGAGCTGGCGAACGCCCTGATGGTTTTTCATCAGCAAGAGCTCGACAAGTTCTTGAGTCGCGCTGTCGAGGTCATCGTTCGGCACAACGCGGTTGAACAGGCCCAAGTCCAAGCCACGGCGGGCCGAATGCAAGGCACCCAACAGATTGATCTCCTTGGTCATCCGCCGCCCGATCAGACGCGCCATCCGGGTCGTGCCACCCCAGCCCGGAGTGATCGCCCAATCCACTTCCGGCATGCCCCAACGAGAGCGCTCAGTGCAGATCACAAAGTCGGCCGCCATGGTGATTTCCAGACCGCCACCTACACAGTATCCATCGACCGAACAGATGGTGACCTTGTCCAGCTCCTCAAGCGTGTTGGCCATGTGTTGGTAGCCCCTCACGCGACGCATGACCTGATTGGCGTCGCCCCATGCCCCTGAGCCCATCTCGCTCAGATCGTCACCTGCGCAAAAGTTTCCGCCCGCGCCGGATATCACCACTACCTTGTAGCGCTCTGTGTCTCGAAGATATTCGACTGCCCTTGTGAAGTCCGACGAAAGGCGAATGGAGAGCGCGTTAGTCACCTCGGGCCGGTTCAGCGTGATTCGGGCGACTTGACCCAAGTCCTCGAAGATCAAGTCATCGAATACTGGGAGTGCAGGCTCGGGGACATCTCGGTGGCCAAATAGATTGTTCATTGGGTTCCTCTGGAATGGAAAAAATTGAATACCGTGTCTTTAGGATGTAACTTGCAAAGGAATACTAATGATCTAACTATTGAAATGCAAGTCAAAAGCAAAAAGAACCCTAATGCCTATCCAATTGGGGAGCCTGCCGACACCGCTCGCCCCAAAGTGGATTCAGTCGAGCGCACACTTTCCCAGGTGGGCGATGCCTGGACTTTTCTGATCTTGAGAGAAGCCTTCTTTGGGGCAAGGCGCTTCGACGACTTCAGCAAAGCGCTCGATGCCGCCCCCAATATCCTGACGAGCCGCCTCAAGAAACTGGTCGAACACGGCCTGTTTGAACGGGTTCAGTACGGGTCCCACTCAAGACGATTCGAGTACCGCCTCACCAGGAAAGGGCTCGATCTCTATCCCGCGATCGTCATGCTTATGAGTTGGGGCGACCGATGGCTCGACGAGGGAAAGGGAGCCCCGCTGGAACTGATTCACACGCCTTGCGCACAGGTACTCAATACATCGCTCGTTTGTGAGCATTGTCATACGCCCATTCAGGCTCACAACGTGTCCTGGCGCGTCGGGCCCGGAGGCCACGATTAAGGTCTAGCTCTCTTATTGAGACTTGATCAGCCCGTCCGACCCGACCCGCACACCCGGCGAATGGCGAATTCACTGATGAGCAGAGGGCACATCAGAACAGGGCCGAAGTCTGTCAAGTTGGTTCAGACACGAACCCGGTCATGAACGGCTGATGGGTTTATTGCTTGATCAGCCCCCCGCATGCCGACCGAGAATATTGCTTTGCGCAAGACGAATCCCGCTTTGCGTGCTTCACCCGGCTCATCTCGGGCAGAGCAAAAAGCAAAGACTCTCTAGTTCAACAATGCCGCGGAATCATCGGCAAAAAATCAGCAGACGCGCAGTGTTCCAGCTTTCACTCGGGTTTAATGACGCGCCGGGTATCGCCTTCATCCTTGAGTGAGAAAGGCGTGAACCGGGTATGGGTGTCGTAGGTATCGACGCCTTCGGCTTTCTTGAGCCAGCCCACTACGGCATAGGTGGCCGGCGTCAGCACCACCTCTACACTGAGCTTGAACAAGAAATTGAAAATCACCACCGCCACCAGCGCTTCCATACTCCAGAGACCGTAGAACGCAAGCGGGTAGAAAATCAGTGAGTCTGCACCCTGCCCGCAAATGGTAGAACCGATGGTTCGCATCCAGAGATGGCGACCCTGCGTCCAGACCTTCATCTTTGCCATTACGTAGGAGTTGATGAAATCACCGACCCAGTAAGCGAGGATGCTCGCGCCCACGATGCGCCAGGTATTGCCGAATACCACTTCCAGTGCAGGCTGCAGGGTCTCATTCCAGGGCTCGACCGGGCTCGCGGGAATATTGACCACCACAAAGGACATGAAGCTTGCAAAGATCATGGCGCCAAAGCCTGCCCAGATGGCACGACGCGCACGCGAATAACCGTAGACCTCGGTCAATACATCCCCAAAGATGTAGCCAATCGGGAAGAAAAGATTTCCCGCGCCAAAACTGAAATCACCGAAGTACGGCAGGCTGACGGTGCAGACCTTGCCCGGGCCAATCAGGTTGGAACACAGCAACACACAAACCAGACCGGCGACCAGAAAATCGTAGTAGCGGAATCGATGCATGCTGTTCAGATACGCACTTGGATAGCTGAGTTTGCCATCTTGCGGCTATAACAGATCAGGCTTGTTGGCTTGCTCATTGCCCATGTCGCCTCGCGTCGGCGGATATTGAGCGAGCACCTCACTGACTGAGCGAATGCCTTCAATCGCGCCCTGTTCAAAGCGGCCTTCGGAGAAGTGTGTCTGCATCACAAGGCAGCAGTGCTGCCAGGCAGCTTGTGGCACTTTGCCATTGCCGACGCCACGATCAGCCAGAATCTCGACATCACGGTCTGCGAGCAAAACGAAAATAAGGACGCCATTGTTATGCTCGGTATCCCAGACACCGAGACGTGCGAAGGCGTCCTGAGCGAGCTGTCTCGGCGTCATATTGCGCAGCAGTTGCGCTGGAGTCAGTGACGCGCTGATGGCAAACCGGACCTCGCCGGGATGCAAGGCCTCGCAATCCTGGATGGCCTGCTCAATGGCCTTGAGCACCTTGGGCCCGAATGCACGTCGACGCGCAATCTCACCGGTACAGAGATGTTTCAGCCAGCGCTTGATTGAACTCACCATCCGCCTGAAGCGCCTCCCCCGCTGAAACCACCGCCGCCGCCACTGAAGCCACCACCACCGCCAAAGCTGCCGCCGCCAAACCCGCCGCTACCGTAGCCGCCACCAGAACTCCAGCCACCGCCTCTGGCACCGATGATGAGCGCAAGGACGGTGCAGAAAATGGCCAGAAAAATCCCCAGACCGATTGCACCGCCAAAAATCCAGCCGGCAAGAAAGCCCAGGCCACCGGTGATACCCGCTCCGGGAAGATGGCCCATTTGAGAGGTCAGCACTGCGCCAACAAAGCCCATGCCCAGAATGAAGATGCCAATCCAGCCGTTGTCTTCGCCACGCTGCGAACGATTCGGTGGCGGCAATTGCTCGCCATCAATCAGCAACATGATGTCATCCACCGCGGCATTGATCCCGCCTGCGAAATCTGCATTTCGAAACCGCGGCGCCATGGTTTCGCTGATGATGCGTTTAGCCAGCGCGTCCGGAATCGCGCCTTCAAGACCTTGCCCGACCTCAATCCGCATCTTGCGATCATCCTTGGCAACCAGCAGCAAGATGCCGTCATCAAGGTCTTCGCGGCCCAGCTTCCACTGGTCTACGACACGAATGGAGAATTGCTCGATGGTTTCCGGCTTTGTACTGGCCAGCATCAGCACGGCGATCTGACTGCCACTGCTCTGCTCATACACCTGCAGTCGCGATTCAAGCGCCTGAATTTGCGCGGCGCTAAGCGTGCCGGTCTGATCGGTGACGCGAACAGCCAGCTCGGGCACCGGCACATCGGCCACGGCCAGGCCACATATCGCCAGAATCAGAAAGGCAAAGAGCCGGTTCATGCTGAAAATGACGACGCGTTGGCGAGTGCTGGCCGCAGGATCAATCAGTTCTCGAAATCAACTTTCGGTGCTTCGCTGATGGCCTTTTCATCTTCGACCTGAAACGTGGGTTTTACTTCCATCCCCACCACCATCGCAGTCAGATTGCTCGGAAAACTGCGCACCGTGACATTGAATTCCTGAGTCGCTGCAATGAAGCGCTGCCGCGCCACCGCGATGCGGTTCTCGGTGCCTTCCAGTTGCGCCTGAAGATCACGGAACAGCGTGTCTGATTTCAGGTCTGGATATCGCTCCACCACCACCATCAGGCGCGAAAGTGCCGAGGAGAGTTCGCCCTGAGCAGCGCCAAACTGATTCAGCGCCTGCGGATTGTTGAGCATCTCAGGCGTCAGCTGGATGGACCCAACCTTGGCCCGCGCCTCGGTCACACCCACCAGCACGTCCTTCTCCTGCTTCGCAAAGCCTTTCACCGAATTGACCAGATTGGGCACCAGATCAGCGCGGCGCTGATACTGATTCACAACTTCACCCCAGGCCGCCTTGACCTGTTCATCCTGAAGCTGGAGCGTGTTGTAACCGCAACCGGAAAGGCTCAAGAGCAGCACAACAACCACGCTCAGTCGCATCATGACTTTGGACATGCTTCAGCTCCCTTGTTGTCCAGACTTCTGTCTCGACGTTTCCAGATATTGATACTGCAAGAATGGCATCCCGACACCCATCATGCGAGCGTCTTGTCGTCTACGCTCTGAGCAGCTTGAACGCATGATTGAGGCGTTTCTCGCGCAGCGCCGGAATGGACCACAACATGCTCAATGGCTCGATGGCCCGCGCCGCTTCGACGCCACCCATGTCTTCGGGCGACCAGCCAAGCTGGCTCACAAGCTCGGCCACCGCTTTCTTGGCCGTTGCATTGTTTCCGCAGATGAACATGCTCGGTGGCCCGCCCTCAAGCTTGGGGTTGACCATCTGTTCGTGCCCCACGGAATTGAAAGCCTTGACGAACTGCACCACCGAAAACTCTCGTTGCAGCCGCTCCATCAGCGAATCTTCCAGTGAGGTGAAGAAGCGCAGCACGCCATCCACCGGCGCCTGATCGGCAATCGGATTGCAGGCGTCGATGACGGGCTTGTTCAACAGGTTGCTGGTACCCGCCAGGCGCAGCGCACGATTGGCAACTGAACCGCGCACGGCCAGCACCACTACGTCGCCAAAGTTGGCGGCGTCGGCAAAGCTGCCGGCACTGCTGCGCGGCGTATCTTTCAGCCAGTCCCTGAGCTTGTTGGGATCACGCGTGCCCAGCAGGACGTCGTGACCATGCCCGAGAAATCCTGCCGCCAGCGTTCTGGCCACCGCTCCGGACCCCAGTACTCCGATTCTCACGACCTGCTATCCATGCGCAATCCCTGACCAAAAGGCAAAACCAACCTTAGCCCGAAATGCATTCCGATGGGTCAGCCCCAGGCTCCTGCCCGATCAGGGCTGACACACCACCGCGCGCTATGCCGACTTGGCGCGCTGCTCCAATGCCTCAATCGCCGGCAGGGTCTTGCCTTCCAGAAATTCGAGGAAGGCACCGCCGGCAGTCGAGATATAGCCCACGTCCTTGGAAATTTCGAATTTGCTGATTGCCGCTACGGTGTCACCGCCACCGGCAATCGACATTGCATTGGAGGCCGCAATGGCTTCTGACAAGACTTTGGTGCCATGGGAGAAAGCGTCGAACTCGAACACGCCAAGCGGGCCATTCCAGACAATGGTTCCGGCCTTGTGCATGATCGCCGCGAGGGTCTTGGCCGTGGCGGGCCCCACATCCAGAATCAGGTCCTCTGCAGCCACGTCCTTGGCTGCCTTTACCGTGCCGGTGGCATCTGCCGAAAATTCCTTGGCTGTCACCACGTCAGTCGGGATGGGGACCGATGCGCCGCGCTTTTCCATTTTCTCGATGATCCGCCGCGCTTCCGGGACCAGATCCGGCTCTGCCAGCGACTTGCCGATGGGCAGGCCCATTGCCAGCAGGAAGGTATTGGCGATGCCCCCGCCCACGACCAGCTGGTCAACCTTGTCAGCCAGGGCATCAAGGATGGTCAGCTTGGTTGAAACCTTGGAACCACCGACGATGGCAACCAGCGGCTTGGCCGGTTGATGCAATGCCTTGCCGAGTGCTTCAAGTTCGGCGGCAACCAGCGGGCCGGCGCAGGCAACGTCAGCCTTGAGGGCAATGCCATGCGTGGTGGCCTGCGCCCGATGCGAGGTGCCAAATGCATCATTGGCATACACATCGCACAGTGCCGCCATCTTCGCGGAGAGTTCCTCACTGTTCTTCTTCTCTCCAACATTGCCGCGGCAGTTTTCCAGCAGCACGACCTGACCAGGCTGAACCTCAAAGCCACCGTCAACCCAATCTGCAATCAGCGGAACGCTCTGCCCCAGCAGGGCCTCGAGCCGCTTGGCGATGGGCGCCAGAGAATCCTCCGGCTTCAGCTCACCCTCAACCGGACGCCCCAGATGGGAGGTCACCATGACCGCAGCACCCTTTTCCAGCGCCATCTGAATGCCCGGAAGTGATGCGCGAATGCGTGAATCATCCGTGATCGCACCCTGATCATCCTGCGGCACGTTGAGATCGGCGCGAATGAAGACACGCTTGTTCTTGAGATCGAGATCGGAAAGGCGCAGAAAATTCATGCTTGAAACTCCGTAACCATGTTGGTTCGCTAGAAAAGAAAAAGGGAATCGGAAATCGTCAGGACGATCTCCGATTCCCTTCCTGAAACAAGGTGACTACTGCTTAGGAAGCAGCGATCACGAGCGCCATTTCAACGCACTTGTTGGAATAGCCCCACTCATTGTCGTACCAGCTGACGAGCTTGACGAAGGTGGAATCCAGCGCGATACCCGCCTCGGCGTCAAAAATCGAGGTGCGTGCATCACCGCGGAAATCCGTGGCCACAACCTTGTCCTCGGTATAGCCGAGAACGCCCTTGAGCGCGCCTTCACTCTGCGCCTTGATCTCGGCCTTGATCTCTTCGTAGGTTGCCGGCTTTTCCAGATCAGCGGTCAGGTCCACCACCGACACATCAGAGGTCGGAATACGGAAGGACATGCCGGTGAGCTTCTTGTTGAGCTCGGGAATCACAACACCCACAGCCTTGGCTGCACCGGTGCTGGAAGGGATGATGTTTTCCAGAATGCCGCGTCCGCCGCGCCAGTCTTTCTGACTCGGGCCATCGACCGTCTTCTGCGTTGCAGTGGCGGCGTGAACCGTGGTCATCAGGCCGCGCTTGATGCCCCACTTGTCATTAATAACTTTGGCCAGCGGCGCCAAGCAGTTGGTGGTGCAGGACGCGTTGGAAATGATGGCCTGGCCAGCATAGGTGGCGTGGTTGACGCCAAAGACGAACATCGGGGTGTCGTCCTTTGACGGCGCAGACATGATGACCTTCTTGGCGCCGGCATCAATGTGCTTCTGCGCGGTTTCCTTGGTCAGGAACAAGCCGGTGGACTCGATCACCACGTCAGCGTCCACATCGCCCCACTTCAGGTTGGCAGGATCGCGTTCCTGGGTCAGGCGGATAGTCTTGCCATTGACGATCAGCGCACCGTCCTTGACCGAAACTTCGCCCTGAAAACGGCCGTGCACGGAGTCGTACTGAAGCATGTAGGCAAGATAATCGGGATCAAGCAGATCATTGATGCCTACGATCTCGACATCGCTGCCAAAGTTCTGCACCGCCGCACGCAAGACATTGCGACCGATGCGTCCAAAACCATTGATGCCAACCTTGACTGTCATATCTCTGTCCTCAATATTCCGTTCAAATCAAAAAATCAGGTATTGCCGAGCCCGGCAACTCAATGTGACGGCGAATCAGCCGAGCAACCTTTCGACTGCCGCCACCACGCCGTCCACCGTCAGACCAAAGTGTTCAAATACCGCCAAAGCAGGTGCGGACTCACCAAAGCTGTCTACACCCATCACTTCACCGGCATCGCCAACAAAGCCGCGCCAGTACAGGGTCACCCCGGCTTCAACGGCAAGACGTGCCTTGAGATCCTTGGGAAGAACCGACTCGCGGTAGCTTGCATCCTGACGCAGGAAGCGTTCTGCGCAGGGCATCGACACAACACGAACCGCCTTGCCTTCAGCAGCGAGCTTGCGCACCGCATCCATCGCCAGTGAAACCTCGGAGCCCGTGGCGATAATCAGTGCCTGCGGCGCAGTGTCCGGTTCGTGCAAAACGTAACCGCCGCGCAGCACGCCTTCAATGTGTCCATCGTCATGCCGTTGTGGCGGCAGGTTCTGGCGACTTAATGCCAGTACAGCAGGCCCGTCAGTTCGCTCGATAGCCGCACGCCAGGCCAGCGCTGTCTCGTATGCATCAGCCGGACGCCAGGTTTCCATGTTCGGAATCAGACGCAGGCTGGACACGTGTTCCACGGCCTGATGGGTCGGCCCGTCTTCGCCCAGACCAATGGAGTCATGGGTAAACACAAAGATCGAGCGCAGCTTCATCAGCGCTGCCATGCGCACTGCGTTTCTCGCGTAATCCGAGAAGACCAGGAATGTTCCACCGAAGGGGATCAGGCCGCCGTGCAGGGCAATGCCATTCATGGCTGCGGCCATGCCGAATTCGCGAACGCCGTAATACAGATAATTGCCTGCGGCGTTGCCGGCGCCGGACGGCTCCGCACCTTTCCATAAGGTCAGGTTGGACCCCGTCAGGTCTGCAGAGCCACCGAGCATCTCGGGGAGCTTGGGCGCAATGATATTGAGTACGTTCTGCGAAGCCTTGCGCGTCGCAACCGGAGCGTCATTAGCGGCCAGCGTGGAGAGCGCTTCGCCCGCAATCTCCGCCCAGTTTTCAGGCAGACGACCTTCTGTGCGGCGCATGAACTCGCCAGCCAGTTCCGGGTGGGCCAGCGCATAGTCCTTGAACAGGGCTTTCCAGCGAGTGGAGCGCTCGGCACCGGCAACACGGGCATCCCAGCTTGCGCGAATTTCGTTGGGGATATGAAAGGGCTCATGTGGCCATTTCAGAGTCTCTCGTGCGAGGGCAATTTCATCCGCACCCAACGGCGCACCGTGAGAGCTTTCCTTGCCCTGCTTGTTGGGCGAGCCAAAACCGATAATGGTCTTGCAGCAGATCAGGGTGGGCTTGTCAGCTGAAGCACGCGCGGTATCCAGCGCAGTGGCAACTTCAGCCGCATCATGGCCGTTGACGTTACGCACCACTTCCCAGCCGTAGGATTCAAAGCGCGCGGGCGTGTCGTCCCCGAACCAGTCGTGGACTTCGCCGTCGATGGAAATGCTGTTGTCGTCATACAGCACGATCAGTTTGCCCAGTCCCAGGACACCGGCCAGCGAGCAGGCTTCGTGCGAAATGCCTTCCATCAGGCAACCATCGCCCACGAAAACGTAGGTGTGGTGATCCACCAGAGGGAAATTCTCGCGGTTGAACTGAGCCGCGAGAACGCGCTCGGCGATCGCCATGCCGACCGCATTGCCCAGACCCTGCCCGAGCGGCCCGGTGGTGGTTTCCACGCCCGGGGTCAGACCCAGTTCGGGGTGACCCGGCGTCTTCGAATGCAGTTGGCGAAAATTCTTGAGGTCGTCGATCGACAGGTCGTAACCGGTCAGGTGCAGCAAGGCATACAGCAGCATCGATCCGTGACCATTGGAGACGACGAAGCGATCCCGGTTGAACCAGTTCGGGTCGTTGGGATCGTGGCTGAGGTAGTCGTTCCACAGCACTTCGGCGATATCGGCCATGCCCATGGGCATGCCGGGGTGTCCGGAATTGGCTTTCTGGACAGCGTCCATGGCCAGCGCGCGGATGGCGTTTGCAAGGTCAGGACGGTGGCTCATCGTCAGGCTCTTAAGTTGGATAGGCCGGCAGACGCGAGTTCGCTCGCATCACGATCCGGTGGTGCAACGCAAAACAAAGGGCCTGATCGCTAGAAGCAGGCCCGGGATATTTCTTTACAGATCGTAGCTGGGGTCCAGCGGCTCGAGATCAACATGCGGCTGCTGAATGGCAGGAAGATCCTGCTCCGCGAGCACTTCGGTGCCGACAAAACCGTCAGAGATTTCGCGCAGGGAGAGCACGGTCGACTTGTGATTGGCCCAAGGCAGTTTTGCATCTGCACCGCGGGCAAGCTGACGGGCGCGCTTGGCAGCGACCAGGGTCAGCTCAAATTGGTTGGGGATTCGATCCAGGCAATCTTCAACTGTGACTCGGGCCATGGGGCACTCGGGCGAAAAAAAGGGCGCGAAGTGTAGCCGAAATGCGGTCCGCTTAGCTACTGCAGACAGCCGCGGGCTTAGTGCAAATCTCTGCAAATCAACTGCTTGGCCGACTCCCTTCAGAAACAGTAACGCGCGCAGAAGGCCCTTGCCTGCCCTGCTTTTCCGCGTAAACGGTTGTCAGCTCGCCGTGTCTGGCCGTCAATCCGTCAGCTCGCTGATGAGTTCGGCATGTCGTTCAAGCTGCGCGGCCAGCTCCAGCTTGGGCGCGATGAACAAAGCGCACAGCTCTTGCAACGCTAGGTCGAAATCTTCATTGACGATCAGGCTGTCGTACTCGGCGTGATGCGACATCTCATCCTTGGCCGACGCCATGCGCGCTGCGATGGTGGCTTCATCATCCTGCCCACGGCCACGCAGGCGGCGACGCAGTTCATCCAGCGAGGGCGGCAGAATAAATATTGACCGCGCCTGCGGCGCCGTTCGCCTCACTTGCTGGGCGCCCTGCCAGTCAATGTCCAGAATTACATCCACCCCGGCCGAAAGCAGATCCTCTGTCCACTGGCGGCCCGTTCCGTACCGCCGTCCGAAGACGTTGGCATGCTCCAGAAAGGCATCGCGCTCGATCATCGACAGGAACTGCGCGTCATCGACAAAGTGATAGTGCGTGCCTTCCACCTCGCCGGGACGCGGTGCGCGAGTGGTGTAGGACACCGATATGGCTGCGGCATGTCCCAGCTCGGCAAGCCGGGTCACCAATGCTCGGGTCAGACTGGTTTTACCGCCCCCGGAAGGCGCAGAGACAATGTAGAGGTGACCCGGCTGGTTTGACATGCCGAGAGTTTAACGGCGTCTCCGACGCGCCGCGACGATGACATTCTGCAAGTCGCCCTCGGTGGCTGTACGGGGGAGCCGGATTAGGGCGCCAGCACTTGCTGGGCTTGTTGTGCCTGCTCGGCGCGCGCCTTGACCTCGGCTGCGCGCAGGACGCTGGCCGGCGTGCCGCCAATGGCCCAGTCTTCTGGCGCAATAGGCCAACAGCCGCCGCGCACCAGTTTGCGTTCGGCGCCCAGAATCTTGACCACTAGATCTGTAAATCCCGTCAGCAAGCGCTGGCGCTCCTCAACGGGTCGCCCAAGCAGAACCAGGAAATGAAAATACGGCGCTTCCGGAGCGCCTTTGCTCACCAGGCGCCCGCCCACCGCCATCATGGATGGCTTGTGCAGATGAATGAATACACGAATGCGCTCAAGCGGGCTCTTCAACACATCGGCATACAGTTGCGTGGCTTCAAGCAACAACTGTTCGCACTGCTGGTCCGAGTAGCTGTCTTCGGTCAGATGAAATTCGAGAATGGGCATAGGTATATCCGTGAATGAATCATTCGACTCGCCTCTGGCGAAGCAGATTGCGGCGTTATGGCAGGCCTTTTCGCCGCCCCGCATCCATGAACAAGGTACCGCCGGCAAGTGCATCGGCCTCCGGCGCAAGCAGCATCTCAACACCCCAGGCAATCTGCTCGACCGTGGTGAAGGCGCCAATCGCTGACTCCTTCTTCATCTCTGCCAGAACATCGTCTGCCGTAATGCCATCACGCTCAGCTCTTGATTGCGCGACGCGTCGCAGCCGATCAGTATCCGCCGGGCCTGGTGCCACCAGGTGCGCGGTCACGCCTCGATCACCATAGGCCCAGGAATACTGACGGATCAGGTTGGCCAAGGCAGCATTGCAGACACCTGCGGTTGCCGCATAGGCCGACGGTTCAAATCCGTAGTGACCGCCAATGGCAATCAGGCGGGAGCCGCTCACCAGATTCTTGTCTACCGCGCGCACCAGTCGCATCATGCCGCCGACCTTGATATTCACGGCCTCGACGACCGCTTCGGTCGGCGCACTGAGCACTCCGCCGGCGGTGGTCACCCCAGGGCCGTGGACAATCATGCGCACCACGTCAGTGCCAACCGCCCCTTTGATGGCTTCAATGGCCGCATCCTGAGAAATATCCGCCGCGCAGGCTTCAATGCCTTGGGCCGACGCGGTGAGCCCCTTCAGGGAATCAGCCGACCGTGCCACGGCCAGGACGCGCAACCCGCGTCCCGCAAGACGACGGGCAATCACCTGCCCCATCGCCCCCGTGGCACCTACCAGAACGACACACTCTGACTGGCTCATTCGGATACCTGCATCAGGTCAACACTTCCAGGAAGCTCTGGCGCGGGGTGTTGTCTTGAGAGAACGTGGCGTGGCCGAGCTCACGCGTATCCCAGGTCAGGGTCGGTGTGTCGGGGTAATGCACGTAGCCTTCTGCGAATACTTCGTTGCGATTACCGCTCGGATCAAAGAAGTAGATGGTCATGCCGCGTGTCACGCCATGGCGATTCGGGCCCACGTCTACCGGTACCCGGTATTTGCCGATTCGGTCCGCTGCCTTGATGACATCAGCACCGGATTCAAGCCAGAAGGATGCATGGTGGAACCGGTTTTGCTCGGGCTGCAAAACAAATGCAATGTCATGCGGCTTGGTCGAGCAACTCATGAACACCGCCAACGACATTCCCGACTCGTGCTCGACCAGTTTTTCCGAGAGGTCAAAATCAAACACCTCGGTGAACAGCTTCACATTTTCGTCGATGTTGCCGCCGCCCAGCAGGAGGTGATCGAGCCGATTGATCTGCAGGCCGCGCACCACGCCGTCATCTGGAACCACACCAGGGTTTACCGTGCCCATGGTATTGCCGATCTGTTCCTTGTCTGCGTAGAGCTGCATGGTGTGCCCGGTTGGAAGCACAAACTCAAGACGTCGCCCGCTCTTGGGATAAGTACCGGCGGCGATGTGTTTCACGTCCAGGCCAAAGGCCTTGATCTTGGGTTCCAGCGTGTCCAGGGTTGCATCGTCGTACACCTTGAACGCGAAATAATCCATGCCCGGTTTATCCGATGGATTGAGAATAATGCTGTGGTGATCGTGTTCATCCCAGCACTTGTAATAGACCTTACCGCTGTCGTCCTCCATCACTTCATGCAAGCCCATGATGTGACCATAGTGATGTCGTGCCTTGGCCATATCCATGACCCGGATGCAGATTTCGCCTGCTCTCAAAACGCCTCGTAATGCCATGCTGACTCTCCTCGTTAAGCGTGATTGATCCGATTTCTGATCTGGATCACGGGTGATGTCACTTCAAAAAATGCAGATAATTTTCAACGGCTGTGCTCAATGAACTCAGGCTGCTTTCGACGCGCTTGCAGCTCCTTGAAGACCGCGTTCCTTTGCCATCGTCAAAGCGGTGTCTTCGATCATGTCCTCCTGGCCTCCGATCATCTTGCGACGGCCCAGTTCCACCAGAATGTCTCGCGCCGGTATTCCGTACTTCTGGCTGGCGCGTTCGGCGTGCAGCAGGAAGGTCGAGTACACCCCGGCATATCCGATGGTGAGCGAGGAGCGATCGACGCGAACAATGTGCTCCATCATTGGGAAAATGATGTCCTGCGCCATGTCCATTAACTTGAACAGATCACATCCAGTGGCAATACCCATGCGCTCGGCCACAGCAACAAAGACTTCCAGTGGCGTGTTGCCGGCACCAGCACCCAGACCACCCACGGAAGCATCGATTCGAGTTGCACCTTCTTCGATCGCAGCCAGGGAGTTGGCAATACCCATGCCGAGGTTGTGATGCCCATGAAAACCAATTTCGGTTTCGGGCTTGAGGACATCGCGTAGCGCGCGAATCCGTGATGTCACATCGGCAGGCAACATGTATCCGGCAGAATCGGTGACATACACCGTCTGCGCGCCGTAGCTTTCCATCATCCGGCCTTGTTCGGCCAGCGCCTTGGGTTCATTGAGATGCGCCATCATCAGAAAGCCCGTCGTATCCATTCCGAGCTTGCGCGCATAGGCGATGTGCTGAGGGGAGGTATCTGCCTCCGTGCAGTGGGTTGCCACGTGCACGCTGCGCACGCCGTGATCGAAGGCACTCTGCAACTCTTTCATGGTGCCCAGGCCCGGAATCAGCAGGCAGGAAACCACCGCCTGTTTCATCTTCGGCACCACCGCGTCCCAGTACTCTTCGTTGCTGTGCAGGGCAAAGCCGTGCTGCAGGGAGTTTCCGCCACAGCCAGCACCGTGCGTCACCTGCACGATGGGCACACCGGCTTCATCCAATGCCGTAGCTACCCGAACCATTTCTTCGGTTGAGATCTGTTCGCGCTTGGCATGCATGCCGTCACGCAGGCACATGTCGTGAAGGATGACCTTGCGACCCTGGCGGTTAATGACTGTCTCGCTCATGTCAACGAACTCCTCTATTCAATTCAGTTCCAATGGCATGCATGCGCGAATCTCCCGCACCCACGCTTCGCGACACCGTGTCGAGACGCGTACACATGCCGTCACGCAGGCACATGTCGTGAAGGATGACCTTGCGGCCCCGGCGGTTAATGACTGTCTCGCTCATGTCAACGAATTCCTCTATTCAATTCAGTTCCAATGGCATGCATGCGCTTAGCTCTATGCCGCCTCTTGGGTCGGGATGGGTTTGAGCCGATACCGACCCGCAATGATTTCCTCCGCAAACAGCTCAGCCGTACGAGCGGCAGCAGCGGTCATGATGTCGAGATTGCCGGCGTACTTGGGCAGGTAGTCGCCCAGGCCCTCAACCTCGAGGAAAGTAGCGACCTTGTTGCCATCAAATACCGGGCCGTTCACCAGCCGGTATCCGGGCACGTATTTCTGCACCTCGCCAACCATCTTGTGGACGGAGTCGATAATCGCCTGCTGGTCAGGTTCACCCTCGGTCAGACAGTAAACGGTGTTGCGCATCATCATGGGCGGCTCGGCCGGATTGACGACGACCAGCGCCTTGCCTTTTTTTGCACCGCCCACTTTCTCCACTGCGCCGGATGTGGTGTAGGTGAACTCATCGAGATTGGCGCGTGTACCGGGACCAATCGACTTGGATGCAGTAGTGGCAATGATTTCGGCGTAGCTCACCGGCTGCACGCGAGAGACCGCATGCACCATGGGGATAGTCGCCTGACCGGCGCAGGAGATCATGTTGACGTTCATGGCCTGCTTGGCCGCCTGCTCCAGCAGATTCACCGATGGCACACAGAGCGGCCCGATGGCTGCCGGAGTGAGGTCAATCATCAGGACGCCCAGCGCATTGAGCTTGCGCGAATTCTCAGCATGCACATAAGCACTGGTAGCATCGAATGCGATCTGGATACCGTCGTCTTCGATGTGCGGCAACAAGGCATCAACACCCTCTGCCGTCGTCTTGAGGCCCATTTCGGCTGCGCGTTTCAAACCCTCTGATTCAGGGTCAATGCCCACCATCCAGACCGGCTCGAGAATTTTGCTGCGGCGGATCTTGTAGATCAGATCGGTTCCGATATTGCCGGACCCGATCAGGGCACACTTGATTTTCTGCGTCATGAGTTAAGTTCCTCGCGTTTCGGGGTGGCGTCGGGGCAAGCACCGTTGCCGTTGGCGGTCTGACCTCGATCTGCTGCGGTGACACCCGCAACCGAGAAATCGTGACCGCCCATTTCGTGAATCAGGATGCGGACCTGCTCGGGCTTGACGCCAAGTACGTCAGTGACGGTCTCAGTCACTCTGCGAGCAAGCTCGCGCTTCATCTCGTTGGAGCGACCTTCGAGCAAGTTGAATTGGATAATAGGCATAGCGTGGTCTCTTGGTTCAGGCTTGGGCCGTGACGCGGGACAGAGGAACCGACTTGCTCGTCAAGCCAGCTTCCTCATCAATTAGTTTCTGCAAACGTCGGCGCGCTTTGACCGGCGCCGGGTCGCATGACAGCAACGCAGGCTTGAGCGACCAGAAGTCCGTAGTCCCCATCTCGGCCTGCACCGCCGCGATCAGGGGCTCGTCTTCTGCCTTGAAGGTGTCGATCATGCTCTGCAGTTTCGCCGCGTTGAAATCAGCATCGTCTTCCATGAAGTTGCGAAGACTGGCGAAGAAATAATGCGTGCTGGTTTCGCTCTCTGGGGTCATCAGGTGGAAGTCCCAGGAGATCATGCCCTTGTCGTAGTCGCGCGACCCCTGCACCGCTCCCACGGTCAGAAACATGTTCGACGGCGCGGACCACTTCACCTGCACAAACTGCTCAGCAGGGCCTTCAGGATCAGGCATCAGCGGGGCAAACAGGCCCATCGGAGGATGTTGCTGCCACTCCCAGCGAACCAGAAGAGAGCCTTCCTTCTCAATCACAGGGGGTTTCTGCGGACTGAGCTTTCCAGCCGTATTGAGCAGGGGACCGTGCACGTGATCGACATGCGACAGATCCATGACGTTATCTACAATCAGCTGATAATTGGCCTGCATGTGCATGTAGCCATGACCCACTGCTGTTGGCTTGGGGTTTTCGAGCAGCGGGTAATCGGGCATGCGGCTCTCGTCGGCTTTTTGAGCCTGTCCCATCCATATCCATACAAAGCCGTAGCGCTCAAGCACTGTAAACGTACGAACACAGGCCCGCTCAGGCACGTTGCCGTCACCGTGAGGGCTGTGCGTACAGGCGCCTTCACTGTTGAAACGAAGTCCGTGATAAAGACATTGAACTTCGTCTCCGACACGCTTGCCCAGACTCAGCGGCGCAAAGCGGTGCGGGCAGCGGTCCTGCATGGCAACCGCTTCTCCATTGGCTTTGCGATAAAGCAGGACAGATGTATCCAGCAGCTTTCGTGAAACCAGCTTGTCGCCTTCGACTTCGGTCGAAATAGCTGCGACGTACCAGGCATTCTTAAGGAAAGACATCTGTGTTCTCCTGCGATGTGGCTGACTTTCTAACCGGTCAGTCCTTTTCCAAAAATGTTGCGCGCGATGACCCATTTCTGGATTTCGTTCGCTCCTTCGTAAATTTCCGCGATCTTGCAGTCCCGGTAAATTTCTTCGACACGGTAATGCGATCCGTCTGCAGCCAATTCCCGCGTAAACCCATAACCTCCAAAAATCTGCACGCCATCGCGAGCGAATTCGCCTGCAAGATTGGTGGCATACCACTTGGCCATGGCCGCTTCCGGCTCGGGAAATTTCTCTCCGCCGTCCATCCGAAGGCCGGCCTTAATATAAAGGTTGCGCGCGTTCTCAATCTCGGTTGCACGCTCGGCCATCCTGAACTGCCAGTGCTGAAACTGCGCCATCGCCTGCCCGAAGGCCTTGCGTGTCTTCAGACGCTCGGTGCTGTGATCAAAAATGGCCTGTGCCATTCCAACCCCGGTTGCGGCAATGCCGATGCGGCCATACGTCAGGACCTGCAGCGCGATTTTCAGACCTTCTCCACGTTCGCCAATGACATTGCCCAGCGGCATCCTGACGCCCTCGAACCGGATATCGGCTGTGAGCTGCCCATGATTGCCCATCTTCTTGTCCGGCGTTCCAACACGAACGCCTTCGGCCTTGAGGTCCACCACCACTTCGGTCATGCGACCTTCATCCTTGCATAGCAGCACGACGAAGTCTGCGACTGGTGAATTCGTGATCCAGCGCTTATGCCCATTGATCTCAATGTGGTCCGCGTGGAACTTGGCTTCCGTTACCAGCGCCTTGACGGACAAGTCGGTGGAAGCATTGGGCTCGCTGGTCGCAAAGCTGCCGATCATGGAGCCATCCAGCAACGGTGCCAGATACCTGGCCTGCAGCTCTGGGCTCGCCCATTCGAGTGCATGGCCAGCAAGAATGCAGTGCACATCAAAAACAGCAGCGACCGAATTGGAGTAATAGGACAACTCCTCGATCACAGCTGCCGTTGCAGTAGCAGGATGCGACAAACCTAGCCCGCCGATCTCCTTGGCGTAAGGGATGCGAAACAGGCCCGCATCAGCCATCTTCTTGAACAGCTTGCGTGGAAACGCTTCCACGCTTTCTTCGGTATGTCCGATTTCCCATGCGACGGGCGCGAGGTGCTCATCGCAGAAGGCACGAACGTCAGCACGTACGGCTTTAACCTCATCTGGCGACATCATGTCGTGATAGAGCTGAGGCTCCATACGTGGTGGTGTCATCGGGTCGGGATTCACTGGATTTGACATGAAAATGGGTGTGAAGAATGTGAGATTAATCAGGCATTGGCGGCTTGCTGAGACGCTTCGCGTTCTTCAGCTTCAATCAATTCGTTGATGACCCGCAGCATCTTTGCGGGACCCGCGTCAGCGGGACCAATACCCATCTGCTTGAAGTCGGGGTTTTCTCTCAAGCGAACCTGCTGGCCCTCCAGCATCGCCTTGTCCTCTGTGAAGGCCTGATCCAGTCCTTCTTTCAAGGTATCCGCGAGGCCGGGCTGCTCTGTTTGCTTGCTGACACCCCATGAGTAGTAGTAGTCCACTGACCCTTCATCACGCGGGGTAACGGCCTGGCAACTATAGGAATCAAGCACCAGCTGCCCGTTGGACTCGCCCTCTGTCGCAGTTCCGGCAGAGAACACCCTGAAGTGCAGAATCCAGTTACAGGGATAGGTTTGGGTGATGTCGAAATTGGCGTCGCACATGAACCCGGGGGGAAACAGGTGCTGTACAAATTTTGGCAGCGCAACATTGCGCACCCAGTAATCTGTCTTGATGCCTCGTGGAAGAATCTTGTGTTCCGGCTTAGCCAAGGCCTGCGCCCATCCCATTGCAATGGTGTTGTCGTGGGTGAACGAGCTGTGTGACAGATCAGCCAGATTGGCATTCTCCAGCAGGTAATTGGCGTCAATCTGGATGTAACTTGGACGCGTGGTGTACTCCGTATTTCCGGGACCCACTGCGTCACAGATCAGGGCAGGATCCGCCTTTGACGGGTCACCCAGCCAGACCCAGATCCAATTGTCCTTCTCAACTACCGGGTAGGTCCGCACACAAATCTGCTCCGGCACTTTCTCTACGTTGGGAATTTCTGAGCATTGGCCATCGGCTTCGAACTTCAAGCCGTGATACATGCAGCGAATGGCATCACCCTCACGCCTGCCCAATGACAGCGCGGCCTGCCGATGCGGGCATTGATCTTCCATGGCCACGACCTGACCACCGAGTTTGCGATAGACAAGAATTCGCTTGCCTGCAATCTTGCGGGCCAACATAGCGTCTCGCCCTTGTGAGAGCTGATAGTCCCAGCCGGCGCAGTACCAGGCGTTTTGCAAAAACTTCATGCGTTTACTCTCCTGCGAAAACAAAAAAATTAACCGAATCGAAACGACACGCTGCCCATGTCCTGGAAACGCGCGATCACGTTGTCGCCACGCTCCACCGGAATGGCTTCGGTAATGCCCCCGGTCAGGATCAGGCTGCCGGCGGGAATCACTTCTCCACGCCCGGCGAGATGCTTGGCCAGCATGATCACGGCGTTGGCCGGGTGATTGAGCACTGCAGCACTCGCACCGAGCGCCTGGATCTCGCCATTCTTCTCAATCACCACACCAATCGTGCGCAGATCGACAGTCCGCGGATCGAGCGGACGCCCGCCCGTGACATAACGCGCGCTGCTGGTGTTGTCGGCAATGACAGATGGCAGATCAAACTTGAATTTCTCGAAGCGAGAATCGATGACTTCGACAGCGGGGATCACATAGTCCGTGGCAGCGATGACCTGTTCGATTGAAAGATCAGCCCCGCTCAGTTCATCTTTCAAGACAAACGCAATTTCGGCCTCAATGCGCGGATGGATCAGCTGATCCATCTCGATCACACCGTTTTCCGGGCGCGACATGCTGGCCATGAGCAAGCCGAAGCCGGGCAATTTGACGCCCATCTGCTCCATCTTCGGCTTAGAAGTGAGGCCCGCCTTGACGCCAACCTGACGATCGCCACGTGCGATCCAGGTGCGCCGCAGTTCGTCCTGCACCTCATAACCTTCGTCCACACCCAGTTCAGGAAAGTCATCGGTCAATTTACCGATAGTGTGAACCGTGTCCTGTGCATCCAGAATTCTGGCGGTGATTTTCTTTCGGGTTTCTTCTGACAGACTCATGCGCTTGCCCCGCTAAAACGAACTTCACAGGAGCCCAGACCACCCACGGTGCATTTGAGGGTGTCACCTACAACGGCGGGAATCAGGGTGGATTGCGAACCGGACAAAATGACTTCTCCGGCCAGGAAAGGAATGCCCAGTTCGCCCAGTGTATTGGCCAACCACACCACCGCGTTGACCGGGCCGCCCTGCACCGCAGCACCTGCAGCGGTGCTAAACAGTTCGCCATTCATTTCCAACACCATGCCGGCAAGATTCAGGTCCAGATCCGTGGGCTTCTTCTTTGCCTTGCCCAGCAGGTAGACGCCGCAGGATGCGTTGTCGGCGACGGTGTCCTGAATCTTGATTTTCCAGTCCGTGATGCGCGAATCAACAATCTCGAAACAAGGCACCACATAGTCTGTTGCGCGGATGACATCAGTTGCCGTGATGCCCGGCCCCTTGAGGTCACGCTTCAGAACAAAAGCGACCTCCGCCTCTGCCTTGGGCTGAATCAAACCTCCGATGGGAAGATCCTCACCTTCCTCGTATGCCATCTGGGACGTGAGCTGACCGAAGTCGGGTCGATCAACGCCAATCAACTGCTGGACAGCCTTGGAGGTCACGCCAATTTTCTTGCCGACGATTCTCTCTCCGGCTTCGATGCGGCGCGCAATCATTTGCTGTTGCACGTGGTAGGCATCTTCAATCGTGATTCCCGGAACACGTTCCAGCAGCGGCGCTACCGTCTTGCGGTTGATCAGCGCCTGATACAACTCGTCGCCGTATTTTTTGATGTCTTCTGAATTCATGCTCATAGCTTTACGCAGACGTTGCGCATCTCCGTATAGAACTCCAGTGAGTGAACGCCGCCCTCGCGGCCGATGCCTGATTGCTTTGAACCACCGAATGGCGTGCGCAGGTCGCGCAGGAACCAGCTGTTGATCCAGGTGATGCCAACCTCTACCGATGCTGCCACCCGATGTGCGCGCGACAGGTTCGTAGTCCAGATGGTGGTGGACAGGCCGTAGTCGGTGTCATTGGCCTTGGCCACAACTTCGTCTTCCGAATCAAACGGCGAGATATGGCAGCAGGGCCCGAAGATTTCTTCTCGCACCACGGACGCGGTTTCCGGCAATCCGGTCCAGATGGTGGGCTGCACCCAGGAACCCTGCGCCAGGTCGCCATCCAGTGATGGCACGCCGCCGCCGGTCACGACCTTGGCGCCTTCGGCCTTGGCCTTCTCGTAATAGGACAGCACTTTGCTGCGATGCTCCTGGCTGATCAGCGGGCCATAGTTGGCACCCTTGGCATCTGGCATCGCAGGCTTCAGAGACTCTGCCTTAGCCTTCATGGCGACTACAAACTTGTCGAATATAGGCCGCTCCACGTAAACGCGCTCAGTGCCGAGGCAGACCTGACCACAGTTCAGAAAGACCGCTCGCCCGATACCCTCAACCGCTGCATCAAAATCACAATCGGCAAAAACAATGCCGGCATTCTTGCCGCCCAACTCGAACGATACATCGCGAATGCCATCTGCCGCCGATTTCATGATCGCCGCACCGGTCCGTGTCTCGCCGGTGAAGGTGATGGCATTGACGCCTTTGTGCCGCGTCAGAAATTCGCCGGCGGAATTGGGACCAAATCCATGAACCACGTTGTAGACGCCCTTGGGCACGCCAACCGCATTCATGACTTCGCCCAGAAGTGTTGCGGTGCCAGGCGTCTCTTCCGAAGGTTTGACCACCACAGTATTTCCACAGGCCAGTGCCGGGCCCACTTTCCATGTCATCAGCAGCAGCGGAGCATTCCACGGACACACGACGCCGATCACGCCCTTGGGTTTGCGGATGGCGTAGTTCAGTGCACCGGCGCCATCGGGTGTTGGCGTCATGAAGCTTTCGCTAGGCACATTCTTCACAACGTCGGCAAAAATCTTGAAATTGGCTGCGCCGCGCGGAATGAAGGCATGTTCCATCATGGCCTTGGGCTGCCCCGTGTCGGCCATCTCGGCCGCGACAAAATCATCAAAACGCCGCGTGATTTCATCCGCTACTTTGTAGAGCAGTTCCACACGCTGCTCGATACTCATCTTGCCCCAGGGGCCCTTCATTGCCGCGTTGGCAGCAGCCACCGCAGCATCAACTTCCGCCTGGCCACCTTCGTGGATATGCCCGACTAGCGCATGGTCCGAAGGCCTGCGCTTCTCGAAAGTTTTCTCGCTGCCGGCAAACTCGCCATCAATGAAATGCTTGAAGTGCCTGGGTTCCATCTACTTAGCCCTTTAGTGCTGTAAGGCCTGCTTCTGCGCAGGCCACGTCCTGTTCTTCGCTGCCGCCGGAAACCCCGACGGCGCCAATCAGATCCTCACCTTCTCGCAGCGGCAGGCCGCCACGGATAAAACTGAAACCGGTCTGCGCGATGCCCTCGCGCACGCGTGGCGCTTCCTGCGCCAGTGCTTCCTCAACGTTTTGCGCCGCCAGCCCGACCGCCGCAACCGAGCGTGCCTTGTTCATGGCCACATCCCCGGAAATCAGAAATGCCCCTGGCATGCGGGCAAAACCCGCCAGCGTCCCGCTGCTGTCCATCACAGCAACGCAGACCGAGATTCCCAAAGATTCGGCATGCGCCAACGCCGCCTTGATGACGGTGATCGCCGCGTCGTGCCTGATCAGCTTTCGTGTTTCGCAAATCACTTTGCCACTCATACTCATGACACCCTTTCCTTTCGAGCACCGCTGCGCGCCAGAAATCGCTGAAACAGATCAGGCGCAGAACCTGGCGTCGTGCTCAATTTGCGTCCGACCGGCAACAGAATCAGCGCGCTGCGTGCAAACAACTGGCAGGCCAGCGCGATGCCCTGTGCCTGATCTTCTTCACTGACTTGCTCACTGCTCATGGCATTCGTCTGGTATTGCCCCTCCAGAACTTGCACACGGCAAACACCGCAACCACCTCCGCGACACCCTACCGGCAAGGCCGATCCGCCTGCCCCGATCGCAGCTGACAGCACGGACTCTGTCTCCCGACAGGAAAACGTCTGTGAAATGCCGTGGATGCTTACATCGTGGTGCATGTCGCTCTGTGCTCTCCTCTGACCTTGCCATCGCAAATGCGTGGTCTGTGTCTATGTCGCTACGGTAGGCACTGGCACTGATGCGGTCCAATACTTTTGAGTCGCCATATCGATACCTGATCAGTATCATGATCGCCGTCCACCGCATCGATCAATCATCACCTGATGAACATCGCCGCCATCGAGATTCGCCACCTTCGCTACTTCGTGGCCGTTGTCGAGAATCGCAGCTTTCGCGGTGCGGCATTGCGCCTGCACGTCTCACAACCACCTCTGACCCGCCAGATTCATCAACTCGAAGGGGCGCTTGGTGTCAGCCTGCTGATCCGAAAGCCACGCGGCGTGGAACCCACCGTTGCCGGAAAAGTGTTCTACGAAGAGGCCCGAAACATTCTCGGGCTGACCGAGCAGGCGGCCAGCCGGGCGCAACTGGCTGGCCAGGGGCAACTTGGTCGTCTTGATGTCGGCATTTTTGGTTCGGCGGTTTTTGACACCATTCCGAGAATCATCCAGCGCTTTCGCAAGGCGCATCCCAAGGTGGAAGTCGTTCTCCACAATCTGGATCGTGGTGGCCAGATCAAGGCCTTGCGGGAACGCCGGCTAACGGTTGGCTTCAATCGCTTCTTCGACGAGGAACCGGATCTCAGCTGGGAAGTCATCCAGTCAGAAAACATCAACGCAGCCGTTCCGCAAACTCACCCTCTTGCCAGTCAGGAAACGCTGTCACTCAAACAGTTATCCAGTGAGACCCTGATCCTGTATCCGCGCCAGCCTCGGCCCAGCTTTATAGATCAGGCCCTGAAGCTGTTCCATGACAAAGGGCAGACGCCGCAGTCGATTCAGGAAGTCGATGACGTGGTGACCGCGGTTTCACTGGTATCCAGCGGGTTCGGCCTGAGTCTGGTCACGGACTCGGCCTGCAACCTGCACTTTCCCGGCGTCACTTACCTTCCGCTGCGGCAGGAGGATCAGGCCAACTTCAATCTATGCATGATCTTTCGCAATGACGATGACTCCGCCCTGCTGCAGGCCTTCACCAATACCGTGAGATCCATGAGTACCGAGCGGAACACGGGCACTTCCGGGGAAGCCTGAAGCGCGAAAGAGCCGCCTCAGGAGAACTGCTTGAGCGCCGCCAGCGGCATGTGGTTCATCGCGGTGCGCATTGCGGCCCAGGGCCAGGACGGTACACAGGCCTCTCCAGGTTCGCGTTCAATAGCCTTGACCAGGGCATCACAACCGGTGTCCAGATCAACCCGGAAAGGTGCGTTCTTGATGTCGCGATTGATGTCCGTGAGGATGTATCCGGGGAAGAGGGTGGTGACCTTGATCGGCGTATCCAGAAGCTCCAGCCGAATGCCTTCACTGAGGTTGGCGAGTCCGGCCTTGGTCGCCGCGTAACAGCTCATGGCACCGCGAAACCCGCGAACGGCGCTGATGGAAGAGATCGTGACCAGATGCCCCGCATTCTGTTCGCGCAATATGGCGACCGCGGCCTCACACTGTGCCAGCGCGGCACAGAAATTGATCTGCGCGGTCTCAAGGTTGGCCTTGAAATTACCAGTGCCGATAGGTGCGCCCTTGCCGATACCGGCGTTGATGATGAACCGATCAACGCTTCCGAGATCATCGCGGAATGCCTCGAACACCTCGAAAACCTGCGCGAAATCGCTCACGTCCAGCGATCGCACGAAAACCCGGCTGGACGGATGCGACACCGCGATCTCCTGCTTGAGTGCATCAAGTTCATCCGTGCGCCGCGCACACAAGGCCAGGTCACAGCCCTTGGCAGCGAATCGTCGTGCCATTCCGGCGCCCAGGCCTGAACTGGCGCCCGTGATCAGAATCGTTTTTCGTTTCATGTGGCCTCTGAAGATCTGAAGTTTCGGCAATGCGATGGGACATATTGCACCAGAAACTTCTGCCTTGACCCAGCGCACCTGCGCCAGTGGATCATGGTGATCGGGCAGTATCCTTATGCGGGCAGTGCCCGCCATTGTTCGCGGACCGCTGCTGCCCGCTCTTTCGGACTCATGTCGGCAAAAGCTTGTGGCATTTCTTCCTCACAGCGGGAGCAACGACAGAGAAACTGGAAACTATGCTGAAGCCGGGCATTGCGTTCCAGCCAGTCGCGCTCAAGAAAAGCATCATCCGAAAAATAATTCCACGCGATCTGTTCTCCAGCGCGAATCGCCCGGGTGGCGAGCAGCAATTCCGCCAACGGCTCGTTTCGGGCTGCACAGAGGCGAGCGTTGGGTGCGCAGGAGTGATTGGACCGGCTCAATGTCGGCCAGATTCCAAAGCCCAGAATGTCTCCGTGCTTGTAGCGAATGTTGTTTGCAGCAACCTGGTAATACAGCTGGCGAATCTTTTTCGGCTTGCGCTTGTGGCGTGCAGCGAGCTGTTCCAGTGCTTCCAGGTTTTCCTCATCCAAAGGCCAGCGCGTGAGCTTGAGCTGGGTGTCCAGAACCCGTTGAAGAACGCCGGGATGGCTGAGGATCATGTCAACGAGCATCCACGGACCCGCCGAATCATCTTCCGGCAGCGTCGGGGCGAAAGCGATGGGATACTCGCCCACCAGCAAAGCGCCCTCTACAAAATCCTGCTTCGCAACCAGCTGCGCCTCATCCGCCCATCCCCGGATGTCCACAGCCGCGTGGCCGGGTCCGGAAAAGATTTCGTCTGTCGGCTTGCTCATGCAAAGCCATCATAGCGGCAGCGCTAGCCGAACGCAGCGTCCTGGAAAGCAGGTGTCAAATTCTGCGCTCTCAGGCCGCAGCCTTGCTCGCCTGTGCTTCTTCAGCCTCACGCTTCAGATTCTTGTCGAGCAAGCGAAGCATGCGATTCGGGCCATCGTCATGACAGATGTTGATGAGCGGCAAGTCCGGCTTTTCGCTGATGCGGATGTGCTGCGCTTCCAGCACGTGCCGGTCTTCAAGGAAGGCGATATCCAGAACATCCCGCAACAGATCCGAGAGCCCTGGGAAATCAAACGCCTTGTTGGAACCCCAGGAAAAATAATACTCGACCGAATCTTCATTACTGGGAACAACCGCCTGGCAGGTGTAGGTGTCTGCCACCGGCTCACCGTGCGGCTTTTCGGCACTTTCGGTGCCGTGCACAAAAGCCTGAAAGTGCAGCACCCAGGTGCAGGGCAATGTATGCGTAATGTCGAAATGAAGATTGAAACGCGCATCCGGCGCAAACAAGTGCGTGAGGAAATGCGGTGCAGGGACGTCTCGCACGACATACTCGGTCCGCATATCACGCTCGCCTACGGTGAACTTGGGCTCGATATGCGTGTACTGGGTTTGTGTCTGGCTGTCTGCTCCGCCCAGCGACTTTTGATGCACCCAGGCCAGATGGGAAAGATCAGCCAGGTTGGCAATTTCCAGACGGTAGTTGGCATCCACACGCATGTGAGAGGTTCGCATGGTCCAGTCCGGGTTTCCCGGGCCGACGGCGAAGGGGATCAGGCCCGGATCCGCTTTTTCTGCATCGCCCATCCACACCCAGATCCAGTTCTCTTGCTCTACAACCGGAAACACGCGCACGCAGGCTCTGGCTGAAATCTGCTTCTGCCCGGGAATTTCAATGCATTTGCCATCCGGCGCGAATTTCATGCCGTGATACATGCAGCGCAAGGCATCGCCTTCCTTCTGTCCCAACGACAGGGCTGCCTGACGATGCGGGCAACGGTCTTCCATGGCCACAATTTCGCCAGTGGGTTTGCGATACAGAACGACCCGCTCTCCTGCGAGTTGCCGGGCAACGACGGAATTCTTGCCCTGAGTGACCAGGTAATCCCATCCAGCGCAATACCACGCATTTCTGACGAACATGCCTCATCTCCTCATTGTTTATTGGATACCGTATATCCGACATCTCCTGCTGCACATTGAAAATACCCGCAGAGCGCCGTCTCAATCCAATACTTTCAACCGCGGCCTGCGATACCACAGACGTATCAATCCGCTGGAAGCAAGCCGATCAGGCCTGCGCTGGCGTGATGTCCTTGGCGGGCGCTCACCAAACTGAACGACCGTATCAGGCCGTATTCATGCGAAGCGACTAGCCTGAAGGCGAATTTTTTCAAGGCTGTACGTGATGGTGGCGAGAGCACAGATTTTCAGAATGGCGACACCCGGACACTTGTGTCCGTTTGGCATCAAAGCCAAGGCGCTGCTCGAGAAGGAAGGCATGGATGTGGAAGACCATCCACTCGAGACTGAGGAGGCGGTAGAACACTTCAAGGCCAAAGAAGGCGTGCGTACCACGCCTCAGGTCTATATCGGTGGTCATCGGATTGGGGGCTACGCGGGACTGCGCAAGCATCTTGGCCTTGCGGATTCTGATTCAGGCTGGCGCCGATATCAGGCGATCATCGCGGTCTTTTCCATTGCTGCACTGATGACGCTGGCCCTGAGTTGGGCAATGCCGGGGAGCTTGCTGACGTTTCAATCTGTTGAGTGGTTCGTGGCCTTGAGCATGTGCATCCTGGCACTGCTCAAGTTTCAGGACATCGGCGCTTTCACCAATCAGTTCATCGGTTACGACCTCCTCGCGCGCCACGTTCTCGGCTATGCCTATCTCTACCCGTTTGCTGAAGCCTTTGTCGGAATCGGCATGCTGGCCAGTGTTCAGTCATCCATGGCGAGTACTGCCATAGGCCTTGTTGCGCTGTGCATTGGCGGTATCGGTGCAGTCTCAGTCCTCAAGGCGGTCTACATCGACCGGCGCGAACTCAAGTGCGCCTGCGTAGGCGGCAATGCCGATGTACCACTGGGCTTTGTATCACTGACCGAGAACCTGATGATGCTGAGCATGGGCGCCTGGATGTTGCTGCGCTGAAGGCACATGCCCGCCTCGCCCTGCCCGCTCAACGCCGGGAAAAAGCGCTCGTCAATACCCATCCCTCGTCGGACTGCATCTTGATATAGGCCCAGATACCGGTTTCGTTCTTGATGCTACGCACCACTTCAACGGCAGCGCCCTGCGGCACCTGCGCAACGATATTCCCATCCGATGCGGGCCGCGCACGCAGGACGCTGGCTTTGCGCACCGCATGAAAACCGGGCGTCATGTGGCTTTCAACCAAGGGCTTGGCCGATGTGCTCTCAGGCGCGATCTCCTCTGAAACGGTGGCGATGGTTTCGCCCTGATCTCTGGCGACCGCGCCGACAGTCCCGGCGCCTGTAATGGGCACCGGCTTGGGCGGCGGTCGATCGGGATGGTCTGTCTGCGCAGACTTGGAACACGCACTCATCAGAAACAAGGCGCCGCTCATGAGCACCAGGACGACCGGAACGGCACACCGATGTTCTCTTCGCACTTACATTCTCCTCGCCTTCTGGGGCGACCCGATTATTGTTGTCGCAGTACGCCTCGGGGGTCCGCTTCGTCCAGAGGCGCCAGCGCCAGAAACTATCAGTCAGGAGCAGGCAGGAAGCAATTGCTGTTCAAGTCACGATGCCGAAGAACGCGCCAATGGTGATCAGCCGCCATGCTCGGCCCCTGCCAATGCGCGGCATGGCATTTCCGGACGGCAACGGCCGCCAGATAAATGACTACGCCAACATCGCCTGCAGGGCTTCGTTCAAGGTCTTGCTGGGCCGCATGACCTCATCCAGCTTGGCATCGTCTGGCATGTAATAGCCGCCAATATCCGCCGGCTGGCCCTGAACAGCGCCCAGCTCGCTGATGATCTTCTCTTCGTTGTCAGCCAGTGTCTTGGCGAATGGCTTGAAGCGCTCCTGCAACTCCTTGTCCTCGCTCTGGGACGCCAGTTCCTGCGCCCAGTAGAGCGCGAGATAGTACTGACTACCTCTGTTATCCAGCTCTCCAACTTTGCGCGATGGGCTCTTGTTGTTGTCGAGCAGCTTGCCAGTGGCGGCATCGAGTGCTTTTCCAAGCAATCGAATCTTGGCGTTTTTGTTTTTTTCGCCCAACTCTTCAAGGCTGACTGCCAGGGCCAGAAACTCACCCAGCGAATCCCATCGCAAATGGTTTTCCTCGATCAACTGCTTCACGTGCTTGGGGGCCGAGCCACCTGCGCCGGTTTCATACATGCCACCACCGGCCATCAGGGGCACGATGGAAAGCATCTTGGCACTGGTTCCGAGCTCCATGATCGGGAACAGGTCGGTGAGGTAGTCGCGCAGGATGTTACCGGTCACCGAGATGGTGTCCTTGCCGCGAATGACCCGTTCCAGGGTGTAACGCATGGCACGCACCTGCGACATGATGCGGATATCCAGACCTTCTGTGTCGTGATCCGGCAGATACTTCTGCACCTTCTTGATCACCTCAGCCTCATGCGGACGATAGCGATCAAGCCAGAAGACGGCGGGCATGCCCGAACTACGGGCCCGATTGACCGCGAGCTTGATCCAATCCTGGATCGCCGCATCCTTGACCTGGCACATGCGCCAGATATCGCCTTCCTCAACGTTCTGGACCATCAGCACATCGCCCGTATCAATGTTCACGATACGCGCTTCGCCGCCCTCTTCGAGCTCAAAGGTCTTGTCATGAGAGCCGTACTCTTCAGCCTTCTGCGCCATCAGACCCACGTTTGGCACAGTCCCCATGTTGACCGGATCAAAGTTGCCGTTGGTTTTGCAGAAGTTGATCATCTCCTGATAGATGCGGGCGAAGGTACTCTCCGGATTGACGGCCTTGGTGTCTTTCGGACGACCATCGGCACCCCACATCTTGCCGCCCAAGCGAATCATCGCTGGCATGGAAGCATCGACGATCACATCGTTGGGCGCATGCAGGTTGGAGATTCCCTTGGCTGAATCGACCATCGCCAGTTCAGGGCGGTGCTCATGGCAGGCGTGGAGATCGCGAATGATTTCTTCGCGCTTTGAATACGGCAGCACCTCAATCTTGTCGTAGAGATTGACCAGTCCATTGTTGACGTTGACGCCAAGCTCTTCGAACAGATCGTGGTGCTTGGCAAACGCATCCTTGTAGTACGTACGTACCGCGTGACCGAACACGATGGGATGCGAGACCTTCATCATGGTGGCCTTCACGTGCAGCGAGAGCATCAAGCCGGTCTTGCGCGCATCTTCCATCTGCTCTTCGTAGAACTCGCACAGCGCCTTCTTGCTCATGAACATGCTGTCGACGATTTCACCGTCCAGCAGTTCGACCTCCGGCTTGAGCACCTTGGTTTCACCCGATGGCGTCAACAATTCCATGCGGACCCTGCAACCCTTCTCCAAGGTCATCGACTTTTCGCCGTGGTAGAAGTCGCCGTGCTTCATGTGCGCAACGTGTGTGCGCGAGGCCATGCTCCATTCGCCCATGCTGTGCGGGTTCTTGCGGGCGGATTCCTTGACTGCCTTGGGTGCGCGTCGATCTGAATTTCCTTCGCGCAAGACTGGATTCACTGCGCTGCCCAGGCACTTGCCGTATCGCTTGCGCAGTTCTTTTTCTTCGTCGGTCTTCGGATCTTCCGGGAAGTCCGGAATCTTGTAGCCCTTGCCCTGTAATTCCTTTATCGCCGCCACCAGCTGATGAACCGAGGCGCTGATGTTGGGAAGCTTGATGATGTTGGTGTCCGGGTCCTGGGTGAGTCGTCCGAGTTCAGCCAGATTGTCGGGAATCCTCTGCTCTTCAGTCAGATTTTCCGGAAACTCACCGAGAATTCGCGCAGCCACCGAAATATCGCTGGTCGTGACGGCAACGCCTGCAGGCTCTGCAAAGGAACGAATGATGGGCAGAAAAGCGCGCGTCGCCAGCAGCGGTGCTTCATCGGTCAAGGTATAGATGATGGTCGGCCGCTCGGTGCTCATTCAAGTCTCTCCATTTAGTTCGGGCTGGCTGCCGCAGCGAGTCTGATCGCGTGCAGCACTCCATAAGATTCGGTCTTCATTCTAAAGCGCATTGATTTTGTACGCCCAACTTGTCGATTAGAAGTCGGGGAAATACCGTGTCTGTCAGACTCATAAGACGGCAATCTGAGATCGATTCACCCAAGTCTGGCCCCGCCCGAAAGCGATCTCGTTTCCAAACTCGACGCTTGCCAGAAACAAGGAAGGATCAGCGCGGCCCAGAGCCATGAACTGCTCCAAAAAAAGCTCAGATCTATTCTGCCAGTCAACATTTCCTGATCGAGCACGAAAGCAAGGTAGCGTCAGGGCATGGACAGCGCTTCATAAAGGTCCGCCGTGCCGTGAGGTGTCTCGACTGACTTCAAGAAACTGCCCGCGGGCCGCAGGCCTTTGCATGACACCCAGATCATGATCTCAGAAGTGATATCAGCCGAGTCTGCCGCGCTGGTCCGGGTCAGCCAGAGCTCAAAAGCTGCGTTGTAGCAGCCGCTTGCCTTGGTGTGGATATCGTAGTCCGCGTCGATGCGGCTGATGCCACTCAGTCGTTGCGGCAAGCCTGGCGTGGTGGATGTCGCGCTCCAGGGCTTCTTGCCGTAGATGAGTTCGGGATAAGCCTGAACCCGAGTTCGATCCTGCCCGGGCCAGTCCCATTTCCATCCCGGCATGGCGCCGGGCGGCCCCTGAATGCACTGCGGGGGGTGATGGCCTTCATATCCCCAGGCATTGTTCTGAATGAGGCATTCGTCAAATTTAATCTGCGCAAAGTTGGTGCATGGCTCTGCCATGATGAGGGCGTCCCTTGACCCGCGCGATTTTAGAGCGGGCTCAGCGACTGGCCGTCGCTCCCTGGAACAGATTCATCATCGCCGGAAGATAGTGGTCAACCAGCAACAGAGTGAAGATCCCCATCAGATAGAAGATGGAAAATGCGAAGGTCTTCATCGGAAGGCCCGCCACAGGTTTCCATTTGAGCCGGATCGCGTAATTCAGAAACTGGGCTCCGAGCGCGAGCGCCCCCAGCAGATACAGCCAGCCACTCATGCCCGTGGCAAACGGCAGCACGGTGACCACCAGCAGCAGCAAGGTATACAGCAGCACCTGGGTCTTGGTGAACTCGATGCCGTGGGTCACCGGCAACATCGGAATATCCGCCTTGGCGTACTCATCGCGGCGTTCAATCGCCAGTGCCCAGAAGTGCGGCGGCGTCCAGATGAAAATGATAAGAAACAGAATCAAGGCGTGAGCGTGAATTTCTCCTGTCACCGCTACCCAGCCGAGCACCGGAGGCGCTGCGCCGGCTGCACCTCCAATCACAATGTTCTGCGGCGTGGCGCGCTTCAGGTAGAGCGTATAGACACCCGCGTACCCGATGAGTGTGAACTGAGTAAGCCAGGCCGTCAGCGGATTGACCCAGAACCACAACACGCCAAAACCGGCCAGACCGAGCAGCGTGGCAAAGGCAATGCACTCGGTCATGCTCAGCGTACCGGTCACCAGCGGACGACCGCAGGTCCGTGCCATGCGCCGGTCAATATTGCGATCAATGATCTGGTTGACCGCCGCCGCCGAAGCCGCCTGCAGTCCGATGCCGATGGTTCCCCACAACAAGGCGGACAGTGGCGGCATCCCAGGCACCGCGAGAAACATGCCGACCACCGCGGTAAACACGATCAACATCACCACGCGTGGTTTGCATAGTTCGTAATACTCGTGCAGGCGACCAGGCGCCGCTTTATCTGCGGCCAGGGTTTCGGGTGCAACGCTCATACGGCGCGCTTGCTCCATATGAAGTAATTGAGGCTCACCAGGGTCAGGAGCAGGATAGCCGCGCCGGCATTGTGGGCCGCGGCCAACAGCAGGGGCAGTTGCAGAAGCACGGTACTGACACCGATGAGGACCTGAACCGATAACGCGCCAATCAGCACGCCGCCGTAAACCTGCCAGAAGCGGTTCTCACTGCGCAGTAGCAGCAACAAACCCAGCAGCAGCAGAACGCCACTGACCACGATGGCGCCGATGCGGTGAAACAGATGGATGGTGACTCTTGCGCGGTTGTCCAGCACGCCAAATTCGTAATTGACACCCAGGCCGCGCCACAAGGTGAACGCCTCTTTCACGTCCGTATCCGGCAACCACTGGCCATGGCAAGTTGGCAGATCCGGGCAGGCCAGGGCTGCATAGTTGGTGCTGGTCCAGCCGCCGAGGAATATCTGACACACCAGAAGTACCATGCCCGCAACGGCAAGTGTTGCGACGCCGCGCGGCCGTTCTGATGCCAGCGCCACTGACATGGCACTGCGCGGCGCATCCGGATGCAGGCCCGCTCGGGTCGACAGCCACATGAGAACAAGCAGGGAAAGCGTTGCTAGGCCGCCGAATAGATGACCGGTCACCACCAGTGGCTTCAATTGTAGCGTCACGGTCCACATGCCCAGAATGCCCTGGAAGATGACCAGACCGACCAACACCCAGGGCAGCACGCGCGGCATTGCGGGGTTTTTCGAAAACGCGCTGATGAACGCCATGACGACAATCAGCAATCCTAGCGTGGACGCCGCATAGCGATGCCCCATTTCCTTCCAGGCCTTGTGGGCTTCGACCGGTCGCTCTGGAAACTTCTGCTCGGCCGCCGCGACTTCGTGATCGGCATCGGGAACGCCGATATGTCCGTAACAGCCCGGCCAGTCCGGGCATCCCAGACCCGCATCGGCCAGCCGGACGTAGGCGCCAAATACCACCACGCAGAAGCACAGGAGTATGGAAATCAGATTGATGGATCGAAATGCGGTCACGTTCGCGCGGCGAGTCTGGAATGGAGAAGGTGTGCCGGAATCGGTCACTCATTCACCAGGCAATAAGTGGATGGCTACAGGCTACTGGGGGGCGTAGTGGCCGGTGCGAGGCGTGATTTTAACCCGCATCGCATGGCATGAGGATTGGCCAGAATGGCGCTTTCTCACACCAAAGCACCAGTCGCCGTGTCTGCTAGCCAATCTGCGACAGTCGCAGCAGTTTCTTGATGTCCTTCTTGATGCCCTTGAAATCGGCAAGTGTGCCCTCCTGCGTATCTGTCAGTGTGGGGTAGGACATCAGCCAGTTGCCATGCGGGTCGCTCAGATACATGGATGCCTCGGGCGGCTGCAGCGTGCTGTGCAAGCTCGTCTCGCCCTGCGTCTCGTCGGCGATCACCAGAAGCTGTGGATGTTCATCCTTCAACTCGGCCGCAAGCCGGGTCGCCACATCCACGGAATCAACAATCAGTACGCACTGGACACGACTGCGCTTCTCATTGAGTGACAGGCGGACCTGGCGGGCCATCACCAGATTTCTGCGGCAGGTGTCCGAACATTCATTGCCTCCCAGGATCAGGTAATTCCATCGCCCCAGCAGAGCCTCCGGTGCCAGTGCCTCGCCTTTGGCATCACGCAGGCCCAATTCGCTAATAGGCAGTGGCTTTGCAGGATCCAGCAGCTGCCCATAATTAGTTGTTCCGCTGGGCCGATAGTCCGGGAACCAGAAGTAGAGAACATAGGAAATCAGCAAGGGCAGGAAGAACAGCATCGCGAGCAGGATCAGCTGCAAGCGCCCGCGGGGCGCTGTTGAGGGGACGGCATTCATGAATCAGTCGAGCCTTTTGCTTTGAAATTGAGTTTGATGAAAAGAAACAGCAGGGTCGCGGCAAATGCGAACCACTGTGCAGCGTAGCCATAATGACGCGATGGCGGAACCGGATTGGGCAAACGCCATTCTCGCGCATATCCATCGGATTCATCTTCGGCGAGCAGCAGAACCCCGTCGGAAACCGGTGATTGATAGATACAAGCCAATTGTTCAATCGTCGGATAGCTGACGGCCCTTGGAAAACCTTCTTCCGCGCAGGGCTCTGCGCTTAGCTCGAATCCTGGACGCGGCAATGGTCGCCACAGACCCCTGACCTGCCGTTCGCCACCATCGATGGCGATGTCCGGCATCTGATGTCGGTCCGGGCTGGCGGCCACCCAACCACGATTGACCATGAGCACGCCACCACGATCGAGGCGCATCGGCGTCCATACGTGATATCCCGGAACGCGATTTCGGGTTTGGTGATCCAGCAGTAGCTGGGAATGGGCCATGTAGTGGCCTTTTGCAACGGCAGGCTGGACCGACAGAGCGTCCGGCGACGAGGTTTCGACGCTCAGGTCCAGTACGGCCTTGCGGTCGCTTTGGTCGAACTCTTGTTGCAGTGCCTGTTTGAACGTCGCGCGCTGCAATTGCCACACGCCCAAAGAGACGAACAGCCCCCCCAGCACCAGGGTGCCGAGGATGGCCCATAGCGGTGGGCGGAAACGGACGCTCATTGCGCGATGTGTTGCCTGCGAGCCGTGCGCGCTACCATGTCTTCCTCACTCATCGCCTTCCACGTCACATGCTGATCAAAGTCCTGATCGTCGGCCTGCTGCTGGCCATTGTCGTCGCCCTCGTCCTGGGCGGCGTGTTCCTGGTCAAGGATCCAAGCACCAGCAAACGAACGGTCAAGGCACTGTCCTGGCGAGTTGGACTCCAAGTCGCGCTGATTGTTCTGCTGATCGTGGCGTTCTTCATGGGCTGGCTGCAGCCTCATCCACCCGGCAGATAGGCCGGAGCCAAATCGCCACCCAAAAAGAAGGCCCGTTTCCGGGCCTTCTTTTTGATCACTTCCGGCGTCAGAGGACGTAGACAAAGACGAAAAGTCCGATCCACACCACGTCGACAAAGTGCCAGTACCAGGCAACGCCTTCGAATCCGAAGTGGCTCTCCGGTTTGAAGTGGCCGAACATGAGACGGAATGTAATCGCGGTCAGCATGATCGTGCCCAGCGTCACGTGCATGCCGTGGAAGCCGGTGAGCATGTAGAACGTGGAGCCGTAGATACCGCTGCCCAGTGTCAGATTCAGTTCGGCATAGGCATGGTGGTACTCAACCGCCTGGCAGTACAGGAAGGCCGCACCGAGGGCCACGGTGGCCCACATCCAGATGATGCAGGACAGGCGATGGTTTTCCTTCAGCGCATGGTGGGCCATGGTGATGGTCACGCCCGAGGTCAACAGCAGCAGGGTGTTGACGAAGGGCAAGCCCCAAGCGCCGACCGTTTCGAACTTGCCACCCAGCTCTGAAGGGCCGTTATTGGGCCAGATGTTCTCGAACATCGGCCAATGAGTCAGGTGCGTTGCAATCTTGGTGCCTTCGCCTGAGAGCCAGGGAATCGACAACTCGCGAGCGTAGTAAAGGGCGCCAAAGAAGGCAGCAAAAAACATGACTTCCGAGAAAATGAACCATGCCATCGCCATGCGATAGGTGGAATCCACTTCCTTGTTGTAGCTTCCGGCTTCGCTTTCCAGCGAAACCGCGCGCAGCCAGCGGAAAATAATATAGATAGAAATCGCAATTCCGGGATACAGCAACCAGGGGATTGCGGAGCCCCCTTCAAGGTAATTGCCAACGGCCTGGATCACCATTGCCAGGCCCAGCGTCAACACGAACGGCCATGCACTCGGATCCGGAACGAAATATTTTTGTGGGGCAGTGCCCGCTTGATTAGCCATGATGCTATTCCCTTGTTATCGCTGGTACTAACTCTTGATCTGATCTGCCAAAGCAGCTTTTTCTACAACCGCGTCCGGCACCTCAAAAAAGGTATAGGACAGCGTGACGGTATCTACATCAGCCGGCAGCGCCGGGTCCAACATGAACCGAACCGGCATTTCTTTTCGTTCACCGGCCTTGAATGCCTGCTGGTTGAAACAAAAGCATTCCGTCTTCTTCATGTGTCGCGCCGCATCCCAAGGGGCGACATTGGGAACGGCCTGAGCAACGAGGTCGCGAGACTCCGTATTCGTCGCAAAGAAATTGATGGTCTTGAGTTCCCCCGGGTGCACCATGACCTGCGACTGCTCGGCGCGAAACTCCCAGGGACGACCGCCGTTGACGGTAGTCACAAACAATACTTTGATGGAGCGGCTTTCATCCACGACAGGCGCCGCAGCAACAGCCGTCGCTTCACCGGAAGTCTTGCCGTTGATGCCGGTGATCTTGCAAAGCGCCGTGTACAGCGGCCCCAAGGCGAAGCCGAAACCAAACATGGCCACCACCACCACGACCAGACGCAGGCCGTGCCGCTTGCCGGCATTGTTCTGATCGTTCATTACCGCGTCTGCACGTAGACGAAACCCGCAAGAATCGCCACGGCAAGCGCAACATGCACCAGCGCAAGAATCACATTCTTGCGCTGGCGAGTCTGCTTGTTGCTAGCGGGTGCGCTCATCGTCAGTCCAAAGACTATTTGGGCACAGTCGCGTGTCCGGCAGGACCATGTACAGCCGTGACTTCGCCATCGGACAGCTTCGGAGGATCATCGAAAGTGTGATACGGCGCCGGTGAGGGAACCGTCCACTCCAGACCATGAGAACCTTCCCAGACGCGGTCGGTTGCCTTCTTTCCCTTGCGGGCCATGCACGCAATCATGTTGAAGATGAAAATGAACTGCGCGATGAAGAACACGAATGCGCCAATCGAGGAGATCACGTTGAAGTCGGTGAACTGCACGGCGTAGTCCGGCACGCGGCGCTGCATGCCCGCCAGTCCGGAGAAGTGCTGCGGGAAGAAGGTGACGTTGATGAAGATCGCGGACAGCCAGAAATGCACCTTGCCCCAGAACTCGTTGTACATCACACCGGTCCATTTCGGGATCCAGTAGTACACCGCAGCGACGATGGAGAACACCGCGCCCGGTACCAGCACGTAGTGGAAGTGCGCGACCACGAAGTAGGTGTCGTGGTACTGGAAGTCGACCGGTGCGATGGCGAGCATCAGGCCGGAGAAACCACCGATGCTGAACAGGAACACGAAGGCGATGGCAAACAACATGGGCGTCTCGAAAGTCATCGATCCGCGCCACATGGTGGCAATCCAGTTGAACACCTTCACACCCGTCGGCACCGCGATCAGCATGGTGCTGAACATGAAGAACAGCTCTCCCGCCAACGGCATGCCCACGGTGAACATGTGGTGCGCCCAGACGATGAAGCTCAGGAAGGCAATGGACGCGGTGGCGTACACCATCGAGTCGTAACCAAACAAGGTCTTGCGAGCGAATGTCGGGATGATCGTCGAGACCACACCGAAGGCCGGCAGGATCAGGATGTAGACCTCAGGGTGACCGAAGAACCAGAAGATGTGCTGGAACATCACAGGGTCGCCGCCACCGGAGGCAGTGAAGAAGCTGGTGGCGAAATACTTGTCGGTGAGCAACATGGTCACCGCACCGGCGAGCACCGGCATCGTCGCGATCAGCAGGTAGGCTGTAATCAGCCAGGTCCAGCAGAACAGCGGCATTTTCAGCAGCGTCATGCCGGGCGTACGCATGTTAAGCACGGTCACGACAACGTTGATCGCACCGGTGATGGACGAAATGCCCATCAAGTGGATCGAGAAGATCAGGAAGGGAAAGCCCGCTCCTGTCTGCAGAACCAGAGGTGGATACATGGTCCAGCCACCTGCAGGGCCACCGCCCGGCATGAACAGCGTGGACAACAACATGGCGAACGCAAAAGGCAGAATCCAGAAGCCCCAGTTGTTCACACGCGGCAGTGCCATGTCGGGCGCGCCGACCATCATCGGCACCATCCAGTTGGCCAAGCCGGTAAAGGCCGGCATCACACCGCCAAAAATCATGACCAGCGCGTGCAGCGTGGTCATCTGATTGAAGAACTCAGGATCGACAAACTGCAGACCCGGTGACCAGAGTTCCGCACGGATCACCAGCGACATCACGCCACCGATGAAGAACATGGTGAACGCAAAGCACAGGTACAGCGTACCCAGATCCTTGTGGTTGGTCGTTTTAACCCAGCGCATCAGGCCCGACGGGGGACCGTGATGGTGATCGTCATGACCATGAGCTTCGTCGTGAGCGTGCGTTGCCATATCGTTGTGTTCCTTAATCCAAGCTTGTTTCTATCGTCCAGCCCTGACCGATATCCAGATGGGGGATTTACTTGCCGCGCTGGGCGGCAACATCAGCAGCCTGAACCAGGCCACTGTCATTACCCCAGGAGTTTCGTGTGTAGGTGCTCACAGCGGCGATGTCGGCATCCGACAGCTGCGGGAACGGCGGCATCAACCCCTTGCCCTTGAGAACCTGCGCAATCTGTTCGCCGGCATCGCCCTTGACCAATGCGCTGCCCACCAATGACGGGAAGTTCGGGGGCAATCCTGTGCCGTCTGCCTGATGGCAAGCAGCGCAGTTGGATTTGTAGACTTTCTCGCCGGAAGCCATGAGGTCTTCCTTCGAGGCGCCGGAATCTGCTGCGGCTTCGGCTGCCGGGGCTGCTTCCGGCTCAGACGCTGCGACTTCGGTTTCGGCTTCTGGCGCTGCCTGCTCAGGAGCTGCTTCAGCTTCGACTGGTGCGACGACCGCTTCTGGCTTGGCATCTACAGCAGCGTCAGTGGCAACCACTGGCATTGCCGAGGCCACTTCTTCGCCCGCCTTCTTCTTGCTCAGCCACGCGGCGTAGTCTTCCTTGGAAACGACTTCCACCACAATCGGCATGAACCCATGGTCACGTCCGCACAGTTCGGCGCAAACGCCCCGATACGTCCCAACTTCGTCAACCTTGGTCCATATTTCATTGACGTAGCCCGGTATGGCGTCTTTTTTGACCGCAAACGCAGGCACCCACCAGGCGTGAATCACGTCATTGGCCGTGATCAGGAAGCGCACCTTGGTATCCACGGGGATGACCAGAGGCTTGTCCACATTCACGAGATAGTGCGGCACGGTGTTCGGATCAATACCTGAACCACGCTGACGAGCACGGTTGGAGGCTTCGTCCAGCGACGAGAAGAAGCCCACGTCTTCGCCGATGTAATCGTAGTGCCACTTCCACTGGTAGCCCGTTACCTTCACGGTCAACTCGGCGTTGCGGGTGTCTTCCATCTTGATCAGAGTGCCAGCGGCAGGGATGGCCATGCTGATCAGGATCACGAAGGGGATGGTGGTCCAGATGATTTCGACCAGTGTGGATTCGTGGAAATCCGCGGGCTTCGGATGCACCGATTTACGGTGCGCGAATACCGAATAGAACATGACGCCAAATACAACGATGGCAATCGCCACGCAGACCCAGAAAATCAACATGTGCAGGCCGTGTACTTCCCGGCTGATCTCGCTGACGCCGACCGGAATGTTGTAACGCTCACCGGTATAGGCCATTGCTACACCGATGCTCGCCAGCCAGGTCGCCGCAATCATCGACAGACGCGCGCCGAGTTTCTTCATCACCATCTATCCATCTCCCAGTGTCTTACTTGCCGCCAATCCCGCAAATTTGTTCACAGGCGCCAAGCGCAACGACCATTGTAGCCGCGCTGCCAGCGCCTTTCTCTCTTCATCTGTCAAAAACTGTCCGATGACGACCCGATTTCCCGAACACGTCAGTACAAGACGGCTCGTTTTAATGCGTCCTTGCCCCACCCACTCCAAAACTACTCGCGTCCAATAGCGCGGCATCTCAAGCTTGCTGCGCGCCCCGGTTCCCGCTTCTCCAAATTCAATCCTGACCGTGTCTTCGGTCAGGCTGACCACTTCACGGTACCTGCTGCGTTGCATCGAATGGTGCAAAGCCCATCCCAGTAAACCCAGTTCCAGTCCTGCGAACGGCAACACGGGCCAAAATCCAAGCCAGGCGCAGTAGGCGGCGCATCCCCCGGTACCGAGAAAAGCCAGTCCCATTACGAGCCATGCGCCGCGAACGCTCAGAGAGGCATTCGGCACCAGCACGAACCTCGTGTCATTCAATGTACTCAAGGGCGGACAGACGGCACGCAACGGTGCGGAATTGTAATGGAAGCAGACAAGCGGGCGCAAAGAACTTCGCGCAAAAATAATCAGTTGGCTGCTTTCATGTGGATAAGACCGCGCAACTTGTTGAACTCGGGGTCCAGGCGCATCCGTCTCGGACCGACCCTACCGAGCAGCGGCGCGGGCAATCTGCTCGCAATTTCGTGAATGTTCTCGTCAAGGCGCGGTTGCCGCGGGCTCAATTCACAGGCCACCCAGCCGAGCAGTCGATTGCGCCGCACGATGGATTCCGCGCTCAACAGCGCATGATTGATGGCTCCAAGGCGCATGCCAACCACCAGAATCACCGGCCATTCATGGCTCGCGGCCCAATCGGCAAAAGTGGATCGGGCATTGAGCGGCACTGCCCAGCCACCGGCCCCCTCAATCAGCAACAACGAATATTGACGCTCCAGCTTGCGGTGGGCGGCATTGAGCGTGCGCAGATCGATGCTTCGCCGCGCTTCTTTCGAGGCCAGGTGCGGCGCGATGGCAGGGGCAAATGCATAAGGATTGATGGATGCATAGTCTTGGCCATCACCTGCAGCAGCCTGCAGTGCCAGAGCGTCTTCGTTACGAAGACCATGCCGGGTTTGTCGGCATCCCGACGCTACGGGCTTGAAGCCGCTGCAGGACACCCCGGCGGCGCGCGCTGCACGGAGCAAGCCCGAGGCCACACGAGTCTTGCCGACGCCGGTGTCAGTTCCGGTGATAAAAATGCTCTGGCAGTCGACGCTCATGCTGCCAGACACTTGGCTCGATTCAGACCTGTCTCGGACAAAGCGCTCAACAATCGATCAATCTGCTCATCAGAGTGATTCGCGGACAGCGTAATTCGCAGACGTGAGCTTCCGGCCGGCACGGTCGGAGGCCGTATGCCGGCCACCCAGATGCCTTTTTCGAACAGGCTCCGGGAAACCGCCATCGTTTGGGCTGCATCACCAATGATCAGCGGAACGATGGGCACAAGAGCATTTGGCTTCGCCTGCTCATTTTGCGCGGACAACAGACCCAGTTGCCTGGCTCCGGTCATGAGGCGGCGCACATTCTGCTGCAAGCGTGAACGACGCTCTGGTTCACTCTGAATGATTTGCAAGGAACAACGCGCCGCTGCGGCGATAGCCGGTGGAGGCGCTGTCGAGAAAACCCAGCTGCGCGCTCGCTGGATCAGAAACTCAATCAGGTCCTCGCTCCCGGCGACGAAAGCACCCGACGCACCAAGCGATTTGCCCAATGTCGCGACGTAAATATCTGGCTTGATGTTCTGTACCTCGACAGCCCCGCGGCCATGCTCGCCGAGCACGCCGAAGCCGTGTGCGTCATCCACCATCAGGCTGGCATCGCTCTGCGCACACAACGCGGCCAGTTGCGGCAATGGCGCGATATCGCCATCCATGCTGAAAACGGCGTCGGTCGCCAGTAAGCGCAACTGTTCCGGGTGTTCCGGCTCACGATCTCGGCTCAGTGCCTCGGCAAACGCTGAAACATTTGCGTGGGGGATTCGCTCATAACGTGCGCCACTCAAGCGACCGCCATCAATGAGTGAGGCATGGTTGAGCTCGTCCGCGATCAGCACGTCCTTCTTTCCCAGCAGCGCCTTGAGAGCACCACAATTGGCCGCCCAACCAGATGAGAAAAGCAACGCACGAGGATATCCCGTGAACGCTGCGAGCTTTTCCTCCAGTGCGCGATGTTCTGCGTTGTAGCCACTGATCAACGCGGAAGCGGTGCTACCGGTGCCAGATGATTGCAGCGCCCGTTGCGCTGCCTGAGAAACACGCGGATCGCCAGCAAGACCAAGGTAGTCGTTACTGCAAAAATTGAGACATTCGCGGCCGTCTACCGAAATCAGCGTGCCATGTTGCCCGCTGATGATGCGGCGAACGCGGTACAAATCCTCACGCTCTATACGCTGCAGACTCTGCGAAAGGCGATCGTGCAGAACACTCACGAATCAGCCGCTCGATCAGCAGCCGACGTCAGCACTCACCGCTGTATCGCTGGAGGGCGGTGCGTCCATTTCCTTTCTGCATTCCGCAGCGCCCTGCACCTGAATGCCCAGACGCGCGAACAAAGCACGATCTTTTGCATTCTGCGGATTCTCAGTGGTCAGCAATTTCTCGCCGTAGAAAATGGAATTGGCGCCGGCCAGAAAGCATAGGGCCTGAGTCTCGTCATTCATCTCCGTACGGCCCGCAGACAGGCGAACAGCAGCCTTGGGCATCATGATGCGCGCGACCGCGATCTGGCGGATGAAGTCGAAGCTATCAAGCGCATCGACACCCTTGAGCGGCGTGCCAGATACCTGCACCAGATTGTTGATGGGAACGCTGTCTGGATGCTCTGGCAGATTGGCCAGCTGGCGAAGCAACTCGGCACGATCTTCTGCCTGTTCGCCCATGCCCACGATGCCGCCGCAGCAGGTCTTCATGCCGGCTTCGCGAACGTGCTCGAGGGTGTCCAGACGATCCTGATAGGTGCGTGTGGAAATTATTTTTCCGTAGTACTCAGGCGAGGTATCCAGATTGTGGTTGTAGTAATCCAGTCCGGCCTCGGCGAGACGCTCTGCCTGATGCTTCTTGAGCATGCCCAGTGTCATGCAGGTTTCCATGCCGAGTTTGCCGACCTCGCGCACCATGACTTCGACCTTCTCAATGTCCCGGTCTTTGGGTGAGCGCCATGCTGCGCCCATGCAGAAACGCGTGGCGCCATTGGCCTTGGCCTCGCGCGCAGCCTCAAGCACCGACTCGACTTCCATCAGCGGTTCTTTCTTAAGGCCTGTTTCGAAACGGACGGACTGCGGGCAATAACCGCAATCTTCCGGACAGGCACCCGTCTTGATCGAGAGCAAGGATGAGAGCTGGACGGTATTCGGAGAATGGTGCTGGCGATGCACCCGCTGCGCTTCGAAAACAAGATCATTGAAGGGCAGCGCAAACAGGGCTTCAACTTCCTCGCGAGTCCAGTCATGTCGAATGACGGCCGCGGCGGAACCCGGATCAATGTGCATATTCATTGAATAATCGCTCACTTATATATTTATTTGCTCAGGGGCTTGCTCAATATCCAGAACAAGACCAATGTCGCGACAGTTTCCAAGCGAGGCTCAAGGCTGTCAACTTAATCATGCGCTCATGGGTTGACCAATTTATTGGCCTGCTGGCGCCGAGCCAATGCGCGTTTTGCGGCTGCCAATGTGAGAACGCGGCTTGCTGCCAGGCTTGCAGCGAAGACCTTCCCTGGAATCAGACCGCTTGCCCGTCCTGCGCCCAACCGCTGCGCCTAAGCGCCCCCTGCGCGGCATGCCTGAAACGGCCACCTGCTTTCGACTCCGCTTGGACAGCCTTCGTACACCTGGACCCCGTGCGCCGCTGCGTGCACCAGCTCAAATACGGCGCGCGCTTTTCTCAGGCAAGAAGTATGGGCCGCCTCATGGCCATGCGCTTGAAGCAAACGCGTTCTTCCACCCTGCCCGACCTGATCCTCCCGGTCCCGATTGCGCGCAAGAAGCTGTTCCTGCGCGGCTACAACCAGAGCGTTGAGCTGGCCCGCCGCCTGAGCAGGTCCCTCGATATAGAACTGGACATTCAATGCGCCAAGTTGGCGCGCAACCCGGAGGAGCAGATCGGACAAAGTGCGGCACAGCGCCGACGCAATCTGCGCGGTGCTTTTCGCATTGATCGAGACTTGAGCGGACTGCATGTCGCGCTGCTGGACGATGTGATGACCACAGGCGCTACGCTGGATGCACTCGCCCGCGCCGCCCGCAAGGCGGGCGCTCGTAAAGTGGAAGCCTGGGCGCTAGCGCGGGCACCCTGAATACCCGGCTTGGATCCCCGCTTGGCCGCGAGCTGCAGCGGCCGACCCAACGCTCATTAGCGTCCGATCTTGCCCAACCCCTTCCCGATTGCGATGGTCAGCACGCGCTTGATAACCGACCCAAGTACCGGAACGCTCATGTCGTATTCGATATCCCAGATCACTTCCGTCGCCTGGTCGCCCTGGGCAGAGAAGGCCACGGTGCCTCGATGATTCTTGAGCGGCGAACCCCGCGTGATCTTGTATTCGATCAGGGCATTGGGCTCTATCGCTGTCACCGTCTCATCGAAATCAATGGGCCAGAAGGCCATTTTGCGAACGGAACCCAATCCATTGACCGAGTCTTCTCCATCACGAACCCGCTTGACCGGAAGGCCAAGAATCGGTCCCAGACGATTGTGGTCAGACAGGATCGCAAACGTTTCTTCAACCGGCAGAGGTATAACTTTGCGGATATTGATGGCGTAGGTCATGTTGATAAGCAATCGGCTATAGGTAAGGGGAGTTTGCAGGCAGGTTACTTCAATTCTGCTGACGATTTGCCCAGCAAGCGGCGCGCCACAATCAGCAGCTGAATCTGCTGGGTGCCTTCAAAAATGTCCAGGATCTTGGCGTCGCGCGCCCATTTTTCCAGCAGGCCAAAACTGTGCTCGCCCTCGGCGTAGCCCAGGCTACCGGCGAGCTCGACACACTTAAGCGCAACGCTGGTTGCCGTTCGACCTGCCTTGGCCTTGGCCATACTTGCCTGCAGGGAATTGGGCTTGCGGTTATCTGCCATCCAGGCGGCCTGCAAGGTCAGCAGCCGGGCCGCCTCGAAGTCGGCCTGCATACGAATGAACTCTGCCGCCGCAGCGCTTTGCGAATTGGACGGCTTCAGGTAATCAATTCTGACGCCTGCGATTTTCAGCAATTTTTCTGTTTCTTCCAGGCAAGCGCGCGTCACACCCAGCGCCATTGCCGCCACCAAGGGCCGCGTGTTGTCGAAAGTCTGCATGACGCCGGCGAAGCCTTTTTCGACGTTAATCTCCGGGTCTCCCAGCAGATTCTCCGCAGGTACGCGGCAGTTCTTGAGAACAAATGCCGCCGTGTCCGAGGCGCGGATACCGAGCTTATGCTCCAGACGAACCAGTTCAAAACCGGGCGTCCCCTTTTCCACGACGAAGCTCTTGATCGCCGCACGGCCAAGGGATTTGTCCAGGGTTGCCCACACCACAACCAGTTCGGCGCGCTCACCAGCGGTGACATATATTTTTTCGCCGTTGAGGACGTAGTCGTTGCCGTCCTTGACCGCAGTGGTTCGGATTGCCGCCGAATCCGAGCCACAGCCGGGCTCGGTGATGGCCATTGCAGCCCAGCGCCCCTTGAAGCGCGCAAGCTGTTCTTCATTGGCCACGCTGGCAATTGCAGAATTACCCAGTCCCTGTCGCGGCATTGACAGCAGCAAGCCCACATCACCCCAGCACAACTCCATGGCGCCCAGCACCGTGGAAAGATTGGACCCGTTGCGATTGCCTTCACCGCTGACCACGTCACGCCGAACCCCGGCAGCACCGGCGCCCGAGTTTCCACCGGCAGCGGTCATGCCATCCAACAATGCAGCGAGGGTGTCGAGCTCCTTGGGGTAACGATGCTCGTCGCGATCGTACTTGCGCGAATTGGGGCGAAATATCTCGCGTGCGACCTGGTTGGCCTGATCGATCAGCCCGGAGAACTTGCGCGGAGTTTCGAGATTGATCATCAGACCAGCACTCCGCCTTCCATGAATCCGACAGCGCGCAAATCTCGGTACCAGCGCTCAGCGGGATGTTCTTTCACGAATCCGTGGCCACCCAAAAGCTGCACCGCATCCGAACCGATCTGCATGCCCTTGTCTGCGCAGAGGCGTCTTGCCAACGCCGTCTGCTCATGAAAATCCAGACCTTGCTCGGCGCGGCTGGCGGCACGGTAGGTCAGCAGGCGCATGCCCTCCAACTCGATGGCCATATCCGAAATGCTGAAGGCCACCGCCTGACGATGGCTGATGGGCTCACCGAAGGCCGAACGCTCATTAACGTAGGGCACCAGATAATCGAGCGCTGCCTGTGCCGCCCCCAGACTCAAGGCACACCACCCCAGCCGCGATAGATTGATGCAGTCGGCATAGACCTGCGCCGATCCATTCGCGAGCTGCGCGCCAAACGGGACCTGGACCTGATCCAACTGCACGCTGCCCGTTGCCGCACTTCGCAGCCCCATGGCCGGCTCGGGCCTGACGCTCAGCCCTTTGGAGGAAGACTCCACAATGAACAGCGCAGGCCCCCGACCCTCCACGTGAGCCGCAATGACAAACACTTCTGCCTGCGCAGCGAGCGGCACTAATGACTTGGTCCCTTCCAGTACATAACCAGACGGCGTGCGCCTGGCTGTCGTTTTGAGTCGGAAAGGGTCGAACAGCGCCGTTGGCTCCTGAATCGCCAGAGCAGCGGCAGGCACCTGCTCTCCGACAAACTCGGGCAGATAAACAGACTGCTGCTCTGCATCGCCCCAAAGTGCCAAGGCATTGGCAACCGCGCTCGGTGCCAGACACGCCCAGGCCATGCCCAGATCACCATGTGCGAGCGCCTCTGTCACCAGTACATGCGTCATGGCGCTGCGATCATTGCCCACACCGCCCAGCGATTCGGGCACACCTAGCAAATGAATGCCTAGATCACGTGCCTCGCTCAGGATCTGGGCCGGAGTCTCGCAATGCGTATCTGCATCCAGCGCCGCGGGTCGCAGCTGTTCGGCAGCAAAATCCCTGCAGGTGTCGCGAAACATCTCTTGCTCATCACTCAGGCTCAGATCGAAAAGCCCAGCACCCTGCACATTTGCGGGTCGCTCCGAATGATTCCGAGTACTGACGGCCTTGAACATTCGGCTGGCCGCGCCAGCACTGGCAAACCCAGCTCGCGCAGCCGCATTGATCACGGCCTCCGATGGCCCGCGGGCACCCATGCGGTCAATCCATTTCAGGCCAGCGTAACGATTGAGCAGACGCAAGCCCAATCCCATTGCATCTTTTGCCTTGGGCATGATTGAGACCCTCTGGCGGAATCAGGCGGCGTCGCGCGTCGTCTTGCTACCCGCAGCTTCTGCCAGGCGCTCCAGCCAGGTATCGGCCAAAGCGGAAAACTTGCCCTTGATGAAAGCCGGGGCCACCAGTCGATACATCAAGGGGACCGGCACGTCCTTGATTTCGCCCTTGACGCGCATCGTGAGCTTGCTGCCTTCGTGACGCAGGCAGCCTTCGAGCTGAGCGTTGCCAACACCGGGGACCGGCGTCCAACGCATCTCGGCCTTTTTCTGATCAACCGCGAATTTGGCACCAAAACTGGCGTCGTGAGCAATCTTGGCCACCGACGATCCGATGGTCTGGATATCAATGCGATAAGACTGTCCGTCGATCTTGCTCAGCTTCTTGAGCTTGGGAAATTTCTTGAGCGTTGCGTCCAGATCACTGAGCACGCCCAGCAGTTGATCAGCCGATACCTCTGAAGCCAGTGCGCATTCAACGTCAATCTTGATATCCATGCTGATTCCTCTGCCAGTTGCGACGCAGAGTGTCACGCAAATTCTCGGCCTACCTTGGCCGGGGCGTCACCCCATGCGTCAGGCCAGCCAAGCGAAGATCTTACTGACCGAGCGCCTTCAGAATCCGCTGGAAAATTTCGTCCAGATCACCGACACCCGGCACGGTCACAACCTTGCCCTGCTTGCTGTAGAAGTCGAGCAAGGGGCTGGTTTCTTCGTTGTAGACATCAATACGGTGGCGAATGACTTCTTCTTTGTCGTCGGTGCGGCCTTCTTTCTGCGCACGATCCAGCAGGCGCTTGACGATTTCCTCGTCTGACACGTGAAGGTGAATTGCGCGGTCAACGGCCGGAAGATTGAGTCGGCCCAGCATCTGGTCCAGAACTTCAGCCTGCGCCGTATTCCTCGGGAAGCCATCGAGAATGCAGCCCTTGCCGGCGTCCGGCTGAGCCAGACGCTCTTCGACAATGCCAATCACGATGGAATCGGCAACCAGCCCGCCTTCATCCATGACCTTCTTGGCCTGCAAGCCCAACGGCGTTCCAGCCTTGACCGCAGCTCGCAGCGCATCGCCGGTAGAAATCTTTGGGATTCCAAAGTGCTTGACCAGCATTTCACCTTGGGTGCCCTTCCCAGATCCGGGCGCGCCCAGCATTACAAGTCTCATAGTTGGTTTTCCGAAAACCTTGACAGAAAGCCGGTTCGGGCCAATGGCCGCGCGGTCCGGACATAAAGCGCAGATTGTACCGACTTGAGCATCAGAATCGACCCGAATTTCATTTTTTCCATCGCCCTGATTTTTTTCAGGTCCGTCTTATGCATCTCTGGAAGGCTTTTGCGGCCTAGCCAGATCAACGGGTCCGCTAGCAGTTTCGGCAAGTCGCCTGACCGCGCTGTCGGTCGTCAAATGTATCCTGGAATCATCGAGTTGCTGCAAAAGCTCCGTGCCCGCAAGACGGTCCATGACGGGGCCCTTGACCTCGGAAAGGTGCAGCGTGATGCCCTTTTCCCGCAAGGAGCGCTCGAAGGATTCCAGCATCTGCAGACCGCTCGCATCAACGTAACCTACGCCGGAAAGAATCAGCACCAGACAGCTCAGATCCTTCTGGCCGGCCACAATATTAAGCAGGTCATTCTCCAGACGGGGGGCGTTGGCAAAGTAGAAATTCTCATCGACGCGCAGGATGAGCAGTCCGGGCCAGGTTGTGACCTGGTATCGATCAACGTTGCGGAAGTGCTCTGTTCCGGGGATGCGCCCGACGATTGCAATGTGCGGCCTGCTGGTCCGGTACAGGAACGCGGCAGCGCCGAGGACGACACCGGTCAAGAGTCCAGCCTCGATCCCCATGACCAGAACACCGGCAATTGTGGCGCCCTGAGCCAGGCCGTCCGCCCGATCATAGGACCATGTATGCCTCAGCGCTGGCAGGTCAATTAACTGGAATACCGCAACCACGATGATGGCCGAGAGCACCGCCTTCGGCAGATCGGCGAGCATGCCGGCAAAAAACATCGTCGCCAGTGCAACCCATACCGCGGTGACCACCGCAGCGGCCTGGGTCTTCGCCCCAGCCTCGAAATTGACGATCGAACGGGAAAATCCACCAGCAACCGGCATGGCGCCCACGATTGCGCCCGTGACATTGCTGACACCCAGGGCCATGAGTTCGCGATCCGGGCTGATCCTTTCGTGCCTGCGAAACGCCAGCGCGCGCGCAACTGAGATGCTCTCCACATAGGCGATGACGGCGATCAGGGCGGCGCCCGGCAACAAGACCAGCCAGCCTTCCTGCGCCAGGAAAGCGAGGCTGGCATCAGGCATTCCCTGCGGCACGCTACCGACAACCGCGACGTGGTGGCGATCCGCCAACCCCAGCCAGGCGCACAGCACGGTCGCCACGACGACGAGCAACAGCGGTGCCGTCCTCGAAAGTGTGCGCGCCAGCGACTCGCTGGCGCCCAGGCCTTGAAGCTGCGCTATCAAAGGTCCGCGCGCCAGCAGAAGGGCGATCACAGAAACCGCCCCCATCGCCGCGGTCACCGGGTTCACGCTGTAAATATTGCCGGCAACGGCCAGCAGAAGCTCTGGAAAGTGTCCGTCTCTCGGTGCCGAGATGCCGAGCAAGGGGGCGATCTGCGTGCCGAGAATGAATATGGCGGCGCCTGTGGTAAACCCCGATAACACCGGATGGCTGATGAAATGCGTGAGCCACCCCATTCGCAACAGTGACAGTCCCAGGAGCAGCGCACCGGTCAACGCAGACAGCATCAACGCGCCGCTCAAGTATTTGTCCGGATCAGACCCGGCATAAGCGGTCAGTGTAGACGCCACCATGACGGCGGCAACGGCGACAGGGCCAACCGACAGCGTTCTGCTGCTGCCCAGAAACGCGTAGATCACCGTTGGCAGCACGCTGGCATACAAGCCCACTTCCGGCGGCAAGCCTGCCAAAACCGCGTAGGCCAGAGCCTGAGGGATCAACAGGATCGCCGTAATGCTTCCGGCGAGCACGTCTTGCGGCAAATTGCTGCCGCGCTGCTGCAGAACATCCGAGAGCAGCGGAAAGACACGCTGCAACAGTTCGCGCATCAGGACTGGCCGCAGGCCAGATTGGCAGGCACCGCAATGTCCATGAGTTTCGGGTCGGGCAGATTGAGATTGTTCATGATCTCCACGTACTCCGCCTCCGTCTTGCCGGCCAGGCGCGGATTCGCGCGCATCTCCTCACCGATACTGGATGACGTCCAACCCTTGTAGTCGTGGCAGGGATAAACCGTGGTCTCCGGCGGAAGCGCAAACAATTTGTTGACGATCGAGTCCCACGATTTGTGCGGATCGCCGCCCTGAAAATCAGTCCGCCCCGAGCCTCTGATCAAGAGAACGTCTCCGGTAAACACCGCACTGGGCTTGTCCGGATTCAGAACGAAGCTGAAGGATTCATTGGTGTGTCCCGGCGTGTAGAGCGCGCGCAACTTCACGCCGTCAATGGAAACGGTTTCGCCCTCACGAATTGAACTGGATACACAGGCTGCCTTGGTGAACTCGCCCATGATCGTTACGCAATCCGTTCGGTCACGCAGATCGCCTAGCCCCGTGATGTGATCGGCATGTGTATGCGTATCGATCGCGCGCACCAGCCTGAGGTCCAGATCATTGATCAAACTCAAATACTGGTCCACTAACTCCTTCACGGGGTCAATGATCACGGCTTCACGGCCCCATCCGGACGCAAGCAGATAGGTGTAGGTGCTGGATTCGGAATCAAATAGCTGTCTGAAAATCATAATTCACTGATACCCCGGGAGGTACTCCTTCATGGTTTGAAAGCTCGCTTCCGCGCTCAGGCCGGAATCGAGGTCTCTGCGCCACCCTTGCTGGATGACGAATTCATTCGCTCACGCAGCCACATGCCAGCCACCATGGCGACGACGAAGCCGAGAATCTCAGGCGAGGCCGATGCCAGATTGGCAATCGCTGGCCCCGGACACAGGCCTGCAATTCCCCAGCCGATGCCGAACAACACTGCCCCCAGAATCAGCTGAGGATCGAGATCCTGTTTGGTCGGGAGAAAATACTGGCTGGCGAATACAGGCTTGGAGCGCCCCCTGAGCAATTGGAAAGTAGGCAGGCTGATACAGATCGCCGCCCCCATCACAAACGCCAGCGACGGATCCCACTGGCCGGCCAGATCGAGAAACCCAATCACTTTGCCGGGGTCGGTCATGCCGGATATGGCGAGGCCGGCTCCGAAGAGCGTTCCGGCGAGCAGCGCTACCAGCGCATTCGCTCTCATGATGCACCTCCTACAAGATGTCGAAGCACATACACCGTGGCAAATCCGGCGGCCATGAAGGTGCAAGTGGCCACAATAGATCTTTGCGACAGTCGCCCGATCCCGCACACACCGTGACCTGAGGTGCAGCCACCACCCAGCCGCGTGCCGAAACCGACAATCAGACCACCGATAATCATGCCGGCCCAGCCGGTTTCAAGCGCCACTTGCCCAAGATTACCGCGCACCAATCCGACAATCAGTGCGCCGATCACCAGGCCGCCGAGAAACAGACTTCGCCAGGGCGTCTGTCTGTCCGCCGGGCCGAAAACAAGACTGCCTAGCACGCCGCTCACCCCTGCAATGCGCCCGTTGAACGCAAACAGGCAAGCAGCTGCAGTGCCGATCATGGCCCCGCCAATTGCAGCATTTATCCATGAAGGAATATCAACCACGACATTCATTGAGAGTGCTCCTGACGCTTGAAGGTTTGTGAATGCGCAACGACGACTGGTCACGCTCCTGCGAAATGACTGACAATTCCTTCTATCAGCATTCTGCCTGTCCGTTCCGGCAACATTGAAAGGATACACCATGGGGTATACAAGCAAAAAGACCACAGCGACCGCAAAGCGCGCCAAACCGAAGTCCGCCGAACCTCAGCGGGCCATGCGTCCACACGAGAAAGACGTCAGAAATCGGCTGCGCAGAGTCGAAGGCCAGATCCGGGGCGTGCTTGCGATGATGGACCAGGAGCTCCCCTGCCATGAGATCGCACAGCAGCTGTCTGCTGCCCGAAAGGCGCTTGATCGGGCCTTCTTTGAAATGATGGCCTGCAGCCTTGAGATGGACGTGGATGCGAGCGCGAGCAAGAAGGCGCTTCGCAACAACATCGCTGAGAAAACCAGGCTTCTGGCGAAGTATTCCTGAACCTGCCGGACGCTCTTGCCGGCTCAGCCGAGAAGTTGATTCTCCAGGACTGCAATCCGCACGATTACCCAGACGCCCAGCACCACGCTAAAGGCGCCCACGGCGAGCTTCATTCCGCGATGCAAATTGTTCAGGGAATTGGCGGTAGCACGAAGCGGCCAGGCCACGATGGTAGACAGGAGCGCCATCCCCAGAATGGAGCCCATGCCGAAAATCAGGATGTAGGCTAGCCCGGCTGCCGACGAAGGCATGGCATCCAGACTCAGAACGATGAGTGCGGCTGACCCCGCGATCCCGTGCATCATGCCCACCAGGATCGCGCGCAAGGACGCGCGCTGCGGGTGCGGATGATCGTGAATCAGGCCAGCGTGCTCCGGTCCATGCATCGGCACGAAACGCGCGGTTCTGAATGTTGGGATGGCCTTGTTCTTGCGCAGGTCCGAGGGCGCGCTGCCCAGACCGCTTTGCGCGTGACTGTGGGCATGGATATGCCTCTGGCCATCATCATGAACGTGGGCGTGAAAATGTATGTTTTCGCGACGAAGACGCCGCAAGACATCAACTCCCAGCAGCACCAGCATGAGCCCGACGCACATTTCCAGCAGGTCTTCGATTCCGGGCGGGATGGTCTGCCCCAGAACCAGGACCGATCCACCCACCAGTAACAGGGTGAGAGTATGTCCAAACCCCCAGGCCGAGCCCTGTCGCAAACCATCTTTCCAGGAGCCCTTGCGAGTTGCGAGGGTGGCCACCGCGGCCAGGTGATCCGCCTCGGTTGCGTGCTTCATGCCCAACAGAAATCCAAGCAACAATATTCCTGCCGTGGTCACAGGGCGCTCCCGCCGAGCAGGCAAACACATGCTTTTCGGATATCGCCAATCCATTGAACCAAGTCCATCGGCCCCGCCTCCGTCTATCGCAATTTAATTAGGTAAACGCCGCGACGCAGGCCAAGCCTCTCGATACTGCGGCGGCGTTGCCGGCATCTCTCTGGTGGAATGCAAAACGCAAGAGTCAGGCCATATCGTGCACGATCGAGGCTTTTGGCTATGGGGATCATGCCTCGATCGACCGCTTGTCGGTCCAGAGCCAGCGCATTTCGCACCGACCGTTAAGGTTGCGCCAACCGCCTGCAGGATGGCCTTTCACGTCAAAGGGTACAGGGAGCGGGAAAAGGATGGTTTTACTGGAACGGCCAATGTCGAGTCGGCGTCTCCTGCGGGGGCAGGCGTCGGGTCAGGCAGGTCGGCATGCGCTGACAGCGCGCACGCGCCCTGCTGATTTACTCCGGTCCCCGTGTCGTGTTTCGCTCCGATAGAACGGGTTCTTCCAAGGTGAGGATGAGCCTCACCGCAGTTGCCTGTTTCCTGCTGGTCGCCGCAAGCAGTTGGCTGGGCGATCTGCTTAGCAGCGGCGAAGGACGCATCGCCACCATCTGGCTGGCCAACGGCTTTCTGGTCGGGGTCCTGCTGTCCTTTCCGCGAAACTACTGGGGCATCCTGCTCGCGGTTGGATTTCTGGGAAACAGTGCAGCGAGCATCCTCATCGGACGCCCGTATCCGGAAGCACTTGCGGTTTCCCTGTTCAACAGCTTCGAAATCCTGCTGGTCTGCTTCAGCATTCGCCACTTCTGCGGACAGCGCGTTGATCTTTCTCAGTGGCGATCCAGCAAGATTTTCCTCATCTTTGGCATCTTCCTCGGGCCCTTGGTCGGCGGGCTGGCAGCATCGGGTTACTTGCAGGGCATTCAGAGCGCACCGTTTGAGTCGGTTCTTGGCACCTGGTTCTCGGCGCACGCCCTAGGCACCGGCATCGTCACGCCGCTGATCCTGGTATGGATTCAAGAGGGCCTGCCGCCAAAACGGGATGCCGTCAGGGCTGACTGGTGGCCCCCTTTGTTCCTGATCGTGACTACGGTCAGCGTATTCTCCCTGCACATCCCCTCGATCGCATTTCTGGTGCTCCTGCCCTTGATGATCGTGGTATTTCGCCATGGCCACTTCGGCGCTGCCTGCGGCATCGGACTGGTTACTGCGGTTGCGGTCCCCCTGACCTCGCTCGGGCACGGCCCGTTTGCCGCGATCGATCTGTCGGGCGAGCGTGAGCAGGTGGTCTTGCTGCAATGCTTCATTGCGGCTTCAAGTGTCTTGTCGCTGGGTGCTGCCATTGTGCTCAAGCAGCGCAGCACCTTGCTGCAAAAGCTGATCCAGACTGAGAAGTCTCTGCGCACCATTACTGACAATGTTCCCGCACTCATTACACACGTCGATGCCCAGGAGCGATTCCTGTTCATCAACAACACACCGCAAAACAGCTACGGCCTTGATCCGCATTTGCACACTGGCCTCACGGTGGTCGAGTGCATTGGCGAGGCCGAATACCGGAGCCTCAAGCCGCACGTCGAGAAGGTGCTGTCCGGAGAGCGGGTGGACTTTGAGCATGTCATTCCTACCGAATCCGGGGGCCTGCATCACAAGGTCTCATACATTCCCGAATTCTCTGCCGATGGCCGCGTCCGAGGCTTCTACGCAACCACGGTGGATATCAGCAGCATTCGCTACGCGGAGTCGCAGGTCGAAAAGAGCGAGCGCTGGCTGCGTAACGTCACGGACAACGTTCCGGGACTGATCGCCTATGTCGGCCGCAATGAGCGAATCGCGTTTGCCAATCGACGGTTCAAGGAGATTCTGGGCTCAGAACCCGAGGATCTGATCGGGAAATCGCTGGTGGAATATGTTGGCAATGATCTCTACCAACGCTTAAGTACGCACCTGCAGGCTGTCATGCGCGGCGAGCACGTCCAGTTTGAACAGATGCTCGAATACCAGGGCCAGAAGGAGCATTTCCTTTTTGAATGGGTTCCCGATGCAGACCCGGACGGCCGTGTTGCCGGCTTCTTCTCAGCCGCAACCAATATCACCAACCGCAAGACATCAGAGCTCCGGCAAGCTGCGAGCGAAGCACGCATTCGCACCATGACTGACGGCTTGCCCGGCCTGATCGCCTATCTGGATCGCAATGGCATCATTCGCTTCTGCAATGCAGCCTACGAAAAATGGTTTGGCATCACACCCGATCAGATGATCGGCAAGAGCATGGACGAGGCCCTGGCCGACATCCTGATGCAACCTCAGGCCAGCTTCATCTCTCAGGCGCTGGAGGATCAGCGCGTCGAAACCGAGTTTGAAGCTGAGGCAAAGGGCCGCTGCCGCAGTCTGCAGGCAACCTACCTCCCCCATCGCGATGAATCAGGCCGCGTTCTGGGCGTGTATACCCTAGCTAGCGACATCACGCCGCTGAAGCGTATGCAGGGTGAGCTGCAACAAATGGCCAGCTACGACACCCTGACGGGCCTGGCCAATCGCGGCCAATTCAACGTTCGTCTTGCAGCAGCGCTTCAGCACGCTGCCGATGCATCTGAGCCTCTGGCCCTGATGTTCATTGATGTGGATCGCTTCAAACAGGTCAATGACACCTACGGCCATGCCACGGGCGATGCCGTGCTGCAGGAAGTCGCAGGTCGCCTCAAAGGCTGCATTGGCAAGAACGATATGGTGGCTCGTCTGTCCGGGGATGAATTCGTTATTCTCATAGAGAACCCCAAAGACGCCATGAGTGCGCAGTATGTTGCGCGGGAAATTCTGTCGTCGATGTGTGCGCCGGTCATTTTTGGCGATGTAGAGGTAACAACGGGCCTGAGCATCGGCGTTGCCTACAATACGCCCGGCGCAACCGACGCCGGCCTTCTGCTCGCCAACGCAGACAAAGCCCTGTATCAGGCAAAAGGGGCAGGACGCGGGACATACGCGGTCTTCAGCGAAGAAGCCTCGCCCGCACCGGAGAACTCCTCTCAGCGACTGAGCTGAAGGTTTGAAAACCGGGTAAAGCTACCACCCGGCTTGCAAGTTTCCGCGTTATTGGCTTTCATCCCCGCATCAACTTTCATCAGCGGTGGATATTCATGGCGCTCTCAGACATCACCCTTCCACAAGGCGGCATGCCCGCATCAGACCTGCTCACCGCGGGACAGCCCTCCGCCGCGCAGATTGAAGCGCTGGCCGCTGCCGGCCTGAAGAACATCATCAACCTGCGCCCCTCCACCGAGGATGCGGGCTTTGACGAAGCAGCAATGGCAACCGGACTGGGCATGAACTACACCGTCGTTGCGGTGGCCGGACCCGACGATATCAATCTTGAAAACGCGAAGAAGCTCGACACTGCCCTGGCGGCCGCGGCCGGGACGCCAACGCTGGTTCACTGTGCGAGCAGCAATCGCGTCGGTGCGCTTCTGGCGCTGCGCGCCGCCTGGTTACAAAACCAAACTTCAGAGCAAGCCATGGCCTTGGGCCGAGCGGGCGGCCTGACAAAGATGGAGCCCCTGGTTCAGAAGCTGCTGGAAAATGGGCCTGGCTAAGCTGCCAGGCTTATTTGCGACCGGGACTCAGGTCGCGCCCAACAGGGCAGCGGATTTAACTTGAGCCCATACTTCGCAGCCGGGCACCAACTGCAAGCGTCGGCAGGATCGCCGCGTAATCTGCGAAAGCAAGACGGTCCCGCCTGCATCGAGCTTGATCAGCATCTGGCTTGCGTCTTGCTCACTGGCATGGATTTCAGTCACTCGCGCCTTCAAAGCGTTCAGGATGCTGCTTGCCTCTGGAGCTTTGCGTGCCAGACTGACGTCGCGCGCCCGAATCCGGCATCGCAGAGAGACTCCCGTCGCCTCGTCGCGACGCCTTACCCAGAGCTCGCCACCGGCGAAGCACAGTTGACTTAGGTGATCAGCATCGTCGTGCGCGGCGAGTACGGCATCGAATACAACAGCGGGGTCATCGTTGAAACTGGATGCCAGATTCGTGCGCGCGCACATCTCTTCAAGAGGGCCTTGTGCCTTGATGTTGCCGTTCTCAATCAGCACCAGCGAATCTGCAATACGCGCTACTTCTTCCATAGCGTGACTCACATAGATCACCGGCATGGAAAGCTGATCGCGCAAAGACTCAAGGTAGGGCAAGACCTCTGCCTTGCGCGCAGCATCCAGCGCAGAAAGTGGCTCGTCCAGCAATAGCACACGCGGCTGCGTCAGCAATGCCCGTGCGATGGCAACGCGCTGGATTTCTCCACCTGACAAGGCTTCGGTACTCCGCTGTAGAAGATGCTGGATGCCCAGCAGAGCGGTGATTGCGGCCAAGCCAGGAGATGGTGGCCGGCCGCTTCGGTGCCAGCCGTATTCAATGTTGGCGCGCACATTCAGGTGTGGAAACAGACTTGGCCCTTGCGGAACGTACCCCACGGAACGGCGATGTGCAGGAACAAAAATATTCTGCTCAGCATCCTGCCAGACTTCTCCAGCGACACTGAGGTAGCCACCCGGCACGCGGTCCAGGCCGGCAATGATGCGCAGCAAGCTGGTCTTTCCAGCCCCCGAAGGTCCGTAAAGAACACTCACACCAGACCCTGGCAGCACTAGGTCCATGTCCAGACAGAAATCACCCCGCTGGCTGCGACAACGCAGGTGCAGATCCGCACTCATCGAAAAGGCCGCGCCTTTGGGTTGAGGCTGTACAGCAATACCAACACCAAGAATGAGAAAACCAATAGCGATCCCGCGAGCCAGTGCGCGGAGGCATAATCAAAAGCCTCTACGTGATCGTAAATCTGCACGGATACAACGCGCGTTTGGCCGGGGATGCTGCCGCCGATCATCAGCACCACGCCAAACTCGCCAATGGCATGCACGAAACCCAACAGTGCGGCCGTCAGGAACGCGGGTCGCGTCATGGGCAGCGCGACGCTGAAAAAGCGGTCAACAGGGCCCGCACGAAGACTTGCTGCCATCTCCAGCGGCGCCCTGCCCAGACTCTCGAAAGCATTGAGCAAAGGCAGAATAACGAAGGGCATCGAGTACAGCATGGATGCAATGACCAGCCCCCAGAAGGTGAAGGGTAGCGTTCCGAGTCCGAGACTCTGCGTGAGATGCCCAATCGGCCCTTCCGGCCCCGCAGCAACCAGGAGATAAAAACCGATGACCGTCGGCGGCAGCACCATGGGCAAGGCGATGATGGCGGCACTGGTGCGCCGAACCCAGCCCCTGCCCTGCGCCAGCATCCAGGCCAGAGGCGTACCAATAATCAACAGCAAGACCGTTACGGTGCTGGCCAGCTTCAGGCTCAGGATCAATGCCAGCAGGTCCGCTTCGGAAAACATCGACTGATCAGTTGGAAACCGGAACGGAAAAGCCGGATTTCTCCAGCAAGGTCTGCGCCGCCGGCGTTTGCAGGAAGCGCGCAAACTGGTCTGCAACTGAGGGCTGCGATGACGCCTTCATCACGACCCAGACCTGCTCCAGCGACTGATGCATGGATTCCGGAACCAGGGCATATCCTCCCTCACTGGCCAACTCTGGGTGCACTGCCAAAGACAGCGCAGTGATTCCCACTTGTGCATTTCCACTGCGCACGAATTGAGTGGCCTGCGCGATGTTTTCGCCGAAGACCAGACGATCTTCGAGTTCGCTCCAGACGCCGCTTTGCTTCATGGCTTGCCTTGCGGCCTGCCCATAGGGCGCATGTCGCGGATTGGCAATCGCGATTCTGCTAAACCGCGGCGCGCGCAAATCTGCCAATTGCAGTTTCGATACATCTTCGTGCCTGCTCCACAGCACAAGGCGACCACGCGCAAAAACCCGAGGCGCGGAAATGCAGAGTCCCTGTTTCCATAAATCGTCAGCACGCAGTTTGTCGGCTGACAAGAAAAGATCGAAAGGTGCTCCCTGCCGGATCTGTGTCGCCAGCTTGCCAGACGCGCCGTAGGTCATCTGGAGTGCTACCTCCGGGTGCTCTTTGCCATAAAGGCGAACAAGCTCATCGAGCACGAACTTGAGACTGGAAGCAGCCGCGACTCGCAACGGCACTTCTGCTGCCGAAGCCGGCGTGCAGAACAACAAGCAAATCGAGAACAGCAAGCACCACAAGCGCGCGTGGATGGACATGCCGCGTCCAGGCCAGGCTCAGGCTGCGACTGCCTGCCCGCGTGTCACCCACAGCAAGGCCTTGGGCCCGCCTCGCAGATAGCTTGATTTGACTTCGTTGATCTTGAACCCACCTTCGGCCAGCATTTGCTTCACGTCTCGATTCATGTGACATCCGCCAGCAATGGGCTTCCAGTACGGAGTCAGGCGGTCTTGCCAGCGTTGAACGGATTGATCCGGGGAACGGCCGTGTTCGCAGAACAGCATCTTGCCGCCGGGTTTTAGAACACGTCGCATCTCCCCCAATGCCTTGATCGGATCGGGAATCGTGCACAGGGTAAACGTGCAAACCACAGTGTCGAAACTGGCCGTATCAGCCGGGATTTCCTCAGCAGACAAGGTCAGCAGTTCAACATCCAGACCCGCCTCGCGTGCGCGCTTCTGCGCCGTGGCATTCATCTGCTCGGCGGGGTCAAGGCCGCACAGCGCTTCGAGCTTCGCCGAATCATAGTAGGGAAGATTGCGGCCGGTTCCGATGCCAATCTCCAGTACCTTGCCGGTGGCATGTGGAATCAGTTCAGCGCGCTGCTCCTGAACCGGCTTCATGCCGCAACAGCAGTCAATCAGCAGCGGCATCACGAATCGATCGTACAAGTTCATCTTGGCGCGGTCCCTGAAAAAGTTTGGGCAATTCTAGAGCTTTTGCAGCAGCCGTTACCCGCTCACCCTATTCACGACGCTTGGGTTCAGGCGGTAGCACCCCCACATGAACTGCCGGCACCGGCAGTGCAGCCCAGACAATGGTCCCCGAAGCGAATTTTTCGCCTGAGCACGCGATCGATGTCGAAATCGAAAATGTTGAGGGCACGCCCCCCTTCATCCTGCGCGTCCATTTCCAGCATCTGGTTGAAGTCGCAGTCAAAGATTCGGCCATCGTGACTGACCGAAATCATCGATCGGCACATGACACCAGAGGCCGCCTGCGGATTGAAAGCGCCCAGCAGCTTTTCCATGTAGTCCTCGTATTGCTCGGACTTCATTAGGTGCAGCGCAAAGCGGTGTATTGGCATGTTCGTGATGGTGAATAGCTCGTTGAAGCGAACGCCGAATTTTTCCAATAGCTCACGCTTGTAGTCGCGCTCGAGACTTTCCTGAGACGCCGGCAGATAAGGTCCAACCGGGTTATACACCAGGTTCAGAATCAGGCCACCGTCGACATCGCCGTAGCCGGCTTCATTAAGCCGCTCCAGGCCTTTCATGCTCTTCCCGAACACGCCCTTGCCTCGCTGGCTGTCGGTAAAGAACTCCTGGTAGTAGGGCAAGGAGCAAATCACTTCGCATTGATTGCTGGCGAAGAACTCCGGCAGATGAGCCTTGGACTCCCCGGTGACCGGGTGACCATCAAACTGAACCGTCAGATTGTGGCGGACCATGACCTTGCGCCCGAGCGCGCGGGCGCGGATGACAAGATTCTCAAACTGCGGATGCAGTTCCGGCGCGCCGCCGGTGAGATCGAGCGTTCTGATCTGCGGATGATGTTCGAGTATTTCCAGGCATCGCTCTATGCCCTGGTCGGACAGCGCCTCGGTTCGCGCCGGACTGGCGTCAACGTGGCAGTGCCGGCACGCCTGATTGCAGACCTTGGTCAGATTGATCTGAAGAGTGTCGATGCCACTGACTGAAAGATCCAGATCGCGCAACTGAAGTTGCGCTTCAAAATCGAAGCGCGCGGACGGTTTGATGGAAACATTGGGCGAGTTCACGTCAGCAGCAAGCTCCGGATGAGGCGTCGGTGGCGGCCACGCCGGATGGGCTCGGGCCGCAGTCAAACAAGCCAAAATGAGCGCCGCGCGCGCTCACCTTGAAATGCTTCGCGTAGCGGGTCCCGACGATCATGTCGGCAGTGTTTCCGCAGACCAGCATCGGCTTCCCGGTCTCGAACCGATGATGATCATCGAGCAGAAAGAAGTGCGGATTGTTCTGTTCGCTCCCGAGATAGGTGGCCACTTGCCCATAATCTTCACAGCGATCCTCCAACGCAAGCTTGAACGCGCGGACCGTGCTGGAAGTGAAGCGAATGTGCCCAGCCATTCTTTCGATCTCGGAATTGTTGATGCCTAGGGGGCCACTGACCACGACACGCGAGTCCGCACAACCAACATGATTCAGCATTCGGCGAAAATCCTCCGTATAGAGCGCCCCGCCGAGACATTCGCCCAGCAACACTGGATCTTCGGCGAGACACTGCGGTATGCGCCGGTCTGAAAAAACGTCCGAGAAATAAAGCTCTCCCCCAGGTTTCAGCACGCGGAATATTTCACTGAACACCCGTTGCTTGTCGGGAGAGAGATTCAGAACGCAGTTGGAGACCACCAGATCGATACTGCTGTCCGCAATACCCGCAGTGGCAAGATCTTCAATATATCCGGTACGAAATTCGACATTGGCATAGCCTAGTTTTTCTGCGTGCCAATCCAGGTGCTTGCGGGCTATGGCCAACTGCTCGTCGGTCATATCCACCCCAATGACACGCCCCGCAGGACCGACCATCTTGGCCAGGACATAGCAATCCCGCCCCGATCCGCTACCCAGATCCAGAACCGTTGCGCCTTCCAGCGCCGGAGGAATGGGCGAACCACAACCGTAGAAACGCGCCAGTACTTCCGGGTGAATATCCTGGAGCGCCTCTCGCACGTGCAAGGGCAGCGCCTCGTTGAGGCAGCAGACGGACGTTTTCAGGTCAGCAGAGGACTTGAGGACTTTGCCGTAGTAGTCCTTGACTGAATCCAGTACCGCATTGTCATCTCGCATGTCGTCCATTGTGCTTCTCCTATCCCAAACTTCCGAGGCTCAAGCCTGATGCATTGGCAAAATCCAGCCGCCAATCATGAAGTCACCATACTTGCCCAGGACCTTCAGGCCAGCCCATTCGTTTATTGATGAGGCGGACGCTCGGCAATCAGGTGCGCAATATGCGCCTCGATGATCTTGGCATTGCGATCACCTTCATGTGTCTCTCCTACCGTCAGGCTGCGCAGCTTTCCCTGCCGGTCCACAGTGTAATAGGCGGGCCAGTACGCGTTATCAAGCGCCTTCCAGTATGAGTAATCGTTGTCCACCATCACCGGGTGTGTGATCTTGAATTCCTTGAGTTTCTTCCTGACGTTGTCCAGAACGTATTCCTGAGGTAACTCAGGTGTATGTACGCCGATGATCTGGAAGTCGGATGCCGGAAATTTTTCTTCGAGCGTATGCAACCACGGAATTGAGCGGTAGCAGTTCCAGCAGTCAAAGGTCCAGACGTCAATCAACACGACCTTGCCGCGCAAATCCTTCCACTCTAGGGGCGTCGAATTCAGCCAGTCTTCTGCATGTGGATGCGTGAAGGCCGGCGCCGGTGGCGCTGCCTGTGCACCAATCATTTCAGCCTGAACCGGCATGACGCGACTCACGAGCAGCCACACTGCCAGGCCGGCAACGACAGCAAACAGCAGGTTGCATGCGCTTTTTTGCATGGGCGGCTCCGTTGATTCATCAGAGCGCCATGATCACGCGTATCAGCCGCCGTGTACGTTCCAGGCGTCCGCGCTTAGGGTCTGATCGTTCATCGTGTGTCGCGGATGCATTGCGGCGATCTACAGCACCATTTGCTCCAGCTTGTTCTGCATCTGTACGGAATGCACCAGCGTGATGCCTGCCTGCATGGCGGCGGCAACATGCACTGCCTCCATCATCTGTTCAGGGTTGGAGCCGGTTTCCAGACAGGCCGTGGTGTAGGCATCAATGCAGTATGGGCACTTCTGGGCATGTGAGATGGCTAGCGCAATCAATGATTTCTCGCGTCGCGTCAAAGCTCCGTCCTGACCGGTAATCTGGTTGTAATAGGTGAAAAAGCTTTCGGCCTGCGCCTTTCCGTGGCGCCCAATCTGACCAAACTTCTTGAGGTCTTCCGACCGATAGTATTCGCTCATTGCTGCGCTCCAGTGTGCATGGGGATCAATGGACCGAGTCTGTTTGCGATACACCGGCGGCGCAAGCACTCCTCCCGCCATGGCCCTGTACCGGAACGGCCTGATAAGGTGCGCAGCTACATTCTGAAAGGGTTCTGCACTTGCTTCTCAGACGCATACTGACGGGTTCTGCCATTGCACTGACCCTGGCCGCACTAGGTGGATTCATGTTTCTTCGGTCCATCGGCCTGTTCTCCAGCGAACCGGTGTTCCAGACCCAAAACGGGGCCATTGATGGCTACGATGTGGTCGCTTACTTCACCCAGTCAAAGGCGGTGCGTGGTGCACCGGACATCACGCATGAGTTTGGTGGCGCAAGCTGGCATTTTTCCAGCGACGAGCATCGCAAGCTGTTCGCAGCGTCTCCTGAACAGTACCTACCCCGCTACGGCGGATACTGTGCGTATGCCATCAGTCAGAACTACACCGCGCACAGCGATCCTGAAAGCTGGAATATTGAAGACGGAAAACTCTATCTGAACTTTGACCCCAAAGTTGCAGGCCAATGGAAGGCCGAGAGGTCCAAGTTGATACCGGCCGCTAACCAGAACTGGCCAGATGTACTCGGAACGCCCTGAGCTACATCCGCACCGCACACCCCGCTTATGAAGTCAGTCGCCGATCACTCTGTTTCGCCTGAAATTGAAGCCTTGGCCCGCAAGCTTGATCGCCCGTATACACCCGGGCGCTCGCCCTGGCTGATTGGCCTGATTCTGACGCTGGCCATTCACGGCGCGATCATCATCCGGATTATTCTTCAACCTCCTGCGCTGGACAACGACAAACCCCCTGCGCTCGGCCCGCTTTCATCCGATGCGGCGTTGATGTATCTGGATGGCACGCAAGGCGATGCTGCTTCGATCAGCTTCCCCCGGGCAGACGCAACAATTGAGACACCCAGAGAATGAATGCACTGCAAGACATCAAGATTGGCGACAAGGGCACCGAGACGCTGGTGGTAACGCGCGAACTCACTGTGCAGCACTTCATTTCATCAATGCCAGCTGTTTACGGCACCCCGATGATGATTTTTCTGATGGAAGTGGCCTGCGGAAATGCCATTACCCGGTCCCTTCCGGAAGGCTGGGTCTCAGTGGGCTCCAAAGTCGACATCAAGCACCTTGCCGCAACACCCATCGGCCGCACTGTCGTGGCGACCGGAATCGTCACGGCGATCAATGATCGGGAGGTGATGTTCTCTGTCAGCGCGCACGACGGCGTGCGCTTGATTGGCGAGGGCACCCACGCTCGCGGCGTGGTGAATCGAGAAAAATTTGAGTCTCGTCTGGAGAAAGACCAGACCGCGACCTAGATCAGGACATGCCCTGTTTCAGCACATCTGATTGATGGCCTTGAGCACATCCGAGCGAGAGATCTGTCCCAGAAGCTGCTTGCCTTCCATGACCGGATAGCGCCGGAAAGGCTTGCTCAAAAACAGTTGGGCAATCTGCGTGAGGCTGTCTTCGGGCGACACTGAAACAACCTCCGTCTTCATGAACTGACTGACCGGGCCAGCAACGCATGTGTCTTCTGCTGCAATTAGGCCAACCTGCATGCAATCCATTTCCGAGAGCATACCCACCAGTTCTCCCTCGGCATTCACAACCGGCGCGCCGGAAATGTGATGCTTGACCAACTGATTGATGGCCGCCATTACTTCCATCTGAGGGCTGAGTTTGACCAACTGATCGACAGTGGTCATGTGATCACGTACCCGCGCGGAATCCAGCTTTGCCATCTTCGAATCTCCCCAAGAATTCGGATAGGGCCCAACCATAGCGCCACCGGCAGCGGCTGCCAATGGAAAGCTCAATACTTCTGGAGCAGCTGGTCGATATCCGCCTTGATTGCCGCCATGGAATTGCGGTTATTGTGCCGCCGATCGCTGGTACTGCCGTTGACCAACACCGCAAACGCCATCCAGCCGCCATCCTTTTTGCGCAGGTACCCGGCGATGCAGCGAACCGGGTCAGGCTCGGTCAGCGTGCCGGACTTGAGCGCCACCCGATCTTGCCAGGCCTCTCCGCCCCCGCGCAGGAACGCCGATGGGGCCTGTCGCGGCACAACCATGGCGCCGTAGAAGGCGGGGAAGGTTTCCGTCTTCTGATATTCGAGCTGCAGCAGCGACACAATATCCTGAGCCGATACGCGGTTCTCGGGCGTCAATCCACTGCCGCTCAGCAAGTTCGGCGGGTTGGCAGCAGTGCCGGTCAGTTCGGCCAGATGCTGGGTCAGCACGGCGCTGGCTTCCGCCAGGCTTTGCGGCGCAGACCTGGTACGCGCTCTGGCCACATTCAGCGTCAGCAGGTCAGCCAGATAATTATTGGAGTAGCGAATCATGCGGCCGATCTGCTCGCCCAGCGGCAGGCCGCTGACGCGCGCGATCACCGTCCCCGGCGCGATTCCCGGGGTGTACTGAACCCTTGCCACGCCCGCCACGCTGATGCCCAGCTCCTGCAGCATCTGACGCAACAGCAGAGCGGTGCCCAAGGCCGGGTCCGACATGGATCGATGCACACGGGCCAGCTTGTCGGCGGCAACCGAGCCACTGACGTCCAGATGATCTCTACCACTTTCTGTTCTGCGAATGACTTTGAATGTGGAACGGCTACCCTGCTTGCCGGTCGTGATCTGGCCACGCACCGGAATGGGCAACTTCGTGCCGGCACAAGACTTGATCTGAGCCGCCGCGCCAACATTGCCGGGCTGAATTTCCATGCACCAGGTGCCCAGATCCACGCCCAGGGCCGACATGGGCGCGTCATAGGCATTTCTGCTCTCCACGGTTGCCTCGCACCGATCCTTGTCGCCACAAGGCAAAGGCCCGAAAGCAGGCAAGGCAACCACGCTGCCACCGATGGACCTGACGCCAGCCGCGCGCAAGCGGCCCGCCAGATGCCACAAGTCCAGATGATCAAAGCTGGCATCGCCGTCACTGGTGATGAGCAGGTCACCGGCAAGGCGCCCATCGCGAATCTCGCCTGACGCCAGCAAGCGTGTTTCGAACACCTTATCTACGGACCAGGTCGCCAGAGCAGCAGAACTGACGACCAATTTGGAGACCGAGGCCGGAGAGAGGCGATTTCCGGCATTCAAAGACTGAATCGCACGCCCACTATTCAAATCCAGGACCATTGCACTTACGCGGACACCAAAACCTTCCTGCTCCTTCAAAGCTTCCCACGCCCCGGCTTCTGCAGTTCCGCTGGACGGCCATACCGCTGCCAAGGCCAGACAGACCAAGCAGAAATAGTGATGCCACAAACTGGCACGGCGCTGAGTGGGTTTCATACTTTAGTGAGTTATCTCTGGAGAAAATATCGAACTAGAAAGCAAAAAGCCCGGCACAAGGCCGGGCTTTTTGCACAAGCTTCCTGCTAGGGAGCTGGCAGAGCCGGCGCTGTGGTGATGACAGTAAATGGAAGGATGGAAACCACGCCACTCGGCGAAGTTACCCGCAATTCCAGAATGCCTGACTCATCCGGGTCACCGGGGTCGAGTTCGGCGGCGGCAAACGCAACGCCGTAGGTGTTGCCCCCTTCGGTGTCATCAATGGTGCAAGGAACCGCGAATGTGTTGCTGCCCTCCGTTGCGCCGGCATCACCGCCACCCGTAAAGGCGATTGAAGTGGTTGCGGGCATCGGCTGATCATTGATGTCACGAATGACGGCAGACATCAGGAACAGACCCTGGCTGGGAACAACGATCGTCCTGGTGGCCGGATTAAAGCTGGTTGCACCGCTTACGGTGATGTCGTTAGCAACGTCAAATGCGGGACTTGACCCGGACATGATGATGGTCAGGCTATCCCGAACGTGCAAAGTCTGGGGGCCAGGGCACTGTACGTTATCGGGGTTGCCGTTGTCGCACAGCAACCCGTTGTACTGCCCATCGGCCAGATCGTAAGCACCCTGCGTATTGGGAGCGCTATTGAAGTCAAAAAAGACTTCATTATGAGTTGCATCATCTCGTACGCCGTCTTCATCAAGATCCAGGAATGCCTCCGGTAGATCGCCAAAGCCTTCCGATCCATCGAACAATCCGTCACCGTCCGCATCTGAGAAGCTTTCTTCGCCAACGGAGAACGCCAGCACAGTGCTGCGCCCAGCGCGTGAGGCGCCCCTGACGCCGCCGATAGCGCAGTTTGCATCGGTATTCTCAGCCCCGCCGACTACGCAGTTGTTGTACGCCAAAGGCCTTGGGTTCTGGCTCGTCCATGCAACCGAGCAGACACCGCCTGTGGTACTGCAACTTCCAACAACACTTCCGCCTTCAGTCGTCAGATTGACTGCAGTCCCATCCGGGACCGGATTGTTATATCTGTCCGCACCACGCAGCGTGATTTGTGTGGAGACACCGTCACGATTCAATCCTTCAAGATTGAAGCATTCTGCCGACAGCGAATAGCTATCCTGATCCGGCACGCCCGTCGTGATACTCAGCAGTTCGGACTGACTGGTCGCCGTCACGCCGTTCTGGACTGCGGTTGCTGTGACTCTCACTGCTGTGGAAACGGTACCGGCACGGACAACCGTCTGCGCGACGCCCTGAGCATTGGTCACGCCGGAAGCCGGCTCCAGAGTAATGCCGCCAACCTCCGTATTCAGTGAGAACGTCACGGTCTGCCCTGGAATTGCGCCCCCAACCGAGTTGCGCACAAGGAATTGAACCGTGGAGGTCACCTGCCCACCGCTACCACGCAGACCAATATTGGTCGGTGAGGCGGAAACAAATTCGATGCTGCCCAACGAGGACGGCAACACGTTAATGGTGCCCTGTGCGGTCTGATTGGTTCCGCCAATGACAGCGCGAGCGGTGATCTGATCGTCGCCGCTGCAGCCAGAGGCCACATAAGTTGTCGTCGCTGCACCGTTGGCAGCAATTGCCGGATTCGGATCCACCGTCGCGATGCCTGAAGTAATGCAGGGCGATGTAAAGGTCACGCTGACCGGATCAGTGACAACGGCATTGCCGTTAGCAATATCGACGATATCAACCCGCAACGCAGAGCTTCCACCGGCTGATACCGGACTTACGGCGATTCCGATCTGCCCGGCGAGGAAATTTCCGCTTCCATCAATGGAGCCGAGCCTCGGCTGTGGATTTGCATTATTGGCAGGTGCGACCACTGTCACTACAACGGTGGCCTGCAGCCCACCAGCGGACACCAAGACAGTGATGTCACGCAGCGTCGTGTTGCTGGCAGTTGTCAGTACTGCTGTAGCTCTGCCATTGCTATCAGTGGTGGAATCACCCACTGACAATTCACCTGAAGTAGCCGAAAAAGCGACGGGGACCCCGGACACAGCATTGTTATTCGCGTCGACAGCGATGGCCACAATATTCAGGCCTTCCGCCACGGTGTCTGCATCTGCAGCCAACTGGGCGCCATCAGGCAAAGTAAGGGAGATCGCTGCTGCGCTCGGCGTATCGGTTCCACCGCCACCGCCGCCACCTGTACCGCTACCGTCGTCAACAAACGATGCGCCACTGCCTCCGCCGCCACCGCAGGCCGAGAGGGTCAGCGCAACACAGGCGGCTAACAGAACACGCAAAAAATGCTGACTTCCCATAATTCCCCCAGATGGCCACGGGCATAGTGGCGCACAGATAGTGTTTAGATGCTATATCGAAAATGCAGGCTAAACAACTGATTCCCCGCGAATGAGGAAGTAGTTTCGGAAGTTCTGAATGGTCCGACGAACCACATCCGATGATGCTGGATTGGATACACTTGCGCCCCAATCGCCTTCGTAGCTCAGGGGATAGAGCATCCGCCTCCTAAGCGGAGGGTCGCAGGTTCGAATCCTGCCGAGGGCACCAACTTCATTTTGTTCGACGCCAGTTTCACCACCTCGTCTATTTCCCGCGTCTGTGGTGAAGCCAGGATGCGACGAGCAATTCCGAGGATCCGCCCGCGTTTGGTCCCAACGGCAGCGGCGCTCACTTGCCCAATTTGCCGGTAGGATGCGCCCCGTTGCCCGCCATAGGGCGGTGTTCCCTGAAATTCCACGAGTCGCGCAATTATTCATTCATGGTTTCTGCACTGATCCCTGCCCCGCTGTGGCGCCGCCTGATTGCCAGCATTTACGACGGACTCCTGCTTCTGGGGCTATGGATGGCAGCCGCATTGGTCGATCTGGTTTTGCGCGAGCAAATTCTTGGCATTCCCCGCTACTGGATTTGGATGCAGCTGTATTTCTACGGTGTCGGCCTGTTCTTCTTCGGCTGGTTCTGGGTGCGTGCCGGGCAGACACTGGGCATGCGTGCATGGCGATTGCAGGTGCGCCGCATAGACGGCGCGCCATTGCGTCCGCCGGTGGCAGCAGTCCGATTCACCGTCATGTTGATGACCTGGGGCGCGGTTCTGGCTCCGGCTCTGCTGCTGATTCCGGGCTTTTCCCTGCCCGGAAGCACTTCAGCGGGGATCATAGTTACCGCCATGCTGGTACTGGCATCCGCCATCCCAATGCTGATGCAGGGGCGAAGACGTGCCATTTGTGACTGGGTAGCAGGCACGGAAGTGGTGGTCCTACCAGCGCACAAGAAGTAAGACCGCCCGCTCTCGGGGACAGGCGTCAACGCGCCGTGGCGAGCCTTGCAGCGGCGTACAACAGAAGCGCAAAAGTAGGTAAGCCTGCGGCAACTGGCGCTGTCCAGCCATAAAGCACACCCAAATTGGCCGAAACTTCGTTGAGCAAGTGAAAGCCGACCCCGACCAGAACCCCAATCAGCAATTGCTGGCCGGCCCCGCCGCCACGCGTCGGGCCAAACACAAAGGGCACCGCAAACAGGACCATGGCCATGACCGTGATCGGGGCGATGATTTTTCGCCACAGTTCCAGGCGCTGGTCGGTGGCATCCAGCCCATTGCTTTCCAGATAGCGAGCCAGACGCAGCAGGCCCGCAGCGGACACGGTGTCGGCTTCCAGCACGTAGAGCTCGAGAACCTCAGGGTCCAGACCACTGTGCCAATCCATTTCGCCGAGCTCGTCCACGCGGACCGCGTCGTCTTCGAACTGAGTTTCCACCACGCCAGACAAATGCCATAGCCCGTCCAGGTGACGCGCTTTTTCAACCGACAGGATCGAGCCGAGTTGGAGCTTGTCGTTGAAGCGATAGATTTCCGCATCGGCAAAGCGATCCCGCGACTGCAGGCTTCGAATGAAATAAATATTGCCGCCGTCACGCAGCCACAGGGGCTTGGATCGAACCCCGCGGTCCACTTCGCCGCCTGAGCTTGCCGCTACCTTGACCCGTTCCGCAGCTTGCTGCCCGGCCGGGGCAAGGCTCTCGCCCAGCACCACCGCAAGCAGCCCGAGCAGCAATCCAGCCACCAACGCCGCCCCACCGATTCGCATATTGGAGTATCCGGCGGCACGCAAAGCCGTGAGTTCGCTCTGCGCGGCCATCTGACCAATGCCAAGCAGCGTTCCGAGCATGGCCACCAGCGGCATCAGCACGTACAGGCCGGCCGGCATGGTCAGGACCGTGATCTTGAAGATACTCAGCACGCCCATCGATTTGTCGCCCTGATCAATTTCGGTGATGAAACTGATAAAGCTGTAGAGCGTCACCAGCCCCAGGCCCACGATGCCGGTGAGGCCGAAAATCGCCCGGATGATGTAGCGGTCTGAGCGTGCGAGCATCAGCTTCGGGCCGCCATGCGAAACCATCCCTGGCGCTGGGCAAACATGGCAAGCCCCGCTCCCGCAAAAATCAGGTGCACCCACCACAAGCCGACTATGGATGGCACTTGTCCTTTTGCGATCCAGGCCTGCCCCAGCCCCATCAGGTTGGAGTACAGCAGGTACAGCACGATGCCGAGCACCAGCTTTCCGTAACGTCCCTGTCTGGGCCGCAAATACGACAGGGGCACCGCCAGCAATCCGAGCACAAACACCGATATGGGTGCAGCGATGCGCCAGGCCAGCTCGGCCTGATCTTCGCGGTTATCTGACATCAGCAGATCGCTGGTTGGCGTGAGCTTTCGCTTGCTGCTGCTGTACATGAAGGGCGGCGGCGTAATGCGCGTTTCCAGCTCATCAAACTCAATCACTTCAAAATCGGCGCGGCCGGCCTCACCCGCATAGCGCGAACCCGAAAAAAGCGTGACTGTACGCTCGCCATTGCTTGTGTCTACCTTCTGCGCACCGCGCTGCGCGAGCACAATGCTCTCGCCCTCTTCGCTTTCCAGACGGGCGAATACCGTGGTCAGGTTTTCACCGCCGGTATCCATCTGCTCGGTGTAGAACACCGCACGGCCGCCGGCCACGTTCTTGAAACGGCCCGGCTCGAAGGGCGTGTACTGCACCAGTCGCCGGGCATCCTTGGAAATATAGTCAACCTGACGACCGGCCCAGGGGCCCGCTTCAAACGCGAGCCAAGCCGTCAACGCCGCCATGATCGCCGACAACCAGAGAAAGGGCCGATACAGGCCGCCCAGGCTGACGCCACAACCCATCATGGCCGCCACTTCACTGTCCTTGTAGAGCCGGCCCAGCGTCAGCATGACGGCCAGCAGCAATGCGGCGGGAATCAGGAGCACCAGGTACTGAACACTGGACAGGCCAACGACCAGCGCAAGCACATCACGCGGCAGATCGCCGGTGGCTACCGCGCCGAGAAATCGTGCGAAGCGGGCTGACAACATGATGGCCAGCAGAACCAAGGTCACGGCCAGGGTTGCCGTAGCCGTTTCGCGCAACAGATAGCGATCAAGGGTGCCGCTGAGCATGCGAGGCAGATAAGTCGTAGGAAGACGATCGATACATTATGCGGTGCTCTCGCGGCGACAGGTCAATCAAGGTGGGAGGGCAGGCAAAACTTGATAAAGTTGCGCGCATCATCGGGTCCGCCTGAATAACGCGTATTTCAGCGTTGTTAGCCCGCCCGTTTCAAAACGTCGAACGGTCTGACTGCCATCAGAATCAGGCCAGATTCATCCCATCCAAATGTCAGGAACAGGCCTCATCATGGAATATTTTGTCAAAAGCGGTAATCCGGAAAAGCAACGCGTGGCCTGCATCATCGTCGGCATTTTCGAGCGCAGGACCCTCACCCCGCAGGCCGAGGCCATCGACCAGGTTGCCGGGGGCGTGATTGCCAGTGTGATGCGCCGCGGAGACCTTGATGGCCGACTGGGTCAGACGCTGGTCCTGCATGCCCTGCCCGGCCTGTTTGCCGACCGTGTCCTGCTGGTGGGCCTGGGCAAGGAACGCAACCTCGACGACAACAGTTATCGCAAGGCCGTTGCCGCCAGCGCCCGCGCGCTCAGTGGCACCGGTGCAATCGATGCGGTGAGTTATCTCACCCACCTGGACGTCAAGGGTCGTGACCTGACGTGGAACGTGCAACAGGCACAAATGACCATGCACGGTCAGTGGTATCGCTTTGACCAGTGCCGCGGCGAAAAGCCGGCCAAGGACAATCAGGAACCCAAGCTTGAGCGCATGACCTTTGACGTCCCGCGCCGCACGGACCTGCCAGCTGCCGAAGAAGCTTTGGCGCAGGCCCTGGCCATCAGTCATGGACAGGATCTGGCGCGCGATCTGGGCAACCTGCCCGGCAATCTCTGCACCCCCACCTATCTGGCGCAGACGGCAAGTGGCCTGGCCAAGGCCAGTTCCGGGCTGAAGGTGAAGATTCTCGAAGAAGAAGAGATGGAGAAGCTGGGCATGGGTGCCCTGCTGTCGGTGTCGCGCGGTTCGCGCCAGCCCGCCAAGCTCATCGTCATGGAATACATGAAGGGCAAGAAGGGCGACAAGCCCGTCGCACTGGTGGGCAAGGGCCTGACCTTTGACGCCGGCGGCATTAGCTTGAAACCGGCTGATCGCATGGACGAAATGAAGTTCGACATGTGCGGCGGCGCGGCTGTCATCGGGGCCATGAAGGCGCTCTCCGAGCTCAAGCTGCCGATCAATGTGGTGGGCGTGGTCGCCGCCTCGGAAAACCTTCCGGACGGCGAGGCCAACAAGCCCGGCGACGTGGTGACCAGTATGGCCGGTATCACCATCGAAGTGCTCAATACTGACGCCGAAGGCCGCCTGATCCTGGCAGATGCACTGACCTATACCGAGCGCAATTACGATCCCGCCGTTTGCATCGACATGGCCACGCTCACTGGCGCCTGCGTGGTTGCACTGGGCGGTTATCCCAGCGGGCTGATGTCCAACCAGCCAGCGCTGGCCCGCGCCATCACGACCGCTGGAGAACAGATTGGTGATCGCACCTGGGAACTGCCGTTGTGGCCGGAATACGATGACCACATCAAGAGTCCTTGCGCAGACATCGCCAACATCGCCACACGAAACGGTCGCGAAGGCGGCGCCATCATCGCCGCCACCTTTCTGCATCGCTTCACCAAGCGCATGAAGTGGGCGCATCTTGATATCGCCGGCACCGCCTGGATTGGCAAGAAGTCCACCGGCCGACCGGTGCCCCTGCTGATTCAGTTTCTGTTGAACCGGGTCGCCAAGCAGTCTGCCGAGTAGACATCGCCGAGCTCGTGACGCGTATCGATTTCTATCTGCTGTCGTCCAGCGATGCTGTGGCGACGGTGTGCCGTCTGTGCGAAAAAGCCGTAGGTGCAGGCAAACGCATCTACGTGCTGGCCACCGACGGCGCGCTGGCTGAACAACTCGACGGCGCGCTGTGGAGTTTTCGTCAGAACAGCTTCATCGCGCACGAGCGGTTTCATGGTGAAGCCATCACAGAGCCGCAGCCGCCGATTCTGATTGGCGACCTGGAAGCGCCGCCAAGCCATCACGACATCCTGGTCAATCTGGGGGCGCAGATTCCGGACTGGTTTTCCAGTTTCGAGCGCGTCCTCGAAGTCGTGGATTCAGACGAGAACCGTCGCAGCAAATCGCGAGAGCGGTTTCGCTTTTATCGCGAGCGCGGCTACCCGCTCAAGACCTATGCGCAGACCGAAGCTGGAGGCTGGCAACAGAAATAGCTGCGCGCAAGGTCCTGATCAGTAACCCGGGCGTCGCAGGAAGGGCGCCATTTTCTCGGATTTTTCGCCAGCTTCTTTCTCCTTCGCTGGCACCGCAGGCGAGCGTGGCACAACCGCGTTGACGGTTGACCCGACGCTGTCTGCCAGGGGTACATAGGCACGCGCGCTGATCTGAAACTGCATGGCCTTGAGCGGCATGCCGGTCACACCCACCGGCGTCCACGTCGGGCGATGTTCGCCAAAGGCTTCGTTACGCGCATCCACCGTCTTGAAGAACTGTTCCATATCCAGCTGATAGGTGGTGATCTCGGTCACGTCGTCCATGCTCGCGCCCGCAGCCTTGAGGACCGCCTCAAGCAGATCAAAGGCAGCAGCGACCTGATCCTCGAAATCCTTCGGGAACGCGCGCTTCTCGATATCAAACCCGGGAATGGCCGAAGTGGTGATCCAGGGGCCCACGCGAACTGCCTGCGAGTATCCGAACAGCGTTGACACAAACTCGGTGCCTTCCGGCACAACGAAGACCGGCGCAGGTGGTGGTGCGGGCGGCGGCGGCGCAACAGGTTGTAGCGCGGCGCAGGCCGGCAACAATGCGATGGGCAGCAAACGGAATACTTTCAGCATTTCAGAACCCCTTGTTCTCAGCGCTCGAAGATACCGCATGACACGGCAAGCCCGCGAACAGCTGCACTCATCTCAAAAACAGGAACCACAGCGGCGCGGTGACAAAAGACATCAGGACGCCCGTGCCAACGATCAAGGTCACAAGATCCGGATTCAGGCGATGTTCCTGCGCCAGGATGCCGGCCGTGATCATTGGCCCCTGTGCGCTTTGCAGCACGCCGGCCATCATTGCGGTACCGCCGACCCCGGCCACAAGCGCCACCAGAAATGCGGCCAGAGGTGCCAGAAACAGCTTCCAACCCAGGCCAGCCAGCACCATGCCGCCGCGTCCGCGCAGCGCACCAAACTTGAATGTCAGGCCGATCGAGAACAGCGCCAGCGGCGTGAGCGTATCGCCCAGACGATGCAGCACCGTGGAAATTTCTTCTGGCCAGCCACCGAGCAAACGCACCAGCATTGCCGCAACCAGCGCCAGAAACGGCGGAAAGCGCAGCAGGCGGCGCGTCACCTCGCGCGCATCAATCTGATCGCCCGCGTAGATCGACGCAAAGACAACACCGGCAGTCGACAAAGCCAGAAAGCTACCGAGCTGGTCTGCAATCAAGGCGGGCCCCAGGGCTTGCGGTCCGGCCAGTGCGCCGATCATCGGGAGCCCGACAAACGCCGTGTTTCCCAGCCCGCAAGTCAGCACCAGCGCGCCGATACTGCTGCGGTCCCAGCCTGCGGCCCTGCCGATCATCGGAATCAGGATCGCGGCACCTGCAAAAACAATCCATGGCCCGGCTATGGCGAATATCAGCGCCGAATCCCAGATCAGTTCCGGCACCTGTGCAAGGACCAGTGCCGGAAATGCCACCCGCAGAAGCCAGGCATTGATCGCCGCATGCGAGCCCTGCGGCATCCATTGGTAGCGGCCAAACACCCACCCGAGAAAAGGGCAGACCAGCAACAGCAAAAAGGCGCTCACGGCTACGCTTTCCGCGCCATCAACTGATCAAGACCGAAACTGCGGGGCGACAGGATATTGCGCGGATCATGGCGGAGCTTGCGGGCCAGAAGCGCATCGAGCCGGGCCTGCGGCATCCGCCGGAGAAACTGCTCTGCCCACTTGGGGCCTACACCGTGTTCGGCACTGAAAGTGCCTCCAAATGACTGCGTCACATCAAAGACTAGATCTGTCAGCGCCCCGGCATGTTGCGCAACGTTCTGCGCCTCACTGCCGATGAGATGCAAATGGGCACCGCCCACGCCGGCATGGCCAAAATCGATGAGTTGTATATCCGGGCTCACACCGCGGATGTCTTTGGCCAGTTGATCCAGATACTGGCCGAACCGGGCGACTGGGGTTGCGGTATCAAAAGACAGGCGGCCGCCGCCGCAGGCGCGCATCTCCATGTTGCTGGACTCCGTCACCGAATGACGAATCTTCTTCAATGCGCCCAGCGGTGCGTAGCCGATATGGGCGTCATCCAGTTGCAGTTCATTGGCACAGAATTCGTACAGGCGGCCTGCGAGTTCTTCGTCATCTTCGACAGACTTGATCTGCATCAGAATCAGATAAGGCGTATCCGGCAGCTCTTCAAACGGCAGGCGAACCCGCTCCCCCATCTGGCGCAGCACGAGCTCCACTGCACTGCGCGAAAGAAACTCGAACTCCTCAACCTGGCTGCCGAAAACCTTCTTCGCCTCGGCAAAACACTGCATGGCGTGCGGCATGCTATTGACCGCCAGCAACACGGCTTCGCGCGACTTTGGAACCGCAAACGTACGCAATTGCAGCCGGGTGATCACCCCCAGGCACCCCTGCGACCCGATCAGCCCCCACGTTTCTGGCAGTGCCGTGGAATCGATGGCCAGCTGGTTTTCATCTACCTGTGTCCAGGCGGTGGACTGGCAATCACCACTGTCGCTGGCATCGCCCCAAAAGCCGAAAGCCGTTACCGCCATGTGCGCTGCGGTGCCGTAGCAGACCGCGTTCGCCCCGGCCGATGCATTAGCCACGCAGGCCCCTACGGAAGCAGAAGCGGAAGAGCCCATTTCCATTGGAAACATCCGCCCCAGCGGGGCCAACACCTCGTTGAGTGCATCGACAGCGACACCTGCCTGCAGAGACACGGTCGCCTGTTCCAAAGAAGGTCGCCCGGCGGCGTCCCATTGCGCAAATAATTGCTCGCGCGCTGCATCGGGCGAAATTCCGGTTTCCAGATTCAGGACGGTCTCGTCAGCGCAATGCAAGGCCGTCACCGAGCGCAGGCGCTCCAGACTCAGGACGCATTCCCCTTCCGGGCGCTGCGCCTCAACCAGACCGGTTCGGCCTGCGGACAACACCAGCTTGATGCCTTCGCGATTGGCAATCTCCAGCAGGGATTGCAGTTGGCGCTCGTTTTCCGGAACCAGCACCGCCGGTGTGTGCCCTGGCGCGCCGCGTTCGGGCTGCTCGTACGGCACAAGCCGATCCGGCGAGACCAGGCAGCAGGACCCGAAGATTTTTGACAGGGTTTCTGGGCTAAAGGCGCTCATCAATGTTCCGGTGAATCGCGTGTTCGGGTGAGATTACGGGCATGCACCCGGCTTCGCGGGCTGCCAGCAGAGCAGGCCACGGCGGGGGCGACATTCTAGAGCACCGCCTGTGAGGAGCCGAATTGAACTGATAATCTTGCCCACCCCTTGGCGCCAAGCGCCTCATCAGATTTCCATTCGATTTGAAAATTTCAGAATCAAGCCTGCCGGGCGTTTACGTCCTGGAACCGAAAGTATTTGGCGACGCACGTGGTTTCTTCGTGGAAACCTTTCGCAAGTCGCTGGCCGAAACCGCAGGCATGGGATTCGAGTTTGTGCAGGACAACCAATCGCGCTCGCGTCGCGGCATTCTGCGCGGATTGCACTATCAACTGACGCAGCCACAAGGAAAATTGGTTCGCGTCTCGCGCGGCACGGTCTTTGATGTGGCCGTTGATATCCGCCGCGGATCGCCCCACTTTGGCCAGTGGTTTGGGCTGGTGCTGGATGATGTCAGCCAGCGGATGTTGTACGTCCCGCCCAACTTTGCCCACGGCTTCATGGTGCTGTCTGAGGAAGCGGACTTTGTCTACAAGTGCACGGACTACTATCACCCCGAGTCCGAACAAGGCGTCATCTGGAATGATCCTGAGATTGGCATCCAATGGCCCGACGCAGGCTGCGCACCGCTGCTTTCTGACAAAGACGCCGCCCTTCCCCGGCTGAGCGAACAGACTCAGCTGCCGGTTTATCAAGCCAAGTAATTCCAGACAGCCAGGACATGCGCATTCTTTTGACAGGCGGAAGTGGTCAGGTCGGCCGCGAGGTTCTACAGCGATCAGGACACCGCCAGATTCTGGCACCTGACCGGCAGGCGATGGACCTCTCCAGTGTCGATTCAATCCGGTCGTGGCTAGATCGCGAACAACCTCAGCTGATCCTGAGTGTGGGAGCCTATACCGCTGTCGATCAGGCTGAAGACGAGGCAGAACTTGCATACCAGGTGAATCGCGATGCGGTGGCCGTGCTCGCGGAATACGCCAACGCACGCAAAGCCCCGCTAATTCACCTTTCTACCGACTACGTCTTTGATGGCAGCAAGCCTGCGCCCTACGTCGAAAGCGACACCCCTGCCCCCAGCGGCGTCTACGGCGCTTCAAAGCTGGCAGGTGAAGTGGCGGCACAGCAGGCAGAGCAGCACCTGATACTGCGCGTCAGCTGGGTGTTTGGTGCCAAAGGCGCAAATTTTGTCCGCACCATGCTGCGTATTGGTACTGATCGCGATCAACTCAATGTCGTCGATGACCAGATTGGCGGGCCGACATGGGCCGGCCACATTGCAGAACATCTCTGCACGCTGGTGGATCGCCATGAGCAAGGACAGACTCTGCCCACCGGTCTTTGGCACTGTGGCGGAGCGCCTTTTCTCAGCTGGTGTGAGTTTGCAACGACCATCTTTCGTCAGGCGACGGACATGGAACTCATTGAGCGCGCGCCCGATGTCATGCCCATTCCCAGCAGCGAATATCCAACCAAGGCCCAGCGCCCTGCCAATTCCCGACTCGACAGCAGTCAGGCCCGGCACGCACTCGGCCTGGAAACGCCCGACTGGCGCATCGGCCTGGAAGAAACACTGAATGAACTCCGGGCTTCCTGAAGCCACGGCGGCGGCAAGCCCTGCCCCGCATACCCCCGCTGTCACCATCCTGGTTGTCAATTACAACAGCGGCCACTGGCTGCAGAAGTGTCTTGATGCCTTGCGCATTCAGACGCTGCGGGATTTCGAAGTGCGCATCATCGACAATGCCTCTACCGACCAGTCTGGGCATCCGTCACTTCCCGATGCGCGTTTCAGCTTGCATCAGTCTGCGGAGAATCTGGGCTTTGCGGCAGCCAACAATCTGCTGGCGAAAGACACTCACAGCCCGTGGCTGGCACTGCTCAATCCGGATGCGGTTGCCAAGCCGGACTGGCTTGAGCAACTGATCTTCGAGGCGAAGGCCCACCCCGAGGTTGCGATCTTCGGCTCAACACAAATCCGGGCAAGCGAACCTGCAATTCTCGATGGAACCGGAGACTGTCTCTCCGGGTTCGGCCCCTGCTGGCGATCCGGCTATGGCCACGCGGTTTCAAACGACTTGCCCACCGGCGAAGTGTTTTCAGCCTGTGGCGCGGCCATGATGATCTCGCGCCCCTTGTTTGAATCTCTTGGCGGCTTTGAAGAGCGATTCTTCTGTTACATGGAAGACGTCGATCTTTGCTTTCGCGCCCGCCTTGCAGGCGAATGCGTCTGGCAATCAGACCGCGCCTGCGTTCTTCATGCCGGCGGGGCGAGTACCGAATCAGGTGAGAGCACGTTCTCCATGTTCCATGGTTATCGCAACGCGATCTGGATGCATTTGCGCTGCATGCCACTGGCCTTGCTGGCCATCTCGCTTCCCGGCCTGATCTGCTTCACGCTGCTTCGCATGACACGCATGCGTGCGCCCGGTCAGGTGCCGGCACTATGGAGAGGCCTTATTGCAGGGCTGCGGCCAATAGGCCAACTACTGTCGCAACGCCGTGTCATCCAGGCGGGCCGACGCGTCTCTACCCGAGACGTCGCAGGCTGGCTGTCATGGAATCCACGCGACATCCTCGCCAGACGCTGCATCACATTCAATGCTCAAAAAAAAGCCCGGCCATGAGGCCGGGCTTTTTCACTACGGGAGAGAACCTTCTTAGCGACCCAAACGGGCCATGGCAGAAGTGGTGAGGAACTTGTTGTACACGTCCACACCTTCCTCGGAGAACTGCTGCTTGTAACCCGATGGAATGTTCTTCTCGTTGCGGAAGCGCGTCATACGGCCCGACTGAATGTCGTGGGTATGGCAGTACAACCAGCTCCAATCCGGCTTTCCGTTGCTGTCGAGCACTTCGGCCTTGTCGTTCTTGTACTGACCAAAACCCGGCTCGAACTGCTTCCAGATATCGCCTCGACGATCGTAGGTCACCTGCGACGGGAACATCATGTTGCGGGCGTCCACATAGA
>CAXBFJ010000005.1:0-324161 GCA_963975245.1 uncultured Panacagrimonas sp. | reverse complement strand
GCAGTGGCTCGATTGGAGACTTGAGCCAGCCAACGAGACCAAAACCCCAGATGGCTGCCACTGTGCTGCAGACGACCGGCACTGTGACACCCGTAACGTTGCGCATGTAGAAAATCAGCGCAGCCACAAGCAATGCCAGGGTCACACCGAAAATTGTGTAGGTCTGAGCCTGAAGCTTGTACACCCAGCCTGTCAGAATGGGTTGGCCCACCACGCGCACGATGTGATTCTCGTCCTCCGCGCCGTGAGACAATTCCTGCACTGCAGTAAAGACTTTTCCGTAATCCAAAGCGTCTTCGAGAAAGGCGGCTCGTATCAATGTCGCCGTCTCGTCTTTCGAGACCATGAACGTTCGCGCCATGGGTGAGCGCTCTACCTTTCTTTCCAGGTCCTTCAGTTCTTGAGGGTTCTTCGGAACGTAATTGCCCATCAACGGCTGCATCTCGATGCCGAAGGCAGTGGCCTCGGCGTAGTTCGCTTTTTCAGTCGTGATGGAGACCAGACGATCGTGGTCAATTCCTTCGATCAGATCGAGGTTGCGCGTCAGGTCCCAGACCTTTTGCAGAGTGTCGTGGTTATAAATTTTCTGCCCATCGGTCCGCTTGACCATGATGGTTACGGTCAAGGGATTGCCGAAGTTGGGGTGATCGGCGTAGGTCTGCACAAAAGGATCATCAGCAGGCAGAAGGTCGCCAAAAATGGTTCGGATATCGACTCGCGGTAAGCCGCAAGCGAAAAAGACGGTGACCGCCAGGAAGAACAGCGCAACGCCAGCCCTGTGGCCAATAATCCAGCGTGCGAGTCTGAAACGAAATGTATCCATTGTTCTTTTTGAGTATTGATCGGCAGTCAGGATTGAACTGAGTTCAGAAGGCCTGGATTGACCTTTGCGGAATTTGAATTTGCATCTGCGGAATCTCCTGTTCCATCTGTGCCTCCGTTTCATTAGGAAGTGTCACCAGACGCCAATTGCTGCCTGCGGTAGCGGCCACCCCACTTTCGTTTTCAGCGCGCTTTCTATCGCCGCTGTATTTGCAGGCTTGATCTGCTTAGCTGCAGTGATAATGTCGGTCAGTGGCAGTCTTGGCGCTTGTTGATCAGTGCAATCCGATGATCGGATCGTGCATGGATTGATCTATCCGGTCCGCGCAAAGCATTTCCTTGCAACAGCTCAGGACCAAAGCCTTGCGCATGCACAACGAATTTGGCGCTTCTAGTGAAAACGACTTGTGTCCTGGTGCCCCATCAAGCCTTGTTCCAATCTGGCCTCAGATCAGAAATCGGCTGGTTGCCTCAGGGTTCAGTTCAAATTACGAACAAGCCTGTGCATGAGTTCGGTCTTCCAATGCGATACCGATCTCTACTTGTATAGCGGCATAGGAAAGCTCTTCAACACTCCCCTATGCGCAATGAGGAAGCGAGTTAAAGCACTCAGTGATGGCTTGCCTTCATCCGGAGTCGATATTCGCTTGGGGTGACTCCAAAACGCTTCTTGAAGAGTCGACTGAACGTGGCGTAATCGCCGAATCCAGCGTCCAGAGCGATATCCGTGATTTTCCGGTGGCGATGCTCTTCTTGTTCCAGGACTTGGCGAATCTGTTCCAGGCGGATGTCGTGAATCATCTTGCCCGGAGTGATTTGATACTGCTTGAACATCAGATACAAAGAGCGGCGGGACATGCACAAAGCAGATGCAAGATCGTTCGCATCGAGACCGGGGTTGCCGATGTTCTGTTCAATGTGCCGCTGAGCGCGCTCAAGCTTGGGATTAGCATTGGTATCAATGCCAAGTTCGCTTGCTGTGTGATGCAAGGAGGATGACAGCATCTGCTGCACCGCCTGTATCACGGTTTCGTTGCAGACCGCGTCTGAGGAGCTGGGCGTCCCCGACAGTGCCATTAGCGCGCCCAGCGCAGCCCGAATAGAGGGCGTCTGACCAATTCGTGCACCACATATTTTCTGGCTGATTCGTTGCCAACCAGGGCAACTGTCATGCGGCAGCATCAGGACTGCAAAATGGGCACCTTCAGAAAGAGAGATGCGATATGGGCGCGCGGTATCCAGCACGGCTGCCTGCCCAGGTGCCAGGCTGCACTGTCTTTCGTCTTGTTCAATCTGGAGCTTGCCGGACATTTGCCACATGAGCTTGATAAAGCCTTCCTCTGTGGCCTCCGCTAGATGGCGCGTTCGTATGACTTCACTGGCATCGGCACAGATCGTGGTCAAAGCGCCAATTCCAGTGCGATAGGCACTGACTTGAGCCTGAAAATCACCAAGACTGTTGTTGCGATGTTCCAGCCAGGGGAAATGATCGTGTACAAAATCCTTCCATGGCGCGAAGCCATGTACGGTTTCACAAACCATTGGATTCAGATCAAGGGCGCCTGAGAAAAGCGTCGCGGCTTTCGCCGCCAACTGTGTGGCTGCCATGCTTATACTCCTCCTGACTACTCGATTTCGACGTCCTACGGAAAGATCAGTGGACGTTGTATTTGATGCTGTGTCCGGCGCTCGATCTGCCAAAAGTCTGAGTCAGATAGACCGAGCGCCGGGCAAAACTTTCATGCGACAACTATGCTGGGGCTTCGCTTTTGTTGACGACATGGTTGCCGGAAGCAATTCTCAGAGCCCTCCAGCCGATGATGAAGAGTGCTACAAGCGCCAGCGCAGCAAAGAAGTAGGCAGGCGCGAGTGCCAAGGTGCTGAAGATGTCGCCTTCACCGTATTTGTTATCACCGAAACTCAGGCCTCGATTCGGGGTGAAATTGCCAAAGAAATAGAAACAGACATTGGCCCAACCTTCGAGGATGATGATCCAACCCAAACGCGCTGCGGCCTTTGCACTGAAGTCAAGCAAGGGCAAGACAAATGCAACTGCGATGACCATCATTCCGTTCATCGCAGGCCCAGTGTGCGCCTTTCGCCAACCCTCGGGCGTTCCAGGAACATCAAAATGCAGGATGTATCCGGGCACAATTTCGAATCCACCAACGAGGTGCATCCATAGCCCTACGCCCATCGCCAGCGTTGAGAAGATCATCAGCACCCCATGCCCGGCCATTGTTTTTTGTAATTGGTTGTTCATCTTTTTCTCCTTGAAGTTCTCTTTTTTAACTAGATTGTCTGAAACTGATTCTGTATTCGTGCGCTATGTCGCAGCCACGGCCTTGTGGTACTGACTTGCATAGAACATCAACGGCGCTCCCTGTCTGTTCCCGCAAGACTTCACGTGAGACACATACATGGTGTGGTCGTGAACCTGCACCCGCTCCACAATCTCGCATTCAAACCAGGCCAGGCATTCTCGTAGTGCGGGCACTCTGCCGCGCGCAATGAACGCTTCCGACCTGGATGAAGCAGGCTTGCTGCTGAAATGAGTCGTAAGCTCCTGCTGGTCATGGTCCAGAATGCTGGCGCCATAGCGCCCGCGGCGGGACAAGATGCGGCTGCCTTTCCCAGGGCGGAGCGAAACCAGCACTGTCAGTGGTTGCCAGCTGACGGATACAAAGCTGTTCGCTGTCATCCCGTGGATAACGCCTTCATCGTCCTCACAGCTGAGCACGACGACGCCAGTGGCGAAACAGGAAATAGATTTTTTGAACTGTGCTTGTTCCGGTGTGGGCTCAAGGCTCACTTCCCCAGGCGAACCTTCCACCCAATCCTGCCGATTGAACCGACCTGGCATTAAGGAAGTGTCCCGGTTCATTGCGATCAGGCGGCTCGGGACAAGGTTTCTACACGCTTCTTGTTCGAAGCGTTCTCCATGAGCGATTCAAGCCAGTGCGTCATGCGTTCCGGACTGGCAAAGCAATCCCACTGTCTTTCCGGGAAATTGAAGTTATCGGTGAACGCATCACTCAAGCTACGGTTCTCGCTCAGTTGGGTGACAAACCGCTGAAATTCTTCTGGCATGGCACTCAGCGTTCTCAACATGAAGTTGGTCCATCGCGATGCCGACAAAATGCGGTCTTGCCGTCGAAGATCGACGCCTTCGACGAAACGCGCGTCGTAAACCTCATGTCGCACAATCTCCTCTCCGAGAATTTGTGCAGCGAACGAGGCCATGTTGGCGCCCTGCCCGAGCAATGGGTCCAATACTGATTGCACGTCGCCTAGGGCGACTGCAACTTTGCCGTTGTCCAGCACCACGTGAGATTTTCTTACCGTAGGCGTCACGCCACCCTGCAGTATGTCGAGTGGGCTATTGGCGAGATCGAACTCACTCTCGTCAATTCGTTCCGCGCAGTCCGGATAGTGCCTGCGCAGTTTCTCTAGCAGCAGCTTCAGAAATGCTTTTGGATTCTCTGCATATTTGGCCCTCGCTAGTATTTCTGTATCTCCTCCTGCGAGATTCTCGATGACCAGCGCGGTCTGCATTCCACTGAATGTGATAGTCGGAATTTCAATGATCTCGCCGACACCAGGCGCAAAGTGCATGGTTACTGCCCGTCGCGGTCTCTGGTGAATGCCCTTGAATATGCCCACGCACAAAGCGCGCTGCGGGCGATCAAATGGCGAATGCGCGGGCTCATGCTGGAACATTTGCCCTAAAGAGCCTTTGCCCGTGCAAACGGCGATCAGGTCAAACCGTGAGCTGATCGGAGAGACATCTGCACCTCTTATATCGCGGTATTCAATCTTGCCTCCGCGTTTCAGAAAATCCTCCATCAACAAAGGCTGGTAGATCCTGTAGTCGACAGCCCGGCTGGGCGCGTTGTATTCCCCGTAGAATCGGATGGGCTTTTTCGGTATCCCGACGAAGTAATGGTGTCCAAAATAACCATGCTCCTGGTCATTCCAGTGATCGACACCCAATGCACGTTCATGCCTGATGGTGACGGCGTGGTGAGCCACAGTGTTGAGCAATCGCATGCCGGCGTAATCTTTGGGCTCTCGGTCAGTGAAGATGGTGACGTCGACACCTTGTTGACGCAGGTAAAGACCCAGGTGAAGCCCTGCCGTACCTGCTCCCAGTATTCCGATAGATTTGCTCACCGGCCGTTACTCATCACTTTTTATGATATGCAGTCATATTATGTATCATATAGTGCTCGTTGACCCCGCAATCGGGCACCTTCCGAATAGACTAATTCCTATTCCAATTTGGACTGAATGAATGGACGCCCTCCAAGCCTACACCGCGTTTGTGAGAACTTTTGAGGCCGGTAGCTTTTCCGCTGTGGCTCGGGAGATGGGCATATCCCAATCTGGCGTGAGCAAGCAGATCGCCGCTCTGGAAAGTAGTTTGGGTGTGCAGTTGTTTGCCAGAACCACGCGTCGGCTCCAGCCCACAGCGGAGGCCTTGAAGCTGTATGAGCATGTGCGCCAGCTTCTGGATGCGGTGGAACACCTCAAAGCGTCTTCTGGGAAGAAAGCAGTGGCGAGCGGAACTTTGCGGGTGACGATGCCTAGCTCATACGCTCAACGAAAAATAATCCCCAAGCTTGATCGTTTCATGGCGGAGTTTCCGGAGGTTGAGCTGGACATTCACCTGACAGATGAGATCGTCGATCTCGTGGAAGAAGGCTTGGAACTTGGCGTGAGGATTGGCCACCTCGCAGCTAGCACGCTGATGGCGCGTCCCATCGGGATCTCAGAGCAGATGCTCGTCGCTTCTCCTGAGTATCTGGAAATCAACGGTTGGCCCGAGGTGCCGGGCGATCTGGCCTCACACAGCTGCGTCCTATATGCGAGCAGCACCCGCTGGACGCGCTGGGAGTTTGAGTCCGAAACGGGCCGGCACGCGGTAGAGGTCAAGGGACCGGTGCGCGTGAACGACCCGGATGCACTGGCTGCGTTGGTGCTGGCGCACCGGGGCATCGCCATGATTCCCGACTGGGCCATCGAAGATGAGATCCGCACCGGGAAAGTAAAATGGCTACTGCAGGACTACTACCCCATCCCTGTTCCGATCAATATCGTTTATCCGCAGACGCGTTTTCTGTCGCAGCGTGCACGCAGCTTCATTGACTACTTTGTCAACGCAAACCGAACAGCGTCCTGATGCGCAAAGTGCTCAGGTCAGGACCGTGATGACCTTTTCCTCCGTGTAGGAAAGGACGCCTGATAGACCGCACTCACGACCAAGGCCACTGGTCTTGAAGCCGCCCCAGGGAAGTCGCGCGTCAATGGGTGCCCAGCAATTGATGCCTACAGCGCCTGCGCAAAGTTTGCCCGCCACCCGATGTGCCCGAGCGCTGTCGGTCGTCCAGACAGTTGCAGCCAGTCCGTACCTGGAATGGTTGGCAATTCGGATTGCTTCTTCCTCGTCATCAAACGAAATGACAGTGGCGACGGGCCCGAAAATTTCGTCCTGAGCAATGCTCATGTCGTTGTTGGCGTCTGCAAAGATGGTTGGCTGGACAAACCAGCCTGTCTGATGCTGAGTTTCGCCGCCAGCGAGAACAGTCGCCCCATCAGCAATGCCCTGCCGAATGTATCGGTTAACACGCTCGAACTGTCCCTTCTTCGCCACCGGCCCCATCTGCACGCCCTCTTCCAGGGGGTTGCCTACTTTCACACTTTTTGCGGCGCCGGCAAGCATCTGCGCAAACTGACTGGCAATGTCGCGGTGTACCAGAATTCGTGTTCCTGCAGCACAAATCTGCCCTTGATTGAAGAACACGCCCATGGCGCAGCCCTGCGCAGCCGCCGCCAGGTTGGCATCATCGAAAATGATCTGCGGGCTCTTGCCACCAAGCTCGAGCGAGATCCGTTTGAAGAGCGGACCCGCTGTTCGTTGAATTTCGCGGCCGACTTCCGGGCTCCCGGTGAAGGTGACCTTGTCAATTCCGGGATGTTCGCAAAGTGCCTTGCCAACCACGTTGCCTGTACCGGTGACCACATTGACTACACCGTCGGGTATGCCCGCTTCCTGACAGAGTTTTGCCAGACGTAAGGCAGACAGCGGCGTCTCCTCCGAAGGTTTGATTACCACCGTACAACCAGCCGCAAGCAAGGGGCCCAGCTTCCAGCAGGTGATCATGAGCGGCGTGTTCCATGGAACAATCGCGGCCACGACGCCAACCGGTTCGCGCAGGGTATAAGACAGGCTTGGCTGCCCCATATACCCAGACGTCGGGATGGTGCGACCCTCAATCTTGTCTGCCCAGCCTGCTGAATGGCGTAAGGTTTCAATGGCATTGGGCAAGTCGAGTAGCCGCGGCTCAATAGGCACACGGCCAATACATCCTGCATCCATGTCTGCAAGTTGCTCGGCGTCGCGCTCAACCAGATCTGCGAGCTTGCTGATCAGTACGCCGCGCTGAGCGCCGCTGAGCTTGCGCCAGGGTCCGCCATCAAACTGGGCGCGCGCTGCACAGACGGCGAGGTTGACGTCATCGAGCGTTCCTCTGGCTGAGCTTGCAATTATCTGCTCCGACACCGGGCTGAAAATTTGCAAGGTTTCGCCGTCCGACGATGCGCATGATTTTCCACCGATGAAGTGTTGAAGCTCAACAATCTGGCCGCCGGACAAACCGGGCAGTACTGGGGTGTTCATGCTAATGCGCTCCTGATCGACGCTGGGTATGCAAAGCCTTGAGCAGTTAAGTGCCTTCAAACAGCACTGCCTGCGTTCGACTCTCCTGTGTGAACCTGATTATCTGGAGCTGAGGGAAGCGCGCTTGTTCCGTAGTGCAAGTGGCCTGTCTACCTGTGCAAACCGGGCCCGCATTGCGCCTGCAAAGACTATGGGTGCCTCCTTGCCTCCAACAATGGCCATGTCTCTCGCAGACGTTCGGCCAGGCTTAGCGCCAACTGCTTGTAGCCTTCCCTGTTGGCGTGAACCAGGCCGGCTTTCAGCGCTGGATTTGAGAGCACGCTGACCATTGAAAAATCATCGATGGACGCTTTGCCAGCTTTCGCGGCGCTGGCATACAGCGGATCAGCAACAGCGCTGGCATGAGCCGGTAGTGCCAAGACCAGACTGGGGACCTGATGCTCCCGGGCAATCTGCAACATTTCGATCAGGTTGCGTCGCGTCTGTTCCGGATCGATTCCGTTGGCGGCGTCATTGAGACCAAGGCATAGAATGAGCAGATGAGGTTGCCATTTGCGCAGCGCTGGCGACAAGCGACGCAGTCCATCTTCACTGGTTTCTCCATTCCCGCCAGCATTGATGACCTCGACACGCAGCCACATTGAAAGCTGTTCCGGATAATTCGTCCCAGAACCCCCTACGCCACTGGTCAGGCTATCGCCAAACGCCAGTATTCTCATGTCTTCTGGAAAGGTTCTGGCCTGAGAGAGACAACTGGCCAGAATCAAGGCGGCACATAGGACAGAGCGCGCCTCCATCAGTGCATGCTTTGGGCTAATGGCGCCTGTGGAGCGTCGCTGTCAGCCGGTAGCACGAACGTCGTATCCAGCAGATAAGGATCATCAAAGTGACGCCGGCCGACGTGTGCGATGGCGTGATGGCGAAGTTGCCGCGGCACGCCCGGTTTCAGGATTCCACTCGCCATTCCACCAATGGCATCTTGTCCCCAGGCGCTCTCAATTAATCCATTTGGGCCAAACAGACTGCGCGTTCCACCGCCCGGACGATCAAGCAGGTACAGGTTTTCATAGGGTTGCAGCAGGTATTCGTTCCGAACAATGTCGCCCAACGCCCGCGCAGATATAGCGGCTCGGACCTCGTGCGTAGAAGCCCTCAGACGAACTGCCACCTCGTTCTGTGGAGCAAACTCCGGTGCTACAAATTGAGGCTCCTGCCACCAGTCTTCCGTCGTCCGGATGGTCAGATTCTGGATGCGGTACCAGCGATGATCGATACCAGATGCTTCCATGCTTTCGTAAGTCAAAGGCTGAAGCTTCTTGTTTAGCGTCACTCTCCATACAAGTCCATTGAGTGGACCATTGTCAGCGCCAGCAGATGATTTGAACCAGAAGTGGTAGCTGATTTGAATAAGAATGCCCATCTGAGATCGGGCATGTGCAATGTCGTAATAGGCTGTAGCCCTGCTCGAATCCGCCGTCAGCCCGCCTTGCGTGAAAGCAGGTGTTGCGGGAAGGTCGCCCTGACTTGCTGTCTCGATCCACATCTGCGGTGCGTGCAGTTCGGCAAGTGCGCGCCACTCTGAGCCCACGAGTGCCGGGAAACCTAGTGCATTGCTCAGATTGCGTTTGCACGCTTCATCCAGCAGGTCCAGGTTCTCTACCGCTTTGGCCTTCCACAAGCGCATAGGGAGTCTCGGATCCCCTGCTTCTGGTGGCGTCGCAAGCTCATGGCGCACTTGCGACCAGTGCTGAGCGGCTCGCGATTTCATGGCCACTGCCGCCAGCGGATACAGTCCCAAGGTCCGGGCGAAATTCGAGTAAGCATCGCTGGGCACTGCAATGTCGAGAAGTCTTGCCCAGGCAGCTTCATCTTCCAGTTCAATCGCGGCCAGGATGCGCCCACAATTTTGGAACCGGTGGCGTTGATTGGCATGCTCGAGGTCGGTCATACCAAGGTTGAGGTACTCGTAATAGCGCGCTTCCTGATCCAGATCGCGCATTCGCCGCAACCATTCGCTGACTTCCTCCAGACCCTGAACTTCGTATCGAAAAGACGCGAGCGTCCGATTGGTTCGCAAATAAGGATAGCCAGGCACCCTGTAGAACTGTGCAGTGCCGACGCCTGCCGCTGCCACGCGTTCATCCATGGCTGCGTATTCTGCACGGCAATCCGAATATCCCTTGTACCAGCCGGTAAAAGGAGAGTTCTTGCTTTCGAGCGCACATGCGGCAAGCGACGACGTGCAGATGCTAAGCAATAGAAATCTTGCAAGTGTCATGGCTCGCTCGCCTTGGTCCAGAGTGATGAAATCTGTGGGTCTGACCACCCACAAGCATTGACGATGATCCTGACCGCTGGGCCCTTGTCCGTTTGAGCCGATCGACCTAACGATCTATCGCGTTATGACAACACGCTAGACCCTTGACCCTAGGGCAACCTTGTATCTGGTGCAAACGACCTGACCATGCGTGCAGCGCAGAGACGGTCTGTGATCAGACCCGCTCGACAATCAGGGCAATCCCCTGCCCCACACCGATGCACATGGTGCATAGCGCATAGCGACCCTGGACCTGCTCGAGCTGATTGAGCGCGGTGGTGACCAATCTCGCACCGGAGGCACCCAGCGGGTGGCCCACTGCAATGGCGCCACCATTGGCGTTGACGTGTGCTGCGTCATCGGGGAGCCCCAGGTCTCGCATCACCGCAAGGCCCTGCGCAGCAAAGGCTTCGTTGAGCTCGATGACATCCATTTGCGAGAGCTTGAGCCCTGCCAGTGCAAGCACCTTTTGCGCTGCGGGCGCCGGGCCCATGCCCATGATGCGGGGCTCCAATCCTACGCTGGCCATGGCGATGACTCGGGCTCTCGGCGTCAGGCCGAATCGCGTGGCAGCAGTGTCTGAGGCCAGAAGCAGAGCACAGGCGCCATCATTGACGCCAGAAGCGTTGCCGGCCGTGACCGTACCCTTTTCCCGAACGACTCCGCGCAACTTGGCCAGAGCCTCGAGCGTGACATCCGGCCGTGGATGTTCATCGTGGCGAAAGATGCGCGGTTCGCCCTTTCTTTGTGGGATGGCGACCGGCACTATTTCGCGCTCGTAGAAGCCGGCTTCCGTCGCGCGCGCCCATCGTTGCTGGCTGCGCAAGGCGAACTGGTCCTGATCTGCACGTGAAATTCCGAACTGCTCCGCCACGTTCTCTGCGGTCTCCGGCATTGAATCCACGCCAATCTTCTGCTTCAGGCGAGCATTGATGAATCGCCAGCCGATGGTGGTGTCCTCGATCTTCGCTGAGCGCGAAAACGCCGTGTCAGCCTTGCCCATGACAAAAGGTGCGCGGGACATGCTCTCCACTCCTCCCGCGATCAGAAGCTCTGCCTCACCTGCCTTGATGGCGCGCGCGGCCGTACCCACGGCGTCCAGACTGGAGCCGCACAGGCGGTTCAAGGTGACACCCGGTACTTCCTGCGGGAGGCCGGCCAGCAACGCAGCCATTCGTGCCACATTGCGATTATCTTCTCCGGCCTGATTGGCACATCCGTAGATCACATCTTCGACCGCTGACCAATCCACTTTTGGATTGCGCCTGATAATTTCGGCAATCGGCAAAGCCGCCAGATCATCCGCACGCACGGAAGACAGACTGCCACCGTAGCGGCCAAAAGGTGTGCGCACGGCGCAGCAGATATAAGCCTGCTTCATATCAGTACTTCCAGTTCTTAAAGAGGTGGCTCAGGATGCTTTGGGGCGGCGATCGTTCACATGTTTCGCCTTACCGGCCGAACGCTCCAGACTTTCAGGCTCACCTATCTGTACGTCTACGGAGATTCCCACATAGGTTTTCACGCTGTGCTGAAGCGCCTTTCGCAGTTCCTGACGCTTCTCCGCGCTGATCTCGCGGGCATCGGAGCTGATTTCTACAGACACGGCAACCTGATCCAGATTGCCCTGGCGTGTGACGTCAATCATGTAATGCGGCGCCAGCTCTGGAATCTTGAGCAGAAGCTCTTCGATCTGTGTTGGAAACACATTGACGCCGCGGATGATCAGCATGTCGTCGGAACGGCCTGTGATCTTGCCGATACGACGCATTGATCGTGAAGTGGGCGGCAACAAGCTGGTGAGATCACGCGTCCGATACCGGATGACGGGCAAGGCTTCTTTGCTCAGGGAGGTGAAGACCAACTCGCCCTGCTCTCCGTCCGGCATTATTTCTCCGGTGACCGGGTTAATGATTTCCGGGTAAAAATGGTCTTCCCAAATGACAGGTCCATCCTTGCTCTCAACGCACTCGCTGGCAACGCCTGGCCCCATCACCTCGGAGAGGCCGTAGATATCTACTGCATCGATATTGGCGCGGGCTTCAATCTCCTGCCTCATCGCATTGGTCCAGGGCTCTGCCCCAAAAATGCCAACGCGAATACTGCTCTGAGCGGGATCGATGCCCTGTCTTTCAAACTCTTCGATGATGTTGAGCATGTAGGACGGCGTCACCATGATGATGTCCGGCCGAAAATCCTGAATGAGTTGCACCTGCTTCTCAGTTTGTCCACCTGACATGGGGACCACCGTACAGCCCAGCCTCTCTGCTCCGTAGTGCGCGCCAAGCCCGCCCGTGAAGAGGCCGTATCCATAGGAGATATGGCAGATATCGCCTGGCCCTCCGCCGGCCGCGCGGATGCTCCGGGCCACCATGTTGGCCCAGGTATCGATATCCTTTTGCGTGTAGCCGACAACCGTCGGCTTCCCGGTTGTGCCGCTGGAAGCATGCACGCGTACAACGTCCTCACGAGGGACTGCAAACAGTCCGAAAGGATAGTTGTCTCGCAGGTCCTGTTTGACCAGAAACGGAAACTTGGACAGATCGGATAATTGCCTGAGATCGTCCGGATGAACGCCGGCAGCCTTGAAACTCTGCTGGTAGTGCGGCACCTGATCATAGGCATGGCGGACCGACCACTTCATTCGCTCCAGCTGGAGCGATTGCAGTTCATCCTGACTGGCTTTCTCTATGGATTCCAGATCGGTCTTTCTTGGGGAATGTCGCATTGCCAACTCGCCTCCTCTTTCTGTTCTGTTTTCATCGCGCAGACCACGATTGTCCAGATTTGCGCTGCCGATGCTTGTTGTGGGGTGCAGACTGCTCAGTGATCTGTGCAGTGCACTCCTCGGAGGCATCAGAGAGAAGTGGCTAGCAGGGTGACGCCCGCACCTGGCCTTCTGGCGGCGAATGAGCGGGTCATTCAGTCTGGCCCTGACATCCCGAGTACCGTTCCTTTGATCGAGGCTGATTTCCCACAGAAAGTGGCCACAACGTTCTGTGCAGAATCTCGCACCGTGACGTCATAGATTCCGCGTCTTCCGACCAGGGCACGCTCCGTTGCGGACGCTGTAAGTCGCTCCCCTTCTGACACCGGGACCAGATACTCAATGCTGCAACCTGCAGCGACGGTGGCCTGATCCCGACTGTTGCATGCAAAGGCAAACGCAGAATCAGCCAGCGCGAAAATAAAGCCACCCTGGCAGTTGCCGTGACCGTTGAGCATGTCTTTGCGCACGATCATGCTCAGGGTCGCCCGCCCGGCATCAATATCATCGATGACCATGCCCAGACTGCTGGAGGCCTGATCACGCTCCAGCATCGCCGCGGCAACCCGCCATGCAACAGAGTCCTTAGCCACTTCTCTATCCTTCCGTTGGATTTTTCTCTACAGCCCTGACAGATGTTTTAGTGTCAGACGCGGCTTCGTACCAGTGCTGAGTCATGCCGCAGCCAAGGCGTCTTCCGCGAGCAGCTGCTTCATTTTAGGGATTGCAACGCTCAGCAGCTCACCCATGGCTTCAATCTGCTTGACCACTTCAGGATCGTCGAAATCGAAGTACGGGCTAAACAGATCAATTCTGGACTCATTAATCCATGACACGACCTTGGGCTCGGTTAACCAGGTCAACATGCTTTCACTGCCTTCGATGGCGCAGCGAATATAGTCGCTTGCCACATAGGGCAATGGAATCGGTCGGCAAAGCTCGTTCTTGCGCGCTTCGTCAGTCAGGTTGGCTTCTACATTGCCAATAAAGCCACCGCTGTAGACCTGCTGGCACATCCGAATCGTCTGCAGCGTAATCCGGTTGCCATCAAAGACTTTCACAGCCGGTCGATGGGCCAGGCCATCTGCGGCACAGTCGACGAACAGTGTGTCCGCTGGGACCTCCCTGCTGCCCTTCTGCAACTGCATCACCCCGGGACCAACGGAGGTGACATGCCCGAGGCGAACCACATTCTTGATCTTCTGAAGATATTCGAGTTCAAGCTTGGTCACGGTTGCACAGCGCCAGCGCGTGGGCTTCACGTTGGGGTCCAGCGTCAGCAACTCGCCACAGGCGAGTGCGCGCTGGAAGAAATCGTCAAGGGAGTCGGCGGCGATCGCAGCCTGAAGAACTTTGATCTGACCCGAGGTGATGGCGTCTGTGAACTTGCGCCCCGGGTTTACAGACAGGCGATCAAAATACCAGGCGTCATTGGGCATGACCCAGGTGATGGCGTCCGGATTAACGCCCAGCTCCAAAAGAAACAGGCAGGCGTCCATACCTGTCTTTCCCGATCCGACGATGGTGAAATGCTTATGCGATGGCGTCAGCCGAGGCAACTCATTGACGGCGACGCATGTGGCACCTGGTTTGACTTCAAAAGTGGGCGGTCGCTGGGACGGAACCGTCACCTTGATGTAGCTCGCGTCCACAATCTTCTTTGCTTCTACCTTGTACTCCGTGCCGCAAGCGAGAGACTTCACTGTGCCGTCTTTGCGGTATTCACTCATCCTCAAGTAGGTCACGCGACCCGAAGGCAGAAAGCGTTCGCGCATCACCTTGTCAAAGTAGGCGACGACTTCGCTACCGCTGGCGAGTTCATAACAACCCTTGTTCAGCCCAAACTCGTCGATCCTGTGTTGGCCCAGCGGAGTGGAGTTCACGCCATAGCAAGTCGATGTTTGATGTAAGCGAACGAAGGGATAAGCCTCGTTCCAGTGCCCGCCGGGTCGATGCTTTTGATCAACGATCGTCACTGTTGCAGATGTTTGTGTCAGGATTTCATCGACAAAGGCCATGCCCATGCCACCCGCACCAATGACGAGGTAGTCTGAATTAATTATATTTTCCATATCTGTCTCTCCAGGACCGTTTTGTTTTGAATCCGCTGTGTTGCGCAAAGCGCGAACTGCAAAGAATCTGACTTCCACTGTGGAGGTCATTGATTGAGGGGTTGGGTCTCACAGATGTCATGAAACCGCTGCGTAAAAGCTCTTCCGCGACCAGACCGTCTGACGCAGCAATGAGGAAGCGCGATATCGCGTTTCTCCGTAATGTTGGGCGAGATGATCGAGCACCGTCAGCACCGTATTGGCGCCGAGCTGTTCGGCCCATTGCATGGGACCGGCTGGATAGTTCACACCGCCACGCATGGCAATATCCACGGCCTCCGCACTGCATACCTGTTGGTCCACCGCATCGCATGCTTCATTTGCCAGCATGGCCACTGTTCGCGTTACTGCGAGGCCAGGGGTGTCGCGCAACCGCGAAACCACAAAACCTGCCTTCTGCAGCAGATTCACCGCTGCATCGCGACCTGCCTCACTACATTGCGCAGATACAGAAATGGCTGCCCGTTGAGCTGTTGCGGCGTCCAGCATCAGGTCAATCAGCACGACATCATTGAGCCCTAATGCATTAGCACGATGTGTCGCGGTCCGGCCGTCAGACAAGAACAGTGCTGCCCCATCAACCATGGCAACCCGATGATCACGATGACTGGCTGCGATAGACCGGTACGAGATATCAGCAGTTTCCAGCCGGCGGGCCAGCTCGCTGCCAAAAGGATGCGAGCTGACGATCTCGAACCGTCCGGATGATTCACCAGGTGCTTCGCAGGCCGGCGCGGTTGCTCGGGCGTCAGCGGAATAATCGTAGAAGCCGCGGCCACTCTTTCGGCCCAAAAATTTTGCGTTGACCAGTTCTAACTGCATCAACGAAGGCGAAAATCTCGGATCACCGTAAAAGGCATCAAAAACAGATCGTGTCACGGCATAGTTAACATCGTGACCAATCAGGTCCATGAGCTCGAATGGGCCCATCCGGAATCCGCCACAGTCGCGCATGACGGCATCGATAGTGGCGCAATCTGCAGCGCCCTCCTGCAAGAGGCGCAAAGCCTCCGCATAGAAAGGCCGAGCCACCCTATTGACGATGAATCCAGGTGTGGAGCTCGCATGCACGGGCGTTTTTCCCCAGGCGAGTGCGGTCGCGAAAACGGCCTCTGCCACGGCTTCATCTGTAGCCACGCCTTTGATGACTTCGACCAGAGGCATTCGCGGAGCCGGGTTGAAGAAATGCATGCCGATGAATCTTCCCGGTGCTCTAGCGTCGGCCCCCAACGAGGTGATGGATAAGGAAGACGTGTTGCTGGCAATGACACATTCATCGCCGACGACGGCTTCAAGCTCGGCATACAGCGCCTTCTTGATGGCGAGGTCTTCCACGATGGCCTCGATCACCAGCCCACTGTCAGCGAGCGCTTCAATAGCGCTTGCGCTACGTAGATTTTCAGCTACCCGTTCCTGCGTGCCGACCTCGATCTTTCCCCGCGACTCCAGTTTCTTGAGGTCTGCGAGGATGCGGTGAATTGCTTCATCTGCGGCACCCTGCCGGGTATCCAGCAAGCGCACCGTGTGCCCGGCGCAAGCTGCGATTTGTGCGATGCCAGCACCCATTGCACCGGCACCGATGACGCCGACCTCGGCATTCAGTGATACGGCCAAACTGCGCATGCCTATTTGCCAGTGAAATTGGCGGTGCGCTTTTCCATGAAAGCGGAAACGCCCTCACGATAGTCATCGCTGAACCCAAGCTCTCGCATCACCTCTGCCTCACGTTGCAGGGCTTCGTCCAGCTCCAGGGTTCCGCTGCCCAGAAGCAGTTCCTTGGTCCGTGCGAGGCCGCGAGTGGGCGCTTTGGCGAGGCCGGCGAGCATCTTGTCGACGGTCGTTTGGAACTCGGCATCCGGGACAGACTTCCAGATCAATCCCCATTCCTCTGCTTTATCGGCACTGAGTTTGTCCCCCAGCATTGCCAAACCCATGGCGCGCGCGGTGCCCAGCAGGCGCGGCAAAATCCAGGTGCCACCGGTATCCGGTATCAGTCCGAGTTTGCAAAAGGGCTGAATAAAGCTGGCCGATCGCGTTGCGATGACGATATCTGCCGCCAGGGCGACATTGGCCCCCGCTCCTGCTGCCACACCATTGACCGCGCATACCACTGGCTTGGGCATGGTCCTGAGTTGCCTGACCAATGGCGCCCACCAATCAGTTACCGCTTTGCCTAGATCAACTGCTTCCCCGCCCGGGGCGACTTCGCGGTCTGCCAGATCCTGACCTGCGCAAAAGCCGCGCCCCGCACCGGTCAGAAGCAGAACACGCACGCTCTCATCCGCACTGACACGATCAAGCGCATCGCGTAGTTCACGATGCATGGCCATGGTGAAACTGTTGAGTCGGTCGGGTCTGCTCAACGTGATTCTGGCGATGCCGTTCTCACTTGCGTATTGAATATTCTCGTAGCTCATTAACAGCACCTTTCGCGTAATCGAGTGGAATCAGGCCGCTTTCTGCACCATCGTCAGAACGTCATAGGTGGCTACAACTTGGCCCCTCTGATTGCTGACTACTGTGTCCCAGCGCACCTCACCGTAGTTCTCTGTGATGCGCGGATTCTTCGCCTTGCAACTGAGCGTGACGCTCAGCTCGTCCCCAGGCTTGGCAGGTGTTACAAAGCGCAGATTGTCCAGCCCGTAGTTGGCAAGAACCGGACCTGGATCAGGCTGCACGAACAGTCCGGCGGCCAGGGACAGAATGTAGTAGCCATGAGCGACTCGCCCGCCAAAAAATGGATTGGCAGCTGCCGCTGTTTCATCCATGTGTGCGTAAAACGTATCGCCAGTGAACTCAGCAAAATGTTCGATATCTTCCAAGGTTACGAGCTTGGGACCTGCCTTGACCGTATCCCCGAGCTGCAGCTCACTGAGGTTCTTACGGAACGGATGCACACCCTCCGGCTGTGGCGCCCCCTTGATCCACTGTCCGGTCACTGCGCTGAGTGTTGCGGGAGATCCTTGCAGAGCGGTGCGCTGCAGGTAATGCATGACGCCGCGAATGCCGCCCATCTCTTCACCGCCGCCCGCGCGTCCCGGACCACCGTGGATCAGCATGGGCATGGGAGAGCCGTGACCTGTAGATTCCTTGGCGCAATCACGATTCACGATCAGCATGCGACCGTGATAGCTGCCTGCGCCCATCACCATTTCACGCGCAAAGTCATTGTCGTAGGTAAATACTGAACCCACCAGGCTGCCCTCGCCACGCGCGGCAAGTTCGATGGCCTGTTCAGTGCTGTCATACGGCAGTACGGTGGAAACAGGTCCAAAAGCTTCAACTTCATGGACCAGTCGGGCCTTGACTGGATCGTCACACAGCAACAGAAGCGGCGAAATAAATGCCCCTTTATCGGCATCGCCTCCCATGACCTGCACGGAATTCGGATCGCCGAAGACCAGCTTTGCTTCTGAGCTGAGTTTGGCAACAGCGCTGCGCACTTCGTCTCGCTGAGCAAGGCTCGCCAAGGCGCCCATTCGTACTTCTTCGTTAGCCGGATCACCGACCACGGTCTTGGAAAGCCTTGAACTGAGTGCTGCAATAACGGCATCGACATGGACGCGCGGCACCAATGCCCGGCGAATTGCGGTGCACTTTTGTCCACACTTTGTGGTCATCTCTCGCGCTACTTCCTTCACGAAGAGATCGAACTCGGGGGAATCCGGTGTGGCATCAGGTCCCAACACGGAGCAGTTAAGTGAGTCTGCCTCCATCGTGAAGCGAACCGAGTTGCGCACAATGCAGGGGTGGGCACGCAGTTTGTGTCCAGTTGATGCAGAACCTGTGAAGGTCACAATGTCCTGACCAGTGACGTGATCCAGCAGGTCACCGACACTGCCGCAGATCAACTGAAATGAGCCTTCAGGAAAGATCTTTGAAGCCACCATGTGCTTGAACACGGCCTCTGTCAGGTACGCAGTCTGACTGGCTGGCTTGATGATGGCGGGCACGCCGGCCAGCAAATTGACTGCCAGCTTTTCGAGCATGCCCCAGACTGGAAAATTAAAGGCATTGATGTGAACCGCCACGCCCTTGAGAGGCGTCAGGATGTGTTGACCGACAAAACTTCCCGTCTTGCTCATGACTTCAGGTGCGCCATCAATGACGAATTGTGCGTTGGGTAGCTCGCGACGGCCTTTGCTCGAATAGGCATACAGTGTGCCGAAGCCGCCGTCGATATCGATCATTGAATCGCCCTTGCTGGCTCCTGTTGCGGCAGACAGGGCGTAGAACTCCTTCTTGTGTTCGCTGAGGTAGGCTGCAAGTGCCTTGAGCATTAATGAACGCTCATGAAACGTCAGCTTGCGCAGCGCAGGGCTTCCAACCTTGCGTGCGTATTCCAGCATCGCGCGGAAGTCGATGCCCTGACTGGAGACCTCCGCCACCGGTTCGCCATTGATAGCATTGAGCATGACCTGTCCATTGGCCCCGGACTGCCAAATGCCGCAAGCGTAACTTTCAAGTTGTTTCATTTATCAACCCCATCTCTATTGAGTCACCGCGAGTAGCAGTAACGTATTCATGTTTATTGGCACAGCGACTTACCGACTCAGGTTTCCTGATCGAAGTCGATCAGCAACTCATCTGTGACCGGAAAGCTTTGGCAGCTCAGGACGAAGCCTCGGGCCAGTTCGTAATCTTCAAGCGAATAATTAGCGTCCATGTCGACTTCCCCCTTAATCAATTTGCAGCGACAGGTCGAGCAGACGCCTCCCTTACAGGCATAAGGCAGCTCTATGCCTTCTTCGAGTGCTGCGTCGAGGACAGACTCCTTGTTCTTGGGCATCTTGAAGACTCGGGTCAACCCGTTATGAACGATTGTGATCGTGGCGCCGTCATCTCCCTTTACAACCGCTTTTCGCTCGGGTCTGGGCCCCTTATGCATGGCGCCCGCAAACAGTTCCATCTTGATCTGAGCCTTCGGCAGGCCATGACGCATCAGGGATGCTGAAACTTGCTCCATCATGCTCTGTGGTCCGCAGATGTAGGCAATGTCGATGTCTTTCGGATCAATCCACTTGCTGAGCAGCGCTTCGCATTTGTCAGCATCGATCCGCCCATTGAACAGATCCATATCCTGATGCTCTCTGCTCAGGATGAAGACCAGATTCAGACGCGTCAGATAGCGGTCTTTCAGATCCTCAATTTCATTCTTGAAAATCACACTGGACGAAGCACGATTTCCGTAGACCAGGGTAAATCGGCTATCAGGTTCTGCTGCCAAAGTCGTCTTGACCAAGGAGAGCACGGGTGTGATGCCGCTGCCAGATGCGAAAGCCACATGATGACGAGATGCTTCTGGCTCCAGCGGAACATTGAAATGTCCCTGGGGTTCCATGACCTCAATTAGCGTCCCCTGCCGGAGATTTTCTGCGGCCCAGTTGGAAAAGATGCCGTCATCGATTTTTTTAATTGCCACGCGCAGGGTCTGTTCCTGTGCGCCGGCACAGATGGAGTAGGAGCGCCGGACTTCTTCACCACTAATCATCGCTTTCAGCGTGAGGTGCTGACCCGCCTCAAATTTGAAGGCGCCTGGGTCTTCCGCAGGCGGTGCAAAGGTGACCACCATGGCGTCGCGTGTTTCCTGATGGATTTGACTGACCTGCAGTTGGTGGAACTTGCTCATGGCTGCTTTACGTAATCCTGTCGTGTGCACATCGTCAGTGGCACTTGAAGTAGTCGAAGGTCTCTTTGCATTGCCGACAGCGATACAAGGCCTTGCAAGGCGTTGAACCAAACTCACTGATAACCTCCGTATCAGCGGTTCCACATCGCGCACATTCCACGCGCGGCGCCGTATAAGAGTTGTTCTTCAGTATCTGGCTGGCATCGATCGCCTGTTCTGCTGGAGGCGTAATGCCGTAATTGCGTAGATTTCGTCTGGCCTCTTCGCTCATCCAATCTGTGGTCCAGGGAGGCGACAATTGCAGCTTTATCGAAAGGTTTCGGACGCCCAGTTTGTACAGTGCCCGACGAATGTCCTCCGAGATCACCTCAGTTGCCGGACAGCCTGAATAAGTGGGTGTCACTGACACAACAAGCTGCTCATCACGCCACTGGACCTCACGCACGATTCCCAGATCAACGATGGAAATCACTGGAATTTCGGGGTCAGGTACCGTTTTCAGGCAGTCCCAGATGTGCTCCAGCGACATGGCATTGTGGTTTGAGGCCGTCACGCTCACTGTCTACCAGTTGGCGCCGGGGTGAGAGCGTTGCAGCACCTGCATTTGGCTCAGCATATGACTGAGATGCTCACTGTGAATGCCGCGCTTGCCGCCTTTCTGCATCCAGATATCGTTCGGCGGCAGCTGGAGTTGGCCGGTTGCGAGCACGTCAGTGACATAAGTTTGCCACTCGCTCTTCAGTTTTTTGGCTTCAAAACCGACGGTTTCGCTGGCCACAGTTGTATCAATTTCGTCAGTTTCGAAGAGCTCGCCAGTGAAGGGCCAGAGCTGGTCCACGGCTGACTGCATCATTCTATTGCTGGTCGCTGTGCCGTCGCCCAGCCGGATGACAAGATCACTGCTGCGCCGCAAGTGATATGTCACCTCCTTGCGAGCCTTGACGGCAATCTCTGAAATGCGCGGATCACTGGATTGCGCGAGTTCACGCAAGGCCAGCGCATGCCAGGCGTCAAAGAAGAACTGACGAATCAGCGTATCGGAGTATTCGTGGTTGGGTTGCTCCACCAGCAAAACATTGCGAAATTCCGGCGCATCGCGCAGGTAAGCCAGACGGTCTTCATCTGCGCCCTGCCCCTTCAGTTCTGCCGCATACGAGAGCCACAACCGTGCCTGACCTAGCAGGTCGAGGGCTACGTTAGTCAAGGCCATGTCCTCTTCAAGTGCCGGCCCTTTGCCGCACCATTCGGACAGACGGTGGCTCAGCACCAGAGCGTTATCACCCAGCCGCAGCAAATACTCGAGCGTGCTGGTTTGGAGCGCGGCGCTCACAGTCCCTTGACCTCATCAGGCATGGGGAAAAAAGTGGGGTGGCGATAAATTTTGTTGTTCGCCGGGTCATAAAGAGACTCCTTTTCATCCGGGCTGCTGGCCGTAATGTCGCCCGAAGCAACGACCCAGATGCTGACGCCCTCATTACGCCGGGTATAGACGTCGCGTGCATTGCTGATCGCCATTTCCGCGTCCGGCGCGTGAAGGCTGCCGACATGACGGTGAGCCAGCCCGTGCTGACTGCGGATGAACACTTCCCAAAGGGGCCACTCTTTCATTCTGCTTGCTCCTTGACGTGGGCTGAGAGCTGGAAGGCTCAGGCAGCCTGCTTGTTCTTAAGTAGGGCCCGCTTTTCAGCATTGGCGACCAGACCATCGCGAAACCATTGCCCGTCATTCCAGGCCTTCTTTCGGGTTTCGAGTCGCTCGCGATTACAGGGTCCGTTGCCCTTGACCACGTTGTAGAACTCTTCCCAGTCGATGTCTCCGAAAGCGTAGCTTCCGGTTTCTTCATTCAGTTTCAGGTCGGGATCAGGGATCGTGAGCCCCAGGTACTCGGCCTGCGGGACAGTCTGGTCAACCATCTTTTGGCGCAGCTCATCATTGGTAAAAAGCTTGATCTTCCAACGCTTGGACTGCTCTGTATTGGGTGAGTCCGCATCGGGGGGACCAAACATCATGAGCGCTGGCCACCACCACCGATTCAACGCGTCCTGCGCCATCGCCTTTTGCTCGGCAGTGCCCCTGCACAGCGCCATCATGAGGTCATAGCCCTGGCGCATGTGGAACGCTTCTTCCTTGCAGACGCGAATCATCGCGCGGGAATAAGGGCCATAAGAACATCGGCACAGCGGAATCTGATTCATGATGGCCGCGCCGTCGACCAGCCAGCCGATCGCGCCGATATCAGCCCAGGTCAGAGTGGGATAGTTGAAGATCGAAGAATATTTGGCCTTGCCGCTGTGCAGGCCATCAAACATCTCGTCTCGCGAGATGCCCAGCGTTTCCGCAGCGCTATAGAGGTACAAGCCATGCCCTGCCTCGTCCTGCACCTTTGCCAAAAGGATTGCCTTTCGCTTGAGCGTTGGCGCGCGGGTAATCCAGTTGCCTTCGGGCAATTGGCCGACGATTTCAGAATGCGCATGCTGGCTGATCTGACGGATCAGGGTCTTGCGGTAGCGCTCTGGCATCCAGTCCTGGGCTTCAATGCGGATATCTGCCGCAATTCGTTCCTCGAAGATTCTTTCCTGAGCGTCCAACTGTTCTGCTGAGACTTTCGCGCCGGTGTCGACCATTTGAGCGTACATGGGCTTTTCCTCCGTTGTGGCGCGAATTATTTGATACAGCGCCAGACTTGTCAACGAGAAATCTGTATCGCAGAGAGAATCCGTAATGAATCGGATTGCAATTCGTTAAAATTCATAATCAATGTCAGCCCGACTTTTGCCATGGCCACATCCGTCTCCGCCTCTCCCATCGATCAGTGGATACAGAAGTACCTGAGTGAGGAAGAACCACGTTCCAAGTCTCTGATCGTCTCGGTTTTTGGCGACTCCATTGCTCCACATGGCGGAGGCATCTGGCTCAGCGACCTGATCCGGCTATTGCAGCCTTTGGGGGTAAACGAGCGGCTGGTCCGAACCAGCGCATTTCGCCTGATCGAGGAAGAGTGGCTTGAAGCTCGGCGGGAAGGCCGCCGCAGCTTCTACTCACTGACAGATTCGGGCCTGAGCAGAATCGAAGATGCCTATGGCCGCATCTACACGCCGCAGGAGCCTCACTGGGACCAGAACTGGACCATGGTCATCCTGCCGAGAAACGGTGACGGGGCGCTCGAACGCCTGGAACTTCGGCGCGAACTCGAATGGGAGGGTTTCGCGATGGCGACAACAGGCGTGTTCTTGCATCCCTCGGCAAATTCAAAGGCCTTGCGCCGGATTTTGTCCCAACTGGATCTGCTTGATCGCGCGGTCGTACTGCGTGCGCAGTCCATCGAGGGCTATTCTAACGAAGCAATGCCCAGCATGATCTCCCGATGCTGGAATCTTGAAGAGGTAGGTACTCGCTACGAGCGTTTTGTCGATCTTTTCGGGCCGCTGCCCGACTTGCTGACGAGCCAAAAATTGACGCCAGAAATGGCATTTGTCGTACAGACGCTGCTCATCCATTCCTATCGACGAGCAACGCTGCACGATCCACGGCTGCCTGTCCCGATGCTGCCGCCAGAATGGCCCGGCCTAAAGGCCTACGACATCTGCAAGTCCATCTACTCATTGACCGTTGCTGACGCGCTGTCGCACGTCAACTCGGTGGCAATCAAGGATCGCAGCGCGGGCGCCCAGCGCAGAGTTCTCATGCCCTTGGAAAAACGTTTCGACGGCATTCTGGTCAATTGACGCTCGCAATTGATTTGTGCCGCAGACGGAGTACCCGCCCTCTCTCATACTTTATTTCAAAGTGTTTGCGCGGCTTGCAAACCGATCACGTAGCTCGCGCTTAAGAACTTTTCCGCTCGCATTCTTCGGCAGCTGATCAACAATCTCGAAAAGCTTGGGTGCCTTGTACTTTGCGAGGCGTTCGCGGCAGAACGCGCTCAGCTCCTCAGGGTCAATGGTCTGGCCCGGGCGCGCCACCACTACAGCCATGACAGCTTCTATCCACTTGGGATGAGGTACACCAAAGACCGCAACTTCGGTGACCGCGGGATGAGCAAAGATGACCTCTTCAACTTCGCGGCTTGCCACATTTTCCCCGCCGGTCTTGATCATGTCCTTCTTGCGGTCCACGACGCTGAGGTAGCCCTCTTCATCAATGATGCCGAGGTCGCCGCTATGAAACCATCCATTGCGAAACGACTCCGCCGTCTTTTCCGGGTTCTTCCAGTAGCCCAACGTCGCGTGTGGACTGCGGTGCACGATTTCGCCAATGGATCCGCACGGTACGGAATTGTCGTCGTCATCGACAACGCGCGTTTCAACGTTGATGGCAGCGCGACCGGCTGAGCCCAGTTTTCGCAGCTGGTCTTCTGGTTTGAGAATGGTGGCAACCGGCGACATTTCGGTCTGGCCGTAAAAGTTGAACAGGCGCAGTGCGGGTATGCGCTCCGAAATTTGTTTGATGATCTCCACAGGCATGATGGACGCGCCGTAGTAGCCCTTTTTAAGGGACGAAAGATCGGTCTTGTCAAAATCGGGATGTCCGAGCAGAGCAATCCATACTGTCGGAGGGCAGAACAGCTTTGTCGCCCGTTCTGTCTCGATTGTCTTCAGGAGGACCGCTGGGTCCGGAGACGGGAGCACGATACTGGTCGCGCCGAGGTACAGATCTGGCGTCAGGAAGCAGTCCAACTGGGCGCAGTGAAACAGCGGCAGGGAGTGAACTTCAATATCGTCTCCGCTCATCTCGCCATCAATGATCACGCTGGCGTATTGAGCGTAGAGACTGCGAGCAGAAAGCAGCGCACCCTTGGGCCGGGATTCCGTGCCGCTGGTGTACATCATCTGAGTGGGTTCATCGTCTCCGACGATGACCTCGGGCTCCGAGCTGTCTGCGTAATCCATCCAGGATTGCATGAGCTCCCAACCAGCAGGCGTCTGCTGAGATTGCTCTTTGATCGCACCGCGAACCTTGAGCGAAATTCCGGCCTGTGCAATCGCGGCATCTGCGACTTCCGCCAAGGCATCCTCAACCACCATGCCGCAGACTTCTCCATTCTCCAGAATGTAGGCAACTTCCGATGCATTGAGCATGAAGTTGATCGGTACCGTAACGGCGCCGAGCCGCGCCAGGGCAAAACGGATGACTACGAAACTCAGATTGTTGTGCGAGAGCAAGGCAATGTGATCGCCCTTGCCTACCCCTTTTGATGCCAGCGCGTTCGCGGTGCGGTTAACCAGCTCATCGAGTTCAGAGAAACTCTTGCGCTGTTCCTGATACACCAGTGCGGTCTTCCCCGGAAACCGAAGCGCACTGCGTCGCAGCAAATCGCCCAGCCTTTGGCCGCGTGCGGTTTGAATGGCGTTTTCGGTCTCATTTGAAAGGGTCATTCTGTTCTCCTGCTGGTATTTGATTGATGCAACCGGCCATAGGCGGTGCGCTGTCAGATCCAAGTGTATCGCGGCAAGCTCAGCGTGCTGATCTGCGCACCCATTTTCAGGTCAGTAATGATCGATTACCTGAATATCCCGGTGTGCCAGCGCGACAGGGGCGTGTCGCATTGCAGGCCGAACGCGACTGCGGGTGATTCGGCATCGCTTCAGTCGCGCGTTAGCATGTGAAGTCGTTTCAGGACGCTTCCTGATGTTTCTGGCATATCATTTGAATGACGAAAAAATCAAAACCTTCGCTGAGTTCGCAATGGTGCAGTACGGACCACCCAGGTTTGCTGGAAGCCTTGTCCAAGTCGCCGCGGCTGCTTCTGATTCAGGATTTGGATGGCGTGTGCATGGGGCTGGTGAGAGACCCTCTGACACGAACGCTGAGTCCGGAGTACATCCGCGCAGCAGCTCGTTTGGGCCACGCATTCCGGGTCCTCACCAATGGTGAGCATCTGGGGCGTCGAGGCGTCAATGCCATTGTCGATCGAAGCCTTGCAGCCGTATCCGTGGGCGACCAGAACCATGCCCTGTACCTGCCTGGCCTAGCGGGTGGCGGCGTGCAGGCACAGGACTGCAGGGGCCAGGCCGTCCACCCGGGTGTCAGCCAACAGGAGCTGTCATTTCTGAGATCAGTGGTGGAGCAATGCAGCGCCTTTCTCGGTCAGGTGTCTGCGGAACTTGGTGTGTCCACCGACCCTGTTACGCGTGCGAAACTGGCCGCTACGGCTGTTCTTGATAATCTGGTGTCGCCCACGATCAACCTGAATCCTTACTTTGATTTTCTGGGCAATCGGAGCGAAATCTACCGCCAGTTGCAGGAGCGCACTTGCCAGTTCATGGAGTCGCTGATGTTGAAGGCGGCCGGTCATCCTGAACTTTCAGATTCCTTTTTTATTCACTACGCGCCCAATCTCGGGCGAGATCGCTCAGGCATGGAGCGTGTGCGCCTGAGTGATGGTACGGATGCCGGGACCACCGATTTCCAGTTCATGCTTGGAGGCGCAGTCAAGGAAGTCGGCGTTCTGGTTATTCTCAACGACTACTACTTTCAACAAACTGGGGAGTACCCCTTGGGCGCCTCATTCAACGCCCGCAATGCGCCGAGGAGCCGTGCTGAGTTGCTGCAATTGGCGGGCCAAAAACTGGACCCTGCATTGATGCCGCAGATCGTCGGTATCGGCGATACGGTCACCTCTCAAAGCGACAATGAGAACGGCGAGGGTTCAATGCAGCGGGGTGGTAGCGATCGGGGTTTCCTGACGCTGATCCAGGACATCGGAATGCAGTTCGAAGTCGACAACGCGGTGCTATTTGTTGACAGCAGCCGTGGAGAGGTGCGTCGGCCAGGCCTGGACATGAACCTGCTGAAGTCGGCGGCCACCGAGCGGGCCTGGTCTGGACTGCGCGGTATCAGCGACAAGCAGGATGACTTGCGGCTCAACTTTGTGTTTCCTGACGGCCACGAGCAATACGTGGAATTTTTCTGCAAGCTCTCCGCCGCGCGCGATTCAATCAAGCAAGAACCCAACTAGGCAATCCAAAAAAAATCGCGGCCACCCATAAGGAGTGACCGCGATTGCTGTGCTGGATTTAGCTGGTGATCAGCGATCGCGATATTGCGACTCTGCTCGCTCGTCCTGTCCTTTCACATCGACGCAAACAGTGGCGGTTGGCCGTGCGAGAAGTCTTGCGATGCCAATTGCTTCGCCGGTCTTTTCGCAATAGCCATATTCCTTGTCGCGAATACGGCGCAAAGCTTCGTCAATTTTCTTGAGCAAAAGGGACTCTCTCTCACGCAAGCGCAGATCCAGCCAATGCTCTTCCTCCGCGCTGGCGCGATCCGCCGGATCGGCAAAAATTTCGCGTTGGTGGAGGCGTTCCTTGACATCGAGTTCGCGCGCAAGCACTTCGCCTCGCATCTGCATCAAACGGGCCTGGAAGAAAGCGAGCTGCCCGTCATTCATGTACTGGCCGTCAGGAGCACTGCGAATCTGTGCCTCAGTCGGAATCGGTCCGCTGTGCGAGCCGTCGTTATGGCCTGCCCGGAGGCGGCCAGCCAATTGTTCGATTTCGATATCACCCTTGGGCGGGCGTGTCGTTCCGATGTTGCCTCTAGGCTTTGCCACTACCACCTTGGTCGTCTTGCTGGCTGCCGCGGCTTTGGCCGGAGCGGGCGCAGATGCCTTCTTCGCCTTTGGAGTCGCCTTGGGTGTGGCTTTGACTGGGGCCTTGGCCTCAGGTTTGGCAGCAACTTTCTTGGGCGCGGCTTTGCCTTTTCTGACTTCAGCCACCTTTTTGGCTACGGCCTTCTTGACCGCCTTGACGGCAGATTTCACTGACACTTTTGTTTTCTTGACCTCTGGCGTCTTGGCCGGTGCCTTTTTGGGCTTCGGCGCAGCCTGCTTCTTGACTGGAGCAGCCTTCTTTTGCGGCGCCTTCTTCGCCGCCGCCTTTTTGGCCAGTGGTTTCTTGGAAGCAGGAGATTTTTTCGCGATGGCTTTTTTCACAGTTGGTTTCTTGCTCGTTGACTTGCTCACAACAGCCTTCTTAGCAGCCGGCTTCTTGGCTGCGGCCTTTTTGACCGGTGCTTTCTTAACCGCTTTTTTGGCATTGCCGGCCGGTTTGGCACGCTTTGCCGACTTTGTCTTCGCCTTGGGTTGAGCCATGCAAATCTCCTGTCCTCACTCTAATGTGCCAGCCGAATGTGACGCCTTATTCGCCTCTTTCGACTCTTGGTGTATTGTTCCTCAGCTGGCCTGCCCTGCCACCCAGGGCGACCTAAACAATCATTTTCGCACAAGTTGCTCGTTTCCAGCGCAATCATATGAACTCTGCTTCGCCATTGACCCCGGAAATGTTGGCTCGACTGGTTCCTTTCGAGTCCATGCGGGTGGAAAGCCAGCGAGACCTCGCCAGGCAGGCCCGCCTCATGAGCTTCGATGCGGGTGAGTATGTATTCAAATTTGAGGCTGATTCCAGGCAAACCATCTACGTCCTGGAGGGTACCGTCAATCTCGGTGACCGATACGGCACTCGAACTGGCGCCATCGAAGGGGGAACCGACAGTGCGCGCTACGGGCTGGCACCTGCCCGGCAGCGCCACAGTGACGCCATCTGCGCCACTGACGTCAGATGCCTGGCGATAGATAGCCGCCTGCTGGATGTGTTTCTCACCTGGGACCAGAGCGACGCGCTGGAAGTGTCAGATCTGAGCCAGACCGAACAGGGGCAATCTGACGACTGGATGACCCAACTGCTTCAGACACCTACCTTCCAGATGGTGCCGCCGACCAATCTGCAAGCCATTTTTATGCGCATGGAGCGTCTGGAAGCGGACCCTGGCGCGGTCATCGTGCGCCAGGGCGAAGCGGGTGACTATTTCTATGTGCTGACCGAGGGTCGATGTTTAGTTACCCGTGAGCAGATTGGTCAGAAGCCTTTTCGTCTCGCCCAGCTGGAGGCAGGCTCCTGTTTCGGAGAAGAAGCCTTGCTGGCCGACTCTCCGCGCAATGCGACTGTGAGCATGCTGACGCACGGTGTGCTCATGCGGCTGTCAAAGCAGGATTTCCAGAAATTGCTGAATGAGCCGCTCAGTCGTCGTGTTTCTGCCGCGGAGGCGCGCGCGCGCGTGGACTCAGGCCAGGCCATATTTCTGGATGTTCGTTTGCAGAGCGAATTCCTGAAGGAGAACATCCCGGGGAGCATCAACATTCCGCTCTTCATGCTGCGCATGCGGCTGGATAAGCTGGACCGTGAGCTTCACCACATCTGCATCTGCGATACCGGGCGACGAAGCTCGGTGGCCGCCTTCATCCTGATGCAGAAAGGCTTTGAGGCCTCATCGCTGGACTCTGGCATGGAAGCCACGGAGTCCGACAGCGCCGCCGGCTAGCCGGCGCTCACATGGTCTGGGTTGCGCGCTCTATTCCGGCTGTTCCCGCGAGTTGGGATTCAATCTTCTGCTGGGTTTGACCGCCGTCCTGCAAACTGAACTGCACACCAATCCCCTGCACTCTCTTTCCCTGAGCGGCTCGCGGGGTAACCCAGACAACCTTCCCAGCCACCGGCAAACGCTCTGAACTGTCCATCAGGGTGAGCAGGATGAAGACCTCGTCCGCCAGGCGGTATTCCTTGCTTGTAGGAATGAACAAGCCCCCGTTCTTGATAAAGGGCATGTAAGCGGCAAACAAGGCACTTTTGTCCTTGATGTTGAGCGTCAAAATGCCCGGCTGACTGCCGCCGGGACGCGGCGTGCTGCTCATCGCGTCATCTTCCTTGCTGTCTGTTGGGCGCCGAACGGTGCCACCAGGAAATCATAAGTGATTCGACCAGCATTTGGGGATTGGCGTTGGACTGCAGGCGACGCTGGCTATCGGTGACTTCTGCCAGGAGTCGTTCAATGTGGGCCTGGTCCAGGCGCAGAGCCAATCGGTTGATGCTGGAATTAATTGCATTCCCCGCGCGGGCCCGCATCAGCAAATGAAGAACCGAGGCAAATTGGCGCAACCAATGGCTCACGTCATCCTTGCCAACCGCTGCAGCCGCCGCCAGTGGCTCCGTTCTTCGCTCGGCAACCGATAACAGCTGGCTTTGCCATGCCTCAATCTGTTGCCCCGCACCGGAACGATGATTCTCCAGGGCCAAGAGAGGCGCGCCGCCCGCGACCATCAGACTGGCTTGGGGGTTGATGTCGGGAGCTTCTGCCTTGAGCCAGGCAGTCGCAAGGTCAGCATCCGGCACGGAGAAGTTGATTCGCTGGCACCGGCTTCTCAGGGTTGCCACCAAAGCCATGGGGCGCTCGGAAAGGAGAATGATAAAGGTGTTGGGAGGTGGTTCTTCCACCGTTTTGAGCACCGCATTGGCGCCGCTGATATTCAGCGCATCAACCGGATCCACGACCACCGCCTTGGCCTGCCCATAATGGCCAGACAAGGATAGCTTCTCCATCATCTCGCGCAATTGATCCATCGAGATGTCGCGCTTTTCCTTGTCGCCCTTGTCGTTGAGTTCTCGCTGCAGCCAAAACAGGTTGGGATGGCTGGATGCCGCGTACTGCTGACAGCCCCGGCACTGACCGCAGGCGTCACCGCTGGGCTGGCGCTGTTCGCATAGCAGGCTTGCCGCCATGCGGCGTGCAAACTGGCGCTTGCCTACGCCTTGTGGGCCCGAGAGCAATTGCGCATGCCCAAGACGGCCCTTCGCCAGCGAATCTGAAAACTGTGACCAGAGTTCATCCTGCCAGGGAAGCACGCTGAAAGCCGGGTTCATGCCAAACGCTCTTCAAGTGCATGCAATACCTGCAGTTGAACGTCTTCAAGACCCTTGGAGGCATTGATGATTTCGCAGCGATCTGGCGACTGATTTGCACGTTGCAAGTAGGCCTGGCGCACTCGCTCCATGAAAACGCTGCGCTCAGATTCAAAACGATTGGTTTCTCCGCGGCTACGCGCCCGCTGCAGGCCAATGGCAGGTTCAACATCAAAGACCAGAGTGAGCACGGGCTGCAGGTCTCCCAAGACCAGCGTCTGAAGCGCTTGCAGGTGTTGATCTTCAATGCCGCGTCCCGCCCCCTGATACGCCCAACTGGCATCAATGAAACGGTCACAGACCACATCATGGCCGGCGGCCAGTGCAGGCCGGATGGTATTGGCCAGATGCGCAGAGCGCGCGGCAAACATCAACAGCAGTTCGGTATGCGCATCAATGCCCTCGCTCCAGTCTGCCAGCACGATCTGGCGAATGGCCTCGGCCAGCGGCGAACCACCGGGTTCACGGGTGCGAACAACTTCCCGTCCCCGCGCTTCCAGCCATTTGACGACGAGTCCGACGTGCGAAGACTTTCCAGCGCCCTCACCTCCTTCAAGCGTGATTAGGCGCCCTTGCCTCATGCTGGGCATGTCGCTCACTTGCCCCGACGCAACTGGTACTTGCGTACCGCTGCTTCGTGTTCGGCAAGCGTTGCCGAGAATTTGTGAGAGCCGTCTCCCCGTGAAACAAAGAACAATTCTTTTCCATCGGCAGGATGCAAGGCCGCGCGAATTGCGGCGCGCCCCGGCAAGCAGATGGGTGATGGCGGAAGGCCTGTGCGCTGATAGGTGTTGTAGGGACCGTCTGCGAGCAGATCACGCTTGCGCAGGTTGCCGTCAAAACTCTCGCCAATGCCATAGATCACCGTCGGGTCAGTCTGCAGGCGCATGCCCATGACCAGGCGGCGTACAAAAACGCCGGCAATCTGCTCGCGCTCACTGGCAAGGCCCGTTTCCTTTTCGACAATGCTGGCCATGATCAATGCATCTGCGGGTTGCGAATACGGCAGTCCGGTTGCCTTGGCATCCCATTCTTCAGCCAGCACTTTTGCCATTGCGTCAAATGCCTGCTTGAGCAATTGGACATCGGTGGTGCCCTTTGAGAATCGATAGGTGTCTGGAAAGAAGCGCCCCTCTGGGTGAAGGTCCGATTGGTTGATGGCCGCCATCACGGTTTCGCTTCGCAGATCTGGCAGGGTGTGGACCAGCTCCGAGTTCGCCGCCACGATCTTCATGGCCTGATCAAAGCGCAGGCCTTCCACGAACTGGACTTCATGCAACACCGTCTTGCCGTCGACCATCAGCTGCAGGAACTCCAGACTCGACAGGCCGGGATCAAGGCGATATTCGCCCGCCTTGATCTTCGCGGCATCGCCTGACAAGCGCGCCCATATCTCCAGATAAAAGCCTTGCCGGGGGTGTGTGAAGATGGATTCGCGGCGCAGAGCCGAAACCGCGTCGCGCATGCGACTGCCAGATTGAAGCTCAATGTTCTGTTGTTCCAGAACCTGCAATGGTTTGGTCAGTTGACTATAGGCATCGTAGGCCAATGCACCTGCAATCAATGCCAGTACAAGTGCGGTCAGAAACAATTTGATGAGGTGTCGCTTCATTGGCCCTTCCATGGGTGATCGAGCCACTGCATGAGCTGGCGCGTGACAGGTCCTGGCGCAGGGAATTCCATTCGGCCGATTCGTCGAACGGGCCATATTCCAATCAAGCTGTTAGTCACGAAACATTCCTCTGCATGTCGCACTTCGTCAGGCGACACCAAACCGATCTCGCAGCCGGGCCCATGTCGTCCGCAGGTCTCTATTATTTTGTCACGCATTACGCCCGCGACACCGGAGAGCGACAAATCCGGCGTGACCAGGACACCGTCGATCTGAAAAAAGATATTGGTCTTGATGCCGCCGACGACCCGGCCCTGCGCATCGCACATCAGCATTTCGTGCAGCGAAGTGTCCTGCCGGTCGCTGGCCAGAACCTGCTCGAGCCGGTTCAGGTGCTTGATGCCTGCAAGCAGCGGTTGAATCCCCAGCAGTACATCACTCCATCCAAGGTTCACGCCACTCGTCCAGTGCGATTCCGGATATTCGGGCAAGGCCGAAAACTGCAGATGATGAAGCGGCCGCTTGCTAGCGGGCGCGTATCCACGGCCCTGATCCTCTCGGTACAACATCGCTCGGACAACACCGGCTTGTTTGGTCAACACCGAGGCGTCGAGATTTTTTTCCAGCAAGGCCATATCCGGAGTTTCCAACTGAATCCGAGAAGCATCGGACACCAGTTTGGCTAGCTGCCGGTCGCGATCCACCACCTCTCCTGCAAGCACCAGCATGGTTCGAAAAACCCCGTCTCCGTAGAAGGCAGCGCGGCGCGGCCATTCCGGATCGGCTCGGTCACTCATCTCGTCTGGATGTTTTTCAGTAGCCATGAATCAGGGTGAATCCTGTAGTGCTAGGAGCATGCCTCGCGCCTTGACGCGCGTCTCCTCCAGTTCTGCGAGTCCGTGGGAGTCGGCGACGATGCCGGCACCGGCCCGGAAGCTTAGTTCTCGATCCTGAATCACCAGGGTTCGGATCAGGATGTTGGTGTCCAGTGTTCCGCACCTGGACAGATATCCCATGCTGCCGGTGTACGGGCCGCGCCCAACACCCTCGAGTTCGGCAATGATCTGCATGGAACGGACTTTCGGGCAGCCGGTGATGGTGCCTCCGGGAAATACCGCGCTGAGTACGTCGGTTGGCTGCAGTCCTTCGCGAAGGCGTCCACGAACATTGGAAACAATATGATGAACGTGCGCGTAGCTCTCCAGTGCCATGAGTTCGCTCACCTCAATGCTTCCTGGCTGGCAGATTCTGCCCAGATCGTTTCGCTCCAGATCAATCAGCATCACGTGCTCGGCGCGTTCCTTGAGGCTTCCGATCAGCTGCGCCTGCAGCGCCGCATCGTTCGCACCTGCTCCGCGAGGTCGCGTCCCTGCAATAGGCCGTGTCTGTACTTGGCCGCCTGCGACCTGCACCAGACGTTCCGGAGATGAACTGAGCACCGATACCTGATCGTAGTGCGCCAGCCCGGCGAATGGGGCCGGGTTGGACTGCCGCAGGCGTGAATAGATCTGCAGGTAATCGGCACTGTCCGCCAGCCTGGCTTTCCATTGACGCGACAGATTGACCTGAAAAGTATCGCCGGCACGAAGATATTCCTGGATTTTCTCCAGACTCGACAGGTATTCGGCTGGATCGTCCTCAAACAAGGTTTCGGTCAGGGCGCAACCAGAATAATTTTCATAATAATGAGCATTATCAATATCCTGAACAACCTGCTTCATGTAGTTTATAGATGAGGAATCTGTCTCCGAGAACAGCAAGGTCCGGCCCGTCTCGCGGTCCCGGATGATGCCTCCGGTGCAGCGAATTGCCATGAAGTCCGGCAGACGAAAAGGCGACGGCGGGAGTTTGAGCCTCGGCTCCAATTGCTGCGCAAACTCATAGCCCAGCAGCAAGAACCAACCACCTAGGTACGGCCAGCCATTTTGAGGCGCTGTTGGTGGAAGTCGTGCAAAGGCGTCGGCTAGCCGTGCGGGTCCGTCCTGACCCGTGATGGGTTCCTCGGGAAAGCCGAAAAGAATGTCGTAGCGACCAGATTGAGGGTGCGCGGCGACACTTTCCAACAGGAATGGAAAGCACTCCGGATCTTTCCGGTGAACCTCTAAAAGATCAAATGATTCCGATACTTCGGCGCGATAGTTCATGCGCCATGAGAAATCACTTTAACTTTGAAAATGCGAGGCTTCCGTTGGTCCCGCCAAAGCCGAAGGAGTTCGACAGAACGACATCCAGCTTGGCCTGGCGCGCTGTATGCGGAACGTAATCCAGATCGCAACCTTCGCCCGGATTATCCAGGTTGATGGTTGGCGGAATGACCTGATCACGCAATGCGAGACAGCAGAAGATGGCTTCTACCCCGCCTGCAGCACCCAGAAGGTGGCCTGTCATGGATTTGGTTGAACTCACGGGCACTTTCAGCGCGTGGTCACCAAACGCACCCTTGACCGCCACGGTCTCGGCCACGTCCCCTGCCAAGGTCGAGGTGCCATGCGCATTGATGTAGTCGATGGACTCAGGATTGATGCCGCCATCCTTGAGTGCATTGAGCATGGCTCGGCATGCGCCGTTGCCATCGCTTGGCGGCAAGGTGATGTGATAAGCGTCGCTGGACATGCCAATTCCCACCAGCTCGGCGTAGATTACTGCGCCACGGGCCTTGGCCTGTTCGTATTCTTCCAACATCAGAACACCGGCGCCGTCACCCAGGACGAAGCCATCGCGATCCTTGTCCCACGGCCGACTGGCAGCCTGAGGGTCATCATTACGAGTGGAAAGCGCGCGTGCCTGACAGAAACCTGCCATGCCTGCAGGCGCAGAACCCGCTTCTGCTCCACCTGCCAGCGCTGCATCACAGTCGCCGGCCTGGATCATGCGGGCCCCCATCGCAATGCTGTGAGCAGCGGTGGTGCAGGCACTCACCGGCGAAAAGCTCGGACCGGCAAGACCCAATTCGATAGAAACGTAGCCCGCCACCATATTGATGATCGAGCCCGGAATCAGAAACGGGGATACGCGTTTCTGTCCGCCGCGATGCAATGCGCCGACTTCATCTTCGATCTTTCCGATGCCGCCGATTCCAGAGCCAACGACGCATGCCACGCGCTCGCGATTAGCCTCGGTGATTTCCAGACCGGAATCCTTGAACGCCTGCTTGCTGGCCGCCACACCGTAATGGATGAAGCGATCCGTCTTGCGGAGTTCTTTGGACCCGAGCGCGTCTTCGGGAACGAAGTCCTTGGACACCATTCCCGCGAAACGGGTCGAAAAATTGGAAATGTCGTATAGATCAAGCGGGCCAATGCCTGACTTCCCAGCCAGGATATTGGACCACGCGAGATCGACACTGGAGCCGACCGGAGAAACAATCCCCAGGCCAGTAACCACGACGCGACGATTGCTCATGCGTTAAGGCCTGCCAATAAAAACCAGGCCTATCAGGCCTGGTTGGTGTGCGTCTTGATGTAGTTCAGTACATCCTGGAAAGTCACGATTTTCTCGGCTTCCTCATCCGGAATGTCGATCTCGAATTCTTCTTCGAGCGCCATTACCAGTTCAACGGTATCCAGCGAATCGGCACCCAGATCCTCAACGAACGAGGCGTTCGGGCTGATCTGATCTTCGGCAACCGAAAGCTGCTCGGCAATAATTTTCTTTACTTTTTCGTCAAGACTGCTCATTCAAAACTCCCCTGGGGGTTAGCTAAGGCCGCGGCATTGTAATGGCGAGCCCATGGCAAGGCCAGCAAAAAAACGACTTGTATTTCTACGCGTATTTTGCTTGTTATGCCATATGCATGCCACCGTTGACGTGAAGGGTTTCGCCATTGATATATGAGGCCTCTGCAGAGGCCAGAAATCCCACTGCATTGGCAATATCCGCTGGCGACCCCAGTCGCGCCGCAGGAATTTGCTGCAACAGTGACTCGCGGGCCTGTTCGCCGAGTTCGCGCGTCATGTCGGTATCAATGAAGCCTGGGGCAACTACATTGACGGTAATGCCGCGTGAACCCACCTCTCTCGCCAGCGATTTGGAGAAGCCCACCAGCCCCGCCTTGGCAGCGCAATAATTGGCCTGGCCTGGATTGCCGATGGCGCCAACCACAGAGCCAATGGAGATAATGCGACCCTTTCGCGCTTTCATCATGCCTCGCATGACCAGACGTGAAAGGCGGAAGACTGAGGTGAGGTCGGTCTGGATGACGGTGTCCCAATCTTCGTCCTTCATGCGCATGAGCAAGGTGTCGCGTGTGACCCCTGCATTGTTCACGAGGATGGAAACCGGCCCTTCCTCCTTGCCGATCTCCGCGATCAAATTTTCGCAGGCGCTGGCGTCGGTGACGTTGAGCACCCTCGCCTGTCCGCCCATGGGTTCCAGCCAGCTCGCTATCGCCTCGCGGCCTGAATCCGAGGTTGCGGTTCCAATAACCTTGGCACCGTGACTTGCGAGTGTTTCTGTAATGGCGCGGCCGATGCCGCGGCTGGCGCCGGTCACGAGCGCTACTTCACCTTCAAATTTCATCTGATCGTTGTTCCTGATTAATTACTGAGATTGCGTCCGAACCGGTCGTTCAGGCCAAATTTTGCCGTGCTGCTTCCAGACCCGCGCTGTCTTCCAGCGCCGCGGATTGAATGTCCTTGTCGATACGCTTGTTCAGCCCGGACAGCACCTTTCCGGGGCCGCATTCGAACATGTGATTCATGCCGCCTGACTTCAGAGCCTGCACGGTCTGTGTCCAGCGCACGGGGCTGAACAGCTGTGAGGCGAGTGCACTGCGAATGCCATCGGGCGTTTGTCTTGGCGACGCATCCAGGTTGTGCAGCACCGGAATGGTTGGCGCCTTCACTTCAATGTCTGCCAGGGCTTGTGAAAGTTTCTCGGCTGCGCCGCGCATCAGGCTGCAATGTGACGGCACGGACATGGCCAACCGTTTCACCATGCGTGCGCCGCTTTGCTTGCCGTTGGCATCCAGCCAATCCAGCGCCGCAATTTCACCGGCGACCACCACCTGGCCAGGCGCATTGAAGTTGGCTGGCTCCAGAACTCCACTCGTGCACTGGGCGCACAGGCTGGCAACGGCCTCGTCCTCCATACCAACCACCGCCGTCATGCCGCCCGTTCCAGCGGGCACGGCTTCCTGCATCAACTGGCCACGCAATTCCACCAACTTCAGCGCGTCGGAAAACTGCAGGCTGCCCGCAGCGACCAGTGCGGAATATTCGCCAAGACTGTGCCCGGCGAGCGCCGCAGGCGCGGTCTGGGCTTGGGCTTCCCACATACGCCAGACTGCAATACCGGCTGCCAGCAGAGCCGGTTGCGTCTTCTCGGTTCGGTTGAGCTCTTCTGCCGGACCGTTTTCAATTAAATCCCGCAGGTCCCATCCCAGAATTTCGGATGCTTCAGTGAATGTCTGATGGATGATCGGCGCTTCAAGGCCTGACAGCATGCCAACTGACTGCGACCCCTGACCGGGAAACAACAACGCGTACTTCACGATTCGGACACTCCTTGTTCTTTTCTGAATGACCCGAAGATCAGGCCATAAATGAGGCCCGCGAGTGTGCCGAACAAGTGCGATTGAGTCACTACGCGCCCCCCAATCGCCAGTTCGTCAGACAAAGGCGCGCCGGCGTAGCTCTCCCATGCAATCTTTCCCAGCAAGTAGAGCAGGCAGGCGCAGGCAATGAGGTCGCGCGAGCGCACCATGGGCACCAGCCCCAGCAGGAAAAGACCGTGAATGACGCCGGAAAAACCAACGTAGCTGGTGATTTGCGGGCTCAGGAAATAAAGCGCGGCGGACGTCGTGAGTGACAGCAGCAGGATTCGGCGCATCCATTCGAAGAAGCTCAGGGCTTGTGGGCACAGCACCAACAAAGCCAGCAGACCGAACATGTTGAGCAGCGCGTGATAATGACCCAGGTGTACGAGATGAGCCGTCAGCAGTCGCCACAATTGTCCGGATTCAAGTCCGGTGCGTTCAAAGGAAAGCTGAACCCTTGCGCCCTCCCCCAGCAGCGCAAGCAGCAGAATCATCACCATGATCAGGACGGGCCCGGACCAGCGCTTCAGGGAACTTGTGGGCGATGCCACTGTTAGAATTGATGCGCGCATTTTCGCGTTCGACTCAAAGCCCGCTGCTCCATGAACGTTTCTGGACAATTTCAGCAAATTCAACGATTTCATCGCTCCACTGCAAATCGCGGCTTCACTTTGATTGAAATCATGGTGGTCGTCGTGATCCTCGGCATTCTCGCCGCGATCGTGGTTCCCCGCATCATGAGCCGCCCGGACGAGGCGCGCATCACCGCTGCTCGCAATGACATTCGGGCGCTCGAGTCCGCGCTCAATCTCTACAAGCTGGACAACTTCTATTACCCAAGCACCCAGCAAGGCATTGAGGCACTGGTTACCGAGCCATCCGGCGAGCCGGCGGCCAAGAACTGGAAATCCGGCGGCTACATTGCCCGTCTACCCAAGGATCCCTGGGGCAATCCCTACAAATTTCTATCGCCTGGCGTAAAGGGTGAGGTCGATGTCTTCTCGCTGGGCGCAGATGGCCGCCCGGGTGGCGAAGGTGCTGCTGCGGACATTGGCAACTGGGATCTCGGAGGCTAAGGACATCGCTGTGGCGTGCGTATCCACGCCCACTGTCAGGCACGCAAACCAATAATGTCTTGGCGTGTACCAACCGGAGGCTTGCCTCGGATGCTGTCGGGGCAGCAGGGTTTCACCCTCATGGAGTTAATGGTGGTGACGCTGATTATTGGCGTCCTCGCGGTCGCGATCAGCCTGTCGTCAGGAGGTCGGGCGGTTGAAGATCGCATGGAGGCCGACGCCAAGCGCGTAGAGCGTCTGCTGAGGCTGGCTTCGGACGAAGCCTTGGCCAAGGGCATTGAGTTGGGCATGCGCCAGACAACCGAGGGGTTCGATTTCCTTACCCCTGATCCGCAATCAGGACAATGGTCTGTCATTCGCGATGGCATGTTCCGGCCGCGCCAGATCTCCGGGCCATTTGAGCTGGAACTGAGAATTGAAGGCCGCTTGATCAAGCCTGTCGAGGCCCTGGAATTCGATGCCGATAGCGACGAAGACAATTTCGAAAACGAAGCCAGCAAGAAAAAGGAAGGGCCTGCAATCGAGCCGGTCATCCTGATTCTGTCTACGGGCGAGATGACGCCGTTCCTGCTGGACCTGAAATTGCCCGGCAAAGCGGCGTATTACCAGATCGAGGGCAACATTCTGGGGCAGATCATGACGACCCGCCAGGAAGAGAAATTCTCCTGATGCGCCAGCGCGGATTCACGCTGGTAGAGGTCCTGGTTGCGGTACTGATACTGGCTATCGCCCTGTCTGCCGTGATCTCGGCCATGGCGCGTCAGGCTGACAATGCACGACACATCAAGGAAAAAACCATTGCCCTGATTGTTGCGCACAATCGCCTCGCAGAACTGCAGCTCGAACCGACGTGGCCCAAAGTTGGTCGCTCTGATGGTCGCGTCGAAATGAGTGGTTTTGAATGGCAATGGGAAACCGTCGTCAAGGAAACGGAGGACGACAAACTCCGCCGCATTGATATCGAAATTCTTTCTCCCGCAGACGAAGACCGCAGCATCGCGCAGGTCAGCGGCTTCATGGCAGAGCAGTGATGCGCAATTGCCAAGCACATCGCGCACCCAGAACGATCCAGCGGGGTTTCACTCTGATTGAAATCATTGTGGTCGTGCTCGTATTCGCGATCATGTCGTTGATGGCATACGGCGGGCTGCGCAGCGTGCTCGATGCTCGCGCCGCGATAGAGACATCGCTGGACAAGACGGCCGACATGCAGCGCGCTTTTCTTCGCATGCGCAGTGATTTCCAAAACGTGCGGGATCGCTCCTCGCGCAACACTTTCGGTGACCCTGAACCGCCTTTCTACACCGGGCGAGATGATGAAATTGTCTTTGTTCGCGGTGGACGACGCAGCCCGCTTCGCAACGGTCGCCCCAGCATGGAGCGGGTGCAGTATCGGCTCGATGAGGGCGTCCTCAAGCGGGCCAGCTGGGATGCTCTTGACCTGGCGCAGGACTCGGAGCCGGTAGAGCTGGTTCTGATGGAGGATGTAGAGACACTCGAAGCGCGCTTTCTCGATCCGGACGGCACGTGGCAGGAAAGCTGGCCAGCCAATTCACTGGCAGGTAGTACCGCGTCAGCAAGCGAACCGCCACCGGTCGCGGTTGAGCTGGTGCTGGACAGCAAGATCTGGGGTGAAATCCGCTTCTTGTTCAGAACGCCCCAAGCCAGTCAGGCTCGTAACGGAAGCGGCTCTGGTGGTGGGTCATCATCAACTGCAGTCTCTTCTGCGCAATCGCTCACCACGAATGGTCTGATCCCATTGTCGCTGGCCGGTGGCGTGGCGGCAGGCCAGGGGCTGGACCCACAGGCGCAAGGTCCGGTTGACGACTCCGATGCAGCCGCGCCAATCGAAGACCGGCCGGATCATCTTCCTGTCGAGCCGCCGGAGCTGACCAATGAGGACAACGGCCGATGAGCCTCCTGCATCCGCAACGAGGTGTGGCGCTGATCACGGCTGTGCTGGTCGTGGCGCTGGCGGTCATCGCCGCCGTCTCGGTTCTGGATGCGGGTCATTTTTCGGTCCAGCGAGCCAGCACGCTGCAGGATTCGGTCCGGGCCTGGGGTTATGCCGCAGGTGCGGAAGACTGGGCGCGCACCATTCTCGAACGTGATGCCAAGAACAACCAGCATGATTCACTGGACGAGATCTGGGCCGAACCACAAAGTCTGCCAACGGAGAATGGCGGCATCAGTGGTGAAATTATTGATGCGCTGAGCCGGTTCAATCTCAACAACCTGGGGCTGGCAGACAATCAGGACGCCCTGCCCGGCTTTCAGGCGCGAGACGGGGTGCCGGTGACCGAATATCTGCGACAGGTCCGAATATTTGAATCGATGATCCGGCAGCTTGCTGACGCCAGTGAGCTGATACCCAATCCGCGGGAACTCGCAGATTCCATTCGAGACTGGATCGATGAAGACCAGTTCCCAACCGGAAATGGCCGCGAAGACGGCGACTATCTCGGAATGGAGCCACCGCATCGTGCCGCCAACAGGCCCATGTCCAGCGTCACCGAGCTCAAGAGCATCCTGCAGGCGCTCTATGGCGACCGGGACAACCTGGCCGGCAAGATCTACGCATTACTGTTGCCGCAGGTGACGGTCTTGCCCGTAGACGGTGTCACGCCGCTGAACATCAACACTGTCACTGCAGAGCTGTTGATGTCCCTGGACAGCACCGGCAATAACACCACGCTGGCCACCTTTGCTGAGGAGCGGCTGCAACAACCCGTGGAGAGCCAGGCAGACATCACCACGCGGCTGCAATTGGCAGCGCAGGACGCCGACCCGGTGGTCATTTCGTTCAAGACCAACCTGTTTCAACTGCGCCTGCAGGCGGTCGATGGCGACGGGCGTGTGGCACTATATAGCCTCCTATTACGTCCCGGTTCGGGCAACGTCGTCACCGTGACGCGTAGCACCGATACTGAATAATTTTCTTCAGACTATTCCCTGCTCGCGTGCGCGAAACTCTTTACATCCGCTTGGGCGCAACGCCGGACAGCGACGTCGAATACGGTTCGGCAGGTGCCGAACGCCGCACGATGCAAAGCCGGCACGGTTCTCTGGCCGAGGCGGCCGAGCATGCCGCCGGGAAGCGCGTGATGGTCTTCGTTCCGGGTGAAGAGGTTCGCCTGACCACAGTCAAGGTCCCGGCAAAGCAGGCGAGCAAAGTCATGCAGGCCGTGCCATTCGCCCTCGAAGACCAGGTTGCCGATGACATTGATGACCTGCACTTCGCCGTGGGCGCGCGTACTGCCGATGGCAGCTTTCCCGTGGCCATCATCGCGCGCGACCAAATGGATGCTTTTATCCAGGCGCTGAAAAATGCCGGTTTGCGTGCGGAACAACTGATTCCGGAGATGCTCGCCCTGCCCGGTTCTTCTGCTGAGCCTTTGGAATGGTCAGGTCTTGACGACAATCATCAGGTCATCGTGCGCAGCGGACTCTGGAGTGGCTTCAGCTGTGCCCGGGATGATTTGCCCGTTTACTTGTCGCTGGCCGAGCTGGAAGACAAGCCTTCGGTAAAGCTGTTTGTTTCGGGGGCGCAGCAGAAGGACTGGTCACAGCTTGAGTGGCCCCTCAAGTTGATGCCTTCGCCGGGCCCCCTGCATGTTCTGGTCAATCACTACCAGCCCGAGCACGCGATCAACCTGCTTCAGGGCGCTTATTCGCAACGGCAAGACCTGGAACGTCACTGGAAACCCTGGCAGCTTGCCGCCAGCTTGTTGCTGGCGCTGCTGCTGGTGTCCGGCGCAGGTTTGCTGGTCGACAATATGTCACTCCAACGGCAACTCGAACAGCAGGATCGCGCCAACGTGGCCCGATTCCAGCAATTATTCCCGGACCAGCAACGCATCGAGAACCTGGAAGCACAGCTGGATCAGAAGATTCGCGGCCTGTCCGGCGATGTGGCCACCGGACCCTTCGTTCTGATGCAGTCTCTGTCTGAAGCGCTGGCAGTAACCCCCGGCCTGAAACTGACGGGAATGCAATATCGGGACGAGGCGCTATACCTGTCCATGAGCGCCAAGGATCTTCAGGTTCTGGAAAAATTGCGGGCATGGTTTGATGAGCAGGCTGACCGCGAACTTGAAGTTCAGTCAGCCAATGCCGAAACTGATGGCGCGCAGATCCGAGCACGGCTGAGCGCATCATGAGCAACTTCAGCACCAATCTTGCGCAGTATCGTGCGCGCTTCGACGCACTGGCTCCGCGCGAACGCTGGCTGTTGTCGCTGGGGTTTGCAGCCATCGTGATCGCCGTATTGTTTGTGGGCGTGTGGGAGCCTCTGCTCAAGAATCGCGCGCAGAATCAGCAGGCGCTGCTGGCCTCCCGTGCTCTGTCCAGCAAGATCGAGAACGCTGCTCAAATGGTGCAGAGCAGCCGGCCTCAGCAGCGCATGGCGGTTGACCGTAATGCATCGCTGATCTCGGCCGTCGACCAGACCAGCAAGAATGGCACGCTGGGCAAAGGCCCTTCGCGTATTCAACCGCAAGGCGACAAGGAAGTACGCGTGTGGTTCGAAGACGTGTCATTCAATGCGCTCGTCAGTTGGGCAGCAGACTTGCAGAAACGCTATGGCGTGAACATCCAGACGCTCGACGTTGAGCCCAAAGGCAATCAGGGCGTGGTGTCGGTTCGGCTCACCCTGGTTCGCGACTCATGAAGCCGGTCTGGCTCGTTCTGCTTGGGCTGCTGAGTTTCCTGCTCAGCGCTCTGTTCATGGCGCCGGTGGATCGGCTCCATGCCTGGCTGGTCGCGGATCAATCTCAGGTCCGGGCGTTGGGTTTGAGCGGGACTGTGTCCAGTGGCAGCACAGCTTTGATCCAGGCTCGCAACAAGCCAGTCCTGAAAGAGATCTCCTGGGAGCTGCAGAAACTGCATCTGCTGCTCGGGCGCGCGAGCTTCGATGTCTCCGGCGGCGCTGACGGCATGTTGCTGGATGGCTCGGTTTCCGCCGTGCCCTCGGGTGCCGTCAGTCTGAAGGACTTTCGCTTGAGCTCGCCCCTTGGCGCTCTGGCAGCGTCAGCGGGTTTTGCTTTTGTTCCTGCAATCGGCGCGATCGGCGCTGACATTCAGCATCTGAAGCTGCGTGACCAATGGCCTGTGAGTGCCAATGGCGTCGTCACGGCGCACAAGCTGAGCTGGAAACTAGGTCGCGATCCGATTCTTCTCGGCGACTATAGCGCCCGCCTTGAAAACCAAACCGGGGGCATCCGCGCGGACATCAGCACGCTTTCGGGGCCTTTGGAGGTCACCGGAGATGCGCATGTGAATCACGATCGAAGCTGGGAGCTGAACCTCAAAATGAAACCCCGACCCGATGCTGAAGCCATGGTGGGCAATCTGGTACGGAACATGGGCCAGCCGGACGCACAGGGCTGGTATCACCTGAAACGCCGCGGCGGGCAAGCGACTGCCAACCAGGCTGCGGGGATAGAGGCGCTGACGCAATGAGTGATTCGCAATGGCAACCGCATGTCGTCGTCGCTGCCGTCGTCGAGCGCGACAACCGCTTCCTGATCGTTGAGGAGCGCATCAACGGCGACCTCCGGCTCAATCAACCTGCAGGTCATTGGGAACAGGGCGAAACCCTGATTCAGGGCGTCGTGCGGGAGACGCTGGAAGAGTCGGCTTGGGATATTGAGGTGACCCAGTTTCTGGGTGTGTACGAGTGGCAGCCACCGGCCTTGGGATATCCCTTCGTTCGCTTTGCATTTGTCGGAAAAGCACTGCGCCACCACCCCGAATTGACCTTGGATGACGGTATTGAACGCGCCGTCTGGATGAGCGAGGAAGAGCTCAAGGCCTGCCGGCCGATTCATCGCGGTCCCTCCGTGCTCAAGTGCATCGCAGATTATCGCGCTGGCCGTTTTCTGCCCCTGCATGCCATCCAGCATCTCGTGGATGAGCATCCCTGATGCATGCACGGCACATTGATCTTTGACGAAGGGCGGAACCCGCCCCCGGCCCACCAACGCTTCTCACAGGATTCATGGCTGAACAAAAACAGATCGCGCTGATCGGTCTCGGCAACCCCGGTCCTGAATACGACAGGACTCGCCACAACGCGGGCTTCTGGCTGGCGGACAGAATGGTGGATCGCTACAGGGGCAGCTTCAAGAGTGAGTCCAAGTTCTTCGGATCGCTGGCACGGCTTCGGCTAGGGCAACTGGACATCCTTGTCCTCAAGCCCGCCACCTACATGAATCGCAGCGGACAGGCTGTCGCTGCTTTGTGCAATTTCTACAAGATTCCGGTGGACGATGTTCTGGTGGCTCACGACGAGCTTGATCTGCCGGTTGGCACGGTCCGCCTGAAGCTGGGCGGCGGCCATGGTGGTCACAACGGGCTACGTGACATTCACAAGCCCCTCGGCGATGCCTACCGGCGCGTGCGCATTGGCGTAGGGCATCCGGGCGACCGCGCCAGAGTGATGGGTTATCTCACCGAATCACGGCCTTCGAAGGCGGAGAGTGAGTCCATCATGGTCGCCATCGAGCATGCAATTGATGCGGTGGAAACCTGGTCTGCCTCAAGCTGGGACAAAGCTGTGCAGGCACTGCATACCCAAGCCTGAGCGACTGAACCAGACGCGCTGATCAGATGCCGGGATAGGCTTGGGTCTGGATGGTGGAAGCACGCGCCGTGGGGTCGTTTTGCAGGCCCTTGACCGTTGCTCGAATGCTCACACGCCCCATCTCCGTATTGAGATGGAATTGCTCAGATCGACCTAGCTTGATTCCAAAAGTCGGCGCCGCGAAGCGCTTTTCGGTGCTGCCGTTGCGGCTGTAGAGCTCGAGCTGCAGCAGGGCCTTGAAGTCTCCGGCGCCGGGGAATGCCGTCACCCGCTGATTGAGGCGCACCCCGCCCGCTTGTCCGGGCTTCCCGATTTGAACCGTATTGGATTCACCGGAGCGAAGTGTGGAGTCTGGGTTGGCCAGTTCCACTCCATTACGCATGATTTCGAGCTGGACCTGATAGGCCTTGAAGCTGCCAGCTGGGTGCGACGGTGCTGCCGCTGCAAGGCTGCCGTGCAACAACATCGCGCAGGCGGCGATAATGGACATGAGTTTTGGTTTCATGAATTGCCCCATTCGCGGATTGGTCCAGATCAGACATCAATTGTTGCAATGCAACATGAATTTAGCATGACCCGGCATCATTCGCGCCCTTTCATTTTTATCATCAGCAAATCTATTCGTGGCTATTAAATGCGGCATTGTTGGGCTCCCCAACGTTGGTAAATCCACTCTTTTCAATGCTTTGACGAAAGCCGGCATCGCGGCAGAGAACTATCCGTTCTGCACCATCGACCCCAATGTAGGGGTGGTGCCGGTGCCCGATCCACGCCTGCAAAGCCTCGCAGATATCGTCAAGCCCAAGAAAATCCTTCCGACGACCGTCGAGTTTGTCGATATCGCGGGCCTCGTTGCGGGCGCGAGCAAGGGCGAAGGACTGGGCAATCAGTTCCTGGCCCACATCCGCGAGACCGACGCCATCGCGCATGTCACGCGCTGTTTCGCTGATGACGATGTGGTTCACGTTGCTGGCGGCGTGGATCCGATTCGCGATATCGAAATTATCAACACCGAACTGGCTCTGGCCGATATGGACAGCGTCACCCGCGCGTCCGAGCGCCTGGCAAAGCTGGCGCGGTCCGGCGACAAGTCGGCCGCCCCGAAGCTCGCCTTCTACAAGCGCGTGCTCGATCTGCTGGATCAGGGCAAGCCTGCCCGTGCCGCCCTGCCTCAGGATGACGAAATCCTCTGGATGCGTGATCTCCAGCTGATCACCTCGAAACCCGGCCTCTACATTGCCAATGTCGACGAAGCCACCCTGAGCGGGAGCAACGAGCATCTGGACAAGGTCATCGCCCGGGCGGCCGAAGAAGGTGCGGTCGTGGTTCCGGTCTGTGCCGCAATCGAGGCTGAGATTGCGCAGCTCGACGATGCTGACCGTAATGAGTTTCTCGCTGATCTCGGGCTAGAAGAACCGGGGCTTGATCGGGTGATTCGCGGCGCTTACGACCTGCTCGGCCTGCAGACTTACTTTACGGCCGGTGTGCAGGAAGTACGTGCCTGGACGGTCAGAAAGGGCGCTACGGCGCCGCAGGCGGCCGGTGTGATTCACACTGACTTCGAACGCGGCTTCATTCGCGCCGAAGTCATCGCTTACGACGACTACATCAAGTACAGCGGCGAATCAGGGGCCAAGGATGCCGGCCGCTGGCGCCTGGAAGGCAAGGAATATGTCCTGGCCGAAGGCGATGTCATGCATTTTCGCTTCAACGTCTAGTCATTGGAGCGGGCTGGCGCAAAGCTCACGAATGCTTTGCGCCAGCGTATCGCGGGCCAGCGCCGTCAAGGGCGTGCGCATCTCCAGCATTCCATGCAGACCTGCCGGGACAACCTGGAGAGCCGCCTTGTTTCCCGCTTCCTGCCAACGACGATGCAATAACCTGCTGTCATCAAGCACCGGGTCCTCGTCTCCGACCAATAAGCAGGCTGGCGGCAGGCCCTGAAGGTCAGCAAAGGCAGGGGAAACTTCGGGATCATAGGCATCGCGGTCGCCGATGTATTGCTGTGTAAACCAGCGGGCGGCGTACAGGTCGAGAAAGCGGCCATGATCTGTGGCCGCCCTCAAACTCTCCGTGCCATTCAGATCAAAGGTGCCGTAGTTGAGTAAGGCTCCTCGCACGCGGGAAAAATTCTCATGGCCGCGTAATCGCACCAGGGCACCCACCAGCAGATTGGCGCCAGCCGACTCGCCGCATACGACAATTTTGTCGCTGAACTGACCGGTGCTGTCATCGTCCAGGTAATGGCGCAGGGCGCGAGTCACGTCATCAAGACCGTCTGGAAACGGATGCTCAGGTGCCAGGCGATAGTCGACAGACGCGATTCTGACCTTGGCTTTCAGGCTCAAGTGCTCCAGATAGTCATCCTGACAACCCGCCCCGCCCATGACCCATCCACCACCGTGAACGTGCAGACAAACTGGCAGCGCTTCCCCGGCACGAAATATGCGCAAACGGATGGGTACTCCAGACTGATCAAGCGTCTGCCATTGCGCATTATTCAGGGCCTTTTTATGTGACCAAAGTATCTGTTCCTGGCGCAGGTCTGCCAGTGGGCGCCTGTAGAATGCGGGTATCGACAGAAGCGCTTCAGCCGTCATTTTATTGAAGGTCCGAGCCCGCTGAATCAAGTCCGGGGTGACTGGAACAAACTCAGAATCGTCTGTAGGGGAACAAGCGCGCATGTATGCGTGTGTAGGCCATTTAGAAGATATGGGTAGCGAAAACAACAAGCAGATTCATATCTCTTCATATCTGAACGAGACAAGATGAAACACAGTGTAAGAACAATTGCCGTCGTCGTCGCCGCCGCAATAGCGACGGTGCTGCTGCTGGACGCGTTGATAGGGCACTTCGTGCCGCCGTTGCCGCGCGAGTACGAAACGGTGGAATCACTGAGCGACTACAAAGACCACGACCCAGAAGTGTTGTTTCTGGGCTCGAGCTACGCGCGCTCGTTTCTGCCGCTGGCCAGCCATTACGCTGGGCAAAGTCCGCCTTTGAGCATCGCTATTGTTCCCATCGAAGGCGGCAAGCTCTATGCCTACGACTGGTTGCTTCAGCATCGCCTCCAACCCCTGATTGATGAAAAGGACACGAACGGCAATCTCGTACGCCCGAGTCTGAAGAAGTTCGTCCTGGTCACGAATTACTGGGACGCCTGCAGTTCGGCAGATGCCTATCCAAATCTGCCGTCGCGAGCATGGGCCCTAGGCGATTACCTGCGCGATTTCGTGTCAAAAGGTGAGACTAGCTACAACACCAACTATCTCGATCAGAGGTGGAATGAACTTACACACTGGTCTGCCCTGTCCAGTGACCGGGGCACTTTCAGGATCATTCCCTCACTAAAGGGAATTGTCCGTGGTGAGGGTGAGCGCAAGGAAGACCCGGAAACAGCGAGGTTTCGCCTGGAGTCCTGGATCGAAATGGTTGCCTCGTCCAAACCCGGCACATCGAATTGCGATACCGAGCCCCAATTTGCAGCACTGGAGCGAACCCTGAGATTCGCCACGCAACGCAACCTTGATGTCGCCATCGTGACCTGGCCAATTATTCCCAAGGCGCAGACGCCGGAAGTATTGGCGGTTTCAAGCGCTTTCAAGGACGCGCTCATGAGCTACACAGTACCGCGCAACATCCCGATTATTGACCTGCAACAAGCCAATGTTCTTGCCGATTCAGATTTTCGGCCTGACCTTGATCACCTTCTGCCGTCAGGCGAACGGAAGGTTCTGGAGTGGGCCCTGACAGGGCCGTTTAGCAGCTTGCGCTCCCCCTTCGCGACAACGAGCCGAGCTGAAGATGCGGGGCGCGCCGACAACAATGGTCAGACTGTTTCCGGAGCATCGCAATGAGCTTCTCCGGCATCCTGTTCCTGCTGTTTTTCCTGCCGACGACAGTGGCCCTGTATTGGCTGGTGCCGCGCCGTCCGGCCGCTCAGAATCTGGTTCTGTTGATCGCCAGCTATATCTTCTTCATCAGCTGGGGACCAAAGGCGATTCTGCTGTTTCTTCTTGCTACTGGCGTGAACTACGCCCTGCTGCAGGCACTCAGGCAGCGCGATAGCCATGGAACACCGGTACACGGCAAATCGGTCCGCCTGATCGGGGTCCTATACAACATCGGCCAGCTTCTGCTGCTCAAGTATCTCGGATTCTTTGCCGGCACCATTGAGAGCCTGAGCAAGATATTCGGTAGTGGCATCGACATCCCTGCCCTGTCCTGGATTCTGCCAATCGGCATTTCGTTCTGGACCCTGCAACTCACCGCGTATCTGGTGGACGTGTCATATGGTCGTCGCGAGGGACCGCGCTCGCTGCTGAGTTTCGCCACCTTTACCGCCTTCTTTCCGCAACTGGTGTCTGGCCCCATCCCGCGAGGTGACCTGCTCGACCAAATGGAAAAGCCGCGTGCTCCGAGTGCGGAGCAGTTCTCGCGGGGTGGGTTCGAGTTTCTGCTTGGTTACGTCATGAAGTTCCTTGTGGCGGCGACCCTGACCAAGATCGTTGACCCGGTATATGCAGACCCCGGTAGCTACGACACCTTCAGTCACTGGCTGGCCCTGCTTGCCTATGCCTTCCAGATTTTCTGCGACTTTGCCGGTTACAGCCTGATCGCACTGGGTCTGGCGCGTTTCTTCAGCCTGCAGCTGATCGAGAATTTCCGGTTCCCATTCCTTGCCCGCAATATCAGCGAATTCTGGAGCCGCTGGCACATTTCGCTGACCAATATTCTGTTCGAATACATTTATACCCCGCTCGTCACGGGCGACGGTTTCATGCGCGGGCGACTCGCGGCGGGCCTGTTTATCGTGCTGGTTGTCAGCGGTTTATGGCATGGCGCGACTTGGATGTTTGTTCTGTGGGGCGCGCTGCACGGTGCGGCACTGGCCATTGCCCACCGCTGGGACGAGTTTTACCGCGGGCTGTGTCGGAAAGACCGAGCCTGGGTCGCCAGGAGAAAAACCCGGAGCTATCTGGTTCTGGGCTGGATACTCACGCAGGGCTGGTTCCTGCTTTCGCTGATTCCGTTCCGGGCCCAAGAGCTGAGCGTGGCCCTGCCGTTTTTGAGCGGGCTGCTTGGCAGCGGCGGTGAACTGAGCTATCGCTTTGCCAGCCTCGGCGACGCCTTGAACACGTCCTTGTGCCTGCTGATGGTGCCGATCTATCACCTCAGCGCAACGCAACGCGGTCAGGCCATTGTGCGAACGCTGTTCAGTGCCCCGGCCGTATTGCGCGGCGTGAGCTATGGCACAGTCATCGTGTACCTTTTTCTCTTCAAGCCCCTATCCGAGGGCGCATTCGTTTACGCTCAGTTTTAGGACTGCAAGGTCAGCAAAGGACACCTACCCGTGGAAAAGATCAAAAGCGCAGTGATTGAATGGCTTGATGACAACTACCATTTTGGTGATGCCCAGAGTCTGATCAAAGATGACGACATGTCCCTGCTGGATAACGGCGTGCTGGATAGTCTGGGTTACGTGAATCTGACGATGTTTCTGGAAAAGACATTCGCACTCAAGATTGATCGCAAGAGTCTGAGCCGCGATAACTTTGATTCCATGAACAAGATCGCGGCCTATATCTCGTCACACCCGGATTTCAAGGCCGGCTAAGTGACCGAGCACGCGCCAGCTACTGCTAAAGCTGCTCTGGGATCAGAGAGCCAGCTTGCGCGCTTTATCGAATTCGCACGCGAGAGGACGGGTCTGGAACTGCCAGACTGGGCCGCGCTGCATAGCTGGTCAACCGGGTGCTATCGCGATTTCTGGTCAACGGCGCTGGCGTATTTTGATCCAACGTTTGATGGCGATCCCCGAACAGTCTGTGTGGCCGACACGGTTGAGCAGGCGCGCTTCTTTCCTGATCTTCGGCTCAATTACTCCGAGAATCTGCTGCGTGCCCGGCCAGGAGAGCAAAACACAGACATCGTTTTGTCCGCTCTGGAAGAAGATGGAAATCTGAGGCATTACACCCGATCGGAATTGCGCGGGCAGGTCATGGCCTGCGCCGGCAGCCTTGCGCGGCTGGGGTTGGATCAAAGCTGTCGAGTTTGTGCGCTGGCTCGTAATGATGGAAACGCCGTCGTGGCCGCCCTTGCCAGCGCGGCAATAGGCGCGAGCTGGTCATCGGTATCCCCCGACCTCGGCCCCGAGAGCATTCTCAGCCGCTTCGGTCCGCTCGCGCCCGAAGCCCTGTTTGTCCATTCCAGCTTGCTGCTGCAAGGTCAGCGGCGCTCTCTGAGCCCCATGATTCAGCAGCTTCTTGAACAACTGCCCTCGGTCAGATTCCTGATCCTGCTTGACGACGGCGAGCTGGAATTTGAACCGTCCGTCCGCCTTGAGCGGCTGTCGGTTCTCGCCCAGGGCGCTCCTCTGGATGCCTTTGTCAGGCTGCCCTTTGACCATCCCCTTTTCATCCTTTTTTCCTCGGGAACAACCGGCGCGCCAAAATGTATCGTGCACGGTCACGGCGGCACATTGCTCGAGCATCTCAAAGAGCTGGTACTCCACACCGACCTCAAGAAGGGCGACACACTGTGTTTCATGACCAGCACTGGCTGGATGATGTGGAACTGGCTGATATCCGGGCTGGCGACCGGCGCGCGAGTTCTGGTTTACGACGGCTCACCTACCTACCCTGAGAGTGATTCGCTTCTTCGCGCACTGGCCGGGCAGGATGTCAGTGTTTTTGGGACTAGCCCGGCATTTCTGCGATTTCTGCAGGAAAGTGAGATCAACCCGCGTGAGCGATTCGCCTGGCCTGCACTTCGGGCCATCCTGTCCACGGGCTCAATCCTCTACGACGATCTCTATGACTTTGTCGCTGAGGCCTTTGGCCCGCTTCCGCTGCAATCTATATCCGGAGGAAGCGACATCATTGGCTGTTTCGTTCTGGGCAATCCCATGCTCAGGGTGCAACGTGGTGAAAGTCAGTGCATCAGTCTCGGGCTGGACGTGCGCGCGCGGGATGGTCATGAAAATTTGCAGCAGGGCACCGGAGAACTGGTCTGCATCAAGCCCTTCCCCTCCCGCCCGACCGGGCTGTACGGGGATGTCGATGGTGCGCGCTTTCACAATGCCTACTTTGCACAGAATGAGAATGTCTGGACCCACGGTGATCTGATCAAGCTGACCCCTTCTGGCGGCGCGAGGATTCTCGGGCGCTCCGATGGTGTTCTGAATATTCGTGGTATCCGCATTGGCCCGGCCGAGATCTACGGCATCGTAGGACAGATTCCGGAAGTGCTTGAGTCCATGGCGGTAGACCAGTCAGATGAAACCCTGCCCGGTGGAAAGAGGCTTATCCTGTTTGTCGTGCTTGCTGCGGGCGTTGATCTGGACAAGCCATTGCTGTTTCGTATCAAGCGCGAGTTGAAGCAGAAGGCAGGAATGACTCACGTGCCAGACAGCATCTATGCTGTGGCAGAACTTCCGCAGACTCACAACGCCAAAAGATCAGAGCGTGCGGTGCAGGATCTTCTGAATGGCAGGACTCCCCGAAATATTGCAGCGATCAAGAACCCACAAAGCCTGCACGCACTCATGCAAATCAAGGAGTTAGGCATACATTCGTCTCTCTTGGACGACTGATTTTGAGAGATATCGGCTCTTGTTGAGCCAGTAGCAACGGGGAAATACAGATGAGTACCAGCAACATCCTGCTCGGCGATACAGATCGCGATTTGGTCTTGCGCCAATGGAATGCGACAGACAAGACCATCCCGCAGGAACCTGTCCCCCTTCTGTTTGAACGTCTGGCCGATTCAGCGCCGGGCGCTACCGCGGTGATCTGCGGTGACGCCAGTTTGAGTTATGGCGAACTCAACACCCGTGCGAACCAGCTTGCCCACCATCTGGTACAGCTAGGCTGCCAGCGTGGTGACGTGGTTGCGATGCTGCACCAGCGGACACCGGACATGGTGGTCGCGATGATGGCCATCCTCAAGACCGGAGCCTGCTACGTCCCAATTGACACCCAGTACCCGGATGACCGTATCAGCTACATCCTGGAAGACTCCGGTGCCAAGGTCCTGATCACGCAGGCAGGCCTGGCGGCCAAGGCAGCGGGGAAGATCGATCAGGTCGTCCTGCTCGACGAGTGCGATCTCTCCACCCAACCGAGCAGCAATCCGGGCGTCGAAGTTTCGCAGGAAGACCGCTTCTATATGGTCTTCACCTCCGGTTCGACCGGGCGACCAAAGGGCTGCATCAACTTTTACCGTGGTGTGAGCAACCTGTATCACTGGGTCCGCGAAGAATTCTCGCTGAACGCGGACTCCAGAATGCTGATGATGACCTCCGTCGGATTCGATCTGACCCAGAAAAGCATTTTCGCTCCGCTCATCAGTGGCGGCACTGCGGTATTGCTGGACTCGGAGGTTTACGACGCAGCCCTGATTCTGGACACCATCGAGCGAGACCGGGTGACCCTGTTGTCATGCACGCCCACGGGTTTGTTCGGACTGCTTGATGACGCAAACGAAACCACCTTCAGGCAGTTGTCCTCGATCACCGGTGCCTGCATCGCAGGCGAGGCCCTGCCCTATGCGCGGATTGCGCCGTGGCTGCGCCGGCCAGACTTTAATGTGCATTTTGTAAACGCTTGCGGACCTTCCGAGTGCAGTGATCTTTACACCTACCAGGTCATCACCCCTTCCGACCTTGGTCAAGGAGAATACGCGCCCATCGGCAAGCCCCTGCCCAACATGCGCTGCTACATCGTTGACGATCGTCTGCGTCCGGTCGGCATTGGCGAAAAGGGCGAACTGTGTGTCAGTGGTGCGGGTGTTGGCGGCGGCTATCTCAACATGCCGGACAAGACCGCCGAAGTGTTCGTCCCCAATCCTTTTGAGGCCGGCACCACTCTCTACCGAAGTGGTGATCTGGTCTCCTATCGCGAAAGCGGCGTTATCGAGTATCACGGTCGCATCGATCACCTGGTCAAAGTGGGTGGATACCGCATTGAACTGAGCGAGGTGGAGACGGCCCTGACTCGGCATTCTGCAGTACGCGCAGCGGTAGTCACCGCGCCGACTGACGCCATGGGCGACCGTATCCTGGCGGCATACGTGCAGCTCGCGAGCGAGCAGAACGCAGACGTCATCGCACTGCGGGAGTATCTGGAGCAGCGACTGCCGGAATTCATGGTGCCTTCGGCCTGGACTTTTCTCGACGAATTTCCGCTGACATCCAGCGGCAAGATCGATCGTATGAAGCTTCCAAAGCCGACCCCACGACGGCCATCCATGCCCACCAGTTTTCGCCAACCGATGGGGCCCCTGGAAGAACGGATCGCCGTCATCTGGCGCAGACTGCTGGGATATTCCGATGTGGGCGCTGATGACCGCTTCTTTGAGGCCGGTGGCAGCTCTCTAAAGGCCATCCAGTTTGTGTCGCGCATGGGTCACGCTCTTGAAGTGCGCCTGCCCATTGCACAGTTCTTTGCAAACCCAACCATCACCAGTTTCTCGCGATACCTGCAGCAGCAGTTTCCAGATGCGGTTTCCAATCTGACTGGAAGCCGCGTCAGCACACCACACGGCGCAAAGCAGCAAACCCGCGGCGATACGCAGCGCATGTCGCAGAACCTGGGTGGCTCGGGAAAAATTGCCATCATCGGCATGTCCGGGCGCTTCCCTGGCGCAAAAGATGTTTCCGAGTTCTGGGAGAACGTTCTTGCCGGACGTAGCGGCCTGGGCGAACTGAGCGACGAAGAACTTCAGAAGGCCGGCGTCTCGGCGGAAGACATTGCCGACCCTAATTACGTACGCACCGCTGGCTGGGTTGAGCACGCAGACTGCTTCGATGCCGCCTACTTTGGTACCTCACCACGCGAAGCTTCACTGATTGATCCGCAGCAGCGATTGATGCTGGAAGCGGCCGTCAATGCCATGGAGCACGCGGGCTGTGATCCGCAACGCTATGAAGGTCGTATCGGTGTCTATGCCGGTGTCGCACGCAATCAGTACTTTTCCAGCAACCTGAGCACGCATCCCGAGTATCGCGGGAATGCGATGGACTACACCCTGATCGGTAACGACAAGGATTACGTAGCCAGCCGCATTGCGTTCAAGCTCGATCTGCATGGTCCGGCCGTGAGCGTCCAGAACGCATGCTCCAGTTCGGGTGTGGCCACACATATCGCCTGTCAGGCTTTGCGCACGGGAGACTGCGACCTGGCCATCGTTGGCGGTGCCAGCGTGCCCGTACCTTTCAAGCGCGGATATCTTTTTGCCGAAGGTGGCCCGCTGTCTCGCGATGGGCGCATCCGTCCGTTTGATGAGCAAGCTTCCGGCATGGTGCTAACTGCCGGTGTGGGATGCCTAGTTCTCAAACGGCTTGAAGAAGCCCAGGCTGATGGCGATACCGTCTATGCCGTCATTGCTGGCAGCGCCATCAATAACGACGGCGCTGACAAAGTTGCTTTCACGGCCCCTTCTGCCAAGGGTCAGGCCACGGTCATTCAGGCTGCCCTGCAGGCCTCTGGCTTGTTACCTGAGCAGGTGTCCTACGTTGAAGCTCACGGTACGGGAACGCCTCTGGGTGACCCGATTGAAATCACCGGCCTGAACGATGCTTACGTCGGCGCGAAGAAAATTGCGCTCGGTTCAGTCAAGGCCAATATCGGACACCTCGACGCCGGTGCTGCCGCTGCCGGTCTGATCAAGACAGCGATGATGCTGCACGAGCGCGTCTTGCCACCCCTCGCCAACTTTGAAAATGCCAATCCGGACTGCGGCTTCGACGGCACACCCTTCACTCTGAGCAATGCGCGTCAGGCCTGGGATGCCAATGGCGTTCGGGTTGCAGGCGTTTCCTCGTTTGGATTCGGTGGCACCAACTTTCACGCGCTGCTAGAAGAAGCGCCCAAGCGCGAATCTTCGCCGGCCAAGCGCGCCCTTCAGGTCTTGCGGCTGTCAGCCAAAACAGAAGCTGCCTTGAAGCAGCAGGCAGAGCAACTGGCAGAGTGGTTGGAGAAAAACCCCGAAGTATCTCTTGCAGACGTGGCCTTCAGCCTGGATCGGGGACGGACCCGTCACGCTCAGCGTGCGGTCGTATTGGCACAGAACAATGCGCAGGCCGCTGAAAAGTTGCGTGGCAAGGCCTGGGTGAATGGATCAGCAAGCCACCCTTCGCCATCACTGGTGTTCATGTTTCCCGGCCAGGGTGCACAGCACGTTGGCATGGGGCGCCACCTCTACGAAACTGAAACCGTTTTCAGAGCAGAGGTCGACCGCTGCGCTGACATCCTGAAGCCGCTGCTCAATCTGGATTTGCGCAAGGTGCTCTACCCCGCTGCGGCGGACGCTGAAACGGCAGCCGAGACACTTCGCGCAACTCAGTTGGCGCAACCTGCCATCTTTACCATCAGCTATGCCACTGCAAAGCTATGGCAAAGCTGGGGGCTGGAAGCGCAGCATATGATCGGCCATAGCGTCGGTGAGTTCGTGGCCGCAACGCTCGCAGGTGTGTTTGAACTTGAAGACGCCCTGAGCATTCTCGCCGAGCGCGCAAGACTGATGCAGTCAATGCCGGCAGGCGGCATGCTGGCTGTTCGCGTGCCCGAAGAGGACGCACGAAAATTTGCGTCTGAGGATGTCGCGATTGCGGGCGTCAATTCTCCGAAATTGACGGTGCTCTCGGGCACACACGCAGCCTTGGACGCGCTAAAGGCGAAGCTCGACGAAGAAGGTATTGGCACGATCACGCTTCATACCTCGCATGCCTTTCATTCCTCGATGATGGAGCCGGTGATGGCGCCCTTCGCGGAGATTGTGGGGCGTTTCGCGCTGAAGATTCCGCAGAAAGATTTCTATTCGAGTCTGACCGGCAAGCTGATTGAGGCACGCGATGCGCAGGACCCGGAGTACTGGGCCAGGCAGCTGCGAAATGCGGTTCGGTTTGCCCCCGGCATAAGCGAGCTGGCAGAACAGACCGGTTGTGTTTTCCTGGAGTGTGGCCCGGGCCAGAATTTGAGCACCAGCACACGGCAGATACTGAGCAAAGCGCATCAGGCGCAGGTCATTGCATCGCTACCCCATGCAGGCGCAGCGGATGCCAACGATGCAGAACATTTCTCCGAAGCACTTGGCCGTCTATGGATGGCCGGTATCGAGGTTCCGGAAGCGCGCTTCTATGCTGGAGAGACGCGCTGTGTTGTCGGACTGCCGGGTTATCCGTTTGCGCGTACAAGACACTTCATCGAAGCCGATCTGGCGCAAGGCCACGCAATCTCCGCAAGTAGTACTCAAACCGCTACAGCGGACCCGCTTTCGGATAATGTAGAAACTGCACATGCTGCGGATGTTGCATCGTCGCCAGTAGATCAGGCCCGCGTTCTGGCCACACAAGTCTTTGTTGATGTCACCGGCATTGAAATGTCTGATGAGGACCGCAACAAGACCTTCCTTGAACTCGGCTGTGACTCGCTTCTGCTGACGCAGGTAGCGGCGAAGCTGAAGAACGCTTTCAACACCAATATCCGATTCCGGCAGCTGCTGGAAGATTTCACCACACTTGACGCACTGGCCGAACATCTTGCGCCGCATGTCCCAGCAGCCGGCATGAGCCATGGCAGCAAGGCGACCGCTGGCTCCGACGCTATCGTTGTGTCCGGGGCCGGCGCGAACAGTAGTGCGCCCGGCAAACCCTTCGGCGCTGGCACCAAGATCAGGAAGGAAAAGCAGGACAAACTGTGTCCGCTGCAACGCCGATCGCTGGATGCGCTGATCGAGCGCTATATCGCCCGCTCCAGCGGATCAAAGGCATCTGCGGCGAAGCATCGCGCCTATCTTGCCGACCCCAGAACCGTTTCCGGCTTCACGCCGCTCTGGAAGGAAATCGTTTATCCCATTGTGAGCACCCGCTCGGACGGTGCCTATGTCTGGGATGTGGACGGCAACCAGTACATCGATGTGCTCAATGGTTTTGGTTCGACGTTCTTCGGTCACAAGCCAGAATTCGTCAATCAGGCCATTCGTGAGCAACTGGAACGAGGCTATGAAATCGGCCCGATTCAGGATTTCATTGGCGAAGCGGCGGAGCGCTTTACACGCATGGTGAAATTGCCGCGTGTTGCCTTCTGCAATACCGGCTCGGAGGCAGTTTCCGCTGCGGTTCGCTGTGCAAGGACGGTGACTGGAAAAGATCTGGTCGTGTCGTTTGTTGGCGACTATCACGGCATTCACGACGAGGTCATTGTGCGTCCCGGTCCGCAGGGTCGCGGTCTGCCTGCTGCCAGTGGCATTCCAAACTCCCACGTCGCGAATACCCTGATCCTGGAATATGGCGATCCGGCGTCGCTGGAAATTCTCAAATCCCGGGTGAATGAGGTGGCTGCCATTCTCATCGAGCCTGTGCAGTCTCGGAAGCTGGAACTGCAACCCAGGGAGTTCATGCATGCATGCCGCGAAATTGCGACGCAGGCCGATTGCGCCCTGATTATGGATGAGGTCATCACCGGTTTTCGCAGTGCGCCGGGCGGCGCGCAGGAGTACTTCGGCGTCAAGGCAGACCTGGCGAGTTACGGCAAGGTTTTTGGTGGCGGGATGCCCATCGGCGCAGTAGCGGGCATATCCAAGTACATGGATGCACTTGACGGCGGGCACTGGCAGTTTGGTGATGAATCCATGCCGGAAGTTGGTGTTACCTATTTTGCCGGCACCTTCGTGCGGCACCCGATCAACATGGCGGCGGTCCTTGCGGTGCTCAAGCATCTGGAGGCGAATCCGAACGTACAAGCGGAGATGAATGCACGCAACGCCGAGTTTGTCGGACGCATACGCGACGTGCTGACAGAGCTCCAGGCACCTTTGAGAGTCAATTACTTCAGCTCAATTTGGCGCTTTGACTTTACTCAGGACGAGCCATTCGGAGAGTTGTTCTATTACTACCTGCGTGAGCGCGGTCTGCAGAGCTATGACGGTAGGCTGGCCGTGATGACGACCGCTCACACCGACGAGATCTTGGAACAAATTCTCGCGATCTATCGTGATGCCATTATCTGCATGCAGGCAGAAGGACTTCTGGGCCGCATTGGCGAGCCTGTCGTCATGGGGCAGTCTTCGGCTCACTCGGGTTCAATCTGGTATCAGCCGCCGAAGCCGGGAGCACGCGTGGGCAGAGATGAGGCAGGTAATCCTGGTTGGTATGTACCTGACCCGGAACAACCTGGCCGCTTTCAGCATATCGGAACCATCAACTGATGAACGCACCACTATCCAGCGGGATGATTGACCACGATCCCTTTGCGGGACCGGAGCTGGTTGCCTTTGCACCCATCACCGAAGCGCAGCGTGAGGTGTGGCTGGCCTGCGTCATCGATCCTGAACTCAACATCGGCTACAACGAAGGCATTGACCTGCGTATCGAGGGCGTGCCGGATATTGAGGTGCTCAAGGCCTCCCTGCAGACCCTGATCGACCGCCACGAAGCCTTGCGGATGGTGATCAGCCCGGATGGCAATTCGCTGTGCGTGCAGAAAAGCTGCGAACTGCAGATGCGGCAAACCGAAGCCGCAGACAACGAGGCATTGGGCAAGATCTCCGAGGAGTTGATGCTGCAAAGCTTCAGCCTCGAGAACGGGCCCTTGCACAGCTTCACGCTGGTCAAACGCAGTGCAGATCGATATGACCTGCTCTTTGTCGCACATCACATCATCTGTGATGGATGGAGTCTTGCCGTTCTGCTCACAGAATTGGGAGAGATCTATTCGGCGGGTGTGGAAAAGCGCGAACCGGTATTAGGCAAAGCCCCGCGCTATACGGATTACGTGACCGTCGAGCGGGAGTTCCTGCAATCCGCTGATGGGCAGAATCAGGAGCGATACTGGCTCAACCGTCTTCAGGATCTGCCGGCAACGCTGGATTTGCCCTCCTCCAAGACGCGGCCAGCCGAGCGCAAGATTGCTGCCAATCGCATCGATCGCGAACTTCCTGCAGATCTGGTGCCGCGTTTACGAAAGACAGCATCGTCTCAGGGTGCGAGTCTTGTTGCGATGCTGCTGACCGGCTTCAGCGCCCTGCTCAACCGCCTGACGCAATCCGAGGACATGGTCATTGGCTTGTCTGCAGCTGGTCAGTCCATGCACGAGCAAGGCCAACTGGTCGGTCATTGCGTCAATCTGCTGCCGCTGCGCATTGCGCCGCGGGCGGATGCAAAGTTTTCGGAGCTATTGAAGGCAGTCAAGACTGTAGTGTTGGACGCCAGCGACAATCAGGGCATTACGTTCGGTGCATTGATTCCGAAGCTTGACGTAAAGAGAGATAACAGCCGTCCGCCGCTGGTCTCCGTGATCTTCAATATTGACGTGCGCGATGATGATATTTCGCACACCGGACTCAAGGTGTCCTACTCGACCATGGTGCGTCGTGCGGAAACGTTCGAGCTCTATCTCAACGTGGTGGACGACGGAAAGAGTCTGGTGGTCGAAGCCAGTTATGGCACTGAGTTGTTCTCAGCTGACGATATCGAACGCCTGCTCGAAAACTGGTTCAGGCTTCTCACCTCGGCCTGCGACAATGTCGAGCAGAGCGTCCAGCAACTCGCTTTGCAGGACGCCGCAACACGCCAGAGAATCACGCAAACTTGGAATGCAACACAACGTGATTACCCGCAGGACGTCACTCTGCACACCCTGATCGAACAGCAGGTCGGCAAGACACCGGACTCAACGGCCCTGATTTTTGAAGGGGACGCTCTGAGCTTTGATAAGCTCAATTCGCGATCCAATCAGCTGGCGCACGAACTCATTGCACGCGGCGCCGGCCCCGACAAGATCGTAGCGATCTGTGCCCAGCGCGGCATGGAAATGGTCGTCGCCATGCTCGCCACTCTGAAAGCAGGAGCGGCCTATCTTCCACTGGACCCGGCGTTCCCCGCCGACCGTCTCGAATTCATGATTCAAGACAGTGAAGCCTGCGTCATTCTGTGCGAGGTCGAAGGCAGCGAGGAAGTCTCACCAGAGGTTTCATCTTTGCTTGAGTCTCAGGCCGAGCGTATTCTGGATCTGAAGAAAGACGCCGACAAGTGGGCCAGCCAGTCTGCTGATAACCCACAAACTAACGTGGCTGCGGACAATTTAGCGTATGTGATCTATACCTCGGGATCTACTGGCAAACCCAAGGGGGCCCTGCTCGAGCATCGCAGCATCGTCAACCGCTTGTTGTGGATGCAGGACGAGTATCAGCTCACGTCATCGGATCGCGTTCTACAAAAGACGCCTTACAGCTTCGACGTGTCTGTCTGGGAATTTTTCTGGCCTCTGTTGACGGGCACCACGATGGTGATCGCCAAGCCCGAAGGCCACAAAGATCCGAGCTACCTAACTCAGCTCATTGACTCGCAGAAAGTCACGGTCTGCCATTTTGTGCCGTCCATGCTCGCCGTCTTTCTGGAGGACGCGAAAGACAATGTCTGCCCGGGGCTACGCAGTGTTTTCTGTTCGGGTGAGGCCCTGACCACTGAGCTCGTACAACGTTTCTACGGAAAGTGCCGTAACGCTGACCTGCACAACCTGTATGGACCGACCGAGGCGGCGGTTGATGTTAGCTACTGGCCTTGCCCCAGGGAACGCGGCAACGGCATCGTACCTATCGGAAAACCGGTGGCTAATACAGCGCTGTATATTCTGGACAGCCGTGGTGAGCCGCTGCCGATCGGCGTCTCCGGAGAGCTGATGCTCGGTGGAGTCCAGTTGGCGCGTGGTTATCTCAACCGGCACGAACTTACGGCGGAGAAGTTCATTCAGCATCCAGAGTTTGGCCGCCTGTACAGAACTGGCGATCTCGCCTGCTGGAACGCCAATGGCGATGTCGAATATCAAGGGCGGCTGGATTTCCAGGTCAAGTTGCACGGCTTGCGCATAGAGCTTGGTGAGATTGAGGCAGAGCTGGTCCGCCACGAGCAGGTCATTGAAGCTGTCGCGGGGGTTGTTGAGCGCTCTGCCGGCGACAGTCGCCTGGTGGCCTGGATCCAGTCTCCGCCAGATCAAAGCGTCAACGTTGGCGAGCTGCGAAGCTTCCTGCGCAAGACATTGCCTGCTTATATGATTCCGCAGACCTATCGGAGTGTGGAGGACATGCCGCGGCTGTCGAGCGGCAAGATCAATCGGAAGGCACTGCCTGAACCGTTTGCAGCATCGGATGCGACGCCATCCAGTGCCAACCCACCGCGCAGCGCAACACAGATTGCCGTTCGAGATATCTGGGCGGAAGTACTGGGTATTCAGACGATCAATCTCTCGGATCGCTTCATTGATTTGGGCGGACATTCTTTGCTGGCTGTACAGACGAGCGCCCGGATATCCAAACAATTTTCGACAAAGCTGCCCTTGCGCACGATTCTCATGGAATCGCTGGCGACCATCTCCGAAGCAATCGATAAAGAAGCGCCGGAGACTGCTTCCGATATCCCTGAATCAGCCTCTTCAAATAAGACCGCTTCGCCAGAGACAATCCATTCGACTGCCGTGCAGACAACGGGTGCGCTGACGCGTATCAAGCGTTGGTTCGGCTTCAGCTAAAGGCAGCGCAATATGGAACCCATGTTCTTCGGGCCACAAGAGCGCCGACTTTTTGGCGTCAGATTTGAACCGGTCGTCGCTCCTCGGCGTACCGCGATCCTGATCTGCCCAAGTTGGGGCATGGAGTACATGCGCAGCTACCGCGCCGTATCAACCCTGGGAAAACTGCTCGCTGAGCAGGGCTTCGAAACCCTGCGTCTGGATTACTCTTCAACCGGTGATTCTGAAGGGCGCACCGGTGAAGCCAGACTCCCGCACTGGATGGCTGATATCAAGACCGCAGTGCGCGAACTCACCGAGTTGTCCGGCCAAACCAGGATCGCGTTGCTCGGTGTCCGGCTTGGCGCGCAACTTGCCCTGCAGGCTACGCTGGAAGAAGGCGTAAAGGCTGAGCACCTGATTCAGTGGGACATGCCCATCAATGTCGCCCATTGGCTTGACGAGATCAGGCAACTTGAGGCGCCTTACTATGAAAACAAGAATCGCTATCGGCTCACCGAAAACAAGTTGTTTTCTGGTGACGAAGAGCTGATGGGCATGCCCATGGACAAAGAGCTGGAAGCTGCCCTGAGGAACATGGCACCTGATATCTCACAGACGCAGGTCCCTATGACCAGACTCCTGAGCGCGGATCAGGCTGGATCACTGCCGGGCGAAGGCGCACTTATATTGCCAGACAATGCGTATTGGCAGGATGGCGCCTGGATCACGACCCCCTGGAACCCGATCCAGTCCATTCGACAGATCGCACAACACCTAGGGAGTACGCTCTCGTGAACGAACAGGTGCTCCAGTTTGGAGAGCAAGGCAGACTCGTGGGCATTCTGGCCAGCGACGGCGCAACGCAAGGCGCGCCGCTCGGCGTCATCATCCCCAATACAGGAGTCGACCATCGTGTCGGCCCAAACCGTTTGCATGTTCACCTGTCTAGGGCGCTGGCGGAATCAGGAATTCCCGTGTTGCGCATGGACCTCACCGGCATGGGCGATAGCCTGACTGCGCCATCCGGTGCCGCCAGTGACTCTGTGCGGGATATGCGTGATGCGCTGGATCTGATGGAAAGCCGGAATATCGCGGCTCGGTATGCGGTCGTTGGCATTTGTTCAGGGGGCCACGACGCACATCATCTCGCGGTCAGTGATAAACGAATATCTGCAGCGGCGTTCGTCGATCACTACACATACCCTACAGCGCAGTTCAAACGAAATTTCTGGAAAGAAAGACTGACCGATCCACGCCGCGCTGGAAATTTTGCGCGCCGGATGTTCTCCAGCAAAAAGGGTGACAAGGCGTCGTTTCGATCCGATCAGGTCGAGATCTTCGAACAACCTGACGCCGACACTTTCCAGGCTCATGTAGAACAGTTCATTGCGAGGCAAATGAACTTGTTCTTCCTATACACCGGTGAAATCCAGAATCTGTACAACTACTCAGACCAACTGTTTGATGCGTTCCCGGTCCTGGCCCAATACCCCGGTGCCGTTTGCCACTATGAGCCCAAAGCAGATCACACTTTTTCCCGCATCAACATGCGCGTGCAGTTGATTGAGCTGTTATTGAACTGGCTTGCGAGCTTCAAGGATATCGCTGCTGCACGCCCCAGCTGAGGTGCATTCAGCAGTACTTCTCATGAACAGGCAAGGGACATTTAGCGCCCGCGTCGCAGCCTAGAAAATATTGAGGACGCCGCCGAGTATCCGCGCTCTCGACACTTCAAGCCGTTTGATCATGTCCTTGGTCTGAGGCATCGAGGTGTGATCCTTGCGGGTCACAATCAGCACGCGACCAGCCTCGGTAGCCACTGCCAGAGCATCGGAAAACTCGGACACCGGTGGCGTATCTAGAATGATGTGGCGATGGCGCCGCTTCCAGCCCTCGAGCATCTCGCCGAACATGGGGTCCGACAAAATCTCAATCGGCGTACTCGAACGGGGTCCTGCCGTAAGCAATGAAAGACTAGCCAAGCCAACCACGGCCTGCACCTTCGGCGCGCGCCCTTCCATCAATGCCTGCGCGAGCCCGTCATCATTATCTGCAGAAAACAGCTCGTGCATCCGCGATCGACGAAGATCGGCGTCCACAAGAAGCGTCGATTGCCCGAGCTGAGAACAGGCCACCGCGAGCTCCGCAGCAACGCGAGTCCGACCTTCACCAGAACCGGCACTGATGACGGCGATGACATTGCACTGGTCATCAGCCGTGCGCTGGGTCAGCTCGGTACGTAGTGCCCGGATACTTTCACTGTATGGATCAAAAGGATCGTGTGCACTGAGAATCTTGTCCGATGGCCGGGCCACCGCCGCTTCATTCGGCTTGCTCTGCTGGTCCCCCGCCAGTACCGAGTCGAGATCGGACTGTGTAATCAGGCCGAGCCGCATCGCCGCTTCTATGAACCCCAGGCCCAGTTGGTCCTGTACGGCCTCTACACGCTTGATATCGTCTTCGGTGAGTCCGCCACGGCGCGCAAGCACCTGTGACAGGTCGGTACCACCAACGAGTTCAGGTTCGCGCCTGTCCTTCGACCCGTCCGGCGCATCTTTCAGAAAATTCATTTGCTTTAGGCCTTGACTTGCAACTGGACGAGGACGGGTAGCTGCAGATCGCGCTCCATATCTTCGCGACTTCGAATTCGCCGATTAAGTAGTTCAAGCAAGAGTGCCAGTCCACAGCCGCCTCCGCCTCCGGCAATCAGCGCGAGCGCCAGCAGTTTCTTTCCTTTGCTGCTGTTGGGCCTTAGAGGCGTCTTGGCACGATCCACAATTTGAACGTTGCTGGTAGAAATTTCCGTCCCAAGCTGGACAGTTTCAAAGGCATCCAGAACGCCCTCGTAGATCTTCGTGGCCGATTCCAGCTCCCTGAGCAATTGTGATGCGTCATCCTGCAAGGTCCTGGACGCCAGCACCTGAGCCTCGACCTTCTCAAGCTCCTCCCGCAGGCGAGCCTCCACTGCACGCGCCGCGGACACATCTGCGCGCGCGCCGTCTGCATAAGTGTTGATTTCACTGTTCAGCTTCTGCCTGGCGTGGTCAATCTCTGACTGCAGCGCAACGATCTCCGGGTGACGCGCTCCCAATACGCCGCGGCGCTCTGCCATCTTGCCCTCTGCCACCTGCAACTCTGATTTGAGCTTTTGGACCAGTCGGGATTCAAGGACGGTCGCATCACCGCGGCCAATGGAGCGCAGTCGCAGCTCAGCATTGAGTCTTTCCTGAGAAGCCGCGGTCAGGCGCGCCTGCAAATCGTTTAGTCGGAGGTGATTCGCATCGCCACCAGAGGTGCCTGGCTCGAGGTTGGCCATGCCGGTCTTCTTTCTGAAGGCAGAGACTTTTGCCTGCGCCTCATCAACTTTCTCCTTCAGGCCCTTCAGCTGCTCTGAGTATCGAACCGCACGCCCTTTCGCCGGCTCCAAAAATCGCTTCTCTTGCTCTGATATGTAGGTGTCGGTAATGGCATTGGCAATTTGCGCTGCTGCCTGAGGGTTCTGGTCATCCACCGTCACATAGATAAACAGGCTGCCGGTGCCCTGCTGAACCTTCAGGTTCTTATAAAGGTTGTTCATGGCCCAGCGGCGAAGTCCTTCGGGAGAACTGCCCCCGGAGTACCCGGCAATGTATTCCTTGCGCTCCGTGAGCCGGAATTTGTCGACCACCGGTAGCAGTGTGACCGGACTGCGCATGAACTCGATCTGAGTCGCGATATAGCCAGTATCCAGGCCGCTTTCCTTGCCGGACATCGGGTCATCTACCCGAGAGGAAACCAGCAGTGTCGCCGTTGCGGAATACACCTTTGGCATCATCTTGACGATAACGACTGTTGCCACAGCAAAAGCCAGCGTGATGCCAATGATCATCAGTTTGCGCGCCCAGAGAATATTCCAGAGCTGGGAAATACTCAGGGTGGCGCCAACGTACTCGCGCGGCAAAGCACCAAGCGACTGGCGGCGTTCAACTTGCTGATTCATCAGAACAGGCGCTCGCGTACGTTAATGACGTCATCAGCTCGCACTTCGTCTTCAAGGTCAACGTTGAGAGTTTTGGACTTGCCGCCCTCGACCTTGCGCTTGATCCGGACGCGACGAGTAGAGCCGCGATCGGTGAGACCGCCAGCAATGGCAATGGCTTCGATCACCGTCATTTCATCTTTCAGGGCATACGCCCCCGGTTTGGATATCGCGCCGTAGACGTAAAAGAGCTGGGCTTTGGGAACCACGATGGTGTCGCCGGCGCGAAGTTCGATCACCTGCCCGGAGCCTGCTGAAAGCAGGTCATCCAGATCCACTTCGTAACGATCCACCCCGCCTTCGCGGCGACGAAGAATGAAGGCGCGTTGTTCGCCCTTGTCGGTAATGCCGCCTGCCTGCGCCAGCGCGTCCAGAATGGAAGTGCGTGTGTCAATCGGGAACCGCCCGGGTTTGACGACCTCGCCAACGACACTGATCTGCTGGCTGCGCAAACCAGACAACACAATATTGACCTGAGGATCGTTGAGGTATTCACCTTCGCGATATGCTGTGGCAACGCGCTCGGCCGCCTCCACCGGAGACAAGCCCGACACCGGGATACTCCCTGCCAACGGAACATCAATCGCTCCGCCGTCGGATACATAGACCGTAGCGGTCAGGTCGGGCTGACCAAACACGGAGACAGTAATCAGATCGCCCGGTGCCAGCACCACCGTGGCCGAACGCAGGTTTGCCGGTGGGGTCACGGGCAGGGACTGCTTGCCGGATTCAAGATCACTTTCGAACTGCAGCGGCAGTCCTTCCGGAGCACCGTAGTCCTGAGCAGAGGCATGCCCGACCATCAGCAATCCGACGGCCAAGGCCAGAACAAGCTGCAGACCAGCGACTGTAGTACGCGTACTGTGCATCGTTAGCATCGAGTTAAGCCCATGCAACAAAGGATATCAGATAGATAGACCGTATTTTTCCACATTTTCAAGCGGAATCGGAGCGATGCTCGGCCGGCGGATGATCTTGAAATCGGCCCTGTCATCGCCACATAGATCGGCAGTCACTCATGGAGCCATTGAATGCGCGCCGACAAATTTACCAGCCGTTTCCAGGAGGCCCTCGCTCAGGCTCAAAGCCTGGCACTGGGGCATGATCATCCTGCCATCGAGAATGTGCATGTCTTGCTGGCCCTGCAGGGGCAGGATGGCGGGAGCATGGTGCCCTTGTTGCAGACTGCCGGCGTCAATCCGGACATGCTGCGGACGCGCCTGACCCAGGCGCTGGAAAAGCTCCCCAAGCTAGGCACCGCCACCGGCGACATCCAAGTCTCCGCAGACCTGACGCGGACACTGAATCTGACCGACAAGCTGGCTCAGCAGCGCGGCGACCAGTTCCTATCCTCCGAGTTGTACGTGCTGGCCGCCTGTGAAGACTCCGGACCTGCCGGCGAAGCCCTGCGTGCAGCTGGCGCCCGCAAGGAGATGTTGGCCAAGGCCATCGATAAGGTTAGAGGCGGCGAGAAAATGGATAGTGCTGGCGCTGAAGATAATCGTCAGGCGCTGGAAAAATACACCATTGATCTCACCGAACGGGCCCGCAAGAACAAGCTGGACCCGGTCATTGGGCGCGACGAGGAAATTCGCCGGGTCATTCAAGTGCTGTCGCGCAGGACCAAGAACAACCCTGCCCTGATAGGCGAGCCCGGCGTAGGCAAGACGGCGATCTCTGAAGGTCTGGCCCAGCGCATCGTCAACGGAGAGGTACCTGAGAGCCTGAAGGACAAGCGGTTGCTGACCCTGGACCTGGGCAGTCTGATTGCAGGCGCCAAGTATCGCGGCGAGTTTGAGGAGCGCCTCAAGTCCGTGCTCAACGATCTGGCCAAGAATGAAGGTCAGGTCATTCTGTTCATTGATGAGATCCATACCCTCGTTGGGGCTGGCAAGGCCGATGGCGCCATGGATGCGGGCAACATGCTCAAGCCCGCACTTGCACGCGGTGAGCTGCATTGTATCGGCGCCACGACGCTCGATGAATACCGCAAGTACATCGAAAAGGACGCAGCCCTGGAACGCCGCTTCCAGAAGGTGTTTGTAGGCGAGCCCAGCGTCGAAGACAGCATTGCCATCCTGCGCGGCCTCAAGGAGCGTTACGAGGTACATCATGGCGTCGGCATTACGGACGGCGCGTTGATTGCTGCGGCCAGACTCAGCCATCGCTACATCACGGATCGCAACTTGCCGGACAAGGCCATCGACCTGATGGACGAGGCGGCCGCACGAATTCGCATCGAGATTGATTCCAAGCCTGAGGCACTCGACCGCCTGAGCCGCCGTCTGATCCAGCTCAAGATCCAGCGCGAGGCGCTCAAGAAGGAAACCGACGAAGGCGCGAAGCGGTCGCTGGCAGATCTGGAAAGCGAGATCGGAAAGCTGGAGCGCGAATACAGCGACATGGAGGAAATCTGGAAATCAGAAAAAGCCACCGTCGCCGGCAGTGCCACCATCAAGGAAGAACTGGAGCAGGCTCGCGCGGACATGGAAGCGGCGCATCGTGCGGGTGACCTTGCCCGCATGGCCGAGCTGCAGTACGGCAGCATTCCGGAACTGGAAAGACGCTTGTCCGCTTCTACGCAGGCCGACAGTGCCCGCGCCAGGGACGAATCAAAAGACCCGGCGACACGACTGCTCCGCACCAGTGTTACCGAAGAAGAAGTAGCGGAGATCGTTGGACGCTGGACGGGCATTCCTGTTGCAAAACTGATGGAAGGCGAGCGCGAAAAACTGCTGCGCATGGAAGATGCGCTACACGAGCGGATTGTTGGGCAGGATGAAGCTGTTACTGCAGTAGCCAATGCCATACGCAGGTCACGAGCTGGATTGTCAGACCCCAACCGGCCTATCGGATCGTTCCTGTTCCTGGGCCCGACTGGCGTGGGCAAGACCGAGCTGTGCAAGTCTCTGGCGGCGTTTCTGTTTGACAGTGAAGATGCCACGGTGCGCATCGACATGTCCGAATACGGAGAGCGGCACAGCGTAGCTCGCCTGATCGGCGCCCCACCCGGCTACGTCGGGTATGAAGAAGGCGGACAACTGACCGAGGCGGTCAGACGACGACCCTACTCCGTCATTCTCATGGATGAAGTTGAAAAGGCGCATCCGGAGGTCTTCAACGTCCTGCTGCAAGTACTCGACGACGGTCGCCTGACCGACGGCCAGGGGCGGACAGTGGATTTTCGCAATGCCGTGATCGTCATGACCTCCAATCTCGGCTCGCAAATGATGCAGGAAATGCTCGGGAAGAAGGACAGCAAGTTCGAGTACGCCGCCGTCAAGGAGGCGGTGATGAATGTGGTCGGCCAGCATTTTCGGCCCGAGTTCATCAATCGTATCGACGAGGCCGTTGTCTTCAGTCCGCTGGGCGAAAAGCAGATTCGAAGCATTGCCCGGGTACAGTCGCGTCGCGTCATTGAACGCCTGAAGGATCGGAACATTGAACTGGTATTCAGCGACGCTGCACTGGATCTGCTGGCGCAGGCCGGTTATGACCCCGTTTACGGTGCTCGGCCGCTCAAACGGGCCATTCAGACCCTGGTTGAAAACCCCCTTGCCCGCTCAATCCTAGATGGTGAATTTGGCAATGGAGATCGCATCGGGGTGGATGCGGATGAGGGTCAGATCCGTTTCGACCGACAAATGGTGCCCGCTGACTGAGCACCTTTGCACATCTGAGGGGCAGGCTCAGCGCAAGCCGAAGCTGAGTCTGTCTTTTTGTTCGGTACGGAATTCCCCCTGCTCGGCGTCATAGTCCCAGCGATGAACCTCGAGCCCCGACTCGGCGGCTCGGTCGGGAACGTGCAACACATGGACCGAGTTGGGCGCGCCCCGGCGGACCCTGCTGGAAACGGCGGTCCCTGCTTGAACGCACCACAGTTTGCGGCTCAGATCCAAACGGTATTCGTGAACAGGCCGTACATAGGGCAAGTGAATGTGTCCGCCCATGACGATATCCGCGCCAGCCTTTGACCAGGCAGGTATCGCAGCATCTGCGCCGTAGGCGAGATCGTGCTTTTCTGCGGCAGATGGCACATGCAAGGGCTGATGGGTCACCACCATCTTCACCTGATCTGCACGGGTATCTCGCAACAGCCTGCTGACACGCTCAATCTGAGCGCGTCCAAGCTGCCCGTCTGTGTGCCGCCACCACCGGGTCGCGTTTACGCCGATGATGCGAATGCCCGCGACCTCGATCTGCGGCTCGAGTTGTGCGCCAAAGCTCTGCTGATAGTTACGGTATGGATGCAGCAGGCGCGCGGCGACATTGAACAGAGGAATATCGTGATTGCCCGGCAGGATCAGGCGTTTCGGAATACCAAGCGACGCCACAAACTCCTGAGCGGCACGAAACTGCATGCGGCGCGCGCGCTGCGTGATGTCACCGGAAAGAATCAGTATGTCTGGCTTCAAACGACGAGCCAGGCGCTGCAATGCGTCCACAACTTGCGGCTGCTCTGTTCCAAAGTGCGGGTCTGAAATCTGTATGAGTACCGTCACGATCCGGAATCATCTGCCGGTGTCGAAGCCGGCACCAGAAGTTGCAAAGGCTTGCGCGCAACACCAAATCTGAGCGGCGTATCCAGATAGAGAGACTCACCATCCAGAGCCACTTTGATTCGGCGTCTTCGGCCTGGCGTGACCTTGAGATCATGAAAGCGCAGCCGAACAATATCTTCTGCCTCGCCCAGCTGGCCGAGCGCGCCCCTCAGCGCCAGACCCAGCAAGCTCAGATTACTTACGGGCTTCAACATCACTGCCGTCAATTCTCGCGGCGAGTCGCCTTGCTGCAAGCCAAGCTGCTCCATTTGCAGGGCATTACTCAGCACAATCAGCGACGCCGTCTTCACGCTTCGCCGCTCCGATTCAGACTCAATTTCGAGCCGCAGTCGACGGATATGGCGAAGCAATGACCAGATGCCTGCGATCGCCGCCACAATCCGACTTCGGCCGAGCTGCTGCTTGAAGACTTCCCTGTCTTCGAGCAGTTTCGGATAGAGGCCGAGGCTTGCATTGACCAGGATTACGTGGTCATTGACCTGCGCCACAGGAATGAAGTGCATACCTGATGAGAGCAGCTCCATCGTCGCTTGTTCCACGTCCTCGGAAATCTTGTGCGCACGTGCGAAGTAGTTGAAAGTCCCCATCGGCAGAACACCCATGGGCACCCCACTTTCCAGGACGCACTGGCAAATCAGGTTGATGGTTCCGTCGCCTCCGGCGGCCACCACGACCCCCTTTGCGTCCGCCGCTTTGGCCACGGCTTTGCGCGTAATCTGTTCGAAATCGGAATTTGAGTCCATCAAGAAGAACTCATGTTCACGACCAGCGGCGTTCAGAATTTTTCCTATCTTGCCAACAAGGCTTTTGGCAGCCTCACTACCAGATGCCTGATTCATCACGATGAAGTACGGGCCTCCGGGTGGTCGTGCGACATCGTGGCCGGATCGTTCTGGTGTCGGGGTCATGGCGACAGATTAGCCGGTCCACTACCGGCCGCCGGCTGAATGGAGTCGCCCGATGTCACCAAAGCTTCATTTTTCTGTCATCAACGCATCAATCGCTAAGGGCAATGTGCGGACCATGAAAGGAGCTAAGACAAGCAAGAAGGCGACACGACGCGCGGACAAAAATCACCGCTATCGATCCATCTGGATTTCCGATGTTCACCTCGGAACCCCCGGATGCAAGGCTGAACACCTGGTGGATTTTCTCAAGCACAACGAGTGCGAGAATCTTTTTCTGGTGGGCGACATTATTGACGGGTGGAAGCTTCAGAGTTCCTGGTTCTGGCCTCAGGAGCACACCAACGTCATCCGCAAGATTCTGACCAAGGCCAAGCGTGGAACGCAGGTTTTCTACATCACGGGGAATCATGACGAGTTTCTCCGCAAGTTCGTCGGATTCGGGCTTGAAATTGGCAACATCCAGATCCTGAACGAACATGTTCACACCACGGCTGATGGTCGCCGGCTGCTGGTCACGCACGGAGATGCGTTTGACGTGATTACGCGTTATCACCGTTGGATCGCGTTAGCGGGCGACACGGCCTATGAGCTGACGATGAAGGCGAACCATTGGTTCAATCAGGCACGCCGGCTCATGGGCATGCGCTACTGGTCATTGTCTGCCTTTGCCAAGAACAGTGTGAAGAACGCGGTTAACATTGTGTCGCGCTTCGAGGACAGTGTGGCCCGTGAATGCGAACGCCGCGAACTGGATGGCGTTGTCTGCGGGCACATTCATCACGCGGAAATTCGGGACATGGGCGCAGTTCAGTACTTGAATAGCGGCGACTGGGTCGAAAGCTGCACGGCGCTGGCAGAAGATTTCAACGGTCGCATTCAGATCATCCGCTGGGTCAAAACCGAGCACCTGAATGAACGTCCCAAGGTCACGCCCCTAAAGCGCCGCGAAGAGCAGAAAGCAGCCTGAGCAGGCTTTGCGGGTTATTCCTGATAACCCGGATTCCTGCGATCCAGCCGACGTAGCAAGCCCGGCCAGGCCAGCAAGCCGCCCTGCCCGCGTGTCACCGCGACAAGTTGCTCTTCGATGTTATCCAGAATCGACTGCGGCACGGCGTGCAACTCGCGACTACCCGCCAGGGCACGGACCTGGATCATGCAGGCCGCTTCAAGCAGGTACATCCGCAAAAAGGCGTCAGCGCAATTCCGGCCAACCGTGAGCAGTCCGTGGTTGCGCAACATCAGGGCCAACTTGTCACCCAGATCGGCCACCAGCCTCGGCTTCTCATCCTCGTACAGCGCGATGCCTTCGTAATCGTGATAGGCCAACGAATAGCCGGCAATGATCGAGGTCTGCGATAAGGGCAGCAAACCGTCCTTCTGTGCTGACACGGCCACCCCATTGATTGAATGCGTGTGCATGACGCAGATCGCATCCTCACGAGCGGCATGAATTGCGCTGTGAATCGTAAAGCCGGCCGGATTGATGTCGTAAGGAGAATCCATCACCTTCTTGCCGTTGATATCGATCTTGACCAGTGAGGAGGCCGTGATCTCGTCAAACATCCACCCGTAAGGGTTGATCAGAAAGTGATGCTCGGGACCGGGAAGGCGGGCAGAAATGTGCGTAAACACCAGGTCATCCCAGCCGTACAGCGCCACCAGCCGATACGCTGCGGCCAGATTGACGCGCATCTCCCATTCTTCCGGTGATACCTGGTCGCGCACACTTGTGTTGTTCTTGTCTTGCGCACTCATCTCTCCACTCCCGCTGTAGTATTTGATCTAGATCAACCTAGTTCATCATAGGCCAGCGCCCCGCTCAACATCATGGCATCCGACCGAATCAGTCCTACAGCGCACTACACGGCGCATGTCTGGTATCGCAATGGTCTGTCTCATCGTGCGCTGGCAACTGCACAGGGCCGTCTACTTTTTCACGCATTGCGCCCGATGTACCTGGCCTCTCGTCACATCGGGGCGCCTACGCTAGAAGGCTTTCTGCTCGCCCGGCACCATGAAATCAATCGGCGTCTGGCTGAGCACGTGGTGTCCGGGCAGATACAGCAAGTTCTGGAAGTGGCCGCCGGCTTGTCTCCGAGGGGTTGGTCATTCAAGAAGCAGTTTGGTGACCGGCTTCGCTACGTCGAGGCAGACCTGCCGGAAATGGCAGCGCGAAAGCGGGCCTTGCTGGAACGCGGCAATCTGTCCAGCAAAGGCCATGAAGTGCTGGACCTGGACATTCTCAGCACGTCCGGGTCATCCAGCTTCGGTGAAGTGGTGGCGCAACTGGACCAGGGGAAGGGGCTGGCAATCGTTACGGAGGGGCTGCTCAATTACTTTGCGCGTGATCAGGTACAGACCATGTGGTCCGGTTTTGCCCATGCCCTTCAGGCTTTCCCGCCCGGTATCTACCTAAGTGACCTGCACCTTCGCGCTCAGAATCTGGGATTGAGCGTTGATCTGTTCCGCAAACTTCTGGCCCGTTTTGTCCGCGGCGGCATTCATTTGCACTATGCCAATGAGGCGGACGCGGAACGAGCCTTGCTGGAAGCCGGGTTCGATGATGCAAAACTGCACATAGCCGAAGCGCAAGCTGGCAGCCTAGGGACAATCGACGACCGCGGCGCGGGGCTGGTGCGCATTATCGAGGCGCGGACACCGCGCTGAATCGGTGGCTTGCCCCCAGCGAGCCAGCAAAATCGCACCGATTGAGGTGCCCGCGCGGCTCAATATTTGTCCTCTGAAAGATCCTGCTGAACATCAACATCGGCCGGCGAGTTAGAATTCGCGCCCAGTTTTCGCATTACACAGCCGTTGAAAGACGTTCAACACAATCCCTGGACCGTATGCGTCGCCCCGATGATGGAATGGACAGATCGTTTCTGTCGCAATTTTCATCGGCAATTGTCGCCGGACGCCCTACTCTATACCGAGATGGTCACAACCGGTGCCCTGCTCCACGGCGATGCCCAGCGACACCTCAGATTTGAATCGGCTGAGCATCCGGTGGCGCTGCAGCTGGGCGGCTCTGATCCAGAGGCCCTCGCACGGTGTGCGGAAATGGGCGAAGCGTATGGATACGACGAGATCAACCTGAATTGCGGTTGCCCATCCGACCGTGTTCAGACCGGATGCTTTGGCGCCGTACTGATGAAAGACGCGCCGCTGGTTGCTGAATGCGTACGGGCCATGCGCGCGGCCACCTCCCGCCCGGTGACGGTCAAGCATCGCATCGGCGTCGATGATCTCGAGGGCTATGATTTCCTGCGCAACTTTGTGCAAACAGTGGCCGATGCGGGTTGTGAAACCTTCATCGTCCACGCCCGCAAGGCCTGGCTATCTGGCCTTTCGCCGAAAGAAAATCGTGAAATTCCTCCATTGAACTACCCGATGGTGCATCGGCTGAAGAAGGATTTCCCCCAGCTCTGTATTGTCATTAATGGTGGTATTGATGATGCCGAACGGGTGCAGGAGCAACTTCAGCATGTCGATGGCGTCATGATCGGACGTGAGGCCTACGAGAATCCCTTCTTCCTCGCCCAATTGCAGGCGCAGATTTTTGATGGCGAAGAGGAGCCGTTGCTTGATCGCACCGCCTACCTCGAACAATACCTTGCATTCATCCAGCGCGAGCTCGATGCAGGCACACCATTAGGCAGAATCACCCGGCATATTCTGGGTCTGTATCGCCATCAGCCTGGCGGGCGCGCATTTCGCCGTACCTTGTCGGAGAAGGCGCATCGTTCAGGCGCAGGCATCGACGTGATTCATCAGGCTCTGGCCGCCGTCGAGCGCGACGATTTCTCACGAGCTGCATAGGTCAATCAAAATGCGTGTACTACTTACCCTCTGTTCTATCACCTTCATTTACTTATTCGGAGCCTCCATGTCCTCAGCCAACGATCTCGACAAACCGCGCGTCAAACTGGAAACCAGCATGGGCGACATCATTCTGGAACTCGACCCGGAAAATGCACCCAAGACCGTTGAAAATTTCGTGCAGTACGTCAAGGAAGGTCACTACGACGGCATGCTGTTTCACCGCGTCATTGAAGGTTTCATGATTCAGGGCGGCGGCTATGACGAGAAGATGAGCGAACGCACCACTCGCTCTCCCATCGAGAATGAAGCCAAGAATGGCCTCAAGAACGTGCGTGGCAGCATCGCAATGGCTCGTACAAGTGCCCCGCATTCCGCCAGCGCCCAGTTCTTCATCAATCATCGCGATAACGCCAATCTGGACTATCCGAGCTTTGATGGCTGGGGTTACGCCGTATTCGGAAAAGTGGTCGAAGGCCTCGATGTGGTCGACAAGATTGCCAAGGTCAAGACGGGCGCTGTCCGCCCGATGGCGAGCGATGTTCCACTCGAGCCAGTGGTCATCAAGTCAGCGACCCTGATCGCCTGAAACAACTCCTAACCGATTACAAAAGCCAACACATGACCGCTACTGCCGCCTTTGTTCCGCCCAAGCGTATGCTCATGGGCCCCGGCCCTTCTGACGTTCATCCTCGTGTACTGGCCGCCATGGGCCAGAACACGATCGGGCATCTCGATCCTGCTTTCATCGGTTTGATGGATGAAATCAAGGTCCTCCTGCAGAAAACGTTTTTGACCAGCAATGAGTTGACGATGCCGGTATCCGGCCCAGGTTCCAGCGGCATGGAATCCTGCTTTGCCAATCTGCTGGAGCCGGGCGACACCATCATTGTGTGCGAGAACGGCGTGTTCGGCGGTCGTATGCGCATCATGTCTGAGCGTCTCGGTGCCACGGTGGTCATGGTCAAGGACCCCTGGGGCCGCGCTGTTGATATCGATCAGGTCGAAGAAGCACTCAAGGCACACCCCGAAGCCAAGGTGCTCGCCTTTGTGCAGGCTGAAACGTCTACCGGCGCTCTGTCAGACGCGCAGGCGCTGGCCAAACTGGCGCAGCAGCACGGCGTGCTGACCTTGGTGGATACGGTGACCTCGTTGGCTGGTTCGCCTCTGAAGATGGATGAATGGGGCATTGATGCGGTCTACAGTGGCACACAAAAGTGCTTGTCCTGCCCGCCGGGCTTGTCTCCAGTGAGCTTTAGTCAGCGCGCCATGAACAAGCTGCAGTCGCGCAAGACGCCGGTGCGCAGCTGGTTCATGGATTTCACACTGGTGACTTCCTATTGGGGTGGCGGCGCAAAACGCAGCTATCACCACACGGCTCCGGTGAATGCGCTGTACGGTCTGCACGAGGCGCTGACCATGGTCCAGGAAGAAGGTGTCGAAGCTTCCTGGGCACGGCATGCCACGCTACATCAGGAACTGGCCAAGGGTCTGGAAGAACTGGGCCTGAGTTATCTCGTACCAGAAGCTGAGCGACTCCCTCAGCTCAATTCGGTCATCTTGCCGGACGGCGTTGACGAAGCCGCCTTGAGATCGCGCTTGCTCAAAGAGTTTGATCTGGAGGTTGGTGCAGGACTGGGAGAGTTTGCCGGCAAGATCTGGCGCATTGGCCTGATGGGACAAAGCTGCACGCCTCGACACGTCGAGCATTGTCTGAAGGCTATCGGCACCGTTCTCAAAGGCTGATTCGTGACAGGTGCGGCGCCCACGCTGTTCCTGTCTGATCTGCACCTCCCGCCGCAGACGTCCGCATTGCGGACGCGCTTCCGGCGGTTTCTGGATGGGCCCGCCAGAAAGGCGGCGCGTGTGTACATTCTTGGCGACCTGTTCGAGGCCTGGATTGGCGACGACGTTGGCATGCAGATTTATGCAGCCGAAGTCGCTGCCTTGGCGGCCTTGTCTGCCAGCGGTGTAAAGGTCTATTTCCAGCACGGCAATCGCGACTTTCTCGTTGGCGAGGCTTTCTTCGATCTCACTGGTGTGGAAAGACTGGCTGACCCATGCGTGATAGATGTCTCCGGGCGTAACACCCTGCTCTCTCACGGCGACATCTTTTGCACTGATGATCGGCCGTACCAGCGCTGGCGCTGGTTCTCCAGGCAGCGCTGGGCGCAGTGGCTATTCATGCGTCTGCCCCTGTCCAGACGCCAGAAGATCGCATCCGGGCTGCGCAGCGGTAGTGATACCGCAAAGCGCAACAAGCCGGAAAACATCATGGACGTCAACGCGCGTGCGGTACGCCTGTCGATGGCACAGTTCGGTGTCACTCAACTGATTCACGGGCACACGCACAGACCCGGCACCTACTCGGTTGATCTCCCCATCGGGCCGGCGCTCCGGATCGTGTTGCCCGACTGGCGTGATCCGGTTTGTGATTATCTGAGTGCCCATCAGCAGGGTATTGAGCGTCTCCCGGCCTGATCCCGCGCGGCCGAATCATTCTGTAGCCCCGGTCAATGTCTGTCCAAGAGGGCGGACAGCCATCCATTCTTCGCAATTGACGATCACAGTGTGGTCGGTTGATCGCCGCCGTGCTGGATTCTTGCTTCGTTTTGGGATATTTGTAGTTCACTACAAAGAGCCAGACCGTAGGTAATTCTGCCTGGAGGCGGTAAATCGCCTCAGAAGAAGCGCAAACGCTTGGCAATCCGACGTGCTCGACTGAAACCCTCAGATCGAAGCCGCAGGGAGGAGAGATGATGGGAGCGCAAACGCGTGTCGACATGGGGACCTGCCGCTCGCGGTCAGCCCGATGGCCGTACTCGATGCCTCAGGGGGCTAATGATCTCCCTGCTTTGCTTCGCGCCGCATCGCTCAAAGCGCCTTCGGGCTCATTGTCCTTCCATGATATCGACGAGCCCCGCGCAGGCTCGTGCTATCAAATCAGAAGATTCGCCCTGGCCATGTTCGGGACCCTCCCGCTACGCATGTCAGCCAGAACGCATGCGGGCTCATGAAAGGGAGAAACAGAGCGTGACGACATCAAAAAGGCCGTTGGACATGATCGTGATTGGCGCCGGATTCTCAGGCCTCTACATGCTCTATCAGGCGCGCAAGAGTGGATTGCACGTGCAATGTATCGAGGCAGGCGATGACGTCGGTGGCACCTGGTACTGGAATCGATATCCGGGCGCGAGGGTCGATATCGAATCCATGGAATATTCCTACTCCTTTTCCGAGGAACTTCAGCAGCAGTGGGACTGGTCAGAGCGCTATGCCGCCCAGCCAGAATTGCTGGCTTACGCCCAGCATGTTGCTGAACGTTTTAACCTGCGTGACGACATTCAGTTCTCCACTCGCGTTCAGGCCGCCCACTTTGACGAAGCAAGAGGGATCTGGGCTGTCCATACGAGTCGGGGAGAGATTCTCAAGGCGCAATTTTGCGTCTTTGCCACGGGCCTGATCTCTGAACCGCATATGCCCGAATTTGAAGGGCTCGACAGTTTCACGGGGAAAACCTATCTGACCGCTCGATGGCCACAAGAAGGCGCGGATTTCACCGGTCAGCGCGTCGGCGTCATCGGCACGGGCTCTTCCGGCATCCAGGTCATTCCCGAGATTGCCAGACAGGCCGCGCATCTGACCGTATTTCAGCGCACACCTCCGTTCACTGTGCCGTTGCGCAACTGTCCGAGCACGGCTGAGCATCGACGCGAAATCAAGACCCTTTACCGCAAGATTCGCGAGAATCAGTTGAACTCATTTGGGGGATTTACTGCACTTCATTCACGTTCGACGCCAGCACCGACCGAGTCTGCATTGGCAGTTCCCGCTGAGGTTCGGCGTGCACGCTATGAAGACTTATGGCAGTCCGGCGGACTATGCTTTTACAACGCTTACACCGACATTCTTCTCGACGAAAGCGCCAACGAAACGCTGAGTGAATTTTTGCGCAGCAAAATGCGCCAACGTGTGCGGGACCCGCAGATTGCAGAAAAGCTCGTACCTCAGGACTATCCAGTCCTGACCCGTCGACTTTCAGCCGATACGGATTACTGCGAAACCTTTGATCGCAGTAACGTCAGCCTCATCGATGTTCGTGAAGATCCCATCGTCCGTTTCGAGCCATCTGGACTGCGCCTTGAATCCGGTCCGGTAGAACTGGATGCCATGGTGTTTGCGACCGGCTTTGACATTCAGACTGGCGCGATGGACAAGGTGGATATCCGCGGTCGCGGCGGCAGATCGCTGAAATCAGACTGGTCAGAAGGTTTGAGCAGTTACTTGGGCATGATGACGCGCGGCTTTCCTAACCTGATCTGGCTCAATGGCCCGGGCAGCCCATTCTTCAATCCGCTTTTACAGGCCGAATTCCAGGGCCAGTGGCTGGATCAACTGATTCGACACATGAAACAGAACAGGCTCCAATGCGTTGAGCCTCACCTTCAGGACGAAAAGGACTGGGTCCAGCTCACCGATGCCATCGGCAACGCTACCCTGTTTCCAAAGTCACGAAACTACTACATGGGAGATAACGTTCCCGGCAAGCCACGACGCGTGCTGTTCTTTTTTGGCGGGTTTCCTGCCTACCGGGAAGCATGCGAGGAAGCGGCCAGGGATTATTCCGCCTTCGAATTTATGGATGAAGAACAGGCCTAGCCAGCGATCGAACAGGATGGCACCGCTGATGTTGCGGTGCCATGTCCCTCAGCCCAATGACAACTTGTAACCGGCTTTACCCAGCTCAGCCGCAATCTGCTCGAAACCCTTGCCAGGCACAGCTTCGCCGTCTCTTGCGACCAGCACGTCACGCTGAGCCTCAATTTGTTCGGCAACATCATCCGACGCAGGAACGAAGATGCCCTTGGTCAAGGTCACGTTCGAAACCTCGAAGCCGCCAGCGCCGGCACCCAGAATCGTTTTGCTGGGCCCATTTTCGCTTACCAGCCAGATGAGGCCTGGGGTCACCGACTCAGGCTGCAACAGTTTCAGTGCTTCCGCCGGGATGACGTCTTCGGTCATGCGCGTCGCCGCTGAAGGAGAAAGGCAATTCACGCGAATGTCGTTCTTCGCACCCTCAATAGCCAGGGTATTCATCAGCCCCACCAGCGCCATTTTCGCCGCACCGTAGTTGGACTGTCCGAAGTTACCATACAGGCCACTTGAAGAAGTGGTGAACACAACACGACCAAAATTCTGCTGGCGCATGATGCCCCACACTGCTTTGGTGCAATTGACCGCACCCATCAGATGAACATCCATGACGACCGCAAAATCCTGCAGGTCCATCTTGGCAAAGCTCTTGTCGCGCAAGATGCCGGCGTTGTTGACCAGGATGTCAATCCGCCCCCATTTCTGCATGACGTCGTCCACCATCTTCTGCACCGCAGCAGCGTCTGTGACCGATGCGCCGTTGGCCATGGCTTCACCACCGGCAGCCTGAATCTCTTCGACCACCTTCTGCGCCGCACTGAGCGAAGAAGACGTGCCGTCTCTGGCCCCGCCGAGATCATTGACCAGCACCTTGGCACCTCGCGCAGCCAGAGACAGGGCGTGCGAACGGCCCAATCCGTTTCCGGCACCGGTCACAATGGCCACACGGTCATCGAATCGAATCGTCATACATCACTCTCCTGTAACAGTGGTTCAATTTAGAATGGTTATCCGCCGCAAATATTGTTGATGGGCGATAACGCCCTTACGTCAGAACTCTCTTTGCGGAACTGCTTTTGCCTCGCGCCGACGGAAGCAGGTCATATTTCTTCAGCAGGCCGCGAAACTGGTGATAGCTCAATGCCAGCGACTCGGCGGCGAGCGTCTGCTTGTGCTGTGCGTTTGTCAGGGCTTGTTCAAGCATGCTTCGCTCATGGCGTGCCGACTCCTCGTGAAAATTGATGGGCGCGCGCATATCGCTGGGCAAGACTACCGCATCAGAATTCTCAACTGGGCCCTGATCAATGCAGGCCGCTGTTTCGCGCTTTTTCTGACGGGCGTCTATCGGGCGATACGGAGATGCAAAAGGATCCAGCTCAATGCGTGAAACCTTGGCCTCCGGCCGCTCCAGCGCATACACCGCCCGCTCGATGACATTGCGCAGTTCGCGCACGTTGCCTGGCCAGTCGTGAGCGAGCAGCTGCGCACGCACGGCCGACGTAAAGCCGGCGAACAAGGCGTGACCCAACTCCTTAGCCATGTCCTCGGCGAAAGCCTGCGCCAGCAGCAGGATGTCCTCGCGGCGATAACGCAGTGGCGGCACGGTAATGACTTCGAAAGCCAAACGATCCAGCAGATCGGCGCGAAACTCGCCACGCGCGGCCAAAGCAGGCAGGTCCACGTTCGCAGCACCAACCATTCGCACATCAACTTTGCGAGTCGTGCTGTCGCCAACGCGCTCGTACTCACCGTATTCCACCACTCGCAGGAGCTTTTCCTGAAGTCTTTGGCTCATGCTCGACAGCTCGTCCAGAAACAGGGTTCCGCCATCGGCTGACTCAAACCGCCCTGCCCGATTGCGACTGGCTCCTGTATAGGCTCCCGCTACATGGCCAAAAAGCTCGGAATCGAGCAATTCCTCGTTGAGCGCAGCGCAATTGAACTTGATCAGCGGCCGCTGCCAGCGCTCCGACAGATAGTGAATGCGTGCGGCGATCAACTCTTTGCCGCAGCCGCGCTCGCCGATGACCAGCACGGGTTTGCTCACGCACGCGGCATGTGAGGCGCGTTCCATGACCGCGAGAAAGGCGTCTGATTCGCCAAGAACAGGCTCTGAGGGCTGACGGATTGCCATATGGCGATTATGGCGATTAGTTAGCCGTTTGTACTATTTTGCGGTTGAACCAATGACATGCGTTGAAGGATGGGTTTCTGGTGAAACTTGTTTTGTTCACATAAACAATAACTTGTACCGTCCGCTGCAGATGGCACGATCCTGGCAATGCTGGTAGTACTTTCACCACATTTCTGCTGGAGTGCTGCCATGGGCATCTTTTCCCGACTCTCGGACGTCATCAATTCCAATATCCACGCCATGCTCGACAAGGCGCAGGACCCGGAGAAGATGGTGCGCCTGATCATTCAGGAGATGGAAGACACTTTAGTCGAGGTGCGCAGCACATCAGTTCGCACGCTGGCGAGAAAGAAGGACGTACAGCGCGCGATCTCTCGCTTGCAGGCCGAGTCAGAAGACTGGCAGTCCAAGGCCGAACTGGCTGTCTCAAAAGGTCGGGACGATCTCGCGCGCGGCGCCCTCGCCGCACGAAATCGCGTGAAGGAGCAGTTGGCGAGCCACGAGAAAGAACTGCTTCAGCTCGATGAAGAAATCGAAAAGCTGGATGAGGACACCGGCCGGCTCAAATCAAAATTGCAGGACGCGCGGGTTCGCCAGAAGTCCATTGTGTTACGCCAGCAGTCCGTCACCTCGCGACTCAAGGTTCAGGGCAATATCCACGATGCCAGAATGGAAGATGCCATGGTCAAGATGGAGCGTTACGAAAGCCGGATTGATCGCATGGAGGCAGAAGTCGAAAGTTATGATCTGGGCACCCGCAGCCTCAAGGACGAATTATCTGAATTGTCGCGCGATGACCGGTTCGAGGATGAACTCGCCGAACTGCGCGCCAAGCTGGGCAAGCAGACTGCGTCTTCCAATACGGCCTGAGCCGACATGACCGCCCTTTTTCGGAGAATCTGAGAACGTGGAACATGCCCTGACTGTCATTTGTTTGTTCGTCGTCCTGCCGGCGATGGTGCTCTGGTACCTGGACCGCCAGCGTCGCCTGAAGGATGACGCCGTGCCCGGTGCAGCCCAATCCCTGCAGGAACTCGCGCATCAGGCGCAAAGGATGGAGCAGCGCATCAAAGCTCTGGAAAAGCTGCTCGATACAGAAGCGCCCGGATGGAGAAAACACGATGATGAGTAATTACTTCTGGACTGATTGGCGTCGCTACCCCTCTGCCGGATTCCTGGGCGGCGTCTGCGCGGGCATCGCGCACCGATTTGACTGGAACCCTCGCGTTATTCGCGTGATCGCCCTGCTCTCCATCATTCCCGGTCTGGTTTTTCCAGTCACCGTCGGCTACTGCGTTCTCTGGTATCTGATGGAAGCATCGCCCGGGCACCCGGGGCAATTCGACAAGCAAGGCAGTGCTTCGGATATTGAACCGGCCACGCCTCAGGAATTGCGCAAGAAGTTCTCCGGCATGGAGTCGCGCATCCGCAATATGGAAGCATGTGTTGCGTCGAGCGAGTTTGAACTGCGCAGGGAAATCAGCAAGCTATAAGTCGCTTGGATCGGACTTACTGCTGGTCGAGAAAAAGCTGCAAATCCTTTGGCAATGACTGATCGGGATACGCCTCGCGCAAATTGCTCAATACGCGTCGCGCCTCATCCCGCTCGTCGGCTTTGATCAGGCCGCGCACCTTCTCCACCTCAGACTGGAACAGGGCCCGACGGTCCCCGGCGTCGTCTGCGGCTGCTATTGATTGATCAGCTTCTGCTGCACTGGCTCGCGCACCAGAGTAAGCATCTGTCGTCCCATCCATTTGACTCAGCTTTTCCTGGCCGACGACCTGCTCCTTGCGTTGCACTGGCGCCGCAATTCGCGACAGCTTCTGATGCTCCTGAGACTGACTTCGACGTTCTTGGTGCTCCGCCTTCGAAGCGGCTTTCTCGCGCTCCTGGATGACATTTGCCTGCGTTTCTGGTTCGTCCACCCGAATGTCATCGGACATCATGGTGGCCGCCCCCGCAATCGGCGGCGCCGGGGCAACCACTTCGGTTTTAGATTCCGGCGCCACGCGAGCTGCATTCCTTTCTGTTGCCTGCGCGGCTGGCACGGGTTTGCTTGGCACGGACTTTTTACTCGGATCTGATTCTGGCTTTGGATGGCCCTGCTGAATCGGTTGTTCTTGTGTTTCGCTGATCGCTTGTTCAGCCGCGCCAGAAGCCGACTCACTGATTTGTGCCTTAGCCTTCGACCTCGCTTCCAGCTGAGTAGAAGACAAGTTGCCCGAATCGCGTGCACTCGGAAGAGGTTCTGATGGCGCGGTGGCGGGCTCACCGAGTTCAGGCGGAAAGACAGCGGTATCCATGGCCGGGGAGGCCAGCTCACGCGACACCGGATCACGCCAGATGTTGACCAGAACACTGAGCGACAGGATGAGAGTTGCTGCCAGTGCCATTGGGCGAATCCAGCGCGGCCGGCGCGCCGCTTTGGGTCGGCTCGCCGCCTGGCGTGCAGCCGCAAGAATGGCCGCATCAAGCTCCTCAGGCGCCTGCGTTGAACGCGTTGCCTCTCGATAGGCCTTGGAAACCTTGTCGCGCCCGGCGAGAAAGTCCTCGAATTCACGGTCATTGGGATCAGACATCGGACAACTCCTGTCTGAGTTTGGCCAGCGCATAGCGCAAGCGGCTCTTGACCGTTTCGCGCCCGACTCCGGTGGCCTGACCAATCTGATCGAGACTCATGCCGGATTCCTGCTGCATCACAAAAGCCTCTCGCTGTTCCGGCGGCAGGGACTGTATAACCTGCAGAATTCGCTGCGCTTTCTGTTGCCCTGATAACTGTGCTTCGGGCTGTTCGTGGGAGGGCGCAGAAACAGGCAGATCCGCTTCCAGCGGCTCGGTCGAAAGTCTGGCAAGGCGATAGTCATCAACCAGGCGATTGTGTGCGAGCCGGAAGAGCCAGGTGGTGAATTTAGCGCGCGGCTGCCAGCTGGCGTGACTGCGCACGACCGATGCCCAGACATCCTGAAACATCTCAGCTGCCCGCTCGCGATCAGAGCATCCACGCAGAAAATAGCGAAACACGGGGTCGCGATGCCTTCGATAAAGCGTCTCGAAGGCAGCCGCGTCCCCGCGTTGATAACGCTGCATGAGTTGTTCGTCGGTGACTTCATGCGCGAGCTCTGTCGCCGCCGACGTGGCAATCGCTGCCTCCAGACGCCCTACCCTCCGATGTTCTGAATCCGGGATTCATCTCGCGGCCCGCCACCGACTCGCGCTTGGCGCGAGAGGCTGCCCGCGAGATCCACCAGTTGCAGAAATCCGGCGCGGTCACCAAATGCATCTTCACCGCCCTGGCGTGCCAGACCTGCCACGTCAGTGTAGTCGAAGCCCTTCATGTGATCTCCACCCGAGAGCAACTGCCCAAACGCTGCCACCGCGGCGGACAATTTAAGTGGCTCACTGGCCTCTTCAATCGCATCCAGAACGTCCGTTTTATGCAGGCTGCGCTCTATCAGCCTGCTCCGCGCCTGCACGCCGTCCTCAGGCATCTTGTAGCGCAGGCGCAGATGCGCGATCTCGCCCGAAAGGTCCGTCGCTGGCGCGGGCTGCGCGTAGCGCAAGGGGCGTACGCTTTCGCCGCCATGGCCTGCCAAGGCAATCTCGTACAAGGCGGTGACACTATGACCAGCGCCGAGATCTCCTGCGTCCACAGCATCATTGGCAAAGTCTTCGCGCTTGAGCGCGCGGTTCTCGTAGCCAATGAGGCGATACTCAGAGACTTGCGCAGGATTGAACTCAATCTGCACTTTCACGTCGCGTGCAATGGTGTCTAGCGTTGCCCGGCGCTGACGCACCAGCATCTTGTGCGCTTCCTGCAGGGAATCAATATAGGCGTGGTTGCCGTCCCCAACATCAGCCAGCTGCTCCATCAGATGATCGTTGTAGTTGCCCTGCCCGAACCCCAGTGTCGTCAACGCGACACCGCTCTTGCGCTTCTGACGTACCAGATCGAGCAATGATTCAAAACGGGTCGTCCCGACGTTGAAGTCGCCGTCGGTAGCCAGAAGTACGCGATTCACGCCACCTTCGATCCAGCCTTGCTCGGCCATCGCATAGGCCAGTTGGATGCCGGCTCCACCGTTGGTCGAACCACCTGCTTCCAGACGATCCAGCGCAGCAGAGATTGCGGCCCTGTCGTTTCCAGGCGTAGGCGCCAGCACGACGCCTGAGGCCCCGGCGTAGACAACCAGACTGATGCGGTCCTGTTCACCGAGTTCTGCGGTCAGCATTTTCAGGGCGGTCTTGACCAACGGCAGTTTGTCCTGGCTTTGCATGGAGCCGGAAACGTCCACAAGGAATACCAGATTAGTTCCTGCACCTTCTACTTCAGGCAACCAGCCCTGAATGCCGACATGCAGCAAATGCGTGTTCTGATTCCAGGGCGTCGGAGCCATTTCAGTAGTGACCGAGAACGGCACATCCGGATCGCGCGCGGCGGTGTAGCCATAATCAAAATAATTGATGAGTTCTTCTACCCGTACTGCATCTGTTGGCGGCAGCCGACCTTGTTCCAGGAATCGCCGGACGTTGGCATAACTGCCGCTGTCCACGTCGACGCTGAAGGTAGAGACGGGTTGATCAAGCACCTGCATGACGCTGCTGCGCTGGATATGCGCATAGTTTTCGCGATCGGCTGGCCCCGCCCACGCTGGCGGTGCAACACGCATGGCCAGTGCCGGCCGTGACTCTGCGAGTTGAGCCACGCGGCTAGCGGTGTTTCTCTCTGAATGCTTGCGTCGCTGCGCGATGGCGCGCTTTGCTTCTTGGCGTTGCCCCAGCGCCTCGGCTTCGACGAGAAGGCTGGATTGACTGGCCTGCTCGTTGGATTCGGGGGGCGGTGTCGCGACCCCGTCATCCTTGTATCCCGCCGGTCTAGAGGCCGCACCAGGTGCGTCAGATTCAGACGGGACATGAGTGTGAGAACAGGCCGCCAGCAGGCTGGCCATACCGAGACTGAAAGCCGCAAAGGCAGTTGCATGACGCATGAGGAAGGCTCCGTTTGATTGCCAAGAGTCCTCCTGTAAACGAAGCGTCCCGCTGATCGGGGTTAAAAGTCAGATTTGACCCATGCTCTCAGTCAGGGCTCAGTACGTCCTGCATGGAATACAGACCGGGTTTGCGGCCTGCCACCCACTGCGCTGCGCGCACCGCGCCGTTGGCAAAATTCAGGCGGGAACTGGCTTTGTGCGTGATCTCAACGCGTTCGCCATTTCCTAGAAACATCACGGTGTGGTCGCCCACGACATCGCCTCCCCGCACAGTTGAAAACCCGATGGCACCTTCCGGTCGTTCACCAGTGTGTCCATAGCGCTCGTACACCGCCACATCACTGAGCGGCGTTCCAAGGCCCTTCGCTGCGGCCTCGCCAAGCATCAAGGCGGTCCCGCTGGGCGCATCCACCTTGTGGCGATGGTGGGCTTCGACAACCTCAATGTCGAAGGACGACCCCAATGCTGCCGCGGCGGTCTGCACCAGCTGCTGGCACAGATTCACGCCCAGGCTGAAATTTCCAGCCTTCACGATTGCGATCTTCGTTGCCGCCTTTTCAATAGCTGACAGCGCTTGGTCAGTGAACCCGGTGGTTCCGATCACCATGGGGATTGAGTGGCTCACGCAGGCATCGAGCGCTGCCAGAGTGGCTTCCGGTCGTGTGAAATCTATGAGCACATCAAACCTGGCGTCTGCTGCAGCGGAGACAACATCGCTGCTGATCTGCACACCGCGGGTGTCGATGGCTGCCAACTCGCCGGCATCCACACCAATCTGGGCTGCGCCTTGACGCTCGAACGCTGCGCCCAGCTCGCATCCAGCCGCCTCGCCTGCCTGCATGACGGCTCGCCCCATGCGCCCTGCCGCTCCGAGTACTCCTATCCGCGTTTTCGTCATTCCTGCTGTTATCCCTTCGATACTGGTTATTTATCTTTGAAAAATGCTGGGCTCAACGAGCGCGGCAGAGAGGCCTGCGCCCACCCCATTTGTTTTAGAACAATCGTTACTTAAAAACAGAAAGGTGCGCGGGCACGATCGGTGCCTTGTTCGAAACGGTCAATTTGCCCGGTTCTGGAACCATTCTGCCCGCTGCATCGTTACACAAGGAAATTCTATCGCCATGAGCGGAATCCCCCTCGTGACGAGTGTACCTACGCCGATTCAGACAAGCATTTTGTCCTCGATTCTCTCAAGTGGCACCCATCGTATGACTCAGCCCGACAACAGCCAGATTGCACCAGAGGATTCGCACGAAAATTCGCGGAAGCTCTGGCCAGGATCGCCGCAGGCGCGATTTGCTGTGGTCGGCAACTGCCAGGTGCTGAATATGAGCCGGTGTATACAGGCGCTCACGGGCGATCTGGTACCGCCGGTGTGCTGGGCCACCGACACGATTATCGAAAATTGGCGGACCCAGCGTGTAGACCTGAATGACTTCTATGGCAGCCATGAGCGGGTCTTCATGCAGCCCTGGGTATGGGAACGGATTCGTGATGCTTACCCACAGCTGGAATCCAGGACTACATTGTTTCCGTCCATAGGCTTCATGGGGCTTCACCCTGATCTGATTCCTGTATTGATCCGCGATCAGGCTGCGCCACTTGATGAGGGGCCCTTGGGTCGCGGTCACTCATCAATTGTGCTGCTGGCATGGAAGCTCGGGCTGAGCATCGACGAGACGATCTCCTTGTTCAATGAAGGCACATTCAAGCGTCTGGGTTTCTACGCGTATTGGCAAGATTCCAAGACTGCCCTGATCGAAGAAGGCCGCAACGCAGGCATGGATCTGCTCCCATTGTTTCCGCGATGGGCCAGCAGAGGATGTTTCATGCACGATCATGTGCACAGCAAGCTGTTCGTGTCTGAAGACCTTGCCCGAGCCTTGCTGCAGAAACTGGGCATCCAGATGCAGGCCGGTGACCCGGTCGAGTATGTCAATGATGAACTCGCCAACGGCTCAGCCTGGCCTGTTTATCCGGAAATCGCATCACGTCATGGCTTTGAAGGAAACTATCTGTTCAAGCGACCCAACCATGGCTATCGCCCCTATGGACCTGTGCGTTACGCCAATCTGCGCACTTTTATCACCGAGTGTTTCGAGGCCTACGATCAGCATCAGGGCGCTGAGCTCTATTCGCCGCGCTTTGAGCTGGAATCCTATCGCGAGCTCATTGAAGAACTGGAACAGAAGAAAAAGCGTGGTCAGAGTCTGGCCAAGGAAAAATTCTCACCACCCCTGATCCAGTGGGGGAACTTCGCCTAGCCGCAAATCAGCTTCGCTCGCTCAGCTTGGCCGCATTCCAGAGCCGTTCCATTTCCTCAAGGCGCGCCTGACCTTTCAGGCTTTGCCATTTTGCTTGTTCACTCAGAACGTAGCCGAATCGGCTGCGGAACTTCCTGTTGGCGCGGGCCAGCGCGTCAGTCGGGGTACAACCCAGATGCCGAGACAGGTTGACCACCATGAACAGCAGATCGCCAAGTTCGTCTTCGATTCGCTCAGGGCCCTGTTGTACGGCCTCTTGAAGCTCTTTCACCTCTTCCTGAAGTTTTTCCCAGAGTTCATCCGCGTTTCGCCAATCAAAGCCTTGATCCGCGGCTTCGTACTGCAGGCTCAGCGCTTCGGTCAATACGCTTCCATGTCCGGCATCAGGCTTCACGATCATTCACCATCTTGCACAAGTCCCAGAGCATTCCGGCGGTGGCACCCCACACACGATAGTGTTTCCAATGCAGCTCGTGATACGGAATGACCAGACCATCACGGCTCAGTCTCTTGCGGGTATAGGAGCGAGGGTCGAGCACATGAGACAAGGGCACCTCGAATACCTCAGCTACTTCGGCAGGCGCGGGTACCGGTTCAAAGGGCCCTTGGATGAGTCCAACAACAGGCGTCACGCGGTAATTGCTGATCGTGGGGTAATCCGCCAGATACCCCAGAATCTCGACTCGATCCGCCGGCAGGCCGATTTCCTCATAGGACTCGCGCAAAGCCGTCGCCGCCGCATGACGATCAGTATCATCGCGACGCCCGCCCGGAAAGCTGATCTGGCCTTTGTGCGAACTCAAGTGCTGTGCCCGCACCGTCAGAAGCACCCGATATTCGTTTTCATTTCGAATGACAGGGGCCAGCACAGCGGCATGGCGCAGCTTTTTCAGGAATGCGGGCTTGAGCCAGTGGTCAGCGCCGAGTGGAAGGTCGAGACTGGCAACCGGGCGCGGCTTCCGGTCATGCGTGCCCTGAAGCGCCTGCCGCAAGCGCAGTTCCAAAGCCTCCGGATTGGCGGTGTTCTGGCTCAAACGCGTCGAAGAACGACGCAACCCGCCGAATAGCCCGCCCCAAAAGCGCAAAGCACGCCGATGTCGTCTGCGACGAGATCATCCTGATATTTGTGAAATGCAATGACCGAACCGGCAGAACTGGTGTTGGCGTACTCATCGAGGATGACCGGCGCCTCAATGGTTGTGGGTTCACGCCCCAATACCCGTTTCGAGATGAGCTGGTTCATCGACAGATTGGCCTGATGCAGCCAGAAGCGCTTCACATCCTGTGTCTGTATATCGAGTGCGCCCAAATGGCTGGTAATCAGCTCTGACACCATCGGGACCACTTCCTTGAACACCTTTCGACCTTCCTGACGAAAAAGCACGTCATCCCAGGTCCGCGGCGGATCTTCCGCACTATTGAGAAAGCCAAAATTGTTGCGAATGTTGCTGGAAAAGCGCGTCTGCAGTCGGGTGCCCAGTATCTCGAAGCTATTCGATGAGACCGCGGCGTCCAGAGGTTCGATGACAACAGCCGTAGCCGCATCACCAAAAATGAAGTGACAGTCACGATTGCGGAAGTTGAGATGCCCGGTGCATACCTCCGGACTCACCACGAGAGCACATTTGGCGTTGCCATTGCGCACGGCATCAATGGCCGCCTGAATGCCAAAGGCCGCCGAAGCGCAGGCCACGTTCACGTCGTAACCAAATCCTTGAGCGCCCAGATAATGCTGAAGCTCCACGGCCATCGCCGGATAGCCGCGTTGCATGTTCGAGCAGGCAACCAGAACGCAATCCACGTCGGCACCGGTACGCCCTGCTCTCTCTAGCGCCTGCTTGGCGGCACTCAAGCCCATCTCGACCAGCAGGCTCGGCTCGTCATCACTGCGCCTGGCGATGTGAGGCCGCATGCGGTCCACATCGAGCAAGCCAGACTTGTTGACGACGTGGCGCGACTGAATTCCGGAAGCCTTCACAATGAATTCCGACGACGAAGGCGCCAGCGCCTGCACGCTGCCCTGTTCAATCGCCTCCGCATTCTCGCCGTTGAACTTCTCAACCCAGGCATTGAAACAGGCAACGAGTTCATCGTTTGAAACCGACTCCGGCGGCGTGTAGAGCCCGGTGCCACTGATACATATTCTGGTCATTTTCTGTGTCTTCCTCGCGGCCTGATCCTCGGCCTTTCTAATCGTATTTTCAGCTTGCCTCGTCAGAGGTTCCCGTTCCTGAGGACCAGCCTGCCTGCTTCACGGCCTGCTCAAGCGTCATGCGTGGTTCAAACTCGTGGGCAATGCTCATGTGCGAACCCTGATACCACCGCGCCTCAACGCCCCAGTGCTGGGCCAGCAAAGCAGGCTGACCCACGGGGACAATGCGATCAGCATTGGCGGCCACAACGTAGCGCCCGTCTTGCGGCAGGCGGCTGGGCATTGTCAGGGGCGAAACTGCACGCAGAAGATCACGGTAGTGATCTTCTGTGATGCCGCGTGCCTCGAAGTACTGCTTGTGAACCGGCGGAATGACACGCCAGAGCACTTCAGCGAAGTCGACGACCGGAATGCTGGCCACACCAAAAGCGAGGTCACGCTCGTACCCCGTCAACAGACCGGTGTTGTACCCGCCCAGGCTGATGCCATAAACGCCGATCTGAGGCTGATCCTCACTGTCACGCAGCCAGGCCAGCCACCGCCTCAAGTCCCAGAGAGCCTGCGACTGCGCGAGCACCAGTTCCAGCAGATTTCCGTCCAGATAATGTCCGCCTGAGAGACGACCAATGCGGCGCGGACCATGTAGCGGCAAGGTTGGCATGAGCAGGTTGAGCCCCATGCGCCGATGCAGCAGCCGAGGATTGAACAATCCGAAATCAATCCAGGCCTCGCCCATGCGATATCCGTGAATACACACCAGCCAGGGCCGTGGTGGACCAGGGTGTCTGAGCATCCAGGCATTCGCGCGATTATTCCGGTTGTGCTGCAACCATTCACCGGCCAATGGCAGGTCTGGATCGGGTACGAACTCGCTCTCGAAGCTGATCCGCTCGTAGTCCAGCCCCTGACAGCGTGCAGTCTGGGCATTGACCTGTGACGGTGCTTCCGGTGTCTTGTGCATGGTCTCAGGGGCGTGATCCCATCCCCGCTTGCGAATCAACTCCTCAAGACCAAGCGCTTCATCACACATACGCGCTGCCATGTGACCGCTGGGCACGCGCGCCGAAAGCAGGAAGAAACCCATGACAGCTTCGTCAAAACCCACCTTCGCCTGCATTCGCAGATCGTTTTCGGGCTGCGGTACTACTTCAGGGCTGAGTTCATCAATGAGACTGCCACGGCCGGCAACAACGAAGCTGGCAACGCACAGTGCTGTAAACAGCAATGCCGACCAAAGGCCACTGATGAACAGGAGCGGCACGGCGCAGAGCACACCGATCACCGATGCAAGGCCCATATAGGCCTTGACCCGCACATCACCCGGAATGAACAAGGTGCACATTCCGGTCAAGATCAAAAAAAGTGCAGGAATGCCGGCAAATAAAGCGCCCCCGATACCGCAGACAAGGCTAATGCCGAATAGGCCCGCCACCAGCGGGACGCCACCGCGCCACTGCCACTGTTGCGGAAGTTTGAGGGCTTGCAGGGTCATGGGCTCAGACAGTAAACAGGTTGTAGAGATACATGCACGCAAGGGCGGACACGACGAAAGCGACGCTCTGGATGGCCAACTGGCCTTTGGGTCGCCGGATCAGACTCCAGAACGCCATTCCAAGGAACAGCGTGAGCAGCGAAAAGGCCGCAGTTGCCGCCGCGACTGTCGGCATTTCTGCACCGACACTCGACGACAGATCGGTGTGGAAGCTATACATCAGCCAGACCACTCCCAGACAAACCGCCATGGTGGCGGCCAATGCGAACAGGGCCGCCTCAAGAATTTGCAGGTATCGCATCAGAGCCATTCATTAGGATTGTTTTCTGCGCAGCAAGCGCACGGCGGGGAGCAATTCACGCACGACCTTGGGTTGTGACACGCCCGCCTTGACCATAAGTTTGACGAAATTGCGGATCAGCAGATCACGTTTCTCGAAAACACTGCCCACCATCGGAATACGACGATTATCAATCATCGTGATCTTGTCGTCGGCCTCGTCGCCGAAGCGAAAGCTGAGTGTGAGTTCGACGTCCAACGGCTCTTTGTCGCGAGATTTGGTCCTGTCACTTTTGGTCGCTACCATCGCAGGCCCCTTGTGGAGAATCTGAAAAATGTCGAAACGTCTGGTCTGCTTTGCCCACGGCAAGGAAAGCGGTCCGTGGGGCACCAAGATTACGTGCCTTGCAGATGTGGCCCGCTCTCGAGGCTTCGAGGTCAGGAGTCCGGATTATAGTCACAGCTTCGACCCGCACGAACGAGTACGCATGTTGCACGAGCTTGCCCCGCGTGCGGACTCGCTGGTTCTCGTGGGTTCAAGCATGGGGGCATACGTCTCAGCCATGGCCTGCAAGCAGCTCAGGCCAGACGCCCTGTTCCTGATGGCGCCCGCCCTCTATTTCGATGGATGGGCCGAGGAACCCGAACAGATTCCCAAACTGTGCAGCGTGGTTCACGGCCTATCGGACGAGATCGTCCCGGTAGAACGCGCAACAAGATTCGCCCAGGTCAATCAGGCTGAGTTGCATCTGCTGGACTCCGATCATGGCCTCAACGACCAACTCGAAACGTTGTCGTTTCTGCTTGCACGCATGCTCGATTCTGCTGCCGCCTGCATTCAACGCGAAGCTGCCGGCACATAGGCCGCCACAAACTCCGGCGGCTGGCGACGCGGCCTGCCCGTGCTCATGTCCACACAGATCCATTGAGTGCGACCGCGCAGGACCGTCTTGCGATCGCGTTCGCGGATAATCTGATAAGCGCGCCACATGTCGACCTTACCGGCGTTCTCTGCGACCCAGGTTGCGATATGCAGTTCATCGCCTTCATGCGTGGCCGCGAGGTAATCGAGTTCGTGTCGCCGCGCCACGACACCCGCACCGACGCGGCGATAGTCCTCCATACCAAATCCCAGAGACTGCGAATGGGCCCAGGCCACATCTTGTAGCCAACCCACATAAACCACATTGTTGGTGTGACCAAATTCATCGAGATGTCCGGCATTCACGGTCAGTGTCTGGATGAACGGCTGCGCTACATCCCAAACCAAATCAGGTTCTGCTCTCATCAGATTCTCTTCTCTTGAATACGCATATTGTCACTCAGCAGGCTTGATGCCTGCGCGGCCCATGCAAAGCAGAACCTGACGCGACATTGATCAGAGTGGCCGACCTGCGTAGAATCCAATTGGTACCAATATGGTCTTGATTGAGAATTCTCATGTTCAAGCTCGGCAAACTCACGGATTACGGCACGGTGTTGATGACCTCGCTCGCTGGCGAGCCAGCGCGAGTGCAGACGGCCCAGGAATTGGCTGCGGCAACCCACGTGGCACTGCCCACGGTGGCAAAACTGCTGAAGTTGCTGGCCAAGGCCGAACTTGTCGAGTCTCATCGAGGCGCGCACGGTGGCTACCGGCTCGCGCGCAAACCTGACGAGATCTCGGTTGCCGATATTGTCTGCGCGCTGGAAGGACCGATCGCACTGACCGAGTGCGCGATTCACGAGGGATGTGGAATCGAATCGCATTGCGGCGTTCGTTCGCATTGGCGGCTGATAAACGATGCCATTCGCACTGCGCTGGATTCTGTGTCGCTGGCACAGATGAGTCTGCCTCTGAACCCGCAACTCAAGGCGCGGGGCGGCGCAAACCACAGTGTGCCCATTTTTTTCTCGCCGCCCTCCCCGCGCGCGTAAATCCATTTCATTCAATTTCAAACATTGGCCACCGAGAAGGCAGCCCGATATGCAAAACACCGGAGAAAGCGTTCAGGACATCGTGACGAAGCGCGCAGCCAAGGCGTATGCCGCCGGCTTTGTCACCGACATTGAGTCAGATACTGACGAACCCGGCCTGTCCGAAGAAACCATCGCCAAGATTTCAGGCCGCAAGAAGGAACCCCAGTGGTTGCTCGAATGGCGCCTGAAAGCCTACCGCCGCTGGCTGAAGATGACCGAGCCGGAATGGGCGCACGTTCACTATCCGCGCGTAGACTTCCAGGCTATCAGCTACTACTCCGCACCCAAGTCCATGAAGGACCGTCCGAAGTCTCTGGACGAGGTGGACCCCAAGCTGCTTGAAACCTACAACAAGCTGGGTATTCCACTGCAGGAACAGGAGATGCTGGCCGGCGTTGTGAAGGACAAGCCGCAAGTGGCCATGGATGTGGTTTTTGATTCGGTCTCGGTGGGCACGACCTTCCGCAAGAAATTGGCCGAAGCCGGCGTCATTTTCTGCTCCATCTCGGAAGCTGTGCAGGAATATCCTGAACTGGTGAAGAAATATCTGGGCACCGTGGTTCCCTACGCCGACAACTTCTATGCCGCACTCAATTCCGCGGTGTTTACGGACGGCTCCTTTGTCTTCATTCCCAAGGGCGTGCGTTGCCCAATGGAGTTGAGCACCTACTTCCGCATCAACGAGATGAATACGGGCCAGTTTGAACGCACCCTGATCATCGCCGAGGAAGGCTCTCACGTCAGTTATCTGGAAGGCTGCACGGCGCCTCAGCGTGACGAAAACCAGCTGCATGCTGCGGTGGTGGAACTGGTCACGCTGGATGATGCAGAGATCAAGTATTCCACCGTTCAGAACTGGTACCCCGGTGACGAGAACGGCAAAGGCGGCATCTACAATTTCGTCACCAAACGCGGTGATTGCCGTGGTGCACGATCAAAGATCTCCTGGACCCAGGTGGAAACTGGTTCTGCGGTGACCTGGAAATATCCAAGCTGCATCCTGCGCGGCGACGACACCGTAGGCGAGTTCTATTCGGTTGCATTGACCCACAACTACCAGCAGGCCGATACCGGCACCAAGATGATTCACGTGGGCAAGAACACACGGTCCACCATCGTCAGCAAGGGTATTGCGGCTGGTCAGGGCCAGCAGAGCTATCGCGGCCTGGTACGCATTCTTCCTTCAGCAGAAGGAGCGCGGAATCACACCCAGTGCGATTCCCTGCTCATTGGCGACAAGTGCGGCGCTCATACCTATCCCTATACGGAGGTTGGCAACCCGAGCGCGGTGCTTGAGCACGAGGCGACCACCTCCAAGATCAGCGAGGACCAGCTTTTCTATTGCCGATCACGGGGCATCCCCGAGGAAGATGCAGTGTCCATGATCGTCAATGGCTTCTGCAAGGACGTGTTCCGCGAACTGCCGATGGAGTTTGCGGTGGAAGCACAAAAACTGCTGGCGGTATCGCTTGAAGGAGCGGTGGGTTAGAGGCGTCTCATCAGCAGAATCCAATCATCAACATGGGTCATCGTGATTGACGCTATAAGCGCCAGCGATAAGACCTTCACCAAAAGACACAAAGATCCAACATGCTTGAAATAGATAACCTGCACGCAAACGTAGAATCCAAGGACATCCTCAAAGGCATCACACTCAGCGTGGGCGCCGGTGAGGTGCACGCAATCATGGGCCCCAACGGTTCCGGCAAATCCACCCTTGCGCACGTGCTGTCAGGTCGCGAAGGCTATGAAGTGACACAGGGAAGCGCTCACTTTCAGGGCAATGACCTGCTGGAACTCGATCCGGAAGTTCGCGCCGCACAGGGCTTATTTCTGGGATTTCAGTATCCGGTCGAGATTCCCGGCGTATCCAACATGTACTTCCTGAAAGCAGCATTCAACGCGCAGCGCAAGACACGCGGCGAGAAGGAACTCGACGCCAGTGGTTTCCTTGCCTACGTCAAGCAGCGTGTCACCCAGATGAAGATGGAAACCAAGATGCTCCATCGTGGCGTCAACGAAGGTTTCTCGGGTGGTGAGAAGAAGCGCAATGAGATCCTGCAGATGCTGGTGCTTGAGCCCAAGATGATGATCCTGGATGAAACCGATTCCGGCCTGGATATCGATGCCCTCAAGGTGGTGTCGGACGGCATCAATATCTTGCGATCACCTGAGCGCGCGACCCTGCTGATCACTCACTACCAGCGCCTCCTGGATTACGTAAAGCCGGACAAGGTTCATGTCCTTGCCGGAGGCAGGATCGTCAAATCCGGCGGTCCTGAGCTGGCGAAGGAACTCGAAGAGAAAGGCTACGGCTGGTTGCAGGCAGCCTGAGATGCAGACACTGGAAACCTACGAGAAGGCCTTTGCTGCCCTGCCCTCTAGCTTGCGCTCTGAACAGCGACAGGCGGCGTTCGATCACTTCATGTCGAAGGGCCTGCCGACGCGTCAAAGTGAGAGCTGGAAATACACAGACCTGTCGCGACTGAAAAGCCTGGCGCCAGACATCAGTCTGATAAAGAACGATGTCTCGCTCGAACTGAGCAGCGATGCCGATGCGATCGAGTCGCTTAATGCAGCGTTCTGCAGCGGCGGTCTGGACGAAGTGGTCACGTCTGACACGCCGTCCGGTCAGGTTGTTCTGGCATCGGGCGCCGGTCATCGCAGGCATCGCATACGCGTCGCCGCGAATGTTTCAGCCGTGATTGCGCTGGACATAGATCCCGCAGCAGATTTCCAGACCGTGTTGCTCGACCTGCATCTTGAGGCTGGCAGCAAGGTTTACCTGCATCGCTTTCACAAGGCGTCTTCGAGTTCGCGACACATCACGCGCGTGCGCGCTTCGCTGGATCGTGACAGCTTGCTGGACGCCAGCACGATTGACCTGGGCGGCATGCTCTCGCGTCATGAGCTAAACGTTGATCTGGTCGGGCCTGGCAGTGAAATCCGGTTGCGCAGCCTGTTCGTCTGCAGTGACAAAGAGCACATTGATAATCAGACCCGCTTCGACCACCGGGCTCCGCATTGCACCAGTTACGAGAACATCCGCGGCATGGCACGCGACACCTCTCGGGGTGTCTTTAACGGCAGGATCGTCGTGCATCCGGAAGGACAGAAGACAGATTCCGAACAGCGCATTGCCAGCCTGATCCTCTCTCCCAAGGCTGAGATTGATGCCAAGCCGGAGCTTGAAATCTACGCCGATGATGTCAAATGCGCGCACGGCGCAACATTCGGTCAGATTGATGACAAGGCGCTGTTCTACCTGCGCTCACGCGGAATTCCAGAAGCTGAGGCGCGCGCCCTGCTCACTCTGGCATTTGCCATGGAACCTCTGCGCAAGATTCCGCACGACGCGTTTCGTCAATCCATGATCGCGCATGTGGTGAAGCATCTCGGTGCAAACATCGACGATACGGTGCTCGCATGAGTGAGACTCTGAACCTGAAAGAGATTCGCGCGCAGTTCCCAATTCTGTCCGAGGCCATACACGGCAAACGCCTGGCCTACCTGGACAACGCCGCCACCACCCAGAAGCCGCTGGACGTGCTGCAGGCACTGGATCAGTACTACCGCCATGACAACAGCAATGTCCATCGCGCGGTTCACGAATTGGCAGCACGTGCAACAACTAAGTACGAAGCCGCTCGAGATCGTATTGGCGCTTTTCTCAACGTGCCCCGTGAAGAAATCGTCTTCACCCGTGGTACGACGGAAGCCATCAACCTGGTTGCCCGCGCATTCCTGCAGCCACAACTAAAGCCCGGCGACGAAGTGCTGCTGACCGGCATGGAGCATCATTCCAACATCGTTCCCTGGCAGCTGGCTGGCGCCAAGACGGTGGCGGCAGATGTCACCGAAGAAGGCGAACTGGATCTCGACGACTGGCGCTCAAAGCTGGGACCACGGACGCGCATGGTCTCGATCGTGCAGGTTTCCAACTCTCTGGGCACGATCAACCCGGTCGCGGAAATGGTCAGGGAAGCACATGCGCGTGGCATACCGGTTCTCATCGATGGTGCTCAGGGAATTGCCCACGGGCCTCAGGATCTGGCGGCGCTCGACGCAGATTTCTATGCCTGTTCCGCCCACAAGGCCTACGGCCCTACCGGCTTCGGAGTCTTGCACGCAAAACGCGAACATCTGGAGGCGATGGCGCCCTGGCACGGCGGCGGCGACATGATTGAAACGGTCACGTTCAGCGGCAGCACCTGGAATGAAATTCCCTACAAATTTGAAGCGGGAACCCCCGACATGGCGGGAGCCATCGGCATGGCCTGTGCGCTGGATTGGATTGAATCTGTCGGAATTTCAAAAATTGCGGATGCTGAGCAGCGCCTTTTGTCGTATGCCACGGCACGCTTGTCGGAGGTCTCCGGGCTGCGATTGGTCGGAACGGCGCGCAAGAAAGTTGGCGTGCTGTCTTTTGTAATGGAAGGCGCGCACGCTCACGATCTCGGAAGTTTGCTCGATCAGGAAGGAATTGCCGTCAGAACAGGGCATCACTGCACCATGCCGCTGATGGAACGCTTCAAGATTCCGGCAACCTGCCGTGCCTCATTGGCGGTCTACAACGGCGAAGATGATATCGAACAATTGATTTCGGGTCTGATCAAGGCGAAACGCTTGCTTGCCTGATCCCGCCGCTGTGCCATGATTCAGGTATGACGACGGATTCCGATAGGGCCTCATGAGCGGGACGCTCCCGAAGCTGGCGATGGAGCTGGAAAGCCCGCGGCTGCGCTTTGGTCAGGGTTTGCAGTTCAAGTTGTCTGTCGCCTTCATCCTGGTAACTGCCCTGCTGGCCATCGCCGCGTGGCAGGTAGGAAAGACACTGGTGCAAACCAGCGTGGTCGAAGACACGCAGCGGTATCAGCGGGAAAGCGGCCTGCGTCTTTCCCAACTGGTCGATCATCATCTGGAACAGGCTGGCGCACTCGCGGCAACCGTTGCCGAGCTCGCCAGCAGCAACGGCGGGACTCGCTGGCGCAACAAGATCGTGCCCTTGGTCGCTGCAAGTGGCCTGGACACCATGGTCACAGGCATTGGCTGGTGGCCCGAACCACGATCGGCCGGAGAGAAACGACAAAGTTTGTACTGGCTTGCTGATGGCGTCGGTGAGTTGCAGGTCCGCGATGATTACAACGACCCAAAGACAGTCCCCTATTGGGAGGAAAGCTGGTACACGCCGGCGCGCTACGCCACTGCCGGAAGATGCTATTGGTCGCTGCTGAGAAGCGAGTCCCTCTCCCGCCGCAAGGTCGTAATCTGCGCATTGCCCATTCGTAACAGTAGCGGCTTCAAGGGTGCCGTGACAGTATCCTTGGATGCACGCGAACTGGAAAAGAGCCTGCGCCGAGCCAGTAGCGGACAATCCGGATATGCCCTTCTGGTCGATCGCAATAACCAGCTGATCGCTGTTGCCGGAAAGGCGGTCGAGCCCATCAGCGAGAGCAAGCCGCGCAATGTCGCCGAGCTCGCACAGAAGATTCCCGCATTCAATACGCTCGCATTGGATCTGCATCGGAGGGACGAAGCATTTCTGTCGAAATCCGTACAGTCACCCTTCTATGATGCTGAAACCATCTCAAGTCTGAAGGATCGCACGCGCAATGCCTCCCGCCAGCAGACTGAATCTGACCTGGCATTGATCTGGAACACGGCCGCGTCCGGCGCAGACAGTGCTGCCCACCCTGAGGAGCTCCTGATCCGATCTGACGCCATTCTTGGCGAAGACGGCGCGGCGACCATATTCGAGCTAGCCGCGCCTTATTGGAAGCTTGTCCGCGTCACTTCGGCGCGTGAAGGCGTCGCCGGTGCTGAGTATTTCTTTACCCAATCGCTGTTGGTGCTCATCGGAACCGTCGCAATCACCATGCTGCTGATCTTTGCGGCCCTGCGTTTCTTTGTCCTGCGGCCGCTGGCCAATATGTCGAATACGCTTGCCCGTGTTCACACTGTTGATGAAGCACAGCGCGTGCAACTCAATGCCAGCCCCAAGAACGAGATTGGCATGATCAGCCATGCCTACAACGATCGCATCCGCCAGCTTCGTGAGGCCAGTGATCGTGCAATGGCGCAGCAAAGCCAGCTGGTGGTCGAAGCTGGCGAACGGGCTCGCGCCGATGAACAGGCGCTGCGACTCAAACAGCGCAGTGGCGCGGTGCTGGCATCCATCGACGATGCTGCCATCACGGTCGACCCCAACGGCACCATTGAGGGCATGAATGCGCCGGCAGAGCGACTGACCGGCGTTGCCCTGCGTGATGCTCGCGGCAGACCCTGCGGTGAAATTCTGAAACTCAGACTCGCAAATCAGCCCGAAGCAGCGCCCGACTTTGCCGCCAGTGTGATTGCCTCCAGTTCTCGGGTTGAATACTCCGATGGCATTTTTCTGAAAGCCGAAGGTCGCGAAGAATGCGAGATCCGCTTCATCGGCACCCCGCTGCACGGCCCGGGCCGTCGTAGTCTTGGTGCAGTGCTGGTCTTTGATGAGCACGCCCGTCAGAGCGATGCCACCCGCGTGGTCATCGACCGGCGCAGTAACGACCCCGTCACTGGACTACCGACCCGGACCGCCTGCGATCGTCGCATCCGAGAGGTGTTCACCAGTTTCTCAGGAAAGACCGCGCAGCATGGCCTGCTGATCGCCGATGTCGATCGGCTTCGCAATGTCAACGACACCCTGGGCATGCAGGCCGGCGACGAAGTACTCGTCAGAGTGGCCGAGGCGCTGGTACAAGGCGCACCCGACATCGACATCTTCCGCCTGGGTGCGGACACCTTTGCATTGATCCTGCCAATCACGACTGAGGCTGAGGCACTGGAGCTGGCCCGTAGCCTTGGTAAGGCCATCGCCGCTTCGCCTCTACAGTGGGCCGATCGAAAAATTTCGACGACCGCGAGCTTTGGCCTGGTCATGGTAGACAGCCAATGCGGACTCCCCCCACTGGAATTGCTCGGGCGCGGCGCCAAGGCCTGCGCAGTCGCCAAGCAGGCGGGTCGCAATACCGTGCACGTTTACGACGAGAGTGCAGACTCGACCGAACATCTCGCGGTAGATGAGGCCAAGTGGGTCCGGCGGATTCGCGCAGGTCTGGATGATGGACTGCTGCACCTGACCACCCAGCAATTACATGCAGTCAAGGGCAAGCAGGAAAGCGGTCTTGTCTTCAAGGTTTCCGTGGCCTTGGAGGACGAGGAAGGATTCTGGGCTGAGCCCGAAACCTTCCTGCCCGTGGCCAAACGCACAGGACATGCCGCGGAAGTTGAGCGCTGGGCCCTGAAGTCGACGCTCGATCATCTGTCGCGCAACCGGGAAGTGCTGTCACGGGTGGGCCTGTGCTGTATTCCCCTATCCCCGCATACCGTCGGTGATAGTGCAACGCTGGAAGTGTTGGCCAATGCGTTGCAGGAAAATCCGCAGCTGGAATCATTCAAGATCTGCTTCGTTCTCGGCGAAGAGACCTTGAGAGACATGCCGACCCCAGCTCGTATTTTCTGCGAGGCCGCTCGCAGCTTGAAATGCCGGGTTGCACTTTTTCAAGGCTCGTTGCTGGGTGCAGGAGCCACAGAAATTGAACGTCGTTTGCCCGCAGACTTCTGCTGTATTGACAGCCGTCACTACAAGAACCTAGCCAACGATGCGGTAGACCGCATCATGGCCGACAGTGCGATTAGCGTTGCGCACAGTCTCCAAAGAAAAATCATCGTATGCGAGATCAGTGATGAGTCTGCACGTGACGCCTGGTCACAGATGGGCGTTGATTATCTCGAAGGACCGATCATTGCCCGGCCGTCACCGGTTGTATTCACAATACCGTCCTGAGCCGCGAGGGCGGCCACTGCGTAGGGCTTGCCTCAATAGGGGCCAGCCCGCCACCCAGAAGTAGGTAGAACCTTTGAACATGCCTGTCCTACAATCTACGCTCACACGCGTGCGACTGGCGGGGATGCCTCGCTATTCACCCTACTACTGCCGCCATAGCCATCATGACGACTCCCAGCGGGACATCCGAAGTCAGCATCGGAGCTGACGTAAGACCTGAAAGCAGTCACTCCGGCGACAGATCCAAATCTACCGGGCCGCAGTCACCATCTGCCGGAAAACACCTGCCGGGCGAAGTCGGCATCTGGGTTTTCATCATGGGCGACATGGTGGTCTTTTCCCTGTTCTTCGCCGTATTCCTGTTCTACCGAAACCAGGACATTGTCTTGTTTTCGGAGTCCCAGCAGACACTCAACCAGACGCTGGGCGTCTGCAATACGCTGCTACTGCTGGCCAGTTCCTGGTTCGTCGCCAAAGGCGTGCACGTGGCGCGCAAAAACCCTATGGCCCCTGCACCTCAGTGGTTCCTGCTCGCTTTTGCCTGTGGCTTCGGTTTTGGCGTCGTCAAGATCATCGAGTACAGCGAAAAGATCCGTGCCGGGCACACGCTGATGAGTAACGACTTCTTCATGTATTACTTTGTCTTCACGGGCATCCATTTCCTGCACGTGATCATCGGCATGGTCGTTCTGCTGCTGCTTTGGCAACTCACGCGGCGCCCCATGACAGGCCCCAACGACATTCGCTCCCTGGAAAGCGGCGGCATCTTCTGGCACCTCGTTGATCTGCTGTGGATTGTGCTCTTCCCCCTGCTCTATCTGGTGCGATAGTCATGAAATTACTTCGCCTGGACGGCATCACACTGGTCTGGCTGATCCTCAGCTTCATGACTGTGTTCTCCTGGATATTGGGCACGCAGGAAGACGGCAGCGAGATCAGTTCTCATACGCTGGCGACCATCGGCATTCTCATCGTGTCTTTCTTCAAGGTCCGACTGGTCATCATGCATTTCATGGAAGTCAGAGCTGCCCCCATGGCCTTGCGCCTGATTCTGGAATCCTGGGTTCTGGGCATCTGCTCAATCCTGATTGTGATCTACATGACGGGTTGGGGCGCTGCCCCTTCGGCTTGATGCGCACCACGAATCAGAATCTTTAGCCGTGAAATCAACGGCAGTTCAGATTCATGAGGTCGGCATGCGCGACGGGCTGCAGAGCATCGCGAGCATCATGCCGACCGCCGATAAGCGCGCGTGGATCGACGCAGCCTGGAGCGCGGGCATGCGTAATATTGAAGTCGGGTCATTCGTCTCCCCCAAGTTGTTGCCACAACTTGCGGATACAGCCGAACTGGTTTCGCACGCCAGGACGCTCAAGGGTTTGCAAATTGCTGCGCTGGTGCCAAATCTGAAAGGCGCTGAGAACGCGATTGCGGCCGGGGTGCACAAACTGACCGTTCCGGTTTCAATGACTGAGGCGCATAGCCAAAGCAATCTGCGTCGCAGTCGCGCACAAGTGGTCGCCGATGTCGGAAGCATCGTTACAAGGTGCAAGCAGGTTGCGCAGGCACAACGGCCCTTGGTGGAGGCCAGCCTGTCCATGGCCTTTGGCTGCACACAACAAGGGTTGGTGGCACAGGACGAGGTGATGCAGATTTCAGAGCAACTCGTCAGCCTGGGCGTCGACCAGCTTCGACCCGCCGATACCGTAGGTTATGGAAACCCGGCCCAACTCAGGCAACTGCTCGGCGCCATGCGCTCAGCGTTTGGCGCCGCACGCGTGAGTGGGGTGCATCTGCACAACAGTCGTGGCCAGGGCCTGGCCATGGTCGTTGCGGCACTGGATATCGGCATACGATCTTTTGACAGTTCGCTCGGCGGACTGGGCGGCTGCCCTTTTGCCCCCGGAGCTTCCGGCAATATTGTCACCGAGGACCTGGTCTGGATGCTCGATGCCATGGGCTTCGACACCGGCATAGATCTCGATCTACTGCTCGATGTCCGCAAGACGATTGAGAAGCAACTGCCCAAAGAGACGCTCTACGGCTTTCTCGCTGGCGCGGGCCGCCCAAGAACCACTCCAAAGCCCTGAGCCGCTCACTTGTCGACCTCAGGCGAGGTCGATGGCCTGGGCCCAGACAATCTGAAGTTGCAGCTTTCGCCGGCCGCGATAGGTGTTGATTGAAAGCTGATAAGCCGAATCAATCTCATCGCCTTCCTGCACCGGCGCATCGCCACCAGGAACCGTTGCAGAAAACCAGACGGCCTCAACAATTTGAGTGCCAGACAACAGAACCAGGCGCCAATGACTACCGTCGCCCATCGACCGGCATTGTTGCACCTGGAACCTGCCCTTGAATGTCGGCTGTGGAAAATCCTTGCCCCAAGGATCAAGCTCGGCGAACGAATCGGCACTGTCGATGTTCAAATCTGCATCGGGCAATGATCCATCTGTCCAAACCTCTGGGGCGAACACTCGCGCTTTGGTCAACACACGAACAGCCTCGTTGAATTCGGACTCGAAACGTTCAAAGGCGGCGCGATCAAGTGTTGCTCCCGCAGCACCCGCATGGCCGCCAAAGGAGATCAGCATCCCAGGATTTCGCTCATGAACGCGTTGCAGTGCATCGCGAATGTTCAGTCCGTCCACACTTCGAAATGAACCGGTAATGATGTCGGCATTGCCTTCCTGCACGTCGCCGTCGCTGGTACGCGCTCCCGAGCCTTTGCAAGAGAAAACCGCAGCAGGCTTACCGAAGCGCTCTACCAGACGGCTGGCGGTGATGCCGTGCACCCCACTATGACCCTGTTCAATCAGCACAAGTGATGCACGACCTGACTGCTTCTCCGCCGATGCCATGGCAATACTTCTAATGTCTCGCTCAATGCGCTTTCTCTCCTCGTTCTCTGACGCGAGAACCGCCCATTGCGTGTTCGCCTCACTCAAAGAACGGGCAACGAGAAAGCGAAAGCCGGTTTCGGCCCAGTCCAGTCGCCCAGCCGAAGCTACCGCTGGCGCAAGCGAAAAGGCAATGGTTTGCGAGCTGATAGGGCCTTCCTGTTTCAGATTGGCCCTGAAAGCCTGCCAGCAGGGCCTGGATTCCTGATTGATCAGTTGCAGACCGCTACGAATCAAGGCGCGGTTGACGATGCTCCGATCAGGCCGCAAAGCCACGCAATCCGCGACGGTGGCCACCGCAACATAGTCGGTCAGGCCAAGCAGTGACTTGATCTTGGAACGGTGCCCTTGCGCCAACAGTGCCGAACGCACTTTGGCAGCGGTGAGAAAGGCGACACCTGCCCCACAGACAAAAGGATCGTAGCTGGAGTCCTTGCGCGCAGGATTGACGCAGGCATACGCACTTTCCGGCGGTCCCTCTAGCGGCACCTCGTGATGGTCGGTCACGACCACATCCTTGCCGGACGCGGCGATGCGCTGAATGCGCTTCTCGTCCGAGGAGCCCTTGTCTGCCGAAATGATCAGACTGGCATCGGACGCGATGATGCGGTCTGCCACGGCATCGGTGATCCCATAGCCCTCGGTCAGGCGGTGGCTGGTTACGACACTGATCAGGCCCGGCTCAACATCGAAATAATCCACGAAAGCTGCCCATAAAACGGCAGCTGAAGCCTGACCGTCCATGTCGTGGTCAACGGCAAAGATGATCCTTTCACGGTCCACGATGGCGCGGACCATACGCTCTACCGCGCGTTCCATATCGGGAATTGCGCTGGGGTCAGGAATGTCGGCAAGCGATGGCCGCGCCAGTTGTGCGGGCGACACGGCCTTGCTCAAACGTCGGGCCAAAAAGTCGGCGATTCTGCCTTCATGGCCCTGCGCCAGCAGGTTCTGGAACAGTGCGTCGTCGCGCTTTCTCTCATTAACCTGGACGCTCACCATCTGACTGCCACGCTACTTGTCGCCACTCATGACCTGTGCAGAAATCTTGTCGCGGGCGAGCATGCGGACCGCTTCGTCAGCCTTTGCGCGCCCGTCGTAAGGACCACAACGCACGCGGTAAATCGTGCCCTTGGCAGTGTCAGCTGGCGAAATCACGCAGTCGACGCTTTGCAGGGACGCTCTGGCCAGCATGGCCCGTGCACTGCTGATCTGCGAAAACGCACCTGCCTGGACCAGGAATCGCCCGCCCGCAGAAACGGCCGGCTTGGATGTCACCGGAGGTGCCGGCGGCTTCGGCTTTGGCTCGGGCTCAGGAGAGGGCGCTGGTTCTGGAGCAGGCTTTGGCTCTGGCTTTGGCTCCGGTATGGGCTTCGGCTCAGGTTTGGGCTCAGGTTTGGGCTCAGGTTTGGGCTGTGGTTTGGATTGCGGTTTGGGCTCAGGCTTGGCCGCGTCCGGGGGAGCGCTTTTTGGCTCCGGCTTGGGCGTTGGCGGTGCGGTTGATTGCGCCTGCTCGCCAGCCTTGGCCTCCGTCTGACTGGCAGACGAAAGATTGCCCTCATCACCTCGCAGATCGTCTGGTGCTTGCTCGAACGAGCTGAGATCGTCCGCGTCAGCCCGGTTCAGAACCGACGGCGTGTCCTGCACGATCTCGTTCGAAGCCAGATCAATCGAGACGACTTTCTGGCCGTCCGACTCCAATGATTCCAACCCCGGTCTGGGCAAGAGCCAACTCAGCAGAAAGGCAATGGTGACCAGAGTCAGCAAGCCGACAATTCGCCTCAGCAGAATCTCATCCATATGCCATACCTGCCGAAACTGTCAGAAATGAACCAGTCACAACCACCTCATTATTCTCAAAATTGTTCAAGGCTTGCCCGACAGCCTCTTCGATACTTTCGCAGGCTTGGGCCGCAATGCCGAGCGAAGCGACGCGACGCTGCAAAGTGGCGCTATCCAGCCCCCTGGGTGAGCCAAGCCCAATACAGTACACCTGCCCCATGACCGGGCGCAGGATGTTGCAATAGGCTTCTACGTCCTTGTCTATGAGCATTCCCAGTACAAAGGCAAACCTGTGGTTGGGCCGAAGCTGCTGAAGCTGGGTGAGCAGGACGCCTGCCGCATCTACATTGTGTGCGACATCCAGAATCAGTTGCCCACGACGCTCAAAGCGTCCCGGCATGCAGAAGTCGGTGAGCGCCTCAGCAATACTGTGTTCGCCAACCGGCAATCTGGGCTGGAGGCAGTCTACTGCGGTCAGAACGCCGGCTGCATTGCCTCGGTGTGCGGCCACATTCAGGTAATCAGTACGAGGCAAAGGCAGCTGCCTCAGGCCACAATGCCATGACCAGTCTCCGTCATGGCACTGAAGATGAAAATCAGTTCCGATTTCCAGATAGCCTGCTCCAACTGACCTGGCATGTGCGCGCAGGCTTTCGGGCGGCGACGAATCTGCACAAATCGCGGGGCGGCCGCTCCTGAAAACATGGGCCTTTTCCAGGCCAATCGATTCGCGATCCGGACCCAGCCAGTCAACATGATCAATGCCGATGGACGTCACCAGCGCGGCATCGGCATCAACAATATTGACCGCATCCAGGCGACCGCCCAGTCCAACCTCCAGCACCTGAAGCTCAACGCCCCGCTCTCGAAACAGATACAAGGCCGCCAGAGTTCCGAACTCAAAATAGGTGAGCCCGGTCTGACCTCGCTGCTGTTCGATCTTGTCAAAAGCAATGCAAATTTCCGCATCACCCACGACCTGGCCATCAATGCGGATGCGCTCGTTGTAAGCCATCAGGTGCGGCGACGTGTAGAGGCCAACCCTGTACCCGGCGTTCTGATAGATCTGCGCTGCCAGACTGGCGCTTGAGCCTTTGCCGTTGGTTCCGGCGACGGTCAGCGTTACAACGTCTGAATGAATCAGACCCAGCCGGCCTGCAACTGCACCGACGCGCTCCAGCCCAAGATCGATTTCTCGTGGATGCAGGCGTTCCAGCCACGCCAACCACTCTGGCAGAGAATCACGACGACCCCGGAAGCTCAAGCTTCAGCGGGCGCCCAGTGCGTGAGCATTGCGAGCAGTCTGTGAATTTTCTCGCGCATCTCGCGGCGATCAACAATCATGTCCACAGCGCCGTGTTCGAGCAGGAATTCAGCGCGCTGGAAGCCTTCTGGCAACTTCTGGCGTACGGTCTGTTCGATGACGCGAGGACCGGCAAACCCGACCAGTGCCCGGGGCTCTGCGATGTTGATATCGCCCAGCATTGCGAGGCTGGCGGATACGCCGCCCATGGTGGGGTGCGTAATGACCGAAATGAAAGGCAGCCCTCGCTCGTGAAGCTTGGCCAGTGCTGCAGAGGTTTTCGCCATCTGCATCAAGGAGAACAGGGATTCCTGCATGCGTGCACCGCCCGATGCCGCAAAGCAGACCAATGGGACCCCGTGTTCAAGGCTCGCATTGGCACCGCGGACAAACTTTTCACCGACCACACTGCCCATGGAGCCGCCCATGAAGCCGAATTCAAAGGCATTGACGACCAGTGGCAGACCCATGACTTCGCCGCGCATAACCACCAGAGCGTCCCGCTCGTCAGTATCGGACTGCGCTTCCTTGAGGCGTTCTGTGTACTTGCGTGAATCCTTGAATTTCAGCGGGTCCAGCGGTGACACATCCTTGGCCAGTTCCTCTCGGTTCTGCTCGTCCAGAAAGTGGTTGAGCCGGGCTCGAGAGCCGATGGGATGGTGCGCACTGCATTTGGGACACACTTCGAGCGTCCGCTCCAGCTCTGCCCGGTACAGCATGGACTGGCAACTTCCGCACTTGGTCCACAGGCCCTCTGGGACATTGCGCTTGCGCACGCCTTTGGTAAGTAGTTGTGATCCCGAAATTTTATCCAGCCAACTCATACAACACGCGCTCCCAAGTGTCTGCGCATCAGCACCCGAATCCCCATGATCAGGGCTGCAAGCAAATTATCCAAGCCGTCATCTTATCCGACACTGCCCTGGTCCATGGCTTCACGAAGCGGGCGCAACTTGGCCGCGAGCCGATCAGGCAGCTCTCCAGGCGTTTCTGCATTGCGCTGAATCTCCGAAACAAGCGCACTCCCGACCACCACGCCGTCTGCGATTCCAGCTACAGAACGCGCAGTTTGCGCATCGCGAATGCCGAACCCGACGGCAACCGGCAGATCGGTCGACCTGCGTATCTCCGCCATCTTCTGGCTCACGCTTTCAAGGTCCAGATTGGCCGCGCCGGTAACGCCCTTGAGCGAGACATAGTACAGATAGCCGCCCGCCAGCTCCGCGGCGGCTCGGATTCGCGCTTCCGGACTGGTGGGTGCCAACAGGAAAATGCTGTCCAGACCATGCTTTTTGAGCGTGGGAACATATTCAGGCGCCTCTTCCACTGCCAGATCCACGATCAGGACACCATCAATGCCGGCTTCGCTGGCGGATTTCGAAAACCGTTCCAGCCCCATGATTTCAATGGGGTTCAGGTAGCCCATCAGTACCACAGGCGTATCTGCATCCTGCTGCCGGAACTGCTTCACCATATCCACGACCATCTGTAGCGAGGTGTGATGCTTGAGCGCTCGCTCACAGGCCAGCTGAATCACTGGGCCATCGGCCATGGGATCAGAAAACGGAATACCGAGTTCAAGGATGTCTGCGCCGGCGGATACCAGTGCATGCATCAGTCCTACGGTGTAATCAGGGTGCGGGTCACCCGCGGTTATGTAGGGAATCAGCGCCTTGCGACCAGCGGACTTCAGAGTTTCAAATTTAGGGGCTATTCGGCTCAAGAACACATCACTCGTGTAGCGGCAGTCAGGTTCAGAATTCTGAAATCAGGCTGCAGAAGAAACAGATTCAGTCATGCCCGCAGGCATGGAAATAAACAGGAAAGTTCAGGTCAACTCCACCCCTTCGCGCTTGGCAATGGTGAAGATATCCTTGTCGCCGCGCCCGGATAGATTCACGACGATATGCTTTTCTGAGCTCATATCAGCCGCAATGGATTTGGCATAGGCCAAGGCGTGAGACGACTCCAGAGCCGGAATAATGCCTTCGACGTGCGCCAGCTCGTGGAAGGCCGCGATGGCCTGATCATCGGTCACGGCGGTGTAACGCACCCGACCCAGATCCTTGAGCCATGCGTGTTCCGGACCGACACCGGGGTAATCCAGGCCCGCTGAAACGGAATGCGTGCCCATGATCTGGCCGTTGTCGTCGGACATGACATAGGTGCGATTCCCATGCAGCACACCCGATTTTCCGGCAGATAGCGGCGCGGCATGGCGGCCTGATTCGACACCGTCCCCGCCCGCCTCTACGCCGACCATCTCAACCTCTGGAAACTCCAGCATGGGATGAAACAGCCCGATGGCGTTGGAGCCGCCGCCGACACAGGCAGTGAGCAGGTCCGGGAGGCGACCAATCTGCTGGCGAGACTGCTCAATGACCTCGCGACCGACGATGCTGTTGAAATCGCGCACCAGCATAGGATACGGGTGGGGGCCGGCCACCGTGCCGATGACATAGAACGTGTCGTCGACATTGGTCACCCAATCGCGCATCGCTTCATTCAGCGCGTCTTTGAGGGTACGTGTCCCGCTGCGCACCGGCACCACTTCTGCGCCGAGCAATTTCATTCGGTAGACATTGGGAGACTGGCGCTCAACATCATCAATGCCCATGTAGACCACGCATTTCAGACCGAGCCGGGCGGCGATGGTGGCACTGGCGACGCCGTGCTGACCGGCGCCTGTCTCGGCAATGATGCGCGTCTTTCCAAGGTGCTTGGCCAGCAAGGCTTGCCCCACCGTGTTGTTGATCTTATGGGCGCCAGTGTGATTCAGGTCTTCGCGCTTGAGCCAGATTTGCGCCCCGCCCCAGGCACGGGTCAGACGGCGCGCGTGGTACAGCGGTGAAGGCCGGCCTACGTAGTGACGCAGGTCGTCATCAAGCTCAGCCCGGAAGTCCGGATCAGTCTTGAGTCTTGCGTAAGCTTCTTCGAGCTGACGCAAGGGCTCCATCAGGGTTTCTGAAACGAAGCGGCCACCGAACACACCGAAGTGCCCGCGGCTATCTGGAAATTCTGAATAATTCATCGAGATCGTTTGTCGTCCGCCAATTGAACCGCCCGCACGAAGCCTTGCATCTGCCTGAGATCTTTCACGCCGGGTGCTGATTCAATTCCGCTGGACACGTCAACTGCAAAAAGGGGCGCCATTCTAACGGCCCGGCCTACATTTTCAGGGTTGAGACCGCCTGCAAGGATAATTGGCGTCGGCAGGTCTCGCGGGATCAGGGTCCAATCGAAGGAAGTGCCGGTTCCGCCCAGGCCATTTTGCAAAGGCGCGTCCAGCAGCAACGCCTTGGCGCCAGGATAGCGCTCAACAGCGGTGCGAACATCGGACTCCTGATGCACGGACACTGCCTTGATGTAGCCGCAGTCAAAGGAATCGCAAAAGTCGGGCGACTCTGAGCCATGGAACTGAATCAGATCCGGCTTGACCTGTTCCAGAGCTTTGAGCACGGCCTCACGCGGCGCATCGCTGAGCAGTAGCACGGATGTCACCATGGGGGACATCCGTGCACGCAGCTGCCCTGCATCGGCTGGAGAAAGGTATCGTTTGCTGCCTGGCACGCAGACGAAGCCAAGAGCATCCACACCCAGGCGAATTGCGTCATCCAGGTCCTGCTGGCGCGTTATGCCGCAAAACTTGATTCGCGTGCGATGAAGGCTTCGGTGACTGGCGTCACGATCCATGGATGCGTCCCATTCCAGGTTCAATCAGGCCAAGGCGAATGCCTGAGCTTGGGGAATCGCGAATTCTGCTGGATATTCCACCGCAGTGAAATACAAACCGCTCGGAGGTGCAGTCCTGCCGGCCAGGCTGCGTTGGCCTGAGGCCAGAATCTTAGCGATCCAGGCTTCCTCGCGGCGACCACAACCCACTTCCATCAGGCTGCCTGAAATGTTGCGCACCATGTGCAGAAGAAACGCATTCGCCGACACCTCGATTGAGATCACGCTGCCTTCTCGTGTCACCGACACCTTTCGCATGTGACGAACCGGATTGCTGGCCTCACAGGCGGCACCTCGAAAACCACTGAAATCGTGACGTCCCACCAGTGCCTGCGCTGCCCGGTGCATGGCCTGCTCATCCAGATGTTTTGACTCCCAGGCCGCTCGCCCATGGAGCAATGCCGACCTGGCGCGATCATTGTGAATGAGGTAGCGGTACTGACGCCCTGTGGCTGAAAAGCGGGCATGAAAGCGGTCGGGCACCTGTTTGACCCAGCGCAGCGAAATCTCCTTGCCAAGGACGGTATTGGCGCCCAGCATCCAGGCATTGGGTGTACGCAAGGCGGTGCTGTCAAAATGCACCACCTGACCGCGGGCATGAACGCCTGCATCGGTGCGACCCGCCGCCACGGTTGAAATGGGCTGGTCAGCAACCCGGCTCAACGCGGCCTCAAGCTGTTCCTGAATTGAGGCCGCGTGGGTCTGAATCTGCCAGCCGCTGAAGTTCGTCCCGCAATATTCAACGCCTGCCGCCCAGCGTACCGGGCGCGGCTCAGGACGCTCCACAGATCAAAACAGACCGAATATTCAGGCTACTCAGACAGACGCCCACGCAACTCAGCCGCTTCCTTTTTCTGCTCGTCATCGCCACTGGCATCAACTTCGTCCAGAAGACTGCGGGCCATCTGAGAGTCGCCCATCTCGACGTAGGCTCGTGCCAGATCCAGCTTGGTTCCGGCATCGCCACCATCGTCGCTCCCGCCGCCATCGCTTTCCTGCGCTTCGTCACCGAGCAGACCGGCATCAATCTCATCAAAGCTGATATCCAGGGAATTGTCCCCTGGCCCGCCCAGATCTGAGTCACTCAAGTCAAAATCCTTGGCCTTGACCTGACCCGCTTCTGGCACGAGCTGAGACTGATCGTCCTGATCATTACCGCCCAGTTCGAACTCACCGAGGTCGAACTCAAGGTCGTTGCTGTCAGACTCGCGCGCTGAACGCTCTTCTGAAGAAGGAGCCGTCGGCAATTCGAGTTCTTCGAGCTTGAATTCAAGTCCTTCATCAACTTCGCCCGGCGCTGAACTGCCTGACAGCACGTCATCAAAACTCAAATCAACTGACATGCCGTCGGCATCGCCAGCATCTGAAGCAAATAGGGCGACGCCAGGGCACAACTGACGCCCCATGATGGCGAGTTTGCCCCACTCCTTGGCGTCCAGCTCTTCCTTCAGCGGCTCCGCTGCCTGTGCAAAATTCTGCGCGTCACCCGCAGCAAAATAGGTTTCGGCCAGCTTGACGCGAATATCGGTCCGCTCCGGCTCAGCCTCAGCGGCTCGCTTGAGCATGATGGCGGCTTCGTCATACAAGCCATAAGCAAGATGGAAGTCTGCTTCCGAAACCGGATCATTCTCACCAAGGTCGACCTCGGCCGAGGCGCTGAGAATGCCGTCACCGGATTCCGGGTCATAGGGTCCCGTGATGTCTTCATCTAGTTCGGACTCAGGCGGCTGCTCAGTGGCGTCTTCGTCCAGCGCCCGATCCATCCGTTCGAGTTCAGCCCGGGCCGAATCCGAAGAGTGTGCCTGGGAGGCGGTCGCAGCTGCGGCCGCCGCCATGGCGGCACCTTCTGCTAGCCCGGACTTTGGTGGTGCCTTACCTTCGTAGGCCTGCCCCAAGGCTTGTTCGTACTCGCGCTGTGCCCGTTGCTCCCGCGCCTTGCGCATTGATGAAATGCCAAACAATGCCGCGATCAGTGCAATGAGCGCGATCATTGCAATCCAGAGCTTGCCGAGCAGCGGTGCACGCGTATCAGGCTCCAAGGGGAACTCGTCCGCCAGTTCTGCCTCCAGGTCTCCGGCTTCGACTTCAGCATTGCTTGCCTCAACAGGCTCGGCCTGCCCCGCTACCGCAGGATCACTCACTTCCGTTTCGGCCGGAGGCGTCCATGGTGCCTTCTCGCCTGCGGCTGCATCCTTGGCCTGGTCGTCGCTAGCTTCAGCTTCCGCGGTGCTGACAATCGGTGCAGTTTGGGTTTCAGACGTCTCAGCGCTGCCGGGGTCCCCCGTAATGGTGGCGCTTGAGGCCTGGTCAGATGCATCAACAGATGCCGATTCCGCGGCCTTTGCTGCTTCGCCTGGTACCGATGCGGCCTCCACCTCAGTGGCTGTGCTTGTATCGCTTGCTGGATCAACAACCGGAGGCGTCGCGCTCGGTTCCGGCAGGGGCTCCACCGGGGCCGGGTCTACGGCAGCAGGCGCTTTAGCGAGCGGTGTCGGGGAGCGAAGTTGGGCCAACCGCTGCACGGCCGCCGATTCGCTGATGGCGCGCATTTGCGCTTCGGACGGAATCTCAAGCGTGACGCCCTTTCGCAGAACATTGATGTTGTTGTTGAGAAACGCACTGCGATTGGCTTCGTAAATCGCCAGCATGGCCTGGCTTTGTCCGACCCCGGCTGCCTTTCGGCTGTTGGCAATAGCCCACAGCGCCTCACCTTCCTGAATCGGTCCATGAACCGTCGGGCCTGTGCTGGCGACCTGTGGTGCAGCTTGTGCAGATTCAGCCGGCTCCCATACCGGCGCGGCAGCGGCTTCTGTCTCAGGCACCGGTGCGGGAGTCGTGATCTCAGGAGTCGGGGCGTAAACCGGCGGCGCTGACGGGACAGGCTGGCTGATCACCTGCGGCGCCGGCGTGGGTTCAACCGGCTGCGCTGGAGGATCCAAAAACACGGTGTACTGACGTAGTACGCGGGGCCCGCCTGCTGTGCGCGCCTCGACCAGAACATGAATCAGTGGCTCGCGCGCAATTTCATTGCTGCGTAGCTCGATGCGCGGCGCGCCCTGATCGGTAATGACTTCAAATTTGAGAGACGAGAGATAGGCGGAACGTTCCAGCCCAGCCTGTTCGAACTGATCGTTGCGCGCCAGACTTACACGGATGCTTTCTGCCTCATCGGCCGTCAGGCTGTCGAACGGAATCACCGCCGTCAGGCGTTGACCCAATCCGCTCTTGACCTGCATGTCTCCAAGCCCGAGAGCTTGTACAGGTCCGGCAATACACCACAGACACACGGCGGCCGTGGCCGACAATCTTCCCAACATACTCACTCCCTCGACGCGCGCCCCACGCAGTCCCCCGGTGTCGGAAATTACCTTAGCTAGGGCTTGTAAACCCTTTTATACAGGAATAAAGAGGCCTGAACCAACACTCTCGACACCCTTGCGAGGATCAATTGTCGATGAGAATTCTCAGCATACGGCGCAAAGGCTCGGCCGCGCCCCACAGTAATTGGTCGCCGCAGGTAAATGCGCCGAGGTAGCTGGGCCCCATATTGAGCTTGCGCAGGCGTCCGACCGGAATATCCAGCGTACCGCTCACCACCGCGGGACTGAGCCCTGATATGGACTGGTCGCGAGTGTTGGGAATCACTTTTGCCCACCGGTTGCTGGCCGCGATCATGGACTCGATCTCTGCAACTGGCACATCCTTATTGAGTTTGATGGTCAGGGCCTGCGCGTGACAGCGCATGGTCCCGACACGAACACAGATGCCATCCAAGGGAATGGGCTGACCGGAGCGCCCGAGAATTTTGTTGGACTCGGCCTGCGCCTTCCATTCTTCGCGGCTCTGGCCATTGTCCATCTGCTTGTCGATCCAGGGAATCAGGCTGCCCGCCAGGGGCACGCCGAAGTGCTCTGTCGGAAAGCCCGGGTCGCGCATCATCTCGGTGACCTTGGCATCCACGTCCAGAATGGCGGTGGCCGGGTCGTCCAGCAGTTCGATCGCGGAATCGCGAACAAAACCCATCTGGGCCAAAAGTTCGCGCATGTTCTGCGCGCCAGCGCCGCTCGCCGCCTGATAGGTCATGGCTGTGGCCCATTCGACCAGGCCTTCACTGAACAGAGCGCCCAGGCCCATCAGCATCAGGCTGACGGTGCAATTGCCACCGATGTAGTCGCGTACACCCTGGTTCAGAGACTGCTCAATCAGCTTGTAATTGACCGGATCCAGAATGATGGTGGCATCGTCTTTCATCCGCAGCGATGAGGCCGCATCAATCCAGTAGCCCTTCCAACCGGCTTCACGCAATTTGGGGTGAATCTCCTGGGTGTAGTCACCGCCCTGGCAGGAAATGATGACGTCCATCGAAGACAGGGCATCAATACTGCCTGCGTCGAGCAGGGTCCCCGCCCCGGCACCCACGTCCGGCCCCTTTCCGCCTGCATTTGAGGTGCTGAAAAAATGTGGCTCGATCAGGTCAAAGTCCTTTTCCTGTTCCATGCGCTGCAGCAGTACAGAGCCCACCATGCCGCGCCAGCCGACCAATCCTGTCTTCATCGTCATTATTCTGTCTCCCTGATCAGCCGAGTGCGGCGACCACGGCGTCACCCATGGCCTGAGTCCCGATCACCTTCTCGCCCGGCAAGGCAATGTCCCCCGTGCGGTAACCGTCTCGCAGCACCTTCTTGACAGCGGCCTCGATACGATCCGAAACATCGCTCTGACCAAAGCTGTACTTGAACATCATCGCAATGGACAAGATGGTGGCCAGCGGGTTGGCCTTGTCCTGTCCAGCGATATCCGGCGCGCTGCCATGAATCGGCTCGTACAGACCCTTGTTGTTCGCATCCAGCGAGGCCGACGGCAGCATGCCGATGGAGCCTGCCAGCATCGAGGCTTCATCCGACAGGATGTCGCCGAAAATATTGCCGGTCACGATCACATCGAACTGCCGCGGATTCTTCAGCAGCTGCATGGCTGCGTTATCCACGTACATATGGCTGAGTTCCACATCCGGATACTCGGCGCCGATGCGAATCACCGTCTCGCGCCAGAAACGCGAGGTTTCCAGCACGTTTTCCTTGTCCACGCTACAGAGACGGCCGGAGCGCTTGCGCGCCGCCTCAAAGCCGGCCCGCGCAATGCGCTCCACTTCTGGCGTGCTGTACTTCATGGTGTCGAAGCCCTCATCGAAACCTTCAGCCGTTTTGCGTCGTCCACGCGGTTCGCCAAAGTAGATGTCCCCGGTGAGCTCCCTGAGAATCAGGATATCCAGACCAGCAATGACCTCGGGCTTGAGCGAAGACGCTGCTGCCAGTTCTTCATAGGCCAGCGCGGGCCTCAGATTAGCGAACAGCTGCAGGTCCTTGCGAATCCCCAGAATGCCGCGCTCCGGTCGCAGTTCGCGCGGAAGCTCGTCGTACTTGGGGCCGCCCACGGCCCCCATGAGAATGGCATCCGCTTCACGCGCTGCCTTCTGGGTCGACTCCGGATAAGGCGAACCCTCCTGATCAACGGCGATGCCGCCGAGCAGGCCGTGACGCCATTCGATTTTCTCACCACTGGCGCGCAGTACTTCCAGCACACGCTCGGCCTGGGTCAGGATTTCGGGGCCGATACCATCACCGGGGAGAATCAGAATTTTCTTGTTCATGTGTAATTGATCAAATCAGCAAAGTCTGGAAGTGGGTCTGCTTGGGTGTTGAAACCGGGATCAGCTCGCGAACAACCACGGGGCCTGTTCAGCCCGCTTAGCCTCGTAGGCCTTGATGTCTTCGGCTCTCTGCAGGGTCAGGCCGATTTCATCGAGCCCGCGAATCAGGCAGTTCTTGCGAAACTCGTCAATCTCGAAATGCATGCGATCACCACTTGGGGTGACAACCAGCTGTTCAGGCAAATCAATGGTCAGCGCATAACCCTCTTCCTCAGCTTGCTCGGCAAACAACTGATCAAGTTGGGCATCGCTTAACACCAGCGGCAGGAAGCCGGATTTGAAGCTGTTGTTGTAGAAGATATCCGCAAAGCTCGGCGCAATGACCGCACGGAACCCAGCCTGGTCCAGTGCCCACACCGCATGCTCACGCGATGAACCGCACCCAAAATTTTCTCTTGCAAGCAGAATCTCGGCACCCTGATATCGGGGCTGATTGAGGAAGAAGTCCGGATTTGGCCTGCGTGTCGCGGGGTCGGTATCCAGATCACCTTCGTCCAGATAGCGCCAATTATCGAAGGCGAACGGACCAAAACCCGTGCGGTTGATGGACTTCAGAAACTGCTTGGGAATGATGGCATCCGTATCGACATTCGACAGGTCGAGCGGCGCGACTTTGGCCGTAATCTTGCTAAAAGCTCTCATGATGAAACCTCGTTCTTCGCTTTGGACGCGAGGAGAAAGTGGGCCCGGGCAGTCGCCACGGGTTTGTTGATGTCGTTCTGATAAGCAATGGTCTTGACGTTGGCAATCTGCCGGCCGCGACGCGTGATGCTGGCCCGCGCAAAAGTCTCCACCTGCGAAGTGGATCGCAGGTATTCAACAGTGTTGCTGATAATTTTCGGGACTCGGGCCACTTCGGATACGGTCAGGAGCTGGCAAATAGCAGCGAATTCCATCAAGGCACCGAGCGCGCCGCCATGGATCGCGCGAAGAGATGCGTTGCCAATTCTGGATTCTCCGAACGGCATGCAAACCACCACATCGCCGCCATCACGCATCACCGAAAAATTCATGTAACGCGCATAAGGAATGGACTCGATCAGCGGCTTGAGTTCTTCAAAGCTTCGTGTGACCCGAAATTGATCTTCATTGCTCATGAGGGCTTCACCAGGCCGGCAGCCGCATGCGAGGAAGTCGCATCTGCAAAAACCATGAATGTACCTGCCGAGGTGGCCAGCAGATCGTTCTCATCACCGTCGTGCGCCGTTGCCCTGGTAAAGGCCACTTTGCGTGTCAGCCGATAGCACTCCGCAACGCAGCGAACGGTCTTTCCGGGCTGCGCAGGTCGTAGGTAGTCGATGCGCAGATCCAGTGTTGCCACGCGGCGCAGTTCGGGCAGCTTAGTCAATACTGCTTGTCCACAGGCGGCATCTATCAATGTCGTAATCACACCGCCGTGAATCACGCCTGAGCTTGGATCACCAACAAGATCCTCGCGGTAGGGCAGATCAAAGACAACGCGGCCAGGGGCACGACTCACGAATCGCATGCCTAGCGCACCATTGTGAGGAATAATCTCGACGAAGTACCGCTGGCAATCTTCCTCAGCGGCATCGAGCAGCAGATTGCTCACGACATGCTCCGGACATCAACGAAATGCCCCGCAATCGCAGCGGCGGCGGCCATTGCCGGAGATACCAGATGCGTACGACCGCCCTGCCCCTGACGACCTTCGAAATTTCGGTTGGAGGTGCTGGCACAGCGCTCGCCGGGTTCCAGTCGGTCTGCGTTCATGGCCAGACACATTGAACACCCGGGTTCGCGCCACTCAAAACCAGCATCGAGAAAAATCTGGTGAAGTCCTTCGGACTCAGCCTGTGTCTTGACCAAGCCGGAGCCCGGAACCACCATCGCCAGCCGGATATTCGGCGCCTTGACCTTGCCCTTGACGACCGCAGCTGCGGCGCGCAGGTCCTCGATGCGCGAATTGGTGCAGGAACCAATAAAGACCTTATCGGGGCGAATGTCCTGAATAGGCATGTTCGCCTCAAGGCCCATGTAGGCCAGTGCCTTTTCCATTCCGCTGCGCTTGACCGCGTCGGTCATGCTGGCCGGATCGGGAACCCGCGACCCAACCGGCAGCACCATTTCAGGCGAGGTGCCCCAGGTCACCTGCGGCTCGATATCAGAGGCAGAGATCTCGATCTCCTTGTCAAAGCTGACGCCCGCATCCGAATGCAGTGTCTTCCACCAGGCAATGGCCTTGTCCAGATTCTCGCCGCGCGGCGAGAAAGGTCGATCACGCACGTAATCGATGGTCACGTCGTCGACCGCGATCAGACCAGCGCGAGCGCCCGCCTCAATCGCCATATTGCAAACTGTCATCCTGCCTTCCATGGACAAGGCCCGGATGGCGTCGCCGGCAAATTCGATGGTGTAGCCAGTGCCACCGGCGGTACCGATACGCCCGATGATGGCCAGCACGATGTCCTTGGCGGTGATGCCCGGGCCGACCTGGCCCTGCACCGTAATGCGCATGTTCTTCGACTTCTTCGACACCAGACACTGGGTAGCCAGAACATGCTCGACTTCAGATGTGCCAATGCCAAAGGCCAGGGCCCCGAAAGCGCCATGTGTCGCAGTATGCGAATCGCCGCAAACCACGGTCATGCCCGGCAAGGTGGCGCCCTGTTCAGGGCCAATCACGTGAACGATGCCCTGACGCGCATCATTCATGCGGAATTCGGTGATACCGAACTCATCACAGTTGGCGTCCAGCGCATCGACCTGATTCTTTGAGATTGGGTCGCTGATGCCGCCCGAGCGATCGGTAGTCGGAACATTGTGATCAGCCACGGCGAGATTGGCAGCAATCCGCCAGGGCTTGCGACCGGCCAAGCGCAAACCTTCAAATGCCTGTGGGCTGGTGACCTCGTGCACGAGATGGCGGTCAATGTACAAAAGACCTGAGCCATCGCCGTTGTCGTGAACCAGGTGCGCGTCCCAGAGCTTGTCGTACAGTGTTTTCTGAATGGTCATAGCGATCTCGCTGAGTGCTGAAGCCGGAGCTTCTGTTCATGGAGGCATGGCCTCCATCGACGGTTTGTGTACTGCCGATCAAGTTTCCGCGACGTAAATTCGCTGCGAAACACGGCGTCTGGGACAGCATGCTACGCCGCTGTCCATCATTACTCTAATGAATCCTTTTTATATTATGGATTCTTGTTTGGCATACTGCAGGCATGGACACGCAAAACCTTTCCGCTTTCATTGAAGTGGCAGACAGCGGCTCCTTTACGCAAGCCGCAGAACTATTGCACCTGTCGCAACCGGCCATCAGCAAGCGTCTGAAAGCACTCGAAGATCAGATCGGCCAGCGCCTGTTTGACCGCGTTGGCCGATCCGTCCTGCTGACAGACGCCGGAGCCGCCCTGCTCCCCTATGCTCGGCGCGTCCTGCAAACGGTTGAGGATGGAAGGCGTGCGCTGTCGCACCTGAGTGGCGCCGTAACAGGCCGGCTATCCATTGGCACCAGCCATCACATCGGCCTGCACCGTCTGCCACCGGTGTTGAAGCGCTTTGTCGCCGATTACCCGGACGTCGATCTGGACCTGCATTTCATGGATTCAGAAGATGCCTGCGAAGCGGTGGTGGCCGGCAAACTTGAGCTTGGCATCGTGACCCTGCCCTTGCTGGCCGTACCGCAACTCGATTCGGCAACCATCTGGCCAGACCCGCTTCAGGTCGTGGTCTCGCCCATGCACCCTCTTGCACAACGGCATCGCGTCAGCCTCAAGACACTGGCGGAGTATCCGGCTGTGCTGCCAGATGAGGATACTTACACGCATCGCATCATCCGCGCCGAACTGGCACGTCATGCTGCAGAACCCCGCGTGCGACTCGCCACCAATTATCTGGAGACGTTGAAGATGCTGGCGGCGATCGGAATGGGTTGGAGTGTCCTGCCCGTTTCGATGATCGACGATTCCGTTCGGGCTCTGAATGTTTCCGGCTTCAAACCACACCGGAACCTGGGTTGGGTTCGGCACCGAGGCCGTGCCGTATCCAGTTCGTCGCATGCCCTGTTGCACTGTCTTGATAGTGTCGGCGCACAGAGCTAGGAATTGATGGTCTTGAGGCGGTCTTTCTCGATGGGGACGAGCTGCGCCATGCGCGGAAAATGGCGCAGCAGGTGATAACCCATCCAGCGCCAGACATGCCAAATTGCACTTCGATGCGCCACCTCTTCACGGGTCACTCTCCGGCAGTGCTCGTCCATGAGCGTTTCGAGCCGCGCACGCAAGTCACTGGCAAAAGTCTTGTCTCGCACGAAGAGATTGGCCTCCAGATTCAGGGAGAGGCTGAACGGATCAAGATTGCTCGAACCCACTGTCGCCCAGGCGGCATCCATGATGGCCACCTTGGCGTGATGCGGCCGCTCCATGAATTCCCAGATCTCAACGCCGATATTGAGCAGATGGTCATACATCGTGGAGCCGGCGAACTTCACGTAATACTTGTCAGGTGATCCCTGTAGAATCAGGCGGACACGGGCTCCCCGCTGCACCGCCTGGCGCATGGCGCGAAGAAAGCGGTACCCCGGGAAAAAATAGGCGTTCATGATGATGATGTCCGACTGCGCATTGCGCAGCCCCATTCGGTACATCGCTTCGATGGCCGTGCGCCGATTGTGATTGTCTCGTGACACCAGCAGTGCCTGGGCCTTGCTGTCTGGCATGTCCCAGCCGCGCGGCAGGCGCCGGAAAAAGCCCCGTAACGAGCGACGCTGCTGATTCTTCTCACCAAGCGCCTCACGGCAGAACTGACGCATGTCATCAACGATGGGGCCCTTTACCCGGACCGCATAGTCTTGTTTCGACTTTGATCCGAAACTCCGCAGATGCTCGACTGAAAAATTGATGCCGCCAATCCATCCCCAGCGACCGTCGATCACCACGATCTTGCGGTGCAAACGACGGAAGAGATCGGTCTTGTCTCCAAGCACCGGACGCACCGGGCCATAGATATGGACATTCACGCCAGCCTCACTCAAAGGCGCATAGAACTCCTCTGTGAGTGAGGCTGACCCATAGCCGTCGACGGTGACATCAACCTGGACGCCCCGCCCCGCCGCTTCAATCAGCAGCGTCTGCAGCCTCTGTCCAACTTCATCATCAAACCAGATGTAGGTCTCAATGATGATCTCCTTGCTTGCCAGGGCAATGGCATCGAATACATCGGCAAAGAAATCCTCGCCGTTCTCGAGCAGGTTGATCGTGTTGTCGCGTGTCCATTCACGGTCGCTCATGCGCTCACCTCAATCTGCAACGGTGCATGGTCTGAAAGACGTGTCCATGGTGCGCAAGTCAGCACTCTGGGTTGAGCGGCTTCGAGATTACGCACGTAGATGCGATCCAGCCTCAGAATCGGAAAGCGCACCGGAAAGGTTCGGGCGGCACGACCAGAAGCGCTGATGAACACCTCGCGAAGGCCCGCGTCTCGTTCGAGCTTTCTGTGAGCGTACTGACGCCAGTCGTTGAAATCACCGGCAACCAGCAAGGGCGCATCCTGCGGCACCTCGCGTTCGATCAGCTCAGTCAGCATGTCGAGCTGTTGTCTGCGATGGCGCTCAAACAGGCCAAGGTGCACGCAGATGGTGTGCAGAGGTCTTGCTCTGCCGGGCTGCTCAATTACGCAATGCAGCAAACCACGCTTCTCCTGCGTGTAGGTTGAGACGTCGTGATTTTGGCTGTGTGTAATTGGAAACTTGGACAGCAGCGCATTACCGTGATGACCAGCCGGATAGACCGCGTTCTTGCCGTACGCATGCGCCGACCAGATCGTGTCGGCGAGAAACTCGTATTGACTGTTTTGCGGCCATTTTTCCCAGCGAGTGGAATGCTCTCGGTGTTCACCGAGGACTTCCTGCAGCAATACGACATCCGCTTTTGACTCACGAATGGCTTCTCGTAGTTCATGCAGCACAAAGCGTCGGTTCCATACCGAAAACCCCTTGTGCATGTTGAGCGTCATTATCTTGATGGCAACCACCCCTTCTCTGACGAAGCAAACGCTATGCCGAAGCCGGTATTTCGACGCGCGAAGACAAACGCCTTTTGATCAACCAGGCCAGCACCACGTAGGCGACGACAATGAGCACCAGCACGCTGATACTTGCAGGATCCGGAGATTCCCAGACCTGACGCAGCTGAAAGCCGATCACGCCCATGGCCACCAGACTCGGCAGCACCCCGATAAACGTGCCCAGAATAAAGGTGCCAGTCGCAATGCCTCCCGCACCGACGGCGAGATTCACGACCGGATATGGTGCGATGGGCAGCATTCGAAGAAGAATCATGCCCGGCAGACCGCTCTCTCTGACCATCTTGAGCGGACGATTCATCGCTTTCACGTCAAGACGCTTCAACAGGTTCTGCCCGTATCTTTGGCCAATCAGAAAAGCGCCGACGCCCGCCAATAAAGTCCCCGCCATGGCGGCCGCCACACCCCAGACCGAACCCAAGGCAACGATGACGGCAAGATTCAACGCGATGTTGGGAAACATCAGCGCATTTCCCAGCAGATAGATTGCGGCCAGACTCAGAGGCGCCCAGGGCCAGGTCAGCATCGATGAGACCTGCTCGTTGAGTTTCTCAGGGCTGGTCCATTCGCCCAGAGGCGTCAGACGCCACAATGCCGTCAGGCCGATCAGCAGCACAGCGAGCAGGCCAATCCAAAGCCATCTGCTATTGCGTGATAAATGCTCCGATGATGCCATGCGATATTTGTTGTTCCCTTGCGAGTGACAGCGGTTCCGGGTGCTGGAGCGATGCCAGAGCGAATCCTGGTGCCTACATGCAGCCGCCTGAAGTGACCGGCATGGCGTCAGACCAAATGGCAACACCGGTCCACAAGAACCTGCTGCCAGCTTTGAATTATGATCGACGGCCCATTGATCAAGACTTAACGCGCCACGCGCTCACATACAAACTCACGGAGACATCATCAGTAATGGCTAATGAATACATGCGCCTGGAGCATGCGGACGGTATCGCTCGAATCACTTTTTGCCGCCCTGAGCGTGCCAATGCAATCAACATCGAATTCGCGCGGGAGTTTCTGCAAGTCGCCGAGACTTGCCGCGACAACCCCGACATTCGTGTCGTGATCCTCGCGTCTGAGGGCAAATTGTTCAGTGCCGGCGGTGATCTTGCCTCTTTCGCTGACGCGGGCGACAAACTGCCAGATGCCCTTCAGGAACTCTTGACGGCCGTGCATGGGGCCATTCAGATCCTGTCGTCCATGGATGCGCCAGTGATTGCGCAAGTCGCGGGTACGGTTGCCGGGGCAGGCCTTGGTCTGGTTGCGGCCACCAGTTTTGCCTACGCCACTGTGGATTCCAAATTCACAATGTCCTTCACCGGAGTTGGACTGACCCCTGATAGTAGCTCCAGCTGGTTTCTGCCCAGGCTGGTTGGCCTGCGCCGCGCAGAAGAACTGATGGTGACCAATCGCGTACTCAGTGCCAAAGAGGCCACAGACTGGGGTCTGCTTAACGCCTGTTATGACGATGCCGACGGTTTGAACGATGCGGTGGAAAAACTGGCCCGGCGTCTCGCATCCGGCCCGACCAAAGCATACGGCGGTGTCCGTCGTCTACTGCAGGCCAGCGCCGGTCGCGCGCTCAGTGATCAACTCGCGCTCGAAGGCGAATCCATTGTCTCAATCAGCCAGAGCGATGATGCACGTGAAGGCATCGCGGCGTTTCTGGAGAAACGCAAGCCAGCGTTTTCTGGCGGTTAATCCGATGTGATGCGGCCGCTTCTTCTTTTCGAAACCTGCAATACCGACCGGGACTGGCGCCCGCAATTGTGCAGAACGCAAGGATGAAGTCGGTCGCATCGGCCTCGCCCCGCGCACCCGCGCCTTGATCGTGGGGCAAGTCGATTGCTGAACCATCGTCACCGGTGCCAGTGCGATCTGTTCAAATGAACGCAGATAAGAAAAGCTGCAGGGTAGATACGGAGAAACTGAACCGATGGTGATGTTCCTGACCCTCGCGCTGGGCGCGATCATGCTCAGCCTTGGCTTGTCCCTCACGCTCGACGATTTTCGCCGCGTGCTGCTGTACCCGCGTGCAGTCATCGTGGCGCTGATCTGCCAGACACTGCTGCTCCCGGTGGTCTGCTTTGTTATTGCACTCGCATTCAAGTTACCGCCAGATCTCGCGGTGGGGCTCATGCTGCTTTCCGCCACGCCTGGTGGCATCACGGCAAATCTCTACAGCCATGTTGCCAATGGCGACGTAGCCCTCAATATCACCTTGACGGCGATCAATTCACTGCTGGCGCTGCTCACCTTGCCCCTGATTCTGGGCGTGTCCATGCACTACTTTCTGTCCAGTGATCAGGCCGTCCCGCCGCAATTCGCAAAAATTGCGCAGGTTTTTGTCATCGTTGTGGGACCGGTTGCAGTTGGCATGTTCTTGCGCACAAGGTTTCCCTCGTTGGCAGATCGAATGGCCAAACCGGCCAAGATTCTGTCGGCGCTGTTGCTCATTGCGATGGCCGCGCTGGTGATCATCAAAGAATGGAACACGCTGAGCCGTTATCTGCCGGTGCTCGGCGGCGCAGTCCTGACTTTCAACCTGATGAGTTTGGCCACCGGCTACGGCGCAGGACTGGCTGCCCGGCTGGAACGCCGACAGGCGATTGCCATTGGCATGGAGGTCGGCATTCACAATGCAACCATAGCGATTGCCATCGCGCTGAGTCCGGCCATCCTGAACAGCCCTGCAATGGCAATTCCCGGAAGCTTGTATGGCGTGTTGATGCTCTTCACAGCCGGCGGCTTCGCATTGCTGGTCAACAGCCGACTGATGAACCGTCCTGCCGCGGTGTGATCCTGAGCGACAGACCGCGCAGCCCTATCGGTGGATACGCAAGGCCATCAGGGTGCTAATTGTCCAGCCGCCTGTTGTCTTGGCGGCCCAACTTCCAGGACGCCTAAAGAACGATTGCTCCCGGCAAGGCGATAAGCAAAGCGTCCGGGCTGTTCAGCAGTGAACTTCAGAACAACCTGCTGTCCGGCAGGCACATTGACTCTCAAATCGTAGCCTTCAATCTGCAGTGCCGTGTCATACCGCGACTCCAGTGTCATCAGGACCTCGCTCCCGTGGTCAACCGAAATGGCGCTCGGACCGCCGACCAAACCGCCATTCCCAATCTGCAAATGAAAGCTGTTGTGGGTCTGGTAACTGACGGTTGGTTCATGATTATCGTCATAGGGCGAAGGCGCCGGAACCACACGCGGCACCATCACATCGCGGACCGGATCGTAATAAGCACCTTGGGCGAACACAGTCCCGGCGCTGATGGCAGCCAGCATAGCGGCGCTGCACGCAAGGGCATTTGCAGCCTTTCTGGGGGTACGGGTTTTCATCTCATCCTCCCTGATGAAGGGTTGTGATATTGCCCCTGCATCAAACCGCAGCAGCCGTGACCCGCCCCTGAACGAGCGGCATTGCATGCCTCCACCCAGACAGGTTCATATCCGTGATCTGGGATAACCTAAGGGCCCGCGAGGGTGCTGTGCAGATTCCCGGCGACATAATCAAGAGATGCGCTTATGGCATTGGATTTCAGAAGGACATTTCCTGCGGGCCTGATCCTGCTGTGGCTATGCTCAGCCAGTGTTGCGCAAACACAATCGCAAGCGCCTGAGCGAGTACCCGAAGAGCAGATCGACCACCCGCTCGAAAGCACTCAGGCGTCATCTGTCGACGCACCGGATACGCAGGAGCAGCTGGAACGCGACATCGACGAATCGGAGGAACTGACCGAAGCGGAGCTTGTGTACGGACCTGCGGATGAGCTTGAAGAGCATCCCTGCCTGGACCTACACCCGGATGAGGTGCGACTGATTGATGCCACTCGCCGACGACTTCACGAGACCCTGTGCAGTGCCTCACTCTGGTTTGACGGCCTGTTCGGCGAGCACCGGAATGTTGAAGCCGCACGCGGCGCGCACGGTCGCGTTGAAACGTCCTATACCTACTCTGATTTCTACGGAAACAAAGAGCGCGTACGCATGGACGTGCGGGTCGATCTACCGAATCTCGAACAAAGATTTTCTGCGTTCCTGGGTCGTGACAATGAGGATGATTTCGTACGCGACCGACAGGAAGGCTTTGCCCTGCGCTCGCAGTTTCCCAGCATCGATGATCGTGACGAATGGCTCGGCGGTCTGGGCTATGCGTTGCCCGCCAGCGACCGCTTTTCCACTGACTTCCGGGTGGGGGTCCGAAACCTGCGGAACCCTCGCTTGTTCGTGCGAAGCCGAGTCCGCTACAACGCCTATTCGGACACGCGCAACCTGATCCATATCCGCATGACGCCGTTCTGGAATACGCGCGATCGTTTCGGCATCACCCCTGGCATTGACTTCAGTCGCGTGCTTTCGCCCACCCGGCTTCTGCGATTCAGCAATCTGGGCACTGCTTCGCAAGAATCACGCGGCTTCGACTGGCGCAGTGCCCTGATTCACTATCAGGGTTTGCGGAAAGGGCGCGGCATTGCGGTAGAAGCGTTCATCCGCGGTTTTACCGAAGCACCGGTCTCGATTCGCGAATATGGCAGTCGTGCGGTCTACCGCCACCCCCTGTTTTCAGATCGCCTGTTTGCCGAACTAGTGGCCGGATACACCTGGCCACAAGAGCTACCCGAGGAAGACCGACGCGGCTCTGCCCTGCTCGCCTTTGGAATCGAAATGCCGTTTGGCAAGACCGGCCGACGCGCGGAAGATACGCCGGTCGCCAAGGTCGATGCCCTGCCGACTGCGGATGAGCAGACCCAGGTGGAGGCAGCTGAAACCAATCATGAGGCAGCGGCAGGCGCAGATTCGGAGCCCGCTGACGCTGCCCCAATCGAGCCTGCCGAAACGCAGGAACCGGAGCAATAGGCGCCGGGCACGCGTGGATCAGTGACCCGGAAGCCACGGCACAGGCTCCAGCGCCTGCTTCAGAAACGGCAACATCGTTTCGGCCTGGTCCCAGCCCCATTTGAAGGCCCGGTCAAAATCTCGCGCTGGTGGCAATAGATTGATCGGCGACAAGGTCGGTTCAAATTTCATCAACCAGTCAAAATAAGGGCGTTGCGCGGGCATCTGCAATTGCACGGCCTGCGTGACCGGCCACAGCCACAGGTGACGCGGCTCGAATTGAGGATGGAAACAATCCAGAGCCAGATAAAAGGCATTACGCGTACCGATCCTCCCCGCCTGAACCCCTTCCCAGGCGATCCTGGCGGGAACATTGGCCGAAACCCCGCCGTCTAGGAACAGTGCCACGCTATGCGCCTCGCGTAATTGGGCCAGGACCGTATCCGACTGCGCATCCCGGCGAATGGGTTCGTACTGCAGAACGGCGGGAATCGCTGCCGACAATCCAACGGCGTCCACGACCCGCATGGCGGAAGTACTCGCGTCGCGCCCCAGGACCAGTGGCTTCACTACATTGGGATTGGCAAAAGTCGCCAGCATCAACATGCGTTCGGCGAGCAATTTTGAAAACCGCTTTCCGCCCCCACCCACGCTCGAGAATTCGCGAAGGCCCTCTGGCAGGTGGTCGTACACGCGGGTGCGCAGGCCGGAAATGACAGCCTCATAGGGAATTTCCAGATCTGAAAGGCGAAGCGGCGATCCATCCGGATGCTGCATGGCCTGATGAAGCCCTTTCAGATGCAAACGCAGCAAGCCCGGCAAGGTGTAGCTTGGCCCAACCATCGGGCGCGAGAAAATGCTGCTCATGTTCAGGCGCTTCGCCCAATCCATCAGGGCCTGAATATCCAGCTCACGCGAGCGGGCCAAGAAAGCACCGATCAGGGCGCCAATGGACGATCCGACCAGATAATCCGAACTCATGCCTTCTGCTCGCAGCCGCGCTGCCGCGCCAATGTAGACATATCCGGCGCCCCCTCCGCCGCCGCAAATGCTGACCAGGGAACGCCAGCCTACTTCTGCATCGAGTTCTGCCTCGGAGAGCTCCGCCCGATGCTGGGCCAGGAGTTTTGGGCGCGCTGATTCCAGCGCTGCCCTGAGGGGCTCCAGAACAGAAGCACTTTTCTCCAGACGAAGCTTCAGGCTTTCTTCCCGATACAGAGGCCCATAGAGCGCGCGCACGGTGAGTTCGCGAAAAGGCGCGACGATACCTTCATCCACGGCGAGGTCTGCCCGGGAAACACTGCGAAGCGCCGCGCCAGGAGAGAACACATGCAAGCGCGCAAAGCCCAAGATATAGCGCAGCCGATGGTAGTCACGATCCGCAATGACGCCCGGACAGGCGATGCGCGCCCGCACCAGAGCCATCTCCATGCGCTGAAGCTTCAGCAGCGCCTTGTGCAGCGGGTTTGATTCCAAATTTCTTCACTCCTGAGCTAAATGCATCGCTTCAGCACCGAACTGAGGACGACGGATTTGCCTGCGCAGCCCTTGTTCGCCCATTCTCCACTGCCGGACCCCAAATTAAACGAGGAGAATCAAATGAAGGCAGAAGGTGGATGTTACTGCGGCTCGATTCGTTATGAGATCGACGCCGAGCCCGTCATGAATGCGCAATGTCACTGTCGCGAATGTGTTCACGTCTCCGGCGGCAGCCCCAATGTCATTGTTGGCATCCCTGAAAACGGCTTCAAATACGTCAAAGGCACACCCAAGCAGTTCAGGCGAGCCGATCTGGAGACGCCGGTGACGCGTGAATTCTGCGCTGACTGCGGGACACCCATCCTGAGCAAGGCACCGGCATTTGCAGGGGTCAACTTCGTTAAATTGGGCAGCCTGGATAATCCTTCCGCATTTGGAGATCCACAGTTGGCTATCTTTACGGTCGACAAACAATCCTTCCATACCATTCGCGAAGGCATGCCTTCGTTCGAACGCCTGCCGGACATGTAGGGATGGGGGACGAAGAACGGCTGATTGATCTGGAATCTCGCATCGCCTACCAGGACGATACCTTGCGCGTGCTCAGCGATACCGTGGCACGCCAGCAGAAACAGATTGATCAGCTCCAGATTTTTTGCCGACAACTTCTGGAGAGAATAAAGGCGCAGCCAGACAATCAGGGTGAGGCATATTCACCTGCAGATGAGCTTCCACCGCACTATTGATCAAATGACGGAGGACGCATCTCCACGGATGATTGATGGACTCAGTGCCAGCGCCATCACCCTGCCGGCCGGAGATTGGCCGAGCCTGATCGACTTTCTGGATGCCAGGTTTCCGGGTGTCACGCGACTTCAATGGGAGTCCCGTTTCGCCCGGAATCTGGTGACACTCGATGATGGTTCAGACCTGCAACCGGGCGACCCGTATCGCGAGGGTCTGCGCCTTCGTTATTACCGCGAAGTTGCCAACGAAACAGAGATTCCCTTCGCAGCATCTATCCTGCATCAGGATGATCACCTGTTGATGGCGGACAAGCCACATTTCCTGCCGGTCATTCCCAGCGGGCGATATGTGCGCCACACTTTGCTGACCCGCCTGAGGCAACAGACCGGACTGGAGCAACTGGCACCACTGCACCGGATTGACCGGGATACCGCCGGACTAGTCGCCTTTTCGGTCAACCCCGATACGCGCTCGCGCTATCAGCAGTTGTTTCCGCTACGCCAGATCACCAAGACATACGAAGCCCTGGCTCCACATCGAGAGGCACTAACAACAGCGATGACGCACCGCTCAAGGCTGGTCCGTGGCGAGCCCTTCTTTCGCATGAAAGAGACTCCGGGAGCGCCCAATAGCGAAACGCATATCCGAATGATCGAGCGGCTTGGCGATAACAATCTGTATGAGCTCCGACCCGTGACCGGCCGGACGCATCAGCTTCGGGTACACATGAGCGCACTGGGTGCGCCTATCCTCAACGACCGCCTCTACCCGGAACTGCAGCAATTTGTCGCTGATGAAGATTACTCAAGGCCGCTCAAGCTACTGGCCAGAGCCCTGAGCTTCCAGGACCCCATTAGCGGCAAAGAACGCCACTTCGACAGCCAACGAGAACTGATTTGAATACCCAGACCATGAATCCGTCCTTGGCGCCCACGCCATTGATCAACTTTGATCACCCTGAAGTTGCGGCGTTTACAGACGCACACTTCTCCCCTGCCCATTCTCCGCGTGAGCAGGCGATCAAGCTGTATTACGCCGTTCGCGATCTGATTCGGTACGACCCGTATGGCATCAGCATCAGTGTGGAGGGCCTGAGCGCCAGCCGGGTTCTGCAGAATAATTCTGGCTGGTGTGTCAACAAGGCCGTGTTACTTGCCGCGGTGTGTCGTCGTGTCGGCATTCCGGCGCGACTGGGCTATGCGGATGTCCGCAATCATCTGTCGACAGCGCGCCTGCGCCAGTCCATGGGCTCCGACATCTTTCGATATCACGGGTACACCACGCTTTATCTGGATGGCAAGTGGGTCAAGGCGACCCCGGCATTCAACCTGTCACTGTGCGAACGCTTTGACCTGCACCCTTTGGAATTCGATGGCACACAGGACTCGATCTATCATCCTTTCGATTTGCACGGCAATCAGCACATGGAATATCTGAAATTTCATGGCGAGTACGACGATGTGCCGCTGAAAGACATACAGCAGGCCTTCGAAACCTATTACCCGTCGGTCAACGTACTTGAGGGCGCAAGTTTTGAGGCCGATGTGGCCGAAGAAACTCGGAGCCAGTAGCCCAACCTGGCCCCGTTCTTCAGTTGGAGGTACCAAGAAGCCTCAGGCGGCTTGCCCAGGTGCCGTATAGATGGTGGGATGAATCGCAGCACCGTGCTGAATGGCAAGGTCGCGTTGACGCAGTTCAGGCTCGATCAGCTTCCAGACTTTGGCATTGTTGTAGAACGGCGTGCCCGGATAAAGATGGTGAATCAGATGCACGTGGTGGTTCTGCAACAAGGGGGCCATCAACCATTCCATGCCCAGACGCACGGTGGTGGCCTTGGTGAAATTTTCTTCCTGCGTCGTGTCATGTGGCACGTGCGGCAGCCAGAAAAAGCTGAAGCCCAGCGATAGAAAAATGAGTCGCGACGGGATGAACCACAACATCAGCACTTCCAGGCCGTAGCCCATCCACGTAAGGATAGCCGCAGCTGAAAGCGTGAAGGCCGCCATCAGCATGGAACTCTTCATGTACTTGGCCGAAACCTTGTCGCCCTGGCGCAGGGCATGCACCAGATAAAGGGCATCAATGGCCATCCAGCGGAACGGCAGCGTCCACCAGGCACCGTGAAGGATGTAATCCGGGTCCTTTTTTCCGCTGGTGAAGCGATGATGAAGGATGTGCCCCCATCGAAACATGCGCAGATCCACATAAGGCGTGATCATGAAAACCGCCGTCTGACCGAGAAAATCATTCAGCCGTGCGCTGGACGAAAGACTGCGATGCAAGGAGTCATGAATGATGGTGAAAGTGAGGTATCCAATGGTGCTGTTGATGATCAGGCCAGCCCAAAGCGGAATCACGCCCATTACGGCAGCGGTCATGGAAGACAGATAAATGGTGACGGTCGCCAACCACACCATGATGGACGGCATCCCGATCAGGGGGGTACTGGTCAGTTCCTTGAGCCTTGCTTTGCGCTCTGGATCGAGGCTGTTTTCAATTGCCTTGGGTGCGAATGTTGTCATGGTGGTCTCCGGGCCAATCTGTTTTGATAACCATACTATGCACGGCTGTAATTCCAAGAATGCCAGCCTATAGTTAGGCAGTGTTGGGGGCGCAGATCCTGCCGACAATCACTGTCCCCGGCCCTCATCCAGCGCATTTCGCCTGGAATCCGCTGTCCAGCCTCGCCTGCTTCTCGGGAATTGCACCGGAACACCTGCGACGAACTGGCGGATCGCCTAGAATTGCGCCCTCCTGCGATGCGCCCGTAGCTCAGCTGGATAGAGCATCGGCCTTCTAAGCCGAGGGTCACAGGTTCGAATCCTGTCGGGCGCGCCATAGTCCTGGCAACGCAGTGAGTACCGGTACGACCCAAACCCACTCAAAGTGATACGAACCTGTGCACAGGTGGGGTCGCTAACGCTCCCCGCCCCGGAACACGTCGTGATCCGTGGTCGAATCCTGTCGGGCCTAGCAGGTGACGCAAGCACGGTACGCAGCCGCAAGTTTCAAAATAGCTCAAACGTCAGAAGGCCAGCACACAGCATGGCGCGTGACGCGCTTACTGATGATTCAGATCAATTGCATTTCCCTGGCTCGTGCTGCGGCAGCTGTCCGGTTGCCTACACCTAGTTTTTCGTACACGTTATGCATATGCCACTTCACCGTGGCTTCGGTGATAAAAAGAAGTTTGGCCAACTTCTTGTTGGACAGGCCGGTTTCAGCCATCTTGAGAAGCTCCAACTCCCTGAAAGTCAGGACATCGGTATCCCTGCTTTCAACACTCGGCGCCTCAATATGCGGCACTTCAATAATTTTCCCTCTGACGGTGTTTTCACCATTGAGGACATCCATCAACCACTGTTCGAAACCGAGTCGGGTATTCTTGACCGCTTCTACGTCCCGACCTCGCCGTTGCTGAAGGGCCGTCAGTACCGGGATCAGGCCACGCCCCGCCGCAATAACAGGATAGGCACAGAAATCATCAGACGCAGCCGCTAGCGCCTTATCGAGTTCGCGCACCGATTCAGCTTCCTTGCCCAACTGCCAAAGCGCCACAGCCTTGACGGCACGGAGCGTCAGCATCAACGCCGTTTCGGCGTCACTGCCCAGAACGTATTGCAGTCGTGACAAGGCCGTCAGCGACTTTTCAAGCTCACCACTGACCAGAAGCATCCGCGCTTCCAGGAATTTCATGATGTTGCGCTGTCCGCGCGCCCATCCGGAACTCCTGACCTCAGCATTCTCACTTTCAAACAACTTCAGCCTGCGAATGGTCTCCGCCGCGTCTGCCGCTCGGTCAGCAATGATATGCAACGTCGCCTCTTCAATAAGCAGACCGGCATACAACCGCGAATAGTTTGACTTCATGGCGATCTCGCGCCCTTTCTCCAGACGCTCCAATGCCTTGGCCATGTTGCCCTTCCATGCACATATTCGCGCGTCGCTACGAATGACATACAACAAGGGCTCGACAGGACCAAACAGTACAGAAAACGTCCGCCCGACCTCCATCAATTGTTCTGCCTGATCAAACTCGCAGCGCTGCGTGGCGATCTCGGCATTGATCAAGGCCGCCATGAATATGTTGAAACTCTTGATCTTGCCATCCTTGCGGGCCAACGAATCTGCCCTGGCACCGTGCTCGGCGGCACTGCGGATGCGGCCAAGTTCTATGTCTGCCATGGAATGCAGAAATTCAGACCAGACCATTGGATAAACAGAATTCTTCTTCTGTCCGTTGCGATAGGCAGACACCGAGTGTTCGATGGCAGCATCAAATTCACGCATCACGAGTCGCGCATAGCTCACGCAGTTGAATGCAGACGCGATCATTGGCGACTCTTCCTCGGGCATGTTCTGGCTGAGATTCCACGCCAGATCAATACCGTCATCGAAGCGATCCACCGTCGCATCGGCGATGGCCTGAATCAGTTCGCCAAAGTAGATCAATGCCTGTCGCCTACCGGCGTCAATTTTCCAGGTTTGATCATTCTCGTCCCTGAGCTTCACCAACAGGGTTTCAGTGAGTTCCTTGGCGTAATCGGAGTTTCGGGAGAATGCGCAGGACCAGGCCCGACTCAGACCAATTTCCGGCCGTCGCCAGTGGTAGCGCTCTGGCAGCCTGCGAGTCCATTCAAGCAGTGTGTGGTGATCCCCCTCAATCTGAGACACGGTCAAGGCACGATCGCCAATCAGGTCGGCAGCCTGTACGAACTTGCCCGCATCCAGTGAGTACTGAATGGCTTCCGTGATCTGCCCCTCTCTTTCGCACCACGCTGCCGCTTTCTGGCAAATTTCCTGATACTTATTCGGCTCTGATTCGATAAGAAGTTTCTGTAGAAAATCGGAAAACAAATGGTGATACCGAAACCATTTTCCGGTGCGATCCAGCGGAATCAGGAACAGTTTCAATTTATCGATCAGGGCCAGCATTTCACCGCACTTGGGGTGGTCGGAGACTGCCTGGCACAGATCAGGACACATGCGCTTCAGGGGGGCTGTGCAGAGCAAAAATTTACGAACACTCTCTGGCTGGCTTTTTAGGACGCTTTCAGCCAGATAACTGGTCAAGTCCCGGTCACGCCCCGAAAACTGCCGTATCAGTTCGCTCTCTTCTCCCTTATGACGACGCAAAGCGAGAGCAGCCAACTGCAAGCCCGCAGCCCAACCTTCCGTAGTTTCATGAAGAGACGCCAGATCCGTTCCGTCAAGTTCCACTGAATGCGACTGGCGCAGAAATGCCGCAGCTTCTTGGGCGTCAAAATTGAGATCCTCCTGATCAACCTCGCGCAGGCTGCCCAATACGCGCAGGCGGCCAAGCGCCAGTGGCAAGCGCGTCCGACTGCCGATCACGAGCACCATGGCATCCGGAAGGTGTGCGATCAGCCGGTTCATGAATTGAGTGACCGCATCGTCGTCAATATGCTGGAAATCATCCAGAAAAAATGCCACTGGCTTGCTGATTTTTGAGATTCTCGAAAGGAGAATGTCGAAAGCGGCCTCCAGATCACGGGAAAGCAAATCGTTCTGCAGCCCGAGATCAGCCTCCGACAGGGTCGCATCGGTTTCAATCAGGGCTGAGATGAAGTACGACAGATAAGCCTGTGGACTATTGTCTTCCGGGTCCAGACTGATCCATGCTGTAGCTGTCCCCTGATTCTCGAACTGCCTGTAGAGTTGGGACATCAAGGTTGATTTGCCAGAACCTGCCGCGGCGACGATGCTAAAGACAGACGTCTTTCTTCCCGAGGACGCCAGACGCACAAGATTGTCTCGCTGAATAGCCTGACTATCCCAAGTCGGTGGATAAAGCTTTGTCGAGACGAAGCTGTCCTGAAACAGCTCATTAGAAGTCATGCAGTCTCCCCCTTTTCTCAGCCTGATCGGACGGTCTTAGCCGCTTTTTGTGCGTCACGCCGCCGATCAAACTGCAGCGTGCGCATCCAAAATCTCATTGCTGAACGATAAGCAAACCCCTACCCATCGGATAGGGGTTTAATGGGGACAGTCGGGGGTTATTCGTGGCCAGAGCCCATGCACAGAGGAAACTAGCTCTCGACTACGGTAACCGTTGCGCCTTCTAGATCCATTGTTACCAGGACCTGGCAACCGAGTCTTGTACCGGCGTCTGGAGGTGTGCCGATGAACTCAAGCAGTTCGGTCTCGTCACGTCGCGGCCCGGCGATCATGAGCGCCTGTTCCACCTCAATACGCACGTGACAAGTGCCGCAGGCACAGTTTCCGCCGCAATCACCGTCGATACCAGCCACCCTATTACGGGTTGCCACTTCCATCAGAGTGTCTCCAACCTTGCCCTGCACGTCTCTGACCACACCATCACGATCGACATAGCGAAAACTGACAGGCCTCTCGGCATCAACTGTTTCACTGATGTCATCCATCTACGTTCGGCTCCTCGGACTTGGATTTATAGGTCTGGCATCTCACCAAGCGGACAAACACTCAGGATTGTCTGCGTCGATGAATGCGGCATAGTCAGACAGCAAGGCGCCCGACGCCGCGGTGCAGATGATGAACAAGCATTCCGACATAGGCCCCCACCCAATGATCGGGGCATAACTCTTTTGATTCGAGCACATTGGTTGAAGACAAAGGATTCAAGTGAGGAGCATTGCGTTCGCGTTCATCCGTGAACGCCGGAAGGCGGCCGAGATTTTCACGAGGTCGTCGCTCACCGTGACTGCCAGATCAATCCAAATTCCACTTCAGGCTCGTTGGAAAAGATATGCACATCCGAAAATTCGATCGACTCTTCAGTCGACGGAAGTTCCTCTCTGACGCCGCCAAGGGCGTACTGAGTACAGGAGTACTCGGCTCAACCTGGGATGCCATTGCAGCAAGTGGAGAGATCAACAAGGCGTATCCGGATGAACTGCTCTCCGTCGAGGCCTATACCAAGGGCAAGATCAAGACGGGTGACATGATCACCTCGGCCAACGTCGAGCATGTCCGTGATCTGCTGGAACCCATTCGCTTCGAGCAGATCCTAAAACATGGTCGTCAGCTGCGCGTGGTCAAGACCACGTCGGATCTGATGAAAACATCCCCCTGGGAATACATCGAGGCAACACTTGCCAATGCAGGCAAGGCCAAGTTCGACGAAAAAGGAAACGTGGTTGCGCCGGATGGCAGACCGTGGATTGGCGGAAACCCCTTTCCGGACCCTAAGAGCGCGCTCGAACTCATGGCCGCTCAGACCCTGAACTGGGGTCGTCATGACGCTGTGACGTATGCCACTGAAATTCAGGTCATCGATAGCAAGGGGAAGAAGCGCCATCACTATGCCGGCGCTCTTGTCGAACTCGCCCCAGTCGGCCGGGTGGTCATGGAGCCCAAGCCGTACTGGCCTGAGCACATGGACAAGATGCGATTCTTCAACGTGGTCTTCACAGAGCCCAATCAGTTTGCGGGTACGTCTTTCCTGAGCATCTGGGATTACGACCACAGTACCTTTCCCAAGCTATACGGATACGTCCCGGAGTTCAGGCGTGTCCGTCAGTTTCCAACCAATCAGCGCTTTGAACCCCTGGTACCAGGACTGTCCCTGTATCTGTCTGATGCCTGGGGCGCTGGAGATCCTCTATATACCTGGGGCAATTACAAGATCATCAACAGAGGTCCTTTTCTGGGCGGCCTGAGTGGCGGCTGGAACGCGGATGACCCTGACTGGAAGCATGAAACCCATGGCGGCCCCAACGGTGACTCCTTCTGGAATGCCGACGTCGAGATGATCCCGGAGGTCATCACGATAGAAGCACAACCCACAGGCTTCCCCAGAGCGCCGGTATCCAAGAAAAGGGTCTGGTTCGACGCCCGAAACGGACTGCTGGCAGGCATGATCTCTTATGACCGTCAGGGCCTGCCGTTCCGTTCATTTGATGGGGCTTACGCGCACTACGAATCCGGCGACAAGAAATTCATGGACGGCAAGCATCCTTACTGGAGCTGGGGACACGTGACCGCATCCAATATCCAGACGGGCGAAGTCTCCCGCCTGGAACAGGTCAGGCAAGTCGACAATCATGTCAGCGGCGCTAATCACCCCAAGACATATGATGACTACATGACGCAGGCAGCGGTTGTTCGCATGGGCAAAGTCTGAGTGCAGTTGAGACTGCGGCACTCAGATCACACTGACGCATTAGACATCGCCGTGTTCAGGGTCACTGCGCCATCGATGGCATGCCACCTTGTTCTACAGCTTTTAGGCAATTGATTCTCCGAAATCGAATGGCACGGATACTAAGTGCTCTGGCCGGAATTCATGCTCCCCCGTGCCCTGAATAACTGGAGTGCGAATTGCCCCGCCGGATGCAGCGAGAATGAACGAACATCCGCTCTGCAAGCTTCTGGTGCTTCTTCCAGTGTCGGCAAGTGAATCCCGTATTCTCTGGGCAGAAGTACAGGTGCAGCCATGCAGGCGAATGTCAGATCAGCAGCGGTAAACCTGTCACCCAGCAGATAGGGCCTGCCGTCCCTCAAGCGTGCTTCAACATTGTCAAAAGCCCGCTGAATTGTCCCCAGACCTCGTTCAACCTTGTCTGCTGTTGGCTCGAGCAGCGACGAAAGAAACGCACGCATCAACGGGAACATGACGGGTGCAATTGCGCGCTGCCAATAGGGCACTCCCTGCCCCGCTACTTTAAGCAAGCTTCGAGTGTCTTCATTCAGCCAGTGGAAATAGACCCACCGGCGACTCTCTACACCGAGTTCCGTGCTGAAATTTTCCTCGAGCGCCTTGATCTCAACATTCAGGGCCGCGGGATAAAGCTTTCTTGCATCGGGCAGCCGTTTATCGAGATGGGCAAGAATAAGCGAGGAATCAGTGATGACCTCGCCCCCCTCAACTAGAACCGGGACTCGGCGCCCCCAGCCACGCATACCCGTGGCCAGATAATGAAAGCCCTGAAGATGCGCTTCTTCCCGATAATCTCGCCCAGCATGAAAGAGTCCCCAACGGGCTTTTTCACAGTAATGGCTCATCGGGATCGTGATCAGCCTGGTTCGCGTCTGGGTCGAAGCCGCGTTCAGGGTGCGTTCGCTTGATGATTCACGCTGCACGTTCAGAGTCCGCACACCACTTCAGACCGAACGAGGCTTGAAGGGTTGTGCGCTCCCCCCTGACTTCTGATTATTGGCCACCGAAATTCGCTGATTGCTGCGTCCCATGACACGGCGCTGCCAGCGTCGCTCTGCGCCAAGGGATTCCGATTCCTCAGCGTCCCAGGATTCCTGCAACAAAAATTTACTTGCACCTACCGCATCGGGCGAACGCATGATGATCTCGGTGCAGAGGCGCTCTGCGGCTGCGAGTGGATCGGCGTCAACATGGCTGACGAGTCCCATCTCGCCGGCTTGCTCGCCGCTGATGACTCTGCCTGTGAAACAAAGCTCCTTTGCCAGATCAATACCCACCAGCTCGCGAAGCAGCGTGGGACCGCCCATGTCCGGAACCAGCCCCCACTTGGCCTCCATCACTGATAGGCGTGCTTCAGGCGTGCAAAACCTGATATCGGCACCCAGCGCCAGTTGCAGACCAGCGCCAAAACAATTGCCGTGAACCGCTGCAATCACGGGCACGCCCAGCTCGCGCCAGCTCATGGACCAACGCTGAAAGTCATTGCGCATAGGCTGCCAGAGCTTGGCATAACCCAGCGCTGCCTTGGCTGGGGTTTTCATCACCGATTGCACATCCAGACCAGCGCAGAATGAAGGCCCCTCGCCGCTCAGGATGACAGCTCGGCAGTTCCGATCTGACTTCAGACTTTCGCTGGCCTTATTGACCGCGTGAAGCATCTGAAAATCCATGCCATTGTGCTTGTCACTTCTGGTCAGGCGTACATAGGCAATCTGTTCGCGCCGCTCAATGCAGACCCGATCGTCAATTTGTTCGATATCCATTGATCTATTGACTCAGCAATGCGTCAAGACGAGACGCAGAAGGTTTCGATAATTTGGAGCGCAAAGCAGAAAGCATGGGCAGAAGATCATGCTCGGCTCCGGCTTCAAGCAAATGCGCGCCCACTTGTTCGTCAGGATGGGATAAGGCTGCCTCGACCAGGCGCGCGCGCAAGTTTTCACTCACACCCACCAGCATGGCCATGACAGCGCCACCAAGGTTCAACTCCTTCTGGGCGGATACGCTGACAACTTTCTGCAGACGTTCATCACTCATCAAACCGACCACTTCTTCAAGGCGATCCGGTGATTCGACAAAGAAGCCGATGCGTAGCATGGCTTCATCATCCAGAACGGCCATGCTTGCCTTGATCTGTTCGTCGCTCAGCGCATCCACGAATCTGGCCATGGCAATGTACTCGCCACGCTTCAGAACCTCCCGCGTCACCGCAACGACCAGGGACACCGGGATACGACGCAGAAGATCGACTGCACTGCGCGGATCAATCTGCAGCGTGACTTCAGTATTGAACGCCAGCGAGACTCGCTTGGCGATATCGGCTGCCTCGTCGGGAGGCAGCAATCCGGCAACCCGTGAACCCAGCGTGGGGCCAAGTGCCTTCTCTGCGACGATCGCCTTCAGCGCCTTGGGCAGCAGCCGCGAAGACGCTACGACTTTCTGCAGACGTTCGCGATCGCCATCAAAAAGCATCGAGGTGCAGGCATCACGGAGCTTGCGCAGCGCATCGACATCAAGACCCTTCATGTTGGCGATGGTGGCTTCATCGCAACCGAGCAGCCGCGCCAGTTTGAGATGTTCGGCCTGAAGTGCGAGTTGACTCATGCCGGACACCTAACCGAACAACACTTTGCGAACGACTGGCCGCAGCATGGCCGGCACCAGACGCAGGGAATGATTGGCAGAATCCTCCAGAAGCTGCTTCTGCCGCTGACGGGCGGCGTCAACTGCGATCGCGAATTCAGCAAGGGAATCCTCAGACACACCAGACATATCCGGCAGCTTGGATGCAGCAGGCCCTAGCGTTTTACGGAGCGTATCCATCGCATTCTGTTTCATGAAGATTCGAGTATCACGTTTGGGATTGGCAGTTAGAGAGTAACCCGAATCCACCGTATTCAATGAACGGTCCGACCAGGCTCGGTTTTGACACCAGCGATCTCAGAATGTCTCGCGAAGATAGATCTGTTCTTCCACGTCGTTACTGTGGACACCGAAGCTGGCGACGCCACTGGCGGCTTCGCTGTAGACATCATCATCATCTGCATCAATGCCTAGCCAGAGTGGCCCGCCAACAGTCAAAGTGACGTTGCCGATAGTGGTTGGTGCAGGCGCCGCAAGGCGAATCTGTCCCTGGCCCAGATTGACTGCGTCAATGTTTGAAACGCTGGTGACCGCCGCAAGATCACCGGAAAGCGCAGTGGACGAAACCGTCGTGCAGGAATCTGCGCTTTCCTGGCGGAAGCCCTGGGCAGCGCTCACGAACACTTCGGCTCCATAAATCACTTCCAGCGGCAGCAACTCAGAGCCATAGGCATTGCGTACAAACAGCTGACCGAATCGCTGCTGTTGGCCACCGCCGTCAAAACGGATGCCATTACCGGCGCTGGCCTCGCCAAAACGCAATGGTGCCACCAGCGGGTCCGCGTAGCTGACGCCGTCAGCGTCCGTGAGTGAGCCTGCGAGCAGCTGCACCTCCAGATCGAAGCTGGGCTCGGCGGCGCCGCGCGGCACTGAAAACTGTGCAGCACTGGCGTAAGTCACCCGCGCCCTGCCGCCTGCGAGCGCCGTGATTGGATTGTCGTTGGCCGGTACCAGACTGGTGTCAAGAACCAGCGATGAAGCATCCAGGGCATTGATCGCGGTGTAGCTGGGTGCGCCGGCCTGCGCGGGGAGTTTGAACAAGGACCCGGTGTAATTAAGGGTACGACTCCCCGACGCGCTGACGGCTTCAATCTCGGCGACGGGTGAGAGCGAGAAGGCAAACGGCTGGCCAATGTAGGTAAATGAGCCGCATGCTGGGGCGAAAGTCGGCGTGTTGCGGCTGAGCAGCTGGAAATGATCCGGGACGAAGCGCCCGACGCCGATCGTCGTTTCAATCACCCGCTCGGAAACCGGTGTTCCATCTCCTACATCGACCGACGCAAAGTCAGCGTCTCGCACACCGAGGTTGAAGGTGCCAACTTCTGAATAGCGCGCATTTTGAGTCTGTAGCGTCCCCGACCCTGCCCCGGTCCAGGTATCTGCAGTTAGCGCGCCGAGACGAGTGCCCAGAATTGTCGATGAGACGCTCAACTCCGGCACACCGTCGTAACTGCTGGTGGTATTGCCGAGGGCGTTCAGCGCACTGACCTGGACTGTGAACGGCCGTCCCGCACGGTGAACAGGCGAACCACTGCTGCCCGTCTGGTTGAGGGTCAGACCGGTTCCCGCCGTCAGACTGTCAGAGTGGCTGGCCCGCACCGTCAGCACGTTGGGACGAATGGCAAAAGCGTCAGTTGAACAGCCGAACTGGGTATTGTCACCGCTGCGGGCCAGTACACGCGCCTTGCGCATCACGTTCTGATACTGAACCGAAAATCGCTTCCGTCCGGCATCAGACAATGCAAGATTGACGCTACCCAGGCCCTGCACAACGTTCCAGGTACTGCGGCAGCCAAAGCTGTCCAGAGCCCCGCTGTCATCGCTGGCGTTAAGAAGTTCGAGGTTTACGCTGCCGACGTAAGTGGGATTGAGCGCCACGACATCCAGATCAAAGCTGACGGCAGATCGTTTGGTGGTAATAACTCCGCTCAAGGCATCTGCTGCTGGATCAACCACATTGAAATCGCCCGCGACACCACTCACGCCACTGCCAAAAACAAGCACAATGTCGTCCCAGGAAAAGGTATCTCGATTGCCGCTGGAAATGGTGCCAGAGGTCAGCGTCAAAGTATGTGGCCCGCTCCCCAGTGCCGTTGCCACCGGGATGATCAGCGGGTCGGTCACCGAACCCACATTGGCCGGCAATATGCCGATGCTCACACCATCAACAGCGACGGTGCCGTTGGTGGCATTCACGTCACGGAGGCGATACAGGCGCACCTCAGCAAGCACTTGTGAGGTCGGCAATGTGAAGGCAATGTCAACCACAAGCCCGCCAGATGCGTCTGGATACCAGGCATTCGATGAGCTCAGGTCGTCTTCATAGTTGTCGTCGATGTCATTGTCGTCTCCGACGTTTCGCCGTTGCGTGAGCATGATGCTCGAAGAGTTTTGGGCACTGACCAGGACAATGGCGCTGAATCCGATGTCATTGGCCTCATCAGCCGGGCATGGGGCGCCGACTTCATTTGTCGGGTCGCTGGTGTCCAGGCAACCGGGATCGGGAAAAATCGTATGTGTACCTGAACTCAAAGTCAGCGGACTGTTGAAAGTAAAGGTGTTCCCCGACAGGTTGCCGGCCCGAGAGACGCCGTTGATCCAGACCTCCGGCAAATGATCTTGAAGGGAAATCGGATTCTCGAGCACGACAGCCGTGATGGTGCTTGGCTGTGTCAGGTGGAAACGCGTTGGATAAGCGAGCATTTGCTCCCGCGTCACCGGGTCTGCAGGCGTCAGGTCGTTACGTTCTTCGTCACCAATATGCTGATGTCCTTCAAGACGAATATCAGCCAGGGCCGCAGAACTGAGCAGCAGCATTAGCAGGCCTGTTCCGAGTGCTGTCCTCATGAGCCAAATACCTTGGCCTGAAGGCTGCGGGAAACGAAGTCCAGACTGCCGAAGTCGCCAAAGTGCGCACTCACGTCGAGAACGAAATACGGCCGGGTCCCTGCCGGCATCTCATGCAGGGTGCGATTGCAGACAATCTCGATCTCAAAGCCCGCCAGACTGGACTCGCTCAGCGCGAAACTGTTAGTTGCCGGGCAGGCTCCAGTTGCAGACGTCTGATTCACTGCCCAGGCCATTCCGCTGCGGGCTGCATACATGGCCCTTACGGACTGCACTTTCATTGCGGGCGTGAGGTGCTGCACCGCCACCATATTGATCAGGTAGGCGCCCATGGCCGACAGCACCACTATCAGAAACAGGGCTGATATCAGCGCGAAACCCGATGGTGCAGCCAATTTGCTCATGGCGTGTTGTTGTAGTGGACCTGCCTGAACAAGCGAACCGTTTCCTGATCATCCTGCAGGGTCAGGGCAATACTGACCACGGCATTTCTTCGTGCCGCGCCACTGCCGGCGAAGCTGAAGTTGCAATTGGAAATTTTCTCGTTGATCTGGATGGGAGTCGCCAGTGCATCCAACTGTGCACGACTGGCAGGCTGGGCTGATTGCGGCGCGTATCCGGCGTAACGAAGCAAGCGCGTGCCATCACACAGGTAACTGACAGGTCCCTCCACCAGGAAAACACGGCGACTGGGCGAATCACGCGGAAAATTATGCGTTGCCACGCCCGATGCCGAGGTGAAAGTGATTCTTGACTCAGAACGACCATCAACGTCCACGGCGCCCTGATTGAAACTGATGCTGGCGGGCGTCATGACGCCATCTGCTGCGTTGTAGGGATCACTACCGGGCAACCCCAGTGGATACACCGCCAATCGGGCACCAGCGGGTATGCCTGCAGCTCCGCCCAGCCGCGTAATCGTATTGAACGCGCTGTCGTCGGTCCCGGTCTCCAGACGGTCATCACTGAGTCCGGGTGGCTCTGCCCGATATCGTTCGCCGTCGAGGGTGGCCAGAAATTCAACAACCGAATTTGAGCCGCGCACGCTCCCAGGCAGCGCGGTTCTGAGCTCGCGCGAAAGGCGCAGCAATACCAGATCTGCCTCATCGGTCAGTGCAGCACGACGCTCCTGCGCGAGAAAACCCAGCACAGGCGAACCCACGAACAGGGCCAATACACCGGCGATGATGCCAATGATGACGATGACGATCACCATTTCAACCAAAGTGAAACCGGCGTGGAGCTTGGGGTAACGACTGATCTGGAAAGGAAATTTCATATCAATTGCTATTGTCGCCCATGCTTTGCTGGCATAGTTTAGCGATGATGCGATCAAGTCAGACAATGGGTTCAAGCCAGCATCGGCGCGACCCTGCGGATTACAACGTCAATAATGGGCGCGTCATCCGGCTGACATCAAAACAGATTTCCTAAGAACGCAAGTCACGCAAATACAATTATTCTCAATGACCTTGGGCCCAAACCGCGACTTCTCGACCAAACTGGTCACAGCTTCGGTGTTGCCGGGCGCTTTCAGAAAGCACTTTCTACAGAGCCCGCCCGACCATGGCTGAACCGGCACGAAGACACCTGAACGGCCAAAACCTCGTGGAGAGTGAGACCGAAAGCAGCCCACGAAAGGCATGGCTGGGTGGTAACAGCCTCAGGGCCAGACTGCTCATATTGATGGCGGGGTTGTTGATCGTGGGCGTCGTCAGCCAGTCGACGCTGATCAACAACTATCTGCTAAAGGATTTTCGCCAGCTTGAGGCAAGCCAGCTCAACTCCAGTCTTCACCTGATTCAACTGTGGCTGGACCGCTTCGTGCAGCCCATGGAGGGCGTAACACGTGAGGCCGCTGCATCGAGCCGGAACCTCAGATTGTCTGATTCCGAGGGTATTGCCGCGCTGGAAGCCCAGCTAATGGACGCCTTTCAGGTGGCTCAGAGCTTTGACGTCGCGGCTGTCTACGATACCAAGGGCAATCCGATATTCGTGCGAGCGTTCGATGGCAACGAAGTTGAGGCTCGCCCCCCTACCGAGAGCAGTCTGGACCTCATGGCGCATCATTCCGAGGTGGCCGACCACGGTCGCGAGGAACTGCTCAGCGGCTGGAGCGCTACACCCAATGGTCTGTTTGCGACGGCAAGCCATTCGATAGAAGCAGCGGACGGCACCTACAACGTGGTCCTGGGCCTGGACTTTGATGCACTGAGCATCAATTCTCTGGATCAATTGTCCGGCACCCGAATTACCACAATGGCGGGTACCAGCGCGCCTGGCAGAGCGGACGATCAGGCGGGCATTGCCTGTTCGCGGCTGAGCCCTCGCCTGAACCCTGAACCCCAGCTGCTCTGCGTTCAATTGCAGGAATCCATTCTGCTTCGAGGCCAGCGCAGCGTTGCCGACCTGCGTCTGCTTAGCCTGATGGGTTTTATTCTGCTGATGGTTGGCGCCTGGTGGTTCACCGATCGAAACCTGCTGCGGCGCCTCTCCGGCCTTACGCGCCAGCTCGACGAAACCCATAGCGGCCAGACCGGGCAATTGGAAAACGCCATGCTCGAAGAAGCGGAACGTGGCGACGAGATCGCGCGTCTGTCCAACGGATTTGGGCGCTTGCTCGGTCGGGTCCGCCAGGCGGAGCACGACCTGCGCCAGCGCGAACGCAGCTTCCGGGTCCTGGCAGAGTCATCCGGTGTCGCCATTTTTGTTGTGGCAGATGTGATCCGTTACGCCAATCCCTATGCCACGCGTCTCAGCGGCCTGGAGAATGATGAACTTATTGCGCGCAATCTGGCTGATTTGATTCATGAGAATTCGCGGCCACATCTCGAACAGGCCATGAAGGCCGGTGACCTAATGGCAGCCGAGAGCCGGGAATTGTGCGGAATACATCAGAACGGCACGCATTACTGGGCCAAGTTTGATGTCGCCCGAATTGAGTATCAGGGCGAGGCAACCCTCCTGATCACTTTGGTTGACATCACCGAGCAACGCCATCTGGAACAGGTTCTGGCGCTGGAGAAGCAGAATCTTCAGCTGATTCTCAATTCAATCCACGATGGTATCGTCTCGATTGACCACACCGGAGCAGTCAAGTTCATCAATCCGGCAGCGCAGCGATTGACCGGCATCCCCATTGAACTTGCACATGGCAGCCTTCTGGAGGATGTGGTGAGCCTGAAGGCGATTGAGGGTGACAAGCCCATGACGGGCCCCATCCTGGACACTATTTCCCATAGCGGGGGAAAGAACACCCTTGCCCAGATCAGTACCTCCAAGGGCCAGGTCCGCAGTGTCGAAGTCAGCGTGTCCCGACACGACCCCGAAACAGACGAAGGGCGGCAGGGCTCAGTGTTGGTTCTGCGCGATGTTTCTGATCTGCGCCAGCTGACACAAACCCTGTCCATGCAGGCGTCTCACGACGACCTCACGAGCCTGATCAATCGGCGCGAATTCTCTCGCCGCCTGTTGCAGGCCATCGAGACCACGCGCGACCGCGGTGCCAGCAACGCCTTGTGCTACATGGACCTGGATCAGTTCAAGCTTCTCAATGACACTTGCGGTCATCATGCGGGCGACCTGATGTTGCGCGAGGTAGCAGACGCACTGGGTGATGTGGTTCCCCGTGGCGATACGCTGGCCCGTCTGGGCGGCGACGAATTCGGCATTCTGTTGTCCGACTGCACCCCGGCGCACGCCGAAGAAGTGGCCAACGTGCTTCGCGAGACCGTTTGCAACATCAGGTTCCAGTGGAATGGACAGAGCTTCAGCGTCGATGCCAGCATCGGAATCGTGATGCTGGAACATGTCGAAGGTGGTATCGACGAAGCTTTGGCTCTAGCAGACGCCGCCTGCTACATGGCAAAGGATCTGGGCCGCAACAGAATCCAGGTCTATCGAACCTCGGATGTTGGCCTACAGCAGCAGCTGCGCCATATGCGTTGGGCCACCCGGCTCAAGGAAGCCGTCGAGAAAAGTCAGTTCACGCTGTTTGCACAGCCCATTGAGCCTGTCTCTGAAGGAGTGCCGAATCTCCACTCATTCGAAGCCCTGGTCCGAATGAAGCAGCCGGACGGCAAAATCGTGACGCCGGAGGAATTCCTGTCTGCTGCCGAGCGGTACCAGATGATGAACCAGATTGATCGCTGGGTGGTCAGCACAGCACTGGATGCCCTGCAGAGAGAACGTGCAATGGGGCGCGACAGACACCCCCTGCTCTTTATCAATCTCTCTGGCCAGAGTCTTGGCGATGAAAGCTTCCGCCACTTTCTCCTCGACAAGCTCGAAGAACACAAGAACCTGGTTAGGAATGTTGTTTTTGAGGTGACCGAGAGTGCGGTGATTTACAGCCTGGACCGCGCCAAGTCCCTGATGGACGAAGTCTATGCCCGCGGCAGTGCATTCGCCCTGGATGACTTTGGCACCGGCATGTCGACCTTCAGCTACCTGAAGGAATTGCGTGTGGACTACCTCAAGATTGCGGGCTGTTTTGTCAAGAACATTGATGCACCGCTCGATGCCGCGGTATGCCAGAGCTTCACCGACTTCGCGCACATGATGAATGTGAAAGTCATTGCAGAATGGATCGAAGACGAAACGGTCCTGAAACGTCTGCAGAAGATGGGCGTCGAGTACGGACAGGGCTGGCACTTGGGCCGTCCCGCGCCTATCGACGAAGCCCTGAAGATCGAATGATGCCGCTCGCGCCCTACTTCGTTCAGAGATCTTCTGCCCTATGAGTAAGCGATTGTTCAAGATGCTCAGTCGCAAGTCGGCAGGAAGCAACGGCTCAATCGGAATCTGGATTCAGAACGATGGCGTTGCCATGGCCCGCGGGGTACGGCAAGGCGGCACTCCGCGCCTGACCGCATGCGAATTCCGGCCGGTGCCAATCGGCGCTGAACCAGCGTTTGTCCTGCGCGCTCTGATTAGCAGCCTGGGGCCAGAAGCGGGCACCTGCAACTATGTGCTCGCGCCTGATGAGTATCAGACCCTGTTGGTAGATACCCCGGATGTATCGCCATCGGAGATGCGCGAAGCGGTGCGCTGGAAGATCCATGATCTCATCGACATGCCGCTGAGTGACGCCACCGTGGATGTCTTCGATATTCCCGTGCAGATTAATCACGGCGAAGAAAAGCCGCGTTCCCTGTGTGTGGTGGTCAGTCAGAATTCCGTGATCGAACAGAAGGTCGCGCTGCTGACGCGTTGCGGATTCAAGCTGGCGGCGATCGACATCGCTGAGATGGCCTTACGCAACTTCGCTTCCCTGCTGCCCCAAGACCGGGAAGGCCAGTTGATCCTTCATATCGAGGAGAATTACAGCCTGGTGGTCATCACCAAGGCGTCGACCATCTACCTGTCACGTCGGATTGCCATCGGGGCGCAAAGCCTGAACGCAGCCCAGATCAAGAACGACGATGGCGAAGAAAAGACCCGCCTCGTAGAGATGATGGGGGAGGAAATTTATCGCTCCCTTGAATATTGCGAGAGCCGATTCCAGGGCATGGCCCCCAGCTCCATCGGCCTGACGCCAGCAGCGATGCGCATCCCCGGACTGTCCTCGGGCATTGCCGACGGCAGCGCCCTGCCCGTGCACACGCTCGAACTCGAGTCACTGCTACCCGGGACAGGTAAAATCCCACTGGAGCGACAGGCTGCGTGCCTCATGGCGGCTGGAGCTGCCTTACGCCAGGAACAAACAACGCTCTGATGAAGCAACAGATCAACCTGCATCAACCCATCTTCAGAAAACAGCGTGCCCTGTTTTCTGCTCAGATTGTGTTGCGCGTCTGCTTCATCTGGATCCTCGCGCTTGCGCTGATCTATGCGCTGAGTTTGTGGCGCGAAGGCGCGCTTTCTCGAGAAAAGGCAAGGCTCGAACACGATCGTGACATTGCTAACGGTCGCTTGCAGGAGCTTTTTCTTCGTCAGACCGACCCGAAACAAAGTGCAGAACTGGAAGCCAAGCTCAAGCAGTTCCAGTCGGAGCGCCTGCAAAAGGAAAGTGTTGTCCGCGTGCTGGCTCGAGGTGATCTCGGTGTCACCACCGGATTCGCCGCCCAGATTGATACCCTTGCTGCCCGACGTATTTCGGGCTTGTGGCTGACCCGGGTCAGGCTCGACGGCGGCGGACAATATGTCTCCCTTCAGGGGCGTGCACTGGGTGAAGATTTGATTCCCGAATATCTGGAGCGCCTCGCAGGTCGCGTCAGCGATCCACGCTTTCCTGGCGGCCGTTTCGGAGAAATCAGCCTGCAACGCGAGTCAGGAGATGAAGCGGTGAGCTTCGAGTTGCGCTCCAAGCCGGGAGGGTTGTCCAAGTGACGCTATGGTGGCAAAACCTGATGGATCGCATCGACGCCATGGCGCTGCGCGAGCGCGTGCTGGTGATGTTGGCGCTGCTCGGGCTCATCGCCTTGCTGTGGGACATCCTGTTCATGCAGCCCCTAGACAAGGCGCGCAAGACGCTCACCCCGCAAGTCGCTGCTCTGCGCACTGAACTGTCACGAATCAACAGCAGCATCGAAGAAGTCGCACTTCAAACCGAAGAAGACCCGAATTCAAAACTGACCGCAGACCTGGATCAGAACCGCTTGCGCATTGCCGAGCTCAATCGTCAGCTGGGCGGGCTGACCCAGGGCATGATCGCACCTGAAGAAATGGTGGAGGTTCTCAAACAAGTACTGGCGAGGACGGCACCGCTGCAACTGCTGAGCCTGCGCTCGCTTCCACCTGAGCCCCTCACAGCACTGGTGCCGGGAGAGATCCTTCCAACGCAGGTGTATCGACATGGCGTTGAACTCGAGCTCGAAGGCAGCTATCTGGATGTGCTCGCCTTTCTGAAGGGCATGGAGGCCCTGCCCTGGCGCTTTTATTGGGACAGGCTTGATCTCGAAGTTTCAGCGCACCCGCTCGTGAGAGTGAAAATTACTGCCGGCACCCTCGGTCGCGAAGAGGCCTGGATCGGTGTTTAGCCTGCGTCTGATCAGAATGCTGATGCTGCCCATGCTCATGTATTTTTCGTGGAGTTGGGCGGCTCCGCTTCCTTACGGCGACCCAACCAGCCCGGCGCCTGGCTACGAAAACGGGACCGAGACCGCCGCGCTGGAGACCGAAGAAGACGAAGCGCTGGCTGAGGCAGAAAAGCCCAAGCCCCGATGGCAGCTGACATCAACGCTCGTCGCCGGAGAACGTCGCGTCGCAGTGATAAACGGGCGCAGCGTGGCCCTCGGCGCTAGGATTGAAGGCGCGAGACTCGTCGCGGTAGAACACCGCAGCGCCGTAATTGATCACGCCGGCCGGCAAATCCGGCTTAATTTGCCCCCATCTGCAGGGGATGCTGTTTCGGCCAAGATGCCAACTGGGAGATGAGGATGCGGGAACCCGCGCAATCGCTGACAAGCGCGACTATCTGGAATCGACTCGCGGTTGCGGCTGCGGCTGCCATGCTTGCGGCGTGCGCGGCCGCACCACAAAAGCCCGAACCGGCTGCGCCGGAGCCTTTGAAAGTGCCAGTCGAAGTGGCTGATGCGCTGCTGCCCGGCAACGCGCCGGTACTCGGTCTGGCGGGCCCGAGCCTGCCCGAAGAACCTCGATTCGATGTCAATGTGCAAAGCGCGCCAGCCCGCGGATTTTTCCTGAGTCTGGTTGCCGGCACGCCCTACAACATGGTGGTCCAGAGTGGGGTTATCGGTGAAATTACCGTTGACCTCAAAAATGTCACCGTGCCGGAAGTCATGCAAGCCGTTCAGGAAGCTTTTGGCTACGAGTACCGCACGACACCTTACGGCTTTGTGGTTCTGGGCAATGTTCTGGCCACACGGATTTTCCAGATCAATTATCTCAACCTGAGCCGCAAAGGCCGATCCAATACACGCGTCAGTTCAGGCCAGCTCACCGACGCGCTCAGCTCCGATCAAAGCGGCCTGGGCGGTAATAGTGGTGGCAACAATGACGGTGCCAATTCCGATCGGTCAACTGTGATCGCCAGCGGTATCGAAACCACGACCAGTTCTGATGTGTGGCTGGAACTGGATCGCACCCTGAAACTGCTGGTCCCACCGACAGAGGGCCGCAATATCGTGATCAACCGCGACTCCGGCATTATTGTTGCCCGCGCGATGCCGTCCGAACTCAGACTGATCGGCAGCTATCTGGACGGCCTTCAGGACAGCCTCGGACGCCAGGTCATCCTGGAAGCGAAGATTCTGGAAGTCACGCTAAACGACACCTATCAGGCAGGCATCAACTGGGCTGCCATCGGAGATTCTCAGGGACGCCAGTTTCTTGGCGGCATCGTTGGCGGCAACAACGTCTTCAACGCAGGCAACACGGCAAATGCCGGGTCGGCGATCGCCATTCCGCCCAACTACACGCCAGACCCAATAACCGGTGCAATACCCACCACTCCTTTCACCAACACGCTCGGTACTGCCATCGGTGGCGCCTTCATTGGCGCCGTGAACGCAGGTGATTTCTCTGCGGTCATCGAATTGCTTCGCGCCCAGGGTGATGTTCAGGTGCTCTCCTCGCCGCGCGTTGCCACCATCAATAACCAGAAGGCGATCATCAAGGTGGGCTCGGACGAATTCTTCGTCACCGGTATCAGCAGTGACACCACTACCGGAGCCTCCACTAATACCAGTCAAGATGTGGAACTTACGCCCTTCTTCTCGGGCATATCGCTCGATGTGACACCCCAGATTGACAGCGATGCCAACGTGACCTTGCACGTGCACCCGATTGTCAGCGACGTTCAGGACCAGACCAAGACCATCCTCGTACAGAACCAGCAACAGGTCTTGCCGCTCGCGCTATCCAACGTGCGTGAGACTGACAGCATCGTGCGTGCGCGCAATGGGCAAGTGGTGGTCATTGGGGGGCTCATGCAACAGACCGACGGCGACGAAAGCTTTGGTCTGCCGGGTCTGGCCAATATTCCCGTCATTGGCAACCTGTTCAAACAGAAGCGAAAGCGCCAACTCAAGAGTGAGTTGGTGATTCTTTTGCGCCCGATCGCCACCAGCCTGAAAGGCTCTGCGTCATGGGAGCCCACAGATCATCTGAGTCCGCCGCCGCCGGCGATGAAGATTCCTTGATGATGCTCAGCTGATATCAATCTGCTGATTATCTGTGTACCAGGAACACTTCGGACTCAAGACCCCGCCTTTCGGCCTGACGCCCGACACCCACTTCTTTTTTGCCCTGGCCTCTCATCAGGCGGCCTTGAATATGTTGATGGTGGCGCTGCGCTCTGGCGAGGGTTTCCTCAAGGTTACCGGCGAGGTCGGACTCGGAAAGACCACGGTCTGCAGAATGCTGATGCGCAACCTGGCCAGCGACACCACAGCAAAGTGGGCAACAGCCTACCTGCCCAATCCCACGCGTTCGCGCGGCGCCCTGATCAGCATGGTCGCAGAAGAACTCGGCTGCCAAACAGACCCTGCGAACCGGCAGGAATCCGAGTTTCTACTTGCTCATATCCAGAAGAAATTGCTGGCCAATGCCGAATCGGGCATTCGAACCGTGCTGATCGTGGATGAAGCCCAAGCGCTGGCGGACGAGGTTCTCGAAGCCCTTCGCCTGCTGACCAATCTGGAAACCGAACACGACAAGCTGCTACAGCTCGTGCTCTTCGCTCAGCCCGAACTCGACCAGCGCCTGAAGCAGCCTCAGCTGCGTCAGTTGCGGCAACGCATCAGCTTTGCCCACCAGATCACCCCGCTGAGCGCGGCAGAGTTTCGCGCATACGTAGACCACCGGATCATGGTGGCGGGCGGAGCGCCATTGCTGTTCCCGCGGCGCGTTGTAGACCTCATCTGCGGTGCCTGTGGCGGCGTTCCAAGGCTCGGCAACATCCTGTGCCACAAAGCGCTGATGGCGGCGTTTGGCCCCGGACACGCGACCGTCAGTCTGCGGGATGCGATGGCAGCCATCGAGGATACTGAAGGCGCGCGCATCCAAATCTGGCAATGGCCCGTCATATTGGTGCGAGAATATGGCGCGATGCTGGCACTGGCCGTTTCGCTCGGGTTTGCCGTTGCTCTGATGATTTCTATATTGCGCTCATGAGTCTGATCAATCGAATGCTGGGAGACCTGGCCGCGCGTCAAGCGCCCGGCTCGGAAGCCATCAGTGGCGTACGCCTGAACGACCCGCTTGAACAGGCTGGCCGGTCGCTTTCAAAAAGAACCTGGTTGATCTTGCTGTGCATTGCTGTCCTGGTCGCCATTGTCGTCTGGAAACTATTGACCGTCAGCCCTGAACCTCCCGCGCCGCAGCTGCGCATGGCCGATGATCTGAGCGATCATCAAACCCCCGGCGGGATGAGTACGCATCTGGGTGTTGAGGCTGACCAGAAAGTGGCTGACGCGGCCGAGATTGCAAAATTGACGCCGATCAAGGCAGTACCGCCGACGCTCAAATTTGAAGGCGCGATCAAGATTCCTGACAACCTTTCCATCGGCACGCTGCGTGCCTCGGAGCAGCCACGCTCGAAGCCCCTGCCTGGCGAACTAGAGACGCCCCGCCATGCCAAGCCTCGTGCGCCCTCAAAGCCTGTGCAAAAAAATAGCGTTACTGAGAGCGAAGCCCCGACACAAGACGTAACAGCAGCAAGCAAGCCTGCCCCACGACCAAAGAAAGTTGTGGAAAAAGCGCCACCCACGCCTACCGGCCCCAGCCTGTCAGACCGAAAGGCACAGGCGCGCGGCCTGCTTGCAGCCGGCAACGCGGGTGGCGCACTTGATGTCCTGACTCCCGCGGCTCTGGAGGATGATCTGGAACTGGCTGCCTTGCGTGCCGCTGCTTTCCAGCGGCTTCAGCGGCACGAAGAAGCGGCGCGCGAATACGGAATGCTGACCGTTGCCGACGCCGCACGCCCCTCGCATTGGGTGGGTCTGGGCATTTCACTGGAAAATCTCGGGCAAACCGAGCGCGCGCATCTTGCCTACCAGAAGGCCTTGTCCAGTTCGGCGCTGAGTCCAGCGCTACGCAGTTTTGCCAGCGAGCGCATTCTCAGTCTGCAAACGCCATGAGTACACGACGCAAACTGCGCCTCGGCGAATTGCTCATCGAGCGGAATCTGCTCTCGCGCGATCAACTCAAGCAGGCCGTCGAACATCAGCGTCAGTACGGCGGTCAGTTAGGCTGGATTCTGGTCGAGCTGGACATGCTTGATGAAGAAGAGATCCTGAAGGCACTCTCCGATCAGCTGCTGCTGCCCATCATCGATTTGCGGCAGTACCAGTTTGAAACGGAGTCCGTACGTTTGCTGCCCGAAGCACAGGCGCGGCGACACAAGGCCATCGTGTTGCGCAATGAGCCTGATGGACTGGTGGTTGGCATGGTGGACCCGACCGACATTCTGGCCTACGACAGCATGCGAACCCAGCTGAACCGGCCGATTCGGCTGGCACTGGTACGCGAATCGGATCTCAACCAGGCCATCAACACGGTTTACCGTCGTACTGAAGAGATCATCAATCTGGCTGAAGAACTTGGCGAGGAGATCTCGCAGGGCCAGTTTGACCTGTCTCAGCTTGGCGGTCCTTCCGGCACTGATCAGTCCGCCGTAGATGATGCCCCTGTGGTCCGCTTGCTGCATTCGATGTTTGAAGATGCTGCACAGGTCCACGCCTCAGATATTCATATCGAGCCCGAAGAAAAGCTGATCCGGGTTCGGCAGCGCATTGATGGATTCCTGCACGAGCAGGTCATCGACGAAACGCGCATTGCTTCGGCTTTGGTCACCCGGCTCAAGCTGATGTCAGGCTTGGATATCTCCGAGAAGCGATTGCCGCAGGATGGCCGCTTCCAGATCAAGGTCAAGAATTCGAAGCTGGATGTCCGTTTGTCGACGATGCCGGTGCAGCATGGAGAATCCATTGTCATGCGCTTGCTGGACCAGTCTGCCGGCTTGCTGTCGTTGGGTGAGTCGGGTATGCCGGCCAATATTCTCGAACGCTTCCGTCGCATCATCCGCCGGCCCAACGGCATGGTGCTGGTAACCGGCCCAACCGGTTCCGGCAAGACCACGACCCTTTACGGCGCGCTCAACGAAATCAATATCCCTGAGCACAAGATCATCACGGTTGAAGACCCGGTGGAGTATCGCCTGCCGCGTATCAATCAGGTGCAAATCCATACGCGAATCGAACTGTCGTTCTCGCGCGTGCTTCGCTCCGCACTGCGGCAGGATCCGGACATCATCATGGTCGGCGAAATGCGCGACCCTGAAACGGCAGAGATCGGTGTGCGCGCCGCCATGACCGGTCACCTTGTCTTATCCACGCTGCATACCAACGATGCCATTTCCACGGTCAACCGCATGATCGACATGGGCGTGCCCGGTTACATGGTGGCGACCGCCCTCAATGCAGTATTGGCACAGCGACTGGTTCGCCGTATCTGCGAGAGTTGCGCAGAGCCGTATGCGCCAAGCCCCGGAGAACAGGCCTGGCTGGCGTCGCACACGGACTCAGCTTTGAAGCGCGACGCGTTGCGCCACGGCGCAGGTTGCCAGTATTGCAATGACACGGGTTATCGAGGGCGCATCGGCATCTACGAGCTACTTGAAATTGACCAGACGCTCGCTGATCTGCTCAGACTAGGCCAGTATCGTGAGTTCGAGATTGCTGCCGCAAAGCTGAGCAACTTCCGAACACTGGAGCAGTGTGGGCTCGACTATGTCCTGAATGGCATCACCACCATCGCTGAGATCATCCGCGTTACCGGCACCCCCGAGGAGATGGATTTGGGTGCCTCCTCCACAGGCTCGGGCCATTGATTACTTATCGATATCGCGGCCGAGATGCCAACGGCCGGGTCGTCAGCGGGCAGCTTCGCGCTGAAAACACGGCAGATGTCGCCGCACAGATGAACGGCAATGGCATCACGCCCATCCGGATTGATCCGGTGGTTACCACTGAAGGTTTGCTGCCTGCCTTCCTGCGCACAGAATTGTTCGCCCGACCGCCTGGCACTGAAGAGCTGATGCTGTTCTCACGCCAGATGTATTCACTGACCAAATCGGGCGTGCCCCTGGTTCGGGCGCTACGCGGCCTATCGGAATCATCGCGCAGCCCGATGATGGTTCGCGCGCTGGAAGACGTGATTGAAAGTCTGAATGCTGGCCGCGACCTGGCTTCCGGCTTTGCGCGCCACCCGAAAATATTCAACCCGCTATTCGTCAACGTGGTGCGCGTGGCGGAGAACTCCGGCAAGCTCGACGAAGCCTTCCTACGGCTGTATCACTACCTGGCTTTTGACGCCAATACCCGAAAGAAAATCAAGACTGCCCTGCGCTATCCGACCATCGTCGTGACCGCTGTCGCCGCAGCTGTCGGGGTGATCATGACCATGGTGGTACCTCAGTTCGCGAAGGCCTTCTCGTCCTTTGGCGCAGAATTACCGACGCCGACGCGCATCATTATCGCAGTCTCCAATTTCACCGTGAATTACTGGTACCTGGTTATTGCGGTCATCGTGGGCCTGATCATCGGTACCCGATTCGCACTAGCAACGCGAGCGGGACAGCGCTTTTCCGATTCAGTGAAGCTGCGTATTCCTGTGCTTGGATCAATTGTTCTGCGCGCCACGCTGGCTCGTTTTGCGCGCTCCTTTTCCATGATCGTCCGCGCTGGCGTGCCCCTGATGGAAGGTCTGACCCTGGTGAGCCGCGCAGTCCAGAATGAGGTCATGGCATCCAAGGTTCGCCGACTCCGCGATTCCGTCGAACGCGGCGACACGCTGACGGTTGCAGCCCGCACCAGCGGCATGTTCACGCCATTGGTGCTCCAGATGCTGGCCGTGGGCGAAGAAACCGGCCGCGTCGATGAAATGATGGAAGAAGTGGCCGACTTCTATGATCGCGAGGTCGCCGCCGACGTGGATAATCTCGCGTCCTTGCTGGAGCCGATTCTGATCATCACCGTCGGTGGCATCGTGCTGGTACTCGCACTGGGCGTGTTCCTGCCCATGTGGGACCTCGCTGGCGCTGCCATGCACAAAGGCTGACCAACTGCTGGCCCTTACCGTCCTGCTCTGACTGCGAGATTTGACCGTCAGACAACATTTCGTCTGATGCCGCCTGCGGCTAGTATCGCCCCATGAACGTTGATCCATCCCTGTTGGAAGCCTTGCAGCAAGGACTGTTTGTCAGTCTTTGCCTGGGTCTGGGCGCCGCAATGCTCTGGGGCATCTGGCTTTGCATCCATCCCCCTGGCGCGCAACGCTTTGCGCTGGGTGCTGATCAATGGGTCGCAACCGGCGACTGGTTTGATCGTCTGAACAAGCCGGTGCCGACATCACGCTGGTTCTATCGCAATCATCGGGCCCTCGGTGCCCTGATCGTTCTGGGTTCCGGCTACGCACTGATCCGTTGGTGGACTGCCATAGAACTGCCTGACCTGCTCGACATGGCTGGACCGTGGGTCAGGGTCAATGGCCTGGAGTGGTTGGTCGAAGCCGGTGAATGGCTGTTCGTCGGTTTCAATATCCTGTTCCTGATCGCAGGCGTGGTCATCTTTCTGCGGCCGAGCCTGCTCAAGACCCCGGAGAAATGGGCAGACCGCTGGGTCAAGGTGCCAGCCGATCAGGCTCTTGATCGCCGCTTCGATCCTCTGGAGGCCGCGCAGGCCAGATATCCCCGCACAACAGGCCTGCTGATCGCCCTCGCATGTGCCACCTTGCTGGCCTTCCTGCTGCTGGGCTAACACTCGGCTCGGCAGACTCCTTGCTTGCAGAGGGTGGTCTACACGCTGCATATTGTTCACGGCCCAGCTGGGCTGAAGGCGCTGCGGCGCCCAAAACCCAGACTGGAATATCCACCTGAGTGATGCAAAGGCCGCGGCCCGAGCTATCGCAGGAGAAAACTCATGAATCACTTCAAATTGCGTCAGGCCCGCCACAGGCAAGGCGGCTTCACGCTTATCGAACTCATTGTTGTACTTGTAATTTTGGGCATTCTGGCGGCGTTCGCCATTCCCCGTTTCGCAGGGGTCAATCAAGACGCCAGGGCCGCTGCAATCCAGGGTTTGGCCGGGAGTCTTCGCAGTGCCAACGCACTGGTCCATGGCTTGGCGCTGGCACGCGGCCAGACCGGCGCCACGGGGACGGTGACCCTTGAAGGACAGGATATTGCGCTGGTCAATGGTTATCCCAAAGGTGACGCAACTGGTATAGAACTGACAGTTCTTAACCTTGACGGCTTTCAGACCAGTTACAACGCCGGGGTAGGAACCTTCACCACCAACAGCCTGCCCGGCTCTGCGACTTGCACCGTGACCTTCACTGAGGCACCTGCCGGTGGCGTGGCAACCGTCAGACAGGACATCTCTGACTGCAGCTAATGCCGACTCGCCATGGCCAGGCCATCAACTGATGGCTTGGCCATGCCCCTCAGTCACCATTGAGCGAGGATTCACGGTCATTGAGCTGGTCGTGGTGATCTTTCTAATGGGTCTGCTATCAGCCATGGTCCTGATCCGATTTTCGGGGACCAGTGCAACTGATGAGCTTGGCTATTCGCAGGAGCTGGCGTCTGCTGCCCGCTACGCGCAGAAGCTCGCCCTTGCCAGCCGATGTCCCGTGCGTCTGAATCTGCCTTCAGCCACGGAGTATTCGCTGACCCGCCCCGACAGCTATGTCGCAGGCAATTGCGCCAATAACTTCAATGCTCAGGTCGTCGACCCTGAGACCGGACAGCCTCCCTATTCCGGCAACGCGCCAGCGGGACTGACTGTGACCGCCAACCCTTCGTTTCCGCAAACTCGCACCTTCGATTCACAGGGTGTCATCACGCCTGACACTGAGCTGCTCATACAAGTCGGTGGACGATCGATCGTCATTCGCAGCGGCAGTGGTCTGGTCGTCGTGCAATGAAGGCGCAGCGCGGGTTTTCGCTGATCGAGCTGGTCATCGCCATCGTGATCATCAGCGTCGCGGTAGGCGGCGTCATGCTGGTGTTTGTGGTGGCCCTGACCCACAGCGCCGATCCGCAGCGTCAGCAGCAGGCCGTCGCCATTGCAGAAGCCTATCTGGACGAAATTCTGACCCGCGCCTACGACGACCCCGATGGCAGCAACGTCGGCGAAACCCGCGCCACCTTCGACAATGTTGGCGACTACAACGGGATCAATCAGGTTCCGACAGACCAGGACGGGGCTGCTATTGCCGGGCTGGCCGATTACACCGTGCAGGTCTCTGTGGTCGATTCCAATGCGCTGGGCCCGGCAGGCAACACGATCACCGCGCGCCGCATCGATGTACGCGTCACCTCATTGCCTCTGGTTGATACCACGATCAGCGCCTACAAGGCACAGTAACGGCGCCGCCATCAGGCGCCTTGCGCGGGTGATTCCGTTACCGTCTGGGCCACTTGCAGATTCTGCAGGCGCGGCGCAAACCAGGCTGCCAAGACGCCTATAAGCGCAACCATGGAAGCACAGAGATAGACGGTCTGAGCGCCATAGGTATCCCAGGCTGAGCCGGTTGCAAAGCTGCCAACCGCGCCGCCAAGTCCGAAGCTGACCGCCGCCAACAGAGCCTGCCCCCTGCCCTGCATTTTTCCCGGAAACAGTTCGTGCACGTAATGCACCGTCACCGCGTGGTAAACGGCAAAACTCATGAAATGCAGAATCTGGCTCATTATCAGCAGGCTGACCACTTCCACGTAGAGCGCCAGCAGCGCCCAACGCAGCACGGTGCTGACCAGCGCCGCGATCAGGACGGTCCGCGCACCCCAACGACGGATGATCCTGCCGGTGTAGATAAATACGAATACTTCGGCGACTACCCCCAGTGCCCACAGTGCGCCAATGGCCGTTTTGGAATAACTGCTCTGCTCAAGATAGATCGAGAAAAATGAATAGAAGGGCGCAAAAGAGAGCTGCGAGCAGAAACAGGCGAACAGCAAGGCCAGTACCGCCGGCTTGCGAACGCGACGAAGGAATCCTTCCATTGATGCAGGTTCAGGACGCCGATCCTGAACATCCGGAATTCCCAGGCCCATCCAGGCCATCAGCAGCATCGCCGCCACAATCACCCAAGGCACCGGCCCTACGCCGGTCACGTCCAGAAGCGGCCCCAGAATGATCACCGCAAGAATAAATCCGATACTTCCCCACAATCGGATGCGGGAATAATCGTTTCCGGTCGTCGCCAAGTGATTCAGTGTGACCACGTCGAACGCCGGCAACGCGACGTTCCAGAAAATGGCATAGGTCACATGCAGCGCGACCAGCACCCCAAAATTGGGGGCAAAGGGCACTAGGGCGAAGAAAATAGCCGAGACCAGCATGCCGCCCGCGATCCACGGCATGCGCCGCGAACTGCGGTCCATGATCCAGCCCCACAGAACGGGCACGGCCACACGGACCAGCGCCGTTGCGGCCAGTGCAATGCCAATTTCAGAAGGACTGTAGCCGAGCCAATGCAGGTACAAGGGCCAGAACGGAACCCAGGTCCCCACCGCCATGTAATACACCGCATAGAACGCCGACAACTTCGTGTGAAGCATTCGATACATGGTACAACTATTTATATTTACTGCACTTTATAAGGCAGGTTGTTTCAATTAATCGAGGTCTGCCGATCCCGCGATACGTGGCGTTGAAGGCCTCACATCCGAATTCTGGGCCCGCTGACGCAGCGCCTGATCCATCAGGACCAGAGCCACCATGGCTTCCGCAATGGGCACGGCGCGGATTCCGACGCAGGGGTCATGACGGCCGGTCGTCCGCATATCCACCGCCGCTCCGTCCTCGTCAATGGACTTTCCGGGTGTAGTGATGCTCGACGTCGGCTTGATGGCAATGCTGCAGCGCAGATCCTGACCTGTGCTGATCCCGCCCGCCACGCCGCCGGAATGATTGGCCAGAAAACCCTGCGGGCTCATCTGGTCGCGATGTTCGGTACCGCGCATGGCGGCAACCTGCATGCCGTCCCCAATCTCGACACCCTTGACGGCGTTGATGCCCATCAGCGCATGCGCCAGTTCTGCGTCGAGCCGATCAAAGACCGGCTCGCCCAGCCCTGCCGGCATATGGGTCGCTTCGACTTCAATACGGGCACCGACCGAGTCGCCTTCCGAGCGCAGTGAATCGATCAGCGCTTCCAGCGCAGTGACCTGGTCCGGGTCAGCGCTGAAAAAGGCGTTCTGCTCCACGGCGTTCCAATCCTTGCAAGCCAGATTGATATGGCCGATCTGCGCCACCCGCGCCCGGATCTGGATGCCATAGGTGCTTTTGAGCCATTTCTTGGCAATACCACCGGCCGCCACGCGAACTGCGGTTTCGCGCGCTGAGGAACGCCCGCCACCGCGGTGATCGCGCACGCCGTATTTTTGGATATAGGCATAGTCCGCGTGATTGGGGCGAAACGTCTGCTTGATTTTGTCGTAGTCGTAACTGCGCTGGTCCTGATTCTCGATCAGCAGCGCAATCGGCGTTCCGGTGGTGTGGCCTTCAAAGACACCCGACAGAATCTTCACCGTGTCTGATTCTTTTCGCTGCGTCACATACTTGGAGCGGCCCGGTTTGCGTCGATCCAGATCGGGCTGAAGGTCTTCTTCGTTCAGCGCCAGGCCCGGCGGGCAGCCATCCACAACGCAGCCAATGGCCGGACCGTGGCTTTCGCCAAAACTTGTGACACAGAACAGACGACCAAAGGTGTTGCCAGACATGGGACTCTACAAAGCTGAATATTGGAGTGCATTGCCAGGCAAGCTGCGTGGCAATAATCGGCCGCTATTGTCGCTCATCTGCACCGCAATCTGAGTGCTCCTCACAATCTGATCGTTCCAGCTGCACAGTGGCGTGGCCGATCCGATGCTCATTGCGCAGCCACTCCTGAATGTGCGTCAGTGTCTGATCGGGATCCGCAGACGGTGACAGTACCGCGTGCAAGGTCATCAGATTATCGCCTGGAGTCAGGGTCCAGGCATGAAGATGATGGACACTGGCTACACCTGAAACGCGGTCGGGCAAATCGCGCGCAACCACCTTCAGATCCAGGCTGCTGGGCGCCGCTTCAAGCAGCACATGGGCCGATTCGCGGGTGATGCGTATGCCCATCCGCACGATCAGCAGCGCTGCAAGAATGGACAAAACCGGGTCTGCGCGCATCCAGCCGGTAAACACGATCAGCACGCCGGCAATGACCGCGGCAATTGATCCCAACAGATCAGAGAGCACATGTGCAGCGGCGCCGCGGCGATTCAGGTCGTGCTCGTGACCACCGTGCAGGAAAGCAAAAGCGGCCAGATTGGCCAGCAAACCCACCAGTGCAATTCCCGCCATGGTGGCCCCGTCGACCTCCTCTGGTGTAATCAATCTGGCAATGGCTTCGATGGTGATCCACGCGCTGACAGCCAGCAAAAGCAATCCGTTGACGAACGCGGCGAGCACCGGAAACCGGCTACGGCCGTAACTGTGCTCAGCATCGGCAGGTTTGGCGGCCTGCGCGATGGCCAACACCGCGAGCAACAGGCTTCCCGCATCGGCCAGCATGTGCCCGGCATCGGCGAGCAGCGCCAGGGAGTTGGTCCACCAACCTCCCACGGCCTCGACCAGCATGATCGAAACCGTTACCGCGAGCGCCAGCTTCAGGCGCGACGAGGAGCCTTGATGCACGTGTGAGTGCCCGTGCTCATGGCCATGGCTGTGGTCATGGGTATGGCTCACTTGCCGGCCTTCAGCCTCTGCAGGTCATCACGTCCCACAACGAAAACACCGTCCCCACCGCGCTGAAACTCGATCCAGGTCACATTCAGCCGCGGCCAGCGCGCTTCGAATTCTTCGCGGCTGCCGCCAATCTCGCAGACCAGCAGACCATCACGCGTCAGGTGTTTCGCGGCGTTCTTGAGAATTCGCTCGACTAGGTCCATACCGTCCGCCCCGGCTTCCAGCGCCAGTCGCGGTTCGCGCTGATACTCCTCAGCGAGCCCTTCCCATTCTGCCGTTGGCACATAGGGCGGATTGCTGACAATCAATTCATAGACCGAATCGCCCAATGCGTCGAAGAGATCGCTCTGGCGTGCCGTAACGCGTGATTCCAGATGATGACGCGCGATATTTTTCTCGCATACCTCCAACGCGCCTGCATCGATCTCGCCCAGATCCACTTCACAATCAAAATGTAGTGCACAGGCAATACCGATACAGCCAGAACCCGCGCAAAGGTCCAATACCTTGGATGGCGGATGATCCAGCCAGGGAACGAAACCACGCTCAATGAGTTCTGCAATGGGCGAACGTGGCACCAGAACCCGCTCATCCACGTAGAAGGGAAAGCCCGAGAAACCGATCTCACCGATCAGATAGGCCGCCGGCACCCGTGACTCAATGCGCTTGCGCAGCAAGCTGTAGACCGTAAACCGTTCGGTGTCCGATAGCGCACTCTCCAGATACAGCGCTGGAATCTCGCCCGGCAAATGCAGTGCGTGCAGGACCAGATGGAACGCTTCATCAAGCGCGTTGTCGGTACCGTGTCCGAATACGAGCCCAGCCTCATCGAAACGGCTGGCTCCCCATCGAACCCAGTCCCGAATGCTGGAAAGCGGCGCCAATTCTGGCGGAAGTCGTGCGAAGTCTGGCATGAGGGGTGTGGGATAATCGTTTGCATCATCATTATGCCCCTTCACTGATCCTTCCATGAGCAAGCCAATCGGCCCAATGCGTTCCGCCCTCCTCGCCTGCGCCGCACTCGCTGCAGGAATCGTCACCGCCAGCTTTCTGTTCAAACCCGATGTAGAAAACGAGAAAATTGAACTGAAGTCGGGCACCTACCTGCCCCAAGCGCGACAGATTCCAGATTTTTCGCTGACCCGAGACGATGGTGAACCCTTCGACAAGAGCCAACTCATGGGCCAATGGAGCGTCATATTCGTTGGCTTCACGCATTGCCCGGATGTCTGCCCGAATACGCTGGGCCTGCTCAAGACGGTGAATAAAAAGCTCAAGGCGCAGAAGCAAAATTTGCAGGTCGTGTTTCTCAGCGTGGACCCGGAACGCGACAACATCGACGCACTCAAGCGTTACGTCGACTTCTTTGATCCAGACTTTGTCGGCGCGACGGGCGAAAACGAAGAGCTGGAAAAGCTGGGCAAAGGCGTTGGCTTTGTCTATATGAAGACACCTGGCAGTTCTGCTGAGAACTACAACATGGACCATTCGGCTGCCTTGATTCTGGTGAACCCAAAGGCGCAAGTTGCAGGCTACATCACGCCACCGCTCAAGCTGGACGAACTGATCGATGATTTTTCCGCGTTGATCCCGACCCAATCCTAATGAACGATCCCGTGACTGAAAGAAATGCCAACTTCAGCGAGCGCTCGTTCGCGGCCTTGCAGCGGTGCCTGCCGACGCGGCTGATTTCCTGTCTGATCTTCAAACTCACCCGAATTCGCATCGCCTGGTTCAAGAACGCTGTCATTCGCTGGTTCATGAAGGCATTCAATGTCTCACTGGACGAAGCCGAACATCCGTCGCCCGAGGATTACGAACACTTCAATGCTTTTTTTACGCGTGCCCTGCGCGAGGGCGCACGTCCGGCAGATCCCTCTCCCGAAGCCTTTCTGTCTCCTGTTGACGGAACCGTGAGCCAGCTCGGAATCATCGACAATGACCGCATTTTCCAGGCCAAGGGGCATCACTACACGGCAGCCGAACTGTTGGGTAACGATGCTCTGGCAGCGCCTTTCCGCGATGGTCACTTCTGCACCATCTACCTTGCGCCGTACAACTATCACCGCATTCATATGCCCATTGCGGGCAGCCTGGAGGAATACGCGCTGGTACCAGGGCGATTGTTCAGCGTAAATCCGGCAACAGCGCGGGCCATGCCCAATCTGTTCGCACGCAACGAACGTGTCGTGACCATTTTTCAGACACAAGCTGGTCCGATGGCGATGGTGCTTGTCGGTGCGCTCAACGTGGGTTCCATGGAAACCGTCTGGGCCGGCCAAATTACCCCGCCTCACCGGCGCAGCGGTGTTGTGCGCTGGACGCCTGAACACGAAACGAAGCTGCAACGCGCTGAAGAGATGGGACGCTTCAACATGGGTTCTACGGTTATCCTGCTGAGTGCGCCTGGTGCCCTGAACTGGTCAGAAACGCTCGGACCGGGGAGTGTCGTGCAGATGGGGCAGTCCATCGGAACGCTGGTCTCAGAGGCGCAATCTCCGGCGAACCCGTGATCAGCCGCGTCCCTCTGCGCTGGCCATGGGATCGTAGCCGGCACGCATGAAACGCTGATGCAGCTGGCGGCGACGAACGCCCATGTTCCCGCCGTCGTAGAGTGGGAAGCACAGCGCGTCCTGAATCAGGCCCGATAGCGGCGACAGGTCGGTATAGCTGTCGACGCCAACCAGCCGCATCGCGTCATACACCACCTGCACGCATAGTTCCGACGCGTAGATCTTGGTCATGATGGCCAACTCATCGCTGCGTCGTTCGCTGTAATCAAGCTGATGACAGGCCTTCCAGGTGAGATAACGTGCGGCCTCGATACGCATCTTCAGATCGGCCAGCATGTAGCCAACATTTTGATGCTCGATAACCGGCACCGTTCCAGAGCGCTTGTCTCGCTTGGCAAATTCAAATGCGATGTCAAAGGCATGGCGCATGACCCCGGTACAGGCGGCGCCAATCAATGCTGCGGTCCATGAAAATGCGTGCTGGCAAATTGCCGCCCCGTCACCGGGCTTGCCCAGGATATTGCTGGCAGGCACGCGCACGTTGTTGAAGTGAATCCGCGGCGATACGACTGCACGGTGACCGGCGGTATCTAGATAACCGGCCATCTCCACTCCCGCCGTCTGCCCCGGAACAACGATGACAGCCAGTGATTCGGACGCGGGCTTGCTCAGATCGGTGCGACAAACCACTGTCAGCAGCTGAGCGCCCTTTCCATCCCAGCCACATCCGTTGGTGGTGTAGTGCTTTTGTCCGTTGATGACCCACTCATCGCCGTCGAGTGTCGCTGACGTCTGCACGCCGGCTGCAGGATCCGGCGAGTCAAAATTAGCGCCGCCGGTGACCTCGGTGAATGCAAAAGCAGCCAGCCGGTCTGCGGGCTGCGCCAGGATTTCGCCGATCCACTTCTTCTTCTGCTGAGAGGTGCCGAAACCCAGAATAGGCTCCATGCCCAATCCGGTCGCGAGCAGCGTGGTCGGCACATTGATATCCACGGCGCTGAGCTCTTCGGCGGCAAGTGCGAAATCCAGGGTTGCCATGCCGGTTCCGCCATATTCCTTGGGAAACAAGGCGGCGACAAACCCGGCCTCAGCCATCTGAGCGTAAATGGGGTGCGTCGCAAAAAATCGATCTTGTGGCAGCGCGATGGGCTTGATCATTTGCTCAACGCCGCTCAGCGCACCTTTTGCGAAGGCGCGGGCGCCCGCCTGCAGCGCTATTTGCTCCTCACTCAGAGAAAAATCCAGGGCCATGCGTGCTCTCCGGTTGCGTCGACCGCGGACGGGCTCGAGGATCGACCGTTCGCGCCGTGTGTCCTTCCCCAGAACCGAACGACTGATGGATACAAGGTTCAGGACTGAGTCTTCAGTCTGCCGCGGGAGCAAGCCTCCGCATAGTCAGGAACAACCCGCAGTGCCAGGACTTTGAGTCAGATCATGGAAGCAGACGGTTCGACGACGCGCTCGTGACCCCTGATCAAACGCCGTTCTTCAGTCAGCCTGACTGATCACGCGCTGGATTCGGAAACTTGGAAAATGGCAGGTAAAGGTGCTGCCCTGACCGTAAACACTTTCAATATCCAGACTGCCTTCATGACGCTGGAGCGCGTGCTTGACTATAGACAAGCCTAGTCCTGTACCTCCGCTAGCGCGAGAACGACCGATGTCTACGCGATAGAAGCGTTCTGTCAGTCGAGGAAGATCTTCCTCGGCAATACCGATGCCGCAGTCCTTCACCGAAAAATGAGCGCCCTCATCATCGGGCCACCACTTGATCTCAAGAGTTCCGCCATCCGGCGAGTAGCGAACAGCATTGGAGATCAGGTTGGAAAAGATGCTCTGCGCTTCGGTTTCGCGGCCGTACAGGTAAAGCTCCGTTTCAATTTCCACTTCAAATTGGTGGCGCCCTGCCGACAATGCGCGTGCTTCTTCAACCGCCCTGCGGATGCAGGTGGGCACGTCAATCTGCGCCTGCTGCGTTTCAATTTCGGATTCGAGTCGCGCCAGCTTGAGCATGTCCTTGATCAGCAGTTCCATGCGCGCAGCCTGTTGTCGCATTTCCTTGAGTGGTGCTGCCCAGGTCGCCAGCGGCCCCTCGCCCTGCGACTCAGGTTCAATCATGTCCAGATAACCTCGCAATACGGTCAGGGGCGTGCGCAGTTCATGTGAGGCGTTTGCGACAAAATCTCGACGCGCAGTCTCCAGCCTGCGGATTTCTGATACATCACGAACAATCATCAGGCGCTGTCCTTTGCCGTAGGGAATGATGCGCAGCGAAATGCGTATTTTGGGATTGACCGGTGACGGCACTTCCACCTCACCAAGGTACTCGCCGTCTGTGACATATTCGGTAAAGCTCGGGTGGCGGATCAGATTCGGAATGCGGATGCCCACATCGATTTTCCCGCGCAATCCGAGCAAGGCTTGGGCTGCCGTATTGAACCAGGCAATTTCTCCGCCCGAGCCAAGCACGACGGCGCCGTCGGGCAATGCTGCGGTCGATGCCTGAAATTCGGCCACGATGGATGCCAGCTTTTTCTTGCGCTTGCGATTGCTGCGCTGCATGTCCAGCAGGCTCTCGAATACCTCGCCCCAAATGCCTCCGGCTTCCGGCAACTCTTTTTTCTTGGGTGATTCCACCCAGAGTCGCAAGGCATACAGGTGGCGAACATTGATTACGAGGTAAATACTCAGGCCAGCCGCGTATCCTGCAATCGGGAAGCCGAGCAGCCAGCCGGTCAGGGTCGCAGTGGCGACCAGCAGTAGCAACTTGAGCAGCTCCCCCCGTACGGTGAGCTGCGCCGGACTATCCGCAACAAATCGTGCGATCGGAAAGGCTTCAAAGCCCGCACTGTCACCGGCCCGCGTCGTGTCGCGGGTCGAACCACTCACGTCAGAGTCGTTCTGAGAATCGATATCCAGTTCCTCGCACTGTCTGGATCATGGCATCAAAGCCATGCGGCTCAAGAGCCTTGCGCAGCCTGCGAATATGCACATCAACCGTGCGCTCCTCGACATAGATGTTCTGGCCCCAGACCCGATCGAGGACCTGTTCGCGTGTGTAGACACGTTCTGGGTGGCTGACAAAAAAGTGCAGGAGCCGGTACTCGGTCGGGCCCAGCTTGATGGCTTCGCCGCGGGCACTCACTCGCTGGCTCGCGTGATCAACCTCAAGACCGGCCACTTCCAGTCGCTCTTCTTCACCGCCAGGCGTACTGCGACGCAGAACAGCCTGAATACGGGCCATCAGCTCGGGGAAAGAAAAGGGCTTGGATACGTAATCGTCACAGCCAATATTGAGGCCCCGCACCTTGTCCTCTTCCTCTGCGCGAGCTGTCAGCATGATGATCGGAATGTCGCGAGTGGTGGCGCTGCTCTTGAGCTCGCGCGCCAGCTCAATGCCAGACACTCCGGGCATCATCCAGTCGAGCAGGATCAGATCTGGCCGATGGTCGGCAATCAATGTTCGAGCGTCAGCCGCATTGCCGGCCGCACTGACCTGATACTCCGACCGCTCAAGCGCAAACTTGACCATGTCCCTGATTGAATCTTCATCCTCGACGACGAGAATGGACTTATCTGAAATTCCCATACGCCAAGTCTATTTGGCCAATGTGTCGGAGATGTTACAGACTTGCAGCGCGCTGGCAATGGGCTTTGAGCGATTTGTCATTGCACTGAAACCTGCCCCGTCACCCGCGAATCAGGGCAGCGGCTCTATCGGCACTACAGGCGGCAATTCGGTTTTCACGCTGTAGCGAAGCGTGGCCAGGCCACACAACAATGACAGCGCGCCACAGACCAGCATCACCGAGGCCAGCGGAAGCGCGCTATGGCCCTCCAGAAGGCTGACAGCCAGGCCCGCCACCATGCCCGCGGTGTAGGTCAGTGAACCCAGCAAGGCGGACGCCGCCCCCGCTCGCCCACCCTGGGTGGCCATGGACAATGCACTCGTATTGGGACTGATGGCCCCCAGGCAGGACGCGTAACCAAAGAGTCCCACCAGAAGAAACGGTAGCGCCGCGTGATCAAACAGGCTCACACAGAACAGGATCAAGGCAAACACCAACGGCATCGCCACCGTGACCTTCAATAATTGCTCGGGCTGGTAACGGCGCAGCAAATAGCCATTGAACTGCGAAGCCGCAATCAGCCCGAATGCATTGGCGCCAAACACCAGCGCATAGGCCTGCTCCCCCAAACCGTAGAGGGTAATCAGCACAAACGGCGACCCGGCGATGTACGCGAACATACCGCCCATGGCAAATCCTGCACAGAGAGCCGGGAATATGAACCGCGCATCCATCACCACCTGCCAATAGGTCTGGATGACCTTGCTTGGCCGCAGGGATGTCACCAGATGATTCGGTCGCGTCTCCGGCATGGTGAACAAGGCCCACAGCATGCAAACCAGACCGAAGATCATTTGCACAACGAAGATGGCCTGCCAGCCGGTGACCAGCAGCATCGCACTGCCCAGCATTGGCGCCAGAATGGGTGCCACGCCCATGATCAGCATGACGGTGGAGATCGCACGCGCGGACTGGCGCACGTCGAGCCGGTCGCGGATGACGGCGCGAGCAATCACCAGGCCCGCACCGCCGCCGAGTGCCTGCACCAAACGCCAGAGCGTCAGGGCGTCCGCATTCTTGGCCAGCGCACAGCCTGCCGAACCCACACCGTAGATGAGCAAGCCCACCAGCAGCGGACCCCGGCGCCCCAGACGATCACTCAGGGGGCCATAGAGCAGCTGGCCGATGGAAAGCCCCAGTAAAAACACCGGCAGCGTTCGCTCGATGGCGCCACGGTCGGCCTCCAGCGCCAGCGCCATCGCCGGAAACGCTGGCAAGTACATGTCGATGGACAAGGGTGCGACCGCAATCAAGGCCCCCAACAGCATCAACCAGCCGGGAAATTTCTTCTCGCCCTCAGGCGTCGCGGTGCTCACCTGGATGCGGGAGGTTTCCTGTCAGCAAGCGCCTTGTCGATTTTCTCCCGGACATCGCGCGAACGCACACGGCCAGACAACTCCGCGACCACCGCTTTCATGTTGTCCGCGAATGGGGCCGCCAGGCGCCCGAAAATCAGCAGGCCATCCACAAGTCGCGCAGCCAACTGAGGATTGCTGCCGTCCAATGCTGCAATCTGGTCAGCCAGCAAGGCGTATCCACTGGCGTCCGCAGCATGAAAACCAAGGGGGTTTTCCCGCATGAAAACCCCCAGAACCGAGCGCACCCGGTTCGGATTGGGCACATAGTCTGAGTGCGCCAGCAGCGCCTGAATGCGCGTCAGCGGACGGGGCAGTTCTGCTCCTGCCTCCAGGGCAAACCACTTATCCAGCACAAGTCCATCGCCAGCAAAACGGCTGTGAAAATCGTCCATTGCCTGATCACGTTGCGGCGAAGCCTGGTCGCGCAGAGCATTCAAGCCGCCCATCGCCAGTGTCATGTTGTTTGATGACGAACGACTCAGTGCCATGTCGCGTACCCGTTCGATGCCGAGCCCTGCCAGATACCAGAGCGCCAGATTGGACAGACGCCGCCGCCCCTTGTTCTCAGGTGTCAGTTCCGCCGGGTCCCACTGCGACCAAACCGACAGCGGCCCCGTCAGGGCCTGGGCGATGTTCTGCCGGAGCGCGGCGCGAGCCACCGCGAGTTTCAATGGGTCCAGCGGTGCGATCTGTGATGACAGTTCGAAGTGTGAGGGAAGACTGAGCAATTCTGCGGTCAGCGCGTTATCGGCAGGTGGGTTTGCGGCAAGCGCCTGAAATGCTCGCAGCAACATTCGGTTGAACGGCCCGTCACTGCCAGCCGTACTCATGGATTCCGACAGTGCCTTGTGAACGAGGGTCTGCGCGGCTTGCCAGCGAACAAAGCCATCCGGCTCGTTGAGCACAATCAGCGACAGATCTTCCGGAACATACGCGTACTCCAGCTTCACCGGCGCTGAAAACCCGTGCAGGAAAGCAGGTACCGGCGCGCTCTGAATATCGGAAAAAACCAGTTCGGCGCGCTCTTCTTCCAGCAGGAAAAGGTCGTCACGCAACATCTTGCCGGCGTCGTCAGTACGCTCTAGCGCAATGCCATCGTCATTTCTCAAACCCAGAGCGATGGGAATCGGGAGCGCCTGCTTCTTGTCCTGATCCTGCGTTGGCGGCGTGTGCTGACTGAAGCTCAGCGTGTAGGTCTTCGCGACGCCGTCGTAATGGCCTTCCACCGTCACGTGCGGCGTTCCGGACTGCGAATACCAGAGACGAAAATCATCCAGCGATCTTCCGCCGCTACGCTCCAATGCAGCCACCAGATCCTCAACGGTAGCTGCGGAGCCATCATGCGTCTTCAGGTAGTCCTCCACCCCCTTAATGAAGGCCTGTTCGCCAATCAGCCCATACAACATCCGAAGAATTTCGGCGCCCTTTTCATAAACAGTCGCCGTGTAGAGGTTGTTGACCTCGGAGTAACTGTCTGGCCGCACCGGATGCGATGTTGGGCCGGCATCTTCTGGAAATTGCATTGCCCGCAACATGCGTACCTGGGATATCCGCGTGACATCGGGTGAGCCTTGATCCCCGGAAAAGCACTGGTCGCGAAAAACTGTAAGCCCTTCCTTGAGCGACAACTGGAACCAGTCACGACAGGTCACGCGATTGCCGGTCCAGTTATGGAAATACTCGTGGGCAATGACAGACTCGATACCATCGTAGTCATCATCTGTCGCTGTTTCTGGCGAGGCCAGCACGAATCGGGCGTTAAACAGATTGAGGCCCTTATTCTCCATGGCCCCCATGTTGAAATCGCGCGCCGCAACGACCATGTAGGTATCGAGATCATATTCCAGGCCATAGGTCGCCTCATCCCAGCACATGGCCTTTTGCAGCGACACCATTGCGTGTGGCACTCGATTCTCGTTGCCATGATCCACAAAGAAGTGAATCGCAACACGGCGTCCCGAGATAGTGATGTGCTCACCCTCAACCTTGGCCAGGTCCCCGGCCACCATGGCGAACAGGTAAGACGGTTTCGGATGTGGGTCTTCCCAGACCGCGTAATGACGCCCCCCACCAAGCGTCCCCGATTCGACGCAATCACCGTTGGCCAAGAGCACGGGGTACTGCGCCTCATCCGCCTCCATTCGCACGCGATAGGTGCTCAGTACGTCCGGGCGATCCAGCGAGTACGTGATTCGAGAAAAGCCCTGCGGCTCGCATTGGGTACACAGCATGGGTCCTGAGCGATACCAGCCCTCCAGCGCGGTATTGCTCTCCGGGTCCACCTCGGTCGTCACACTCAGCTCGAAGCGCTCCGGTACGCGCGGCAGGGTCAAGGATTCTTCACCTAACTGGTAATCATCTTTTCCGACCGACTTCCCATCAAGTTGAAGCTCCACGAGCGTCAGATGACGACCATTCAGGACCAGTGGTGCATTGGCGTCTGCATGCGCCGATCGCCTCAATTTCAGGCGTGCGACGACACAGGTGGTGGTTCCAATCTGTACGTCAAGATCAGTCCGCTCAAGCAAAAAATCGGGTGCTCTGTAATCTTTGCGATAAATCACGGAGAAGAAGATTCCTCGAATATCAGGTGAAAGTTGGGAACGACGGCTTACCGTACGATCAGTCAACACATTGTAGGTTGTCACCCATCATGCTGCGGGCTAGCATCGACGGACATCCTTCGATCCAGTCTTGGAGCAAACCATGAGTGCAGCAGACATTATCCGTAGTCTTCCCAATGCCTTCGACGCATCTGCTGCTGCGGGCACTGAATGCACGATCCAGTTCAACTGCTCCACGCCCATGCATGTGCGCATCAAGGATGGAAGCTGCACGACTGGTGAAGGCACCGCAGACGACGCAGATGTGGCGGCAACCATTGAAGATGAAGACCTTGTCGCTCTGCTCAAAGGCGAACTGAATGGCATGCAGGCCTTCATGACAGGAAAGCTCCAGGTTGAAGGAGATTTGATGCTGGCACAGCGCATGATGAGCTTCTTCGACGCCTCCAAGATCAGCTGATACCGCCGCAGCAGGACAACACCCTTGATTAATCAGACCCCGGATGAACACGTCCGGGGTTTTTCTTTGGTCAGCACCGATGAGGGTGCGCTCGGCCTTCAGGCCGAACACCGGCCCGAATGGAAGCCGGTGAGCGCTGACTGGCTCTCGAGCGAAATGAAGCGGCGAATTTCCGGGGGGCGGAAACAGTTGCTCAGTCGCGCAGTCGGTCTGCGCGCGAAGCCGGAGGCGCGCATCTTGGACGTGACCGGAGGTCTGGGGCGCGATGCCTTTACTCTGGCCGCCTTGGGCGCAAACATCACTCTGCTCGAGCGCCAACCGATGGTTGTGGCCTTACTGCGCGATGCACAACAGCGCGCACGCAACTGTACCGACGCCGCCATGGAACTGAGTGCAGATCGGGTTTGCATCATCGGCACTGATGCCATTGATTTTGATGTGCCACCAGACGAATACGACGCCATCTATATGGACCCCATGTATCCGTCGCATGGACGACGCTCGCTCCCGCAAAAAGAGATGCAGTTACTCAGAGAGCTGGCCGGTGACGATATCGACGCTGATGAGCTGCTGCGTTACCTGCTACCCAAGGCACCGCGAGTCGCAGTCAAGCGGCCCGCCAAAGCACCCTGCCTCGCCGGCATCGAGCCCGACGTTGTTCTACGCGGCACGCAGGCGCGTTACGACATTTATCTGCAGCGCAAGGTGCCCGAATAAGCACCGTTTGATTGATGCTTGCCCTGGCTCGAAAAAAGGGCGACCCATAGGCCGCCCCTTTGTCCAGCTTCAAAGCAAAATCATTTTGCGACGTTCACAACCTGCATCTGGGTGAACTCGGCAAGACCTTCCTCCGAAAACTCCACGCCAATACCTGACTGCTTGGCGCCACCAAACGGAATGTTCGGACCGAGGTCAAGATGCTTATTGACCCATGCCGTACCGCTTTCCAGACGCGCTGCGATCTGCGTCGCACGCTTGGCATCCTTGCTCCAGACCGATCCACCTAAGCCATAGCTCGAGGAATTGGCACGCGCCAGAGCATCTTCCGGATCGCTGTACTTGATCACGGGCAGGATGGGGCCGAACTGCTCTTCGTCCACGATGCGGTCGCCATCGGTCACGTCGCGCACAATGGTAGGCCGGATGAAGTAGCCGCCATCTTCCGTGACTTCGCCGCCGATCACGATCTTGCCGGCACTGCGGGTCTCTTCCAGCATGCCCTTCACTTTTTCGAACTGCATCTTGTTCTGGATGGGGCCCAGCGTCGTGCCTTCGGCAAGACCGTCACCCATCACAGCAGCCTGAGCGTGCTTGGACAGCTCATCCACCATTTCGTCATAGATGGACTCATGCACGTACAGGCGCTTGATCGCCAGGCAGACCTGACCGTTGTTCGCAAATGCACCGCCAAACAGCGCTGCAGCGGTTTCCTTGGGGTCAACGTCATCCAGAACGATGGCCGCATCATTGCCGCCCAGTTCCAGCGTGACGCGCTTGATGGTATCCGAGGCACTGGCCATGACTTTCTTGCCGGTGGCTGTTGACCCGGTGAACGAGACTTTACGAACGTCCGGATGTGCAGTCAGCGTCGCGCCCAGATCGTTCTGGTCGGTAATCACGTTGAGAACACCAGCCGGCAGGATGTCGTTGCAGATCTTGCCCAGCATCAGGGTTGTCAGCGGCGTGGTCGGTGCGGGCTTGACCACCATGGTGTTGCCGGTCAGCAGCGCCGGACCAATCTTGCCGCAGGCCAGCAGGATCGGGAAGTTCCAGGGAATGATCGCGGCAACAACGCCCAGCGGCTTGCGGTGAGATTCGACGCGGCGCACTTCGCTGTCTTCGATCACCTTTGGCGGGGTTTCCAGAGTGGCGAAGTAGCGGATGAACGCGGCCGCACCACCGATCTCTTCCATGGCTTCCTTGGTCGGCTTGCCTTGTTCCTGAGTCAGCTGCTTGGCCAGTTCGGCGATGTTGCCTTCCATTGCATCGGCAATTTTGCCGAGCGCTGCGCGACGCTCTTCGACCGGGGTGTTGGCCCAGCCCTTAAACGCTGCCTTTGCAGCAGCAACAGCCTCATTGGCCTGCTCTACATTTGCCCTCGGGCAGGTGGTCAAGACCTTGCCGGTTGCGGGGTTAATGACTTCCATGCTCGAAGCGCCATCAACCAGTTTTCCACCAATAACTAACTTGTAATCACTCATTTAAAAATCCTCCGTGATGCTTTTTATACCACTTTGAATAAAACTCTGACAAGGACTCAAGCCCGAACGCTCGGGCGTGAAGAAACCGCACCATACCAGCGCTTTGTACGTTCGTGTGAGTCCGGAATTTCCATCTTCACCCAGCCAAAAAAATCAACCACACAAAGGCCGGTTATGTCGGCAAAACTGAATTGGTTCCCTGCAATAAACTCGCTTTCCTTGAGCATTGCCTCGAGACGCTCATAAAAGCGTTGGATGCCGATGGCTCCCCGCTCCGCAAGTGCTTGAATGGCCGGCACCCCGCTCACACCCGGCGTACCGCGACTGGCGAAGGCCGGGTTGGAGTTGCGAAAGACCTCAGCACCGGGAATGAACCCGTCGGTCTCGATGGCGCGGGTTCTGGAGTCAATCAAGGCCCGGCTGCGCGCATCGTGACCCATCAGGCAGGGTTCACTCGGATAAAGCTCCTCAAGATAGCGACAGATGGAGAAGGACTCATCCAGACAGGTCCCGTCATCCAGGATCAGGGACGGCACCAGACCTCGTGGATTAATTGCCAGATATTCTGGCTTCAGGTTTTCTCCACCCATCAGATCCACCTGAATGGTGTCGAGCTTGATGCCCTTTTCAGCAAGGAAGATGCAAACCCGGCGAGGGCTCGGCGCACCCGTGCAGTCATAAAACTTCATATTCAAATGACCTCGATCAACTCAGGAACCCTTCATCCTGCACAAGTGGGGCTGTGGACGCACTAAGGGTATTCCCTATTGGGGCCCGACGTTCTCGCGTGGCAGGACACTGGTTACTCGACATTACGCTGTGCTTCAGCTTCTTCGCGGCCACGCTGCCGGCGCTCTGCCTCCTCGCGCGCCTCCTCCACATGCATCATTACGTCTTCCACGTCTGCCGTCTCATCACTGAACTCAAAGTGCCCGGTCAGCACCGATTCCGGCTCCAGATCTGCGTTCTGATACAGCTTCCAGATTTCGCGGGCATATTCCTTTTCAAGCAGTTCCGGCGCAAAACGGCCGAAATAACTGGCCATGTTGCCGACGTCACGCTGCAGCATCGCAAACGCACTGTTGTTGCTTGCTGCCTCGACCGCCTGAGGCAGGTCGATCACGACCGGCCCATCAGCATCGAGCAACACGTTGTATTCGGACAGATCGCCGTGAATCAGGCCGCTGCAGAGCATGTAGACAATCTGGCGCATCATGAATTCGTGATACTCCAGCGCCAGCTCCTTGCTGAGCGAAACTTCGTTCAACCGCGGCGCTGGCAGGCCATCTTCGTCGGCAATCAGTTCCATCAGCAGCACACCGCTGAAATAACCCGTCGGCTGCGGCACGCGCACACCGGCCCTGACCAAACGGTAGAGCGCGTCAACCTCAGCGTTCTTCCAGGCTTCCTCGCTTTGCTTACGGCCGTGATGGCCGCGCCCCCCTGCCCTTTGATCACGGCTGCGGCGGGCCTTACGACCCTCCTGATACTGGGCCAGCTTCTGAAAACCCCGCTGGTTGGCTTCCTTGTAGACCTTGGCGCAACGCAGGTTCCCGCCGCTTTCCACCAGATAAACGGAAGCCTCCTTGCCACTCTTGAGAGAACGAACGACACGGTCGACAACGCCTTCGTCGATCAGTGGCTGCAGGCCGGGAGGGACTTTCATGACAAGGAGCGCAAGGTGAACTTCAGGTGCAAGCGGAGCGACAGTTTAGACGCAGAGCTATGCAGTTCGCCGATGCGACCGATGCGAGCAGGGCGCCGATCCTCGAAAATATCCAAACAGGCAACCTCTATAGATCAATGGCGATTCATATGGAGAAACCCAGCCAGCTTATGGGTCATCTACCCAACAAGCCAGCCGGGCGGCACCTCAACGATCACGATTGTGGCAGTTGTCGCTTGTTCATAGAGCTGAGGTTGAATCGTCTATTGATCAGCATGCTCATTGGAACAAGATACGGGCACCAATTGTCGCCGTGACGAGATCTGCTTCAGCGTTGAAATCATCTTCAAGGTAGTAGCTTTGGATACCACCGACCAGGGCAAATGTTTGGTTGAACTGATATCCCAACGTTGCATCAAACGTACCGCCATCAACGTCATCAAATTTAACCAGACCGAGTTCAACACTCCACAGAAACGGACTTTCCGTATTGCCTCGAATCCCAAACGATACGACGTACCCCGAATCGTCAGCACTTTCACCATCTACTTCAATATCTAGCCGCCCATATTCCAAGGCACCAAACATGAAAGTGGATCCAACTACTCCGCCTCCACCTAGTCCGGCCCTAAGCACACTGGCATCTACGTCCACATTGACATCTATACCGTTTACTTCGACCTCGTCCGAAGACAGATCAAGATAGCTCGCCCTTAAAAAAATCTGCTCACTCAAACCTGCTTCACCACGAAACTGAAAACCTGAATTCTCGATCTCGATTTCGTCAGGACCATCCTCGAACTCTAATGAGCCCGCAGCCAGGCGCAGGTCAATATTCCCCGCAGAGAAGACGTTCGAACTTCCCAGCAGGAGTAGCATGCCCCCAAGAACTCTCTTCATTTATCTCGCTCCGATTCGATTATTTATTTGCCTCGTTTCAGGTCCCGACCACGCCGCAACGCAATACGCAGATGGACCCTGGAGCGGATCATAACCAAATTGCTGGAAAAGCCATGACGGCCCACCGAGGACTGGATTCTGGGCACCCCGCTGCGGCCCAGGCACCCAATTCAGGACTAAGAGCGCAAGGGAAATATCAGCTGCAATCGGAGCGGCCATTTAGAGGCAGAGCTATGCAAGGGCCTTGCTCAGGTGTATGAAGCAGCATGTCGAACATCATCCGGCATAGCGTGACTCCATTGATGATGCGTTTCACAACCGGAAGATGTTATGGCCAAGGGCATGGATGCAAAGAAGAATGAGAAGAAGAAACCCGCCAAGACGATGAAGGAGAAAAAAGCTGCAAAGAAGGAGAAAAAAGCCAAATAGAGCGGCCTGCTGAATCCCTGGACCACGACTCTCATCGCTCGCGGCCCGGGGACTCTGCCACATCCGGCCATCACAATCTGGCTATGCCTTGCCCGCTAATTGGGCGACGATGGCCGGGTTTTCCAGCGTCGAGATGTCCTGAGTGATTTCTTCACCCTTGGCAATCGAGCGCAGCAGTCGTCGCATGATCTTGCCGCTGCGCGTTTTGGGAAGGTTATCCGCAAAGCGGATTTCGTCCGGCTTGGCCAGAGCGCCAATTTCCTTGGCCACATGCGCCCGAAGCGCCTGGGTCAGTTCCTCGGCGTCCTTGCCTTCAGGCCGATCGCCACTGCAGGTTACAAATGCGAACACGCTCTCGCCCTTGACCTCGTGCGGACGCCCCACCACGGCGGCTTCTGCCACGCGCGGATGTGACACCAGTGCACTTTCAATTTCCATGGTGCCGAGGCGATGGCCGGACACATTCAGTACATCGTCAATCCGGCCCATGATCCAGTAATAGCCGTCCTTGTCGCGATGCGTGGAATCACCCGCCACGTAGTACTTGTTATTGAACTGCGCCCAATAGGTGTCGATATAGCGCTGGTTGTCGCCCCAGATCGTGCGGAGCATGGACGGCCAGGGTTTGGTCACCACCAGATAACCGCCAGCCTCAACTGAATCAATCAGTTCGCCGGCTTCATCCACCACCTCTACGCTGATGCCCGGCAAGGGTCGCGTGCAAGAACCGGGCTTGGTCGGTGTGGCGCCGGGGATTGGGCTCATCATGATGGCGCCGGTTTCGGTCTGCCACCAGGTATCCACGATGGGCAGGCGCTCCTTGCCGATTACGCGGTGGTACCACATCCAGGCTTCCGGATTGATCGGCTCGCCAACGCTGCCAAGCAGCCGAAGCTTGGACAGGTCGTACTTATTCGGCCATTCCTCGCCCAGCTTCATCAGGGCGCGGATCGCGGTAGGCGCGGTATAGAAGATGCTGACGCCATGCTCCTGACAGATTTTCCAGAAGCGGCCTGCATCTGGCACCGTGGGCGCGCCTTCATAGATTAGGATCGTGGCCCCGTTGGACAGAGGCCCATAGGTCACATAGCTATGGCCCGTGACCCAACCCACGTCCGCCGTACACCAGAACACATCTGAATCCTGCAGATCAAAGACCCACTGGCAGCTCATATGCACGCCCAGCAGATAACCGCCGGTGGAATGCTGAATGCCCTTGGGCTGACCTGTGGAGCCAGAGGTATAGAGCAGGAACAGTGGGTGCTCGGCCTCAACCCACTCAGGCTCGCATTGGTCTGACTGCGTGGCCAGTAGTTCGTGCCACCAGATATCACGGCCCGCTTCAAAACCGACCTCGTGGCCGGTTCGCTGATAAACCACGACCTTTTCCAGCGATTTGCAGCCAGAAGACAGGGCATCGTCCACGGCTTGCTTCAATTCGATGGTGTTTCCGCCACGCGTGCCACCGTCGGCCGTGATAGCGAGCTTGGCACCTGCCCCCTCAATGCGGTCGCGCAAGGCAGAAGACGAAAATCCGCCGAAAACCACGGAATGAATGGCGCCGATCCGCGCGCAGGCCTGCATGGCAATGACCGCTTCAGGCGTGTGCGGCATGTAGATGATCACGCGATCACCCGGGCCCACACCCAGCGACTTCAATCCATTGGAAAGCTTGCAGACCTCGGCATGGAGCTCACGATAGGTCCAATTGCGCGCATCACCCTTCTCACCTTCAAATCGAATGGCGATCTTGTCACCGCGCTCGCCCAGGTGCCGGTCCAGACAATTAACCGATACATTGGTCTTGCCATCATGAAACCAGCGGTAGTTCGGGGCCTTACTGTCGTCCAACACCGTGCGAAAAGGTGTTTGCCAGGCAATGTGCTTACGGCCAAGGTCTCCCCAGAAAGCCACAGGATCCTTCTCTGCGAGCGCATGAAGGGCAGCAAGTGCATCCGCATCGAGCCTGGCCTTGGACGAGAACTCCGACCGTGGTGGAAAAAGCCGTTGTTCGTCCAGCACGGTGTCAATATTGCTCATAAGCGCTCTCCTCAGGGCGATTCGAATTCTTGGACCCACATTGTGGCCTGCATACCGGGCTGGTTTCATCACCCATAGGGGTAGGCCTCCAAAGTGCAGGCCGGCAAAGTCGGACAGTACCCGCCCCGAATGTCGATAATGGCGCATGCACTATCGTCATCATTTTCACGCGGGCAACTTCGCCGACGTTTTCAAACATGTCCTGCTGACGGGCCTGCTCACTGCGCTGAGTCGCAAGGAAAAGCCCTTTCTGTATCTGGACACCCATGCCGGGGCCGGGGTCTACGACCTGAATTCGGCGGAAGCGCTGCGCTCAGCCGAAGCCGCTGCGGGTGTCAGTCAACTCATGGAACAGACCGCGCCGCCAGAGTGGACCGCACGCTATCTGGCGCTGGTCAGCTTGCTGGAATCTACCCGCGCCATAAGAAAACCCTATCCCGGCTCTCCTGCGCTGGCTGCCAAACTGCTGCGTGAAGGTGATCGTCTGGTCTGCTGCGAAAATCAGGAAGGCGTTGCCGAGCAACTACGCTACACGGTTCCCAACGCAGCCATTCACGTGCGCAGCGGATACGAGTCGCACGGATTCCTGCCGCCACCGGAAAAGCGCGGCCTGGTCCTGATGGACCCGCCCTTTGAGGATCGCAGGGAATTCTCGATGCTGGAAGAATACCTGAAGAAGTCACTCGCACGCTGGTCAAACGGCATCTTTGCCATATGGTATCCGGTCAAGCAGGCACATGACCCCGAACGCTTTGTTCGTCGGGTCAGAGCTTTCGCCCATGGCGATGTACTGGAATGCACGATTGACACCGGCGCACGCAGTCAGGGCCAGATGCATGCCTGCGGCATGCTGATCATCCACCCGCCCTTTGGATTCGAAACACAGGCCAGAACCGAACTCGGCTGGCTGACAACCCGTCTGGCGCAAGGGCCACGACCTGTTTTCTCGGTTGAACTGCGTCAACCCTGATGGAGTCAGAAGAATCGTGAGTACTCAAACACTGCATGACGGCGAGTTCCTCAAGCTCAAACGTGAGCGCCACTGGGAATACGTTCAGCGTCAGAAATCGACCGGCGCCGGTTTCATCGTGGCCATGACCGACCAGGATGAGCTGGTATTAGTCGAGCAATACCGGATTCCGCTGGGCAAGCGGGTTATCGAACTGCCGGCCGGCATCATTGGTGACAGCGACGACACACGCGAAGAGTCTGCCGAGGCCTCCGCACTGCGTGAGCTTGAAGAAGAGACCGGGTTTCGCGGTAAGCATACCCAGCGGCTCTGTAGTGGACCCGTGGCCGCCGGCATGACCAATGAAATGGGCTATTTCACTCGTGTCTCGGGCCTTCAGCGCATCGGTGAAGGCGGCGGTGTGGACGGTGAAGACATCACCGTGCATGTTGTCCCGCTCAGCCGCCTGTTGCCCTGGATGGAACAGCAACGCCAGAAAGGTCTGCTGGTAGACCCGCGCATCTACATTGCCCTCTACTTTCTACAGAACCCGACCTCCTCCGACCTCTCATGAATCTGAAAACTCGTAGCGCCCCCCGTTCATTGTCAGGCCTGGCGATCATGGCCGGGTTCGCGGGCTCGCTGTTCTGCACCAGTGTGACGGCGGCTGATCTTTCCAGCGGCATCGACAAGCACAATTTTGATCCGGCGGTACGCGCCCAGGACGATCTGTATCGAGCGGTCAACGGCGCATGGTTGGCGCGCACCAGAATTCCTGCAGACAAATCGAACTTCGGCAGCTTCACTGTATTGGCCGATGAGGCGGAGAAGCAACTGCATAGCATTGTCGAGGAACTGGCAGCAGACCAGCAGAAAGCCGACGGCAGCAATGAGCAGAAAGTTGGCGACTATTACGCCAGTTTCATGGACAAGGATCATATCGACGCACTTGGGCTCAAGCCGATTGAGCCGGAACTGCAAAAGATCCGCGCAATCTCTACGTACGCCGAGATTCCGCTGCACATGGCCCGTCTGGTCCGTGCCGGGATCAACGTTCCCCTGCTGCCCTACGTGCATCAGGATGCCAAGGACGCGACCCAGTATGCGGGTGACTTCTATCAGGGCGGCCTGTCCCTGCCCGACCGCGATTTCTATCTGATCCAGGACGAAAAATTCCGCGGCATCCGCAGCTCATTCGTCGATCATGTCCGCGCAATGTGGGAACTTGCCCAGTTGCCTGATGCGGCAACTGCGGCTTCCGATGTTTTGGCCATGGAAACCGAGATTGCGCGCGTCCAGTGGGACAAGCTCGATCGGCGCGACCCCATCAAGCGTTATAACCCCTATCCGGTTGGCGAGCTAGGCAAGCTGGCGCCCCAGTTGCAGTGGTCGCAGTATCTTGAGGCGCTGGGCTTTGATGGCTTGCCGGTGATCCTGATCAGTCAGCCAACTTATGTGCGTGCGCTTGGCCAGCTTGTCGAACAGCAGCCGCTTTCGCGCTGGAAAGCCTATTTGCAATGGCGCGTGATCAACGGGTTTTCCAGTCACCTGCCCAGCCCGTTTGTAGACGAGAGTTTTGCGTTCTTCGGCAAGCGTCTCAATGGCGTCGAAGAGATTCAGCCGCGCTGGAAACGCGGCGTCGGCGCTGTAGAAAGCGCGCTGGGCGAGGCCGTGGGGCAGATCTACGTTGAACGTCACTTCCCACCGCAAAACAAGGCGCGCATGGAAGCCATGGTCAAGAATCTGATCGAGGCTTATGGACTGGCCATTGATGAGCTGTCATGGATGGGACCGGAGACCAACAAGGCGGCGCGGGAAAAGCTGGCCAAGTTCAGCTACAAGATCGGCTATCCCGATCATTGGCGCGACTATTCCGCGCTGACCATCGTCCCAGGTGATGCCGTTGGCAATCTCAGGCGGGCGGCCGAGTTCGAGTATGAGCGCGATCTCAACAAACTGGGCAAACCCATCGACCGGAACGAGTGGAGCATTCCGCCACAAACCGTGAATGCCTACTACAACCCGGAAAAGAATGAGATCGTCTTTCCCGCGGCGATCCTGCAACCTCCTTTCTTCAACGTTGAAGCTGAAGACGCAGTCAATTACGGCGCCATCGGCGGAGTCATCGGCCATGAAATCAGCCATGGTTTTGATGACCGCGGTTCGCAGTACGACGGCGACGGCAATCTGCGCATGTGGTGGACGCCGGAAGACCGCGCGCGCTTCGATGCGCTTGGCAAGCGACTGGCAGATCAGTTCAGTGCCTACGAACCCATCAAGGGTCGTCATATCAACGGCGAGTTCACACTCGGCGAGAATATCGCCGACCTCGGCGGTGTCACCATTGCCCACCGGGCCTATCACTTGTCATTGGGCGACGCTGAGGCGCCGGTCATCGATGGCCTGAGTGCGGATCAGCGATTGTTCATGGGCTGGGCGCAGGTCTGGAGGCGGCTGTACCGGGAAGAAAATCTCCTCAACCGACTCCGAACCGACCCGCATGCGCCCAGCGAATACCGCACCAATGGGGTCGTGATCAACATTCCGGAATTCCAGCACGCGTTTGAGGTCGGCCCTGGCGACAAGCTCCATTCCACCGAGAAGTCCCGCATCAAGATCTGGTAAGGCCGCAGACAATGGCCTGCCAATTCAATTAGAGATGCAATTGCGGCATTCGCCGTCAATTCTGAGTCCCACTCACCCACCCCCCTCCTGATCCTGTACTGACATGGCCAAGAAGATTGCACCGATGCTCGCCGAATTCCTCAAGCAGGAGAGCGCCGGTGGCGTGGTTCTGATGTTTGCCGCCGTGCTGGGTCTGCTCGCCGCCAACAGCGGTCTGTCCAGCAGCTACCAGGCCTTCCTGGATATGCCCTTCACAGTGAGTCTGGGTGACGTCGGAGTCAGCAAGGCCTTGTTGCTGTGGATCAACGACGGCTTGATGGCGTTGTTCTTTTTCGTCGTCGGACTGGAAGTAAAGCGCGAAGTCCTCGAAGGCCAGCTCTCAAGTTGGCGCCAATGCGCCTTGCCGCTTTTTGCGGCCACTGGCGGCATGGCCCTGCCCGCGCTGGTTTTCCTGGGCATCAACTACGACACGCCCGAAAACCTGTCTGGTTGGGCGATTCCTGCGGCAACAGATATCGCCTTCGCACTAGGCGTACTGGCCCTGCTGGGTAATCGGGTGCCCTACGCACTCAAAGCATTGTTGCTTGCGATTGCGGTCATCGATGATATCGGCGCCATCGTCATCATTGCGCTGTTCTATTCCAAGTCCATTGACTGGAACCTGCTCTGGGCCGCACTGGGCGTCTTGTTCGTGATGGCGATGCTGGGCCGGGCGCGCGTCGCACAAAGCTGGCCCTATGTCATTCTGGGTCTGGTGCTATGGCTGCTGGTACTCAAGTCCGGAGTACATGCAACGCTGGCTGGCGTCGCGGCGGCGTTGACCATTCCCATGACCTCACGGGACAAGCGCCCGCTGGAGGACATGGAGCATGCGCTGCATCCTTGGGTCGCCTTCATGGTCGTTCCCGTCTTTGCATTTGCCAACGCGGGGGTCAGTCTGTCTGGGATTGAACTCGCGGCTTTTGCAGCACCTTTACCACTGGGCATTGCGGCCGGCCTCGTCATCGGCAAACAACTGGGCATTTTTGGATTTGCCTGGATGGCGGTGAAGCTGCGCCTCGCGAGCCTGCCACAGGACGTTAGCTGGGCGCATGTTCACGGTCTTTCCCTGATTGCGGGCATCGGTTTCACCATGAGTCTGTTCATCGGCAATCTGGCATTTGCGGATGCTGAACAGATTGACGCGGTCAAGCTGGGCGTCTTGACCGGTTCCCTGATCGCGGCTATAGCCGGCATCTGGCTTCTTTCCCGCATTGCCAAAAGGGACAAAGCCGAAAAATGATTCCCGCCATCGGCGGTGTCATCCTCGGACTGATTGCGCTGGTCGTCGGCGGCGAGTGGCTGATCCGCGGCGCTGTGCGATTGGCCGAACGCATCGGCGTCAGCCCTTTGATGATCGGCATTGTCATCGTCGGCTGTGGCACCTCACTGCCTGAATTAGTGGCCTGTGTGGAAGCCGCGTTGCTGGGAGCACCGGACATCGCATGGGGTAATGTTGCCGGCTCCAACATTGCAAATGTCCTGCTGATCCTGGGCGCGGTGGCACTGATCAATCCTTTGCGGCTCGGAGCTGACAACGGGCTTCGTGATCCACTGGTTGGGTTGGCGGCATCCGCTTTTCTGCTTGCCGCGTGCATCATGGGCTGGGCGCATTGGTTGCTCGGAGGCGCGATGCTTGCAGCATTGGCTGTCTACATCGCCTGGTGCTACCAACAGGAGAAAGCGATCGCTCCGGCGGTCCTGCACAACGCTCCGCATGATCGCGCAGAGTTACATGAACTGGCCGACCGCGGACTGCATGGAACGCCCGGCGCACTCTGGCAACCGGTGTTGCTGACCCTTGTCGGACTCACGCTGCTGCTGGGCGGCGGCAAACTTCTGGTCGGCGGCGCTATCGACATCGCCCGAATCGTCGGCCTCAGTGAAACCCTTCTGGGCCTGACTGTAGTTGCCATCGGAACTTCCCTGCCAGAACTCGCCACGGCCCTGATCGCCGCCCGAAAGGGAGAAACCGCGCTCGCCTTCGGCAGTGTGGTCGGTTCCAACATCTACAATATCCTCGGCATTGGCGGCGCAACGATGCTGATCGCTCCGGGCGCGATTCCGGGCAATTTGTGGCCCGCCAGCCTGGGCATGTTGCTGGCCAGCGCGGCCCTTCTGGTTATCGTGGCGAGCCTGCTGCGCGGCATCGGCCGCTTGATCGGTGCCGGCCTGCTGCTGTCTTATATGTCGTATCTGATCTATCTCGCTGTAAATATCTGATTGAGGGCATCACCCATGCATGACACTCCGGCACCTTCCGTCGACGCCAAAACTGCGCTTTCTCCTGACGAGGCTCTGCAACTGCTGATCGAAGGCAACCAGAATTTCACGGACGATGTGCCAACTTCGCAGCCAGTGGGCAGAGCACGCAGATTGGAAATCGCCCAGGGACAGGCGCCCTTTGCCGCTTACGTCACTTGTTCAGATAGCCGGGTCTCACCTGAAATTCTGTTTGGCCGAGGTCTTGGAGAGCTGTTCATCGTGCGCAATGCAGGCAACACCGTAGACACGGTGGCGCTGGGCTCCATCGAATTTGCCGTTGCCCAGCTCGGCGTTCCGCTGGTTGTTGTCATGGGCCACGAAAATTGCGGAGCGGTATCAGCGGCCAAGGCCGTCGTCGACGACAATACCCATTTCCCCGGCAACATTGGAAAGATGATTGAGCCGATCATTCCGGCTGTTCTGGACGTGCGCGGCCAGACGGGCGATGGATTATCCAATGCCGTCCACGCCAACGTCAGGCGCGTTGTCAGGCAACTGCGCACCAGCAGTGACCCGCTTCTGCTGGAGCCTCAATCCTCCGGCCGGCTCAAGGTCGTCGGCGCCTACTATCATCTGCATACCGGCGTCGTGGACTTTTTCGATCGGCCTTGAGCCCTGATTGCAGCACCGCTGCGAGCCTCTGAGACAATCTAATCGAGAATCGGTGCAGGGTCCCGCTTCCAGCCGAAACGGGCAAAACTGATGCGGCCTGAGGCAGCGAACTCGATGCCTTCTGCCAGCAACCGGGCCTTTTGTTCGAGGTAAGCCGCACTCGATTTCGGCAAGGCGATACAACCCTGCGCATTGACCACCCGGTGCCAGGGCAACCGGGCTTTGGGCCCAGCATCAGACAGCGCACGGCCCACCATCCGCGCCCTACCCGGCAAACCCGCTGCGTAGGCAACCTGCGCATAGCTCGCGACTTTGCCTCGGGGAATTTTTCGCACCACCGAGCAGATCAAGGGATAGGCGACATCAGCGGTGACGGACCTCGCTTTCAAATCACCTGCCTCGTTGCTTAGCCGTCGCCTTTGGTGGACGCCGTCAGGCTACCCGAACGAATATGCAGGTCTCGTTGCGGGAACGGAATCTCGATTTCGCTGCGGCGCAGTTCTGTTTCCAGTGCCCAAAGAAACTGCGCCTTGGTCTTGCCCGGTGCCTTCACCAGTTTCGGCCCCACCCAGACCACCAGTTCAAAATCCAGACTGCTGTCACCAAAGCCCACCAGCCACACATCGGCCGGATGCGCCGCGTCGATCACGCAGCCTTCCACCGTTGCTGCTGCTGTGAGACCGGCCTGCTTCACCAATTCCTTGTCAGTGCCGTAGGCAACGCCAAAAGGTACGTGCACCCGGCGCAGGTTCTCGTTGAAAGTCCAGTTGGTTACGCGACCGTTAATGAACTCGCTGTTGGGCACGATCACGTCTTCCAGATCATTGGTGGTCACGCGCGTGTAGCGAATATTGATCTCCGAAACCTTGCCCATGACGCCGGACTGAAGATCCACAAAGTCACCGACCTTGAGCGTCTGCTCCAGTAACAACACGATGCCCGAGATGAAATTGGCCACGATGTTCTGCAGGCCAAAACCAATGCCGACGCCGATGGCGCCACCAATCAAGGCCAGGTTGGACAAGTTGAGCCCCACGTAGTCCAGCCCGACCATGATCACTACCACCCACACGATGTAGCTGACGATCCTGCTCAGGGCATAGACCGCACTTTCCGTCAGGGAAACGCGCCGTCCCGGCCGCGTGAGGCGCTTCAAAGCCCGCTCAATCAGCTTGACGACCAGAAAGGCCACCATCAGCAGCAACAATAGACCGGCCACCTTGCCCAGGGTGAGCGGGGTTTCGCTGATGGTGATCAGCGGCGCATTCAAAATTTCTTCAACACGCGATATCCAGTTCGGCATCTCAGTTCCTGACGTCTGTTGGCCTTGCGTAATTCAATTCAATTTGTCGGGTGCCCGGCTCAAGGGTAGGCAAGTTGTAGCTGGGCCAGTACGGCATCATCGCGGTAACCGCCAAGGCCGGTGAACGAGGCCTTGTCACGCCCGGCGATGACGTAATTCATCTGCAGTCTCAGGCTCACAGGGCCCCTGATCACCGGCCAATAATTAAAGCCCAGATACGTGTTGCTGAGATCAGTATCGGTCGATTCAGCAAGGCGGCTTTGTGCGTCGTAGTGGCGCAGCACCGCTTCCCATTGCGGGCTGATCCGATAACCGATGTGCGCATAGCCAACATCCTGTTCGCGATCAGCCGTCCCGAGAAGATTCTTGCCGCTGATCCATTCCGCCTTGAATGTGGCCTGCCTCAGCTTCACTACGCCGCCAAAATCGTAGACTTGGTAATCCGCTGTGGAGATGCCCCCGGCGTCTTCGCTGCCGCCGACAGAGGCTTCGAGATGAAGCATTGGTCGATCCAGCATGACGCGAGCAGCATAGGCATTGGACTCCCCCGACTGATCGTTCGCATGCCGGGTTGCGCCGGAACGCCCGGCGGGATTGAACACGCCAATATCGAAGCCCAACCCGGAACCAAGGTTTCGCGCACTCAACATCAGGCCCGGATCACGCTCCAACACCAGTGGTTTCTCAAGGCCGCGTTTGGTGATATCCAGGCGATGGCCCGGCGTATTGAAATCCATGCCAACAGGCGTCTTGAACTGGCCCAGCTTCAACGAGAACCGGGGGTCAAACTGCCAGCCGACATAGACATCCTTGATCACATTGGTCAGTGTTCCGGGGCTGCGATCACCTGCATCATCGACGGCAAAATCCATCAGAATCCCACCGAACAGCGCACCGTCCTGATATTGAACACCCGCCCGTACACGGTCTGCATCAAAGTCGATGCCACCGGAGTTCTTCAGACTTTCCGCTGTAAATTGAGCGTAGGCAATGGGTTTCCAAGGCGCTGGTGGATCAGCCACCGCCTTCACGCTGCAACACCAGCATGCGCTCAGGCTTGCCGCAAGCAGCGCCGACTTCAGGCTCGATGGCCGCCAAGGCTGGGGCCGGATCATTGTCCAGCGCGCTCCGCGTCCTCATTCATCTCGATGACCAGCAGAGTGTCCCCTTCCTGTACGACGGAGGTGTCGCCCTCCCAGAAACCCACTGTCTGATCGCCCCGCAAGACACGCACCACCAGGCCGGGTTCGATATCTCGCATGCGTTTGCCAACTTCGCGTTCTCCGGCCTTGCGTTCCAGCAGGCGTACCCGCCCGCCGGAGCACATCAGGTCGCTGACGTAATCCGAGATGTGCGAAGACTTTACCGAGTCGGCCATCAGGTAGCCGCCCACCATGGAAGGCGACACCACCGCATTGGCCCCAGCCTGGCGGATCAGCTTCACGTTCTGGCCCTCAGCGACACAAGCGATGATACGAACTACCGGATCCAGCTGGCGGATGGTCAGTACCGTGAGGACGGCTGCATCGTCTCGGCCCAGGCACACCAGGACTGCGCGCGCGCGATGAATGCTCACCGATTCCAGATCTTCTTCCAAAGTGGCATCTGCCAGAAAGCCGACATGGCCCTCGTCAGCCGCAAGCTTGAGTCGATTGCTGTCCCGATCAATGACCACAATCTGGTTCGCAGGCGTGCCACGCGCGACTGCTTCCAGTGATGCACTGTGACCGCTATGGCCGTAGCCGCAAATCAGCAGATGCCCATCCAGATCTTTCTGCATTCTCGTCATGCGACGGTTCTCCAACCAACGCTGTAGTACCAATTCATAAGCAGTCCCCAGAAAAACCAGCCAGATCACCAGTCGCAATGGCGTAACTAGCAGACCATCAATCAGGCGCGCGCGGTCCGTGACCGGGATGATGTCGCCATACCCTACCGTGGTTACTGTGACGGCAGTGAAGTAGACGAGATCGGAAAAGCTGATGTCACCGTCAAGCTGATCCCGCAGTCCGGCGCGGTCAAACCAGAACACCGCCAGAATCGTCAGCACCAGGACAACAAGAATGACGATGCGCGTCAGCAGAATTTGTTCGGCCGAACGTCCCGATTTGACGTAGAGGCGCGAGTGCATCGGCCCGCCGGCTAGCTTCTTCATCTTCGGGTCGGAGTTTCGCCGCGCTGACGCGGCCGGAGCATCTTGGTCATGCCCCAAACAATGACCGAAATCGCAAGGACAAAAAAGGCCATGCGTCAATCTCGGGTCTCAGTGGCAATTTTGCGGCTGTACGCGTGAACCGGACCAGCCCCGCTACCATGGAAAGACGGACCCCTAGCGCAAGAAAAGCCGCAACAGCGGCTGTCAGAAGCGGGATCTCAAGGCTACCGATACTGCTATCGATCATCGAAACAGAGCGTTGGCGGCCGAAATGACCGGTTTCGGCCGCCATCATATCGCCCTGCTGAACGCTCTACCTTTTCTTCCAGCTGCTCAGGCTTGCCGACATGCGCGCAAGTCCCTAATGTCACGGACTTGGCTGGGGGTGCCGCGTCGCAACGCGTGGCTGAGATCACACCCTTGGAACGTAGCCGCTTTTAATCAGGCGCGGCGAACGGAATGCCGGCCCCTGCCTCCGCGCAGGTGGCGTCCCGTTCATTGCGTCAGGAGTCTTCTTTCAATGAACGCTGTCCCCGATACCCTATTCAACCAGGCCGACGAACTGTCGGCTGACGTCTGCAGACCTTTTCCTGCGTCGCAGAAAATCTATGTGGACGCCAGCGATGGTATGCGCGTGGCCATGCGCGAAATCAGCCAGTCTGCTACGCAATCGGAGAGCGGCCTGATTCCCAATCCGCCGATCACGGTCTACGACACCAGTGGCCCTTACACGGACCCCGCAGCCAGAATCGATTTGCGGGCGGGCCTTGCAGGTATTCGCATGCCCTGGATTGAGGCGCGCGCTGATACCGAGTTGCTCAAGGGACCCTCTTCCGTGTTTGGCCGGATTCGCGCTGCCGATGAGAAAACATCGGCCATGCGCTTCGAACATATCCGCCCACCTCGCAAGGCCAGCAGCGGGGCCAACGTGAGCCAGATGCACTATGCGCGCAAGGGCATCATCACGCGGGAGATGGAATACATCGCGATTCGCGAAAACGCACGGCTCGCCGAACTGCGGGACAGCTATCAGCAGGCAGGCTATCTTCGCCGGATGCATGCGGGCCAATCCTTCGGCGCGCATATTCCGCAGGGCGAGATCACCCCGGAATTTGTACGCGAGGAAGTAGCGCGCGGTCGCGCCATCATTCCAGCCAATATCAACCACCCTGAGCTGGAACCGATGATCATCGGCCGTAATTTCCGGGTGAAGATCAACGCCAATATCGGCAACTCGGCTGTCAGCTCCAGCATTGCCGAAGAAGTGGAAAAGATGGTGTGGAGCACGCGCTGGGGCGGCGACACGGTGATGGACCTCTCCACCGGAAAAAACATTCACGAAACGCGCGAATGGATCATCCGCAATTCGCCGGTGCCCATCGGCACGGTGCCGATTTATCAGGCACTGGAAAAGGTCAATGGGAAAGCCGAGGAACTGACTTGGGAGATTTTCCGCGACACCCTGATTGAACAGGCCGAACAGGGCGTGGACTACTTCACCATCCACGCAGGCGTACTGCTGCGCTACATTCCCATGACGGCCGATCGACTGACCGGCATCGTCTCGCGCGGTGGCTCGATCATGGCCAAGTGGTGCCTGGCACATCACAAGGAGAGCTTTCTTTACGAGCACTTCGAAGACATCTGCCAGATCATGAAGGCCTATGACGTGAGCTTCTCGCTCGGCGACGGCTTGCGACCCGGCTGCATTGCCGACGCCAATGACGAAGCGCAGTTTGGTGAGTTACATACGCTCGGCGAACTCACGCAGATCGCGTGGAAACACGACGTGCAGGTGATGATTGAAGGCCCCGGGCATGTTCCCCTGCAGATGATCAAGGAGAACATGGATGAGCAGCTCAAGCATTGCTACGAGGCACCCTTCTATACCCTTGGCCCCCTGACCACGGACATCGCACCGGGTTACGACCACATCACCAGTGGCATTGGCGCTGCCAACATCGGCTGGTATGGCTGCGCGATGCTTTGCTACGTGACGCCCAAGGAACATCTCGGCCTGCCGGACAAAGAAGACGTACGAGAAGGCATCATCACCTATCGCATTGCCGCGCATGCAGCAGATCTGGCCAAGGGCCATCCCTGTGCGCAGGTCCGCGACAACGCCTTATCAAAGTCGCGCTTTGAGTTCCGCTGGGAAGATCAGTTCAACCTTGGGCTCGATCCGGAAAAGGCCCGAGAATTCCATGATCAGACGCTGCCGCAGGAAGGCGCAAAGCTCGCGCACTTCTGTTCCATGTGCGGGCCGCACTTCTGCTCCATGAAGATCACCCAGGATGTCCGCGACTACGCAGCCAAGCTCGGCACTGATGATAAAGCCGCCATCGATCAGGGCATGGCGCAAAAATCCCAGGAATTTCTGGAGCAGGGCGCTGAAGTCTATAAACGAAACTGATGATTCACATGAAACTCTTCCACAATCCCAGATGCTCCAAATCCAGACAGGCCCTGCAGCTTCTGCGAGCCCATGATGTTGAGCCAGAACTGGTTCTCTATCTTCAGGACCCGCCAGATGTTGCGGCCCTGGATGCCCTGTGCAATGCACTGAATGTTGAACCTGCGGCGCTATTTCGCTTCAAGGAGGCACGTGCCAGGGAACTCGGCCTCAGCAAGGGTGATACCCGGACGCGTTCAGAGTGGCTGCAGCTGCTGGCCGACAATCCAATTCTGCTTGAGCGCCCCATTGCTATTCAGGGCAAACGAGCCGCTATTGGACGCCCGCCTGAGAATGTCCTCGAACTGATCTGATGTCTTCGGATGGGCCTGTGCCAATGACCCCGGTGCTCAGGCCCAGATCACCTCGGTTCTCTGCTTGAACCATGAATCGATCTTGTCTGCGTAGTGCGCTTCGATCACGTTGCGTTTGATTTTCATGGTCGGCGTCAGAAAGCCATTTTCGATGGACCAGACCTCATCAACAACGACGACAAACTGCATCTGTTCGTGAGGGTCCAGAGACTCGTTGGTCTTGCGCATCAGTTGTGAAAGTTCTTTCTCAATGATGCTGCGATCCTGCCCTGCAGCCAGGTCGGCCCGTGCACCTTCCGACAACACCACCAACGCGAATGTCGCCGGCTGATTGGCTCCGGCCACGCAAACGACTTCGAGTTTGGGGTGGGCCATCAGCTTGTTCTCTATCGGATTCGGCGCGACGTACTTACCCTTTGAAATCTTGAAGAGTTCCTTGACTCGGCCTGTAATCCTGAGACGACCCTGTTCGTCATAGGCACCCATGTCACCGGTTTTGAAGAAGCCATCCGCGTCGAATGCCTCTGCCGTTTTCTCGGGTTCCTTATAATAGCCCAGCATGGTTCCGGGGCTTTTCACCAACAGTTCGCCATTGTCTGCAATCCGGGTTTCCACACCAGGACGCGGCTTGCCGACATAGCCTAGTTTCACATCCCCCGGATCCGTCGCATGCGATACCGCGCAGTCTTCGGTCATGCCGTAACCTTCCAGCAACTCCAGACCCAGGCTGCGATACCAATTGAACGTGCTCTGCGCCAGCGGCGCTGATCCGGTACCGGCATAACGCACATGCTGCAGGCCCAACTGGGTGAGGATCTTCTTCTTGACGATGCCACCAAGAATGGGAATACCGAATAAAAAGTTCTGCTTCTTCTTGGGCATCTTGGCCTCTACGGCCTGTTCAAACTTGGTCCAGAGCCTAGGCACGGAAATGAACAAGGTGGGCCGTGCGCGGCGCAGGTCTTCAACGAAGGTATCCAGCGCCTCTGCAAAATAAACTTCCAGGCCTGCGATCACCGATGGCATCTCGATTGCAGCCCGCTCCATTACATGCGCGAGTGGCAGATAGGACAACACGCGATCCTGTGACTGAAGACCGAGTGTGTTGGTAAACATGTGCCCGGCGCCCAGCAAGGCGCCAAAACTTTGCATGACACCCTTGGGCTGACCTGTGCTGCCCGAGGTGTAGACGATTGTGGCCATCTCCCCAGGATCGCGCTTGGGCTCACCTGTCAGCGCATCGGTCGTTGCGATGATTTCGCTCCAGGGACGGGCTTGAACCTGGGGTGCCAATGGCAGCGCGATTCTAGGCAGGGTCTCGGCAACACCGGCGGCCATACTGGGCCAGTCGTCCAGCTTGCCGATAAACAATAGCCGGGCTTCGCTGTGACCAAGAATGTAGGAAACCGTATCCGCATTGAGTGTCGGGTAGATGGGAACCGTGACGTGACCCGCCATCCAGATGGCCCAGTCCGCCATCATCCAGTGCGCGCTGTTCTTGCCAATCAGGCCAATACTGCTTTTGGGCGGAAAATCCAGCGATTTCAGGTGCGCCGCCATTCGTCGCACCTGGTCCATGATCTGCGACCAGGTCATTTCCTCTACCGCTCCGCCACCGGTGGGCTGGACGAAGTGAAGCGTATCGGGCGCGGTCTTTTCCCAGTGATAGAGGTAATCAAGGATGGTTTCGTCTGTCACTGCGTCGCTCTCCTTCAGAATTTTATGCGGTCATTGGACCCTGTTCTGCAAAGGTAAGCTGGCAGGCCTGCCCTGTCTATTATCCGACCTGTCTGTCCTTGTCTTTCCAGTAGGGCTCCCGAAGTTCGCGTTTAAGCACCTTTCCTGCGCCGGTCAGGGGCAGAGGATCATCGCGAAAGCTGACGCTCTTTGGACACTTGTAATCCGCAATGTGCTCGCGGCAATGTTTCATGATGGCCTCGGCATCGCGCGGCGCGCCTGCCACAGGAATGATGATCGCGTGAACCTGCTCGCCCCACTTCTCGCTGGGAATTCCGATGACCGCAACCTGGGCCACCGAAGGATGCGTGGACACCGCACTTTCGACTTCCGTTGAATACACGTTTTCCCCGCCACTGACGATCATGTCCTTCACCCGGTCGACAAGGAACAGATAGCCGTCCTTGTCTAGGTAGCCCGCATCTCCGGTGTGCACCCAGCCATCCCTCAGAGTCCTGGCTGTTTCCTCGGGCTTGTTCCAGTAACCGAGCATGGCATGAGGTCCATACACACAGACCTCGCCTACTTCTCCAGTCGGCAGGGGATGACCGTGCTCGTCGGCAATCCGCAGCAAACTTGAGGCCGTAGCGCGCCCCGCTGAGCGCAACAGATAGCTTCGCTCGCCTTCGGTAACGTGATCCTCCGGCTTGAGCAGCGTCACCACGGGCGCAAGTTCGGTCTGTCCGTAGGCTTGCATCAGTCTCAGCTCCGGCATGGCCTTGATCACACGTCGGACCAGTCCTTCAGACATCGGTGACGCACCGTATGACAGCCGCCGGACGCTCTTCATTTTCCTTGCGTCAAATTCAGGATGGTCAAATGTCATCTGAATCATTGCGGGCACCAGCAGGCCATCCGTGACCCTTTTTGCCTGGCAAGTGTCCATATATTTCACCGGGTCGAACGAGGGCATGAACAGATGTTTGGCCCCGCGGATGGTGTACCCGAACGTCGCTGTGAGGTCGGCCATGTGAAACATCGGTGCGATGTGGCAGTAGACCGAGGTCTCGTCAACATCCATCTCGGACATCATGGCAATGGCACTGGTATAGATCGCCGAATGCGTCTGCACCACGCCCTTCGAAAAGCCTGTGGTGCCGCCGGTGTAATAGATTCCAGCGATGCCATCATCTGACTGAATCAGTTTGTCGAATGGCGCTTGTTCGGGAAAGCCAGACTGCAGTGACGTCGCCCAGTCCGGGCAATCTGCCGGATCACCCATGTAGACATAACGCTCGACAGGAACCTCCTCCTGCCTGATCTTTTCCACCATGGGCAAGAAGGCTGCATCAAACGCCAAGGCTTTGCTTCCTGAATCATTGATGGCGTAGATCAGTTCCGGCGCGGCCCAGCGCGTGTTCTGCGGCACCATCCGAGCGCCGATCAGTGGAATGGCATAAACCAGTTCGTAGTAGAGCGCACTATTGAGCGCAAGAATGGAAACATGATCATTCTTGTGCACGCCCAGCGAATGGAAGAAGCTACCCATTCGGCGGACGCGATCGGCCGTCTGCTGCCAGGTCTGCTCGCGACCATCGTTCTCAAGGGCCACTCGCCCAGCCAGCTGCTGCTCAGCCCGGAAAATCCATTGTGTGATGTGCATGAATGCCCTCTCCTCTCTTCTTTTTTTCTAATCACCCTTTCGCCAGCTCTGGCCCGCCTTGCTAATCCGGCACGATCTCCAGATCTGACTTGAGATGTCGTGATGCCAGGTAAAAATGAACCGCTGACCAGGCCATGACAGCTGGCAACAGGATCAACATCGCGTAACGAAGTGATTCCTGGCCTTGGGACGCCTGCAGCAGATCGCTGATCAGGCCCACCATCCATGGGCCCAGGCCAAGCCCGATGATGTTGATGATCAAAAACAGCACCGCGGAACACATGGCGCGCATGCGCAAGCCCACCAGACGATGGCTGGTGGCGATGGTGCATCCCAGATACATGTTGCCCAGCAGCCCGGGAATGATCAGCATTGTCAGGCTCAGGTACGCCGTGTCTGCCATGAAGGTTGCTGCGCTGAAGGGGACGATCAGCAGGCCTGCAATCGCTGGCAGCCAGTTGTACCAGCGAACGTCGCGAATTGAGAGACGATCAGCAATGACGCCGCCAAGAAAAACACCCAGCGCCCCACCCACCCCAATGATGCAGGCCAGCCAAGTGCCGAGTTCCCCAGTACCCATCCCATAACTGCGAATGATGAAAGACGCCGCCCAGTTTGCAATCGAGTAGCCAACAAAGGCATTGAGCGCGCTCCCTAGCGCCATATGCCTGAAACTCCGCCGTGACCACAGGACTCCAAACACCTCTCGCAAGGGAGCGGGCTCCTGCGAGACCTGACGCCCCTCGGAGGCACCGCGTACAGGCTCGCGCAATGTCAGGCGGATGATGACCGCTAGTAGGACACCCGGCAGGCCCACGACCAGGAAGGCAATGCGCCAGCCAAAGTACTCATTGATCCAGCCACCGAGCAGAAACCCGAAGAGAATGCCGAAATTGACGCCGGTGGAGTAAATGCCCATGGCAGTGGCCCGACGCGACAGCGGAAAAAGATCCGAGATCATCGAATGCGCTGGCGGACTGCCTCCCGCCTCGCCTACACCCACCCCGATACGGGCAAGCAGGAGTTGGACGAAGTTCTGCACAAACCCGCTGATGGCTGTCATGAAACTCCAGGTAAACAGGGCAAGCGCCATGATGTTGCGGCGATTGGCCCGGTCCGCCCAACGGGCGATCGGAATGCCGGCAGAGACATAGAACAGAGCAAATGCAAAGCCGGTCAGGAGTCCAAGTTGCTGGTCGGAGATCAACAACTCGGCCTTGACCGATTCCTGCAAAATGGCGAGCAGTTGCCGGTCAACGAAGTTGAAGCCATAGACCAGCGTCATCAGACCAAGCGCGTAATAGGCCCCCGGGGCCGCCTGAGTCTTGGGATCGTATTCAGTTGATGGCATTTGCTTGCGGCCTCAATGTAATGACGTACAACAAGGGCTCAGGCTTTGATATACACCCTTTGCAACATGAAAGGACCCACTGAAGGGCTCGCCGTAACGGAAACTGAGCACGACCTGGACGGTGCCCCCCAGAATCCCGCTGCGACTGGTATGAACGACCACGAAGATACCGAGCGTAGCGCCGGATCACACCTCCTCATTCGAGTGAGCGCCAGAATCGGTAAGGGTTGCTTCTGATCCATTCGTGTCTGACATCGGCGCTGCCGCAGCGCTGATGTCAGAAAGACCAACTAACTTATCAACAAAATTCAGTCCGTACTTCTGAGACTCACTCGCGCGCAAAGCGTCAATTACGGGACGCTTGCAGGTCTTCGCCGCCTCGCAAAAGCGCTTGAACCCGCGATAATGTGCCCCTGTTCGTTCAAGCCAGTCCGCGTCATTTCGCAATGGCAGCATATTTTGTAGACGCGATTGATTAGATTGATACTGAATCGATACGCCCATCAGACAACACGCACACCATGACCAACGAAACACCCTCCGTGATGCAGGCCTTTACCGGTTTGTCCGCTGACGAAATGGAAGTTCTTTCCAATGCAGACCGATTTGCGCAGGCCGAGATGTATCCCCTGTCGCAACGAATGGATGACGAAGAATGGTGGCCGGATCAAGTTTTTCCGAAGATTGGTGCAACCGGCTATTTCGGCGTCACGGCGCCGGAGGCTTATGGCGGTTCTGGCCTAGACGTGTTCACTTCAGGTCTCATCCTGCAGGCGTTTTCAAGGTGGAATCACGCGCTCGCATTATCCTGGGTCGCACACGAGAACCTGTGTCTCCACAATATCCTGCGCAATGCCAATGAGGAGCAGAAGAAGAAGTACGTGCCCGGGCTATGTTCTGGCGAGCGTATCGGTGCTCTGGGGCTGACAGAACCCGGCGCCGGCTCGGACGCACTGGGATCCATGCGCACCACAGCGCGGCGCGAAGGCGGCCACTATCTGCTCAATGGCAGCAAGCTGTACATCACCAATGGACCGGTCGCGGACGTGTTGCTGGTCTACGCCAAGACAGACAAGGACAAGGGCGCTCAGGGCATCAGCGCCTTCATCGTGGAGAAGGATTTTCCGGGCTTCAAAGTTGCCCAGAAGCTGATCAAGATGGGCTTTCGTGGCAGCCAGACCGCCGAACTGGTATTCGAGGATTGCAAGGTACCGGCTGAAAATCTGGTGGGGGTCGAAAACAACGGGGTCAAGGTCGTCATGTCCGGATTGGACCTGGAACGCGCAATGATCTCGCCGATTTGTCTGGGTATCGCCGAGCGTGCCCTGGCCCTGGCCCTGGATTTTTCCCGACAGCGCAAGCAGTTCAACCGGCCCATCAGCGACTTCCAGATGATTCAGGCCAAACTTGCCGACATTTACACTTGGGTCGAGTCCATGCGCCTGTTCACCTACCAGACCTTGCGTGCGGCAAATGTCATGGGAGAAGAAGATGGCGGACGCGGAGAGATTCACAAACTGACCGCTGCCGGTGTGCTTTATGCGGCCAACACCATGAACAAGGTCCTCGACGAAGCGGTCCAGATTCATGGCGGCAACGGATATATCTGGGAATCCGAGATCAATCGCCTCTACCGATCCATCAAGCTGCTTGAGATCGGTGCAGGCACCAGCGAAGTACGGCGCATGATCATCGCCAAGGAGCTACTGGCTTCGTGATCGACGATGCGACAGAACTGATGGAAAGCCTGTGGACGGTCACGACGGTCTATCGCCCGGACCTGTTTGAGGGTGAAGTCGCGCTGGTTCCGGGCGGTGGCAGCGGCATTGGTCGGGCAACGGCATTGCTTTTCGCACGCCTCGGCGCACGGGTCTACATCACCGGCCGCAAACAGGAGAAGCTGGATGCAGTAATTGCGTTTGCGAAAAGCAAGGGCGCCGAAATTGCTGGTCACTCTGGAAATCTGCGCGAACATGACAATGTCGTCGAACTCTTTTCTCGCGTCGAAGATTGTTTTGGATCACCCGATCACGTGGTCAACAGTGCCGGCGGACACTTCGCTCAGGACGCCATAGATTTTTCACCCAAGGGCTGGAATACCGTCATCAGCAATAACCTGGACAGCAGCTGGTTTGTCATGCAGCGGGCGGCCCAACGGTGGCGCGACCTCGGGCGCGGAGGATCAGTGACCAACATTATCGTGGTGACTGAGCGCGGCATGCCGGGCGTTGCGCACACGGTCGCTGCACGAGCAGGCATCATCGGGGCCATGCGCACCGTTGCAGTGGAATGGGCGCCGCTCGGTATTCGCGTCAACTGTATAGCGCCTGGCCTGATCCAGACCGAAGGGCATGAGGTCTACTCGGAAGATGCTAGACGTGAGTTCGCCAGGGCCAACCCGCTCAAGAAAACGGCCTCGCCAATGCAGATTGCGCAAGCCGCCGCCTATCTCAGCGCAGATTCCGGGGACTTCATTACCGGGGAAGTGCTGACCATTGATGGTGGCGGACGCCTGTGGGGAGAATTCTGGCTATCTGGCCGGCCCGACTGGTTTCAGGACCACGCTTGATCGCGTCGCCAGCTCGCAATTTCAAGCGTTGCCGAACAAGGTCAAAAACGATGATCGTGGATGGCGCAAATATTTGTAGATGCGTTTCAGGATATCGGCGATCCACGGACCACGGTCCTCAGGGTCGTATATGTGATCCACGCAGGTGACTTCGCTGGATCGACCCAGACTGAGCCAGTCTCGCCGCTGCCTCCAGGCGATGCGCCCCCCAAGGAATTGCGTGGTGGAAATCAGCTTGAGCAGGGAGCCATGACGCAGAAGATGCGGCCCAGGGTTGAGGTTCACCGGTTTCAGGGCACGCCCCTGTGCAGCCTCAGCGACCATTCCCGGCAGCGGCAGTCCGCGCGCAATCTCCAGGGCCATTTGCCCATAGAAGCGCGGATTGAAATCCATCAGCAGATGTTCGCCCGGCGTCTGAATGAACTCGGCTTCAAAAACCCCGAAATAGCCAACGTCTTCGCAGATTCTGCGCACCCGATCAAACAGCTCCGGCTGTTCTCCGAGACTTTCGAACACGAGCCCTACCCCAATCTTCAGGGGGTACTGAAGCGCCTTGCGCGAAGCCAGTGCATGAAAGACATTGCCATCGCGTGAACGAAAGCCCGCAATGCTAATGGTTGATGTCGAAGCGTCCGGGTGAAACTCCTGCAGCATCGGCCAGTTGAGGGCTTTCGAGTGCTCGGATACCGCCTTGTAATAGCTGAATCGCTCCCGAAAACTACAATATTCACCGACGATCCCGGAGCCGCCATCAGTTACCACTGCCTTCTTGGTTACACGAATCCCGACTTGCGTCTTGGGCTTGATCAATGCGCGACGGCCCACTAGTTGATCTGCCAGCGCTTCAAGATGATTCTCATTGCGAGGATAGTAGGTCTCCGGAACCGGGACCTTGAGCTGCTCGCATGTGCGATATAGCAATTCTTTGTTCAGCAGGTTCTCCAGCACCTCGAATGATGGCTGGTACGTGAGGAAATGCTCGCTCAGTTCGTCACGGTGCATCGCCATTATCCAGGCATGATCATCGCTGCAGGGATAGAGCAAGGTGCCCGGATGCGCTTTGCCATAATCGAGAAGCGTCTCCATTTTTTGGCGGAACTCACCTTTCTCCGGATAATCAATTCCCTCGGAAAAATACCGTGAGAATCTCGTTACATGACGCGAGTCCGAGTCAGCCACAACGACGCGATGTCCCAGGCGCCCAAAGAAGCGGGCAGCGGCAACCGTGCCGTAATAGCTCCCGTTGGTCAGCAGAACGTCACAGGGTTTGTTGCTCACAGAACAAGATCCCGCGCCAGAACATCATCCAATGTTTCATGGCGCCGAACCATTTGGGCGCGCCCGTTGCGCAACATGACCGTACCGGGGCGAACGAAAGAAAACACCGTGGCATCGGGCTCAAAATAGGCGCCGGAATCCATGATGGCTAGAACATCGCCACGCTCGAGATGCGGCAGGCTCACCGCATTGCTCATCACATCTCCAGGCTGGCAAACGGGACCGACGACGCGATATTTCTGCAATGCAGCGCCCTGCTCCGTCTTGTTGACGTGGAAGATCTGATGACGCTCGCTTTTCATGATACTAGCGGCATTGACCCCTACATCCAGCACGGCAATGGGCAGGCCTTCGTCGACCTCACGAACAGAAATCACTCGCGTCAGCATGAGCTGAGCATCTCCGGTGACCGCCCTGCCCGGCTCCGCAACGAGCCTGGGAACCGGCCGTGAAGCACCTGAGAAATGCGCTTCGACCTGATGCCTGAGTTGCTTTGCATAGGCATCAAGCCTCAGGTTCTGGGAAGGGTCCGGGCCACCAACTTCAATGCCGAAAGTCTGCGAAAACCGGATATCCCGCGAGCTGTATGGGCTTACGCTCGCAACAGGCAGGCTCCCGCCGACGTCGAATATTTCCGGTGACCATCCAAATTGATCAAACAGCTCGTCGCAGAAGCCCAGCAACTCGGCCACATACTGCTCCAGAGCGTCGACGCTGCGGATGAGCGCCCCGCGGTGCGAATGCAGACCGACAACCTCAAGTTCGGACATGCCGAGTGCTTTTTCAAACACGCGCAGGGCAGCGCCACTGTCGATCGCAGAGCCGAACTGTGCTGACCAGCCCGAGCGCGTGTTAACCCTGACCCCGACTCTGGGTCGCGCCTTCAGATCACGAGCAATTGCGGCGATCACATCCAGCTCTTCCAGGTGATTGATGTTGAGCAGCAAGATGCCCGCACCGATGGCCGTTCGCAGCAGGCGTTCGGTCTTGGCCGTTCCGTTGTAGATGATGCGCTCTGGCGGCAGCCCCAATTTGAGAGCCATATCCAGTTCCAGTTCGGAAATAACTTCCGCGCCTGCGCCTGTTTCGTGCATGGTTTTCAAAACATGCGGCACCGGATGGGTCTTGTACGAGCAGAAAAGTTCGACCGGGCCGAGTGCATCAAGATTTGCGCGCAGGCGCTCGTCACTCAGCACATGGACGGGCGTGCCAAATTCGTGAGCCAAATGGACCAGGGATACATCCCCCAGGGTCAGTGAACCATCACCCGACCTGGAGAGATTCCAATGGGCCATTGGAACCTGCTTCGCCTCTGGCGCCATCCATTCGGCTAGCGGTTTGAGCACACGCTTGAGCGCTTGTCGTGGATTCATTCTGGAAAACCGTCAAAAGGTATTCGAAGCAAGATTGCTTTCACGAGTGAGGGTCCGGTTCGCAGATGATCTCGATGTCCAGATCATTCTGCCGGGCTAATTCCTGTCGAAGAAACGCGAACGCCGCAGCGGCAAGTGGTCTCCGAGCCCTTACGCCCAATTCGATATGGCTAGGTCTTGCTGCATCCCCCCGAAACGGCAGACTCGAAAGCTGTATGCCTTCGTAACGGGCCAGCGTTGCCTCCATCAGATCCAGCAGATCACTTTCTGCCGCTGAGCCCAATACCCGAAGGCTGAACTCGCAGGCCGGATCATCGTCATGCAGGTGCGCATAGCGCGTGTCCAGCACCCACTCGATCATGGGCCAGGCCATGCTTGGAAATCCGGGCACAAAATAATGGTGATCGAGAAAGAAGCCCGCGACGCGATTGACGGGATTCGGGATGAGCCCGGCGCCGTCGGCAAAATCCGCCATCAAGACGCGACGCGGGTACGCCTTGTCCCCGTATTGAGCGACGATTTCGGCTTCTGCGCCCGCATGGCGAACCAGATTGCGGCCATAGGCCAGGGCTGCGGCCTGCCGGGTCTGATCATCAGGCGTTGCGCCGATTCCACCGCAGCAGAACACAACTTGGTCCGGCGACCGCGAACCTCGAATGATCTCGGCCGTTTCTTCACGGTCGTCGCCCACGAATCGAGCCCAGGCCAGCTCAAGACCACGTAAGCCAAGCAGACGAATCACCTCCGCCATGTGCTTGTCTTGTCGCTTGCCCGACAAGATCTCGTTGCCGACCACGATCAGCCCAAATTTCATGAAGTGCATTCCGTATCGAGTTTCAGTCTGGCGTCGCCGCTTGGTTAGTTAAACTGTGATGGGGTAAGACCTCCGACAATGTCGCGGCCGGAAGCGCAGACATTCTGTGGACCTGACAACGCGGGCTCTGGATTCGCAATACTCTGAGGGCCACTGATTCTAACCGCCAAATCACTGTCGGCAGAGCCCGCTGCTGTTGAGGTAGGTACAAACAGGCTCATCCATGTTTGATTCAGGATAGGATCAAGCGAAACGCCTTGGAGAAGAGCATGCAGATTCTGGTTCCCGCCGCGCACGGTAGTGAAAGTCTGGAAACCGTTACCTTGGTCAATGTCCTCAGGAGAGCCGATATACGCGTCAGTCTGGCCAGCGTCGAAGACGGCACCGCACTGAACATGACACGAAGCATCTGCCTGCAAGCTGATTGTCGTTTTGCGGATATTCAGGATAAGACCTTCGACGCCATCATCCTTCCCGGCGGCGAAAATGGCGCCAGGGCCTTGGGGTCGCACAAAGCGCTCATCGCCAAGCTGTCGGAGCAACGGCTAGCTCATCGATGGTATGGCGGCATCTGCGCTGCTCCGGCCCTGAGTCTGTCACCCAACGGCCTGCTGGATGGAAAGCAAGCAACCTGTCATCCGCATTTTCGAGAAAAGCTTCTGCATTTTGTGGACCGCCCGGTCGTTATCGACGGTCACTGTATGACCAGCCAAGGCGCTGGAACCGGATTGGAGTTCGCCTTGACATGGGTGGAAACCCTGCTTGGCAAACAAGCGCGCGAGCAGGTTGCCGATGCCATATTAGTCGCGTAAGCCGCACAAGCGCTGAAGTCACCCATAAAAAAAGCGCCCCATCAGGGCGCTTTTTTCGCGCTACCCAGCGCTCTGATCAGAGCGTCAGGCAGCCTGCTTTGAGTCTCCGGCTTCTTTCAGCATCTTCTGGAGTTCACCAGACTGGTACAAATCCAACGTGATATCGCAACCGCCGACCAGTTCACCCTTGACGTACAGCTGGGGAAACGTGGGCCAGTTGGCGTAGCGCGGCAGCGCTCGATAGACCTCTTCGTCCTCAAAAATATTGACGTAGGCATATTCGACTTCGCAGGCATTCAAGGCCTGGACAACACGCGATGAAAAGCCGCATTGAGGGAAATCCGGGTTTCCCTTCATGTAGACGATGATCGGATTGTCGGTGACCTGCTTCTGGATTCGTTCGAGCGCATCCATATGCAACCTCCTGATGGGTGACCGATGAGTGGGGGAGCGATTATACGCGCCTTGACAGACACACTGCTGAGCCGCTTGGTTCCCCAAAGCGGGGCAACAATTTCGATATAATTGCCGTGCTTGCATCACATTTTTGTTACGGAAGGCGCCGGCAGTTGAATATCGCCGCGCCGCGCCGTATCGTCGCATTCCGCTGTGACCGCAGATGGCAGTCCATTTCCGGGCGAGTCATCCGGTCTCGATACAGAATCCCAGTTACGATTAACCAACGAGGAATCCATGGCCCTCACGCTACCCGAACTCCCCTACGCACGCGACGCATTGGTTCCACACATGTCGTCCGAAACGTTGGACTATCACTACGGCAAGCATCACAAAACCTATGTTGATAAAGCCAACCCGTTGATCGCCGGTACCGAATTCGAGAATGCTTCAATTGAAGAGATCATTCTTAAGTCTTCTGGCGGTATCTTTAACAATGTTGCTCAGATCTGGAACCACACTTTCTTCTGGAATTGCCTGACTCCGAATCAGGCTGCACCTGGCAAGAAACTGACTGATGCTCTGGTCAAGGCCTTTGGCGGCGTGGAAGATTTCAAGAAAAAATTTACCGAGGCTGCCATCGGCACATTCGGTTCAGGATGGGCTTGGCTGGTCAAGAATGAAGACGGCTCGCTTGCCATCGTGTCCACCCAGGGCGCAGGCAACCCCATGACGGCTGGCCAGAAACCACTGCTCACCTGCGATGTCTGGGAGCACGCCTATTACATTGACTATCGCAATGCGCGTCCTACGTATCTTGAGCATTTCTGGGCTCTCGTGAACTGGGAATTCGTGGAAAAAAATCTCGGCTGATAGACGCCGGGCACTACCGCCAACAAGACTGTGAAGCGGGCCGCGCCCAGAGGCGCGGCCCGTTTCTTTTTTGGAAGCAGACAATGCCGCAACATTTGCTCAAGCTCTCGGATCTGAACGCTGAACAGGCAGCCGCGATCGTCGGCCGTGCCAGCGAACTCAAGAAGATCAAAGATCTCAGCTATCGCCCCTTCACGGGCAGGTCTCTGGCGATGATTTTCGCCAAAAGTTCGACTCGCACTCGCGTCAGCTTCGAGGCAGGGATGGCTCGTTTTGGTGGACATGCCCTGTTTCTGAGCACCGGAGCCACGCAGTTGGGCCGCGATGAGCCCATTGCCGACACTGCCCGTGTGCTTTCGCGCATGTGCGACGCCATCATGATGCGCAATGACGCTCAGGCCGACATTGAAGAGATGGCCGCCCACTCCCGCGTGCCGGTTATCAACGGTCTCTCGGAGCACCACCACCCTTGCCAGCTGCTGGCCGACATGCAGACCTGGATTGAGCATGTAGGCAACATCTCGGGACGCACAGCGGCCTGGATTGGTGACGGAAACAACGTCTGCCATTCCTGGATTGAAGCCGCAGGAATCTTCGGATTCCAATTGCGCATTGCATGCCCTGAAGGGTTTTCACCGGACCCGGAACTGATCCAACAGAACAAGCACGCCATCAGCATCTGCAAAACTGCCGATGATGCAGCCCAGGGCGCGGACCTGATCGTGACCGACACCTGGACCAGCATGGGCCAGGAAGCCGAACAGAAGCGTCGCCTGAGCGCCTTTGCGAACTTTCAGGTAGACGAGCGGATCATGGGGCTGGCCAAAAAGGACGCTGTATTCATGCACTGCCTGCCAGCGCATCGGGGTGAAGAAGTGAGCGCCAAAGTTATAGACGGTGCGCAGTCGGTGGTCTGGGATGAAGCCGAAAACCGCTTGTGGGCTCAGATGGCTCTGCTGGAGTATCTGTTCACCAGGTCGGCTTGAACGAATCGGAAATATCCAACCAGAAAAGATGAATTGACGTGAGAATACCTTCCGACATCAGCTTCTGCGTACAGAATGCCCTGCGTGAGGATATCGGTGGCGGTGATGTCACTGCCGCTCTGGTCGATGTGGCACAAATCGCCAATGCATCAGTTTATGCACGACAAGACGCCCTGATCTGCGGCCGCCCCTGGGTCAAAGAAGTTTTCAGGCAGGTTTGTCCCGATATTGTCCTGGATTGGGAAATCAAAGAAGGACAAAGGGTTGTCGCTGACCAAAGGCTCCTGCGGATCAAGGGCCCAGCCCGGCAAATACTGACCGCTGAGCGAAGCGCCTTGAATTTCCTGCAGACGCTCAGTGCCACCGCCACCCAAACAGCACGCTACGTGGAGGCCGTACGTCATACCAATGTCAGGATCGTCGATACGCGCAAGACTCTTCCCGGCCTGCGAAATGCGCAGAAATACGCAGTTGTCTGTGGCGGCGGGCAGAACCATCGAATCGGCCTTTATGACGGCATCCTGATCAAAGAAAACCACATTGCTTCTGCCGGCGGCATTCAGCAGGCCATTGCCAAGGCGCGAGCACTCAATGCTCTGGTCCCACTGATGACCGAAGCTGAAACCTTGGATGAAGCGCGCATCGCGCTCGAACAAGACGTAGACCTGCTCTTGGTCGATGAATTTACCGAGGCAATGCTTGGGCAAGCAGTGGAAATGACGCGGGCCCACCGGGCCAGAGGGGGCAAGACCCTGATTGAGTACTCCGGAAGCGCCAATCTCGAAAACGTGGCCCAGATAGCGGCCAGCGGAGTCGACAGGATTTCCATTGGCAGCCTGACAAAGCATCTGCAGGCCGTAGACCTCTCGATGCGATTCGATTAATCATTTTCGAATCCGGCCATAGCCTGTCTGAGACGTTTAGCGCCTAGAATCCCTCTCAGCCCACGGTGACCCAATATCCCACAGGCCGCTCAGCACCTGCGCAAAGGAGCAATCAGGCCGATCAGGGTTGCCAGAGAGCCGGCGGCTCCGGAGGAAGCCTCGATGGCGCAATCTCGGCCAGCTCCGGCTTCGATACGCCGCCCAAACTCGCTTCCCAGGCCGTGAGGCGTCCAAGGTTTGCTCTCACTTCTTCGCTCAACGGCGCCAGTCGAGCCGCTCGCTCAAGTAGGTCTCGAGCGTCTCCGTATCGGCCTTGGGCAGCCTTGACCACTGCGAGATTGTTCAATGCAGCGGGATCAAACGGATTGACTCGCAATTGATGCTCAAAGCGAAACTGATTGGCTTCCAGGCGAGTCTGGTCCTGCGCAAAGGCATTGGCCGACAGCGCCACAAGACAGACTGATAGCAGGCTATGCGCCGACGCAAACTTCATTCTCAATCCCATCACGGCAAGTTCCGTCCGTAATCTGCATAGGGAAGGACAGGCTCTGGTGGCACTCGCACCGCATTGCGACCTTCATAGGTCCAGCGCAGAAACACCAACGCACGCGTCTCATCGTAGTCACTGGCATTGTCAAAGCTGGCGCTTCCTCCCAATACGAGGTTCGGTGCGACCAGGTACTCCATTCTTCCGCCAAAGGTCATACCCGTGCCAGTTGAACTTTGCCCGGCGTAACCTGTTGCAATGACCGGATCAGGGTTATCTATCGCGAACTGCTCAACGTCTGCCTGCAGACCAGCATTGCCTGGGAAAAGGGATGCGCCATCTTCACGAAAGGTCTGGAGCCCGATGGATCCATATGCCTTCCAGGAAAACCGCTTGTGGCCACCTGTCCATGAAACCGGGACCGACAAGGACACATAGTGCTGAGGGCTGAAATAGCCGCCGTGGCCCAATGTGAAGTGCCGGAGGTTTTCATCGAAGAAGAAAGCCGTCAGGTCGACACCTGCCGTAACGCGACTATTCGTCGTTTGCAGGACATGGAAGAACGCCCCGCCACCAATGTTGCTGCGGTGGTTGTCTGAAACGTTCTCACCCTTGTAGACATGGAATCCGCCGGTCCCGTACAGGCCAGCCTTTCCATAGTCATAGGCCAGATCCACACGGCCGCCTGTTGCCGTCACGCCGCCAAATTCGGCGCCAGAAAGCGGATCCTGAGATCCCGCATAAGAAAGCAGTGAGTCAGTGACTGAGCGCCTGGAAATTTCTGCGCCGAATGCCCAATTTCCGATCTGAGGACTCCAGCGAAGACCACCGACGAACACTGGCAACTGGAATCCGAGCGGGCTCGTTCCGACATCAACGTGCAGGTCGCCCACCTCGTAACTCGCACCAATGGCGAATCCGGAGTCATCCTGAGCGATGTTGAGTCCGGTCGTATCTGACAGAGCCAGCGTGCCGAACAACGGTGCCTGAGGACCGGAAATTGCGCCCGCATCGAGGTACACAGGCACGAGCCGGAAGTTCATTCGACCACTATCGCCGCCTGGCAAACTGATCTCGATCGGCATCTCCACATCGTCAAGCCGATCGAGGCCACTGCGGCCGTCTCGGCTCCTGAGCCCGAATCCGACGCCAGCCCACGGCTGGCGTTTGTCGCTCAGCTCAGCGATTTCACGGAGGAGCTCATCGACCGGTGTCGTCGGTACTGCGGGACGATCGTAGGCGTAGTCCCTCGACCTCAGCACTGGATCCTGACGGAGCATCAAGGGTCGATTCCCTTCCGGCGGGTTGAAAGACGATGGCGCATCCATCTTCAGTGCCGGGCCATGGATCGGCGCCGCGTCTGCCGAGACCGGCGGTTTGTAACCCGGCGGATAAAGCGTGGGCAGCCGTGGCGAGGCAGTCGGGTTGGTAGCCATTCGGGTGTCCATGCCAGCGACCTTAATCAGCCGACCGGCTGCTCCCACGCCGTTCGCAGTTGAAGCGTAGCGCGCACGAGCAACGCCAGCCTTCAGTGAATCCAGATCTGCCCGGAAGCTGTGCACTGGCATCAGGTGACTATCCAGATACTGCAACCGCAGTGCACCTGTTCCCGGGGCCCCATCCGATCCTGGGCCGAGAGCAAGCGCTTCCTTGAACAGGCGAAGAGCGCGTCCATCTTGGCCCCGCGCCTTGGCAATGCGTCCGGCCAAAACATGAAGTCGGCTGCTGTTCGGTGCGATCTGCAAGGCATCGCTCAGCATGTCATCCGCCAGAGCCTCATTTCCTACCGCCAAGTTAGCCTGGATGGCCCCTTGGTAAGCGTCAAGATTCTGGGGGTCCAGCTCCAGTGCATACCGATACAGGCTGACCGACCGATCGTGCTCGCCGGCCTCGTCATACAGTCTGGCGAGCGCCATAACCAGACGCGGGTCACGGGGATTGGCTCTCAATGCGGGTTCGAGCAGATCATATGCACGCGCAATATTGCCGTCTTCACGCACTGCGTCGGCCTGCCTAAGACGTTGTGCAACCCGCATCTCGATCAGGGCGCCGCGCTGGTCAATATCCAAATCCTGACGGCCCGCCAGTTGATCCAACACCATATCAAACTCAGTGTATTGGCCCAGCTTCAAAAGTAGTCCGGCATAGGAATTCAGAAGGTCAGGATGCGCAGGCTTGGACTGCGCAATCGCCTGGCGCAAAAGGTACAGCCCCCGGCCCTGTTGATTCGCTTCTACATAAGCAAAGGCCGCGCTACCCACCAGCCCAGGAGAAGTTGCATAGGGCTCGACCTGCGCAAGAAGCTCAATGGCTTTGGCTTCATAGCCCTGCCTTGCGAACACGGCAGCCCGCTCGGTCTGGTAGCGCACCCACATGTTCCGTTGCGTTGCGGCCATTTCGGCGTTTCGCTCAGCCTCGGGAACCTGCTCCAGCCACATCAGTGCGTCGAACCAACTCTGATCTTCTCCAGCGATCAAGGCGCGGATATAGGCGCCCTCGCCTTTCAGCGGTCCACTGACAGGAAGGCCATCGACGAGACTGCGCGCCTCACTGCGACGATTCTGCTGCAGGTACATCACAGCCAGATCGAGTCGAGGCCAAGTGCCTTGAGGATCAATCGACAAGGCCTGTTTCAGCAGTTGCTCTGCACCGGAGTCATCTCCAATTGCCCGCGCCTCTGCTGCCTGTTGTCGCAGGGCCAATGCTTCATAGGACGACACGGGGCCAATGGCCTCACGCACGCCTTCTGGCAGTTGCCGATAATAGGCCAGTGCTTCGGATGTTCGCCCGTTCTTTGCCATTGCGCCCATGAGACCGCGTGCGGCATCGGCATTATTGGGTTGAACATCGAGTACTTTTCTGTAGATCTTCTCAGCTTCTGAAGCGTAGCCCTGCTCCATTCTGAGGTCTGCCAGCGTCACCAGGATGGTCGGCTCACCACCTGCCACTTGGGGCGAAGCTTTGATTGCCCTGCGCAGCCTCTGCTCGGCGGAATAAATGTCTCCATTGGCCCGCAGTGCTTCAGCTTCGCGTACACCTTCCCAAAAACGTGCGGTGGACTCAGCCGTTCGCCACTTGTGTGCGCGACGCGGAGAAATCCTCGAGGCGCGTTCAAGAATCTGCCTTGCATCTGCGTATCGCTCTTGACGCAGGCGGATGATGCCGATGCCCGACATGGCTTCCGCGTCATTGCGATTGCGTGCGAGCAGCCCCTTGAACGCCTGTTCCGCTTCTTCAGTCTGATTGTTGTTGTACAGCGCCCAAGCTCGCTTCAACTCCCGGCCGCGAACGTCTATGCGCGGGCGACTTGGAGCCGCGCCTTGTGCCGCGCGCACACGTCCTTCACGTGCTTGCGCCAGGCGGTTACTGACCTGCGTGTCGTCGCCATATCGATTCAGGTAAGCCTCGAAATACTTTTCGTCCGAGCGATCGCCGCCCATCCACATCAAGGCCTGACGCCACGAAGGCTGTACCGGCTGGCTTGCACCTCCATCGACCGCAAGCCGTTGCAGCATTTCGAGGCCCTGTCGACGGGTTGATTCGCGGTAGGTCAAATGCTGCGCCAGTGCCAATTTATAGTCGGCATTGGCCGGCCGCTTTTTGACCAGCCCTTCCAGCCCGGTCCTCGCTTCCGACCAGCCGCCCTCCGCGCCTGCCAGGGTTTGCCAATATTCCAGAGCATAGCGCTCGTCAGGAGCGGCGCCACCAAAGACCTTTCGATACTCGGCAACCGATGAGTCGTACTTGCCCTGCTGAGCCAGCTCCCGGGCACGGCTCACTTCCCCACCGGGTTCGAAAGCTTGTGGGCCCGCCGCCAGCATCGCTTCGACTCGGCGCAACTCAGGGTGGTTGGGCTGCAGTGCTCTCAAGCCTTCCAGATACTGTCTTGCGGCGTCAGGTCTTCCACTGCGAACTTCTGCGGTTGCAAGACCCGCGAGTGCGGTCGCACTGTCAGGTTCTATCCGCTGCAGCTTGAGCCATGTCTGGCGGGCCAGGTCATAGCGACCTTTTTGTTCCCAGTATCTGGCTTGCTCTTCGAGTTGTGCCGTAGCGGCACTCGCGGCCCAGCCGCTAGCCGAAGCGAGCATGAGCGCAAGACATACCACGGGACCAAGTCTATGCCGCATGTTCTTTAACATTGTGCAAATGCCGTATCAGTAAGGACGTCGGAGGCCTATTGGCCCTGGTGCCTTGAGAACGCGAGATTTCGCATCAGTCGGTACAGGATCACTGCGATGAACAGCGCCAGCAAAATGGCCAACACCGACAGAATCAAAGGCTGCTGAGCGAACCACCAACGGATTCCCATGAGCAATGGCAGCTTGCCTACGGAATACTGCTGCGCCAGTTCGTAATGCGACACCTTGTCCGAATTGAGCAGGGTCAGATCACCACCAACAAAATGCTTACGGCTGCTGTCACCGAGCAGGTCTGTCAGCGCCATCAGTCGTTCGTCGCTCAGAGCTGCAAATGCAACAACCGTGCGCTTGGACGACAGCGGTGACTCGAAGCTCATGATGGCACCGAGTGAATCGCCAGCATCCACGATCATTCTCGCTGCGTGGGCACGCGCGCCATCAAGATCGCGGCCTTCAAAACGAGCTCGGAGTCTCTCAACCGCGCCTACAACCTGCAACTGTGTTCCGGAGCTGGACAAAGTTGCCGGCAGGTTGGATGACCACTGCTCAAAGAGCGGCTGTGTTTCGGGCGTGCCGAAGACCAACAGATCCGCGTCTGCGCCAGTCGTGGTCACTGTATTGGCGTCGCTCACTCTAAGCCGAGTAGCAGGAAATCCTGTGGCGTCGCCAATGTGAGACATTACATTCAGGAAGGTCGTGACCTCAGCGGCGGTTGGCTTGCTCGGAAGCACCGCCACAGTCTGGGACAGATCCGCATACTTGGTGAACGGGAACGCGCCGTCTGTGAACAACTTCAGATCAGGCAAGTAGGTGTAATGCGGCAGACCGCTCAAATCGATAGTGGAGTCAGCATCGACTGAGCCGCGAAGATAGGCTTCCGGCACATCTTCGCATTCACCCTTTTTGCGAATCTCGAAGTTGTACTGCCACTTCACTTCGTTGTCCGAGGCGAATTTGTAGACCGGAACACGATACTGCTCACGCTTGGCAACAAGTGGAATTTCCAGCGTCTTCTTTGCCTTGTCAGTGAGCTTCTCAGGGGAGTCATACATCAGCAGGGGCAGTGCGCGCGCGAACTGATTGTTAACGTCTAGGTCCAGCGTTGACTTTGTTCCCGGCGTTGGCGTGTAGCGGTAGCCGATATCAAACTTGGCACCTTTGCTCTTCCAGTAGAAAAGATCCGGCGGCAAGTCCCAAGGCACTCGAATGGGAGCGGGATACTGACCGCGAACCTGAAGCTGTTCGGGTCCAACGCGTTCACCAAGTTTCACAGGCCGGTCAGTTGGCACCCATCGCGGGGCGTCGTACGCCTCTCGTGCCTTGGGCAGCGTCAGGTCCTGAATAGCCGAACTCTTTCCCGAAAGACCGTCGCTGCCCAGTGTCAGGGCACGGGCAGCGGCCAGCAGGGTCGCGGAATCATCACCGGTTACCACCAGAACCTTGCCAGCGCTGTCGGTCGGATTTGCGGAAATGCCGAGTTGTGCGCCGCTGGCTTTTTCCAGTCCGAGAGAGCTACCAAGCCGCGACCGGGTCGCGATGGCGATGGCATTGCCTTCGGCAGGCAGGCGTCCCAGATGCGCCGGGAACTTGGCACCGCGGTATTCAGCCATCGCACCGAACCAGGACGCCACCATCGCTGCGGCCTCCAACTCGTCAGAGGTCGGTTCTGCCGGCAACACAATGGGCAGCACCAACTCATTACGATCATGCGCATCGAAAAAGGGTTCGGGCAAGTTCGCCAGATCGTTGGGAAGCGGCACGTGCTCGACGTCCAGTTCCAATGTCGAATCATTGGCGATCACCGACCACAACGTGGTGTGTGCCGGATCTTCACACTCCTTGGTGTAATGCAGAACGGCGCGAAGGCCCAATTGGCTGTAGCCAACCAGAGTGCGCGGATCGATTTCGATGGTTTTCTCGCCGCCATCAACCGTACCTGGCTCCAGCTGGACCGTGCCAACGACTTCGTTGTTGACCAGCACCGTGATGTGCGACCACTCGAAGACAAGTGCAGGAGAGTGCGCATAACGCAACTTCAAACGGGCACCCGTGACAACTTCGTCGCTACGAATGGAAACGGGGAAGTCGATCTGGTGCTCGATTCCGCGCAGTCGAACCGGCTGCTCGGCGCCGATATCCTTGAGCGTGAAACTGCGCTTGCCGCCTGGCAGTGCTGAAGTGGCTACTGCGCCGGTGCTGCTGGTGGTTGCCACCTCCTGTGCCCATGCGGGCGAGGCTGCAGCAAATCCAACCACCGCGGCAAACAATGCGGAAGACGCGCTAACTGTCGGCAATTTACGCCACATCTTGTTGATCCCTTTCATTATTGATCGCCCGTCAACTTCTCGATGGTGAGAGCGCCTTTTTAACGCTGCCCACGCCAAGTGAAAAAATCTTTCCGAATGACGAGCCGACTCGATCGTCGGCGCGTCGGTCCGCCCAGTGCAACCAGGCATCAGCCCTGCCAAAAATGGCGTACACGAGCTGCCGTTCCTGTGGGAGCGTCATCTTCGCAAACTTCATGGCCAAGACTTCGCCTGCAGAGCGTGTGATATCCGCTTCAGTCCAAACCAGATCCGAATCTGGAAGAAGCGCCACTTCGATGCGCGTGCCCAAAGGCATGTTGATGGCCTGCGGCAAGCGCACCATGACACCGCCCTCTGACAGGTCAATCGTTCGCACGGTCATTTCCGTGCCATCAGCAAGTCGCACCTTCGCCGGCAACTCAGCGGTGATGCGTACGGTCTTGCGGACTTCTCTCTGTTCCCAGGCCACGGCAGTGCAGACGCCCAGAATGATGATGTTGTATGCCGTCCAGAGCAGGTTCAAAACGATGCTGTCCGCGTTGTCTCCAAACTGACCAAACAGCTTCCAGATACCGACAAGAAAGCCGATGACATTGAGGACCAACAGGATGATGTAAGGCAGCGCGATCTTCGAGTCGAAGTAAGTGTGATCCCGATTGGTGCCCTTGGCTGTCACATTGAACTTGCCCAGCTTTGGACTGATCAGTGCAAACAAGGTTGGGAAGATGATGTACACACTCAGTATGGTCTCGTAGACCTCTGCCCAGAACGAATATCGATACGGACCCTGCAGTCGCGAATGCGTCATCTGCGCATGGACCAGGTGCGGCAATGCATAAGCGGCAAAGACTAGGGCCGAAGCCACGATAATTCGTGCATCGAAGAACAGGAACGCCAGGGGCGCTGTCAGGAAGATGATGCGCGGCAATCCCAAGAAGAAATACATCATCGAGTTCAGATAACACAGACGCTGCGCAACCGTGAGCCCTCTGCCAAACAAGGGGTTGTCTGTCCTGAATATCTGCGCCATGCCGCGCGCCCAACGTACGCGCTGCTTGATATGCCCCGCGAGCGACTCAGTTGCGCGCCCGGCTGCTTGCGGCAGATTGATGTAGGCCGTGTTCCAGCCCTTTCTCTGCATCTTGAGCGAGGTATGCGCGTCTTCTGTCACCGTCTCGATGGCAATGCCGCCAATCTGGTCCAAGGCTGAGCGACGAATGACCGCGCAGGAACCGCAGAAGAAGGTGGCGTTCCAAAGATCATTTCCGTCTTGCAGCAACCCGTAGAACAACTCACCTTCATTAGGCACCTGACGGAAGGTTCCGAGATTGCGCTCGAAAGGATCAGGCGAAAAGAAGTGATGCGGGGTCTGCATCATCGACAGCTTGCGATCTTTCAGGAACCAACCCATGGATACCTGCAGGAAAGATCGTGTCGGGACGTGGTCGCAATCAAATATGGCTACATACTCCGAATTGGAGTACTGCAAGGCGTGATTGATATTTCCTGCCTTGGCGTGCTTGTTATCGGGACGGCGAATGTACAGCGCGCCCAACTCGTCACACATCCCCTTCACTTCTTCCCGCTTGCCATCATCGAGCACCATGACGCGGACGCGATCCCGCGGCCAGTCCATGTCAAGCGCCGCGATAATCGTGGAACGCATGACCGACAGAGGCTCGTTCAGGGTCGGGATCATGACGTCTACGCTGGGCCAGGTCGCCAGATCGCGCGGCATGGGGACCGGCGTCCGCTGCAAGGGCCACAGGGTCTGCAAATATCCCATTAGCAGAACTGCAAATGCATAGAGCTCTGCGAGAATCAATCCGGTCGCAAAAACAATATCCACCCAATTGAACTGGGGATCACTGTAATCAAGAGATGCAGTTATGCGCCAATAGATGTAGCGCGCACTGAGCAATGTCGAAAGCACCATCAGCGCAATGGAGATCAAGCGCCCGTTCACCCGGTTAAGAAGCAGTGCAACGACGAAGCAGATCAACGCAAAAAGAACCTGCCAGCCCAGGTCGAGCGGCGCTGACATGATGGCGTAAGCCGAAAACAGTCCAAATACGGTAAGCAGCATCAGAACCAGCTTTCCAATGATGCCGAACTTGCCGGAGAACGAATCTGCCTTTTCGTCCCACTTCCCTACAGGCGCAACATTTCTGACTGCCAGATCCTGTTCAGACACTGAAGTTCTCCACATACGGATTAGGACTCACGCAGTGCCTGCATATTTGCATGACCCATTCGTCACCCATATCAATGACGCGGATCGATGCCTGCCCGAAGGCCGCTCTCTTGGATAACGTGCGCAATTTCTTCCCCTAGACTGCCTGTACATGCCCACTGCATTAAAGCGGCGATTGGACAGAAACTTGCCGTAGCGCCAGCGACAATAGCATTGCTTTTCTTGGACCGGTGCAAGCCTACCAGAAGCTTAAGTAATTGTGTCCACTGTCGATTACACAAAGCTGCGGAAAATCTGGCGGAACCACTCTCTCACATTTTTCTCGCCTGCGGCATGCAAAAAAAACCGCAGCGTCGCTGCGGTTTTCCTGATCCCTTATGAATGCGAGATCCTCCTGAGGTTGTAGGGGAACTCAGAAACTCAATTCAAAGTTTCGGTAGTCAAAAAGATCCTGATCGGCCGGTTGCTGCGCCTGGGTGCGCAGCGCCGATGAAACGCCAGAACTGCGCCCTGCCTGACCTGAGGCAGTTTGGGTGACGCTCACGGTTTCGACGTAGTCAGACGGATCCAGTCCGAAATGTCTGAAAAGTCGCTGTACATCGCTTCTCGAGTTGCTCATGACCTTGGCCCACGCTGTTGGTGATTTCTTCATTCAACATGCTTGGAACGTGCCAACCTATCGGCCGATAGTGCAGCATTTGTAATACTCTGTTTTTACGTCCTTTAATTAATTTATGTCGCCTTTTAATTTATTCCAGTCGTTTTATGTTACTGACAATCGGCGTCGTTGAGACGGCCCACCAAGTCGCGATTTGTCAGTTTCAGCATGCCCCTATCAATATCTGCCCCGGGCGGCAGCGCTAGCAGCAAGCCTCAGGACCTACTTGATGTGGTCTTCAATGAATTGCTTGGCCTTGTCAAGCCAGGATGAAGTCTCGGGGCTGTGCTTGTGATCCACGCCCAGCGACTCGCCGAACGCCTTGAGCAAATCCTTCTGCTTGCGGCTCAGATTCACCGGGGTTTCAACCAGCACCGCGCAAAGCAGGTCGCCGGTACCACCGCCCCTGACTGATTTGACCCCCATCCCGCGAAGACGGAATACCTTGCCGCTCTGGGTGCCTTCAGGGATTTTGAGCTGAGCTTTGCCGGTCAACGTCGGGACCTCTATCTCGCCGCCGAGGGTTGCTTTGACCAAATCGACTGGTACCGAACAATGCAGATCTGCGCCATCACGCTCGAAAAAGTCATGCGGCTGGACTGCAACCTGCACATACAAGTCTCCAGGAGCCGCCCCGCTCTGCCCCGGCTCGCCTTCTCCAGAAAGACGGATGCGATCACCGGTATCCACACCAGCGGGAATCTTCACCTCTAGCGTCTTTTCCTTGCGCAGTTTGCCCGCACCGCGGCAGGACTTGCAGGGATCAGAAATCTTGGTGCCTCGCCCGCGGCAATGCGGACAACTTTGTTGGAGGACGAAAAATCCCTGCTGAACACGAACCTGACCACCGCCGCCGCAGGTTGGGCACTTCGGCGCCGGCTTGGCATTGGCAGTACCGTGACCACTACATTCGTCGCAGCTCTCCAGCTTGGGAATCCGAATGGACTCTGTCGTACCTGCTGCCGCCTGCTCAAGGGTCAGGTCCAGCGAATAACGAAGATCAGAACCCCGACGCGCGCCTTCGCGGCCACCCCCGAAGATATCCGAGAAAACGTCTCCGAAAATGTCAGAGAAACCACCTCCACCAAAACCGCCGCCACCGCCACCGGTGCGATCAAGGCCTTCGTGTCCATATTGGTCGTAGATGGCCCGCTTCTGGTCATCGTTCAGGACTTCGTAGGCCTCGCTGGCCTCCTTGAACTTGCCTTCAGCCTCAGGATCTCCGGGATTCCGATCCGGGTGGAGCTTCATGGCCAGACGTCGATAGGCGCGCTTCAGTTCCTCAGCACTGGCCTCGCGATTCACGCCCAGGACATCGTAGTAGTCGCGTTTACTCATTAGATTTCGGTTAGGGGTTAGGAAGATTCGCGACGCGAAACCGGAAGTTTCAGCCTCAACTCAATGTGGGCGGATGATAAAAAGCCGAAAAGGCGCCTGCGCGCCTTTTCGGTTTCCGAGCACTTTTAGCCCGTGGACTACTTCTTCTCGTCATCCTTGACTTCGGTGAACTCGGCATCGACCACATCGCTGTCGGCAGCGTTGTCTGCGGAAGCCCCGCCCGGCGCTTCACCGCCAGCGGCTCCTTCAGGATTGGCCTTCGCGTAAGCGCGCTCGGCCAGCTTGGCAGACGCCTCGGCAAGGGTCTTGGTCTTGGCTTCGATATCGTCCTTGTCCTCGCCCTTCACGGCTTCCTTGAGCGCATCGACCGCCTCGGTAATCGTCTTCTTTTCGTCTTCCTGAACCTCGTCTCCAAGGTCGGTGAGAGACTTCTCGACACCGTGAATCAACTGCTCAGCCTGATTGCGCGCAGTAATGAGTTCATTGAACTTGCGATCGTCTTCGGCATGCTCTTCAGCATCCTTGACCATCTTCGCAATCTCATCCTCGCTCAGACCTGAGTTGGCCGTGATGCGAATGCTCTGTTCCTTGCCTGTCGCCTTATCCTTGGCCGACACATGCAGGATGCCGTTGGCATCGATGTCAAAGCCAACCTCAACCTGCGGCATGCCACGCGGCGCCGGTACAATGCCTTCCAGATTGAACTGCCCCAGCTTCTTGTTGGCCGAGGCCACTTCACGTTCGCCCTGATAGACCTGGATCGTCACGGCAGTCTGATTGTCTTCTGCAGTGGTGAACGTTTCGGACTTGCGGGTCGGGATCGTGGTGTTCTTCTCGATCAGCTTGGTCATCTTGCCGCCCTGGGTTTCGATACCCAATGACAGCGGGGTAACGTCGAGCAACAGCACGTCCTTCACATCACCAGCCAGAACGGCGCCCTGAATGGCAGCACCGGCTGCGACCGCTTCATCAGGGTTGACGTCCTTGCGCGGATCACGGCCAAACAGGTTCTTCACAACTTCCTGAACCTTGGGCATGCGCGTCTGACCACCCACGAGGATGATCTCGTGGATGTCTCCAGCACTGAGTCCAGCGTCTTTCAGCGCTGTCTTGCAGGGCGCGATGGTGCGCTGGATCAGGTCATCAACCAATGATTCCAGCTTGGCACGCGACAGCTTGAGATTCAGATGCTTCGGACCAGACGCGTCTGCAGTCACATACGGGAGGTTGATGTCCGTCTGCGTGGTGCTGGACAGCTCGATCTTAGCTTTCTCCGCTGCTTCCTTCAGTCGCTGCAGGGCCAGCGCATCTTTCTTGAGGTCGATGCCCTGCTCTTTCTGGAATTCGGATGCAATGTAGTCAATCACACGCATGTCGAAGTCTTCACCGCCGAGGAAGGTATCGCCGTTGGTGGACAGCACTTCAAACTGATGCTCACCGTCGACTTCGGCAATTTCAATGATGGAGACGTCGAAGGTTCCGCCGCCCAGGTCATATACCGCGACCTTGCGGTCACCCTTGACCTTGTCCATACCGAATGCCAGCGCCGCAGCAGTAGGCTCGTTGATGATGCGCTTGACCTCAAGACCGGCAATGCGGCCGGCATCCTTGGTGGCCTGGCGCTGCGAATCATTGAAGTAAGCCGGAACCGTAATGACGGCTTCGGTGACCTTCTCGCCAAGATAGTCTTCGGCCGTTTTCTTCATCTTGGCCAGCACCTGCGCGGAGATTTCCGGCGGGGCCATCTTCTTGTCCTTCACCTGCACCCATGCGTCACCGTTGCCGGCCTTGATGATCTTGTAGGGCACCATGTCGATGTCCTTTTGGACGACGCCATCTTCAAAGCGCCGGCCGATCAGTCGCTTGATGGCGAACAGCGTGTTGTGCGGGTTGGTCACCGCCTGGCGCTTGGCCGGGCGACCCACAATTACCTGATCATCGTCTGCATAAGCAACAATGCTAGGCGTGGTGCGCTCGCCTTCCGCATTTTCGATGATCTTGGGCTTATCGCCTTCAAGTACGGCCACACAGGAGTTGGTGGTGCCGAGGTCAATTCCGATGATCTTTCCCATGGTGTATTCGTGCGTCCTGTTAATTCGTAGATGTCGTTAATTTGTTGACGAGAGCGAAAATTTCAAGAGGTCGCGCTCAGGTGCCGCTGTCTGGCGCCTTGGAGACCACCACCATTGCCGGCCGAAGCAGTCGATCGTGGAGCCGGTAGCCCTTTTGCATGACTTCCAGCACGTGGTTCGGTGCCACCTCCGCCGATGGCAGCATCGTCATAGCCTCATGCAGGTCAGGGTTGAAAGCCTCACCAACCGGATTGACGGCGGTAACACCATATTTCTCCAACGTGGACTGCATTTGCTTCTGGGTCAGCTGCATGCCCTCGATCAGGCTGGAAACCTGCGCCTCCGGCTTTTCTGCCGCAGCCATGCCCAGGTCCAGGCTATCGGCTACACCCACAAGCTCACCGAGAAGCTTCTCGGTTGCGTACTTGCCCGCATTGGTGATCTCGCGCTCCATGCGTTTCCGCAGATTGTCCATCTCAGCAACGGTGCGCAGCTGGGCATCCTTGGCGGCTAGCAGCTTCTCTTCAAGCTCGGCGAGTTTGGCCGGCAAATCCACGGATTCATCTGAGGCATTGGATGTTTCGCCAGATTCTTCCTTGGAGGTCGCCTCTTGGGCTTCGGACTCGGGCCGGGGTTCGTCGGCTGCAGAATCTTCGGGAACAGGGGTTCCGGACATGAGAGTAAAGACTTAATTAAGGGGGAGACCCGGAACCTGCGGGCGGCTTGCTCAGTTTCAAGTGTCTGCAATGAACGAATCGATATTTATTCGCAGAAGCCCTCAGACTGGACGTTCCAAAGTGGCCGTGTCAGCCCACGTACAGGGCATACGCGCCACCATTCCTATCATCTGACGACCATGTCAGTGCCTTCTTGTCGAGGGTGAACCAGCCAGCAGCGCGCCTGTCCAAAGAAGGTTCCACGTTCGTCCGCATGCCTAAACGTTCTATTTTTTTACATATTTTCATGGAGTTATCAGATCATGTTCGAGCAATTGATGAATTGGATGAAGGCCAAGAAAATTCTGCCGAACATTTCCGATACCGAACGTCAGGCGCTGGAAGCCGGCACGGTCTGGATTGACGGCGATTTCTTCCGCGGCAATCCGGACTTCGGACGAATGCTTGCTGACCCCTATTCCAGGCTATCTGAGGAGGAGCAGGCATTTCTCGACGGCCCGGTCGAGACACTGCTGGGCATGATCGACCGTTTCGAGATCGGCCGGACCAAGCGAATTCCAGATTCGGTCCTCCAGTACATCAAAGATGAGGGCTTCATGAGCTTCCTGATCCCCAAATCCTACGGGGGCAAGGAATTCTCGACACTGGCCATCAGCACCATCTTGGCCAAGCTCGGCCCGGTGAGCGCCACTGTTTCTACCTTTGTGGTCATTCCCAACTCGCTCGGCGCAGCAGAACTGATCATTCATTACGGCACACAGGCGCAGAAGGACCACTACCTGCCCAAACTCGCCAGCGGAGAGATGATTCCCTGCTTCGGGCTGACAGAGCCCACAGCAGGCTCGGATGCAGCCTCGATCAAGGCTGAAGGCCTAGTGTTCAAGGATGAAGACGGCCAGACCAAGCTCAAGCTCAATTTCCGCAAGCGCTACATCACCCTCGCCCCGCTGGCTGACCTTGCCACCATCGCCTGTCAGCTACACGACCCGGATCAACTGCTGGGCAAAGGTGAATATCCTGGCATCACCTGCGTGATGGTCGAGCGCGGGACTCCCGGCTTCACCAATGGCGATCACCACGACCCCATTGGCGATCCGTTCTACAACGGGCCACTGTACGGCCAGGACGTGATCGTCCCGCTGGACAACATCATCGGCGGCGCAGAGTACGCTGGTCAGGGCTGGAAAATGCTCATGCAACAGCTGGCCGGAGGCCGCGCGGTGTCGCTGCCAGCCGGTGCAGTAGGCGCAGCCAAGGCCATCGCGCTGTCTACCGGCGCATATTCCATGGTTCGCCAGCAGTTTGGTTTGCCTATCGGTCGCATGGATGGCGTTGAAGAAAAGGTCGGCCGTATCGCCGGTCTGAGCTATCTGCTTGAAGCCTCCCGCATTTTTGCCTGTTCCGCCGTCGACAACGGCCAGCAGCCACCGGTCGTCTCCGCGGTGCTCAAGGCCTACACCACTGAGCTGGCACAAGAACTCTCCATCGACGGCATGGATGTCTTCGCGGGTTCGGCGGTCATGCAAGGGCCGAACAACATCCTGGGCATGGCATACAAATCCATGCCCGTGGGCGTCACTGTTGAAGGCGCCAATATCCTGACCCGCACCCTGATGATCTTTGGTCAGGGCGCGACCCGCTGCCACCCTTATGCGCTCAAGGTGGTGGAAGGTGTCGAAAACAATGATGTCGATCTCTTCCGCAGCAACCTGCTGGGCTGGATGGGACACTTTGCCAAGGGGCTGCTCAGAGCCGAAGCACACTACCTGACGCGAGGCGCGCTGGTGCGCATGCCCGACGTGGCACCGGAAACCCGCACTTATTACCGACGCCTCGGCTGGGCATCGGCGCGATTTGGTGTAATGACCGATCTGGCAATGTTCGCTATCGGTGGCGGCCTCAAGAAGCGCGGAAAGCTCACCGGCCGCTATGCCGATGTCCTGGCCTGGCTGACCATGGGTATATCCACGCTGCGTCGTTTCGAGGCCGAAGGTCGCAAACATGAAGATCTACCGCTGGTGCGCTATGCCCTCGATTACGCCCTCTGGAAGATTCAACAGGCCTTTGAGGACATGTACCGCAACTTCGATGGCCCACTCGGGCTCTGGATGAAGACCATCGGTATTCTGGAGCTGCGTTTGAACCCGTTGGGTGCGCCCCCGAAAGACGATGTCAGTCACAAAGCTGCGTTGTGCATCCAGTCCAACAACGATCAATTCAAGCGACTTTCCTACGGCGTGTTTCTTCCGAAGGATACGAATATCGGCCTGGGCAGGTTGTTGCACGCCTTTAGCAAGATCACCCTGGCCCATCCCGCAGCGGAGCGCATCATCAAGGCGCAGAAAGCACGGAAACTTCCGCGCGGTTTTCTCCCCGCCGAACTCGCAGACAAGGCACTCGAAGCTGGCGTCATTGCCGAATCAGAAGTGCCCTTGCTCAAGGATGCGCTCAAGGCCCGCATGGCGGCCATCGAGGTGGATGAATTCACGCCCGAACAATATTTTGCTGAAGTCGGGAGCGAAGGCGGCTTGAAATATCCCGAGGCGGTCAATGGCTGAGTGGCTTCATATCCCCAGTGGATGATGCGGACCCCTTCGAAGTCTGGGGTTCAGCTTGAACACCGCCTTGAAACCGTCTCAGGTCAGATAAAGAAATTCAGTTTCGCTCGTCGTGCAGCCCGGCACTGAGTAGCTTCGCAGTCTGCTTGACCAGCGGAATGATGCGGCTATAGGCCATGCGCGTCGGCCCGATCACGCCCAAGCGCCCTGCAACCTGGCCGTCCACGTAGTAAGGCGCCGTGACCACGCTGACTTCATCGAGCACCTTATACCCGGACTCCTCGCCGATGAAGATCTGCACGCCTTCGGCATCAAGGCACTGATCGAACAAGGTCAGGATTTCCCGCTTGCGATCCAGAATCTCAAACAGACCACGAAGGCGCAGCACGTCGCCGAGTTCCTGAAAACCCATGAGGTTGGCACCGCCTGCCAGCACGTAGTCACCACGCTGGGTTTCCGGTTCTCCCATTGCCTGAGCCGCCATGGCAGCCGCATCCTTGAGAACCAGATTGACCCGATTCTGCGCATCCACCGCTTCGTCGAGCAATGCTCTGCGCAGCTCAACCAGATTGCGGCCCGCGTAATGCTCGTTCAGGGCATTGGCAAAACGTTCCAACTCATCAGCGCCGTAAGCACGCTCGGTGTGAATCACACGGTTTTGCACTTCACGTTGATTCACTACAAGGATAGTCAGCACGCGGTTTCCGGACAGCGGCAGGAATTCGATCCGCCTGAGCACCGCCATGTTGCGCCGGGGCATGGTCACCACGCCTGCCATCGAACTGATTTGCGACAGCAAGTCAGAAGTCGCCTGCATCAACTCACTGGTGCGCCCTGCCTCGCTGCTGCTGCCCAGCGTTTCAGCAATTCGCGAGACCTCGAGTGCACCCAGTTGCTCTGGCGTCAGAAGCTGGTCCACGAAATATCGGTAACCTCGTGAGGTCGGAATACGCCCAGCTGAGGTGTGCGGCGATACCACGAACCCCAGATCATCCAGATCCGACATGACGTTACGAATCGTCGCGGAAGACAGGCCCAGATCACCCGCGCGCGACAGGGTTCGAGAACCCACTGGCTGACCATCGTGGATGTATCTTTCGACCAGAAGCTTCAGCAATTCTGCGGCGCGCGGATCCAGTGGATTCGACATTGGGCCCTCGTTGGCATGTCGTGATGGGGGCTGACGCTATCGCTCCGTGTTTTCCAGTGTCAAGGTCGCGCGGACGCACGATGGTTGCGTGTACAGTGGCACCCATTGTCTTTTCAGCATCTCCAAACATCCAAGATGAATCCTTTCCGCCGCATTGGCGTGATCGGCAAACGCCGCCAGCCCAACACCCAACTCCTGCAGGACGTCTGTACCGCTATTGCTGATCTGGGTTGCGAGGTCTTGCTGGAGTCCAATCCCGCACTCAAGAACGCTCGCTCCGTGGAGCAGGTATCACGCGACGTCATCGGTCAGACCTGCGAGCTTGTGGTCGTTGTGGGCGGTGACGGCACCCTGCTCGACGTGGGCCGCGCGCTGGCTCCCACAGGCGTCCCCATTCTCGGCGTGAACCAGGGCCGCCTCGGTTTCATGGTGGATATTCCGCCAGCCACCATGCAGGAAACGCTCGCCGTCATCATCAATGGCGAGTATGAAATCGAAGACCGCCTCCTGCTTTCGGCGCGAATGAGGCGCAACGGCGGCGATCCGGGGCCGGAGCGTCTTGCCGTCAATGATGTGGTCATCCGCAATCAGGCGACGATCCGCATGATTGAATTCGAGACTTGGCTGGGCGAAGAATTCATCAGCAACCATCGCGCTGATGGCGTGATCGTGTCGTCTCCCACGGGCTCGACGGCCTACGCACTGTCAGGTGGCGGCCCCCTGCTCCATCCAAGTCTGTCGGCAATGGCGATCATCCCGATTTGTCCGCACACCCTGTCTGATCGGCCCGTTGTCGTGGGTGGAGATAAGCTCATCAAGATCGTCGTGCACGGCGCGGATCGCACTCAGGCCATGGTCACCTTTGACGGACAGACCAGCGAGTTGCTCAAGTCGGGAGATACAGTTGAAGTGCGCAGTGCAGGCTGCAGCCTGCGCATGATCCACCCTGCCGGACACAGCTATTTCCGCATTCTGCGCGACAAACTTCGTTGGGGAAGTGATCAGCTGCCCACTCAGGAACGGGTCTGACCTGCATGCTGGAAACTCTGCAGATTCGTGGACTGGCCACGATTGAATCCGTCGATCTGGAACTCGCCAGCGGCTTTACCGCACTGAGCGGCGAAACCGGCGCCGGAAAATCCATTCTCATCGATGCCCTCGGGCTGGTCCTGGGCGCGCGCGCAGACGCAGCACTGGTCCGCGACGGCAAGGATCGCGCCGAAGTCACTGCGCTGTTTCATGTGCCTGAATCATCGACCGTGCGTCACTGGCTCGAACAACAGTCGCTGCTGGACGACAGCGAGCCCGATGCCTGCCTGCTGCGCCGGGTACTGCACGCGGAAGGCCGGACACGCGCCTTCATCAATGGCACCGCCGTGTCGGTGGGCCAATTGCGCGAACTCGGCGAGCAACTGGTTGATGTTTTTGGCCAGAACGAAAGCCACAGTCTTCGCCTGCCTGAAGAACAGCGCCGACTGCTGGACGACTACGCCGGGCACGGCCCCTTGCTGGCTGACGTGAGCACATGCGCGCGCCGGTGGCATTCACTGCAGCAAGAGATTGAACGCGTTAGTTCCGCGGCGACACGCGATCCGGCTCAGCTCGACCTGCTCCGCCACCAGCTACAGGAACTTGAAGCGCTCAAGCTGCAGCCAGACGAGCTCTCGGAGATCGAGGTCGAGCACAAACGGCTTGCCAATAGTGGCCGGCTACTGAAGGAAGGCGCTGCCGTACAGGATGTCTTGTATGCCGGGGATAACTCCATCCACGATCAGCTCGCAGCCAGTGGAAACATCCTGCAGGACCTCGCGCAACTCGATCCGCAATTCGCCGAGACCGAAAGCCTGATTGCCTCAGCCCAGACACAGGTGCGAGAGGCTGCCTCTGAGCTGCGCCGTCTCCTCGACCGGCTGGACCTCGACCCGCAACGTCTGAATGAAGTCGAAGCGCGCATGAGCGAGATCCACGATCTTGCGCGAAAGCACCGCGTCCGCCCTGATGCCTTGCACGAAAAGCTGGACCAGATGCGCACCGAGATCGCCGAGAGTGAAAGCGCCGACGGAATGGCCCAGAAACTCAAACTCGAACAGGACAAGGCCCACGAGGCCTACCTGAGCAGTGCCGCCAAATTGAGCAAGGCGCGGAAGTCGGTATCAGCACGCTATGCGAAGGAAGTCAGTCGTCACGTCCGCGAGCTGGGCATGCCCGATGCAGAACTCAAAATTTCGCTTGAGCCTGCGCAGCGCAAACAACCTTCAACGCTTGGTGAAGATGATTTGCGCTTCGATTTCAGCGCCAATCCCGGTCAGGCCCCGCGTCCGCTGGCCAAGGTAGCTTCGGGCGGCGAACTGTCACGCATCTCTCTGGCAATCCAGGTCGTGGCACAACAATCCGGCGGCGCGCCGACCATGATTTTTGACGAAGTTGACGCCGGCATTGGCGGCGCCGTCGCCGATGCTGTGGGCCGACTGTTGCAGCTGTTGGGCAAGGAACGGCAGATCCTGTGCGTCACCCACTTGGGCCAGGTAGCCGCTTGTGGCGCCCATCATCTCGCGGTCGGCAAGCAGGTCAGCAAGAACAAGACCTTCACCTCCGTGACTGCGCTGGACGCCGAGGGCCGCGTCCGCGAGATCACGCGAATGATCGGCGGCAAGAAGCCCACGGCGGCCACTGAATCCATGGCCCGCGAACTGCTCAAGGTCGCCTCCGCCCAGACCTGAGCAGCAGGCATGAAAAAACCCGCGTGCATCGATGCACGCGGGTCGATTGCGGATGGCCGATCAGGCTCAATCGTCAACGACGATCAGGCCGCCTTTTCCTTGCTGGCATCCCACTGACCCAGTGCAGCCAGGCCATTCATCTTGGCGCGGTGCAAATGGGCAACTCGTCCGGCTGCCGTGTCCTTGCCACCCCAGGCCTTCAATGCAGCCGCCTGCAATGCGCGACCGTAGGAAAAGGTCAGGCTCCAGGGCAGATTGCCAACCTTGTTCATCGCATCAAGATGTGCAGTGGCGAGCTCATCGCTCTGCCCGCCGGAGAGGAAGGCGATACCCGGAACCGCGCTTGGCACACAGCGGCGCAAGGTACGCAGCGTGCGTTCACACACTTCCTCAACGGAAGCCTGGGTGGCGCATTTCTTGCCGGACACGATCATGTTCGGTTTTAGCACCATGCCTTCAAGCAGAACATTCTGGTAGTACAGCTGCTGGAAGGTTTCCTTGAGAATCCAGGTGGTCACTTCTTCACAGACTTCTGCGGTGTTGTCTGCGTCCATCAGGACCTCAGGCTCCACGATCGGCACGATACCGGCTTCCTGGCACAGCGCGGCATAACGGGCCAGTCCATGGGCATTGGTCTGGATCGCATTGTGAGTCGGGGCACCATCTCCGATCAGGATGACGGCACGCCACTTGGCAAAGCGTGCCCCGGCCTCGCGGTACTTCACCAGCCGGTCGCGCAGGCCATCCAGGCCTTCGGTCACGGTCTCGCCGGGCTTGCCACCCGCCAGCGGCTTTGCGCCTGCATCCACCTTGATACCGGGAATGACGCCCTTTTCTTTCAGCAGCTCAGGAAAGGGCTGGCCAGCGAGGCTCTTCTGAAACAAGGTTTCTTCAAACAGGATCACGCCAGAAGTGTGCTTTTCGAATCCCTCGGTTGTGAACAGCATGTCGCGATAGGTCTGGCGATTGAGTTCATTGTTCTCGACACCGATATTGTCGAAACGCTTCTTGATGGTTCCAGTCGATTCGTCTGCTGCCAGCAGACCCCGGCCGGGGGCACACATGGCAACAGCTGTTTCGTTCAGAATTTTCTCGTTCACAAATAACCTCTTGATAGGAAAGTCGTTTTCAGGCGACCAAGGGAATAATTTCTTTACCCGCAGCCCAATCCCGGGAGGATCAGGCGCACGACCCCAAAGAAGCGTCCTCCAGCGATGAAGACGCACCAGCTAATGGGAGATCGGAAAATTTTAACCTTTTGCCGGTTCGTCCGCACAGTCAGGCGTGCAAATACGGCCACCGGCCAGCCCCGCGTCCGCGCTGCTCGCAACGGATGCTGTTCTGGGCTTTGTCGTCACGCGAGCGTGCGGATACAACGGCCTCGCTCAACATGCCTGTTTGCCCAGTTGATCGATAGGACGTCCAATGGATACCTCATGGCAGGCGGATAGAACCTTCAGCGCCACAAACCGAACTCAGCATTTGGACGCCAAACGACAAGGTCCCAGTCGATGCGTCGTTCAGTAGCCAAGCGCGAAGGCGCATTTTTGGTACATGGTCAGTACAATTCGCCCTTCCAGGGAAATGAACAACGCGTCACTTGAACGGCCGGTCAGTTTTCAAGGCTCGTTTTGCAGGCGCTAGAACAAGCCATTCTGACGCACTCGAGATGATCCAAATTCTGCTCAGGTACTTGACGGGACTCACTTCATGACGAGGCTACACCCGACCCTGCCGTCATGGGTCGCAACGGCGTCCAGGGGTGTCGGACGGCGATTTTTGTTACTACAGGGCCCTATTGGGACGTTTTTCGACCAACTGGCCGAACAATTACGAAGAATGGGGCACGAGGCGGACCGGATCACCTTCAACGGTGGCGACAAATTCTTTTGCAGTCACAAGGCGCCGCTGGAGTTCTCAGGAGACGAAACACAGTGGCCGGCATTTTTGGAGCGCACGCTGGCCTCACACCAGATTACGGACATTGTCCTGTTTGGTGACTGCCGCCCCCTGCACCGAGTCGCAATCGCCATTGCGGAGCCACTGGGCATCCCGGTACACGTCTTCGAGGAAGGTTACTTGCGGCCCAACTGGCTGACGCTGGAAGTCGGCGGCGTGAATCGACACTCGTCACTGTCACGCGATCCGGAGTGGTACCTCGAGCATGGCGGCAAGCTACCCAAATGGCATCCGGGCACGCCGGTCATCAATAGCTTCCGACGGCGAGCAACAGAGGATGTCCTGTATCGAGTCTCCAGCCTGGTTCGGACGCGGCGATTTCCCGGCTACAAGACGCACAAACCCTGGAACCCCTTGGCAGAGTATCGATCTGGCGCCAAACGCTTCTTCCTGATTCCGCTGGCCAAGGCGCACAATCGGAAAGTCACCCGCAGACTGATCGAAGACCGAACCCGGTACTACATCCTGCCTCTTCAACTGGAGGCTGACGCTCAGATTCGCTTTCATTCCCGGCACGGCAGCATGGTCCCGTCAATCAAGCAGGTCATCGCCTCCTTTGCTCAGCACGCCCCCACTGACGCCAAGCTGGTCGTAACCGAGCATCCGCTGGACCCGGGTGTGATCAACCTGCGACGGCTCACGCTTGATACCGCCCGGGCGCATGGACTGAAAGATCGGATCATCTACCTGCACTGCGGCAGTTCAGAGCCGCTGCTGCGGGCAAGTCAGGGTTTGGTCACCGTCAACAGCACTATCGGCATGCTCGCCCTTGAATTTGGGTTACCGGTCAAAACCGTTGGCCATGCGATCTACGACATCCCGCGACTCACGTTCCAGGGGGATCTCGATCATTTCTGGTGTGCGCAGGACCGACCTGATCCAGCCGTATTCGAAAACTTCCGAAAAGTGGTCGCAGCCACCTCCCAGATCAATGGCGGCCTGTATAGCAAGGCGGCCATCCAGCTAGCCGTCTCAGCAGCAGCGAATCGACTGTCCGAGATCTACTACAGACCCGTACAAAGGACTGCGGTTGATAGCCCTGACATTCCCGCTAGCACTCAGTTGCGCGCCGGTTAGGCGCAATCCGGATATCAATGACAACAGCTAGCCTTGCAGGCCTCGTGATTGCATTGCTCGGCTGGTATACGCCGCGTCTGGTGGCGGCCACCCGTTTCCGATGGTCGTCCATCCTGCTGCTGGACCTGGCTATGCCCGCGGCGCTGTTCGCCCTGGTTGCGGCGCTCACAGCGCGTCCTTTTTTTGCGGGCGTCATGACACTGGCCATCGGCGCCGCCTATGCCTACGCAGATCGCTCGAAAAGACTGGTCCTGGCAGAGCCAATCGTGTTCACCGACGTTTTCCAGGCTCCCGATATTTTTCGCCACCCGGAATTGGCCCTGCCGTTTCCCCACAAAGGGCGCATTGCGGCAGGCGTCCTTCTGGGCATCAGTTTTTTCATCCTGCTTTTCAGATGGGAAACCATGGCCTGGACCTGGGCCGGCTGGCATCCCCTGGCCGCACTGTTTGCCATTCTTGCGACGGGCTGGGTCATGGCGAATCCGGCAAACCGCGTCCTCGGCCACTATCTACGCACACAACGACCCACCGAAGACCCTTTTGAGGACGCGGCACGCCTTGGCCCCTTTGCCACCTTGTTGGCATACGGCATCCTGGCTCGCTCGGAACGTTCCACTCGCCAGCTGGCGGTCGCACGCACGCACGAAGGGCCTTCGGAAACGAGTTCGAGAACAAAAGGCTTGCCGCCCGTAGTCGCCATTCAATGCGAGTCATTCTTTGATGCCCGACGCCTACACCCTCAGCTGGCGTCGCTCAATTTGCCAACACTCGATACCTGCCGAGCCCAAGGGGTGCAATGGGGCCGACTCTCAGTCCCCACCTGGGGGGCAAACACGGTTCGCACCGAGTTCGCCGTCCTGAGCGGACTGGAACAGTCTGCGCTGGGCCTGGACCGATTCAATCCCTATCACCGCTTTGCCCGCCACCCCATCACATCACTTGCATGGAAGCTCAAGGCTCAGGGCTACAAAACGATTTGCCTGCACCCATTTGACCGGAACTTTTACGGTCGGAATTTCGTCCTGCCGAATATGGGTTTCGACGAATTCATCGGAGAAGAAGCCTTTGCCGAGGCTGATCGCGTTAACAGCTATGTCACCGACATGGAAACGGCGCGTGTGGGCTGCGAGATTCTCGCCCGTGAATCGGGTCCGGTCTTCCTGTTTGTCATCACCATGGAAAATCATGGCCCCTGGCCCAGCCTGACCTCCATGGAAGGTAGCCATGTCGCGGGCCTGCCGAATCTCCCTGCCGACGAGCGTGAAGGACTGGATCGATACCTTCAAAGCCTTGAAAACGCCGACAAGATGCTGGAACGATTCGCCCACCAGCTCCAGCCGGACGGCCTGCTGGCGTTTTATGGTGATCACCTCCCGAGCTTTCCAGGCAGCTTCAAGAGACTTGGCCTGAGCGATATGCGGAGTGACTATCTGGTTTGGCGAGCGGGAGCACCCGGCGCAGCGGGTCCGAATTCGACACCGAGCAACATTGACGCATCATCGCTGGGCGGCCTGATTCTAGAGAATCTCTCACCATGCCGAATGACCGTCACGCCCCCGATGAAAGAAGCCAATTGCTGATGGCCCTGAGAATACGCAGCCAAAGGCCGAAGCAGACCGATGCTGTTTGCATGATCATTGCCTGTTGATCCGAGCCATATTTCGCCGATGCCCAGTGCGCTGTTCAAGCACACCTTCAAATGATCTTTCCCATGTCTGACTCCCCATCCAACAAATCTCGCAAGCCTGGAAAGAGCAGCGTGCTGAAAAACATCAGGCAGGCTTTCAAGCCGAAAAGCCGCGTGAGCGAAGCCGATGCGCCGGCTGAGGTGCATGCCGTTTATCGCAGTTTGCTCGGACGCGAGCCGGATGCTGCTGGCCTGGAACACTGGACACATTTCCTGAAACGTGGCGGCACACGAGAAGAACTGCAGCTCGCGTTCCTGCGGTCCAGGGAGTTTCAGACGCGTCTCAATGCCAGAAAACATCTACCTGCCCCGCCGCCACCCAAACTTCAGGACGCAACCCGAACTCCGAGACACGACCAGAAAATAGCGGTAATCGGCAATTGTCAGGGCCGACAAGTCAGCCGCTGTATCGAGAACATGACGGGAAATCCAGTCACGCAACGCTGGATCACGGAGGAAATGCTGTTCGGTGCCGACGAAGCTCGTGCAGACCTTGTCGAGATATTCCGCGAACATCATTGCGTCTTTATCCAACCGCTGCTGTGGACCCTGGTTGGCACGCTCGAGCCAGAGATGAAGAGCAAAGCCGTGCTCTTCCCGTCGATCAACTTCAGCGCTTATCACCCGGATCTGGTCTATATCCAGAATCGGCAGAATGCGACGCATCTTCGCGGGCCTGCGGATGATTATCACAGCAGCATTGCACTTCTGGCCTGGAAAGCGGGATTGAGCGTCGAAGCAGCGCTCAATCTGTTCAACGTCGATACGTATCGGCGACTTGGAATGTTTGACTACTGGAAACCTGCCGAAGCCGCCCTAATTGAAGAAGGCGCCGCAGCGGGCATCGACATGAGTGACTATCTGCAGCGTTGGCGTGACCGCGGCTGCTTCATGCACTCGATCAATCACCCGACGGTACAGGCGTTGGCCGATATCATTCGCGACCTTCTGAAAAAGCGCGGCATTGGCCTGATCAGTGAGGTTCTGGACGAAAACGTGCACGACCCGCTGGGCGACAGCGTGGTCTGGCCCATCTACCCGGAACTCGCTGAGGAACTGGGGACGGAAGGCAGCTATACCTTCCGATTGGATGCGCGTCACGGTGATCCGCAATCCCCCGAACGATCCATCGACCTGCGTCAGTTCCTGCAGCGATCATTTGCGATCTATGACGGTTTTGACGCCGATGAACTGGTGTGCAGCAGACTGGAACAGTCAGACTACGCAGCCTTGTATTTCGACCTCAGCACAAAGGCTCGTTGTCGGAGTATCGCGGTCATCGGCAATAGCCAGGCGCTTCCCCTCAGTCGGTGCCTTGAGGCGATTCTGCAGAGCAAATCTGTCAAGGTTCGAAGCTGGGTACATGCGCACGTTCTGCAGTCGAGTGAACAGGCGCGCGATGAATTGACCGAGTTGTTTGAGGACAGCGGCACCGTCTTTCTGCAGCCAGATATTTGGCGTGCACTTCAGCCCACATTTTCCAGATTCGAGAAAAAGGTCCTGTTGTTTCCTGCGGTAAATTTCGATGCATTCCACCCGGATCTAGTGCATGTCTTCGGTGGCAGCAACGGAGAAATTGTTCGCGGCCCACTGGCAAACTATCACTCGTCGATCGCGCTGCTGGGCTGGCGGGCCGGCCTGGACGTAGACGAAACCGTCAAGCTGTACAACAAGGCAACCTACGAGCAGCTCGGTTTCTTCGACTATCTCGAAAGCGCCAGGAAGAACATCCTCGCGCAGGGCCGAGAAGCTGATCTTGAGTTAGGCGGTTGTCTGAGACGCTGGATGGGTCAAGGCTGCTTCATGCATTCCGTTGAGCATCCCAAGATTTTCGTCATGGCTGATATCGCTCGCCTTCTGGCTCAGAAGATGGGCGCATGCAGCACAGACGAAAACAGCACAATGGATCTGCACGATCCACTGGCTGAGAGCGTGGTCTGGCCGGTTTATCCTGAACTGGGCCCCGCTTTGGGCACCCACGGCAGTTATCGATTCAAGACCGAATTCTGGGAGCCGGAGAGCGGTCAGCAGGTCCCTGTGCTCGACCTTCGGGAACTCGTAACCCAGCTTCACGAAGTCTATGAATCTCTGGGCAAGCAACCACTTGTCTGCAAACGCCTGGATCAGGCGAGCTATCAGACCCTTCTCGGCCAACTAAGAACAGAAAAGAAAAATCGGGCATCAGCTGACGAAGCCAGGGTGGCCAATGCGAGGCCGCACATCCTGCGCGGATCGCAGAGCATCAAGATGACGGTGCTTGGCAATTGCCAGTCGCGTTCGATGGCCCAGTGCCTGCAGGCCTTGTCCGGCTCGAAGATGCCAGATCGCCATTGGGTGACCAACGAACAATTCTCTGGCTGGGAGAGCGGCAAGGTCAGCCTGGAGCCAGAATTCAAAAAGAATGATCTGGTGTTCATGCAGCCCTGGATATGGAAAGCCTTGTCAGAGCGCTACGCCCATTTCCGGCACAAAGTTGTCCTGTACCCCTCCATCGGATTTCAGGCTTACCATCCAGATCTGGCGCTCGTCCTCAAGGCCGGCACCATGGTCAGCTTTGAGGAAGGGCCCGGCGAACGCTGCCATTCCTCACTGGCCTTCCTCGGTTGGCAAGCTGGCCTCAGCGTGAAACAAACACTTTCACTGTTCGGCCGCTCCACCTACGAGCGTCTTTCCTTCTTCAACTACTGGCAGACCTCCTCGCAGGCTTTGATTGAAGAAGGCCATGCAGCAGGTCTGCCACTTGATGACATGCTCGCGCAATGGAGTGCGCGTGGCTGCTTCATGCACTGCCATGTTCACCCCAAACTCTGGGCGATTGCTGACATTGCAAAAGTACTGCTCAGGCGTCTGGATATTCCCCTGGTTGATGGAGACCCCATCCAGTACGTGCACGACTTTCTGTCCAACGGCATCAGCTGGCCGGTCTATCCTGAAATAGCGGAGTCCCTGAGTTGCCGCGGAGACTACATTTTCAAGTTGGGGCAGCATGACTACCAGCCCAGCGCGCCGGTGATCACAGCCAATCTGGAAGAGTTTGTCTCGCAATCTTTCGCTGTCTACACCAAGCATGGCAAGGATGCGCTGACATCCTGGAGCATGAACCGTCCGGATTTCCAGGAGCTCTTTCAGGAGATCAAATCCGAGGGCATTTCAGCAGTCATACCAGAGGCATCCGGCAGCACAAAGGCGCCAATGAATACAGCAGGCCTCAAGGCCGGTGCAAAGAAGGTCGTAAGCGGACACCCCTATAGGAATCTTCCGGATCACCAGTTCTGGCGCAAGTCCGTTGAAGGCACGCCCATGGAGAACGTCGATCCGGTTATCCGCACCGGATTTCGCATTGACGAGCACACTCGGGTGGCCACCGCCGGCAGCTGCTTTGCGCAAAGAATTGCAGAACGTCTTAGTGCAAAGAATTACAACTACCTGCTTACCGAAGAACCACCTGAGGGCATGACCCCTGCCGAGGCCTCTGCGAGCAATTACGGCGCGTTCACCGCACGCTTCGGCTTTCTCTATACCGCTCGCCAGTTGCGCCAGCTGATGCAACGGGCTTACGACGAATTCACCCCTCGCGATACTGCCTGGCCACTCGGCACTGATCGTTTCGTTGACCCTTTCCGGCCACGTATCCAACCGAACGGATTTGCTTCGATCAAGGAGCTGGAAGATTCACGCCAGACTCATTTCGCGGCCGTCAGAAAAATGTTCGAGACGCTGGACGTGTTCGTGTTTACCCTGGGCCTGACCGAGTCCTGGTGCTCCCGCCACGACGGTGCAGCCTTCCCCATCGCGCCAGGCGTCGCCGGCGGCAGCATGGACCATGAGCTGTATGCCTTCACCAATTTCACTGTTGAAGAGGTTGACCGCGATCTCAATGACTTCATGACGCGGTTGACCCGAATCAATCCGCGCGCCAAGGTCATCCTGACGGTGTCACCGGTTCCACTGGTGGCAACTTATGAGGACCGCCACGTACTGACTTCCACCACCTACAGCAAGTCGGTGCTGCGTGCTGCCTCTGAACAAGTCTCGCAACGTCACGCCAACTGTGACTACTTCCCTTCCTACGAAATCATTACCGGCAACTTCAATCGCGGCCAGTACTTCGGAGAGGACCTTCGTTCCGTTACTCCAGCAGGTGTTGACCACGTGATGCGCTCGTTCTTTGATCACTACGCGCCCTCCCAGAAGACAGAGTCACTCGATCAGCAACGGCTTGAAGAGGCACGCCAGAACATTCGCTTCCTCTGTGACGAAGAAATGCTGGCAGCCTCTGGCAATGACTGATTGCGCCTGAGGTGGAGAACCGCGGAATGACCCAGCAGGCCGATGCTGATCTCGCTGCGTATCTGGACGGCCGCATGGCCTTCTGCAGCATCGCGACTTCCAGCCACGTCAATTCCGCACGTGCCTGCCTGACAAGCCTGATCCGCCATAACCCTGAAGCGGCCAGCGTCCTGCTGCTAGCCGACCCTGATCAGATGTCTCCGCCAGAACTGGCGCACAGTTTCTGCCTCGGAATGGAGGACTGCATTGACCCCGTATCGTTGGCGGACATGCGTAAGCGCTACACGCCTGCCGAATTGTGCTTCGCGGCCAAGCCCTTTCTCATTGCCAAGCTTCTGGCCGCTGGCGCAGCGCAGGTTCACTACCTAGATGGTGACTGTTATTGCTATTCCACCATGGAGAACCTGTCACAGCAGCTTGAAGCCGCCGACATCCTGCTCACCCCGCATTGCCTGCAGGCGGTTCCCGATGATGGGCTGACGCCCCGCGCCATCACCCTGCTACGAGCCGGCACCTTTAATGGCGGGTACATCGGCGTCAACAACACTGCAGAAGGTCGGAGATTCGTCGCATGGCTCGGGGACATGACCCGAAGTCAGGGATATAACCAACCCGATCAGGGCATGTGTGGTGACCAGCGTTGGCTGGACCTTGTTCCTGCCTTGTTTCCGGGGCTGGGCATCTGCCGCAATCCGGCCGCCAACGTGGCCTACTGGAATTTGCAGGAACGCCCACTCGAACAGGATGCCGATGGCCGCTATATGGTCAATGGCCAGCCCCTGATATTCTTCCACTTCAGCGGCGCTGACAGCCGCGCTCCGGAACAACTCTCGCAGCACCAGAATCGACACAGCCTCGCACCCGACTCAACCCTGAGCAGACTGCTCGCGGAGTATTGGTCCTCAATCGCGACACCGCCCCCCAACCAAAGGGGCCGCCTCGGTCGGATTCGAGAATGGCTGTCGCGGAAATAATCATGCAGCACAGCATTACCATCAATTTTGCGTTTAATGACTTGAAGAGAATCGACATCAATGAATAGCCCCACCGCCCCGGCAAGCGATGCCCAGGAAAAGCCCAAGACCGCCATGGACAAGCTGTTGAAATCCGTGCTGGGACAAAATGCTGATGAACTGGTTGAGGGATTGCGTCAGGAACTGGCCAAGCAGATTCATACCGAAGTCGGCAATGCCGTAAACGCGCACATGGCCGTCATCCGCGATGCCGACATCGCGCTGTACCGCAATGTTCCGCTCGGCATGCAGCGTATCGCCCTGCTCGACAGCGCAAAATTTGCGGTTGAGAACATGCTCAATGCGTCCAATTTCAATCACCCGCACACCACCTTGCAGCACGCCCTGTCCATCGCGCCCAAGGGCGGCATGGCGCTGGAATTCGGTGTCTTCAGCGGCACCACGCTGAAGATCATTGCCGATGCCCGCAATCACCATGCGACTTTCGGCTTTGACTCCTTCGAAGGACTTCCGGAAGGCTGGCGTAGCGGCTTTCCCGCTGGGGCTTTTGCAGTTGACCAGCTGCCGCAAGTACCGGGTGCCGAGCTTGTGGTGGGTTGGTTCAACGAAACCCTTCCCGGCTTTCTTGAAAAGCATGAAGGCCCGGTTGATTTCCTTCACGTCGACTGCGATTTGTACTCCTCGTCAAAGACCGTGTTCGACCTGGTCGGGCCGCGTCTGCGCGCCGGCAGCATCGTGATGTTTGATGAGTTCTTCAATTACCCCGGCTGGCAGCAGCACGAGTACAAGGCCTGGGCAGAATTTGCCGAAGAAAAAGGTGTGAGCTTCCAGTACGAGGCCTACACGATGAACAACGAACAGGTCGCGCTGAAGATTCTCTCGATCTAGTCACGACTTATCGCAAGCTCAGAAGCCGCCGCCAGCGCCCCTTTCTTCGCAGCGTTGGCGGTGGCCCCACGGTCCCGCGGCCAAATTGCTCATCGTGCAGGATTTGAGCATGGGCCTTGCGCAGCCATGATGGCGTTCGATCAAGAACGCGCTGCCAGGTTTTCAAGGCCGTCTCGCGCAACTCTTCACTGCTCAGCGCCTGCTCGCCGATTGTGCTAGCCCAGGTATCCATTGCATGCAGCACGCCCCTCTGGACATGCGATACGAGATGCTCGTGTACCTCCGCCTCCCCTGGCAGATGGCTCACAGTGGCCTGTACCGCTGCATCGGATCCACGCTCATAGCCAGTCACACTGCCATGCGCACAATTGCACAGCATCTCCATCAGCGGCAGATTGGCGAACAAGCTGCCATATTGTTCTGACAGATTCAGGTCGGGGCCATAGGCCCGTTTCAGACAGTTGGATGGCATTGGTTGATGCCATCGCTGCAGGCCAAGGTAATAGCCTTGGAACTGCGTATTCGGATACAGATGGGCGATATTGTCTTGTATCGATCCGTGCCAGCCGATATCCACGACGCCAATGCGGCCGGAGCCTTCCGATAGTCCGCTCTGGCGCAGGTAATCCTGCAGCAACTCCCGCTTTTGTCTGATTTGCAGCTCTACCAGAGCGCGGCACTGCTGATCATGGAGGAGGCGATCAAACTCCGAGCTGCTCGCTGCCGCGCTGATGGACGCGTCGAAGGTGATCTGCAGCCGATCACAGATCTGGCGTAATACATCCAGATTCAGCCCAAGTGACAAACCCCAGGCCCTGGGTGACTGCGAATCAAAACCGCTCCACAAGCGCGACATCTCAGACATTGTGCAGCTGCGTAGTGAGGGACAGAATGTCGCAAGCCGACTGACCTGCAAATCAATGGCTGGCGGCGCAAGATGTGAGAACTCACCAAGCGTGGCCACCAGCTTTCGATAGATTGCAGAGAAGAACACGCCTTCTCGGCTGAAGAAATAGAGCTTCCCCAACTGATCGCGTTGCGCCGACTCGAGCAGGAAGAGCCCGAAACCGGCGAATAATGGCGCCAGCGAAATACCGTAATCAAAGGCTTCCAGTCCGAGTTGGCTCTTCTGCTCCGGCTGCGCGCGCCTTGCTATCACCTGGATATCAGCAAAGAGCTTGCGACGGTCTCGAAACCAGGAAGCTCGCTGGCGAAGCAGCCTTTGCTCTGCGGGATTCTTGTAGTGCCTTGCCGCTATGCCGAGCTTGGCCGGAACCCGCACATCCGAAACTGGGTTATCTCCAATGTGAGCATAGTGACCGGGAGAAATGCCCATGTCCTGCATGATTTTCTCAAACAGACGACCGGATCGCTTGTTCAGCCCGGCATCGCAGGAGCTACAGCCTTCGTCGACCCATTCAGATAAGCCTTTTCTGGAAAGCAGCTCCCTGAGTTGATCCGCTGACATGTAAAAGTCGGAAAGGAACAACGTCTTTTCCGCAGGAATGCCCGCAAGAAAATCCAAAATTGTCGGATCGGCGTAGCTGACACGACTCTCCTGCTCAAGCTCTTCATCACAGAGCTGAGCCAATAGCTGTGGCGTCTCAGACAAGTTCGAAGTACTTCGCTCCAACCAGAGCGCCAGCACGTCTCTCAACGCGTATTCGTCGTCACGTCCGGGATCTACTGCGGATGAACGCGCGAGTTCGCGCTCAACGTCCAAGCGGCAGTGCAGCAGCAATCTGCCACTTCGCAACGCCGGCAGTACCTGGCTCCAGTGCCGCCGCAACAGGAACCCAGCCGTGTGTAATTTGACCGCGTCGGGGTGGCACCGTCTGCGCAACAGCGTGTCCCAGACATCGACAGTGCGCAGCCGGTACATATCAACGCCACATGATGATGCGATCAGGCTGGATCGACGTACATCGGCCTGATGGCGCGGCCTGCCGCGAGGTCTGCCTTGATAGCGTCGGCTGTCTCAAGCGCCTCCTTGATGGTCACATCCATGTCCAGGTAACGATAGGTCCCCAGACGACCCACAAAGGTCACGCCGGTCTGTTGTTGGGCCAGTTCCAGATACTGGCTCAGTCGTTCACGATCATTGACCAGCCGGATGGGGTAGTACGGCGTGTCGCCATCCTCGCAGCTGCGACTGAACTCGCGATAGGCCACCGTCTTGTCGTGCTTCTCCCAAGGTGAGAAGTATTTGTGCTCGGTGATGCGCGTAAACGGCACATCCAGATCGCAGTAATTTATGACGGCATTTCCCTGAAAGTCACCGTCCGCATCAATGCGCTCGAAGTCCAGCGTCCGATAGCCGAGTTTTCCATGTGAGAACCCGAACCATCCATCCAGTGGCCCGGACCAAATCACATGAGCATCGCCTTCCGCTCCACCCGATGGCACCTCTGTATTGAGTTCAACCGATATCCCTGGGTGATCCAGAATCCGTTCGACGATGTCGGTGTAGCCATTTTCCGGCATGCCCTGATACTTGTGGGCGTAATAGTTGTCGTCGTAATTGAAGCGCACCGGCAGCCGCTTGAGGATGCTCGCAGGCAGCTCGGTGGGCGACATGCCCCACTGCTTCCGTGTGTAGCCTTCAAAGAAAGCTTCATAGAGTTCAGCGCCAACGAAGCGAAGCGCTTGTTCCTCAAAATTCTGCGGATCGCTGATTGTCATGTCTGCCCGGCTTTGCAGGAAGGCTTCCGCCTCTGCCGGATTCAGCGTCTTGGAATAGAACTGGTTGATGGTGTGCAGGTTGATCGGCAGGGAATAAATACTGCCGCCAGACAGGGCCTTTACGCGATTGGTATAAGCCAGCATTCGGGCGTACCGATGAACATATTCCCAGACCCGCTCGTCATCGGTATGGAAAATGTGTGGGCCATAGACATGAACCAGCACACCGCTGTTCTCGTCACGCTGCGTATGGCAATTACCCGCAATGTGATCACGCCGGTCATAGACCTCGACCGAATGCCCGTCTTCAGCCAGCTCGCGTGCGATGACGGCGCCAGAGAACCCGGCACCGGCAATGATGAAACGCTTCGACGCCGCCACCTACTTGTCCAGACCCAGGTAGCCGGACCAGAACTTGGCCGTTGTCATTTCATCATGCGCAAGGCGCCACTTGGCCTGTACAGCACGCCAATTGAGCCGCAACGACCACCAAGCGCCGAGCATGCGCACGAGCAACTTGAAGAAACGTTGATGATCCACCCTGCAGACGATGCCCTTGCCTGAGGTCGGTTCAAAGTAGACCACTTGCGGACAGCGGAATATGGTCACCAAACGATTGGAATGCAGCTCTTCTACACCCCACCCTGCATCAACGGGTTCATCTGCCGTCTTGAAAAGAATTCGGGGAATGAGGTGCCCATTCATCGTCAGGCGGGTTGCGAGCTTGGTCCAGCGCCCAGCGGCCGGCTGATGCCAGAGCCGCCCCGGTATGACCATTTGGCGCGCATCCTGTAGCTTGGCCTGGGGACGCGCCATGAGTCGCGAATGCAATTCGTCGGCGGGATTTTCCTTGATGGATTTGACCGGGTTTGATACCGCGACGAGCCCGTCAATCATGAACTCTGCACGATCATATCGATAGGTCAGAAGTGCCGTCATGATTTCAACAATGGACTGCTTCAGGGACCGACGTGATTTGTCGTACAGCATGTTGGTCACGATGCCATTGCGCGTGTGATAGAACCATCGCCACGCAACGTCTTTCTTCTCAAACTCTTCGTGCCACACGGCTACGCCCAGCATGGACAGGGACTTGAGTCCGGCACGATTGCAACGCCGCCCCATCTCAACATCATCCCAGCCCACAAAGAATGGATATGGCAGCGGAAGTGCGTTGTTCTCGCCCAATGGATAACAGGCAAACCACCAGCCACAGAAGGTCGAGAAACCCACTTCGTCGTAGCGAGCAACAGCTTCCACGCTGTCCATGTCATTGTTACCGCGGTTGCTGGAAAAACGCATGCCCTTCACGTTGGCATTCTTCTCATGAAGGATGCGCTTGCTGCTCATCTTGAGCATGCCGCCGGTCACCACACTGTTGGAATCCAGATAGCGCAGCAACGACAGCAACCGATTGATGGATTGCGTGGCAATACTGACATCATCGTCGCAGAACAGGATGTTGGTGAACTGCTTCTCGCTGCGACTGACTTCAAGCACGCCACGCGCGAACCCCCCGGAGCCGCCGAAATTGCGATTCAGATGCAGGGTCACACCTTTCATCTCCGGGCAATCCAGCGTTCCGGCGTTGTCGATCACGAACAGATGACAGTTACCATCTGATGTGCTGAGTACTTCTTTCGAGATCAGATTGATATTCTTTAGTGCATAGGATTCGCGCTTATATGTCGGCATGACAATAGCCAAACAGGGATCATGACGAGGCTCTGCGCTCGTCAAATACTCTACGGAGATGAGCTCAAGCTCGTCACCCTGGTAGACCTCAAAGACGGGAAACAAAATGCCCTGCATGCCGGTTAATGCTTTCAGAGTGATGGATATTGGCTCATTGCCATCACTCGAAACACGGTCTTGCCACATCAGCGTCCGGCCCCGATATCCATCATCCTCGAAGATCCTCATGGTGCAGCTTCCCTTGAATCGGACCTGCACCGTGACGTCATCAATGCCGGCATTCCCGCACCAGGTGGTCAGGGAAAAAGCGCCGAAAAAAGTACTCATCTCAAGCAGAACGCCGCCACCGGTGAGGTGTGGGAGCGCTGTAATGGAGCCAGCCGGATCAAACCGCCAATGCGATCTTGGCGATGCACGAAAGCAAAGCTCTTCTGGCGTATTGCTCATGCCACCCTCAGGCCAAGAAGCGGACTGAAGATGATGCAGGCGTGTCATGGCGGGTAGCTGGGTATCATTCATGGTCAAAGATTCATGTAGCAATGTATTGCGGCGTCGACGTCGTCGTACCAATGGGCTTTACCATTGATCAGCACCATGACGGCATCGCAGACTTCGCGAATAAAGAAGGCATTGTGCGAGGCGATGATCAGGGAGCGATCAGAGCGCCGGTCAAACAGATGTTCCTGGCAGCGCGCATGAAACCGCTGATCGCCCACCAGCAGAACCTCATCAATCAGGTAACAATCAAACTCGATAGCGATCGACAATGCAAACGCCAGTCTTGCCCGCATGCCGGCCGAATAAGTCTTTACCGGGGCATAAAGAAACTCGCCCAATTCCGAAAACTCCTCGACAAAGGCGAGCAGGCGCTTGTAGTTTACGCGGTAGATTCGGGCAATGAATTTGGCATTGTCGATACCGCTCAGGCTGCCCTGGAAGGAGCCGGTAAAGCCTAGTGGCCAGGAAACCGACATCTTGTGCTCTACCCGTCCGCGGGTCGGCATCTCAATTTTGCTGATGAGCCGGATCAGGGTCGACTTTCCAGCCCCGTTACGCCCCAGCAGCCCGAGTTTGCAACCTGGCGGCACCGTGAAGCTGACATCGTCGAGAACGACATTCGGCCGCCCCCGGCTTGGGTAGACCTTGCGAAGATTGGTGGCGCGTATCACTCGATGACCAGATGACGATGTACGCGTCGACACATCATCATGCCAATCGAGATCAGGCTCAGGCAGACGAAAGTCTCGTAAACGATGCTGTAGTGGACCCTGACTGAGGACCCGAACTGGCCTCCTCGAATCATCTCAAAGGCACCGACGGTGGGGATATAACCCGCAATCTCCTGAAAACGATACGGCAGCCAGTCCACCATGTAGAACGCGCCGCAGATCGGCAGCATGAGATACATGAACGGGCCGACGAGTTTCTCGCTCCACTCATAGATTTCAGTCAGTGATCCGATGATCAGACCGATGGCAAAAGAGAACAGCAAAAAATAAAACCAGCCGAGATAAAACAGCCCCCAATCCTTGGGAAACTCGTAGAGTCCAAAGGCGTTGAAAATGAACGCGATGACCAGATAGGCAATCAATGCGCCATAGAACTCAAGGATGACCCGCGCGATCAATAGATCCATCAGCTTGACCTGGCGGTGATAGAGCAGCGATGCATTGGATCGAAAGCACTGGACAGCGCGGCCCGTAACATGCCGCCAAAGCGTCAGCGGCAGGTAGCCGGTCATGACGAATGGCAACACCGGCAATCCGTGATCAAACGGACCTTTGGCCAGTGACCACAGGCCAATGACGCCCATACAGAATATGAAAGGCTCGCCGATCAGCCATAGAAAGCCCAGATTGTCACGACCGTAGCGCGTATGAATCTCGCGCAACATCACAGCACCAATCACAATGGCCTGTAGCTGTGCGGCCTGTATGAATGCCCAGGTGGGAGATGAGCTAGGTTCAGTCCTGCCCATGCTCGCGCACACCCGTGGCCAGCAACAGGCCAATTGAGTAGATCAGAAAACAGCTCACGAACACGACCATGATGGACTTGAAGCGCTTGGGATACAGCGCCCTGTCCGGCAAGCCGGCTTCCACAACACGCTCCAGATAAATCTGCTGATGACGCGCCTCTGCCCGCGCAGCCTCCATTGAAGCCAAAGCCGAAGTCAGTTCCTTGGCCGCAAATTCTTGCCTGAGACTGAGTTGGCCAAACTCCGCAATCTTCGGCGCCATGGACCCCTTGCTGCCAGCAAGGCCACCGCGTTGCCGCGCAATCTGCTGCTCCAGCGAGCGGATGTTCTGTTTCAATTCGGCTCGAAACGGACTATCAGGTGCTGCCCTCTCCATCTGCGCCAATCGCATGCGCGACTCGGTGAGCTCCGTCTGCATCCGCGACAACTGCTCAAACATGGCAGTCGATGTCTTTGAAGGATCAATGAGCGTCTCCCGATTGCGATAGGCCAGCAAGGCGTTCTCTGCCTCTGCTACATGCTGCTCCGCCAATTTGACCTGAATTTCCGCATCCTTGACCGTCGCTGTTCGCGAACGGTCATTGAGCCGGTTGACCATATCTTCTGCCGCGGCCAGAAGATGCGTGGCCACGGCCTGGGCATCCTCCGGGCGGAAGGCCTTGACCGTAACCTTGGAGATGCCGGTAGTGGTGTCAAAAATCACTTCCACACGTTTTTGATAGTAACGGTAGAAGTCTTCTTCGTTGTCCGGATAGATGAGATTGGGGTACGCAGAAAAATAATCCGCCTCCTCCCGACTAAAGACTTCGCGCAGATTGATTTTTTCTCTGAGCGCTGCAATGGCGTCACGCGAAAGCATGAAGTCATGCACCGAGTAGATATCATTCTCGCCGCGACTCATTGACCCGCCCTGCAGGAAACTGGCCACGCCCAACGATGGCGTCTGCGAAGGCGAGCGCACCACAATTCGAGCTTCCGAGGCATACAGGTCGGCCGCGATAAACCCAAAGTAAGCGATTGCCATCAAGGTTGGCAGGAGGATGAACACAAGCACCCCCCAACGGGCGCGAATCCACCCCGCCGTTCTTCTCGGCAAGGCAACCGTGGTTTTGGACATTTCTGCCAATGAAGGGTTGTTCACGGCCAAATTCTGATGTGGTTCAGTCAACGGCGCTATCCAGTACGACACCTTGCACGATCGGCTGCGTCAGAAGCCCAAACAACTGCAGGATCTTTTGAATGGTCGTGGACGGCGCACTGGCGACATAAATGATATCGCCGTTGCGCACCTGGAACTCCCGCCCAAGGAAATAGCTCTCTACCCGAGTCATATCCAGACGATAGACCACCGGCACCGAGCCATCTTCAGCAGGGGTTGCTCCCGCACCTTCCAGGGCGCGCGCAATGGCTGCAGGCTCTCTTCGCAACAGATAGACGCCGCGCGGATCGGCGCGCTGATCATTAAGGCCACCCGCCTTGGCAACGGCCTCCACCAGATTCATGCGCTCGCTGTCAAAGCGGATCTGGGCATTGACACCCGTGGCCCCGAAAGCGGTATAGCTCTGGGCCTCGCGGGTCACACTGACCAGGTCGCCCGGATGCATAAAAACGTTCTCACGAGAATTGGACAGGATCTGCGGCAGTGGCACCCGCGTGGTCTTGTTGTCTCGCGTCAGACTGATCCAGGTTTCATAGCTGGGGGTCCGCAAGCCACCAGCCGAGGCCAGCACGTCGAGCAGACGCTCTCCTCTCGGAGACAAGGTAATTCGACCTGCCGCATTGACCTCGCCCAGCACGGTCACCGCGTCAGATCCGCCATTCGACTTGCTGACCAGGACTTGTGCCCGGGCGGTCTTTCCACGAAGTGATTTCTCAATGGATCTTTCTGCATCGGCAAGCGTCAGACCTTCCACCTTGACCCTACCGGCGTAGGGGATGCTGATGGAGCCATCGCTGTCCACGACCTGTCCGGAAATCGTTGCAGCACGTGCGCCAGCCGAGCTGGCTGATGAAACGGATGAGGATGAAAACAGAGGCTGGGATCCGGCCTCCCAAATGGAGATATTGAGTGCGTCTCCCTTGCCCACGGTCAATGATGGTGGCGGAGCAAGGGTTCCGACGCTCTCGGCCAGACTTACGCCATCACGCTGACTGAGAACTCTGACAGTGGCAGAACTGACGTCTACCAATTCAAAGCTTCTGCTCTGCTCCTCGCTTTCATGCTCGTTACTGACTTCGCTCTTGAGAGGACCAGCACTGGGAATAAAGACACAGCCAAGCAGGAGCTGACTCGCTGCTGCCAGAAGCAACAAACGTCCGACTTTGACGCTCCCCTTTTGCACGGCTACCTGCTTTGTTCTTGAATTCACCTGATTCTCGTTCATGGCATATGAGAAAGCTGAAGGCGGAAACACTCATTCTAGCCTGAGCCAGACTCAGGTTTTAGCCGCAGCCAAACCGAGAAGCGGCAGGACCTGATCGAAATGCGCCTGCCAAGTCGGGGCCCGATACGTCGCCAACTGCTCAACCCGAGCGGCGCGCGCAGCAGAGTGGTACTCAGCATACTGACAAATCCGCGACGCCCAGTCCTCCACTCTTACCGGATCGAGTAATTCGGCGAACCCCTGCGTCACCTCACGATGCGCTGCAATATCAGACGCAATTACAGGCGTCCTACTTGCCAGCGCCTCCACTACAGGCAGACTGAACCCCTCTGCGAACGACGGACACAGCAGTGCCCGCGCGCCAGTCATCACATCTGCCAGTTCCTGATCACTGAGATTGGGGCACTCCACGACGTGCCTCTGCAAGGCACCCAGCGCATCCAATTGTTCAAAGGTGCTCTGGTTGTGCCAGCCGCGACGCCCAAGAATGAGCAATCGCGGTGCCTCCGCTCCCAAGGCTTCGACCAGCCGACGCCAGACCTCCAGTAGCAGGCCATGATTCTTGCGCGGCTCAATTGTCCCGAGCACGACAAAATACGGAACTGATTTGCCCCCCTCTGTGCCGTATCGTCGGTTTGGCGAAGCCACGAACCGCCGCTCCACTCCAAGCGAGGCAACTTCAATGCGCGGCACACGTAAACGCTGATCTCGAAAGTACTCGAGCAGGGTTTTGCAGGTGGCTTCCGAATTAACAATGACACAGCGCGCGTATCGACTCACTGTCAGCAGCCGTGCCGCATGCCGGGCGGGCTCCGTCACCCGATTGAATTCTGGAAACTGGATTGGAATCAGATCGTGGATGAAAAACACGCCGGGCATTGATGATTTTTTCAACCAGCGCGCGACGGATTTGCGAAACAGGCGTCCGTGCGAAGTATTGAGATACAGGCTCTGCGGCCCGTGCAATTCGCCCACCAGACGCCGGGACAACACCGCGTCGCGCGATCGCTTCCATGCAACGCCAGGCGATGGTCCTGGGCGCCGAATGCGCTTGCGGCGGTCCCCCGACCAGCCCTCAACTGAAGATCCAGGTGCGGAATTCAGCCATTGCTTGAGCGCCTTCGCCGTTGGTGATGGCCCTGCCTGAGCCGATTGCCACCGACGCGACGTATCTTCGATCAATGATGTTGATTGGCGGGCGTGCAGTAGCTTGGGTCCAAAAACATCGAACTTGCAGAGCCGCAAATCAAAACCCGGATGCGCACCAAGCGCCCTGACGTAGGCGAGATCAACCCGATCGATCCCTGTAGGCGTGGCATCGGTTCGCGCGATCAGCCGGGTAGCGTCAAAAAAAACACGCAATTGCCCCGCGTGTCTTGTCGAATCAGCAGACATTGCCGTCACCGCCCACAGGATTCATGACTTCCACGACCGATATAAGCCTTGCCCGAGTCGCAGAATCCGGCGCAGGACACTTCGCTGGGCCTCCGGCGAAGCCGGTGATTTGTTCGCCAGGCAAGCAAGTACATCCTCGGCCTCACAAGGCTTCAGCGTCTCGGGGTGAACGTATCTCGCATACCGAAGTAATGCCCCAGCCACCAGTTCGTCCTTGCTCAGGCGGCGCGTTCGGCGCGCACAAGGATTGTGATCATGGGTCAGCCCCCACCCGGCATAGAACGGCTGCCCGTAAACGTGCACAGGGACGTCCCGCAACAGGGCCTCGAAGCCCAGAAGGGAGGTCATGGTGTGAACCTCGTCAATCTGATCAAACAGATCGACCGGCGAAACACCTCTGACAACCTCATCGGCCAGCGTTCGCAGCTCTAAATCCCGCATCTGCCCCGGTCGCGTCCCGGCTTCTGTATCCGGATGTGGCTTGTAGATCACCCACGCGTCCGGATGACCTGCCCGCACGGCACGCAACAGTTCAAGGTTGGTCGAAACGTCGGTCGTTCCACATCGAACCGAGGCATCGTTGCTTACCTGCCCCGGAACGAGAACCTTTCTACGCCTGCCCCCGCCCAGACGAATGCCTTGCTGCGGATGGCCGATGTTGTACTTGGTCAATCTCTGAGACACCAGATGTTTTCGCAGCCTGCTCGCCCGTTCCACCAGCCGGGAATCGAAAGCATCTGATTGCAGAATGCGCTCCAGGCGAGACGGCTGGCGAGGGTCGTAGTAGATGCCCAGATCATCCAGCACCAGCGAGGCTCCCCCAACATGGTTCGAACCCAGACCAACAGACCGGATAAAACCGTCCTCCATGCGCAGAAGCCGGGCGCCTTGGGCGAGTGCCAGCTCATTCAGGCCATCAGCCTCGCGGGCTGCCCACACGACAATGTCCCCGCCCTGCGCTCGCTGCCGATTCAAAGCCTGCCGCGCCGACCCTGCGAAGCTGACGCGAGAATACAGAGGCTTTAAAAAGGCGTTGATCTGCCAGCGCTTCCAAGGCTTGATTCCGACGACATGTGCAATCTGCTGGCCCAAAGACAATATTCCCGAAGGCTGAAATTATTCAGAAACAATAAGTTATCGAGATAACCTTGATAACAGCTTCAGGATTGTACGTTTGAGCGCGGCTCGTTGCTGCCTCAATAGTTGTGTAGCGCAGCTTCACTTGGATCGAGCGAGCACTCGGCCTGAGCACTGCCTGCTCAGCAAATGGCGGAGAGGGAGGGATTCGAACCCCCGGAACCTTGCGGTTCAGCGGTTTTCAAGACCGCCGCGATCGACCACTCTGCCACCTCTCCGCTGCTGACCAACTCGCTTTCCTGCCATTACAGCCCCCTGCAATGGCCTTGGCGTGGCTTCCTAGATCAGGAACCCGTCGGGAAATCTGGTGCCGGGAACAGGAGTCGAACCTGCGACCTACGCATTACGAATGCGCCGCTCTACCAACTGAGCTATCCCGGCAAGGGCGCGGATTATAGGTTCGGACCCCCGCTGCGACAAACCGAATTGTTCAACCACCAATTTGCCCGTCATCACCGTTCGTCCCATGCACCGCGTGCAGAGCCGGCCAACCTTGTAGTTTGAAGGGCTCACGTCAGGACAAAGGACGACAGGCGGCACCAAAGCGCAATCTGGCCGGACAAACGGCAACCTAATTCCGTTCGTCGGCCTGCTTGCACCGTTCATCTCCGTCCGACCGATGGGCCGACTGCCCGGCCTCAGGCTCCACTCAAATGAATCGAATTCACGCCTTCACGCTGATTGAGATGCTGGTCACGATTGCCATTGCCGCAATCCTCCTTGCACTGGCAATCCCCAGTTTTCGGGAATCAACACTCAATAATCAGCGCGCCGCACGCGTGAATGAACTGGTCACCGAGCTGAATTACGCGAGAACGCAGGCGGTCAGCCTGCGACAGACCGTCTCCTTATGCAGAGTTGCTAACCCGGGCACCCCGGTCTGCGGCTCCGGTAATGGCTGGGAAGACGGATGGGTCATATTTGTTGACAACAACAGTGACGGTGCCATCGATGCGGGCGAGGACATCCTCCGGCGTCACGGCGCGCTGATCAGCGCTGCTGAACAGGCTAAGCCGTCGAGCCAGAAATTCACCATACGTGGAAATGGAACCGCAACCAACGGTGTCATGACGCGCGTTTCCTTTCGCGTCGCGGGCAACGTCAGTCCCAACAGCAACGGCACACTTGCGGTTTGCGATCAGCGAAACGATATCGCCAAAGGTCGCGCCATCGTTATCGGGACCGGAGGCCGAATTCGCACTTCGGAGGGGGTAACAACATGCCAGCGCTGAGCACCCGCACGCACACGGTTCCGCTCCCCCAAAAGCGAGTTCCATTGTGTTTCACATCAGGTTTTTCTTTGCTGGAAGTTCTAATCGCAATCGTCGTCTTGTCGATTGGCCTACTAGGCCTCGCGGGCTTGCAATTCTCTGCACTCAGAGGAAACAACCAATCTTACGAGCGAAGTCAGGCTCACGCGCTGCTGGCGGAGATTTCTGATGCCATGAGAGTCAATCGAGTGGCCGCAGGCAATGGAGCCTTTGAACTGGATGCCGGCACGACACCAGCCGATCCACCCGCGGATTGCACGGACGTCCTGGTGACCTGCACCGACGCTGAGTCTGCAGCCTTTGCACTGGCCACCTGGCACGAACGAATGCAGCTCCTGCTGCCCAACAGCACAGCCCAGATCACCTGTTCCACTGCACCGTGCAGCCAGGGGGTCATACACAATATTCGCGTGATCTGGGATGAAAATCGCGTGGGGCTTGACCCGACCGATGCCACGGCAGTGTCCTGCCCGACAGCCGCCACCTTTGACCCGGATGCTCATCTCGCATGCGTACAAGTGAGTCTCTTGCCATGAACTCTGCCTCAAACACATCGTGCAAACCTGCCGAAAGACAATCAGGGTTCTCGCTGGTCGAACTCATGATTTCGGTGACGCTCGGTCTGATTGTTCTCGCAGGCGTGACATCCGTGTTCATGGGAAGCCGGCAATCGTTTCGCTCTCAAGAAAGCATTGGTCACATTCAAGAGTCTGGCCGCTTCCTCAATTACGTTATGTATCCCACTCTCAGGCTCGCAGGCTATTTGCCCGACCCTCTGACTCAAGTAAGCCCTCCTGATCATTTCCGCGGTCAATGGAGACAGTTGTTTGGAAGCGAGGATGCCTTCTTCACTACCGCGCAAGTAACCGGCATCGCCAATGCAGTGGCTGGAAGTGATGCGCTGCTAGTCACCTACGCAGGAAGCACTACTCCACTGAGATCCTGCCTTGGTGAACCCGTAAATGAAGGTCAGATCGTAACGAACGTGTTCTATGTCTCGTCTCCCGGAGCAGGCGAACCTGTCGGCTTGAACAGGCTTAGTTGCGGAACTGCATTTGCCCCTGGCACTGCTCCAGGTCCCGCGCTGCAGACGCCCACCGTTAATCCGATTGCCATCAATCGCAGCGAGCCCCTGATCACAGGGGTGCAGAGCATGCAGATTCTCTATGGCGTCGATACCAACCCCGGTGACGACAGTCCGCTACCACCAGCGATTCCGGGACTGGTTGCGAATCAGTATCTGCCGGCCAATGCGGTGGCCGATTGGCAACGCGTCGTGTCCGTACGCATTGATCTGACGACGGTCAGCGAAGAACAGTCCGAGCAGGGGAATGTCACTGGCGGTGATGAAGGCATCGATGGAACGCGTGTCAGTGATTTTGTAGAGGGACGTCGCTTGCAGCGCGTTTTCTCCACCACCCTGTTGGTCCGAAACAGGCTCAGAATTTGAATATGTTCACACTTAGCCACACTGCATATCCGCCGCGGCCTCAAACAGGCGCGGCACTGATCATTGCCCTGGTATTCCTTGTCGCATTGACACTGCTCGGAATTGCCGCAATGAGCGGCAATTCTCTACAGGAAAAAATGGCTTACAGCGCGGGCGAAACCAATATTTCATTCCAATCTGCTGAGTCTGCGGTGTCAGCAGGAGAAGCCTGGCTTGAAGCACGAACCGCACAACCTATACCAGACTGTGTCAGCCCTTGCGGCAACACCGCCTCCATCTGGCCGGGACGCCCCCCAGCCCCGCTCACACCAGAGGTGAACCTTGCCAACCTGCTTCTGGATACCTGGTGGGATGATGAGGGCAGAAAATTTGGCTACAACTATGTTGAAGGAACCAGCCCGGCTTTCGTCGCCGGTCAGCAGTACGCCGTCGGAGGCACAACGGTGCCCTTCAGCAACCAGCGCTACCCGCGATACGTCATTGAGGAACTCGGCAAAGATCCCGCAGGTAGCCTCGTGATTGGAGGCGCCCGAACCTACACCCTCTGGTACTACCAAGTCACCGGCCGCGGAGGCGCGGCTCAAGTCGGTGGCGCTGAGACCATGTCACAGACGGTCTATACCAAAGGGTTCTAATTTTTCAGATTGGCTCTCAGCCAGTCACGGAGCAACAACATGAAGATGTCCAGACCAAGTCGCAGAAAATTTTGGAACCTCTGCATCGCCACGTTGCTAGCGATGGCCGCTGGCCATGCATCTGCAGCGCAACTCGTGCTTCCAGCAAATCCGGTGTTTATCAGTACGGCTGTCAACCCCAACGTCATGATGATCGTGGACAACTCCGGCTCCATGGATAACATCATCTGGGACGAAGGGTTTGATCCAACCGTCACTTACCCGGATTACAACGTCGATTCATGCCATTTCAATAATCACGACAGACGTTGCTATGCCAGCAATAACGGCAACGTCATTCTTTACCCGACAAATCCTCCTGCCGGATTCAACTGTAATACTGCCTACGCCGCAAGTTGCAACAACTTCCATACCGGCGGAGGCTTTGGTCCTGAGCAAGGCGCCTGCCCTGCCAACTACCGCCAGGGCCGGCTCAACGGTACCGGCGCGCTGCGCTGCCTTCGACTGCCCAATCCTGTGGCCGGTGGGTTCACCCGTTATTCGGGCAACTACCTCAACTATCTCTTCCATACAAAGGTCGCCAATAACGGCCAGGCGGACTTGCGCACCAGCATTCCAAACGAAGTACGCATCACCGTCGCAAAAACCGTTGCCGCCAACCTTGTGACTGCAAACCCTGACGTCCGATTCGGCGTCTCGTCATTCAATCCACCGAGCTATGATGGCGATGGCAATCTGATCAGCGGAGCACCCGGGGGCCGGATCAACGCCAATTGTGGTGCCGCCCAAACCACACTGCTAACTCAGATCAACGGTCTTAGCGCCTCAACAAATACGCCTCTGTCCGAAACCTTCTACGAGACAACACGGTATTTCCGCGGACTCTCCAAATACAACGGAACAGGGGGCGGCAATTACACCAGCCCAATCCAGTACCGATGTCAGAAGAATTTCGTCCTTGCGGTCACGGATGGCTTCCCGACCTACGACGGCGGGTTCCCGGCAAACGATCCAGCAGACGTGGCCGATACGACGCGATCGCTCCCCAATTGGGATGGCCTTGCACCCGCAACAACCGAAGCGCAACGTCCGAACTTTCCACAGTATTCAGATGGATACAACGGAAACGATGATCCTGGCGAAGGCGCATCACTGTATTTGGACGACCTCGCACAGTTTGCCTACGACGTTGATATCAAGACCACCGGAAATGATCTCGCGGGCGTCTCCTATCAAGACCCGGAATTCTCGGTCCAGAACATTATTACTTACGCTGTGGGATTCGCCGTCAGCAATCAAATGCTGATTGATGCCGCGGAGAGAGGTCGGGGCTTGTACCGGACCGCCTCGAATTCAGCTCAGTTGACGGCAGCGCTACAGGATGCGCTCACCGATATTGCGGCCAGAAATGCCAGTTTCTCGAGCGCAGCGTTGAACTCAACCAGCTTGAACGCGGGAAGCCGACTGTTCCAGGCCGGATTCAACAGCGCCAACTGGACGGGTACCTTGAAGTCATTTCCAATTTCCACCAGTACGACAACCTGCGGTGGCCTTGGAAGACTCTGCCCTCAGGAATGGGAGGCTTCCGCTGCAATGCCAGTACCGGGAAGCCGGGTGATTCTGACGCGACATGGTCAAACCAAGAATGGAATTCCATTCCGGTGGAGCAGCCTGCACCCACCAACGCAGCAGACGCGACTGAACCAAAATCCAAATGCTTCGCCCATCGTGGCCGACGCATTGGGGGAACAGCGTCTGAATTACATTCGCGGTGATCGCAGTCTGGAAAGCTCTACTGGCTTTCGCGTGCGAGGAAGCACCCTGGGTGACATCGTCAACTCTGACCCTTTCTTTGTCGGTGCGCCGAACTCAGCGCTGCCATTTGCTGGCTATTCGGGTTTTAGAAGCACCTACAGAAATCGTGAAAAAATGGTCTATGTGGGAGCCAACGATGGAATGCTGCACGGCTTTCGCGTCAGCGACGGCCGGGAAATGCTGGCCTACGTTCCGTCTACTATGTTTGGAACCAATACCAAACCTAAACTCGCTCAGCTCACAGCCCAGCCCTATACCCATGTTTTTGGGGTAGACGGGTCTCCCACGGTTGGCGATATTGAAACCGCTCCAGGTGTCTGGGCCAGTTACCTCGTAGGTGGTCTGCGTTACGGTGGCCAAGGCATTTACGCCCTGGACGTGACCAACCCCGCCAACTTCTCGGAGGCAAATGCCTCCAGTATCGTGAAGTGGGAATTCACGGACGCCGACGACCCCGATATGGGTTACAGCTTCAGCCAGCCGAGCATCGTCAAGATGAAGAACGGCAAATGGGCGGCAATTGTCGGCAACGGCTACAACAGCCGCGAAACGGACGGGTCGGCAAGTGCCGATGGAAAATCGACCTTGTTCATAATCTTCATGGACGGCCCCGGTGGCGATAATGCTTGGCAGGAAGGCACGGAGTACATCAAGTTCAAAGTTGGAACCAATAATGATCAAGGCCTGGCAACGCCTTCAGCCGTTGATCTGGATGGCGATAGTCTGGTGGACTACATCTACGCCGGCGATCTCAATGGCGACATGTGGCAATTCAACGTCAATTCCACCGACCCGGACGAATGGGTCGTCGGATATGGTGGCAGCACAGGCAACCCGAGAACTGGCGGCGCACCCTTGTTCAGCGCGGGCGCAGATCAGCCCATTACGGCGCAGCCAGAAGTTGGCCTCAATCTGCTGACGCCTGACCCGGACGATCTGGTGGTCTACTTCGGGACGGGCAGATTCATCCAGGTTGGTGACAACACCCGTGTGGGTCAGGACACACAGAGTTTCTATGGCATTTTTGCAGACCCCATTTCAGTTGCCGGGGCACCCCCCACCGAAACAACAAGCTCTCCAGCGCCAGCGGTTGCCGAGCTGCTTGAACAGACCGTGATCAGGGAAGTGACGGTTGCCAGCGGCCAAAGAGGAAGGCTCACCTCCCAGAACGTACTGGACCTGAGCACTCATAAAGGTTGGTACATTGATCTGTACAACACCAACAACGGCACCGTAAATGATGCATCTGCCGCATCAGGATTAAACCTGGGCGAGAGACAGATCAGCAAACCCATTCTCAGGTCAGGCCGAATCGTGTTCACAACACTGGTGCCATCTGATGACGCCTGCAACCCTGATGGCACTGGATGGCTGATGGAAATAGACGCCCGCGACGGAGGTCGCCCACGCAAGCCCGCACTGGATATCACCGACAACCTGCTCGTGGATGAGAATGATCGCTACGATGTCGACGGCGATGGCGACATCGATGAAGACGATTGGACCGTCAGCGGCCTGAAGTCAGACGACGGCATGCTATCCACGCCGGCCGTACTTTCACTGACACCGAGCCAAGAGGCGAAGTACTCCGTGCAGTCAGATGGCACGACCGCCGTATTTGGCGAAGCCGCATCCGGCAGGGTGGGTCGTCTTACCTGGAGAGAAATTGCGCCATGACGACAGGACAACGCCTGAGAAAAGGCGCAATTGGATTCACACTAATCGAGCTCATGATCACGGTTGCAATTGTCGGCATCCTCGCCGCGATCGCCTACCCAAGCTACAAGGGATACGTGATCCGCACCAATCGTGTGGACGCGCAGAAAACACTGATGCAAATGGCGCTTAGTGCTGAGAAATATTTCACCCAACGAAACACCTATGGCACCAACGCCGAGCTGACGGCCTATATCCAAAACGTGGAATCAGACGTGAAAACGTCCAATATTTACGCCTTCGTCGCGGCCTCAACCGGAACGACATTCCGCATCGTTGCGCGGCCCGTCAGCGGAAAAGCAAACGCAAACGACGGTTTCATGAGGCTTTACCACGATGGCGCCAAGGAATGGGATAAAGATAACAACGGCACCATTCAAGCCTCAGAGCAAACTTGGAATCAACGCTAGAAATGACGAGCCAGTTCTCACTCTTGTCTGAATTTGTGGATCAACCAAAACGGAGCCATAACCTGTGAACACAAAACGAATTGGCCTTGTTGCGGCGATGATCCTGACATGCCTCAACATTTCCCCAGTCTTCGCACAGGCTGGCAAAAGCGCTCACGAGACTACAGTCGTTGTTCCAGCTGAGGATGCAATCAAGACAAGGAAAGAAGACGACGACGGAAAGCAGATTATCGCTATTCCGCCTTACATCCCTGCTCCGCCGCAACGCAACGGCGGGTCTCGTACCGAGCGCCCGACGATACACATCCCGGAATAGCCATGGATCAAATGGCAATCAGTTGATGCAGGCCGGAAATATCAGCCTCATTGAGACAACCTTTTTCGCAGACAAAAGCATCAATCAAGCTTGAGGGCGTCACATCAAAAACGGGGTTCCAACCGGCGGTGCGCTCCGGGGCAAGCCTGAGGCCCTGCACCTCACTCAATTCAGAATCATCCCGCATCTCGATCGGAATCGCTTCGCCATTGGGGCACGCCAGATCGAAGGTTCCACTGGGGGCCACGACCATAAACTTTGCGCCGTGGTGCCGGGCGGCTATGGCCAGTGCGTAAGTGCCGATCTTGTTCGCGGTGTCACCGTTGGCGGCGATGCGGTCAGCTCCAACAATCACCCAGTCAATCTTCTCGGTTTTCATGAGGTGCGCAGCGGCACTGTCCGCTATCAGTTTTCCGGGAATACCTTCGCGCTGCAGTTCCCAGGCGGTGAGCCGCGCGCCCTGCAACCAGGGACGCGTCTCGGTGTTGTAGACCTGTTCGATTCGGCCTTGTGCCCATGCCGTCCGGATCACCCCTAGCGCGGTGCCATGCCCTCCGGTTGCTAGCGCGCCCGTGTTGCAATGTGTCAGCACGCGCGAACCCTTGTCGATGAGCTGTGCACCCAGTTCTGCCATGCGCAGATTCTGTTGCAGGTCTTCCTGATGGATGCACTTGGCTTGAGCAAGCAGCGACTCAAATGAATCACCGCCCTTTTCAGACATGCGGGCCAGCGCCCAATGCAGGTTGACAGCGGTCGGGCGTGATTGGACCAAAACCTTGTGCGCTGCGATCATGTCACCCCCTGCCCCGGCTTCCAGTGCCAAGCCATATGCCGCAGCAATGCCGATCGCAGGCGCACCGCGCACCACCATCTCTGTAATCGCCGTTGCAACATCTTTCGCGTTGCGGCATTCAATCCAGGATTCCTGAGCCGGCAGTGCGCGCTGATCCAGCAATTTCAGGGCGTTGTCTTGCCACACCAGGGCTTGTACGGTCGAGTTCATTTGTTTGCGCCGCTTCGGAAGTCGTTAGAATTCGGGCTGATTCTAGCGATCTTGTGTGAACCCCATTGTCTGATGCCGCCGATAAATCATCCGTTGACCTGCTGATCTGCGCGGGCCACATCGTTCCTGTCGAACCTGCTGGCATGGTGTTGACGAATCACGCATTGGTGGTGGATGCCGGTCGCATTGTCGCGGTTGAGCCTGCGGACTCAGCCAGAGCAAAGTTCAGCGCGAAGCAGACGCTTGATCTTCCCGGCCACGCGCTGATGCCCGGGCTGGTGAATACGCACACACACGCGGCGATGAGCCTCATGCGCGGCCTGGCAGATGACCTGCCCCTGATGGACTGGCTCCAGGACCACATCTGGCCCGCCGAGGCCGCGCACATGTCGCGCCAGTATTGTCTGGACGGTGTCAGGCTCGCGGCCGCAGAGTTCATTCGTGGCGGCGTCACCTGCGTCAACGACATGTATTTTTTCCCAGACGCCACCGCCGAGGGCTTCACCGCTGCCGGCATGCGCGCCATGGTCAATCTGATCTTGCTCGATTTTCCGTCGGCCTGGGGCTCGGGCCCGGATGAATACTTCGCCAAAGGCATCGAGGTCCACGACCGTTTGCGCGGCAACCCCTTGATGCGCACGATCTTTGCCCCGCACGCGCCCTATACCGTCAGTGACGGCCCACTGGAAAAAGTACGTGCCTATGCGGAGGAACTCGATATCGGCATTCACATGCATGTCCATGAGACTGCATTTGAAGTAGCTGACGCTGTCAAAAAAACCGGCCTGCGCCCCTGGCAACGGCTGAAGAATCTGGGCCTGCTTGGTCCGAGCTTCGTGGCTGTGCACATGACGCAGCTCACTGAGGATGAAATAGCCGAGGCCGCCGAGTTCGGCATTCACATTGCGCATTGCCCCGAGTCCAATCTGAAGCTGGCCAGTGGATTTTGCCCAGTGCAGAAAATTCTGGATGCCGGCATCAATCTGGGCATCGGCACTGACGGTGCTGCGTCCAACAATGATCTGGACATGTTCAGCGAGATGCGCACCGCAGCGCTGCTGGCCAAGGGTGTCAACGGCGATGCCCGCGCGTTTCCTGCCGAAGCTGCATTGCACGCTGCAACACTGGGCGGGGCACGGGCCCTTGGCCTTGGCGATGAAATCGGCTCGCTGCTGGCAGGCAAGTCGGCGGACTTCATCGCCGTTGATCTCTCCGGCATTCATTCACGCCCCTGTTACAACCTGGTCTCGCATCTGGTCTACGCTGCCAACCGCGCCGACGTCAGCCATGTCTTTGTGGCGGGCCGCGCGCTGATGAAAGATCGCCAGCTTCTGAGCGTGGATGAGAACGAGGCCACCGCCAAAGCTGCGCAATGGCAATCCCGCCTGCAGAACAAGCGCTGACTGAATACAAGAGACGCCATGAGCAATGTAGACAATGCCGAGATCGGTCACTTTGACCGTCTGGCCAAGACCTGGTGGGACCCACAAGGCGAGATGGGGCCGCTGCACGCACTCAACCCTCCACGGCTGCGTTTCATTGAGCAGGCCTGCGGCGGGCTTGCGTCCAAAACGGCACTGGATGTCGGCTGCGGTGGCGGCATCCTGTCCGAGGCCCTTGCCACCAAAGGCGCAATGACCAGCGGCATCGACATGGCGGGTGAGGTTCTGGGCGCCGCTCAGGCACACGCAAAGCAATCCGGGCTGGATATCAACTATCAGCTGATTTCCGCCGAGCAACTGGCCGCAAAGCAAGCGGCATCCTTCGACGTGGTGTGTTGTCTGGAGATGCTGGAGCACGTGCCAGACCCCGGCAGCATCGTGCAGGCCTGCTTCAATCTGGTGAAACCTGGCGGCGACGTGATCTTCTCCACCATCAACCGCAATCCGAAAAGCTTTGCGCTGGCCATCGTCGGCGCCGAATACGTCATGGGCCTGATTCCGCGTGGCACACACGATTACGCCAAGTTCATCCGCCCCTCGGAACTCACCGCATGGTGCCGGGAGTCAGGACTGCAGGAAGTGAGTCTGCGCGGGCTGCGCTACAACCCACTGACCAAGTCCGCGCGTCTGGCTGATGATGTGGATGTCAATTATCTGCTGCACTGTCGGCGTCCCGCATGAAAGCTCCCCTGACGGCGAAGGCCTGGCTGTTTGATCTGGACGGCACATTGGTGGATACCGCACCGGACCTTGGTCAGGCTGCCAACCATGTCCGCAAGGAATGTGGCCTGCCCGCACTGCCACTGGTGGACTACCGACCAGCGGCGTCATCCGGCGCACGCGGGCTGCTCAAGGTGGCGCTGGACATGGAACCTGACCATGCCGAATTTCCTGTGCGCCGTGACAGTCTGCTCGCCTTTTATCGCGCCAACATTGCAGTTAGCTCGAAGCCCTTTCCCGGCATCAGCGAGTTGCTGCTGGCATTGCGTCTCAAGGATATTCAGTGGGGCGTCGTCACCAACAAGCCGGGCTGGCTGACCCAGCCCCTGCTCAAGGAACTGGGCATGGCGGAACATGCGGCGAGCGTGGTCAGCGGTGACAGCACCCCAAATCCCAAACCTGCCCCAGACGGCCTGCTGCTGGCCTGCGATCAGATCAGTCTGAAACCTGAGGACTGCATCTATGTAGGCGATGATGCTCGCGACATAACGGCCGCCCGCAATGCCGGTATGCCCAGTGTTGCGGCAGCCTGGGGATATATCGGCCAGACACAGATCAGCCAATGGGGCTCAGACATCATCTGCAATTCTGTGGCTGACCTGCACGGACTGCTGGCCTGAAAGCCCAGTCCGTTTCCCAAGAAACATTCTTACTACACCGAAGAATTGCCCGAAAATCGTGAGCTCTGAATTCGAATACCAGCCCTCGCCCCAGATGCTCAAGGGACGCGTCATTGTCATCACCGGGGCCAGTGGCGGTCTGGGCAGTGCACTTTCCATTGCCTGCGCCAAGTTGGGCGCAACCGTGGTTCTCAGCGGCAGGTCGGTCAAGAAGCTCGAAGCTGTCTACGATCAGATCGAAGCCGAAGGTGGCGTACAACCCGCCATTCTGCCCATGAACCTGATGACAGCCACATGGGGTGAATACGAGGCCTTTGCGGCAAGTCTTGAGCAGAACCTTGGACGTCTGGATGGCCTTGTCCATGCAGCGGCGCATTTCAAGAGCTTTGCTCGCATGGAAGATCTTGAGCCACGCGAATGGCTGGACAGTTTGCAGGTTAACCTGACTGCGGCCTATACCCTGACCCGGCAGTGCCTACCCCTGCTCAGGCGATCTCCAGATGCCTCAGTCATCCAGATTCAGGATGGCGACCGCGACAACGTCCGTCCTTTTCGCGGTATCTATGGCATTGCAAAGAATGCAGCGGCTGAACTCAACCTCGCGCTCGCCGCAGAGCTCACGCCGGACCAGAATCTCAGGTTCAATGTTGTCGACCCAGGCCCCATGCGCACCGCGCTTCGCATGCAGGGCTTCTCGGGAGAGTCGCCGGTTTCAGCGCCGCTGCCGGAGTCACGCCTGGCGCGCTTGCTGTGGTTGCTGGGACCCGACAGCGCCGGGATCAGCGGCAATACCTACGCACGCCCCTGATCGGATCAGGCACGCAGCTTAGCTCCTGGTACTCCGCCGCTTAGCCGAACTACCCGGTCGCCCACCAGGGCGTCGCCCTGCCGCAGTTTTCGGCTTCGCTTCCTTGTTCTTCTTCGCCGGCTCCATTCCAACCGCGCGGAGCAGCCCTGAAAGCTCTTCTGCCGTCGCTTCACGATAACTGCCAGCCTTGATCCCTCGCCCGAGCTGTACAGGCCCGTAGGCGATGCGAATCAAGCGACTCACCTGTAGGTCAACTGCCTCAAACAGGCGACGAACCACTCTGTTGCGCCCTTCCCGCATGGTGATCTCATACCAGCGATTGGCCGCCACTTCGCCATCATCAGCTTCCGGCGGTTCGGCCAGTCTCAGGGCCTCGCACTTAGCCACGCCATCTTCGAGCTTGACGCCCTTGAGCAGTTGCTGGCGAATTTCTGCGGTGACTTCGCCAAGCACGCGAACGGCATAGACACGGGTCACCTCGAAGCTGGGATGTGTCAGGCGGCGCGCCAACTCACCATCCGTGGTCATCAACAAAAGTCCGGATGTGTTGATATCCAGCCTTCCAACGGCAATCCAGCGGCCACTCTCCAGCTCCGGCAGTTTGCGGAACACCGTGCGCCGACCTTCAGGGTCATCGCGGGTAACCAACTCGCCGGTTTTCTTGCGAAAAAGAATGACACGCGGTGCTGGCTTTGCCCGCGACATGGCAATGAGCCGGCCGTCTACGCGAATCTTGTCATCGTGGCTGACGGACTGGCCAATCTCAGCCGGCCGTCCATTGACGGTGATTCTGCCTTCTTCAATCCAATCCTCAATTGCTCGGCGGCTGGCCACGCCGGCGGTTGCCAGGGCTTTCTGAATTCTCTGGCTCATGATCGCTGGGTTCGCTTAATGAACAATGGGGGGATCCGTCTTGTCTTGCTCTTGGTCTTCGCCCTCATCCGGCGCGCCCTGGCTTTCCTGTTCGTCTGCGGCTTCGATCTCGTCCGAACGCTCGGCGACGCTTTCAGACTCAGACAGTGGCTCATCATCAACGACATTCTCGCTGGGCGTTTCATCGTTCTGCCTGGCTGCCTCAGAGCCGGTCTCGTCGTCATCTTCGCTCAGTGGTGCGGGTTGAATCTCGTTCCCGGTTTCCTGCAGGCGCGCAAGCGCGGCGTCGAGCTGATCGGCGTCCTTGATCTCCGGCAGCGTGGGCAACTCGTCCAGCGAGCGAAGATTGAAGTCGTCCAGAAACTGGTGCGTGGTGCCAAACAGCATGGGACGCCCCGGCACTTCCTTGACGCCGAGCTCGCGAATCCAGCCGCGCTCGGATAGCGTCCGGAGAATATTGGTCGAAACGGCAACACCTCGAATATCTTCGATTTCGCCACGGGTAATGGGCTGGCGGTAGCAGACCAGCGCCAGCGTCTCCAGCAGGGCACGCGAATAGCGCGGCGGTTTCTCCTGCCACAGACGCCCTACCCATTCTGCGTAGTCGCTCTTCACGTGGATGCGGTAGCCACTGCTCACTTCCTTCAGCTCGCATGCGCCTTTGCTGATCCGCTCGCCGAGTTGTTCAAGCGCCGCCCGTAGGTGCGTCTTGTTGACGTCCAGCTCTGCACCCAACAGGCGATGAATCTGTTCCACGGACAAGGGGCTGTCGGAGGCCAGCAGCAAGGCCTCTATAACGTGCTCCAACCGCGCCATGACAGCCGGTTCCAGCGTGCCGTCCTGCTGCCCCGACTGCGCGACATCCAGTTCTGTCTGCTCGGCGTGCTCCGTCTGCTCCGGCGAGGTCGGGGATTCTTCTTCTACAGTTTCGTCAGGATCGTTCATCGGCTCAAATCTTCAGTCTTGTTCATTTCAGTGCAGGTCGTGAGCCTGCGATGATTCGCCATCACCATCATCTTCATTTGATTCAGCGCTCTCGGAGTCGTCACGCGGTCGTGCAGCGCCAATCGTCAGCTCTGCAAACGGACCGTTCTGCACCACCTGGATCATCGCAAGCTTGGCCATTTCCAGAATCGCCAGAAGGACGACGACCACACCGGCCCGTCCTTCTTCCGGATCGCACAAGTCGATAAAGCGCACCGGCTCGCCGCGAACACGGTCCAGAATGTGGGTCATGCGCTCTCGCACGCTCAGCGGCTCACGTGCAACCTGATGATGCGTAAACATCTCGGCGCGCAACAGCACGTCACGAAACGCCAGCATGAGTTCCTTGAGTTGCGGCTGTGGCAGCGGCGCCTCGCTCGGCACCACTTCGGGCCTTGCCGAAGCATGATGAAGTTCGCGCCCCATGCGCGGCATGGCTTCGAGATTCTCCGCAGCGGTCTTGAATCGCTCGTATTCCTGCAGGCGACGCACCAGCTCCATTCGCGGATCACCCACCTCTTCTTCTTCGGTGACCTGGCGCGGCAGCAGAATCCGGGATTTGATCTCAGCCAGCAGTGCGGCCATGACCAGGTACTCGGCTGCCAGTTCAAGGCGCATGTCTTGCATGAGCGCGATGTACTGCATGTACTGCTGAGTGATCTTAAGAACCGGGATTTCGAGAATATTCAGGTTCTGCTTGCGAATCAGGTACAGCAGCAGATCGAGTGGCCCCTCAAATGCATCAAGCACCACCTTGAGGGCGTCCGGCGGGATATAGAGATCCTCCGGCAATTTTTCCAGCAACTGACCATTGACCTTGAAGTCATGCGCCAGCGCGGCCATCTGATCGGCATCGGGCAAGGATTCAACGATTTCTGCGTCATTCATGCGCTTTGTTCCGGTTCCAGCGACCATCGCCAGGTGGGCTCATCTTCGGCTTCGAGTATTACTTCGGCCTCTCGTTGGAAGCCCAGCTTACTGAGTATCGCGATTGTCGCGTCTTCGCTGGCCGCAGTGTGCGCCACAATCCGGATCTCCGGCTCGGCCTTGCGGGCCATCTCGACCAGTTGCCGGCCCATCTCGCTTGCAATGCCACGGCCTCGGTGTTCGTCGAAACTTTCGCAGGCAATCTCGACCTGGCCGTCTTGCGGCAAAGATTTGAAAGCGCAGCAGCCCACGATTTCGCCATCACGATCGGCCAAATAACCCACCCAGGGCGGATGAAAGCCGATGTCCTCATACAGGGCTACCGTGCCTTCGATCACATCACGCGCCGCGGGTGGAATCTCGCCCGGGCAGCGTGCCGGGCTGCCATCCAGACCGATCTCGATGAGGCGAAGCTTCATTGCTCTGCAATAAACCCAAGTGCATCGTGCACGCGCTTGAGCGTGGCATCGGCCTTGAGAGAAGCGCGCTTCGCGCCCTCGGCCAGAACCTTTCTCAGGCCGGCTTCATCGGCTCGCAACTGCTGGTACTTCTCCTGCACCGGGCGCAAACATTCAACCACCGCCTCGGCCACGGCGAGCTTGAACTTGCCATAGCCCTGCCCGGAGTATTCGGCAGCGATGGCGTCTAAACTCTGACCGCTGCACGCTGACAGGATGGACATCAGGTTAGCGACTCCGGGCTTCTGCTGGATGTCGAAGCGAACCTCGTTATCTGTGTCTGTCACCGCACGTTTGATCTTGCGGGTAATGACTTCCGGAGCATCGAGCAGATAGATCGCATCGGTCGGCGCATCGCCGGACTTGCTCATTTTTGCTGTCGGCGTCTGCAGCCCCATGATGCGCGCACCCACTGGCGGAATCATCGGCTCCGGGATCGTGAAGACCTTGCCATGCGCATTATTGAAGCGCGTAGCAACGTCGCGTGTCAGTTCAAGGTGCTGGCGCTGGTCATCTCCCACCGGGACGCCGGTGGCGTTGTAGAGCAGGATGTCAGCGGCCATCAGCACCGGATAATCGAAAAGCCCGGCATTGATGTTGTCCACATTCTTGGCGCTCTTGTCCTTGAACTGCGTCATGCGGTTGAGCTCGCCCATCTGCGTATAGCAGTTGAGAATCCAGGACAGGCGCGCGTGTGCCGCCACATGACTCTGGGCAAACAGGACATTGCGCTCGGGATCCAGCCCGCAAGCCAGGTACAGGGCAATGAACTCGAGACAGCGGTCATGCAGCTCTTTTGGGTCCTGACGCAGGGTGATCGCGTGCAGGTCAACCAGCATGTAGTAGCACTCATGCGTGTCTGCCAGAGGCACCCAGTTCTTGATGGCTCCCAGATAGTTGCCCAGGGTCAGGTTACCCGAGGGCTGGATGCCGGAAAGGACGATCGGTCGTTGCGTTGCTGCGTTCATGCGATAAGACGGAAAATTGAGAGCCGGAGGCGCTGAGGGGAATCAGTACAGCCCGAATAGGCGGAACAGGAAGGTCTGGGCGGCTATGACCGGCCAGAAAATGATTTTGCCCAGGACGCCGGTCGCTGCCAGCGCCATGAAGCCAATCAGAATAAACATTGTGTAGCGATCCAGGCCGGCGAGAATCCGCGCCGGCCGCGGCGGCAACAGACCCACGGCAATGCGGCCACCATCCAGTGGCGGCACCGGCAGCAGATTCAGAATCATCAGAACCAGATTGATCTGCACACCGAGCACGCACATTTCGCCAAACAGACTCAGCGCTTGAGCAGGTTGCGCGAGCTTCAGGTGCAGCCAGAGCAGACTCACCCAGATCAGGGCCATGACCAGATTGGAAGCTGGCCCGGCAGCGGCAACGATGGCCATGTCCCGCCGGGGCGAGTTGAGCCTGGAAAAATTCACCGGTACCGGCTTGGCCCAGCCAAAGGGCGGCAACTTCATCAGCATCAGCATGGCGGGCAGCACCACGGTCCCCATTGGATCTACGTGCTTGAGGGGATTGAGACTCAGTCGCCCCGCCCGCGCGGCGGTGTCGTCACCTAGGCGCTGAGCGGCCAATCCATGCGCCACTTCATGGATCGTGACGGCAAGCAAAATGGGAACCGCCCAGATCAGAACCAGCTGGGCCAGAGAGTAGAGATCGGGCATCCCGCAATTATACGGGGCTGGGGCCTGCTCTCCGTCAAAAAAGCTCAGACCTGCGGCAAATTCGGCCGCTGGCTGCGCCTCAAGCCTGCCGCTGAATCCAGCTGGCCACTGCGTCACCGATCTCGCGGCCGGAATCTTCCTGAATGAAATGGCTGCCCGCCACCGTCACTTCCTCCTGATTGGGCCAGCTGCGGCAGAATTCACGCGCCTCGCCGATCAGGATGGCACCGGGGTCGGCATTGACGAATAACTTCGGCATTTCGCTGACCTTGAGCCAATCCGCATAGGCCTGACAACGTGCCACGACATCGGCGGGCTCGCCGCCGATGGGGATACTGCGCGGCCAGCTCAATGTGGGCCAACGATCCTCGCGCTGCTGGAAAGGCCTGCGGTACTCGTTCATCTCGGCCTCGCTGAGATCCCGCAAGACGGAGCCCGGCAGCACTTTCTCAATAAAAATATTGCGATCAAGAACCAGTTCTTCCCCCTTGGGCGAGCGAAAACCCTGGAATATCCGCGCTGAATCGGGGTTCCACTGCTCCCAACCCGCGATGGGCTGCACGATGGCTTCCATGTAGGCGATCCCCCTGACCTGATCGCGGTGCCGATTGGCCCAGTCAAACCCAAGACCGGAGCCCCAGTCATGAATGACCAGCCATACAGGCTGCGTGCCCACTACCGCCTCGATGAAGGCCTCCAGGTAACGCGCATGGGCATCGTAGGTGTAGGCGGTTTCCGGCTCGGGCAGTTTGTCCGAGTCGCCCATGCCGATCAGATCAGGTGCGATGCAGCGACCCAGCGACTGAACCTGGGGCATCACGTCCCGCCACAGGTAAGAGGACGTCGGGTTCCCGTGCAAAAACAGGATCGGGGCTCCTTCTCCCAGTTCGACGTAGGCCATCTTGCGTCCCAGGCTTTCGACAAATTTCTTTTCGACCTGATTCATGGATTCAATCCTCGGGTAAGCCAAGTGGTTCGATGGCGCCTTTGCCCTTGCGCAGCAGTTCCGGCGTCGCCCCTGACAGGTCTACCACCGTCGTCGGTTCAAGACCGCAATGACCGCCCAGAATCACGACATCCACTGCGCGATCCAGTTGCTCGCGCCATTCTTCAGGGTCCGCAACTGCATCATCCTCACCGGGGAACGCAAGGGTACAACTGATAATCGGCTCTCCGAGCGTTTCGAGCAGAGATTGCGCAATCACATGGTCAGGTATGCGAATACCAATGGTTTTTCGCTTGTCGTGTGCAATGCGACGAGGAAGCTCCTTGGTCGCCGCCAGAACAAAGGTGTAAGGCCCGGGAGTGACCTGCTTGAGCAGACGGAACTGCCAGTTGTCGATCCGCGCGTATGTGGCGATCTGAGACAGGTCGCGGCTCACCAATGTGAATTGATGGTGACGATCAAACTTGCGGATTTTGCGCAATCGCTCGGCGGCGTCCTTGTCGTCCAGCTGACAACCCAGTGCGTAGCAGGAATCAGTTGGGTATGCGATGACCGCGCCTTGTCGCAGGCGCACGGCAATCTGCGCCAGCGTGCGCTGCTGTGGATTGTCCGGATGCAGGGTGAACCAATCAGCCATTGCCGTGAACTCTCGAATCTGACGCAACGCCAAGGTGGCGCAAGGTACGCAAACTGCGGCGCAGATGCCAGCATCGCGCCTCCACTGATCCTACGCACCTATAATGCAGGCATGAAATCCCTGATCGACATGGCGCCGGCACTGCTGTTCCTGGCCGCTCTCTTCATGGGCGATATTTACATCGCCACCGCTGTCCTCATGGCCACCATGGTGGCATTAGCCGCCTGGTACTGGTTCCGGGATGGCAAACCCCACAAGTTGCACACTTTTGGCGCTATTGCGGTGGTGGTCCTCGGCGGACTGACCCTGTTTCTGCGCGACGCGAGCTTTGTGAAGTACAAGACCAGCGTGGTCAACGGCGTCATCGCACTGGTCTTTCTGGGCTCTCACGTGATTGGCAACAAAGTGCTGCTTGCGCGCATCCCGCAGGAAATGCTGATCATGCCCGAGCGTATCTGGAAGCGCGTCAATCTCGCCTGGGCCGGATACTTCGCCTTCATCGCGGTTCTCAATTACTTTGTTCTGACGCACTACGATGATCGCACCTGGGGCCTGTTCAAGACATTTGGCGTGACTGCCATCATGTTTGTCTTTTTGCTTGCCCACATTCCCTTCTTGTCCCGCTACATGCAGACCGAAGACCCACAGAAGTCAAACTGATGCTCTACGTCATATATGGAATTGATGCGCCCGGCGCCGGCGAAATTCGAAGCCGGACCCGGCCCGCACATCTGGCTCGGATCAAGGCCCTGAAACAGGCCGGTCGCCTGGAACTGGTAGGCCCCATGCCCAATATCGACGCCCCTAGTCTGGAAGCCGGCGTCAGCGGCAGCCTGATCGTGGCGGAGTTCGGCAGCCTTCAGGAAGCTCAGGCCTGGGCCAACGCCGATCCATACCGGGAAGCGGGCGTCTATGCCAGTGTCGATGTCCGCCCTTTCCTCAAAGTCGACCCACAATGAGTGAAGAGCGCATCCAGAAAATGCGGGGGCGCCTGACCGAACGTTTTCCAGACGCGGTCATGGACATCGAGGACGAGTCGCATCTGCATGCCGGTCATGCCGGCGCACGCAGTGGCCGGGGGCACTTCAAACTCACGATAAGCGCCGCAGACCTGGCCGGCATGAGCATGATCGCGCGCCACCGCGCCGTCTATGAAGCGCTTGGCGACATGATGAAGACCGATATTCACGCCCTGTCCATCAGCGCCAGCGGCCACTGAACCTGCCGCCGGCGCCGTGATCCGGTAGCATCCCCCGCTCCCTATTCCAAGATCTGCTCGGAGCCTGTGTATGCGTCGCGTTGTTTTCAATCAGAAAGGCGGAGTCGGCAAGACCACCATCGTGTGCAATCTGGCGGCCATCGCTGCCAGCAAGGGTCTGCGCACCCTGGTCATTGATCTGGATACACAGGGCAATGCCACGCAGTACCTGCTCGGCGCCGGGTACCAGCGTGCAGAACGCAGCATCGCAGATTTTTTTGAATCGACCTTGTCCTTCAATCTCAAATCTCAGGGATTCGACAGCTACGTCACCCCCAGCCCCTTCGAGAATCTGGACGTGGTGGCCTTCAGCCCGCGGCTCGAAGAACTCATCGTCAAGCTCGAAGCCAAGCAGAAGATCTACAAGTTCCGCGATGCGCTCAAACGCCTGCGTGGCTATGACGCCATCTTTATCGACACACCGCCTGCGCTGAATTTTTATTCACGCTCGGCATTGATCGCCGCTCAGCGCGTTCTGATTCCTTTTGACTGTGACGAGTTCGCTCGTCAGGCGCTCTACACCCTGATGGAAAACATTCAGGAATTGCGCGAAGACCACAACGAAGATCTGGAAATCGAGGGCATCGTGGTCAATCAGTTCCAGCCGAGAGCGAAGCTGCCAACGCGCCTGATCGAACAGCTTCGCGCCGAAAAACTGCCGGTTCTGGAACAAACCCTATCCAGCTCCGTGCGCGTACGTGAGTCTCATGAACAGCACAAGCCGCTGATTCATCTTGCGCCGAGTCACGCCGTGACCGAGCAATACGTCGCCTTGTTTCAGGCGCTCAAGCGCAGCTGATTCAAAGGTAGCGAACACCCGCAATCTCAAACTCGGCCACACGTTCAGGCAGGCGGACCTCAACGACGTCACCACAGCGCTTACCGAGTACGGCACGCGCCATGGGCGAGTCAATACTGATGTATTGCTCGTCCGCATCTGTCTCATCCGGCCCGACAATGCGGTAGTGCCGCGATTGGCCTTGCTCGTCAATCAGTTCCACACAGGCAGCAAAGTACACGCAATCCTGATCGCCCGGCGTCTGGTCCGCGACCTTCAACAGAGGCAAGCGCCGTTGCAGATAGCGCACCCGCCGGTCAATCTCGCGCAGCTCCTTCTTGCGGTACTGATACTCGGCGTTCTCCGAGCGATCGCCTTCAGCCGCGGCCTCAGCCAGCGCGCGAACGACCTCTGGGCGGCGCTCTCGCCAAAGATGGTCGTATTCCGCTTTCAGCCGCGCATGGCCTTCCGGTGTGATGTAGGGAGAAGACATTCTGCTTCGCCTCAGCCTTGAACGTTCTGCTCACCGAGCAGTCGCATCAACAGCATCAGCCACAACGCCACCAGCACCGTGTTACTCAATGCGAACAGGCTCAGGCGATGGATCACATTGTTGTAGCTCAGATGAACCACACTATGCATAACGCGCAAGCCGACGTAGGCCCACGCCAGCTTCAGAGACAAGGGGCTCAGATGCTCACTGACATACATTGCCAGGCACAGCACATAAAACAGGACCGGTGCCTCGAGCAGATTCATGTAACTGCGGTTTGGCAGACTCACCTTGTCTGAAACACGACCGGATTCGCCAAATCTGAAATCGTCCGCGGTGACTTCTCCGGCAAAAGCAGCCTGAAAGCGGCGAAAAGGAATCAGCAAGAGAACCAGCAGCGTCCATAAGGCCAGGATGGCTGCGGGAATCAGGATGGGCGTCTGGCTCATGTATTCATGACTTCATGTGGCGCGGCTGGCAGACCGCTCATTGAATCATTGCGGTGGTCCGCGCCAGCCGTTCGGCTTGCACGCGGTTCAGATTGCGAAATACCGTTGCGGCGATCCAGGGATAGCGGCGACGCAGGCGCTCGAGGTCATTGGCGTCAAAGCGCAACAGCCTCGCCCGCTTCACGGCGCTGACATTGGCAGTACGTCGCTGGCCAAAGAAGCCCGCCTCGCCCATGACAGCGCCACGGCCCAATGTTGCCAGTACTTTGTGTTCTTCCGGGCGCTCTATCCAGACCTGCAAAGAGCCGTCCACGATGACGTACATATCCCGCGCAAAGTCGCCCTCCTGTATGACTTTGTCGCCTGCCTCATAGGTTTCAATTTTGGACATCAACGCAAAAATCCGCGCTTGCCGAAGGCTCAGGCCTGACAACAATGGAATCGTGTGCTGAGGAGACGGACCCAGATCCAGCCGCAGCAAATCCCACAACGTGACGATACGCAAGCGTGACCCAAGTGCGGGCGTGAGGGTGACTTCCGACACCCAGGCCATCAGCAGCGTGAATGAGGCCAGCAGACCAAATTGAACCTGATTGCGCAGTTCACTGCCGGTCAGCGCCAGCAGGCCCAGACACAATGCAACGGTGGTCAGGGTGGTGGGCTGAATGGTCTCCCGTAAGGCGCTACGCACCGCTTTTGCCTCACTGCCCGTGGCCCGCGCATCACGATTGAAACGCGTCAGGAAATGCACCGTGTCATCAACCGCGACACCGAGCACGATACTGGCAATCAAGCTATTGGTCGGGTTCAGCGGAATATCCAGCAAACGCAGCATTCCGAAATAAATGGATACCGGAACCAGATTCGGCAGCAGCGCCCAGAGGCCGGCGCGAACCGAGGTGAACATCAAGGCGAGCATGGCCCAGATCACGAACGCGGCGATCGCAAGCGACATCCACTGCCCACGGCCGATGGCATTGACCGTGCGCGTGGCCAGCACCGGGGTCCCGGTCAGGCTGCCATTCAGTGGCGGCTGTAACTGTGCCAGGCGCGCTTCCACCCGCTCAGTGAATCGCGTGATCTCCCCGGACTCTCCCACCTTGATACGCAGACTGATCAGCGCCGACTGAAACTGTGAGTCAATGACGCGATGGATTTCATCTCCGCCGGCGAATACCAGAAGCTGCTTTATCGCTGCAGAGTCTTCGGGAATACTGTGATACGCAGGGTCTCCGTTATTGATGCTCTGGTGCAACAACTTCAGGTGATCAACGTAGGACACGGCCTGCCCGACCTCCGGTTGAGCCCTCAGCCAGGTCTGCAACTCCTCGACACCGTGAACGAGTTCAGGATTGGTCAGCGCATCGTCGACAAAAGTCTCGATCAGGACCGAGACGGTATTGGCCCCATCAAAAGTCTCATTGATGGCCTCGTACTCCGCTCGAACCTGATTTCCCTCGCGGAAGGACTTGATGTAATCCGTACCCACGGACAGGCCTGAGGCCCACCAGAGGTTCAATGCAACAAGGACCAAGGCGAACCGGATAATCCATCGACGCCACTTGATATCAAAATCTGCGAATCTCTGAGTCCATGAATCAAAGAAGGATCTGCCAAGGTCTCGGCTGCGCGAGCCACACCGAAAACGATCCAACAGCGCCGGCAAGAAAAACACGACGAGAAAGAACAGACTGCCGACGCCAATGCTCGAGAGCACCGCAAATTGCCGAATGGCAGGCAAATCATTGGAGGTCAGCGCCAGAAAGCCGGCAATTGATGTCCCCCCGGCCAGCAGCATGCCCAGGCCAACCCGGTTCATCACCTGGCGCGCGCGCCGAGCCCGCTCAGCGAGGTCCTGCGCGCCATCGCTGTAGTAGTCAGATAGCAAATGAATGGCGTAGGCCAGCCCGAGCGTCACGATCAGCGGAGGCGTGATGATGGTCACCAGGTTCAGTGACATCCCCAGAACCGCGGCCCAGGCCGCCGTCCAGAGCAGCGCCACGCTGATGGTGAGCACTACAGCCACGGTTGCCCAGACACTGCGGTAAGCGCCGTAGAGCAAAACGATAACGATCAGGTAAGTGATTGGCAGGCTGAAACTCAGCGTACGCATCATGGCCGCAGTGGTTTCAGCCTGGATCACCGGACTACCGGTCAGCCAGATCTGCGGACTTCCGGTGATGTCCTCAGCCAGCTTCCTGAATTTATCTGCGTAGCGCTCGGCAGCAAACATGGCCTCACCCTGCTGATCCAGAGCGATGGCAAGCGCGGTATGCGCGCCGTCATCAGAAACCAGAAGCCCCTTGTAGATGGGATTGGCGGCGATTTGCGCAGGAAAGGCTGTCAATGCAGCAGCATCTTCCCTCGCCTGTGCGGTGAAAGAACTGATCTCCAGTTCGTCGCTCTGGGTCAGCACATTTGGCGCAGTTGCGAGTGAAAAAACACTCTTCACGCCTGGCATGCGTTGCAGCGCTCGCGTCAGCTTATCCAGATTGGCCATGTTTTCGACTGTGAACATCGGCTCAAGTCGAACAGACATCAGGACAGCATCGTAATCACCGAAGGTATTTCGAACCCGCTCGAATATCTGCCGGTCACGATCATCCTGCGGCAACAAATTATCTGTGCCTGCGTCGAGCGAGAGTTTTGGCGTCAGAGTCGGCCAGCTGAACAGTTGTGCGACTGCCAGCAGACTCAGGCCGGCCACAAGCGCCAGGACCGCTCCGGGGCGTCGACTCGCCCACCCAATCAAAGCTTGCAGGACATTCACGCGGATCAGCGCTCAGGAGGCAGGAATATCGTGCTCGCTTGCCGACTAATTGCCCAGGTAGAACCCGCGCGGGTTGAATAGACGATTGGCAAGGTCCTTGTCGCTAAGTACTTCACTGATCTGGATGCGCGTTTGGGTTCCATCCTGAAGATCTTCAATTTTGGCATCCTTGAGGTACCAGTGAGACCCCGACTGTGCCAGATGCTCAGCAGAACTGCTGAAACGCTTGCGCACCTCGCCCGCGCTCGCGAAATCAGCCTTGAGCGCCATGCAACTTTCCTGATCGATCCACGCGGTCACGCTATCGAATCGCGAGTTTGCCGAATCATCGGGCGCCATCGACAACACCCAGGCGGGGCGTCCGTCAAGCACTTCCTCACGTTCAAACCTGAGCGAATCATCAGTGAATGCGAAACCGATCTGCCGGATATCCGAGTAAGAGATGTCTGTCCCAAACAGCGGTTTGCTCCTCATCGCACCGACAATGCGCTTTGTCTTTCGCAGTGCCGGGAGATAAACGTACATCTCGTCTTCTCCATTCTCATCTGCCGCCTCTCGCACCAGATAGGAAGAACCCCGCATATCTGCCGGCGCGGTCACGGCCATGGTCGCACTGATACGCGAACCCTCCAGGCGTGCGTACAACCGTCCTTTGAACTCACGGCTGCTTCCAGCTTTACTGGTACTGCTGATTTCGAACTCCCTGATCTGCAGAGATGGCGGGATATTGGCCCGCATGCAGGTCTCGATCGCGGTCAACGGGTCTGAGGCCTGACTCGGCGAAATACATACCAGCACGAGCGCCGGAAGGAATCGCTTCCAAATCCACTTTTTCGACACGCCGAGAACTCTTCTTGAAATGTACAAATCATCATAGTGGCGTTTCATCGATGCGAGAGCCTTCAGTATTTTCATGTTCGTAATGTTGACAGGCCTTGATTCGAAAAACATGGCCGCGCGTACAGTGATCTTCTGTTTTAAAATTCATAGAAGTCAGCCACCGGCATTTGAGTCGCATCACTTTTATCGAAGAGACACGCTTCCAGGATCGACTCACAAAATATAACGAGTGGACATTTCGGCTGTTTTTTCGTCATTTTTTTGTCACACGACCGCTTGATCGCCCCATCGCACCATTCAACCAGACCATCCGTTGACAAGCCCCTCAAAAAGCCGGCAGAGTGACCAAACTTGCGTTACGTTATGGCTTCTCCAATGCACTCTTAACCTCGTCTTAGACCATACGTCCCGCAGTACGATCCGCATCTTGTCCTTCTGCAGGTCCGCCGATTAAGTCCTGACCTAATTTTTCAAGAGTGTCGGAAAACGATTTGTAAATTAAGGGGATTTAAAACCATGAGAGCATCAAGCAGCCGCCTTCTTGCGGCCACCAGTGTTGCGTTCGCTGTCTTCGTTACTGGCTGTGCCAGCAACGGCAGCGAAGCTGACAGCCAACTGCAGCAAGCCCGCGCCGAGCAGGATCGCCTGCGCGCAGAAGCAGCAGCAGCCAAGCGTGAACTCGCTGAGCGTGAAAATGTAATTGCGTCCATGAAAGCCGCCAGCGCACATCCCGCAGCGCCTGCTGCGCCGGCGGGCGGCAATTCCGACCTGTTTCCGCCAAATGCCAAGGCGGGTGAGTGTTATGCACGCGTCATCATTCCTGCCACCTATGAGACCAAGACCGAGCAGGTCACGGCTTCGGAAGCCAGCGAACGGGTTGAAGTGATTCCTGCCAAATTTGGCCCTGCCAGCGAACGTGTGCTGGTCAAGGAAGCCTCCACTCGCCTGGAAGTCATTCCGGCGACCTACAAGACTGTAACGGAGCGCGTGCTCGTCAAGCCGGCCTCCACACGGCTTGAGACAGTGCCTGCAACCTACCGCACCGAAAGTGAGAAAGTTCTGGTCAAAGCAGCGCACACCGAATGGAAGCGCGGTACGGGCCGTAGCATTGGTAGCGGCACCAGTTTCGGCGGCGCGTCCAGTCAGTTCACCCGCTTTGAAGGTAAGAAAGTGGTTGCAACCCAGGTTCAGGACACCGGCGAAGTGATGTGCCTTGTTGAAGTCCCTGCCGAGTACCGCACGGTCACCCGCAAGGTTTTGGCAACTCCGGCAAGCACCCGCGAAGTGGCAATTCCGGCTGAGTACAAGACCGTCACGCGGACAGTGGTCGATAAGCCTGCTTCGACACGCGAAATCACCATCCCGGCTCAGTACAAGACGGTAACCACCACCAAGCTGCTGTCGCCAGCCTCGTCGCGCAAGACGGTCATTCCTGCAACTTACAAGACCATCACCAAGCGTTCGAAAATTACAGATGACCAGCTCGAGTGGCGCCCCGTGCTGTGCGAAGTCAACATGACACCGCGCAACATTGCGGCCCTGCAGAGCGCATTGAAGGCCAAGGGCTGCTACCCGCACCGTGTTGACGGCGTCATGGGTCAGTGGACCATCGACGGCTCCAAGTGCTACGCCAAGCCGCGCGGCCTGCCCTCCGGGGACAAGTACGTGACCATTGAAGTGATTGAGTCTCTTGGCGTGAAGCTCGAATCCTGATCTAGCGGTTCAGCTTTACCTGAGCGGATGCCGGAATGCCGGCATCCGCTTTTTTGTGCCCGCGCTCCAACAACAGGACTCAAACCCGTCCATGCTATACGGGCCCTATTGGTATATTGCACGTATGGGCACCACCAAGAAAAAAGCGCCGACCAAAACCCGTCGACGCGCGTCTGTCGCAAGTATTCCCCCTATCCCGGCCGATGAGGATCACCCGCACCGCGAGTACACCATCGACGAACTTGCTCTGGCGGGCGGATCTACGGTGCGCAACGTCCGCGCTTACCAGGACCGCGGTCTGCTGGCACCACCACAGCGTCGCGGTCGCAGTGGCTGGTATTCATCAGACCATTTGGCACGCCTGCGCCTGATTGGAAACCTGCTGTCTCGTGGCTATACCCTGGGCAACATCGGGGAACTGATCGAGGGCCTTGAGCGTGGCCAGAAACTCAGTCAGATCGTGGGACTTGAGCGTGCGATCAGCAGTCCATGGTCGGATGAGCAGCCACGTCACTACACGATGACAGAGCTGATCAAGATGTTTGGCCCCATTCTCAAACCGAGAACCTTGGCAAAGGTCATTGAGATGGGCCTGCTTGAACCTGACGGACTGAGGTTCCGAGCCGCCAGCCCGAAAATTCTGATTGCTGGCGCTGAACTGGCAAAAGCCGGAATGCCCTTGCCTGACCTGCTGGAGGTTATGCACGGGTTGCGCGCCAACGTGCAGCGCGTGGCTGACGAAATGGTGCAATTGGTTGCGCACATGCTCGACAAATACGGCGAGGGCGAACTACCACCTGCCAAAGACGTGCCGAAGCTGGCTGACATCATATGGCGGCTTCGTCCTCTGGCCATGATGGCCGTCGAGGCAGAAGTGTCGCGGGCTCTGGAAAAGGCAGCCAACAAATATCTTGGTGAACGCGTTGCACAAATACTCGACCATCAGATGGAAGAGCGCGACGACCAGCCTGCGCGACCCAGAAAAAGACGCGGATGAACGCGCTTCTACTGCGTCCTTCTTCCGTTCACTCGGCAGCATATCGTTGAGGCCATGATCCTGATCCTGGGCTCCGGTGCTGTGGGCACTGTACTGGCTGGCAGGCTTGTGGCAGCGGGTCGAGACGTTCGCCTTTACGCACGCCAGAAGGATGTGTCCATATTCCAATCCGTGGAGTCTCTGCGCATCGATGCCGAAGAGCGCGCGGCAATGAATACGCGCATTGCAGTCCCTTCCTTATGCACCGAGTTGAATCTTGGTGACGTGAATTATCTTGTTATCTGCGTTAAATCCGCCGCGTTGGCTGGTTTGCTTGAGTCCCTACCCGAGCAACTTCCGTCAGGTTGCCGTGTTGTCAGCACACTTAACGGCATCTCTGCACTTAGGCAAATACGTCATCGCTGGCCCGGCGCTGAAATCATTCCCTTGAGCATCATGATGAATATTCAGCTTCTGGGACCTCTGCACGCCGCGTTGACCACGCGCGCGGAAGTTGTAGTAGGAGGCGGCGCAACAGACTTTCAGGCTCAGCTGCAAGGCTCAGGACTGCACGCAAAATTGGCCTCCGGTGACGAGGCTGTGTGGGGCAAATTGCTGATCAATCTTGCCAATGCCGTCTGCGCGCTGTGTCATGCCACTTTCGAGGACTTGTTCCGAAATACTGAGTTGCGCCAAATCTACGTTGGCGTTCTGGATGAGGCGACTGCGGCAATGAACGCAGCTGGCGTGCAGTGGAAGCTGCCCCTGCTCGTGCCGTACTCCATCTATCGCTGGATGCTTCTGTATGCAGGGCCGCTGCCGTGGTGGTTTGCAAAGTATCGCAACGGGGTACGTTCGGGCGCCTACCCATCCATGGTCTCGGACATTGAGGCAGGTCGTGTCACTGAAGTTCGGGAACTCAATGGAGAGATTGCTCGAATGGGCAAAGCGCACAACGTTGCAACGCCCATCAACACGGGTCTGATGCAGTTGATCGAGTCTTCCGGCGCTTCGCCGCGAATGTCGCCATCACAACTCAAGCAGAAATTGAAAATTCAGTAAGCGAGCGCGCCGCACCCGCCAAAACCACCTTCGCTGACAACGCGGTGCTGCATCCTCGATTTCACAGCGTCGCTGACTTTCGAGACAATGAGCGCGGATTTTCTGCTGACAGGATTTGCGCATGGAAGCGCTCGCACAGATTGACTACGTCGTTGTCGCGCTCTACCTGATCATTGTTGTGGTTGTCTGCGCCCGCGTCACTCGACGCAGCCCGGACGCCGAAGAACTCTTTCTTGCGGGTCGATCACTTGGCTGGGGTGTCGTCGGTCTCTCGCTTTTTGCATCCAACATTTCTTCCACGACCTTGATTGGTCTGCCCGGCGCGGCGTGGGAACATGGCATATCTGTCGCCAACTACGAGTGGATGGCGGCATTGATCCTGCTTGCCAGCGCCTTGTTCGTAGTTCCCACCTTACTTGGAAATCGCGTCACCACCATTCCCGAGCAGCTTGAGCGTCGATTTGATGCACGCATGCGCAAGTATTTGTCAGTGGTCACTGTGGTGCTTAGCGTGGTGCTGGATACGGCAGGAAGCCTGTATGCAGGCGCCATCGTGCTCAAACTCTTTTTCCCCGAGGTATCGATCGGACTTAGCTGCGCCGCAATCGCCATCTTCGCTGGCCTCTACACCGCAGCAGGTGGTTTGCGTGCAGTTGCATATACCGACGTGCTGCAGGCGCTTGTTCTGCTAGGCGGTTCGATCATGCTCACCTTTATTATTTTTGGTGAATTTGATTATTCCTGGGAGAACGTCAAGGCAGCGGTGCCCGGCGATCATCTGTCGCTGATTCGCCCAATGGACGACCCGGCCCTACCGTGGCTGGGAACCTTGATAGGCCTGCCCATTCTGGGTTTCTACTACTGGACCATGAATCAGTATGTGGCGCAGAGACTGCTCGGCGCACGTGACGCCAGCGCTGCCGGGTACGGCGCCCTTCTGGCTGCCATGCTCAAGCTGCTACCGCTTTTCTTCATGGTGCTCCCCGGCGTCATGGCCCTGTCACTGCTTCCAGACCTGCAACGACCCGACAGCGTGTTCCCGACGCTGATCGCGACCTATGCCCCGGCCGGCCTTGCCGGATTAATCCTCGCAGGACTGCTGGCAGCCATCATGTCGAGCGTCGACTCAGCGCTGAATTCATCATCAACGCTGATCACGCTGGATTTCATCAAGCCCGTTCGACCACACCTCAATGCGCGTGAGTTGGGTCGTCTTGGCCGATGGATCACCTTGACCCTGGTCGCCATCGCCGCTGTATGGGCACCTGCTATCGACAACTTCTCAGGACTTTTTGCCTACCTGCAGCAGGGGTTTACTTATGTGACCGCGCCCTTGGTAGCAACATTCCTGGCGGGCATGTTGAGCAAGCGCATCGGCGCCACTGCTGCGATACGCGGCACCATCGCCGGACATCTCTTCAGCCTGAGCTGGTTTATTGCCACTCAGATCGGCTGGATTGATCTGCATTTCACCATCGTTGCGGGCGTCCTGCTCGTCGTGACACTAGCCGCCATTTTCCTGATGCAGGTGGTGAGTTCGGAGACGCCCAGCGCAAAGCAGCTTCAGGCCGTTGATCGAAGCCGCGCGCCGCCGGTTCCGACCCCCATCAAGTGGCTTTCTTGCCTGCTCGCTTTGGTGACGCTAGCGATGGTTTGGGTGTTCCGCTGACACAGGCGGCCACGGCGTCCAGAAACTCGCGACTCCAAACACGAATATCATTGTGTCGCACGATATCGAACAAGGCCTTGAGGCGCTCGCGCGATTCGCTGCTTTCCATATCCACCGCACGGCTGATGACGCTCAGCAAATCGGCAGGATCATGCGGGTTGGTCAGCAGCGCGCCCTTGAGTTCGGCCGCTGCACCGGCGAATTCGGAAAGCACCAAGGCGCCAGAACCTTCGGTCGCGCCTTGCACAGCAATAAACTCTTTCGCCACCAGGTTAAGACCATCTCGCAGCGGCGTAATCCACATCACTGAAGCTGCAGCGTAGTACGACAGCAGGTCTTCGAATGGCACGCTGCGATAGAAGAATTGCAACGGCGTCCATTCCACTCGCGCAAAGCTGCCATTGATGCGGCCCACCACCTGCTCAATCTGGTTGAGCAAGCTCGAGTAAACCTTCATTTCCTTTGCCGCTGGCACGCAGATGGAGATCAGCGTGATCTTGCCGTGCAACTCTGGCCGCGTCTGCAGAAGCTGCTCATAAGCCAGCAGCTTTTCAAGGATGCCCTTGGTGTAATCCAGGCGCTCCACCGACAGAATCATCTTGATATCGCCAAGCTGCTTTTTGAGCTTGCGAACCTGCGTCTGCACGCTTTCCTGATCTAGCAGCTCGGATATCTTCTTGACGTCCAGCCCCACCGGGTGAGCACCCAGACGAACTTCGCGTCCGTGAACCTCGATTGCAGACGTCATGGTCTCAAGGCCGACCGCACATCCATAAGACAGGTACCGCGGTGCACAGCTCTTGGACTTGGTCACCTTGACCGGCATGACCCCGCGTGCGACGTCAATAAAATTCTCCACCTGACGTGGAATGTGAAAACCGATGTAATCACACTGCAGCAGGCTACCCACAATCTCCCGCCGCCATGGCAGGACATTGAAGGTGTCCGCGCCCGGAAAATAGGTGTGGTGAAAAAAGGCGATCTTCACATCGTGGCGCATCTCGCGCAGGAAGGCCGGAACCAACCAGAGGTTGTAGTCGTGAATCCAGACAGTGGCACCGTGTGCGGCTTCGCGTGCGACGCCTTGCGCAAACAGACGATTCACCCGGACAAACACTTCCCAGTGATCCTGGCGGAATCGTGCGCGTTCCCAGAAGGTGTGCAGCGTTGGCCAGAACGCTTCCTTCGAAAACGTCTTGTAATAGATATCAACTTCGGACTTGGTCAGGACAACCCGCGCAGCGACCAGATTCGGATAGCGCTCCACATCGACCGGCGTGCGCTCTTCAAATGGACCTTTCTTCGGGTCCAGCGTCGACCATGCAACCCAGGCCCCACGCTGACCTTCCGAAAACAGGCTCATCAAGGTTGGAATAATGCCGTTGGGCGATGCATGCCGCTTACGCACGATACGTCCGTCTTCAACTGACTCGTCGTAGGGCAGACGGTGATAGACCACGACCAGATCTGACTCGCCGGGCTTTTGCACCGCCTCGCGCATCTGGTCGATGCTCTGTTTGCCCAAGAAGCCGAACGTGCTCAGGGCCTCCAGGATGGCGCCGCAGCCCTCCGCCTTGGAATGCAGCACACGCGACATGCCGCGCGTCTCTTCCAGCAGCATCTCGAGAGAATTCCCTACGCAGACACCCTTGAATCCTTCCTTGAACATCGGGAGGTCATTCTGGGAGTCTCCGGCGACGAGCACGGAATCCGGATCAATGCCCAGTTGCTTGACCAGCGCTGAGAGCGTCGCGCCCTTGCTTACGTCCTTTGGCAGGATATCCAGCAGGGTCGGTGAAGACAGAAGAATCTCGCACTCCAGTTCTGCCGCCACTTCACGCATGCGCGGCGTAATTTCATTTGCCTCGCAAACATACGAGCAGCGACGCTGCTGTGGTGTGGCCTGTCGGACCAGACCTTCAAACTCCTGAAAGGCCTCCGCAACTCGCTGCTCTCCGGGCCAGCGGGCCGCAATCTGGGACTGCAAGGGCACTACGGCGCGCATCGACTTCCCATCGACAACCGTCGCACCAAGGTCACAGATGATGTAGTCCGGATGAGGCAGCGCCGGGTCGGCCAGCAGTGGCAGTACCGTCTCCAGGCCGCGGCCCGTCATGTACGCCAGCTTGATATCAGGATGGGCTGCAACCAGGTGGTAGAGCTGTTGGCGGTCAGCCTCGCTGCCGCCGAGAAAAGAGCCGTCTAGATCTGTAGCAAGCAACATCCAAGAGATTCCATTGAAGCAAGTTCAGGCAATCACGCTGCGTAAATAGCGCTAGCCGACGACAAATTATTTCAATATTATCAACGAGATCGGTGCGTTTCGTCAAGCCGGAAGGCTTGACAGGAGCGCTCTGCCGCCACCATAGGCCGCCCGCAGGGCTTTGCAAAAGCCAAGGGAATCAACGACGGCGAGCCAACGTAAGCGATTCTGGTGCCCGAAGCCGGACTCGAACCGGCACGTCCTTGCGAACAAGGGATTTTAAGTCCCTGGCGTCTACCGATTCCGCCATTCGGGCTCTCGAAAGATGTCCTGCTCAACTACTGATGAGACCAGCCCGGAACGGCGCCCAACCGAAAATCTTGAGCGAAACCGCCGCGGCGAACGCGCAAATCCAGTGAAGCAATCTCAGCTAAAGAAACCTGCATCCGGATGCAGACTGGCGAGTCTTTCGACTGCTTAACCATTCTAGCAATAGCCCGCCGCCTACGTTTTTTAGTAACGCCTGGCGAACCTCACCCGCAACGGATGGGACAATAGCTTCGGTCAGCATGGGCGTCGCGGCACATAGGCCGCCGATTAGAATCTGCCAGTGCCCTGCGTCTATACAGGCCCGACGACACCGGCGGAGCCAGCCTTGTGTGATCGCAGGCCAGTGCAGAGCAGCGTTGCCTGCACTTTCGCATCAAACCTGTTGATTCAATTGGAGGCTGGACCCGGAATTGAACCGAGGTACGCGGATTTGCAGTCCGCTGCATAACCACTCTGCCATCCAGCCTGTGTTGAATCGGTTGTAACGGCCTGATGAATCGAAAAACCCCGGTTGGCCCGGGGTTGACGAAGAAACTTTGGAGCGGGAAACGAGATTCGAACTCGCGACCTCAACCTTGGCAAGGTTGCGCTCTACCAACTGAGCTATTCCCGCACGGGGAGCGCATTTTAGCGGCTGACTTTGAAGTGTCAACAAATCATCGACCCGGTGCGTGCGAAGCACGGTGGTGCGGGAGATGATTTAGGTTCAAACACCCGAAAATCCCAAGTCCGCGCGCGACTCCATACCGTTCGAACCCCATCGACCCGGTGCGTGCGAAGCGCGGTGGTGCGGGAGATGATTTAGGTTCAAACACTCGACAATTCCCAGTCCGCGCGCGACTCCATTCCGGTTGAACCCCATCGACCCGGTGCGTGCGAAGCACGGAGGTGCGGGAGGATTTCTCGGTGGCGGCGCGAATGCACGCTCTACTCAAACCGCCCTACTCGTCGATTTGATGACCGTCTTTCATGAAAGGCCAGGCGGCACGCAAGTCAGAAACCGACACGGCGTCCGAGCGCAGCGAGGCGGGTGCGGGAGGTTTCTGTGGTGCTTGCGCGAACCCGCGTTCTGCTCAAGCCGCCCTACTCGCCGACTTGATGGTCTTCTTTCATGAAGGGCCAGGCGGCGCGCAAGTCAGAAACCGACACGGCGCCCGAGCGCAGCGAGGCGGGTGCGGGAGGTTTCTGTGGTGCTTGCGCGAACCCGCGTTCTGCTCAAGCCGCCCTACTCGCCGACTTGATGGTCTTCTTTCATGAAGGGCCAGGCGGCGCGCAAGTACACCACCATCGAATAAACCGTCAGCACCGCTGCGACGAAGAGCAGCCCAAAACCAATCTGGTACACCGGAATGGCGAAAATATCCTCTCGCCACAACATCATCCAGATTGCCACCATCTGGAAGGCAGTCTTGATCTTGCCCACCATGCCGACGCGCACGCTGGTGCGGGCGCCCAGTTCGGCCATCCATTCGCGCAAGGCGGAGATGGTGATTTCGCGACCAATGATCACGGCAACCAGAATAGCCAGCACTTCTCCCTGCTCACGATGAAGCAGCATCACCAGGGCAACGGCGACCAGCAATTTGTCTGCAACCGGATCGAGAAAGGCACCGAACTTGGACGTTTGCCCGAGCGTCCTTGCCAGCCAGCCGTCAAACCAGTCCGTGATGGCGGCCACTGCAAACAGGATGGCCGCTGCCTGCCTGCCATGTGGCCAGTCCAGATAGAACAGCGCAAGTACGACTGGAATGACCGCCACACGCAGCAGCGTGAGGATATTGGGTAACGTCAATGGCATGGGCTAAGTGTCCGGTTTACGGGCACAAGATACCAGTGCCAGAACATCTGTTCGGCAGTTGCTTGCCGCCGCTCAACGGAAGTGGGCGTGAATTCTGGCCGCAAGGCGCGCGCTGATGCCATCCACCTGCCCGATTTGCTCGGCGCTGGCCCGCTTGATCTGCGCAACGCCGCCGAAGGCCTTGAGTAAGGCCTTGCGTCGTGTTGGCCCCAGACCTTCAATAGATTCCAGACCTGAGACCAGTCGCGATTTCTCGCGGCGACCCCGGTGCCCGGTAATGGCAAAGCGATGCGCCTCGTCGCGAATTCGCTGTATCAGATGCAGAGCCGGAGAATCCGGTGGCAACCGCAGAGGCGTCTCACATTCCGGAAGAATCAGTTCTTCCATCCCCGGCCTGCGCTCCGGACCCTTGGCGATGGCCACGACACGCAGGTCCACGATGCCGATTTCCTCGAGCGCCTGCATCGCAGAATTGAGCTGCCCTATGCCGCCATCAATGAACAGGACATCCGGTTGCGGTGTCTCTCCGCTCTTGGCTCGCGCGAATCGACGCTTCACTGCCTGATGAATTGCCGCGTAATCATCGCCTCCCGTTATTGAAGCGCGCGGGTCCTTCCCCTGCGCTTCGCTGGCCGTCAATTCTGATTCCGACAGGATTTCATCCGTTGCAATATTGAATTTGCGATAGGCGCTCTTCAGGGGACCTTCCCGGTTAAAGACCACGCAGGACGCCACCGTGCGTTCGCCGCGCGTGTGACTGATATCGAAGCATTCCATGCGCGATGGCACCTGCTCCAGGTCCAGCGCCTGCTGCAACTCCAGCAGACGGTCATCCATGCTTGCGGCTTCCACTCTCCTGGCAGAAAGCGCCTGCTCTGCTGTACTGAGCGCCATGCTGAGCAAACGCACTTTAATGCCGCGTTGAGGATGATGAATCGCCACCTTGCGACCTGCCGCACCGCTGAGCGCCTGCTCCAGCCACTGCGCATCCTCCAGTGGATGACTGATCACAATCTCTGCCGGCGGTGGCTGCTGCAGGTAATGCTGGCTGATGAAACTTTCAATCAGCTCGGGGGCATCCACCTGCGCGGAATGTTTGGGGAAGTGACTCCGATGGCCCAGGTTCAGACCGTCCCGAACACTGACCACGGCAACGCAGCTTCCAGCGGGATGCAAGGCGACGGCGACCACGTCCAGATCCTGTGCCCCGCCGGAGATGGCGCGGTTCTCCCTCACGCGCTTGAGCGCAACAATCTGATCCCGCAGCTTCGCAGCGCGTTCAAACTCCAGGGCATCAGATGCCCGCTCCATTTCTTCGCCCAGCTCGCGCGATAGTTCATCGCCCTTGCCTTCGAGCATGCGCGTCGCGTTGTGAATATCACGCGCATACTCCTGCTCCCCGATCAGTCCGACGCAAGGTGCGGAACAGCGCATGATCTGGTGTTGCAGACAAGGGCGTTGCCGATTGGAGAAAAATGAATCCCGACAGGGCCTGAGCTTGAAAAGCTTCTGTAGCGTGTAAAGCGTTTCTTTGACCGCTCCCGCACTGGGAAACGGTCCGAAATAGCGATCCTTGCCCGTCTTGGCGCCACGGTAATAGCTGATGCGCGGATAGGCATGTGCTGACAGACGCACATAGGGGTAACTCTTGTCGTCGCGATAAACGATGTTGTACTTCGGCGCGTACTCCTTGATCAGGTTGGACTCAAGTATCAGCGCCTCATCCTCACTATGCGTGACGCTGACTTCTACTCGTGCGACCTGAGACACCATGGTTTCGATTCGAGCATCGCCAGATGCCCTCAGAAAATAGGTGCTGACCCGCTTCTTCAGATTGCGGGCCTTGCCGACATACAGCAGTTCACCGTTGCTGTCGTACATGCGATAGACCCCCGGCTCCAGCGTGAGCTGTGACAGAAAGCCCTTTGAATCGAAGGACCCCGCGCTCATCGATGTGTGGCAGTGCGGCTGGCCCCGCAGAGAATCGAAGAATTATTTGTCCGGTCAGTCATAAATACGCAGCGAAAGTGTCACTCATGGATCAGATTACCGAAACATTGCTCCGATAGCTTCTGGGCCACCTTTCTTATTCACGATACGGAACAGCCATGAGCCATCCCCCATCGCAGAACACCAATCTGTCGAACAATCCTAGCTTCGAATCGATACTCGAAAAACGTTATCCGCGCCGAAGCATTCTCAAAGGTGGTTTTGCGGCGGCTGCCAGCGCCACATTTGGCGGTGCAGCACTGATTGCCTGTACTGACGACAACAATAGTGGCGGCGTACCCGGCGCCCAGATGATCAGCGCTTTGGGATTTGACGCCGTACCACGCAACCTGCTCGACAATGTGACCATTCCCAACGGCTACACCGCAACGGTTCTGTACCGAACGGGAGATCCAATCACGGCTGCCGTTTCGGCCTACGCCAACGACGGCACCGACAATGATTTTGAGCTGCGCGCAGGCGATCATCATGACGCCCTGTACTATTTCGGACTGTCATCAACAGGTGCTGCCGACCCGGCCTCCAACAACCGCGGCTTGCTGGTGATGAATCACGAGAACATCACCGAGACCTACCTGCATCCGGTGGCCCCCAGCCCGGCACCGCGTCCCGAAGCCGAGGTCCGCAAGGAAATCAATTGCCACGGCGTCAGCGTGATTGAAGTCAGCAAAGACAGCAGCAATAACTGGTCCTACAACCAAAGCTCGTCGTTCAATCGTCGAGTCACCCCGTTCACCGTGACCGAGTTGCAGGGCCCTGTTCGCGGCAGCGAATTCGTCCAGACAAAATTTAGCCCGAGCGGCACACTGGTTCGCGGCACGGTGAACAACTGCGCACACGGATACACGCCCTGGGGCACCTACCTCGCCTGCGAAGAAAACTGGCCGTTCTATTTCCGCCGCGACGCAGGTGACGACGCCAACCGTAGCGCAGACGATGCCGCCCAGCTGGCTCGCGCCGGTGTTCGTGATGGGAATTCAGGCAACTACGCCTGGACGTCGGTGCCGGGAGATGAGTTCCAGCGCTGGAACGCCACGGTCAACACGGCCACCACTGCCACAGGCGACTATCGCAACGAACCCAACGGCTTTGGTTACAACGTCGAGATTGATCCTTACGCGCCAGGTTCGCGTCCTCAGAAGCGCACTGCCATGGGACGCTTTTCTCACGAAGGCTGCTGGCCTGCTCCAGCTGTCGCTGGGCAGCCGGTTGTCTTTTATTCCGGCGACGACAATCGCGGCGACTATCTGTACAAGTTCGTATCCACGGAAAACTGGGACCCGGCGGACGCCGGCATGGGCCTGGCCGGCGGCGACAAGTACTTGAACGATGGCACGCTCTACGTTGCTCGCTTCAACGCGGACGGCAGCGGCGACTGGATTGCGCTGGTGCAGGGCGAGAACGGACTTGATGCCTCAAACGCCCTGTTTACCTTTGATTCGCAGGCGGCAGTGATCATTGCCACGCGCCTGGCGGCTGACTCAGTAGGCGCAACGCGCATGGACCGCCCGGAATGGGCTGCGGTGAACCCTGTCAACGGCGAGGTTTACCTGACCCTGACCAACAACAGCAATCGCGGAAACAATCCTGCACAGCCTGTGGATGCCGCCAACCCCCGCAACTACGACTCGGGAACGGATGCAAACTCGGACCTGGATGGCAACGTCAACGGCCACATCATCCGCTGGCTCGAAGATGGCGGCATGCATGCCTCGGTCAGCTTTAAGTGGGACATCTTCCTGTTCGGCGCGCGCTCCAGCTACGGCAGCGACATCAACCTTTCCGGCCTCGACGACAGCAATGATCTGTCCAGCCCCGACGGCTTGTGGTTTGCCCGCAACAGCAATCTGCTGTGGATACAGACCGACGACGGCGCTTACTCCGACGGCACTAACAACCAGATGCTGGCAGCCATTCCGGGACAGATGGGCGACGGCGCAGCCATGAACGTCGGCGGGCAGACGACCTTTGTCGGTGCCAATCTGGGGACCGACCTGCGTCGTTTCCTTGTCGGACCGAATGAGTGCGAAATTACCGGTATCGACAGCACGCCTGATGGACGAACCATCTTCGTCAATATCCAGCATCCCGGCGAACGGGGCGACACCGGAAACGTCACCAGCAACTGGCCCGACGGCGGCAGCGCAAGACCACGCTCAGCCACCATCGTCATCACCAAGGATGATGGCGGAGTGGTCGGGGTCTGATCTGGATACACGCCACGAAGAAGCCGCAGTAAGAAGGCCGCCCTTAACGGGGCGGCCTTTTTTTATTCAACGGGTACGTAGGTTTCTGTCAACAGCTCCGCTTGCGGGGTGCGCTGCGGGTCAGACACATAGACGTCCCAGGGCGATCCATTATCTCTGTAACCCATCGCTCGCTTGTAGGCCATGAGCCTCTGAAAATGTACAGCCAGCTCGGAATACGGCCCGCGATGGGTCGCCTTCAGCACTTTGCCGGAATAGGTTTTGCCCAACTTGATCCCGCTACTCTGACGCAGGCTTCCAAGTCGTTCCGACACCTGATAGGCAGCGTCAAACTCGTAGACATTGGACTCCGCTTCCCACTTCTTGCCAATCACCAGTGGCGGGCCAGTGGGCTTGAGCCCCTGACGACGCAGGCCGTCACGAATACTCTCGAAGGCCGCATCGTAAGCTTCGGCAATCGATTCCGGCGTTGTCGCGCTCGAGCCTGCCAGATAGGCGATGGTGATGGGTTCAACGTTTACATATGAGACGTCAAGATCCGTGAAATCTGCATCTGGAATAGACTCAACAAAAGCCTTGAGCTGACTCAGGCCGCGTTCGTAGTCTGCGCCGATCATCGAATCCAGCATCAGTCCAAAATAACGTGAAAAAAGGCTGCTACTGAAATCGGCATCATGCGTCCACGTGACCCGGGTTCCGCCTTCTTCCGGTTCCAGAATATAGGTCGCTGAATTGCTGGAACTCATACCGGAGAATTCCAGATTGACGCGAATTTCCGAGTCCGGAGTCGAGCTCACGATCTCCTGCGAACCCGCCCCCACCGAAGCCTCCTCACTCATCCAGATGTAGCGAGCACCTACGCCCTGCATAGGCCCCTCCAGGGTAACTTCCATGTCAGGGTCCAGCTCAGACCATGGCGACCACTCCGAAAAGTTGCGGTAGCCATTGAGCACGGTGAACACCATCTTTTGCGGGCGCTCGATAACGATGCTGCGCTCCATATGAGCGGTCTGGGGCAACAGAAATGCCGTCAGCACCACAACCAGCACCAACACGACAAAGCTGATCAGCATGCCGCGCATCAGCTTCATTGGATCAATCCCCATCTAGCGTCCTGTCCGTTTGAAAAGTTGAAGAACAATTTAAGAGTCAGCAGACAGGACGCCCGTCTCCTGACAATTACTTCAGGAGATTGCCGAGCATTCCGCCCAGGCCGCCGGTGCCACCCGCCTGCGCTCCGGCTCCGCCGGTGAGTGCCTTGAGCATGGGCACCTGATCCAGAACCTTGCCGACCAGTTCCGGCCCGACGACGCCCTGAATTTTTTCCAGCAATGCCGGCACAAACTGCATGGCGTTGCCCGCATTGAGCCCGGAAGCCTGCAGCTTGCCCAGAATGTCACCCAAACCCTCTGCGCCAGTGCTGCCACCACCAAGACCACCGAGCAGGCCAGCTGCCTGACCAAGAAGGCCGCCACCGGATTCACCGCCGCCTGCCTGGGATGGCAGTGACTGCGCTTTCTGCAGCCATGATTCCGCGCCAGGAACCTTTGCGATCAGCTCGCTGACATCCGACCCGCCAACCTTATCCTGCAGCATTTGGAGGATGGCACCCGCGCCGGCTTCCGCCTGATCGTTTTTGAGGCCGAACTGTTGGGCAAGTTGCCCGACGATAGTTTCCATGGGGTCGTTCTCCGCTGTTGCAGCAAAATAAGTTTGGCGATCCTACACTGGCATCGCTCTGGCTTCACCCTGCAGAAAACGGCACAAACGTCTGTGCCATACCCCAGGGCTTTGATCAGGGCTTGAACTCCGGCAATTGAGCGTCCGCAAACTGCCAGGCCAGATCAAACCGCTTCTGGGTTGCCTCGAATGGCCTTCCAAGCGCCTTTTGCGCCTGGTACAGAACCCAAAGCAAGCGTCCGTCGTTTGGGCGCTCCTCCAAAGCCTGTTGTGCGATCTGGATCGACTGCCAACGATTTCCCGCCGCCAGAAACAAACGCGCCTGGACCACTCGCGTCGAATTCAACCAGAGCGCCGGCATCTCGTATGGCAGAGATGCTTCCAGTTCTGCAGCCTTGCCAATCAGCATCAGCGCTTCGCGATGGCGGCCCTCGGCCGACTCAAGCTGTGCAGCAAGACTGAAGTCTGCGATAAGCGCCAGGGTGGAAAAAGGCGCCTGCCCCCAGAAGTGCAGCGCTTCGAGTTGCGGATGAGCAGAGATCGTCTTTAGTGATTCCAATTCCTCCCGCGCACGACCCAAGTCTCCCGAATACACCAGAGACAGGCCGCGTGCGTAGTGCCAGATCGCCGTTGGATAGGCCAGATCTGCCGGCGGCGGCGGCAGTTCCAGAATGTCGCTCCAGCGGGCGAAAGCCACACGCGCAAAATATGGACTGACCCAAAGATGCTGGATCGCTTCGTACCCGGGTTGTCGCGCTCGGCCTAGGTCGAGCGTACCGGCGAGCCGATCGGCTGCCTCGATCGCCTTGTTGCTCTGGCCAATGATCAGGCTGCTGGCGTAAAGACTGTGCAGGTGATGTGCCGTATAAGCCCAGCCATAAAGACCGGTATCAAGTGGCCAGATTGAACGATACCGAGCGTCCGCTTCAACGGCCGCCTGATGGGCCAGCATGGCCTCGTGATGGCGCCCCAGACGGGCGTAAATGTGCGCCGGTACGTGCTGCAGGTGTCCCGCGGCTGGCGCCATGCCAGCAAGCTTGATCGCGGAGGGCAAGGCTCGTTCCGGCGTATCGGAGTGTTCCAGGAGGTGAATCAGAAAATGATGCGCTGCCGGATGTGCATCATTGGCATCGAGCACAGACGCCAGCAGATCGACGATCTCAGCAGTCCATGGTCGAGGCCGATGCCGCTCATCGTGATAGTCCCAAGGGTGGAGAATCATCAGGGACTCAGCCAGCAAGACCTTCACTTCAACATCGTCTGGAAACTGCCTGCGCACATCACGCATCGCATCCGCGTACTGTTGGTCAAGGGGTTCCCGTGAGATGGGCACCTCTCGCTGATAGCGCTTGCGAAGCGCACCGATCAGGGCCTGTTCGCGCTCAGAGACATGCACGGAAGCTGCCACTGCCTTTTCAAGATAATCCAGTGCCACGGGATAATCCGATGGGGCCATGCCCGCGTTGATGTGGGGCCCCAGGGCCCATGCAGCGCCCCACCAGCACATGGCACATCTGTCATCCATGCGAGCCGCTTCGAGAAAGGACTGCACGGCCGCAGCGTGGTTAAACGCAAAAGCAAGGTTTACACCCTGATCGAACCACTTCCTGGCATCGTCATTAAGCGCGGTGACCCGCATTCTGTAGTCACCTATGCCCTCCAGAAGGACAGGCGATGGAGACGCCGCGGGTTTGGCCTCTGCCTTTTCTACGGTAGGCTTTTTGCGGGCGGCATGGTCACCGGAGATGCTGTAGACAAAAGCCCCCACGGCCACCACGAGGATGCCCAGAGAAACGACCAGTCGCATCAGCGGTGCAATCGGATTCTTGAAGTCATCGCCATCAATCAGCGACCGTGCGCAGCCAAGGGGTCTCGGCCCTCTTCATACGCCGCCACGTCAACGCCCTCGCCCACCAGCAAATCCTTGCGCGCAAGAAACCGCGGTTTGATCAATGCCACCAGAAGCGGCAACACCAGCAGCGCCATCACCATATTGATGGACATGATGATCACCAGAAGCAGCCCCATGTCTGCCAGGAACTTCAATCCGGACAGAAAATACCAGGGGAGAATCCCGACCGTCATGATCGTTGCCGTAAACATGATCGCCTTGCCCGTCGTGCGCAGTGCGGTAGACACGGCAGCATCGATATCAAAATCGCGTGCCTGGTACTCCTCGCAGATTCGCGACAGCAAATAGATACCGTAATCAATTCCAACACCGACACCGATCGCGGCAACAATGAGGGAATTCACGTCCAGCCCGACACCGAGCAGATGCATGGCCGCAATCATAACCTGATGAGAAAGATTGACCGGGACCAGCAGAATCAATCCTGCGGCAAAAGATCGATAGGCGAAACTGCAAAGCAGAAAAATGGCGATGTTGAGCAACAGCAACATGATCCAGTGAAAGCGATCAATCACGATGTTGACAGCCTGTTGCAAGGCGATGGTACCGGTGCCCAACCTGACCTTGAAATGCTCGTGATCCACGCCCACAGCCTCAACGGCCTCGCTGGCCGCAGCAAGAGCGGCATCCACGGTTTCCTGCTTGTTGTCTTTGTACCAAAGCGACACTGTTGCGTTCTGCATGTTGTCGCTGATGACGTTGCTGTAGTTCTTGGCACTTGAACCCATCATCACGCCGACCGTCGCGGCGGTGACGGCACGGTCGTCCGGGTCCAGCGGCAACCATTTCGGGCTGCCACCCTGAAACAGCCGATTGGCCTCACGCAGGTAATCGTTGAAAGACAAAGTGGCGCGGGGCGGATTCTCCCCCTGCTCCATCATGCGCTGCAGCGTGATCATGGTCTTGACCGTATCGGCACGCGAGACATTCCAGTCCTGCGTTTCCTGGTCGTGAGCCTCGAGCACAATTTCCAGCGTATTGACGCCGGGGAAATGTGAATTGATGGCGCGCACCGCCGTGTTGAACTCAGAGTCGTACCACAGCAGATTGGTGCCTTCGACGGGGTTGCCGATCTTGATCTGGGACGCGGTCCATGTCGCCACTGCGGCAAATGCCACCACAACTACGGCGGTCATTTTTCCGCGTTTGCCTACAGTCAGGGAAGCGATCCAGCCGAGCATGGCCTGGAAACGACGATGGACGCCACCGGATTGCCCGCTGTCCTCACCAATCATGCGATCGATGTTCTTCGGCGGCGGCAAAGTCGAAAGGAGCAGCGAAATCAGGACAACGCCGGTGGGAATCAGCCACACCGCCCACATGCCGCAGAACACGGCGTGCCGCCACATGGCCGGAATGGGCGCTGCTGCCACGACCGATATGCCGATGATGTCGGTGACGATGCCGAGGATGCTGGGCGCCATCATGACGCCCATGGTCAGCTCAGCCGCCTTCAGCCGATCCTTGACCTGCGAAAAGATTTCGTAGAAGCGCTCGGTGAACTGAACGGAGTGAGAGAACGAGCGCGCGGTGAGCAACAGCGGCACGACCATCAGCAAGGGCTCAATGGAAATACCCAGCCAGCCGACAAAGCCGAACGCCCAGATTGCTGCAACCAGGCTGGTGATGATGGGGGTCAAAATGCCCACCGTGTTACGCATGTACAACGCCAGCGCCAACAACAATGCCGCTACAGTTACCGCAAAGATGCCGAACATCTGGCGTTCGTACTGATAAACCCAGCCAATCAGTGTGGGCTCGCCCACCACATAGATTTCGTGATGTTCATCGCGGGCCTTGTCGGCCAGATCGTTGATGAACTTAAACATCACGCCGTAGTCGAGCTGGTGCTCGATGAAGGTCGCCAGGATCAGTGTTGCCGATTCATCACGCGAGATGAGGAATACCTTGCTGTTCGGCGATTTGTCGACGCGCTCTTTGAACTCTGCAATCTGTTCGTCTGTCCGGGGCGGCTGGTCGCCCATCAACGGTCGCATATCCACACCGTACGGAGTGGCTTCGCTGTAGCGGGCGCGACTGGTTGTGATGGACAGGATCAGGTCGTGATCCACTCCCGGTGTCAGGTCGATATCGCGCGTGAACTTCCAGACCTTGTCGATGGTTTCGGGATTGTAGATATCGCCGTCGGTCCGCTTGATCATCACCGCAACGGTCAGCGGATTTCCGAAATTGGGATGATCCTTGTAAGTCTGCACAAAGGCGTCGTCTGCCGGCAGCAGGTCCGAAAAGACCGTTTCGAGTTCAACACGAGGCAGCCCAGCTGCAAAAAATGCCGTAACAACTGCAAAGAAGAACCAGGAAAGCTTGCGGTGCGCCAATACCCATCGCGCCAAACGAAATCGCAGTGAATACATGATGCTCCTGAGTGGTTCTTTGCTCGTCGCGGCAACACAAAGTCCGCGGCACTTGTTCTTGAATGTTTAGGGGATGATGCCCGATGCAGGTACCAAGTATGCCAGCCCGTACTCCTAACCGGCGCGGTGCCGCATGATATGTCGCAGACCCTGCCCGCTTTAGCGATAGGCGACAAAATCCATTGCGAGCCCTGCACGTGATGCCTGAGCCTCTACCGAAGCCTGATGTGCCGGCCGCCCGACATACACAAGGTGTAGCGCGTTCAGTTGCTCGTCCTTGGTCAGTGCAAAGGCCATCAGCATGACCTGATGCAATAGAGATGCGTCCGCGCCTGTCACACCAAGGTGGTCCTGCTCCTGTGAAGCCTTGACCATCATCTGAGCCAATTCGCCAGCTTGCACAGCACTGTCTCGTTCTGCGTCCACAATCATGAAATAAAAGCTTTGAACATCATCAGGCACATGCTGGCCGGCCAGATCAATGGCGCGATCCTGACTGAAACCTGTGGGTGCGGCGTTCACTGATGGAGCGACTGTGCTCTCGCCAGAATCCGAAGCAGATGCTGCCGGAATCTCCGAATCTGCTTCCACAGCGGCTTGCGTCGTCTGAGGGCGATCATCTCGCGCCGTGAGAAATGCCATGAAGGCCACAACGCCGATGACGGCGAGAATATTGAGAGTCAGTTGACCGGTCGACATGCGCATCCCTGCTGGATCAAACGGTGCATTGTAATCAACCGGCTCACAGCCGTCCGACACAATGCGCCCCAAAATAAAAAAGGGGCGTCCGAAGACGCCCCTTTGCTTGCTACTTTTCCAAACCCCGGCTCAATTACATGACCGGGTGGTTCGGAGCTCCGATCAACCGAACTGTTCTTCTTCGGTTGAACCGGTCAGCGCCTTCACGCTGGAAGCACCGCCCTGAATCACGGTGGTCACGTCGTCGAAGTAACCGGCGCCAACTTCCTGCTGGTGCGAAACAAAGGTGTAACCCTTCTCGCGAGCAGCGAATTCCGGCTCCTGAACCATTTCGGTGTAATGCTTCATGCCTTCGCCCTGCGCATATGCATGCGCGAACTGGAAGGTGTTGTACCAGTTGATGTGAATACCAGCCAGAGTGATGAACTGATACTTGTAGCCCAGCGCGGACAGCTCTTCCTGGAACGATGCAATCTGCTTGTCGTTCAGGTTCTTCTTCCAGTTGAAAGAAGGTGAGCAGTTGTAGCTCAGCAGCTGGCCAGGGTTGTCCTTGAGCACTGCCTGGGCGAATTCACGGGCAAAGCCGATGTCAGGCACACCTGTTTCGCACCACACCAGATCGGCGTACGGGGCGTAGGCCACACCGCGCGAGATCGCCTGCTCCAGGCCATTCTTGACGTTGTAGAAACCTTCCGGCGTACGCTCACCAGTGATGAACGGCTTGTCGTTCGGATCAAAGTCAGAGGTCAGCAAGTTGGCTGCTTCTGCGTCGGTACGCGCCAGCACGATGGTCGGCACACCCATGACGTCAGCGGCCAGACGCGCGGCGACCAGCTTCTGGATCGCTTCCTGAGTCGGCACCAGCACCTTGCCGCCCATGTGCCCGCACTTCTTGACGGCGGCGAGCTGATCTTCGAAGTGAACGCCGGCGGCGCCATTCTCGATCATGTTCTTCATCAGTTCGAAAGCGTTGAGCACGCCACCGAAACCGGCTTCTGCGTCAGCAACGATCGGCAGGAAGTAATCAACAAACTCCTTGTCGCCCTTGTTGATGTTCTTCGCCCACTGAATTTCGTCAGCGCGCTTGAAGGTGTTGTTGATGCGGCGAACCATGGTCGGCACGGAGTTGTACGCGTACAGCGACTGATCCGGGTACATGGTTTCGGAAGTGTTGCCATCGGCGGCAACCTGCCAGCCGGAAAGATACACGGCTTCCAGACCGGCCTTGGCCTGCTGCATGGCCTGTCCGGCGGTGATCGCACCAAAGGCGTTCACATAGCCTTTCTTGGCTTCGCCATTAACCAGCTTCCAGAGCTTTTCTGCGCCATTCTTGGCCAGTGTGTGCTCAGGCTGGATGCTGCCGCGCAGACGCACGACATCAGCTGCCGAATAAGGACGCTTGGTGCCTTTCCAGCGGGGGTTGGTCGCCCAATCTTGCTCAAGGGCCTTGATCTGCTCTTCGCGGGTGCTCATTGCTGCATTACCTCTAGGGGGTTGAAATCGTGGGGTCGGGATCGACAGGCGGTACCGCTAGCTCGCGATAACCGCCTCAGGCAGGCGGCGCATGGCCGCAGTCCTGGCTCAATCCAGATATTCGTAGCTAGGGAGGGTCAGGAAATCGGCGACCTTGTCTGCAGTCGACATACGCGCCACCAGTCCGGCGGCCTCGAACATGCGGCTTGCATAGAAACGCTCGTCACCCAGCTCTTTGCGGATCGCGCTCATTTCTTCATCGATGACCTGCGTTACCAGGGCCGGGGTCACCTTACGGCCATCCGTCAACTTCACGCCGTACTTCTGCCACTGCCAGATCTGAGTACGGCTGATCTCGGCAGTCGCTGCGTCTTCCATCAGGTTGTGCAGAGGCACACAGCCGTTACCACACAGCCAGGCTTCGGTGTACTGGATGGCAACATTGATGTTGTTTCGCAGGCCGGCCTCGGTCATCTTGCCCTTCGGGCACTCCAGCAAATCCTTGGCCTTGATGCCGTACTTGAACTGCGTCTTGACCTGATTGGCCTCCGGCATGTGGGTGTCGAACACCTCCATGGCAATCGGAACCAGACCCGGATGCGCCACCCAGGTGCCATCGTGGCCGTTCTTCACTTCGCGCAGTTTGTCCGTGCGAACCTTGGCAAAAATCTCTTCGTTCTTCTTCGGGTCCTTGGTCGGGATGAAGGCCGCCATGCCCCCCATGGCATGTGCGCCACGCTTGTGGCAAACCTCGCACAACAGCTTGGAATAGCTGTCGAGGAAGTGCTTGTCCATACCCACCTGCTGACGATCTGGAACCATCCAGTCGCCGTCTGCATTGAGGGTCTTGATGGCGCTGAAGATGTAATCCCAGCGCCCGCAGTTGAGGGCCACGATGTGGTTCTTGAGCTCGAACAGAATCTCTTCCATTTCAAACGCTGCCCACAAGGTCTCGATCAGCACCGTCACCTTGATGGTCTTCTGCGGAATTCCCAGCATGTTCTGGGCGTCCACAAAAATCTTGTTCCAGAGCCGTGCTTCGTAATGGCTCTGCATCTTGGGCAGATAGAAGTACGGGCCGGTGCCGCTCTTGATCAGCTTCTTCGCGTTATGGAAGAAGTACAGACCAAAGTCCACGATGCCACCAGGAGCAGGCGCGCCATCAATCAGAATGTGCTTCTCATTGAGATGCCAGCCTCGCGGACGAACGATCAGGGTCGCGGTTTCGTCGTTGAGCTTGTACTGCTTGCCTGCGTCGTTGGTGAAACTGATCTTGCGACTGACCGCGTCACGCAGATTGATCTGGCCATCCATCATCAGCTCCCATGTGGGGCTGGATGAGTCCTCGAAGTCGGCCATGAAGCATTTCGCGCCGGAGTTCAGGGCGTTGATGATCATCTTGCGATCAACCGGGCCTGTGATCTCTACGCGACGATCCTGCAGATCGGCGGGAGTTCCGGCAATTTTCCACTTGCCTGATCGGACTTTTGCGGTTTCCTTCAGGAATTTGGGCTTGCGGCCTTTGTCGATCAGGGCCTGGCGTTCTTGCCGATAGTGCAGAAGGGCATCACGTTTTGGTCGATGCGCACGGACTAGCGTTGCAACAAATTTCAGCGCCTCAGGCGTCAGTATTTTTTTGTAAGCTGGGGTCAGCTTGCCGGTAATTTCCACGCCCTTGACTGCGGACATCCATTGTCTCCTGAGTGCGTTCATGCTGAATCGAGTGCGAAACCCTGAAGCTCCGCAAAACGGGGGCGAATTCTAGCCAAACGGCGACTTCGCTGCAATGCAACAAAACTGCAACCCCCGGCGCCAAGGCTAATGATGCAAGTAGGGTAAGCACCAGCGGCCTCAGTTGCGCCAAAGCCGGCTATCTCTCAGCAATGGGCAATTCGCGGAGCAAATCCGGCCCCGCAGTGTGATCGGGTCGGCAATCCTGCAACGGCAGGGCAACAATTCGGGCATCCAAAAAGGCTATAAAGGGTGAGCTTGCGTCTTGCCTGTGTTCCGTCGTATCGAATCACGAACGGTGACGTTTCTCGGGCAGCTTCCTTACGCCCCACCGGGGCAAGTTCATTTCATAAAATCGGAGTATTGGTATGTTCCCATTGAGTGGCTCGCGTAGAACAAGCGTTGCTTTGGTCGGCTTGCTGATGGTTTTCGCCTTCTTCTGGCAGACCCGTGCGATGGCGGCGACACCGCTGGATTACGCGATGCCGTTCGCCCGCCAGAGTGACGACGGCAACCCCAAGGGCATCCACCTGGTCAACTCGGCCAATTTTGCCCAGCGCGCGGCGCTGGTTCCTTTTTCGGTAGATCTGGGCGCGGCTACAACATTTAGAAAGGGTCGGGTCCAGGGCGCCTCGATACTCGATGTTCGCCCTCACACACTTGTTTATGCACGATCAGGACGTTGGTATCGCGCCAATCTTCGAGGCGGCCTGAGCCCTGCTCCAGAGCGCTTTTCCAGAGAAGCCGAGGCTACCGAGATATGCAGCACCTCGGTTATCGATATGGATGCCAGCTCCGAGGAGGGCGCATGGTTGTTCTACGCCCTGCCCCCGGAACCGGACGGCTGCGACCTACCCGGCCAACAGATCAGGGCACTTCAAATTTTCGGTCCCGCGAGTCAGGTGCCCGTCAACCTCAACGCCGATTCTCCGGCTATCGCCCCGCTGTACGCCGCGAATGGCCGCCTGCGGGGCTTCTACGTTTTATTCAACCAACGTCTGAGGTTCTATAACCGAAATCTTACGGCCTCTACTGTAGTCGCCGCCGGCGTGAACGATTTCGAGCTTCTGGGCGCAGACGGATTTGGCGGCGCACTGCTTCTGGTCAATGACCTTGTTCGGCGCGCGCACGCAGACGGTACGCTGTACCCCGGCGCGCTGAAACGCGTCTCGGCCGGCTTTTCACTGCAGGATCTTTATCTGGCCAATGGCGAGGTTTTTCTGCATGAAGTTGCCACCAACCCCTTTGCCACCATCATCTCGCGCTTTTTCCGCGTGCCGCTGGACCAGTCCGCTTCAGCCACTTTCATGCATGGCGTGCGCACACGTGCCTTCCCGGCCGGCCTGTCTGGCGATGAGCTGATTTATTCCACTGGCGGCGGGTTCTCCTTTGTGGACGCCACGCCGACTTCCGATGCCGATGTTGTGGCGCTTCCACTCAATGCGCCCGCCTTGCCCGCCAGAAGACTCTACCGCCTGCGAGACGCCGTCAGCATGCTGGACATAATTTCTGTGTCTGATGGACGCGTGTTCTTCAATCGCCTGCATGTGGAGCAAGGCGGACAAGCGCCGGTTAGCCGCGGCTTTCGCGCAGCCATCGACGGAAGCGGCGTGCGGAACGAAGGTCGAGGCTCTCGCTGGCTGGGAGGCTTGGCGCCGCAGTCCCATCTGTTACGCGGGCCGGGGTTCGAGATCAACCCGGCTCCAATTTCCACCCTGGTGCTGTTACAAGGTGCTTCAGCCGGCTCCGAAGGCATTGAGACCGGTGGGCGGCTGCTGGCCGTTGACCCCGCAAGCCTGGCGCGAACCGTCCTCGGTGGCGTGACCGCCCAGACTTATTTTGGTCCGGGCCTGTTTCGCCAGTTTAGCCCTTCATTCATTAGCTTCACGCTGGAACTCAATGGCATGGGCGATATCGACACGGATGTCTTCGCCCTGAATCCAAATTCTGGTGATATGCGCCGGCTGAGCAACACCTCGACTGCCAACGAATTCCCCGTCTTCTGACGTCACTAACCACTCCCGTGGCCGGTAGCTAATTGCGCACGGCCACGGGAGTGGGCTATTTCATCAGACCTTGCGGCCGCCCGGCGGCGCTAACGCCCCGCTATTCGTGGATAGGCTTGTCAGATACGACGATGCCGTCGGCATCTGCATAGAGCCATGCGCCCGGCTTGAAGCTGACCCCAGCAAACTCGACCTCAACGTCGTGCTCGGCCGGATGTGAGTCCTTCTTGCTCTTTCGCGGGTGCGTGCCCATGGCTTTAAGACCAAAGGCCTGCTGGGCAATTTCCAGGCTGTCACGGATCAGGCCGTGAACCACGATACCGGCCCAGTTGTTCTCCACGGCCAGCACGCCAAGATTGCCACCGACCAAGGCACAGCGGATTGAGCCGGCACCATCGACCACCAGAACCCTTCCCTCGCCGGGCGTTTCCAGCGTAGCCCGCACCTGTGCATTGTCCTCAAACACTCGCAGCGTCTTGATGGGTCCGTGAAAGGCGGTGACACCGCCGTAGTCGCAGAAAACAGGGTCGCAGGTCTGCGCCTCCGGGTGCGCATCGCTAAGGTCAGTGGTGGCAGGAGACATCGGCATGGCCTCTTAAGAATTAAGTAGTGAATTGAAGTTTCGCGACAAGCCTGTCAGACAATGGCTGCTCGTCGCGCCGCAATGGTCGGGATCAGAACGCTCAGGATGGCCCAGAAACCCAGTCCAATAAAAGCGACCAGCGTCCAGGCTGGCAAGGACAGGCCCAACCAGGCGGCATCGATCTTCGCGCAGTTGCCGTCACCACGAAGGACCATTTCAATGACTTCCATGACCGGAAGCATGTCCATCAGGTAATCCAGCGTCGGCCCGCAGGCAGGCACCTGATCTTCCGGCAGGCTTTGCAGCCAGACGTGACGCCCGGCGATGAAAGCACCGGCCGTCGCACATAGGTCTGCAAGCAGTGCATATACCCAGCGCCCGCCGCCCTTCGGTGCGTGTATCGCACCGGCAAGAAAAATCAGCCCAACGCCGGCCATGGCCACTCGCTGAAAAATGCACATCGGACAAGGCTCGAAGCCATGGAAGTGCTGGAGGTACAGGGCAAACGCCAACCCGAATACACAGGCGGCGAATCCGAGCAGGCACATATTTCGATACGAGAGCATCTGGGATACGTCGGTCATGAGGAGCCGATATCCTGCTGATTTGCCTGCTGATAAACAAGTTCGTAAAACGCTTGAGCAGACTTGGCGCGTTCCCGCGCGCGTTTGAGGTGATCGTCCCGGCAGGTTCGCCGCTGCCGTGCTGATGAGAAGCAATGTCTCCCTCGGAGACGTGTCATAAAAATGTCATATACGCGCGATCATGTGAAAATACCCCGGCCGCAGTTCCGACTCGCCACTCAGATCACAGAGAATTTATGTCAAGCCAAACAGGCGCTCGCGCGACGTGCCACGTCCACCTGAATCTGCACACCCAATCATGAGTACTCCCGCCGATACCCTGCCCGCACCGGCGAAGGCCGCCAATCTGAGCCTCCTGCGCCTGGCAATAGCGGTCGGCTTTGTTCTGGCCGTGGTGCTACTGACGTACCTTTCGATGGGCCACATGAGCCTGACCATCGTCGTAGCCGCCAGTTTTGGCGCCTACATGGCCATGAACATCGGTGCCAACGATGTCGCCAACAACGTTGGGCCGGCCGTTGGCGCGCGCGCCATGACTCTGTTCCACGCCGTTCTCATCGCCGCAGTGTTCGAGGCCCTTGGGGCAATCATTGCGGGCGGCGACGTCGTCAGCACGATCAAGGGCGGCATCATTGACCCGGCGGCAATTAATGATCCCAACACCTTCGTCTGGCTGATGATGGCGGCCTTGCTGGCAGGCGCGCTATGGCTGAATCTGGCCACCTGGATGGGCGCGCCTGTCTCGACCACTCATTCGATTGTTGGCGGCGTACTCGGTGCGGGCGTCGCGGCGGCTGGTTGGGACGTGGCCAACTGGGGAACCATCGGAAGTATTGCGGCCAGCTGGGTGGTCTCGCCGGTACTGGGCGGCATCATCGCGGCCGCCATCCTCTACTACATCAAGCGCAAGATCATCTATCAGTCAGATCTGATGGCTGCTTCGCGCCGCATCGTACCCATCCTGATCGGCCTCATGGCCTGGGCATTTGCAACCTACCTGATGCTCAAGGGACTCAAGCAGGTCATCAAGGTACCTACAGGTGTAGCACTGGGCGTTGGCGCTGCCACAGGTGTGGCGATCTATGTACTGATGCGCGCGAGATTGGCCAAGACCACGCTCAACCTGAGTAATGACAGCCATGGCGTGAACAATTTGTTCACGATTCCACTGATGTTCGCCGCAGCGCTGCTGAGCTTTGCTCACGGCTCCAATGATGTGGCCAATGCCATTGGCCCGCTGGCGGCGATACACGACACCATCATGACGTCCACCATCGGTGGCCAAGCACCAGTGCCGCTGTGGATCTTGATACTTGGAGCGCTGGGCCTGTCTGTTGGACTGGCCCTGTACGGCCCCCGGCTGATCAAGACGGTGGGCAGCGAGATTACCGAGATCGACCCGACCCGCGCCTACTGCATCGCCATGTCGGCTGCCGTCACGGTGATCATTGCCTCACGCCTCGGGCTACCGGTCAGCACCACCCATGTGACGATTGGCGCCGTTTTTGGCGTGGGGTTCATGCGCGAATTCCTCAAATCCAACTACGAACGGGTGATCGAAGAAATCCGTCAGCATCATCGTGATCAGGAATCTTCAGTCAGCGAGGTTGAGGATTTCCTGAGCCGCTTCGAAGCCGCGCCGATCGACGTAAAGGATCGAATGCTCAAACAGCTCAAGCAGCGTGGAAAGGCGGGTCAGACCGCAATCTCCAAGCAAGAGCGAAAAGGCCTGCGCAAGGTCTACCGGAAGAATCTGGTGAAACGCTCAGTGGTCATGCGGGTGATCGCGGCCTGGATCATCACCGTACCGGCTTCGGCAATCATGGCCGCTATTGCTTTCTTCGCAATCCGCGGAGCCATGTTGCCCTAAGGCCTCAGCGGCGACAGCCATTTCACGCTGCGCTCCTGAAGCGCTTGGGCGCTGTGGCTCCCGCGCGTCGTTGCTGGCATATCTTTCGGTCGGTTTATTCGTGGCGCAACGTCGTAAGATTGGGCAGCGGTGCAAGCTGTTCTGCTTGCCCGCTTGAAAAATATAAGCCTGAATTCACTAATTGACGGAGAAAGAAGCATGCTCGCTTACGCCACACTTGGTACCAATGATCTCGCCCGTTCCGCCGCTTTCTACGACGCGCTGCTTGGCGAGCTGGGTGCGAAACGCTTCATGGAAACCGACCGCATCATCCTCTGGGCCACGGCACCGGGCACGCCCATGATGTCGGTCTGCAAACCCTATGACGGGAAGGAAGCCACGGTTGGCAATGGCGTCATGATTTCGTTGGCCGCAGACAGCAAGGAAACGGTAGATCGTCTCTACAAGAAGGCGCTCGAAATGGGCGGCACCGATGAGGGCGCGCCTGGCGTGCGTGCAGATGCCTTTTACATTGGCTATTTCCGCGATCTGGATGGCAACAAACTCAACTTCTTTGCGCCAGCCTGATCCGCTTTCTGGTGTGAGCGCGGGGGCCTTGGGCGCCCGCGCTCACACTAACTGAGATCGGCGCAAAGCGGCCCCTGAGAAGCGTTCAAGCGCTGATGGCAGCAGACTCAACCTGACGCCAAGCGTCAGCAAGTGGTGTCGATTGGTGGAACGGAGGAGGATCGAACTCCCGACCTTCGCATTGCGAACGCGACGCTCTCCCAGCTGAGCTACCGCCCCAAAATCGACATGCCGCCAACTACTCCCTCTAACGAGGGCCGCAAAGTATACCCGGCCCACCTGTGCATCGGTAGCGTGGGATCAAACACCTCCATTGCGTCTTGATCTGAGTCTTCACCGTGGCACTCTCAACCCCGAAATGAACTCGGTCCACGGCCACAATCGCATCATTATCTTCGCGCGCCCCCCTCGCCCGGGCCAATGCAAAACCCGCCTGATTCCGGCTTACGGTTCAATCGGTGCCGCACGCATCTACAGGGGGCTCATTCGGCGAACGGTGCAGGCCGCCGTAGAGAGCAAAAGTGCCGCGGTTGAACTGTGGATTTCGGACACACCGAGCCATCCCTTTCTCGGCCGACTCGCCTCCGAGTTTGGCCTGGTTCAGCGCCAACAACGGCGCGGCAACCTCGGTCAACGCATGGGTCAGGCGATGAGCGATGCGCTTCGACGTGGCGCCGGATCGGTGGTGCTGGTTGGCACCGATGCCGTCGACCTGGAACCGCTGGATTTCCACACGGCGTTCGAATATCTGAAGTCCCCCGATCGGGCCGTCCTGCAGCCGTCTCTGGATGGCGGCTATGTGCTGATTGGCCTAAACCACACGCCGGCAGCGCGGCTGAATCGAGGCATCCAATGGAGTTCGGGGCTGGAACTGGATCAGACTCGCCGACGTCTGCTTGAGGGCGGGCTGCAAATCCATTTGATGCGGCCTCGGCTGGACATCGACCTACCCGCCGATCTGCGGCGCGCAAAGCGCGCAAACCTGCTCTGAATCCAAGGGTTTCGCCGCGCTCCGCTCGCCGCTAATTCCAGCTTTTACGCCGCTCCGGAGGCAGGAGATAAAAAGACACTTCACGAAGTGTCAAAAGCCTGCTAAAAGGCGCGCCAATGGGGCCTGCGGGCCTGTCACAGACCACTGATATGGCGCGAAAATCCAAGCAGAAGCCGACGCCTCGCGAGAGCGAAGACAACGACTTTGACGACGATCTGATCGACGACGTCGATTCGGATGACAGTGACAGCGTGGACTATGAGCCCGAGCACCGAGAAGGCGTCGAGAAAAGCCGCGACTGGCGAGATGTTGAGCGCTACAAAGAAATGCGCGAACTACGCGAACTCGTCGGTGACGATCTGGACGATCTGGAACTCTGAGGGCGCTGCCCCGGCAGCGGCTTTCAGAGTGGCCTAGTCGTCTTCATTGAGGCCGTGGAGCACCTGCTCCATCGCCTGCTCTGGTGTATCCGCATAGGTGAACAGATCAAGGTCGGATCGCTTGATGAGGCCGCGCTTGGCAAACGATTCGAAATTGACCGTCTCCGTCCAGAACGCACGATCGTAGAGCACGATCGGCATTGGCGATGACTTGCCGGTTTGCGTTAGGGTCAGCAGCTCGAAGAGTTCATCCATCGTGCCGAAACCACCCGGGAAGATGACCGCCGCCCGCGCAAGGTTGAGAAACCAGAATTTGCGCATGAAGAAATAGTGGAAGACCACACTGCGCTGCAATTCGACAAAGGGATTGGCCTGCTCCTCATGCGGCAGCGAGATATTCAGGCCAATGTTGAGCGCGATATCCACGCGGGCAGCGCCCTCATGAGCCGCCTGCATGATGCCGGGACCACCCCCGGTGACGATGTAATAGCGACGCGCCCGCTCATGCGCCTCGGTGGTCCAGCGCGCGATACGCTCTGCCAAGTCAGCGGCATCCTGATACGAAGGCGAACTTTCTGGCAATCGGGCTGAGCCAAACAGAATGATCCCGCGTTCAACAGCCAGCTCGCGAAAGCGCTTCTCCGGGTCCAGGTATTCACACAATAGGCGCACGGTGCGCGCCTCCTTGCTCATCAGAAATTCCGGGTTCAGATAGGACTTGGGTGTTTTCATTTGGGTCATTAAGGCGATGGACGCGCCCATCATACGAATTACCTAGCACGGCCTGATGACACCGCAGACTGTCGGCGCCTTGTCTCTGCCACCCGGCGAAGCAAAACGCCTTTACTTGCTCTCTAGCTTGAACCACCGCTGATTCGCGGTTAGCGTGTCGAAGTCCCTTTACTGTTTTTGGGTAACCTTGATGACCATCTCCTCGCCCTTCATAAACGAAGAACATGAATCGTTTCGGACACAAGTAAGACGCTTTGTGGAAACCGAGATTTCTCCTAATATTGAGGCTTGGGAGTCTGCAAGGAGCCTGCCCCGGGAGTTGCACAAGAAGGCGGCAGAAATTGGCATCCTGCAAATCGGCTACCCTGAATCCTGCGGCGGCATCGAAGTCCCAGACCTCTTCTACGGCAACATTCTGAGCGAAGAACTGGCGCGCGCTGGCAGTGGCGGCCTGATGGCAAGTCTGATGAGCCACAGCATTGCCACACCCCCGATCTGCCATGCAGGATCATCGGAACTGCAGGCGCGATTCGCCCAACCGGTCCTGGCCGGCGAGAAGATTGCCGCACTGGCCATCACCGAACCCAGTGGTGGCTCGGACGTGGCCAACATCCGGACCCGCGCCGTGCGTGATGGCGATCACTACGTAGTCAATGGCAGCAAGGCTTTCATCACGTCCGGACTGCGCGCGGATTACCTGACCTGCGCCGTACGAACCGGCGGCCAAGGTACCGGCGGCATCTCGCTGCTGGTCATTGAGGGCAATACGCCCGGACTGAATCGCACGCCAATGGAAAAAATGGGCTGGCACTGTTCAGACACGGCGACGCTCTACTTCGACGATTGCCGGGTGCCGGTTGAGAACATCGTCGGCAAGGAGAATCAGGGCTTTCTCGCCATCATGCGCAACTTCAATCAGGAGCGGATCATGCTGGCAGCGCAAGCCTACGGCTTTGCCAAGGTCTGCTACGACGATGCCCTTGCCTATGCACGGGAACGAGAAACCTTTGGCAAGGCGCTGATCCGCAATCAGGTCGTCCGCCACCGGCTGGTGGACATGCGCATGCGGCTGGAAGCGGTGAAGGCCAATCTAGACATCGTGACCTGGCGCGTCTCCAACAAGGAAACACCGATTGCCGAGGTCTGCATGCTCAAGAATTTTGCTTGCACCTCGCTGGAATGGATTGCCAACGAGGCGATGCAGATCTTCGGTGGCGCGGGCTACCTGAGAGGCAATCGGGTGGAACGGGTCTATCGCGAGACCAAGGTCCTGACCATCGGCGGCGGCTCTCTCGAAATCATGAAAGAGCTCGCAGCCAAACAGAGTGGCTACTAAACGCGATCGACAGCGTTGCCCGCACCCATGCTCGCTAACGCTCACAACACCGTGGCAACCCCGCATCGCCAGACCCAGGTCCTGACCATCGGAGGCGGCTCTCAATAAACCATGAAAGCGCTGCCGGCCAGACTGCAGGGTTATTGGCAAATATCAGCTCGATTTCGAATCTCGGATGAGAGTACTCTGACTTTCTGATCAGGTTTCGGGTGTGATTTCACATTTTCATACTCACAAATAGCTGATTTTCTCGCTTAAATATTTGCAAAATCCCTAAACATCAGTAAATTGCAGCGACAACTTGAAGTAGATAGTCACCAAATCCCTGATTTCCAGCCCTGCACGGGAGGGAACCTCAGCGGCATAGGCTACGTTCACGTGTGATTAACCGTTGTTTAATCTCGTTTTTTTGGGGGCGTCATGAGCACAGGCAAGCGTTTCACCGGGAGACTGGCCCAAGGGCTGGCTATCTCCTTACTCGGTTCACTTTCTTTCACCGCAGCCGCGCAGAGCACGCCTGGCTGGTACATGGGACTTGAAGGTTTCTACTCGGATGTCGACGACATTGATGGATCCCTGACGCTTACTACGCCGACAACGGGTTCGGCGGCACAGGCCAACAACTGCGTGATTCCGATCGATTTGTTGGGGGCACCCGTTGTACTGCCGCCGCAGCTGCTCGGCGGTTTTTGCGTTCTGGGCAACAATGGCCAGCCCAATACCCTGGCGCCTGGTCAGTCACAGACCTTTGCTTCCAGCGTTTCCGTAGACAATGGCTTCGGTGGCGGCGCCAGTTTTGGTTATCTGTTTGACGGCGGCCTGCGTCCTGAGCTGAATCTGCGCTACGACCAGAACGATATCGAGACCATCACTGTGGCTGGCACCACCAGCAGCAGCACCGCAAAGCTGCGTGCACTGCGCCTGATGGCCAACCTCTGGTACGACATTCCGCTGGGCAATTGGGCCCCCTACTTCGGTGGCGGTCTGGGCCTGCAGAACACCGAGTTCAGCAGCGGCGGCAGTGATGCCGACGACAACACGCTCGGATTCCAGGCGGGTGCAGGTCTGGCCTATTGGTTTGGCAATCGCACCTCGCTGGGGCTGGATTATCGATTCATCACCGCCGAAGAGCCCAACTTCGAAAACACCGACCCGAACAACGGCGTGCGCTCGAATCTCGAAGGCGAGTACAAAGCACATAACATCGGCGCCAGCTTCCGCTACGCGTTTGGCGGCACCTTCCTGGATACCGATGGCGACGGCGTGACCGATCGCAATGACAAGTGCCCCGACACCCCGGAAGGCGTGAAGGTCTATACCGACGGCTGCCCCATCGACCTCGACAAGGACGGCGTACCGGACTACCTCGACAAGTGCCCGAACACCCCGGCCGGTACACCTGTGGATTCCAACGGTTGCCCGTTTGATTCAGATGGTGACGGCGTACCCGACCACCTCGACCAGTGTCCCGGAACTCCGGCCGGCGCCAAAGTAGATGCACGTGGCTGCCCGCTCGACAGCGATGGTGACGGCGTGCCGGACTACCTCGACAAGTGCCCGGATTCACCTGCAGGCACGGCGGTCAACGCTCAGGGTTGCAGCATCAGCGACAAGGACGGTGACGGCATTCCCGATCATCTGGACAAGTGCCCTGACTCCCCTGCTGGTCAGGCAGTTGGACCCGATGGCTGCCCTCTGGACAGTGACGGCGACGGCATTCCGGACTATCTCGATGAATGCCCCAACACCCCTGCGGGTCTGAAGATTCTGCCCAATGGCTGTGCTCTGGTAGGCGACTGCCGCCGGCCCCGTCCAGGTGAGGCTGTGGATGCCAACGGTTGCGCACTGGATCAGCGCTTTGTTCTGCGTGGTGTGAAGTTCGAGTTTGATTCCGACAAGCTCACCGCGCAGGCCAAGCTGATCCTCAATGACGTTGCGGACACGCTGGCGGCCTACCCCGGCGTCAAGGTGGAAGTACAGGGTCATACCGATTCACTCGGTACAGACGCTTACAATCTCGGCCTGTCTGAACGCCGCGCCATCGCGGTCAAACGCTACCTGACCGGCCGCGGCGTCGCAGGCGGCGGCCTGAACCCCGTGGGATACGGTGAAGCCGCTCCGATCGCCGACAACAGCACGGAATCCGGACAGGAAGAAAACCGCCGGGTTGAGTTCCGTGTGATCGACTAAACCCTTCCCCCGAAAGGGGAAAAGGCTGATGTATCAAGCCCGGTCGCGTCATGCGACCGGGTTTTTTTGTGGACAAATTTAGACCGTCAGCATGGCATCACGGCGGTTGGGCACCAGAATCGTGCGCAAGGCCAGACGGCCTTCATTCCGCCCCCTTTTTGATTGGCCGCGCGGCCAGCCACGGTTGGTCAGTGTTTTTATTGATTACGGCACCCTTTTTCGACTTTTTGGCACAACTGATTCCGGGTCGCCCAAATCGTGACCTTGCCCCATAGGTCACTGTTTACAGTCCTTTTTACTTTTTTAGTGGTTGACGGTCGGCAGAATCAGTCCCGCATGCCTCTCGGTAGCGGTTTTCAGTTGTCCCCAGCACCGCCTAGTTACGCCCACCCCACAAACTCTCTTGTGAGCCAATCACTTAGCGCATTCATCCACAGGAGACGCACAATTTTGGCAAGGTGAAATCACAGGCTTGAACACAGAATGTTGGGGTTGACGGGTCTTCAAACCACTAGATATTGTTACTCGACGGTGCTCGCGGCACTTCCTGTTTCCAGTATTTGGGAGCCCGAATAAGCCGCGGAACCGCTTCAATCTGGCACTCAACTCAGGCCTGTCGTCCGGGGAAGCGTTGCCTGAATGGGAATCTGCGCCAAAGGGAGGTGTCTCAAGAAGACTGCTCTCCCCTTGAATGTCCGACATATGGAGAGGGAAACAATAAAGATGAATCCACACACCACCCAAACGGAGCGCTCCGCGACTTCGATGCAAACAACGCATCTCGACTCAGCCAATAACAAGCAGGGGCCATCGAGCGCCGAACTGGCTTCTACCGCGCCCGGCGGCATCAAGGTCATTCGCCGCAACGGCAAGCTGACCAACTTTGACGCGTCGAAGATCTCCATCGCCCTGACCAAGGCGTTTCTGGCCGTCGAGGGTGGTAACGCCGCAGCCAGTTCACGCGTGCGTGATCTGGTGGCCAACCTCACCGCACAGGTACAGCAGGCGCTGACCCGCCACATGAGTGGCGGTGGCACCCTGCATATCGAAGACATCCAGGATCAGGTTGAACTGGCACTGATGCGTGCGGGCGAGCACAAAGTGGCTCGCTCCTATGTGATCTACCGTGCAGAGCGCGCACACGAACGCGCCGCCGAAGCAGCCAAGCAGACTGCAGAGAACGTCAAGCCTGAACTCAGCGTCAAACTCGACGATGGCAGCACCATCGCGCTGGACAAGGACCGCATGCGCCGCGTCACCACCGAGGCCTGCAACGAGCTGAGCGGCGTGAATGTGGAAGAAGTCATGACCGCCGCCCTGCGCGACCTCTACGACGGCATTCCCGAAGCAGAACTGTCACAGGCCCTGACGCTGGCCGCTCGCGCCCGCATTGAGAAGGAACCCAACTACACCTACGTGTCCGCACGTCTGCTGCTGGATTCCATGCGCCACGAAGCGCTGAAGTTCCTCGGCATGGGTCAGACCCGTCCCACGTTTGAAGAAATGAAGCCGGTCTACGGCGACTACTTCCGGGAGTACATTCACCGCGCTGCAGAGCTTGAACTGGTAGACCCCAAGCTCTGCCTGTTTGATCTCGACCAGCTCGGCAAGGCCCTGCTCGCAGAACGCGATGCCAAGTTTGATTATCTGGGCCTGCAGACCCTGTACGACCGCTACTTCATTCACAGCAAGGGCGTGCGCTTTGAATTGCCGCAGGCCTTCTTCATGCGCGTGGCCATGGGCCTTGCCATGAACGAGATTGATCGTGAAGCTCGCGCCATCGAGTTCTATCAGCTGCTCTCCAGCTTCGACTTCATGAGCAGCACGCCAACCCTGTTCAACAGTGGCACGCTGCGCCCGCAGCTCTCCAGCTGCTATCTCACACAGGTCCCCGACGACCTGCACGGCATCTTCGGCGCAATCAACGACAACGCCATGCTGTCCAAGTTTGCCGGTGGTCTGGGCAATGACTGGACCGCTGTGCGTGGCATGGGTGCCTACATCAAGGGCACCAATGGCAAGTCCAATGGTGTGGTGCCCTTCCTGAAAGTGGCCAACGACACCGCCGTGGCCGTGAATCAGGGCGGCAAGCGCAAGGGTGCGTTGTGCGCCTACCTGGAAACCTGGCACCGCGACGTTGAGGAATTCCTTGACCTGCGCAAGAACACCGGCGATGACCGTCGCCGCTGCCATGACATCGACACCGCCAACTGGGTGCCGGACCTGTTCATGAAGCGCGTCATGGAAAACGGCCAGTGGACCCTGCTCTCGCCGGAAGACTGCCCTGACCTGCACGACCTCATGGGCGCGGCTTTCGAAGCACGTTACTGCGAATACGAAAAGATGGCCGACGAAGGCCGCATCACCAACTTCAAACGCCTGCCGGCCCTGAGCCTGTGGCGCAAGATGCTGTCGATGCTGTTTGAAACCGGCCACCCCTGGGTCACGTTCAAGGACCCTTGCAACCTGCGCAGCCCGCAACAGCATGTGGGCGTGGTGCACAGCTCCAACCTCTGCACCGAGATCACGCTGAACACCAAGGCCGGTCAGGAAATTGCCGTGTGCAATCTGGGCAGCGTCAACCTGCCGCAGCACATCAAGGACGGCAAGCTGGATGAAGCCAAGCTGGAAAAGACCGTCAACACGGCGCTGCGCATGCTGGATAACGTCATCGAATACAACTACTACTCCGTGGCCACCGCTCGCAATTCCAACCTGCGTCACCGCCCGGTGGGCATGGGCATGATGGGTTTCCAGGACTCGCTCTATAAGTTGCGCCTGCCGTATGAGAGCGACGCCGCCATCCGCTTTGCAGATGAGTCCATGGAAGCGATGAGCTACTTCGTGATCAAGGCCTCCACCAATCTGGCCGAAGAGCGTGGCAGCTACTCCAGCTTCAAGGGTTCGCTGTGGGATCAGGGCATCCTGCCTATCGACTCCATCCGCTTGCTGGCGCAGGAGCGCGGCGAGACCTATCTGCAGCAGGACACCAGCAGCTGTGGCCGCTTTGACTGGGACGCCCTGCGTACCCGCGTGCGGACCGTCGGCATTCGCAACTCCAACTGCATGGCTATCGCGCCCACCGCGACCATTGCCAACATCACCGGCGTTTCGCAGTCCATTGAGCCGCAGTTCGCCAACCTGTATTCCAAGTCCAACCTCTCGGGCGAATTCACCGTGGTCAATCAGTACCTCGCGGATGACCTCAAGGCACTGGACCTGTGGGATGAAGTGATGGCGCATGACCTCAAGTTCTACGACGGCAGTGTGCAGAAGATTGACCGCGTGCCGCAGGAGCTGAAGGAAATCTACAAGTGCGCCTTCGAGCTGGACCCGAAGCGCCTCGTGGATGCTGGCAGCCGTCGGCAAAAGTGGATTGACCAGTCGCAGTCACTGAATCTGTACATGGCCGCACCCAGTGGCAAGAAGCTGGACGAGCTTTACAAGCACGCATGGCTTACCGGGCTCAAGACCACCTACTACCTGCGCACCATGGGCGCTACCCGCGCCGAGAAGACCACCATCGATGATGGCCGTCTCAACCAGGTGGGCAGTGGCAGCAGTCACGGCAGCAAGGCCAGCGGTCAGGCTGCACAGCCCGCCGCATCTGCCCCGGCCAGCGCGGCACCTGCAAAGGCAGCAACGGACATGTCCGATGCCAAGGTCTGTTCGCTGTACGACCCGTCCTGTGAATCCTGCCAGTGATCAGGGCTTTCACAAACAACGGATCAGCTAGCACTTGAGGCTGACTGCATCACTTACCGCAACACATACCAAATACCAGGCCGAAAAGGCCGCGAATCAGATTACGGAGATCCATCATGCTTTCATGGGATGACGAAAAAACCACACCTGCAGCCCCTGCTCCGGCAACCGCTCAGGTCACGACGCAGAGCACACCCGCTGCAGCGCCCACTCCGGGGCCAGTGGTGATGGCCGCAGATGCAGCCGTCAAGGAAGCCGGTGCCACCGGCCTCGAGAATCTGGACATGGGCGCACGCCGCATCCAAGTCGACGACAAGAAGATCATCAACTGCCGCGCCGACCTCAACCAGCTGGTGCCCTTCAAGTACAAGTGGGCATGGGAAAAGTATCTGGCGGCCTGCAACAACCACTGGATGCCGCAGGAAGTGAGCATGAGCGCGGACATCGCGCTGTGGAATGATCCCAACGGCCTGACTGAAGACGAGCGCACCATCATCAAGCGCAGCCTTGGTTTCTTCAGCACCGCAGATTCACTGGTGGCCAACAACCTGGTGCTGGCGGTCTACAAGCACATCACCAACCCGGAATGCCGCCAGTACATCCTGCGTCAGGCTTTTGAAGAAGCCATTCACACCCACGCCTATCAGTACATCATTGAGAGCCTGGGTCTGGACGAAGCGGAAGTCTTCAACATGTACCGCGAGGTTCCGTCCATCCATGACAAAGCGGCATGGTCCCTGCCCTACACGCAGTCACTGGCAGACGAAAACTTCCACACCGGCACCCCGGAGAATGATCAGCGCCTGCTGCGTGACATGATCGCTTTCTACGTCGTGTTTGAAGGCATCTTCTTCTACGTAGGCTTCGTGCAGCTGCTGAGCTTTGGCCGTCGCAACAAGATGAGCGGCGCGTCCGAGCAGATCAAATACATCATGCGCGACGAAGCCATGCACATGAACTTTGGCATCGACGTGATCAACCAGATCAAGATCGAAAACCCGCACCTCTGGACGGAAGAGTTCCAGCAGGAAGCGCGCCGCATGATCATCGAAGCCACCGAACTCGAAATCAAGTACGCCCACGACACCATGCCCCGTGGCGTGCTCGGCCTGAACGCCAACATGTTCAACGAGTACATGCAGTACATCGCCAACCGCCGCTGCAACCAGATTGGCCTCAAGGAAATCTATCCGGGCGCACAGAACCCCTTCCCTTGGATGAGCGAAATGGTCGACCTCAAGCAGGAAGGTAACTTTTTTGAGAAGCGGGTTACTGAGTATCAGACTGGCGGGGCGTTGAGCTGGGATTGAAGCACCAGCCGTCATGCTTCAACGAATTTCAATCAGGGTCGCGAAAGCGACCCTGTTTTTTTGCTCTACGGAAACCGCAGTTATTGAGCGCGATGTGCAACTGAAGTTTGATAGGCGACACATTGGCTTGTTGTTAGACGTTTGGCCGTCTAATTCTTGTTCGGCGCCTTGGCGACTAGTGCGGTTCGAACAAAAATGTCCCCTCCTCCACCGCCTTTTTCGCTGGGCTCAAGAATGAAAATCTGGTTCATCACTGCGGCCCTGATCGCGACCCTCTCAACGGCCGGGGTTGAGGCAGCGGATATTGCATCGTGCTCAAACCCCAGCGGGAAAGGCTACTACCCCGAGATCGGGATCGTAAAAAAGAAGGAAAGCGGTTAGGAGGATGAAAGGATCACCGGCGGCATCACAAAGCTAGTGACGGTCGGTGATAACAAATATGACATTCTCTTCGTAGATACACGCAACCAAATAATCTCTTCTCTCGCTGATGGCGCAGCAGTCATCCCGCTAAATAAAGGGCAGAACGCGTTCTCAGTACTCGTCGTCTACCCAGGCAAGACGGCGGAGGTTTACACTTTTCTGAAGAATACTTCGGGCGGCCTAGAATATTTGCATACGCTCAGCCGCGCGGGCGACGGCGTGATGATCACCAAGGCTTCGGTAATGCGCGGAGAGTGCAGCTACATTCACTTCGAGTCGCTTGACTAACAAAAGGTGGCAGACCTCTTAAGGCATGATCAGTAGAGCAATCTGCATTAGCAGGCGTAGCTCAAGAAGACACAAATTCGCGGTTGGAGACCTGCATGAGCAAGTACATACGAAACATTTTTTTACTGCTACTAGCAGCCGCGACTGCTGGGTGTACGCCAGCTCCTTCGCTTCAGAGCACGCCTCAATTACGGGTCGCATCCGCTGAAACCGCTGGATGGGTCATGGGTTCTATTGGCGCAAGGTCGAACAACTCCCTTAAGGATCTTGGCTCGCCGTACAACACACATGCCGTCAAGTTCAGAAAATTGGGCAGCTCGACCGGCGGGGAGATCGCGTTCCGTAGAGGTTTGTTCTCCAGGACAGCTCCTGATTTCACCGATGGCCCCGCCCCATCGGCCGTGTTCTGCCAACAACTCGATGAAGGCACATACGAAATTTACGATGTGTTGATATATCGAAACGCAGGCGAAACTGGCGATGAAACCTATACAGCCAAAAATCCTTTATCGATCAAATTCGAAATCAAAAGCGGCAGAGCCACTTACATCGGATCATTGATTGCAGAGGCCATTTGGGGAAAGAATTTCATCGGGATTCCAACTGCAACAGGCGCTTATTTTGTCGTTTCTGACCAGCTGGTTCGCGACTCCCCGCTAGCTCAAGCACGATGCAATAATTCAACAGATAAGATCACGAAGGCGATAATCGCTCCGGAAAGCGAAGGTGAAAAATACTTCTTCCGGCGACTAGAGCATTAGACAAAACGAGAAACTGTAGATTGCTTTTTCTGAAGATCGCCATTTCGATGCTCGACCCAACAACTAACTGATGAAACTATTAGTTCGAAACCTTGCCCGTAGGACGACCGCTTAAGAGCTGAAAGCCCTCTTTCAGGAGCATGGTTCCGCGCAGTCATGCAATCTCGGTTTGGACAAAGCGACAGGTGAATCCAAAGGTTTTTCTCTTATGGAAATGCCGACAGCTGTCACCCGGCTGGCGGATCGACTCAACCGCTTCCCACTTGAAATAAATGCTGTACTTCCTTCGCTTCGACATAAGCACTCCTTCGGCCCATTTTTGAGCCTTCTTGAAAGTGTCCGAAGAAACGGGGTAGAACCCACCTGACTGTGCAGTGGTCGGGAAGGACGTCAATTATATGGAGCAAGTCAAAGTGAACTCTTCGTCCAAAAGCGATGCCGGTCTTGGCAACGATCAAGCTCGGAAAGTACTGCTTGCCAGTTTCGTTGGAACCACTTTCGAGTGGTATGACTTTTTCATCTACGCCTCGGCGGCAGCGTTGGTCTTCGGGCCATTGTTCTTTCCGAATGTCTCCGATGTCGCAGGTCAGCTGGCGGCTTTTTCCACTTTTGCCGTGGGTTTCGTAGCGCGTCCTTTGGGCGGCATGGTCATCGGGCACTTTGGCGATCGTCTGGGCCGCAAACACATGCTCGTCCTTTGCCTCCTGTGCATGGGCTTGGCCACCGTTGTCATAGGTCTGCTTCCCACCTACGAACAAATCGGCATCTGGGCCCCCATCTTGTTGGTGACGATGCGAATTTTTCAGGGCATCGGCGTTGGCGGCGAATGGGGCGGCGCAGTCCTGATGGCGGTGGAACACGCGCCGCCAAACCGGCGCGGACTCTATGGCGGCTTCGTTCAGATCGGCACGCCTGCGGGTCTGATCCTGGCCAATATCGCGTTCTTGAGCGTAGTGACATTCGTGCCGCAGGATCAATTCCTGGTGTGGGGCTGGCGCATTCCCTTCCTGCTCAGCGCAGTGCTGGTGATCATCGGACTGGTGATTCGCCTGCGATTGGAAGAGAGCCCCGTCTTTGCCGAAGCGCAGGCGCATGCGCCAAAAAAGGAAAGTCTACCGCTGTTTATCGTTCTTCGATCACATTGGAAACAGGTTCTATCCGGTGGCCTGACCATGTCCAGCACCGCGATGATTGGCTACATTCTGATCGCCTACATTCTTTCATACGGCGTCAATGTACTCGAGGTACCCAAGCCCCTGATGATCAAGCTAGTACTCGCGGCTTCCGCAGTATGGCTGGCAACTTGCCTGATCTTTGCCGCCTGGTCAGATCGATGGGGGCGGCGACGTATCTACTTGTACGGGGCCTATGCTGCATTGGCTTGGGCGTTTCCCTTTTTCCTGCTGCTTGATACGCGTAATCCGGTGTTGATGAGTATTGCCGTCATCGGTCTCGCTATCCCACTCGCCGCCATGTACTCACCCATCGCCGCCATGCTGTCTGAGCTCTTTCCAACTCGCGTTCGCTACACCGGAAACTCCTTGTCGTATCAGGTCGGAACCCTGTTCGGCGGCGCATTCGTTCCGGTCATAGCAACCACCCTGTACCACGGCTTTGGAACATCTTTGGCAGTATCTGCTTATATTTTCGTGGCGGTCCTGATAGGACTGATCGCGGTGCAATTTGTACCGGAGACATCAATACGTCGCTTGCAGGAATGAGGCGGCTACCCGGAAGTCAGGCCCCTAGAGCAGCTTGGAATCCTTCCTCCTGCATGTGGCATTGTGTAACTCAGATGATCTTTCGCCTGAACAGACCACAGGAGAATCCATGGGTCAGCGTTTGCTGAAATGAGCCTGCAGGCCCGCGTTGGCGGTGAAGCGCATGACCTACATAAGGTTTACCGATATCAGAATTCAAGTCAGAAGAGCGCAAGACAAATCCACGCCATCTAAAAAGCGAGCAGTTAGGGCTCCCGGCAAGACTGCTTGCATGCGTGATTTTCTAGCAATCATTTGAGTGTCGATGAAGATGCACGCCCGATGAGAAGCGAACAATCAAACAATCCCCTACATGGCCTGACGCTAGAGGCAATCCTGACAAAACTCGAAGCGCACTTGGGGTGGGAAGGCATGGCTCAGCAAGTGGACATCAATTGCTTCAAGGTTGATCCGTCCGTGAAGTCGTCATTGAAGTTTTTAAGGAAAACCCCCTGGGCCAGAGACAAGGTTGAGGCCTTGTACATTTCCACCTTCGTGAAGAAGTCTCCGTGGGGAAATCCCGACGCCTGATCAGGCTGGGGGGCTACAAGCCCCCAGAATTGCGATGCTCTGCTCCAGTTGAATCGCGCGAATCACGCAACCCTGGCGCAGCGGTCAGCACAAAATGAATCGTCATAAGCTGGCCTCCAATCTGGTCAGGCCGCCTGCGTCGCAACACGCTGGCTCATCCAGCGTACAGGGGCAGGATGGCAAGCTGTAGCAGTCTCAAGTGGTGTCAATACCGTGATGCGATATCGACCCACCCTGCCCTCTGACAAGCATTTTGGAGAAGCATTTTGACTGCCAAGAATATCTACGATTCGCTCAACGAGAGTCACGAGAAGCAGCGCAAGTTGTGCAAAGCCCTGCTCAAGACCAAGGCCGGCACGCAGGAGCGTGTTGATACCTTCACGGATCTGCGTATCGAGCTGGCCGCCCATGCTGCTGCCGAAGAGCGCTTTCTCTATGCGCCGATCCTGATGCACGATGCCGGTTTATGGTCTGCCCGGCACGCCCTGCACGAGCATCACGCCATCGACGAACTCATTGAAGACCTGCAAACCCAGGAGCATGCCGGCCCTCGGTGGATGGCCAATGCCAAGAAGCTCACGCATCAGGTCCTTCACCATCTACGTGAAGAGGAGAAAAAATTCTTTCCTGTCTCGGGCAAGCTTTTGAGTGAAACCCAGAAGGTTCAGGCAGGCGCCAAGTATCGCAAGGACTATCAGCGCATGCGCGAGGAATTGCAGAACGGCTAACGCGGTCTGGCATGGCAGCCCGCTGCCCAGATCCTTGCGCAAAAGCTCCCCTCAGCCACTTCGGCTGAGGGGAGCGGCTTACAGAGCGACTTCGATATCTGTTGCTACATATCAATGCTGATGCGCTCGCCGCTGGCACGCGACACGCAAACGCACATACTGCAGTTGGCCTTCTTTTCTGATTCAGACAGGTAGGCATCCCGGTGATCCACCTCGCCTTCCAGCACAGGAGTAATGCAGGTGCCACAGGTGCCCTGCATGCAGGCGTACTTGGGGTCCATTCCAGCGTGATGCAGCGCATCAAGGATGGACTGGTCAGGCCCCACGCTCAGGTCTTTGTTGCTGCGCGTTGAAAACTGACCAGTATTTCGAGGTTTTGCTCACTGAAAATT
>CAXBFJ010000004.1:0-343444 GCA_963975245.1 uncultured Panacagrimonas sp. | reverse complement strand
GCAGTGGCTCGATTGGAGACTTGAGCCAGCCAACGAGACCAAAACCCCAGATGGCCGCAATAAAACTGCAGATGACCGGCACCGCGACACCAGTCACGTTTCGCATGTAGAAAATCAGCGCAGAGACCAACAAGACCAGTGTGACCCCAAAAATGGTGTACGTCTGCGCTTGGAGCTTGTACACCCAACCTGTCAAAATAGGTTGACCGACAACCCGAACCACATGATGCTGGTCTTCCGCGTCGCCAGAGAGCTTTTGCACTGCGGTGAAGACTTTTCCGTAATCCAGAGCATTTTCAAGGAAGGCAGCACGGATAAGGGTCGCGTTTTCATCCTTTGACACCATAAAGGTCCGCGCCAACGGTGATCGCTCAACTTTACGCTCCAGGTCTTTAAGTTCTTGCGGGTCACTCGGAACATGGTTGCCCATCAGTGGCTGCATTTCGATGCCAAACGCCGTGGCTTCGGCGTAATTCGCTTTCTCCGTTGTAATCGAGACCAGACGATCGTGGTCAATGCCTTCGATCAGATCAAGGTTGCGCGTCAGGTCCCAAACCTTTTGCAGGGTGTCATAGTTATATATTTTCTTGCCGTCGGTCCGCTTGACCATGATGGTTACGGTCAGGGGATTGCCGAAGTTGGGGTGATCGGCGTAGGTCTGCACAAAAGGATCATCAGCAGGCAGAAGGTCGCCAAAAATGGTCCGGATATCGACTCGCGGTAAGCCGCAAGCGAAGAACACGGTGACAGCCAAGAAGAGCATTGCCACACCCGCACGGTGGGCGATGATCCAACGAGCGACACGGAATCGGAACGTATCCATGACAGTTAAACACCAGAAATTTTGAACGTTGATATGTATTGAGTCGCCGACCTCAGGATGTGTCGGGCGCTCACAAGGAAGTCCTGATAGACATCAGTCTTTTTTCTTCACGCTCTTCTCCTCTCCTCCAATCTGCGCTGCCTCATCGCAGTATTGGTTTTTCTATGCAGAATGCTCGTGGGGCATAAGTTAGCTCTTATCCTCGGCATGCAAAGTACGTCGAGCAATATGAACAACCTCACGAACGTGAATGTTGCATTGCGGCGCCAAGCGCAGCGTGAGTGGACACTCCATCCCTATCCGAAGAATCAGGCTGGTGTCAGCCAAGGATTGGCATGCCATTCAGCACGGTGATGGTGTTCATTCCTGAGGGAAACCTAAACCGGGGCGCTCTCCCGGCAGAATGGAAACTCGATCGTCGAATTGTTCCACTTGTCACTATTCGCTAATGAGCCAATAAAGCAGACATGGGCCCAGACGTTATCGATCATTCGCTCAATTTTGATCAAAAGATCACAAGAACTCTCAGTCGCTTGCTTGCTCAAGGAACGGTCCGTGCCACACCAAAGCAATCTCAATGCTTCAACCAGGAAAGTTGTGGAACCCTCGCCTTCCGCACAAGGGACACCGAGCACCCAAGAGCACCGCATATCCCTGCGTGGCTCAGACGTTACTTTTTCTTGCGCCGAGAATGACACGATCCTGCGCGCTGCACTACGCGCTGGACTCGGGCATCCTTATGAGTGCAACTCTGGCGGCTGCGGCTCCTGTCTGTTCGAAGTGGTCGAGGGCGAAGTTTCTGATGGTTGGCCGCTGGCACCAGGACTCACTGAAAGGTCACGATCGCGCGGCAAGCGCTTAGCGTGCCAATCGTCGCCCAGAAGCGATTGCACAATTTCAGCGCGGATGCGCTCACATTGTGTCCCTGTCGTAACACCAAGGCGAAGTCGGGCAGTCTTGACGAAGATAGAAAGGTTGACCCAAGACATGGCGATCTTCATGTTCAAGACGGAAGAGGTCGCCAGCTTTCTGGCCGGACAATACGTCCTACTGCAGCTTCCGGGCATTGAAGGCCCGCGCGCATACTCCATGTGCAATCTGCGCAATGACGATGGGTACTGGCAATTCATCATCAAGAAAACACCTGGGGGGCGTGGCACAGAAGCACTGTTCGAGAGATCGTCAGTGGGAGACTTCGTCGACCTGGACGGCCCGTATGGGATGGCATATCTGCGCACCGAGAACCAGCGCGACATCGTATGCATTGGAGGAGGCTCAGGGCTGTCACCGCTAATGTCAATTCTTTCTCAAGCAGCTCGCCACGGGAATCTGCGGGACCGTGCACTGCACCTTTTCTATGGGGCGAGGACGGTTTCAGATGCATGTGTCGAACCTCTAATCAGCGGTGACATGAATCTGGCGCCCCGTGTTCAGTGCGTGACGGCCATCTCGGAATTAAACGGGGAAAGCTGGATTGGAGAGAGAGGATATATTCATGAGGTCGTTGGCCGGTGGCTGGCCCAGAATCGCAATGCGTCCGCATTCGACTTCTATTTCTGCGGCCCGCCTCCTATGACAAATGCAGTCCAGAAATTGCTGCTAGAAGCAAATGTGCCGGTCGGTCAGCTGCACTATGACCGATTTCTCTAGACCTTTAAGTACGACAATGACCCGTTGATACGACTCGGAGGGCAAGCGTCTCGAGGCTCAATCCGCTTTAGGAGCAGCGTTAATCACGGTCTTGGGCTCGGGGACGACGGATATCAATTCCTTATCCTGCATTCCAAGATTCGACGCATGCATCATAGTCGTCCGGCGCTGATCCGAAGTATTCACGGGATTGCAAGACCGTCTAATGCCAAGCGGGAGTTGTCGAGCGCCCAACGCTGCACTCTGCTCTGACGGTACGAGCAATTCAAACCGACTCGTACCGGCGGCCGATCTCCCAATTGATTTTTCTTTGAAACTCTACAATCTGATTCACTTCAGATTTGTTGAGACCCAATATCATGCAGAACTCCCTGACGATCTACGGCATTCGCAATTGCGACACTGTGAAGCGTGCGCGCTCTGCTCTTGATGACGCGGGGGTGGAGTACCGGTTTCATGATTTCAAATCGGATGGACTCGACCTGGACACAGCGAAAGAATGGTTAGCTCAACTGGGGGCGGAGAAGGTATTGAATCGTCGCGGTACAACGTGGCGAAAGCTCTCGCCCGCGGATCAGGAGCGTGCGGAGAAGGATCCCGCGAGTCTGATCGTGGATCATCCCTCTCTGGTGAAACGACCTGTATGGGACCGCGCTGGATCACTTCGAGTTGGCTTCGCGCGAGGCGAAGCTGAGGAGATAGTAAAGTGGGCCGCTCTTTGATCAAACTTTGCTAGCCAGCTGCATCACTTGTACCGCTCGCCTCTGCAACCGCTCGTAGGCGAGCATCACGAATCGGGAGCACTCAACACCGGTCACGTCGTCTCGCTGAGCCATAGGATGCAATAGAGGCAGAAACAGCGCTCTATCTGACCGCCGAAGGTTCGTGACGGAAACTTCAGGAACCCGCAGCGGGCGGGGGAGGCAATCAGCCAGCCCCATCGCCCCGCGCTGACTCAAGATTCTTGTCAGTCGCTGCGCACGCGCGCTACTGCTTTCTGCCAACCGGCATACAACTCGTCTGCACGGGCGCTCTCTTTCTTCGGAGTGAATCGCGCCTCTGATTCCCACAGTTTGGCGATGCTCTCCAAGGAATCGTAAACGCCAGCTTGCAGGCCGGCGGCAAATGCCGCTCCGAGTGCCGTGGTTTCTACTGTTGCGGGGCGAATGACATCCACCTGCAAGATATCTGCAAGTGATTGGGTCACAAAATCGTTCACGACCATGCCGCCATCCACGCGCAATTCTGTTGGGGCCACTGCGTCCTGACTCATGGCGCCAAACAGATCGCGTGTCTGGTAACAGACGCTTTCCAGTGCGGCGCGCACAATGTGGGCGATGCCGGAGTTGCGGGTCAGGCCGATGATGGCGCCGCGTGCCTCGGGGTCCCAGTAAGGCGCACCCAGCCCGGTGAATGCCGGCACCAGATAAACGCCTTCGGTATCTTCAATGGAGCGCGCCAGAGCTTCGGTGTCACCAGCGTTGCTGACCAGATGCATGGCATCTCGCAGCCATTGCACTGCAGCGCCGGCGATAAAAATGCTGCCTTCGAGAGCAAACGTAGCCTTGCCTCCAAAGCGGTAGGCAACCGTTGTCAGCAGGCGGTTAGATGAATGCACCAGCTCTTCACCGGTATTGAGCACCATGAAGCAGCCGGTGCCATAGGTGCTTTTGATCATGCCCGGCGAGAAGCAGGCCTGCCCGACTGTGGCGGCCTGCTGGTCTCCCAGAATGCCGCGAATGGGAATTTCACCGTCGAACAATGATTTTTCGGTGCTGCCGTAATCAGCTGCGCAGTCCATCACCTCCGGCAGCATGGCAAGCGGCACATTGAAGAACTTGCACAGTTCTTCATCCCAGGTTTGTGTTTCCAGATTCAGCAGCGCGGTGCGGCAGGCGTTGCTGGCATCGGTGATGTGCACCTTGCCGCCCGTCAGGTTCCAGACCAGCCAGCTATCAACGGTGCCAAACAGAAGCTCGCCCTTTTCTGCGCGCTGGCGGGCGCCGTCAACGTTATCCAGCATCCATGCAATCTTGGTGGCAGAGAAATAGGGATCCAGCAACAGGCCGGTGCGTTGGGACAGCCAGTCGCTCTTGTCTGCGTGCTGCGAACAGAAATCTGATGTTCGCCGGTCCTGCCAGACAATGGCAGGATGAATGGGCTTGCCACTTTCGCGGTCCCAGACAATGGTGGTTTCTCGCTGATTGGTAATACCAATGCCGGCGATGTCTGCGGCCTTGAGCCCGGCATCCTTTAATGCACCGCGGACACAATCAAAGGTGTCGTCGCGAATGCGCAGCGCGTCGTGCTCTACCCATCCCGGTTTGGGGTATGACTGCGGCAATTCGACTTGATGAACGCCAAGTTTGCGTCCTTTTTCGTCGAAAACGATGGCGCGGGTGCTGGTGGTACCTTGATCAATAGCGAGCAGGGCGCTCATGGAATGACCTCCGGGGATGTGGAACACTGCGTCAGAAGATATTCTGGCAGTGGAGAGAATGACCGGGTGGCGATCGCACAGCTAGTGTACCGAGCCAGGCCCGCTCAATGAGATCGAAAATTATATTGTGAGTGCCACAGAGTTTCAGTTGAGAGTCAATGACGAGGCTGTTGCCTTCGTCCGTGTATGGCTGCCGGTGGAAGCACCTGTCGGCTGCGTGCAAATTATTCACGGCATGTCGGAGCACGGCGGGCGTTACGCGCGCTTTGCAAAAGCGCTGAATCAGGCTGGTTTTGCGGTCTATGCGCAGGATCTGCCCGGACATGGCCGCACCGCGCGCGCACCAGATGAACTTGGCCATTTTGCTGATTCGCACGGCTGGCGTTTTGCGCTTCAATCCATCCGGGCGGTTCAAACCGAGATGCGAGAGCGCCATCCCAAACTGCCGATCAGCCTGTTTGGGCACAGCATGGGCGCCTTGCTGGCGCAGGATTACATCGTTCATCACGGGCGCGACATCGCGACTTGCATCCTGTCTTCGGCCACCGGCAATGTCGGCATCATGCGGGTGCTTGGCATGGGTCTGCTGCAGGCAGAACTGAAAGTGGCCGGGCCGCGTCACCGCAGCGCTTTGGGTGAGGCTATCTCGATCAAGATGTTCAATCGGCGGATCAAATCGCCGCGGACACGCTTTGACTGGCTCTCAGCGGACCCTGAGGAAGTGGACAAGTACATCAACGATCCGCGCTGCGGCTTCCGGATCTCTGCCGCGTTGTGGTCAGAGATTCTCACCATCGGTGGGCGACAGTGCCAGCCCGCGCGTCTTGCGCGCATTCCCAAAGGGCTCCCCATTCTCGTGCTGGCCGGTGGTGATGATCCAACCGCAGGGGGCGGCAAAGGTCCGCGCAGCTTGGTCAAGGCTTACGCCAAGGCCGGCATTTCAGAAGTCCAGCTGCGCAGCTACGACGGCGCACGCCAGGAAGTTCTCAATGACTTGTGCCGCGATCAGGTGACCAGCGAAGTCATTGAATGGCTGCAGGAGAAAAGCCCGGCGCGGCCGCGATGAGCGCGCTACAAAGGAGCCTGCTGCTGATCGCGCTGTTTTGGCAGGGCGCGATTTTTTCGGCGGAACCAGCGGCCTTGTCTGAGCGCTGGTCGCTTCACGACGAGAACTCCCAACGCGTGTTGAATCATTCGATCTGGGAGAAATTTTTGTCGGACTATCTTGTCCAGACTGCGGACGGCATTCATCGCATGCGATATGAGTCCGTCACGCTCGAGGATCGCGGCTATTTGCGGCTCTATCTGGATGACCTCAAGCGCACTCCGGTTTCTACCTTGCGCCGCGCCGAACAGCGCGCCTACTGGATCAATCTGTACAACGCGCTGACCGTGAAGCTGATTCTTGAATGGTATCCGGTGAGCAGCATCCAGAGCATCGACATCACGCCCGGTTGGTTCACCAAGGGGCCATGGGGGGCAAAGGTGCTCCAGATTGAAGGGCAGAATCTTTCACTGGACGATATTCAGAATCAGATCCTGCTTCCCATCTGGAAAGATCCGCGGCTGCATTACGCACTGAATCGCGCATCACAGGGCGGACCTAATCTGGCGGCAGACATCTACAGTTCTGGTAACACGGAGGCGCAACTGGAACAGGCTGCTCGCTCGTTCATCAATCATCCGCGTGCCGTGAATATTGTTGACGGCAAGCTGATCGTGTCCGAGTTGTACAAATGGCATGCACAGGATTTTGGCGGCAGCGACGAGGCAGTGATCGCACACCTTCGCCAATACGCCGAGCCCACGCTGCAACTGCAGCTGGAAGCAATAAACAAGATCAACGGCTATAGCTACGACTGGCTGCTCGACCGGCCCTGAGCCGCTTGCAGGCCGGTGTTTGCAAGCAAGGGAAGTCGCTAACGAAAAACTTCAGCCCTGCTGCTCGCGCCACTGGGTCAACTGCTTGAGCCGGCGCTTCTTGATCTCCTCACCAATGGCAGGGCCGCTGAAACCGTCCTGGATGACATCGGCATTGCTGACCTGCGCCACATTGGCGGCCTCGCGAAGATAATCGGTCTGGGGATATTCGCAGTTCTCAAAACCGAGTCTGCCGCGGGCATCGCATTCACAGCTTTGCAGGGCCAGCTCGAATCGATCCGGCTGGCGGAAAGCACTGAAACGTTCCAGCAGGCCCATCAAGGTAGCGGGCCGGAGTTCGCGCACTTTGTGCACCAGCAGATGATCGCGCGTTACCGCCAATGCAAGATCACGTGCGTTGTTGGGAACGCGCAGTCGCTTGCAGAATTCTGTCACCAGCGGCAATCCGGTGGATTCATGCCCTCGATGTCCCGGCAGAACGTGTGCAGGCGTCAGCGCCTTGCCCAGGTCGTGCAACAATGCCGCAATGCGCACGTCGATCACATGCCCTGCTCGTGCTGCAGCATCAATGCACATCAGGGTGTGCACCAGCGTATCCACTTCCGGGTGGTAGTCCGCTCGCTGCGGCACGCCAGACAAAGCCGCCACCTCTGGCATGACGCGCGCCAGCGCGCCGCATTCATGCAACACCTCGAAGAATCGGCTGGGCTTTTGCTCCATCAGGGCACGTTCGGTTTCTTTCCAGACACGTTCGGCAACCAGATGATCCACTTCGCCGTCGCGCACCATGGCGCGCATCAACGCCATCGTCTCAGGTGCCACGGTGAAACCCTGCGGAGCAAAACGCGCGGCGAAACGTGCAATGCGCAGAATCCTGACCGGGTCTTCGCTGAAAGCAGGCGAGACGTGGCGCAGGATGCGCGCCTGAATATCTTTCTGCCCGCCATGCGGGTCCGTCAGTTCGCCGTGCTCATCTTCGGCAATGGCATTGATGGTCAGATCCCGGCGCCACAAGTCGTCTTCCAGCGTGACTTCTGCGCCGGTATGAAAAGTAAAACCCTGATAACCGCGACCTGATTTTCTTTCGGTGCGGGCCAGTGCGTATTCCTCGCGGGTTTTCGGGTGCAGGAATACCGGGAAATCCTTGCCAACCGGCGTGAAACCCTCGGCAATCATCTGCTCAGGTGTAGCCCCGGTCACCACCCAATCACGGTCCTTGACCGTAATTCCGAGCAGTCGATCCCGGACCGCGCCGCCCACTACATAGGTCTTGATCGCGCTCAAAAGATTATTGGCCTGGGTCAGGTATGGGCGTGAGATCGGAGGAGATGGGCGTCATCCATGGCGTGATGCGTTGCGGCTCGCCGCTGGCCTCCCAGCCGAACACGGTGCTGTGCCAAATGATGCGCTGGATGTAGCTGCGGGTTTCGTTGTACGGCACGTTTTCCACCCAGACATCAGTTTCAAGCGGCGTCGACGGAAGCCAGCGACGCACCGCACCAGGCCCAGCGTTATAGGCACCCAGCACCAGCACGAAACGTCCGCCGAAGGTATCAAACTGCTCTCTCAGGTAGGACGTCCCGAGCAGGAGGTTGGTTGAAGGATCATTGAGGCTTTCCAACGTCGGGGCCGGGAAGCCATTGCGACGCGCCACGTTACGGGCAGTGGTCGGCAGCAACTGCAAGAGCCCACGCGCGTTGGCGGACGATCTGGCGTTGGGCTCGTACAGACTTTCCTGTCGCAGCACGCCCCAGACCCATTGCGGCGGAAGATTGACGCGCTTGGCTGCGCCGATCAGCTCATGCTTGAAAGGGCGCGGATAGAGCAGATCAAAGTCGTCGAAGACCTTGGCTTGTGTGGCACTGGCTACCGCCATCAAATGCCATCCCCAGGATGACAACACCCTTGCGACTTCAATCATCTGCTGCGGCTCATAGCCGCGTGTCACATCTTTCCATTCGTTGATGGCCCAGGACTTCTGCCCGATCTTCCATGCCTCTCGCATCCGCACAAAGGCGGGCGTTTCCGACATGGCAGCGCGCGCTTCAGGGTTGCCCGGCAGCTGGCGATTATGCGGCGTGAAGCCTCTGCCCAGGCGCTCTGCCGCGAGCACGGAGTAGTAACCGTTTTCCTGCGTGAGCGACTCGTAATCTGATGTGGCTGCCTGTGCCTGTCCGAGTTTCTCTGCGGTGCGGCCACGCCAGTAACGCCAGCGCGGATCGGCGAGCATGTCCGCAGGCATCTGCGAAATCCATTGCGCGGCCAGGGCCCAATCACCGGCCCAGAGCGCGGCTCGCACACGCCATTCATGACCCAGCTCGTTGAGCGCTGCAAGCGGCACCATCTTGAACTGATCTACAGTTTCGATGCGACGGCTCCACGACAGATTCAGCGCAATCTCTCTGCGCATCTCGCCGATCGTGCCGGGTGATTCCAAGCGACAGGGCTCACCGCAACGTGCCGAAATGCGAGACAGCACCACCGCCGCGTTGTCCGGGTTGGCACGTGCCAGCTTGCTGAAGCCATCGATAACAGCCTGCGGTTCAACGCCAGTCTGAATGGCACTTTCAAGATGAGCCGAGGGATTGGCGAGCACATTGGCCCAAGTCTGGTAGCCGCTCTGCTGATTGGCCGGGAGCTGCCGGATCAGGTAGTTGGCGATGGAAACATTCTTGGCTTCCAGGGCAAGACGCACACGCTGCGCGATCTCGTTGGTTCCCAAAGAACCATTGGCACGCAACCACGCGAAGACCGGGTCACAGCTGTCGGGGCGGTTCGATCCATCTCGCCAGATGTCCAGCGCAGGGGCGATGAGGCCGGCATCGGGGCTCGTCGAAATGCGTGCATTCAGCGCATGACATTTCAGGCTGGTGTCGGCGCGCTCCTCCACATAGAAGGCCATGAATCTCGGCCAGTCCTTGCGCTCTGCAAGCGACTTGAGCCATTGCGAGCGCAGCTTGCGTGTCCATGGCACATCGCCTTGCTCCTGAAGGTAGGCACCCACCTCCGCATCCATCGCATCTGCTGGCGTCGCCTTTTTCAGCCGCCATTGCAGGCGCTCGGCCTGCAAATACGGGTACAGCGGATAGCTGCGCAACAGCACCGAGTCCTGATATTCGCTGTCCCCGCGTGCGATACCCGGCAGCGCGGCAACAAAGGCATTGCGCCCCGGCTCCAGCGGGTCGGGCTGGGCGAAAAGCGGTGCAGAGATTGAAACCAGAAGCAGTAAGCCAATTTTGCGAAGCATGGGCGTCCGAGGATGCGTAGGATTTGCCCCCCATTGTACGAACACCGCCTGAATCTTCCCCGCGCCCATGAATGACTGGATGGTTTTTCTGATGACCGGCTGTGTTGCCGGACTCCTTGCCGGACTGTTCGGCGTTGGCGGCGGGATGATCATGGTCCCCGCCCTGATCATTGTCCTGGGCAGCCAGGGCGTCCCGAGCGAGATCCTCGTGCATGTTGCCCTGGGCACCTCACTGGCGGTGATTGCGGTCACGTCCATCAGCTCCAGCCTGTCTCATCATCGGCGTGGCGGCGTGTGCTGGCCTCTGCTCAAGGTCTACGGCCCGGCACTGGCGGTAGGCGCACTGCTCGGTGCTTTTGTCGCCGACCAGCTTCCCGGCGCATTCCTGAAGCGTCTGGTCGGTGTCAGCAGTCTGCTCATCGCGCTGCAGATGGCACTGAACTACAAGTTCGGCGCGCTGGAAGACCTGCGGCCACCGCAGGCAAAGGAACTGGCAGGCGCAGGCGGCATTTTTGGCCTCCTGTCTTCACTGATCGGCATCGGCGGCGGATCACTGACCGCCCCTTATCTGGCGCTGCGCGGTATCGAGATGCGCCAATCTGTGGGCACCGCCGCCGCTGGAGGCGTGCCCATCGCGTGGGCCGGTGCTGCCGGATACATCTGGACGGGCTGGGGCGTCTCCGGCGTACCGGCACCGGCACTGGGCTATGTCAGCGGCAGCGGCTTCATCCTGCTCGCCATTGCGAGCACCTTGTGTGCGCCGCTCGGTGCGCGCCTGGCCCACAGCCTGTCGCCGCGCAATCTGCAGCTCGCTTTTGCCGCCATGCTGAGCGTGATCGGCGTTCATATGCTGAGCGCCTGATGGACTGAAATTCCGCATGAGATCAAGTGCATAAGCGCATGCAAGAGTGTGTAAGATTGCCGGACAATCACTTGCTGCGCCGGGGATGCAGCACCCCATGATCCTGACCAGCGGGCAGCGGGCAGCGGGCAGGATCCACAATCGGATCAGGGAATGAACATCACGCCAAAGACTCTGGGTTTCGCAATCCACCGCATCATGGTGGTCAACCGCGTGACCCGTGGCTGCAGCATATCGATGAAAGACATGCTCGAAGCCTGGCGCGAAACCTTGCTGCGTCGACGAGATCTGGTGGACGGCCTGGAAGCCCTGCGCAAGTCCGGCCATCTCGCACTCGAACAGACCCCGGATGGTCCGCAACTGCGCATGCTCGACGAGAGCTTCGGGCTGATCCGCACCGAGCGCGACCGCGAAGCCCTGTCGCAGCTCAATCGCCTGCGCAATAGCCGCAGCCGACCCACAACGCATCTGGGCCAGCTGACGCCGAAGAAAACCGGTCGGCGCGGGGACGATCCCAAGGTCGGCTAAGCCAGCTTCAGAATTCCTGAATCTCCGAGTCCGGCATCAGGTTTACGCCGCGTATCGGGCTACCCAGAATCGCTTCTCGCAGGGCCTTGATGGCCTTCAGGCGTGGATAGGTTCGGCGCCAGACCAGCACGATGGTCCGGGCCGGTGCCTTACCGGAAAACGGTCGCGACACCACCAGCGGCGTGTCTTCCAGAGGTCGGTTTTCCAGCGAGGAATTGGGCAAGACCGTCACCCCCAATCCGCCCGCCACCATGTGCCGAATCGTCTCCAGACTGCTGCCGGTTTGCGGCCGGGGGCCGCTGCCATCGGGGTCCACACACTTGGGGCAGGCATCGATGACCTGATCACGGAAGCAATGCCCCGGGCCGAGCAGCAACAGCGGCTCTTCGGAAAGCAGGCGCGCCGAGATGTCCGCCTGCTGCGCCCAGCGGTGATCCGCCGGCACCAGCACCGAGAAATCTTCCTGGTACACCGGCCACGCGCTCAGCCCGGGCTGGTCAATGGGCAATGCAACGCAGATCACGTCGATCTCGTTGTCACGCAGCTGTTCGAGCAACCGCGCCGTGAAATTTTCTTCAATCACCAGCGGCATGCGCGGATGTGCTGCGCGCAGCCTAGGCACCACATAAGGCAGCAAATAGGGCGCAACGGTATAGATGGCACCAAAGCGCAGCGGACCGGCGAGTTCGTCTTTGCCCTCGCGGGCGAGGTCTTCAATCAGCTTCACTTCCGCCAGAACGTGACGGGCCTGCGCCACGATGCGCTCGCCAATCGGCGTCGGACGCACTTCCCCCGGGGCTCTTTCAAACAGGCTCAGGCCCAGTTGTTCTTCGAGCTTCTTGATCGCCACCGACAGAGTGGGCTGCGAGACGAAGGAGCGATCGGCGGCACGTCCGAAATGACGTTCCTTGTCCAGATTCACCAGGTATCGAAGATCCGTGAGGGTCATAGGTCCAGCCAGTTTCTGGGGCGCAGATAATTCTGCAGCAAATCGGCTTCGGCTGATCCAGCTTCGGGTTTAACGTCGTACCGCCAGCGCACTTCGGGCGGCATGGACATGAGGATGGACTCCGTCCTGCCGCCGCTCTGCAGGCCAAACAGCGTCCCGCGATCCCACACCAGATTGAATTCGACATAGCGGCCACGGCGAATCAGCTGCCAGTGGCGCTGATCTTCGCCAAAGGCGGTTTCACGGCGACGGTCCACAATCGGCAGATAGGCCGGCAGAAAACTGTCGCCGACGGCCTGGATCAAGGCGAAGCTTTGCGCAAAACCACCTTCGGTCCAATCATCAAAGAACAAGCCGCCAACACCGCGCGTTTCATCACGGTGCTTCAAATAGAAATACTCATCACAGCGGGCTTTGAGCTGCGGATAGACATCCTTGCCAATTCCGTCACAGGCCTGCTTCGCAGTCTGGTGCCAGTGAATGACGTCTTCTTCAAAGGGATAGTAGGGCGTCAGGTCGTAGCCGCCGCCGAACCACCACACCGGCGCCTCGCCGGGTTTCTCCGCAATGAGGAATCGCACGTTGAGATGCGTGGTCGGCACATAGGGATTTCGCGGATGCAGCACCATGGACACACCCATGGCCTTGAAACCGCGACCGGCGAGTTCGGGCCGTGCGGCACTTGCAGAGGGTGGTAGGCGGTCTCCGTGCACATGCGAGAAACCGACTCCTGCGCGTTCAAAAACTGCGCCACCTTCCACCAGGCAGGTGATGCCGCCACCGCCTTGTTCCCGGACCCAGGGATCAGCGTGAAATTGCGCTCCGCCATCGCAGGCCTCCAATGCTGAACAGAGTCGTTCTTGCAGGCCACGCAACCAGGGCTCAACAAGCTGCGCTTCAACAGAAATATTCATGAGGTCCGGAAAACAATGATGCGAGTTTGAAAATGGAAGAGGGGTTTCAGCCCCGCAAGGTGTGTCCGCTGCGCAGGTCGCGGATGGTCGTCGGCGCATTCAGGGCACCGAGGGCGCCGGGCATCAGGGCGTCAATCTGTGCGCCGAAGTACAGGCGCACCTGCGTTGCCGACATGGCGGGGTCGCGTCCAGCCGGATTGGCGCTGGTGGAAACCACTGCGCCGCCAAAGGATTCGCACAGCGCTCGCACGACCGGATGTGCGCTGACCCGGACGGCGATCGAGTCGTGCTCTCCGCTGATCCAGTCCGGCGCGAGCGAGCGCTTGGGATAAATCCAGGTGTTGGGGCCAGGCCAGGTTCCGAGTGCCTTCTCGTGCGCCTGCACTGACGGTACGTCAACAAAGGCGCTTAGCTGATCAAAGTCGGAGGCCACCAGAATCAACCCCTTCTGCCAGGGTCGGCGCTTGAGTTGAAGGATGCGCTGGCAAGCCGCCTCGTTCCAGGGGTCTGCACCGAGCCCCCAAACCCCTTCCGTGGGGTAAGCGATGACGCCACCGCGTTCAAGGCAGGCGACGGTGTTTCTCAGTTGCACCACGTGATGTGGGCCACGGCTTTGGAGGTTCGTTCGAAGCGTCATACGCGCGAATGGGGCACCTTAAAGCGACATCATACGGCGCTCAGGTGCCGCGAGGCTTGGCTCGATGCGTGGGCACGGCATTGCGGGGATCTTCCGGCCAGGGGTGTTTGGGGTAGCGCCCGCGCAGGTCCTTGCGCACTTCGAGGTATGCCCTTTGCCAGAAACCGGCAAGGTCATCGGTGATGGCAACCGGTCTGCGTGCAGGCGACAGCAGATGCAGACTGATCCTGATCTTGCCGCCGCAGACCGTCGGGGTTTCGCTTGAGCCCAGCATTTCCTGCAACTTCACTTCCAGTTTCGGCGGCAATCCGGGCGTGTACTGCAGACCATGACGCTGACCCGATGGCGCCTGCAGATGGGTCGGCGCCAGCTTCGCCAGCGCCTGCTGCTGCTCATAACTCAGCATGGATTCAAGAATGGCCGGCAGGTTCAAGGCATCCAAATGGCTGCGCCGGCGCACCCCATCAAGCCAGGGCGCGAGCCAATGTTCCAGAGTGTCCATCAGCGCTTCATCCGAGACATCCGGCCAGTCCTGATCCGCCTGCCATTGCCCAAGACAGATGACGCGTGCCTGCCACTGGCGGCTCGCCGGCGTCCACGGCAGGCAAGACAGGCCCAGACTTCGAATACCGACCAGCATGGCGGCGATGCCCTCTTCGCCCACATCGCTGATTCGCCGGGCGCTGAGCACGATCCGGCCAATACGCTCCTGCTCCTGCGCAATCACATGCTGTTGCTGGGCGTCCCAACTCACTTCACGGTGGGTCTGAATGCGGTCGGCGCAGCTGTCCCGCAGCACTGATTCATCAATACGCACCGCCAGCTGGATGCGACGCCTTGCATCCAGCACCCAGTGCGCCACCGCCAGCCAGTCGTGACGAGCCATGGCCGAATGCTCCGGCAATCTCGCCTCGCCGCCATCAGCACACTGATAGGCCACCTCGCGAACATCGCGCCGCGCGAGCTGTTTTGCACCGACGGCCTGCTCGCGCAGGCCCTCACGCCGCTGCGCCAGTCGCTCCGGAAACGCCTGAAGAACGAGCGCCGGGACGTGTTCGGCAAAGTTCACGGGCAGACTTTGCGGTTTAGCACCCAACAAGCGGAGAAACTGCGCCGCTGCATCTGCAGCGCGACGCGAAGCCGGCGTTCTGCCCATTGCCAGCTTCGACACGTGTTCCAGCAGATCAACTTCGTCACCTTCGGCGCGCTGCTCAAGCGCGGCCGCCAGCCATGCGCCCGCAGCAGCGGCACCCAGCTGGCCTGCTGTGATCAGCAATTGCGCCAGACGCGGCGTCGCCGGCAGCTTGGCCAGTGCCTTGCCGTGGGCGAGGATCTTGCCGCGCGCGTCAATGGCGCCGAGTTGCAGCAAGAGTTGCCGTGCGTAATCCCATTGCGCCTTACCGGGAAGATCCAGCCAACGTAGCGCTGCCGGATCTGCGACGCCCCATGCCGCCAGTTCAAGCGCCAGGCGCGATACATCAGCTGCCAGAATCTCCGGCGTATCGTGTGCTGCCAGCGTGCCTTGCTGATCCTGACTCCACAGGCGATAGACCACTCCGGGGGCGAGCCGCCCCGCACGGCCGGCGCGCTGGTCGGCAGAAGCGCGTGATACCCGCAGCGTCTCCAGCCGGTTGGCACCCGCGCCCAGATCGAAACGCGCAACCCGCACCAGCCCGGAATCAATCACGCTGGTGACGCCCTCAACCGTGAGGCTGGTCTGCGCGATATTGGTGGCCAGGATGATCTTGCGGCGCTGCCGCGCGTCCGGTGCCAAGGCCAGATCCTGTTCTGAAGAAGGCAGGTCGCCATACAGCGGGCGAACGGCGACATCGGGCAGTGTTTTCTCCAGCAGACGCTGCGCACTTCTGATTTCGCCCGCACCCGGCAGAAAGACCAATGCATCGCCTTCGGATTCCTTCAGCGCACGTTGCGCCGCCTGCGCAATACCCTGGTCGAGCCGTGCATCACGCGCCTGCGGCAGGTAATGGCAGTCGACGGGAAACATGCGTCCACCTGCTTCAATGATCGGCGCGTCGCCCAGCAGGCCAGCCACTCTTTGAGCATCCAGCGTGGCCGACATCACCAGAATGCGCAGCGCCGGATTCAGGTGCGTGCGGGCATCCAGTGCCAAGGCCAGAGCGAGGTCTGCGTCGAGGCTGCGTTCGTGAAACTCATCGAAGATGATCAGGCCCACACCAGGCAGTTCCGGGTCAGCCTGCAGACGACGCGTGAGCAAACCCTCGGTGATGACCTCGATCCGAGTCTGTTCGCTGACTTTTCGCTCGAAACGAATCTGGAACCCCACGCGCATGCCGGCTTTTTCGCCGCACAGGTGTGCCATGCGCGTGGCCGACGCCCTGGCCGCAACCCGGCGCGGTTCGAGCATCAATATGCGCCCGCCGGAAAGCCAGTCCTCATCCATCAGGGCCAGCGGTACGACAGTGGTCTTGCCCGAGCCCGGCGGCGCACACAGCACGGCACTGCCGGCGCTCTTCAGGGCGCTGCGCAATGGCGCGATGGCAGCTACAACCGGATAGTCCGGCAGCTTGATCGGCGCAGCCGATTTGCCGACCACCACCTACTTCGAAGCGTTGTGATGAAGATACTGCGCGCGCGAACGCAGGCGAGCGGACCAGTCCGCATTCAGCCCCACGGTCTGCGCGACCTCAAACAGGCGCTCGATAGCGGGCCGATGCTCTCGTGTCAGGGCATTGAACTGTTCAAGACTCAGTGTCTTCTTTTGTCGCTCGATCAGACGCAAGCGATCCCCCTGTTTCACCTCGCCCGGTGACAAGACCCGGTAGTACCAACCCACGATGCCGCGGGCGGCCACGAACCGGGTAATGCCTTCGGCGCCAAAGCGCGCATCAATCTTCCAACACGGCGTGCGCGGCTGAGCGACCTGCACACGCGCTGTGCCCAGTTCAAAAACATCTCCGATGCAGACATTGGATTCATGCAACAGCGCGGAGGAAATGTTTTCGCCCATCGCACCAGCACACATCAATGCCGATGGTTCGGGAAAATGCTCGGCCATGAGCGCGTAGTTGATCGGTGAGAACTGATGCAATGCTTTTTCGACGCCACCATGTACCTTGCGGTCCGCCTGCACATCACCTTCCAGACCTTCACTGTGGATGCGCAGCGGCCCGCTGACAGCCTGCTTGAAGATGCCGGTAGGGCGACCGTCATTGGGCATGGGCTGCGCAGCACCAATGAACAGGCCGGCAACTGCATCATCAAGATCGGGGGAGTCCATGCGGCAATTTTGCCGGATTCGACCGGGGCCTGCCCTCGCACGGCGGCGGTGATTCAGGCTCCGCTTCAGTGAACCCGGACAAGCGATGCGATTGCCGCATCGATATTTTCGCTGTCTTCTTCACGCCGCAGTTGCATGAACAACGCCTCGGCCTCGGGATAGTTCCGGCGCAACCAGCACAGCCATTGCTTGAGACGACCCGGTGCAAAGCGCGCCGGTACTTTCTTGCGGACCAGCGCCCAGAACACCTGAACCAGCGGCGCGATCTGCGACCATTCCAGTGGCTGGAAGGAGTCCCCCGCCTCTGCCGCACGAATCTGCAATGCAAGATCCGGGCGTGCGACCAGACCACGGCCGAGCATGAGATCCTGCACGCCGCTGATGCTGCGACAGCGCTGCCAGTCTTCAACTGACCAGATTTCTCCATTGGCGTAGACCGGCACGGACACCACATCCTGCACACGGGCAATCCAGTCCCAGTGCGCTGGCGGTCGATAGCCATCGGTCTTGGTGCGCGCGTGCACCACAATCTGCTCTGCGCCGCCGTCTGCCAAGGCACGGGCGCAGTCCAGTGCCAGCGACTTGTCCTCGTAACCAAGGCGCATCTTGGCAGTGACCGGAATCGCTGCCGGTACGGTGCGCCGCACCTCACTCAGGATGTCCCGCAACAGTTCGGGCTCTTTCAGCAGCACCGCGCCACCGCGCGATCGATTGACGGTTTTTGCCGGGCAGCCAAAGTTGAGATCGATGACGGGCGCGCCCAGCTCGCAGGCGCGCGCGGCATTGTCAGCCAGACACTGCGGGTCCGAACCCAGCAATTGCAGGCGCATCTGCGTGCCGCTGGGGGTTTTCGCGCCGCGATCCAGTTCCGGAGCCAGCGCACGGAAACACCGCCGGGGCAGCAATTGCTGCGTCACGCGAACAAATTCGGTCACACACCAGTCGATGCCGCCGACGCTGGTGAGCACCTCGCGCAGCACGTCATCCACCAAGCCTTCCATGGGTGCCAGCGCAATCTGCATGGGATCAGGAGATCAGGCCGCGTCGTTGGCAGCGACGATGACGCGCAGAGCCTGGAATAGCGACTTGTAAGCGGCGCTCTTCTGTCGCGCGGTGCTGCTCTCAGGCTCTGCCGCATCGAGCTTGGCCAGCTCCCGACGCGCGTTGCGAACCAGATTTCGCAGCGGCTGCACTTCGGTCTGCGGATAAAGCTCTATCCATTGCGTCATGGCAGCGTCGTCTTCGAGCAGGCGCTCGCGCCATAGCTCTGCCTCGGCCAGCACACGCGTGGTTCCGGCCTTGATCTGGTCCAGCGCACGGCGCAGGAAACTTTCTTGATCGCCTTCCCGAATCAGGCGCCCGATGAACTGCATATGGCGGCGCTTGGCCTCGCGCGTGGGCATGCGGCCGTGTTCACGCAGGGCTTCGCGCAGGCGTGGTTCCATGCCGATGCCATTGAGCTGAGCACCCGAAAGCTTCAGCAATTCAGTGCCAATATCCTGCAGGCCGTGCATGGCCTGCTTGACCTGAGTCTTACTCGGGCCATCGTATTCATTGTCGTCGTCGAATCTGCTTTGGCGTGGCATGACCGCTAATCGTGAAAGAAATTGTTGAGTGCGTCGGACAGTTCAACCGGCACTTCAAAGTGCAGCATGTGTCCGGCACCGGGGATGACGATTTCCTCGCGCTGCTGGAAAAGCTTGCGGCGGCGAGACACCTCTGCGCTGTCCAGTTGCTTGTGAAACGGCGATTCACCGCCGTCAACGAACAGCACCGGCGCCACAATACAGGACCAGATCGCGTCCGACTCTGCCTGCGAGTAGGTCCGCGGCATGTCCACCAGATGTCGCGGATCAGACTGCAGACGCACCATGCCGTCATCATCGAGCACGCCCCAGCATCGCGCGATGAAGCGGCAGGACTCCAGGCTGAGCTTGGAATGGCGCTTCTGGATACGCCCCGCCAGTTCGTCAAACGAAGTGTAGCTGGGCGAACTTGCAGGGCTGCGGATGGCGTTGAGCCAAATCCGATAGCGTTTGGCGATGGTGCTGGGGTCGCCGTCGGGCAGAAACAGGCCATCCAGAATGGCGAGCTGGCGCACCCGTTTGGGCCGCAGCCCCGCAAAGATCGCACTGATCTGCGCGCCCATGCTGTGCCCCGCCAGCAAGATGGGCTGATCGGGCGAGTAGTGATCCGCCAGCGCATCAAGATCAGCCACATAGTCCTGGAACCAGTACCCGTTCGGGTCTTTCTCGCTCAGGCCGAAGCCCCGCCAATCCGGGATCAGGACCTGGAAGCGTGGCGTCAGCCCCTGCACCACCATCTCGAAGGTGGCGGACAGATCCATCCAGCCGTGGGCCAGGAACAACATCGGTGCATCGGGCTCGCCCCAGCGCCGGACGTGATAACGCAGCCCGCGCACCTGCACGTACTCGGAGCGCGAAGCACTGCCTTTGAGATCGGTGCTCACGCGACTTCCAGCTTGCCGCTCAGCACCGCCTCGATCATCTCGAGCCGGTCATTGCCCCAGAACTGGGTCTTGCCGATGAAAAAGGCCGGCGCTCCGAACACGCCCCGGGTGACGGCTTCTTCGGTATTGGCCTTGAGTTGCGCCTTGACCGCATCGCTCTGCGCTGCGGCCAGCAGGGCATCGGCATCCAGATCCAGCGCCGCGAGGATCGGCCGCAGACCTTCGGCCTGTTGAATGTCCCCGCCGTCAGCCCAGTAGGCCTTCATCATGGCCAGGGCGGCGGCGGCCACCTGTTCCTGGGGCAGGGCGCAGGCCACGCGCTGAGGCAGGAGGCTATCGATTGGAAACTGCTTCGGAAAACTGAACGGCACTTTGTAAAGGCGGGCCCACAGCTGAAGGTCGGCCAGCATGTAACTGCCTTTGGCGGCCACCGATGCCGGCATCCTGTTGCCCGTCGCCTGGAATGCGCCTCCCAGCAGGAAGGGTCTCCATTGCACAACGGCGCCCGTACGCTGCGCAAGGCCCTCCATCTGGGTCGCGGCAAGATAGGTGTATGGGCTGGTGCAGTCGAAAAAGAACTCGACGGTCTGTGTCATGAGGCCTCCATTCTGGGAACCACATGGCCGCGCCGTGAGCACGAAGGCCATGCAGGATGGGTCTGGGGCGGCGAGTGTGCCCGCCGCAATCCGGACGAACAAGCAACTGCGCACGAATTTTGCTGTGCCGCGCCACCCGCCTCGGGTACGCTAACGGCCGTAACGGAATCAACTGACCTCCATGACGTATTGCTGCGCGATCAAGGTTGACAATGGACTTGTTTTTGCTGCCGACACCCGCACCAGCTCGGGTGTGGACGACGTGCGCACCTACAACAAGCTGCACGTTTTTGAACAACCCGGAAACAGCGTTTTCGTGGTGCTGTCAGCGGGAAACCTGGCGACCACGCAATGGGTTCTGAACAACCTGCGCCGCGATGAGAAGAATCCGGAGGCTGAGCATCGCCTTTCAGGTTTCTCGCATATGTACGATGCGGCGGAATACGTCGGTGCCCTGTCCGTACGCGCGCAACAGGAATATACGCAGCAGGCCGGACAGAACACGGTAGATTTCCGTACCACCCTGATTCTGGGCGGCCAGATTCGCGGCGAAGAACCGGCGCTGTATCTGATTTACCCGGAAGGCAACTGCATCGCCACCTCCCCGGAAACACCCTATCTGCAGATCGGCGAGAGCAAGTATGGCAAGCCCATTCTCGACCGCATTATCAGACGGCACATTTCGCTTGAAGAGGCGGCGCGCTGTGCGCTGGTGAGTCTGGATTCCACCATGAAATCCAACCTCACCGTGGGGCCGCCGCTGGATCTGGCCATCCTGCCGCGCAATTCACTGCAGATCTGGCAAAAGATGCGGCTGGATCTGGACACGCCCTACTACGCGGCGCTCAAGCAGGCCTGGGGCGAAGAACTGGAAAGAGTCTTTCGCGAATCCCTGCCCAAGTTCGATTGGGAGATTCCCCAGCAGTCTCAGTTCTAGAGGCCGCGGCGCAAGGCTCAGCGGGCAAGGCCAAGTTTCAGACGCAGGAAGAACGATTCGAAATAGCGATAGCTCAGACCCGCCACCAGTACGACCAGAGCCAGGGTGCTGAAAAACAGGGCCAGCCCTTCCTGCTCCAGATTGAGCGCCCCGAGAATTCGGATCATCAGGTTCTTGCACAGCATGTGGAACAGGTACATCCCGTAGCTCACGGTTCCGATGTAAGCCAGCAGCCTGCATCTGAGCAGGCCTGACAGCAGGTGCGACTCGCGCATCACGCAGGCGCCCACCAGCGCCACGCACAGAACATGAACCAGCGTATCCGGCAAGGCTGGCCATACCAGAGCCGGCACCAGCAGGGCGAGGATCGCCAAGCCCGAAGCGGAGTGCCCGAGCACCGTGTGACACAGGGCGTAGCCTTTTTCAGAATGCAGCAGGATGGCCAATGCGCAGCCGCCGGTGATCGCGATGGGAACAATGCCGGCCCAGGGGTTGTTAGCCCACTGAGCCAACACGCAGATCGCCATCACGAGTCCGAGCAAGGTCAAGGCCCTGCCCTGACTGCCCAGCAAAATCATCAGCGGCGGCCAGATCAGGTAGAACTGTTCTTCGGTTGCCAGTGACCAGGCGAAGAAGAAAATGACGCGCCCGTCCAGAGGCACGAACAGATTGGAGGTGTAGGTGGCGAAATACTTCAGATTGCTGAAGAAGTCTTCACCCGCCTCGGTACCGTTTTCGAAAGTCAGGACCGCGATCAGGTAGATCAGCAGAACCGCGTAATACAGCGGAAAAATGCGCAGCGTGCGGCGCAGGTAAAAGGCCTTGAGATCAATGCTCCCGTGCCGCTCTCGTTCGCGCAGAAGCAGGGTGGTGATGAGAAAGCCGCTGATGGCAAAAAACAGGGTGACACCGTTGGCGCCGGTTTCAGCGCCGGCCGCACCTGTCCAGCTGGGCGCGGTATGCGACCAGATCACCGCGATGATGCTCAGCGCCCGCAGACCATCCAACGAACCGAAGTATCTCTGCTCCCGAAAACGGGAGAAGGCCGCTGCGCTCACCATCTACCCAGCCGGCTATATGGCCAAAAGCAAAGTCCATCCCGATGGGGGACCAATGACGGATCAGACAATCGGACACCCCTTACAGACGCTGCCCGTTGCCTTGGGTCCCGCAGCCTCAGCTTTGAGCCGGCAACATCTGCCGGATGAAGCTGCGGCACTCAGCCTTGTCCATGTAGCGCGGCACGGCGTAAGTCCAGTGCGCTTCGGACAACGCCTTGTCGGTAATCGCAGGGATATCTTCTTCGCGCAGCTGCTCCACCTGCGTCGGAATGCCGAACTCGGCGTTCAGAGCGCGTACGTGCGCAATGAATGCATCCGCCAGTTCGGTCGGCGTTTCCTGGCCTTTGCGCAAACCACTGATCTGCGCCAGATAGGCCAGACGCTCGATGCAGAACGCCTTCGAGAAATCCAGCACGCGCGGCAGGATGATGGCGTTGGCCAGCCCGTGCGGCACGTGATAGTAGGCACCGAAGTTGTGCGCAATGGCGTGTACGTAGCCCACACCTGCGGTCGTGAAAGCAACGCCGGCCTTGTAGGAGGCCAATGCCATGTTCTGTCGCGCTTCGAGGTCCTGGCCATCTTTCACCACGCGAGGCAGGTTCTGCATGATCAGGCGCGTGGCTTCCACGGCTTCTGCATCCGTCGAAGGATTGCTGTTGCGAGAAATATAGGCTTCGACCGCGTGGGTCAGGGCATCCATGCCGGTGGCGGCCGTGATATGCGCAGGCAAGCCCGCCATCAGGGCACCATCCAATGCGGCGCCAAGCGGCACCAGATTAGGGTCCATGATGGCAAATTTGCGGGTGGTGGACGGATCAGATACCACGGCGGCAATGGTGACTTCCGAGCCGGTACCGGCGGTGGTGGGAACCACGAACAAGGGCAAGGGCTTGAAGATGACGCGCAACAGTCCGGCCATGTGCGCAACCTTGAGCGGATTCTTGGCGCGGGCCGCAATCACTTTGGCCGCATCGATGGGCGATCCACCACCAACAGCAAGGATGGCCGTGCATTTTTCGCCCTTGAGCAGGGCCAACCCGGCTTCGATCTGGTCGATGGTCGGATTGGGCTCGACACCGTCATAAATCGTGTAGCGAATGCCCAACTCGTCGAGTTTGGCCTTGATCGGATCGAGCAGACCAATCTTGGCCAGCATGGCATCGGTTACAAGCAGAATGTTCTTCGCGCCTGTCCGGCCCATGTGCTCACACAGCAGCAGAGAGGAACCAGCACCAGTGAACAGCTCCGGCGTGCGGAAATTCAGCGCCTTGGATGACCATTTCAGGACGAACTGAACCAGCTTGAAAAACATCACTTTGATGGGAAACGAAATCATGAGCAGCTCGGGTCGGCAATGAACAGGGCCTGTATTTCCGGACCTTTGAACGCTCGCGTCAATTGCCGGTATGCCTGATGAGCAAGGCGCTCCTGCTTGAGATGGACGTCCTGCGGCCTCAAACTCCGCGGATGACATCCTCAAAATTGCCGCCGCTGATCGCTCCTTCCATCCTTTCCGCAGACCTCGCGCGTCTGGGCGAGGACGTGGCCAAAGTTATCGAATCCGGCGCGGACTGGGTCCATTTTGATGTGATGGACAACCATTACGTCCCCAATTTGACCTTCGGGCCGCCCGTTTGCGCAGCGCTGAAGAAGTTCGGCATCAAGGCCAAACTGGACGTTCACCTGATGATTGAGCCGGTTGATGCGCTGGCGCAGGAATTCGCAAAGGCGGGCGCTGACATCATCACTTTTCACCCGGAGGCCACCCGGCATGTCGACCGTAGCCTTCAGGCGATCCGTGATGCCGGCTGCCAGTCCGGGCTGGTCTTCAATCCCGCGACGTCGCTGAATGTCCTGGAATATGTGCTCGACAAGGTCGACGTCGTTTTGCTGATGTCCGTCAATCCGGGCTTCGGCGGGCAATCTTTCCTGCCATCGGCGCTCACCAAGCTGGCTCAGGCCCGGCAGATGCTGGACAACTATATGGCGCAGTCTGGCCGTGAGGTGCGCCTGGAAATCGACGGCGGCGTGAAGGTCGACAATATCCGCCAGATTGCGCAGGCCGGCGCCGATACCTTTGTAGCCGGCTCCGCCATCTTTGGCGCGAAGGATTACGCAGCTACAATTGCCGCGATGCGTGAGCAGATTGCTCAGGCCTGAGTCGGGTTTTTCTGGAATCGAGAATGGGATATCGGGAGTCAGTTGCAGGGCGTGAGCCTGTGATGCATCGCCGTTCGTGGCGAGGGTGCATCCGTGGTCGACGCCTGCTGATTGAACGCTTCCTGATAAACCTGTTTCCCGATTCCTGCACATGAGCAATTACAACCGAGTCGCCCTCACCCGCGAACTCCCCGCTGACCTGCTGACACCTGTCGGCACCTACTTGTCGCTGGGTAACAAGCCCTACTCCTACCTGCTCGAATCCATGCAGGGCGGTGAACGCTGGGGTCGTTATTCCTTCATCGGCCTGCCCGCGCGCGAAATCCTGCGCATTTGCGGTGACGAAGTCTCGGTAGAAATCGACGGCAAACGTGTCCTGTCGCTGGAAACCACCGATCCCATCGGCTGGCTGCGCTCGCATACGCAACGCATCCGTGTGGAACCCAATGAGGCCCTGCCCCGATTTTCTGGTGGCTATGTGGGTTACTTCGGCTATGACTGCGTGCGTTACTTCGAGCCGCGTCTGAAAGCCGAGCGCAACGATCCGCTCGGCACGCCTGATGTATTGCTGATGCAGTCCGACGAACTGGTGGTGTTTGACTCCGTGCGCGGCACTGTCACGCTGGTGGCACATGCTAATCCCTCGTCGAAGACAGAGATTGCGCGGGCCGAGTCGCGCCTAGATTTCATGGAAGCACGGCTGGCAGAGCCGACACCGCCGATGCCCAGACCGAGCAGCGTCAAACCCTCTGCAGAATTTGTTTCCAGTGTCGGCGAAGAAAAATTCAAGGCCGGCATCGATCGGATCAAGGACTACATCGCGGCTGGAGACGTCATGCAGGTGGTGCCGTCACAGCGTTTGTCAGCGCCGTTTGAAGCCGAGCCGGTCGCACTGTATCGCGCACTGCGCCGCCTCAATCCTTCGCCCTACCTGTATTGCATGCATCTGGACGATCACCACGTGGTGGGTTCTTCGCCGGAAATCCTGGTCCGCGTTGAAGATGGCGAAATGACTGTGCGCCCAATTGCCGGCACGCGCCACCGTGGCAAGACCAAGGCCGAGGATCGCCAACTCGAAGAAGAATTGCTGGCTGACCCCAAGGAACTGGCGGAGCACCTGATGCTGATCGACCTGGGCCGCAATGATGTCGGTCGCGTGGCCGAGATTGGCAGCGTCAAGCTCACCGAGAAAATGGTGGTGGAGCGCTACAGCCATGTGATGCACATCGTCAGCAACGTGACTGGCAAGCTGCGGCCCGAATTTGATGCACTGGCGGCTCTGGCTGCGAGCTTCCCCGCCGGCACGCTGTCCGGTGCACCGAAAGTGCGCGCGATGGAAATCATCGACGAGCTCGAACCCGTCAAACGTGGCATTTACGGTGGCGCAGTCGGCTATCTGGGCTGGGACGGCAACATGGATACCGCGATCGCCATCCGCACCGCCGTGATCAAGGACGGTCAGATCCACGTGCAGGCCGGCGCGGGCGTGGTGGCCGATTCCGTTCCGCAATCGGAGTGGATAGAAACCCTCAACAAAGCCCGGGCGGTCATGCATGCGGCGGATCAGGCACATGGTGCCGGTGGTTCGTGAGCATCCAGACCCTTCCGGTCTGCAGCGATGATGGCCACCGATTCAACCTGAGTCTGCAGCGCGCCGAGTTCGATGCACCTGACCAGGCACCGCTGCTGTTGTTCCTCCCCGCCATGGGGACGCGCGCACGGTTCTACAACCGGCTCGGTGGCGAGATGGCCCGCAGCGGAATCAGCTTTGCGGCCATGGATTGGCGCGGCATCGAATCCAGCAGCCAGCGCGCATCACGCCGCGTGGACTGGGGTTATGAAGAACTGATTGCCCAGGATGTTGCGGCAGCGAAGCGCTGCCTGCGAGAGGTCTTGCCCAACGCCTCTCTATGGATGGGCGGCCACAGCCTCGGCGGGCAGTTGTCCGCACAGTTCGCCGGGCGCGCGCCACAAGAGGTACAGGGACTCGTTCTGATTGCAGCCGGAACCGTGCATTTCAGGGCATGGCCCGGCATCAGCGGCCTGCGCCTGCTGGCATTGACGCAAACGGCCTGGCTGCTGAGCAAGGTGCTGGGCCACTACCCTGGACAGACACTTCGCTTTGCCGGCCGCGAGGCCCGCAGCGTCATCCGGGACTGGGCGGGCACAGCACGGTTTGGTCGCTACCGTTTTGGTCCGGACCCGGACGCGCAGGAGGCTGCGATGCGCGAGCTGAAAAAGCCGGTGCTCGCCTTGAGTTTTTCTGGCGACACGCTGGCACCCGAAGCGGCAATGAATGTCCTGGTCAGCAAGATGCCAGCCTGCAAGGTGACCCGCTGGCATTGGGCAGCAGACAAGACCCATGGCGAAACCCTTGATCATTTTTCATGGGCCAAGCGTCCTGAAATCATTGCCCCTGCCGTGAGTCACTGGATTGATGAGCAGCAAGCGGCCCTGTCACCGGCCTCTGCCTGACGACCTGAGAGAGACAACTGTGAACTACATCGAGTATTCGCTGGCAAGTTTGTGCGCGCCCTATCCCTGCACGGCGCTTCGACCGATAATTGACGAAATGGGCCGCGGCCTGCGTCGCGACGGTGCGATGCAATGATCTGTTGCGTCCACCTTAGAACCGCTCGGGCAGGCTTGCCATGATCCTGATGATCGACAACTACGATTCCTTCACCTACAACCTCGTGCAGTATTTCGGGGAGCTGGGTGCCGAAGTTGTGGTCCACCGCAATGATCAGATCACTGTCGATGAGGTGCAGGCGCTGGGCGCAAGCCATATTGTCCTGTCTCCGGGGCCGTGCACGCCCAACGAAGCGGGAATCTGCCTGGACCTGATTGAGCGCCTGAAAGACAAACTGCCGATTCTGGGGGTTTGCCTCGGACATCAGGCGATTGGCCAGGCTTTTGGCGGCAAGGTCGTCCGCTCGCGCGAGGTCATGCATGGCAAGACCAGCCAGATTCATCATCGCGGACGCGGCGTCTTCAAGAATCTGCCCTCGCCCTACACCGCCACCCGCTATCACTCACTGATGGTGGGGCGTGACGGTCTTTCGGACGATCTGGAAATCACCGCATGGACGGAATTCGACGATGGCGAGATGGATGAGATCATGGGTTTTCGGCACAAGACCCTGCCCATTGAAGGGGTACAGTTTCACCCGGAATCCATTCTCACCGAGCACGGACACACCTTGCTGAAGAATTTTCTGGAGGGGGCATGAAGTTGCAGCAAGCATTGCAGAAGGTGGTCGCGCGCGAATCGCTTTCGCGCGAAGAAATGAGCAGCGCGATGCGCGAAATCATGACGGGGCAGGGAACTCCGGCACAGATTGCGGGCCTGCTGGTAGCCCTGCGCATGAAGGGCGAATCGGTGGACGAGATTACCGGCGCCGCACAGGTCATGCGCGAACTCGCCACCCCGGTTCCGGTATCTGCCGAACTGCAGGACAAGGTCGTGGATACCTGCGGAACAGGCGGTGACGGCGCTTCAATATTCAATGTCTCTACGGCATCAGCGCTGGTCGTTGCTGCTGCCGGCGGCCATGTGGCCAAGCACGGCAACCGATCCGTATCGGGCACCTCCGGCAGTGCGGATGTGCTTGAAGCCGCCGGCGTGGCTCTGGATCTGTCGCCAGAAGAGGTGGGTCGCTGCGTTGAGAAAGTCGGCGTGGGCTTCATGTTTGCGCCAGCGTTTCATTCAGCAATGAAGCACGCCATCGGACCGCGCCGCGAGATGGCCGTGCGTACGCTGTTCAATTTGCTGGGCCCGCTGACCAACCCCGCCGGGGCCAAACGTCAGGTCATTGGCGTTTTTGATGCGCACTGGCTGCGACCACTGGCTCAGGTGCTCAAGGAATTGGGCGCGACCAAGGTCATGATTGTGCACAGCGAAGATGGGCTGGATGAAATCTCCATCGCGGCGAGAACGCAGTTCGCGGAACTCAGCGATGGCCAGATTCGCACGGGGGCGATTACCCCGAGCAGCTTCGATATCCGTGGCGGCAGCATTTCAGATCTGAAAGTCGATGGCCCTTTGCAGAGCCTGAGCCTGATCCGTGCCGCCCTCAACAATGTGAACGGCCCGGCGCGCGACATTGTGGTGCTCAATGCAGCTGCCGCGATCTACGTTGCGGGTCTGGCACCTGATTTCAAATCTGGCGTCGATCTTGCGCGCGACACCATTGCCAATGGCAATGCCGCACAAAAGCTAGAGGAGCTGGCCGCCTATTCTTCCAGCTTCAGGGGTGAGACCGCTTGAGCGATATTCTTGAACGTATTCTCGCGCGCAAGCGCGAAGAAATTGCCGACCTGCGCAAGCGGGTCAGTGACAGCACGCTTATGCAGCGCGCCGAGCAGCAGCAAGCCCCGCGCGGATTTGCCCGCCGCCTGAAAGAAGTCGCGGACCGTGGCGGCCCAGCTGTCATCACCGAGATCAAGCGCGCCTCCCCTTCGAAGGGCCTGATTCGGACGGATTTCGATCCAAAATGGATTGCTCAGGAGTACGAGAAAAGTGGCTCGGCCTGTCTGTCCGTCCTGACCGATGAAGATTTCTTTCAAGGCTCCGAAGCTGATTTCGTGACGGCACACGCCGCCGTAAAGATTCCGGCAATTCGCAAGGACTTCATCATTGATGAGTTGCAGGTTCTGGAATCCCGCGCCATGGGCGCAGATTGCATCCTGCTGATCGCAGCGGCCTTGTCACAGACTGCGATGACCACGCTGCATCGAACAGCGCGCGCATTGAACATGGATGTGCTGGTCGAGATTCACGATTCTGCCGAGCTCAACAAGGTGCTCGGTGCAGGCCTTGGCAATGACTACCTGCTTGGCATCAACAACCGAAACCTGCGCAGCTTCGAGACCCGCATTGAAACCACACTCGACCTGCTGCCCTGGTTGCCGCCCGGACTTGATGTGGTCACTGAAAGCGGGCTGAGCACACGCGCGGACGTACGTCGACTGCTCGACGCAGGTGTGAAGCGCTTTCTGGTCGGCGAATCGCTGATGCGGGAACCCAATCCAGGCGTCGCCCTGAAGCGAAACATTCTCGACGCCTGAAGGCGCACTCAAGCAAGAAAGGGACAGATCATGCGCGCGATCCGCTGGGGCATTCTGGGAACAGGCTGGATAGCGGATGCATTTGCAAATGGCCTCAAGAGTGCCCAGGGCGCGCAGATGGTTGCGGTGGCCTCACGCAGCGAGCAAAAGGCTCATGAGTTTGCCCGTCGCTTTGGCATCGCGCGCAGCTACGGCAGTTATGAAGCGCTGGTCGCAGACGGCGAGATTGATGTTGTCTACATCGCAACGCCCAACGAGCTGCACAAGCCGCATTGCCTGATGGCCATCGCGGCGGGCAAAGCTGTTTTGTGCGAGAAGCCCTTTGCGCTCAATGCTGCGGAGGCGGCGGAAATCATTGCCGCCGCGCGAGCGCAGAACGTGTTCTGCATGGATGCCATGTGGATGCGTTGCTCGCCTGCCCTGAAGCAGGCCATGCAGCGGCTCGATGAAGGTGTCATCGGCGCCCCCACGCTATTGCATGCGCAGCTCGGCTTCCTGCGTGAACAGACGCCGGGCAGCCGATTGTTTGAAGGCCCGGGCGCTGGCGCGCTCATGGATCTGGGCGTCTATCCGCTGGCGCTGGCCCAGCGGGTGTTTGGCACGCCGAGCCGGGTGCAGGCCAGCAAGATTAATGCAGGTAGCGGTGCCGATGCTCAGGTGAATATCCTGCTCGAGTACGCGCAAGGCCAGCAGGCCGTCCTCAGCGCAAGCCTGGCAGCCAACCTGTGCAATGACGCACGGATCTACGGTCCAGGCGGCTGCATCGAGCTGGAAGCACCACTGTATTTCTGCGAGCGCTTCAGCATCCGCAAGCAGCATGCTGTTGGCGATTCGCCGCTGGCATCAGCAGGGCTCAAAAGCCGCATCAAGCAACACCGCTTGCTGCGCCCGCTCCTGCAATGGCTGCGACAGCTGCGCGATCGCATGCGCAGCAAACCCGAGGCGATTTACGTTGCGGGTACCGGCTACACCGTGGAGGCAGAGGAAGTCATGCGCTGCCTTCGGCAAGGTCTGCTGGAAAGTCCGGACATGCCGCTCGATGCAACTTTGGACATCCTTAGAACCGTTGACCGGATTCGCTCAGCCTGGGAGAGCTGATATGCGTATTGCCATCATCGGGTGTGGCTACGTAGCTGATTTTTATGCTGCCACGCTGTGCAACCACCCTGAACTGGAGCTGCAAGGCGTTTACGACAGGAATATGGAGCGCGCCAAGGCCCACGCGGAGTACTACGGCGTCAGCAACATCTATCCGAGCCTGGAGGCTGTTCTGGGTGATGATCGTGTCGAGTTGATCGTCAATCTCACCAACCCATCGAGTCATTTCGAGATTTCAGCCGCGGCGCTTGAGGCGGGTAAGCACGTGTACTCGGAAAAGCCGCTGGCTATGGATCTGCAGCACGCAGAGCAACTGGTAGAGATGGCCGAAGCACGCGGACTTCAGATCAACGGCGCGCCCTGCACGGTGCTGAGTGAAACGGCCCAAACCATCTGGAAGGCATTGCGCGATGGGCGCATCGGTACCCCGCGCCTGGTCTATGCAGAACTCGACGATGGCAATGTCCCGCAGCACAATTTTGCCGAGTGGGTCAGCGCCAGTGGCGCACCCTGGCCCGCCAAGGATGAGTTTGAGGTGGGCTGTACCCTGGAACACGCTGGCTATTACATGACCTGGCTCACCGCCTTCTTTGGCCCGGCTAAGCGGATGACTTCCTTTTCCACTGTTCTGCAGCCGGACAAGGGCATTGCGCTGGATGTAAACACTGCCGATTACTCGACGGCCTGCATCGAGTTTGTCAGTGGGCCTGTCGCCCGCTTTACCTGCAGCCTGTATCCGCCCCACGATCACCGGTTTCGTATTTTTGGTGACGATGGCTGGTTATCCACGGATCAGGCCTGGGATTATGGCAGCAAGGTTCAGATCAGCCGGCATCATCGATTCTCCCGACGAGCCGAGCGTCATCCAGCCCTAGCAAAGATGATGGGTCTTGGGCCGCGTCGTCTGCCCCTGGTTCGTAAATCAAAATTTGTTCGCGACAGCAAGGGCGCCAATTGCATGGATTTCTGTCGCGGCGTAGCGGAAACGGCTTCAGCCGCGCGCGAGAATCGCCCTAGCCGGCTATCGGCTCAATGGTCACTACACGTGACAGAGCTGGTGCTGTGCATGCAGCACCCGGAAATTCACGGCCGGCCACGAGAAATCCAGTCGCGCTTCGACCCCCTGGCCCCCATGCCCTGGGCGCAGTGACTTTCCGTCGTTTCAGGAATCGAACAGGTGAAGATCTTCCAGGGCGTTCTCCAGCACCTGATGAATGTCGATAATCTGCTTGTGCCGGTTCCAGACTGATTCTGCAAACGCCAGTCGCGCAGCTCTATCCGGAAGCGCCCGACGCAAGTCGATCAGACGCTGCTCAAAATGATCCCGGTCAAAAAGATGGAAATCTGTGCCCGCCTCGAGTTTGATGCCTCGCACGCCGAACTGGGTAGACATCAGTGGCAGGCGCGCAGCAATGTATTCAAACATCTTCACGTTTGCGCCTGAACCCCAGACCACGGGGTTCAATCCGATATCAGCCGCCATGAAGTAGGGGTTTATTTCTTCCACCCGGCCAGTGACGATCATGGCCCCGCTTTTCCAGGCACGAGCTGAGACCGTCCCCACTACGACAAAGCGAATTTTTTCGCGCTGTAGAAAATCTGCATGATCTTTTGAAAATTTCTGCAGCCATTCGAAGGCGTCAACATTGGGCTGGAAGCTGCTTCCGCTGAAGACGAACATCGTTTCGTCTTCAGCGACACCCAGTTCACGACGCGTGGATTCGCGAACGTCAGGCTCTTGCTGATAGCTCAGCGGATCAACGGCACAGCCAACCGGTGAAAGGACGCAGCGTTTCTCCGGGTCGTGCCTTTCGAAGAATTGATGGTCATCGTCTGCGCAGGTCAACACACCGACATAGCGCTGCGGCACCTTGGCTTCGATGCGCTTGAGCCATCCGGAAAACGGCCTCTCTAGGGGACGCCCTTGCTCAAGCAACCTGTGCTCCAGATTGTGACTGAGCAGCAGCCATGGCTTGGTGGTTTCAAATCCACGTGGCGGCAAGCTCCAGGGCATGTCGCTGATGCAGATGTCAGCCGATTCCAGCGCCATTTTCATCCTGCGAGGTAGCAGGCCAAAACGCAGCAGCAGCAGAACCCAGATTCGAGCCAGCCGCAGGCGGCGCGTCGCCGCCTGTGCAATGCCGCTGCCCAGGCCCAGATGTATTTCTTCGCGCAGATTGTCCTCAATCTGGTCCACCCGATAACCAACAGCACGGTCGGGTGTGGCGTAGTCCGCGCGTCGGCCCGCCATGGAATAGACCAGGACATCGTGACCCAAACGGGCTAACACCTTGGCGACCACCGCAGTGCGCAAATGACCGCCAGTTTCCGCGGGAAAGATCCTGAAACTGGCCAGGATGACGATGCGTTTCGGCTTCATAATTCTTGTCTTCCATTTCGGACGGAACCGTCAGCTTGTTGCGTGGCTGCGCGATCACGTCTCAGGCTTTGCATCAGCAGGAAGATCAGGCCAATCAGGAAGGTCAGCTCGCCTGCCGCGGTGCCGACGACCGCCCCCGGTGCGCCCAGATGCACCACGCCGAACCACATGGCGCCGAGCGCCGCGACAGCGGCCACTAGAGACAACCAGGCCAGTGCGCGGAAGCGCTTGAGCGCCAGCAGTGCGGCCTGCAGCATTTCGCGCGTCATGCCCAGCAAGGCATGCGTGGCCCAAAGCAGAATCAGTAAATCCCGGTGTGGAATCTCGGCGCGCATCAGATCTTCGGTGATCCAGTCACGCATGATCCAGAGCACCAGCAGGTAGGCCACGTCCATGACCAGCAGAACCGCCATGAACTTGAGCAGGCGGCGCACCAGGCTCGGCAAGCCCTCGTGATGAAGCCAGCCCGCCGCGCTGGGCAGCAACAGGTGAGACACACCTGTACACAACTGGAACATGGGCATGATCATCAAGCGCGATGCATTGACGTGCCCGACTGCAACTTCTGACAAGCGAATCGCCAGGGCGTAGTTGAAGGACTGGCTCTGCACCCAGTAGATCGCGGCTCCCACGGCAGCCCAGATACCCAGTGGCCGCATTTCGCGCCACGAGCTCTTGCGCACCGCCGCATCGCTGAACTTGGGAATATCCAGTGCCCTGCGCAGGAAGAAAATGCCGGTGGCGGCGGCAACCGCTAGCGCCATCAACGCTTTCACCGCTGAAGGATCAGGAACATTGACCACCAGTACCGCGCCCGAGATCAGAACTGTCACGTAGACGGCATCTGCCAGAAGCAGCTTGTTCATTTCCGCGCGGATACGCAGGGCGCTGCGCAAGAACTCTCGATACAGACCGATCGTGCCTGCGATCACACCCATGACCAGAAGCGGCACCATGCTCGATTCAATGAACCCCAGCGCGGAGCCAATCAATGGAACCGCCAGGCAGGGCAGGAACAACAGACCCAGGAATCGCAATAAGCTGAAGCGCACACCGCTGATCATCACGTCGCGCTGCTCTTCGCTGCGCTGTGGTGCCAAAACAGAGAGCGGCCCGTTGACCCAGGCATCCATGATGCTGGCCAGCAAGGCGATGGAGACCTGCACCAGTACAAACAGTCCGTATTCGCCTGCGCCCACATACCGGATCAGCAGGGCGGCAAGCGCCAGGTTGGCTAGGGAAATGATGCCCTGATCAATGACTGCCGCACTGAACAGGCGAAGGATGCGGCTGCCATAGAGTCGCTTGATCACGTCAGGCTCGTATCGGTAATGATGGAAATAATGACGTGCGACATAGGTCGGACGGGAAAACAGGAACGGTGTCTGGCAGGCCCGATCAGCAAGAGAATGCAGTGTCCGACTCGTGGCTTTCAGAAGCGGCGAAGATTACCACGCCCTTCCTGCGCAACCATGCTGTCATGAACGCGCCGCCATGCGCATCTGATAATCTCGAAGCATCGCCGAGACCCGTGCACGATAACCGTGCATCACTCCCTGACGCCCCGCGCCCGACACTTTCTCCAACCCAGAATGAAATCATTGCGCTTGCTACTTATCGCAGATTCGAACAATCCTGAATGGGTGAGTGTGCCTCTGGTCAGCCACAATCACTCGACCGCACTGTCACGAATTCATGAGGTGACCCTGCTCACCCATGGTGATAACCGGGCGGGAATTGAGAGCCGCAAGAATAGTTACAAGCAAGTTCGTTACATCACGATGCCCTGGCTCGACAAACTCGAGTACTGGGCCTTCAACCATATTTTCAAGCGCGATTTCGGCAGCCAGGCACTGACACTGTTTCGCGTGCCGATCTACCTGATGTTCGAGTGGCGCGCCTGGCGTGCCATGCGCAAGGAGCTCGCCGCGGGCGCGTTTGATGTGGTCCTGCGCCTTACTCCGGTCTCACCGGCAATGCCGAGTTTTCTCTCTGGCCGGCTCAAGCGTCTGGGCGTGCCTTTCGTAGTCGGCCCCATTAATGGCGGCCTGCCCTGGCCACCGGGCTTCCAGCAGGCCAGCCGCGACAAGGAGTGGATCGGCAAGTTTCGAAAGCTCTATCGCTTCTTGCCCTACATGGCTTCCACCTATCGGGATGCCAAGGCCATCATGGTGGGCTCCACCCAGACCTGGAAGGAAATGCAGCCGCAGGCCGAGCGGGTTTTCTTCGTGCCTGAGAACGGGATTCACGCGGACAGCGTCAAGGTCCGGGAACAACACAACGCAGACAAGCCACTGGAACTGATCTTTGTGGGTCGTCTGGTCGCGCTCAAGGCCTGTGACCTGGCACTGGAAGCCGCCGCGCCGCTGATCAAGCAGGGCCGCGCCAGATTCACGGTGATTGGCGCCGGAAAGGAGCGCGCAGATCTCGAAGCGCTGGTGCGCAAATTGGGAATCGAGTCATCCGTCGAGTTCACCGGCGAGCTCAAACACGATCAGGCGATGGCCGCCTTTGCCCGTTCGGATGCCTTGGTGTTTCCGTCGATCCGCGACTTTGGCGGAGGCGTGGTTTTTGAGGCCCTGGCGTTGGGCTGTGTTCCGCTGGTCGCCGACTACGGCGGCCCTGCGGATATCGTCACGGATGACGTGGGCTTTCGCATTCCCCTGACTGATCTGGACAAGACCCGCGAGGGTTTCACCGCCGCACTTGAAAAGCTCGAAACCGACCGGGCCTTGCTGCGCCGCATGTCCGAGGCGGGGCAGGTCTTCGCAAAAGATTCGCTCAGCTGGGATGGCAAGGTGACGCAGACCACGCAGGTGCTGGAGTGGGCTTGCGGCAAGGGCGAAAAGCCGCATCTGGTTCCGCCGAAGTTTGCCTGAACGCAGCGACTCAATCGCGCTTTCAGACAAAGTGCATCAATAGCTCAGGGTTCGCGCTGGGTTCGAATCCAGTCATCTTTCTTGCCCGCCTTGCGGTGCAGCATCAGCGACAGTTTCCAGAGCACATAGAACGGTGCCATGGCGATGTCCAGCCAAGCCCGCAGCCCCAGACCGCTGAGGCTCACACCACGGGCAACATGCAGCAGCACGATGAGCAGCGGCACAACAGCAATGAGCGCAACGACGACCGAAACCAACTGCAGCATCAGCAAACCAAACGCCAGTAACACCAGCAACAAGCTGCCCAGACCGATGTAACCCAGCGGCGGCGTCAGCACATCAGCAGCCAGGTCCAGAAGAACGGCGCTGCGTTGCCGCAGGGCATCTGCCAGCAAGCGTGGACCATGCGTCTGCGCCATACGCAGCCGACCGCCTTCCCAGCGCTCCCGTTGTGACCGGGCCGCTTTCTCACCCGAAACCATATCCGCAAGCACTTCTGCTTCATCGGCATACCAGACCCGAATGCCGGCGCGGCCAAGCTCGATGCCGTACTCAAGATCCTCGACCAGAGAAAAAGCACGATGCGGAACCTTGCGCAAAGTCTCTAACGCGAAGCACATACCATTGCCGCGCAGGCCGCTCGACAGCCCGAGCCGTTCGCGACCGCGACCGCGCAGACGATGAAATATGGCCAATGCAATGGTCGACAAGCGCGTACGCCATGAGGCCATTGGATTACGCACGCCGTAGAAGGCCTGCACCGCTCCTGCACCCTGTTCCAAGCGCGCGGCAAAAGCCCGAAGCATGAGGGGCGACGTGTCGGTGTCAGCATCGATGACCACGACGGCATCCGCCCAACTCTCCTCGAGGGCATGCTCATACGCCAGCTTCAGCGCATAACCCTTGCCGCGCAGGTTCGCGTCATTCCGTTCCAGCACCTGAGCGCCTGCCTCGCGGGCGATGCTGGCGGTGTCATCGGTGCAATTGTCCGCAACGACCAGCGTACGGAACTGATCCGCCGGCCAGTCCAGCGCCTTGAGACTTTCCACGGTTCGCGCAATGCCGGCAGCCTCGTCATGCGCCGGAACAATGATCAGGAATTTCTGGTCACGCTGTGCACAGATCGGAGCGGAGCGACGCCCGCTCAGCACCGTCAGCAAAAACAGATAAGTGGTAGCGAGCAACAACGGCGCAGCCAGCAGAACCAGAATTAGATTCATCACTGGCAGCACCTATGCAAAGTGAAACTCATTACCGCTGGCGCGAAAGCCCTCATCCTCGGGGCGCCACGTTCAGGCCCAGCTTCTGTTTCAGAACCAGCCACAGAAATGGCATGTCATCGACCAGATAGCGTCGCCACAGACGACGCGGATTACGCAGCAGACGGTCCAGCCACTCCATGCCAATGGCACTGACCCAGGGCGCTGCCCGGCGCACCGCACCAGCTTCGAAGTCGATGGTGGCGCCAATGCCCATGAAAACCTTCACCGCGGGCATGCGGTGACGATGCCGCATGATCCATTTTTCCTGCTTGGGCGCGCCGACACCCACGGCCAGAACCGTGGCGCCCGAGGCGTTGATCATCTCGACAATGGCATCGGTTTCGCTGTCATTTTTTTCGAAACCGAAACTGGGCGAATGCGCCCCGATCACCACTGGCGCATCAAGCCGAAGGTTGACCCGGCGCATCGCTTCATCAGCGACGCCTGGCCCGGCCCCGAGAAGGAAGACGCGCACATCGCGGTTGTTGCGGTGATGCGCGCAGTACTCACCAAAAAAATCGGAGCCCGAAATTTTCTCGCGGATTGGCGTACCCAGAAACCGCGACGCGATCTGCACGATCCGGCTGTCACAGACCCGAAACTCGGCGCGATGCATGACCTCCCGAAATTCGCTGTCCTTGCGCATGCGCATGATGATGTCCACGTTTGGCGTGAACAGCGCGCCGCCCTGCTCGAGCGCGCGAAACAGTTCTGGCCGTGAAATATCCTGAAGCTGCGCACCGAGAATGTTCACGTTGGGCGCGATGTCGCGCGCCGCTGTCTGCGCACCTGATGCATCCACTGAAGCGGCCTCTTGCGTCATGTCAGTGTGATTCCGGCGCCGCTTTGGGCTTGTACTGCTGGCCCCAGATGGCCTCTTCAGCCAGACCACAGATGATGTGACCGATTAGCGAGTGCGCCTCCTGGATGCGCGGGGTGTGCGCCGACGGAACGGCGATGACGTCGTCGCACAGCGCGGGCAATTTCCCCTTGTTGCCGCACAGCGCCACGCTGAACACTTGCATCTCCCTGCACACCTGTACCGCTCGCAGAATGTTGGCCGAATTTCCGGAGGTGGAAATCCCGATGAAAAGATCCTGTGGTCGTGCCAGGGCCTGCACCTGCCGCGAAAAGATCTGCTCGTAACCGTAGTCATTGCCGATGGCGGTCAAGGCAGAGGTATCGGTGGTCAAGGCCAGCGCGGGCAAGCCTGGGCGATCAAATTCGAAGCGACTGACAAACTCGGCTGCGATGTGCTGGGCATCTGCAGCAGAGCCGCCATTGCCTGCAATCAGAACCTTGTTGCCCGCCTTCAGACAGGCGACGACCCTGTTGGTGACGCGCACGATGGCGCCGACCAACTCAGCATCTTCAACAATGGCTTGCTTGACCGAGATCGAATCGTGAATGACACGTTCGACGGCGGCGTTATCAACTGTATTCATGGCGTGTCTGCTCGATGGCACAACATTAACAGGCAATTCTACCGGCGACTGTGTGAAGCCGACGCCGGCTCCGGACGATGCCGGAACAAAGTTCAGCTCTGGCCTTTGCGGACGGAAATCTTCCGGCTCCAGCCGATGCAGGGTTTCTCGATCCAGCGGAACATCATCCAGGAAAACAAAATACACAGAATCATGGACAGGACCGCTCCGACAATCTGCGCTTCCAGGCCCGCGGGCAACAGCTTTCCAACGACCCGGTAGGTGCCGCCGATGATGTTGTTGTGAATCAGATAAAGACTGTAGGAGATCAAGCCCAGAAACTGCGCCCAGCGGAAATTCATCCAGCGCCCCATGCCGCCGAGATTGGCAGCAAGCAGCAACATCAGCGCCGTCGCAGCCGTCACCACGGCGAATTCGTCTCCGGAGATGTAGGCCGCCAGACCTGCAGCAACGCAGTATGTCCAGGCCAGCAACATGGCCTTGCCCTTGTGCAGCCAGCCCCAACTGACTACCGCGCCGCCGGCAAAACTGTACCAATAGGGCAGGAAACTCCCCGCCCAGCCCGGGTCCTGAAGCACTCCGAGCGGCCATGCCAGCGCCAGCACGCCGCCAATCCAGAGCACGATGGTGCGGCGCAGATTCAGAGACGCGTCATTACCGAATCGCTGAATGATCCAGAGCAGAATCGCGAAGACGATGTAGAACTGCACCTCAACGCAGAGCGTCCAGAAGACCCCGTTGATCTGCGGATAGAGCAGCATGTCCTGCAGGTAGAACGCATGCGCCGCCAGCCCTTGCCAGCTGGGCCATTCGACGACGGCGCCGAACCATTGCGCCTTGATGAGCAGGAAGGCCAGGCTGACTGCAATTGCAAAGTAATAAGGCGGGGTCAGCCGCACCAGTCGTCGCACAACAAAGCGCAAGGTGAAGGCGGACGTCGCACTGGCGCGCGCGGTGTTGAGCGCCATCACAAAGCCGCTCAGCACAAAAAATGCAGCGACGCCCAAGTGCCCCTGATCAAATACGACAAAGCGCAGTGTGTCCGGAAGCAGGCCAAGCAGATCGGCAATATGACTCCCTGCCGCCAGATGAAACAGCACCACCCACAGCGCCGCAAGGCCACGCACAGCATCGGCAAAGGCTAGCCGGCCCGGCCCGTTGGAGGTCGCCTGTGGTTTCAGGTTCATGACGCCGAACTCCGTCGATCATCGCCAATCAGATCAGTCCCGCGCCGTGAGTGCGCCGCCCAGCGATTCTGCGCGCGATTGATGGCATCTGCGAAAACCAGCCTGGAGACTTCCAGCGAGGTGTACATGCCGATCAGGTGCGTCGGCGCAATCAGGAACATCCAGCCACTTTCAGAAACATTGGCCAGAAGCAGGTAGATAAACAGCGGCATGTGCAGGGCGTAGTGCTCCCGGCTGATCCGCGCCAGTTTGGCGAGCCCCAGGCTGTGTATGACGATGAAGCCCAGAAACATGAACAGCCCGACCAGGCCCAGCTCGTTGAGAATATCGATGTAGCCGTTGTGCCCGTTGCTGACCTTCCATTGGCTCTTGAACTGCACACGCGCCTCGCCTGCACTGGCGCCGTTCCAGAAGCTGGAGAGTCCGCTGCCCTGCAGTGGCCTGGTCGCGACCTCGTCGAGAATCGCCTGCCAGATCAGCGTACGTCCTGAGAAGGTGGCGTCCTTGCCGAAATAGCCGCCAATGAATCCGATGTAGGGCGTCGCCACCGCCAGATAGATACCCAGCGGCAGGGCCACGATAAGAAAGGTCATGGTGATCCGCCGGCCCAGCCAGCCGATGGCCAGCTGCGGCCGCAGGATCATCACGACGCCCATGCAGGAGATCAGGGCCAGCATCAGCGAAGTGGAACTGCGTGACTTGAGCACCATGAACAGGGACAGCAACAAACCCGAAATCGCCCATAGCGTGCGAATACGGCCCGATGCCCACAGGAAGGTGAACAGAATGACGCCAACCGAGGCGAGCTGGCCAAGACCATTTTTCTGGAATGTGACGCCGCGCCATGAATTGCGCAGGGAGACGTCGGTACCGGAATGAATGCCGATTTCCGGCATGGTGATCGCCACCACCAGCGACATCACCAGCAGCACGGCGATGGTGATGGCCATCAGACGCTCAAAGCGTTCCGGGTACCAGCCCGCCAGCACGAACGCCAGTGCCATCATCGAAACACCAATGGCGCTGATGGACTGGGTGACCACAAACACCGCAGACGGCGCCCACGCTGCGCTGGCCACCGCCCACAACAGCATCAGGATCATCCCCTTGTTGATATAGGGCGCCATCGGAATAAACAGGCGCAAGCGGGAAATGATGACCAGAAAGGCGATCACCAGCACCGGGAGCCATCGATTGCGGAACGGAATATCGATCAGCAAGCTGCCCCAGAACGCGAAGGCAAAGGCAAGGCACCAGGCGACCGCTGCCAGCCAGGACGTGATGCCGCGATCCGCAGCAGAGGCGACGCGTTGCGGCATCACGGACGTCTGGTCGTTGCCGGTGTCTACATGCTGCATGCTCATCAGGAGCTCATTCCAGATCCAGTGCGCCGCACAACCAGTCGTACATCGGCTCCATCAATCGGTAGCGGCGCACCAGCTGCGTGACCAGATCAGGGCGGAGCAGCAACTCATCCTCCACCTGAGCGGAGGCAATGTAGTCCTTGCGCTTCAGATCTTCGATCAGCTCATGTTCGGGATCGTAGCCGCGCGGCGGCCGCTTCAGCGATTCGCCCGCCAGCTGGAAGGTCTTGAGGAAGGTCTTGTCCCGCGTCGACTTCTTCCAGCTCGCCGGATTGCTCAGCATGTAATCGCGTATGCGCTTGGTGGTTTCCGATTGCGGGTGCCAGATACCGCCGCCCAGAAAACACGCACCGGGCGCGACATTGAGATAAAGACCCGGCGTGTCCAGCCGCCCCGGGGCCGCATTGCCGGCATCGCCGCGCGCGGCCTTGCGCGCAGCCGCGTGCGAAAAATACATGCCGATATTGGTCTTGTAAGGGCGCTTGTCATGGGCAAAACGCGTATCGCGATGAATCCGGAACAGGCTGCCGCCTACGGCCTTGGGCACCGCCGTAATTTGCGGATGAATCTGTGCCAGCGGCTCGGCCAGGTCTGTGATTAGGCGCAGTGCCGGTCCGCGAAGATATTCCTCGTAACGCGGCTTGTTGGCGGTAAACCACTCACGCGAATTGTTCTTTTCCAGCTGCCGCAGGAACTTGAAAGTCTCGGCAGAAAAATACGGCTGGTTATTTGGCATGCTCTGGACGCCGCTGGGTGCGGAGATTTGGCGCAAGTGAAGCGGCATTCTCGCCGATCCATGGCAGCATGGGCAGATGACAGAGAGAATCGAGCAACTCCAGGGCCGCATTCGCCAGATTGCGGGCATCGTCATGCTTTGCATCACCGTGCCCTGCTGGGCCGGCGCGGCCTTCCTTTTCTGGCAGTCGGCCCAGTATCTGTCCCAAGGTGTATCCGTATCGGGGGAAATTTTCCGGATATCCGGACGCGTGCCGCAGCTCAAGGTTCGTTACCACGCAGTAGAAGGCGAGGAATTCGAGATCGAAAGCATCGGATCAGAGTTTCAGTCGCATCTGGAGCGCGGCGAATCGGTCCCGGTGCTGTACCTGCCCCAGAACCCGGCCAATGCGCGCCTGAACCTGTTTGCCGACATGTGGCTGCGCCCGATTCTGCTGGTGATATTCGGTGCCATTTTCATCGTGCCCTGGGTCCTGATGGGACGGCCGGGATACCTCAAGGCCAAGGATCTTCCAGATGTGAATATCGAAGACTCCGCGCGACGCCGGTCGGGACAGGCCTGAATCGCAGCATCTCGAGGCCAGCAATGAGATAATTGCCGGCCTGAACTGGCTCACTCTCTGAACATGCACGCTACACCGCTTTTGGATTTGCGCAGCACTTCGCGCGCGCCGCGTGCAGACAAGAGCCGCCTCGAGTTCAACAAGCTCGCCAAGAGATTGCGTCGTGATACCGGCCGCGCCATTCAGGACTACGCGATGATCCGCGATGGTGACCGGGTCATGGTGTGCCTCTCAGGTGGCAAGGACAGCTACACCATGCTCGACGTGCTGCTGCAGTTGCAGGCCAAGGCACCGGTGCGCTTTGAGTTGCACGCCGTCAATCTGGATCAAAAGCAGCCCGATTTTCCTGAGCACATCCTGCCCGAGTACCTGAAGTCGCTGGGCGTGGCCTACACCGTCCTGGAGCAGGACACCTATTCGGTGGTGAAGCGCAATATTCCGGAAGGAAAAACCATGTGCTCGCTGTGCTCGCGCCTCCGCCGCGGCGCGCTGTATACCTTTGCCGCCGAGCAGGGCTTCACCAAGATCGCGCTGGGGCACCACCGGGACGACATCCTGGCAACCTTTTTCCTGAACATGTTCTTTGGCGGCAAGCTCTCTGCCATGCCACCAAAGCTACGATCGGACGACGGGCGCAATGTGTTGATCCGCCCGCTCGCGTATTGCCGCGAAGATGACATTGCGGCATATGCCGAACACAAGCAGTTCCCGATCATCCCCTGCAACCTGTGCGGCTCGCAGGAGCATCTGCAACGCAAGCAGGTGCGCAAGATGATGGACCAGTGGGAACAGGAATACCCCGGTCGCAGCGAAACCATCTTCAAGGCCCTGCGAAATATCGCGCCTTCTCAGCTGGCCGATGCATCTCTATTTGATTTTGCGGGCCTGGATGGCGGCGATGGGCCTCAGAACTGGCTGATGCCCGAAAGCTGATCGTCGCGTCAGTCGTCGTTGCGATATTTGCCCGCCTCGCCGCTCACCGAGAATTCAGTCAATGCTCGTTTGGCGAATCCGACTCGCTGGAAGGCACGGGCCACTCCAGCTTGCTGCGTAATACGAGATACGGCGCAGAGGGCGTGAACGTTCCCCAGAAACCCGGCGGCGGGAGCTGTTCATTCTCCTCTGCCGGTTCTGGCTGCTCTGAAGTTGTCTTGTCTTCAGACATGTTTTTCTTTCGCATCTTGTTTGTCGTTGACGCCGTATGTTGTCCCAGCAAGGCGGCTTCTGGGAAATGATGAACGACCCGCGACGCCCAGGAAGCCCGGTCGCTGCCTTGATGCTCTGCCATCAAAACCGGCATCGCACTGAACTCGCTGCCGGTTTTGCACTCAGACCCAGTTCATCGCGACGACGAGGACGCCGGATCCGAACATGCATTGCACACATTTCCGGTATGAGAGCCGCGGACCGACACAATCCATGCCCTGCATATCCTTACAATAGTTCCGATGATTTCTGTTCCCTATCGCCGGTACGCACCGGGCGCAGCCTTCCTGCTCGGTCTGGTGACGGCCAGTGCCGCAGCCGAGGTGCGCGTCAAGATCAACGGAATCAAGGGGCCGGAGCGCGACAACGTCACCGCGCGCCTGACCCTGAGGGTCCGTTCAGAACAGGACGCGCTCGATGAAACACAGGTGCGCCGGCTGCACGCGCAGGCGCGCACGGATATTCGCGAAGCGCTGCAGCCTTTCGGCTATTACGACCCGGTTATCGACAGCAATCTGGAACAGGATGGCGACGACTGGAACGCCACCTATACCGTGGAGCGGGGCCCGGCCACCCAAGTTAGTGCCGTGAATGTGGAGTTTGAGGGCGAAGGCGCGTCGTTCGAGCCTGTAGCGCAGGCTCTGGTGGGCATACCGCTGAAGGTGGACGAACGCCTGCGACACTCAAAGTACGAGGCCACCAAGAAGCGCATGAGCGACGCGGCGCTGGCCAACGGCTATCTGGATGCCAGCTGGACCCAGACCGAGCTGCGCGTGGAACCGGACAAGCAGCAGGCAGAGGTCAATCTGAAGATGGACACGGGACCCCGCTTTTATTTCGGACCCGTAACCGTGGAGCAGGAGGGCCTGTCCGACGAATTCATCGAGCGGTATATCGACATTCGCGTGGGCGACCCTTTCAACGCGCGCAAGCTGCTCAATCAGCAATTCAAGCTGTCCGACCTCGGATACTTCCAGGCGGTCGAGATTGATCCGCAGCGCGAACTGGCGGATGAGCGACGCCAGATTCCCATCCGCATTCTTGCCACTGCTCGGCCCCGCACTCGCTGGGACTACGGGGTCGGGTACGGCACCGACACCGGTGCAAGGGTAGGCGTCACGTCGGACTGGCGGCGGCTCAATCAGCACGGACACACACTAAACGCAGAACTGCAACTGTCGGAGATCAAGAACGCTCTGGGCGCCACTTACAAGATTCCGCTGGGCACGATTCCGGATGAAAATCTGAGTTTCAGTGCAACTTCGGAAAGTGAGCAGCTCGATGCCGGCGACACGCTCAAGTACACCATTGGCGCCAGCCTCAATCGCAAACCCGGTTCATGGACACGTCGCCTGTACCTCGAGTACAGCCACGAAGAATCCGACATCGGTGACGAGTTCGCCACGGCGGATCTTCTAACGCCCGGCATCTCGTATTCGCGCGGTGAGAGTGACGACCCGATTCTGCCGCGCCGTGGCTGGTATGTGTTCGCGGATGTGCACGGCGCGGTCAACAACGTTCTGTCCAACACCGGTTTTGTTCAAGGTCGTCTGGTTGCGCGGGCCATTTATCCGCTTGGCAGCAGGATCAGGATGATCGGGCGCGGAGAGATCGGTTACAGCGTGGTTGAAGAATTTTCGGAATTGCCGGCCTCTCAGCGATTCTTCGCTGGCGGCGACCAGAGTGTGCGCGGTTACGCCTATGAGTCACTGGGGCCGAAAGACGCGCAGGGCAATGTCATCGGCGGGCAGTACCTGAACGTGTTCAGTATCGAAGGCGAATACCAGCTCTACGACAAGTGGGCACTGGCCATCTTTTCCGATACCGGCGGCGCGGGCAGAGACCCGGGCCCCAAGCTGTCCACCGGTGTGGGCGCGGGCGTTCGCTACCGGGCACCGATCGGCAGCCTGCAGCTCGATCTGGCCCATCCGCTAGCTGAGGACGAATCGGGCATCCGTGTTCATATCGGCATCCGGGTGGGCGTCTGATGAAATTCTTCATGCGATATCTGGGCATGTTCATGGTGATCTGCGGTGTGCTGCTGTTCGGCACTCTGCTGGGTCTGAGTGTCTTTGCAACCTGGGTTCTGGCTTCACCGGGCGGCGCACGCTGGGCAATTGACTGGCTGCCGCGCGCCGGCATCGTCGAGTTACAGGTCGATCAGGTCGAGGGCCGCCTTCTGGGACCGCTGCAACTCGAAGGCGTCCAGCTCAGCACGCCAGGCGCCGATGTTTCCTTCGACCACGCACGGCTGGACTGGTCGCCGCTGGCCCTGCTGGGCCGGACCGTGCGCATTCAGGGACTGGATCTGGGTCAGGCCGTGGTCACCCTGCGCGCGACACCGGAACCCGAGGAAGCACCGCCACCGCCGAGCATCCCTTCCCTGCCGATCAACATCGAGGTCGTCAGTCTGGGTCTCCATCGTCTGGAGCTGAACCTGCCGCCAGGCGCTACAACGGAGTCGGGTGAGCCTCCTCAGCCGCAACAGCAGATCGTCGAGAACATCGCGCTCAAGCGCTTTCGCTGGGTCGGTGCTGAGCTCAGCGCGGAGCACATTGCCGCACAGCACGCGCTCAGCGGCCTGGTTGAAGCATCGCTCGATGCGCAGCTGGCCGAGAAATCGGTCGATCTGACCGAGCTGACGATCAACACGGTGAGTGATAAGCCCATGCAGCTTCAAGCCAAGGGCTTCCTGCATCTGGACAACAAGGATTCAAAGCTCGACCTGAACTGGTCGGACCTGCGCTGGCCGCTCAGCGGAGAGCTCATCGCGGACAGCCGCACGGGCAAGCTGCATGTGGAAGGTCAGCCGACCGACCTGCGCCTCAATGGTCAGTTTGCGCTTGGAGAAACCGCCCAGATCGAGGCGAAAGGACAGCTCAAGCAGGACAACATCGATGCGCGCCTGCAGTGGAAAACGGTGCAGTGGCCGCTCTATGGCAAGCCACAGGTAGCGAGCCAGAAAGGTGCGCTGGATTTCGATGGCACGGTCGAGGCCTATCGCTACAAGCTCGACGCGCTGCTGGCAGCGGAGGGCAAGAACGGTTCGGCACAGGCCTCCGGCAGCGGCAGCCTGAGCCACCTGATTCTCGACGCGCTCAAGCTCGACGTGGCCAAGTCGCAAATCGAGGGCAAGGCGAACATCAACTGGAAGTCAGATCTTCTGGTTGACGCCGACCTCAAGCTGCGCAACGTCAATCCTGCACTGGTCGCAGCTGACTGGCCTGGTCGCCTCAACGGCGGACTCAAGGCGACAACCCGGATTCGCGACGGCGTGCCGAAAGTGCAGTTCGAAGTGGCGCTGGCGGATTCCAAACTGCGGGACTATCCGCTCAGGCTCGACGCCAAGGGCGATGCAGAAGGCGAACGTGTTCGCCTGGACGCCCTGCACCTGATCACCGGCGACACTCACCTCAGAGCGCAGGGCCAGGTCACGCCACCTTTTGCGGTGAAAGCCAAGCTCGACAGTCCTGATCTGGTGGCGCTCTGGCCGGGCCTGGGCGGCAGCGCCAATCTCGCGCTGGAGTTCAGCGGCCAGCTCGACGCACCGCATCTGGTCGCGGTGGGTGATATCAACAAACTTCAGTATCAGGATTTATCGATCCAACAGATTTCGCTGGACGCCGACATCGACATCAACGCGCAATGGAAACTTGACCTTAAAGCACAGCAGTTGCGCGGCCCGACACAAATGCGGCTGGCCAGTGTCCAGCTCAATGGCAGCGCCGCTGACCACGAACTGCGGGTCTCGGTCGATGCCGAGCCGGTTGATGTGGATCTGCAGGCCAGCGGCGCGCTGGACCGCAAGCGCATGAGCTGGGCCGGACAGATCACACAGGGCGTCATCGCGCCCGCAAAGCTGGCTCCCTGGATGCTGGAAGAAGCGACCCGTCTGCGCGCCGATGCCAGCAGCGCACAACTGGAACCTGCCTGCTGGAAAGCACTGGATTCCCGCCTGTGCCTGCAGGGTCTGCGTGATGGGGGACAAATGCGCGGCGCCATGCGCGTGGACAATTTCGACCTTGAATACCTAGCCAGCTACATGCCGGCAGGTTGGACGCTGGAAGGCGGCCTTGAGGGCACCGCAGTGGCTGAGCAACGCAATGGCCAGTGGGTGGAAGCACGGGCGGACCTGAGCACACTGCCGCTGGTGATCAAACGCAATGAGCAAGCAATCCTGAGCGCTGAAAGCGGCGTTTTGCGCATCAGCGAGACTGACCAGGGCACGGTGGCGACCCTGCGTCTGCCGGTCAAGGATGGCCGGGTCAATCTGGACGCCACACTCGCTGCCGGACAGGCTGATTTTGCGCAGCGCCCGCTCGATGCTCGGCTGGACCTGCTGATCCCAGACCTGGCCATTCTGCGCATTGCCAGCACCGAGATCGAACAAGCCTCGGGTGCGCTCGAAGGTCGTGTCGACTGGAGCGGTACCGCAGCGCAGCCACAGGCGGTGGGCAATATCCGGCTGCTGGATGCCCGCGTCCAACTCGCCACTCCCGGCATCGAGCTGACCGACATCGCAGCAGACTTTGGCCTGTCACCGGATCAGAGCGTGCAGCTCAAGGCGTCGGCCCGATCCGGTGGCGGCGAGATTCGCCTGGATGGGAATGCACAACTCGGCGGCGAAGCCCTGCGCGCCTCAATCAAGGTCGCTGGAGAAGATTTTCAGGCCGCCAACATGACCGAAGTGCGTGCATGGATTGCACCAAGTCTGGACATCGCGGTGAATGGGCCGGAGGTGAAGGTCAAAGGCATGGTCACCGTGCCTCGGGCGGAGATCACGCCGGTCAGCTTTGATTCCGGCGTGGGCCCAAGCGGCGATCAGGTGATCATTCGAGGCGACGAAAAACCGGGCGACCCACCGGCCTCGCAGCTGTGGTCGGATGTAAAAGTCGTGCTGGGCGACAAGGTGAGCTTCAAGGGCTTCGGTCTCAAGACCCGCTTTGAAGGAAACCTGCGTGCCATTGAAAGACCGGGCCGGCCCGGCACCGGCCGCGGCGAGATTCGCATGGTTGGCGGACACTACAAGGCCTACGGGCAAGATCTGGCCATCGATACCGGCAAGGTCATTTTCAATGGCGGTCCGCTGACCGAACCCGCAGTGGAAATCCGCGCAACGCGCATCCCGGCTGAAGGCATCGAAGTCGGCGTTCTGGTGCGCGGCACGCTCGAGGCCCCGGACTTCCAGCTGTATTCAACACCTGCGATGCCGCGCGAACGCCAGCTTTCATGGCTGGTGTTGGGCCGTTCACTCGAAGACGGTGGTGGTGGCGATGAACGTCAGGCGCTGGCTAATGCGGCACTGGCACTGGGCCTGGCGAGAACCGACTCCGTGGCCAACAGCCTCAAGGGCGGCCTGAATCTGGATGACGTATCCATCGGCTCGGCACCGGGCGAGGATGCCAGTCAGGCCAGCCTGACAGTTGGCAAGTATCTTTCGCCCAAACTCTACGTGTCCTATGGGGTCGGGCTGTTCCAACCCGGCCAGGTCTTCAAGCTGCTTTACGATCTGGGGCGCGGTTTCAAGATTGCCACTGAATCCGGTGTACAGACCGGTGGCGACCTGCTGTACAGCGTAGAGTCCAACTGAGGCAGTATCAGACCCATTTCTCTGATCAGCAGCATTATCGAGACGCGCGTTCATCCGCTCTTCTGTCGCGCCCGCTAAACTGGCCGGCATGAAGAGTGTGAGGAGCGAAGGCCCTTGAGACGCAAACGCCGTCTGAAAAAATTATTCTGGTGGGGCCTGGGCTTGTTCGTCCTGACGGTACTGCTGTGCAACCGCTGGGTCATCAACAGCACCGACGCCTATCTCTACACCAGCTTTACGCTGCTGCCTGAGAACGAGGTCGGCATCGTATTGGGCACGAGTTCCTATACGCGCAATGGCGAACCCAATCCGCAGTTCTATGCGCGCGTTGCCGCGGCAGCCCAGCTCTATGAGATCGGCAAGATCAAGCACATCATCGTCAGCGGCGCCAACCCGGACTCAACCTACAACGAGCCACGCCGCATGTGGCAGGAGCTGACCAAGGCCGGTGTACCGGCCAAGGACATCACCATGGACTTTGCCGGGTTTCGCACCCTGGACTCCATGGCGCGCGCCGGTCAGGTCTTCGGCCTGGAACGCTGCACCATTATTACCCAGCGTTATCACGCCTATCGGGCCGTATTCCTGGGCAAGAAACTGGGCATTCGGGTAGCGGCTTACCTTGCGCCCATTGCCCCTGGCCATGATCTGGGACGCCGTAATCCGCCGCGGGAAGTATTTGCGCGCGTGAAGGCAGTGCTCGACCTTTTTGTATTGCAGACCCAACCCAAGTTTCTCGGACAGCGCCAACCCATCGAGATGGCGCCGGAGAGCGCGGAACCTTCCGAGCCGGAATCATCGCGGCCGCGCAAGGCGCCGGTGAATCTGGAGCAGACCTGATGAGTTCAAGACGTTACTCGGCTGCCGATCAGTTGCTGATGCGCCTGGGCAAGGGGCTGGCCCACAACAATCGTTCGCCCGCCGATGCGATGCCTGCAAAAGACGCTCACCTCAGCGCCAGCGAGCGGCGCGAGGCGGGAAACCTGATGAGGGTCAATCACGCGGGTGAAGTGGCAGCACAGGGCCTGTACCACGGTCAGGCGCTGACGGCGAAAAACGAAGAAACGCGCAAACATCTTCTGACCGCAGCTGCAGAAGAGCAAACACACCTGCAATGGTGCGAGCAGCGTCTCGCTGAACTGAACGACGGACCGAGCCGCCTGAGACCGCTCTGGTATGGCGGCTCATTGGTGATGGGCGCCGTTGCGGGTCTTTTTGGGGACCGCTGGAGCCTGGGCTTCGTGGCTGAAACCGAGCGGCAGGTTTCCGAACATCTGGACGAACACATTGATCGCCTGCCGCCGGAAGATCAGGCTTCGCGCAAAGTACTGCAGGCAATGCGTGAAGACGAACAACGTCACGGCAATGAGGCCGAGAAACTGGGCGGAGTTGCTTTGCCGGCCCCGGTCAGAGGGCTGATGCGTCAAGTTGCCAAGCTGATGAAGGAAGGGGCATATCGCTTCTAGGCGCGCCCTGCGAGCAGCAGTTAAGCGGTGGCGGCCTCGTCTTCGGATGCTTGGCGCCGTGCGTCCAGATAGGCTTCCAGAGAACGCCGCGCAGCCGGCCCAAGGTCAATGGGCTCTGCACGACCGGCGACCAGATCATCCAGAAAGATACTGGTGCGCATCTGCAGCTTGTTCTGACCGTTGAACTCGGCAAAGGTGACCATGCTGTCCGAAGGATGATGTGCCACCACCTTGAGCCAGCGATTCTGGCCACGATCGTGATCGTAGACCCGGAACCAGCTGCTCAGGACCATCAGCAGATCCAGCAAGGTAATGGCGTCGGGCACCGAGGCCGGTGGATCGGTTCGATCCTCAAGCTCGGCTGCGACTTCATCGGGATCGGCTTGCGCGACGGGTGCATCGGGCAGCGTTTCGGACGCTGATTTAGCCGTTTGCGAGGCGGCAGCCGTGCTTTCCTGTTCGGCGGCCAGGTCTTCCAGAGATACCTCACCCAGATCGTCAGCCTGCGCGTCCTCAGCCGGCGCCTCGAAAGCTTCTGCTGCGTCTGCAGGCTCAGCGTCAGCTTGGGCCTCTGTGGGGGCTACCTCGGCTTGCGGTGATGTGGCTGCAGGCGCAGCAGCTTCGGGCTTGGGCGGCGCGATGCTGTCCGCCTCCACGGCCTCCAGCGAATTTCGCCAGCTCTGGATCAAGGACTGGATGCGCTCCTCAACCATGCCAACTTCACGCAGCCGTTCACGGACATCTATTTCGAGCGCGCGGATATTTTCCTTGCTGCGCGAAGCCGGCCGGCGCGGATTGACGGAATCGAGAATCCGCTTGAGCAGGGCCATGGCCTCCTGCCAACCTTCGCTGTCCGCGCCCTGCTTGAGCAAGCGCAATGCGGCCAGCGGGGCCCAGCCAGAGTTCAGCAGCGGCCAGGTGCCATCCGGGATTTTGCGGCTCAGCGTCTGCAGCTGCAGCTCTTCAGCAACTACGCGACGTGTCCGCTCGATAATCGCCTGCCGCCTTTGTCGGGCCTCTTCCTTCTGCTGGGCGAAGAATTTTTCCAGCGTTGATTCATCAACCTTCCCAGGCAAAGCGGTCTGCGTCCGCACTTCATCTGCAGCAACGTCGAACTGACTTTGAATCTGCCCCACCAGTTCCTCGATGCGCTGCAGGGCTTCCATGCCACTGGCACGCGCACTCGCGGCCAAGGTGGTGAGCTCATTCATCAGGCCACGGACCGGGTGCCGGTTGTCGGCAAAAAAACTGGAGTCGCGCAGCGCGCTTTTGATGACTGAAAAGCGCAACTGGTCGAAGCGCGGCTTGAGCGGAGCGGGCAGGGTCGGGTCCTGCATCAGGTCATTGAACATCTGACCCACCGCACCCGCACGCTGAACATAGGCGTACGCACGCGGCGCTTCCCAGCCCGGGACAATCTGCCCTGAGGCGGCCGCTGCCAGGTCCGAGCCCAGGCGAGCATCTGCCGGACCGTAGACAACGCCGGCACCCATGGGCTGAGCGCCACCGCCGTAAGGGACACCGCCGCTGGCCTCGGCTCCGGGACCAGCAAAACCCTGACCGGCGCTGAGCTGACGTAGTGTATTGAGCGTACCCGCGTCCATCATCGGCGGATTGGGAAACCCATAACCTGCGGCTGCTGCAGCTCCACCCCCGGCGGGCATTCCATCAGGGGCGCCCGGCTCAGTTGCGCCCTGCGGCGGTACACCGCCGGCCGCCGCTGCTGCGCCGCCCTGAGGACCGGGCGGGCGTCGGCCCGCCACTGCGGCGGTCTTCACGCCCTGCTGGTCCATGAAGCGAAGCACGCGCGTGTAGAGTTCTCCAAGATCACTGATGACCAGTCGGTCAAACAGCTTGAAGATCACCAGCTCGATGTCGAACTCGACGTCGAGGGTTTCGGCGCTACGCCGGAAGGCATGGGAAATGGTGGCCGGTGCTAGCGCGTCCTCTGCAATCGGCGCGTTCTTTTCCTTTATCAGCCACTCGATACGTCGGCCAATCTCGTACAGCATCTGCGCATAGAGTCCTTCGGCCTTGGTGGCCATTGAACTGATGGCAATGGACTCTTCAAGTGACTTGGATTCCTGCAGGCTCAATTCATCTAGCTCAAGATCCTGCTTGCGGGTTTCTTCCGCTGCGGTTTTCTTGACCGCAAATCCGGCCTTAATCTCGCCGCGGAAAATGCCGCCAATCTTCGGCCGTCCAAGGCGTACCACGCGCATGGTGTCGAAATAGATGCGCTGATCCTTGTTGTTGGTCGCGCGACGGGCCATTTCGAACAGCATGTCATCGGCGCCATCAAACATGCGCTCAATGCCACGGCCCAGAACATCTGCTGCCAGCGCCTTGATCTCTTCCACCAGCTTGATGGTCTCGGCATCAGCTGGCCCTTTGGGGGTCAGCGGCTTGCGGCTGCTCTGTGAATTGGCGCTATCGTTCAAAACTCAAACTCCGTGACAGGGCTTTGGCGACTGTTGATCACATTCAATCCAGCGAGCCACCAGAGAGCCAAGTGCTTCATAATAAGGCCAAGCGCCCTATTCTGTTGCAGCGACTGACAATTGCAAGGCAAAAACAAGGCTCAGCTCTCACTTGACCGACATTCGCTCACTGAACAAATCGTCATATTTGCACTCGGCTCAGGAGAATTTCAGCTTGATCTGAGCGGCCTGCAGATATTCCGCCTCTTGGGTCAGATCGGCCTGGGTCAACGGATAGGATGCCAGCCAGTCGCCGGAGAACTTGAGCTCCAAGGTGCGTCGATGAATCGTGGCGCGTACCGGCGGTTTGATGCCGGGCAACCGCGACCGGTGCAAAAGATAGGCCAGCCGAAACAGAACGGCCAGACGCCGGATGGCATCGACATGCGTGCCCGGCACATCATCCAGCGCACTATTCGAGAACTTGCCGCGATGTAGCCGTACCAGCGCGGCGAGCATGCGTTGGTCGGTCTGGGAGAAGCCCTGCAGATCGGCATGGCGCAGAATGTACTCGCCATGCTTGTGATACTGGGCATGAGCAATTCCCAGGCCGATCTCGTGCAACTGCGCAGCCCAGCGCAACAATGCCGCCGAGAGCTTGGGGTCCAGCGACCAGGCGTCCTGGGTCTGCTTGAGCAGCCGCAGAGCGGTACTGCTGACGGCATCGGCATGGCTGGTATCCACATCGTAACGCCGCGCAGTGGATTGCACGGCGCTCTCACGGACATCCTTGTCGGACAGGCGGCCGAGCAGATCGTAGACCAGACCCTCGCGCAGAGCGCGCTCGGAGGTAGCCATGGACTCCAGCTGCAGAGAATCGAACACCCCGGCCAGCACGGCCAGTCCACCGGCAAACACCGGGCGACGGTCTTCGCGCAGGGCGGGGAAATCGATCTTGGACACGTGCCCGCGATCAATCACCAGTGACACCAGCTTTTCCAGGCCGCTGCGGGTAATTTCCCGATCGACCCAGCCTTGCTCGCGCATAACCCGCCACACCCCGCGCACCGTACCGCTCGCGCCGATGGCCAGGTCCCAGCCATTCTTGCGATAGCGGTGCTCCAGAAATTCCAGCTCTACCCGCGCCGCCAGCCGTGCCTGCCGGAACCGTGCCTTGGTGATGCTGCCGTCCTCGAAGAACCGGCCCTGATGCACCACGCAGCCCATCCCGACGGATTCCATCAACTTGGGCTCAGTGCCTCGCCCGATGATGACCTCCGTGCTGCCGCCGCCGATATCCACCACCAGCCGGCGCGGATCGGCCGTTCCCATGCCGTGAATCACGCCGCCGTAGACCAGGCGGGCCTCTTCCAGGCCGGCGATGATTTCGATGTCGTGGCCCAGCGCGACCTCGGCGGCGGCGCGGAAATCAGCGCCGCGCTTGAGTTTGCGCATGGTGTTGGTGCCAACCGCGCGGACCCGGCCGGGCGGCAGATGACTGAGCCGCTGGCCGAATCGCTGAAGGCATTGCAGCGCGCGCTCCTGCGCTTCGGCGCGCAAACGACGGTCAGGATCAAGGCCGGCGGCCAGTCGCACCGGCTCGCGCAAACGGTCAATGACCTGCAAATCCGAGCCGTTAGCGCGCGCTACCATCAGGTGGAAGCTGTTTGAACCCAGGTCCACGGCGGCAACTTCCGTGGCTTTCTCTTCGGTGACCGGCGGGGCGCTGGGCATGGATTTATGTCGAACGAGGTGAGCGGAAACAGGCCCGCGACTATACCCAAGACCTGCAGGATTTCCCCCCGCCCCGGGGCCAGCAAGAATCGATTCACGCTTGCGCGTTGACCGGCGTGCCACATTCCCCGAACATATACGGCTGCGGCGACTGCATTGCCGGTCGCGGCAGATGACCAAATCCGGGAGCAAAACCAATCATGAAAACAGCGCGTTGGGGCCTTATTGCCCTCGCCGCCTTCTTCACCCTGCCCGCATCAGCCGAAGGCCATGCGGAAAAGGGAATCGAGAAAGCCAATACCTGCATGGGATGCCACGGCATTCCGGGCTACAACAATGCCTATCCGAGCTATCGTGTACCCAAGCTCGGCGGCCAGACTCCGCAGTACATTGAAGCGGCGCTCAAGGCCTACCGTGCGGGTGACCGTCCACACGCCACGATGCACGCACAGGCCGCTGACATGAGCGACCAGGATATCGCCGACATTGCGACCTATTTGTCGTCCGCGCCCCCGCACCCGTCCAACCAGTAATCATGAATAGATCAATCTCTACGACTTTGATGGCTGCGGCGCTGGCGCTGGTGGCCTTGCCTGCCACAGCTGAAACCGCTGTCCCCGAGAAGGCCAAGCTCTGCGCGGCCTGCCACGGCGAAGGCGGCAGCAAGCCGATCCTGCCGGAATATCCGATTATCGGTGGTCAGTACCCCAACTACCTGTCGCATGTGCTGCATGAGTACAAGGACGGCAAGCGCAAGAACGCCGTGATGAATGCGCAGGCAGCGAGCCTGAGCGACGACGAGATCAAGGCCCTGTCGCAATATTTCGGTCGGCAGGAAAGCCCGCTGTATACGCCTCGCATTCCGGAGCACAAGGCGCAATAGTGCCCTTGCTTCAGCTTGGCAGCAGAAAACTGAGGGTCGGCATTGCCGACCCTTTTTTGTGGTGCAGAACCACGGCGGTGCTGCTGGCCATGCTCAGCTTGGCGGCCTGCACCGCCAAAGAGGTGTCTCACCCGGAGCTGACCGCTACCGGCGGCGAGCCCGAATCCTTCGCGGGCACCCTCGCGGCTCACAACTACTGGCGCGACCAGGTCGGCACGCCTCCGCTGGGCTGGTCCGCTGCCGCCGCCACGCAAGCACAGCAATGGGCTGACGCACTGGCCGAAGAAGGCTGCGAGATTCGCCACAACCCGGCGACGTCCCGGCGCATGCGCTGGGGCGAGAATATTTACGGGCTCTGGCGTGGCGGTGCGTACGAGGGATATCGCCGCAATATTCGTGACGTCACCGACAGCTGGGCGCAGGAACGCGAGTGGTACCACCCACAGAATCACCAGTGCAGCGCCCCCGAAGGCGAGACCTGCGGCCACTACACCCAGGTGGTGTCGGCACTGTCCACGCATGTCGGCTGTGGTCGGGCGCGCTGCGAGCGCGCCGAAGTCTGGGTCTGCAACTACGCTCCGCCGGGCAATTACAGGGATGTAGCGCCGTTCTGAACGGTTTGCCGCCTTTGCGGCCGTCAGCGCAGTTCGATCTTTCCCAGATGGCGTGACACGGCCAGCCACGCGCCGGCAAGGCCCAGCGCGGCCCCAGCCGCCAGCACTATCAGCAGCATCTGCCCGTTCGGGCCACGCACGCTGAACGCGCCTTCATAGAGTTCCACTAGCGCCCGCACCGGCCCGGACAATGCAAAGCCGGCCAGAAAAATGGCGAAGATGGCGACCAGCCCGCCGACCAGCCCGTACCAGAACCCGGCATACAGAAATGGACGCCGGATAAAGCTCGGCGGTGCGCCGACCAGCTTCATGACCAGAATTTCCTTGCGCCGGGATTCAATATCCAGCCGGATGGTATTGCCCATCGACAGCACCGCTGCCAGACCCAAGCCAAAGGCCAGCACCAGTGCCAGACGTGATCCCACCGCGAGCGCCGCCGACAGACGCGCACTCCAGACGCTGTCCTGCTGGACCTGCTCAACCTCATCCTGACCGATCATCTCCTGCGCCAAACGCTGATGATCGGCGTTGCTCAGCGACTCACCGGGAATGATCGCGATGGACGCGGGCAGAGGGTTCTCGCCCAGCGCGTCGAGCACGCCGCCCAGCGCGGTGCGCTCGCGAAACGTGCGCAGCGCATCTTCGCGTGAGGTATAGCGCGCATCCTCCACACCCGCCCTTTCCGCAAGCGCGCGTGCCAGGTTGGCGCCATCATCGGGACTGACCCGGTCGCGCAGAAACAGGGTGATGGTGCGCGTCTGCTGCAGGCCGCCCGCCGCATCCCGCAGATTCTCAACCAATAGTTGCAGGCCGGCCGGCAGGGCCAGGGTGATGCCGATCACCAATGCCGTGAGCATGGTGCTGAGCGGCTCGCGCCATTGTCGGCCGAGCGCCGCCACACTGACCCGGGCATGCTCGCTGAAGAAGCGATGGAGCAGATTTGGACGCTGCAAGCTCATTCGATGACCCCCAGCCGCGAGGCGGCCTCAGGCCGGCCAACACTCTTGCGCCCGCCTTCGAGGTGAATCATGCGATGCCCGATGCGCTCGATCAGGTCAATGGCGTGGGTCGCGATCAGCAGGCTCACGCCGCCTTCGTTAAAACGTTCGAACAGACGCATGATGTCCAGCGCCATGCGCGGGTCCAGATTGCCCGTCGGCTCGTCAGCGAGGATCAGCTGCGGACGGGCCACGATGGCCCGCGCAATACCGATGCGCTGCTGCTCGCCGCCAGACAGCGTGCGCGGTGCTGCGTATTCCCGATCCAGCAGCCCTACCGCATCGAGTGCCGCACGAACGCGGCGGCTGATGTCCCGGTGCGCGAGGCCGCGAATCACCAGCGGCAGGGCGATGTTGTCGAACACACTACGATCGTGCAGCAACTGGAAATCCTGAAAAATCATGCCCAGTTCGCGCCGATGCGCTGCCACTTTTCCGGCGCGTACCGAACCCAGGTTCTTGCCGTTCATCAGCACCTGACCGCGCGTCGCACGAATCTGCATGGCGGCCAGTCGCAACACCGTTGATTTGCCGGCGCCGCTGGGGCCGGTCAAGAACAGCATCTCGCCTCGCTCCAGCGAGAAGTTCAGGCCGTCGAGCACATCATGGCCACCCTCGTAGCGATAACCCACGTCGCGGAATTCGAGAATATTGTCGCTCTGCGAATACGATGGGCTCATTTGCCTTATTCCCCGACCATGGCCTTGGCGTAGGTTTCAGCATCGAATACTTCCAGATCGTCCACGCCCTCGCCAAGGCCGACAAAGCGCACCGGCAGCGACAGGCGCTTTGCGATGGACAACAAAATGCCGCCCTTGGCGGTGCCATCGAGCTTGGTCACGCTGATGCCGGTCAGGCCGATGGCTTCGTGAAACTGCACCGCCTGATTGAGCGCGTTCTGGCCGGTAGTGGCGTCCACCACGAGCATGACTTCGTGTGGGGCATAGGGGTCGTGCTTCTGCACCACGCGCTTGATCTTGCGTAGCTCATCCATGAGATGGCCCTGGGTGTGCAGGCGACCGGCGGTATCGGCGATGACCACGTCGATGTTGCGCGCCTTGGCTGATTGCACCGCATCGAAGATCACGCTGGCCGAGTCCGCCCCCTCACCTTGCGACAGCATGGGAACATCGGCCCGTTCGGACCAGGTCCTGAGCTGATTGACGGCAGCGGCGCGAAAGGTATCTCCTGCCGCCAGCAGGACGCTCTTGCCTTCACGTTTGAAGTGCATGGCCATCTTGCCGATGGTGGTGGTCTTGCCGGCGCCGTTGACCCCTGCCACAAACAGAATGTAGGGCTTGATGAACGAGGGAATGACCAGCGGCTCATTGACCGGCGCAAGAATCTCCATCAGACCTTCCTGCAAGCTTTTACGCAGTTGCGCCTCATTCTTGATCTTGCCCTGCTTGATGCCGGCCTGCAGTCGATCCACCAGCAGGGAGGTCACCTCAATGCCGGTATCAGCCATCAGAAGACGCGTTTCGAAATCTTCGATTGCGTCTTCGCGCAGTTTCTCGGCAACAAAAAAACTGCCGAGGTCCCGCGTGAGGAAAGAATCACCCTTGTTGAGTCGCGCGCGGAATTTTCCGAGCGCACCTTTTGATTCGGACATTGGATCAGTGGCTGGTTTCAGAAGCAGGTCGCTCATCGGGACGGCGAGCGTCATTCTGCGGAGGAGTGTAATGAACCTTGGCCGGCTGGATCAGCCAGACCGAATTTCCCGCGCTGGCCACGAGCTTGAATTTCATCGACGGGTCTTCCGGCGACAGCGGCATGGGCGGCTTGGAATGATCCAGAGTCACCGGATAGCGGAAGAGCCTCGCACCGCTGCGGATCCCCTGCTCCACGGTCAGCCCCAGCCATACCGGCACTTCGCCGTAGGCGGTCCGCACATGCACGCCAGAGTCCCACAAGCGGATCAGGTATTGCCGCTGATCATCGATCGTGCGGCGAAAGCTCAGCTGCGGATGACGCCCGGCATGCACCTGCGGCAATACGGGCAACTCGGAGATGGAGGTGCTCTGGGTCAGCCAGCGCAGCGAGTCTGTCGCGCGCAGCGGCGGCACCAGTTCCCAGTGATTGGCCTCGAGAATGGTCTGTAACTGATCCAGCGAACCCGCCCACTGAAAGTCAAAGGGCCGCGAAGGCCGGCCGCGCACATCAATACGCGCTGACGGAAGTGTGTCCCAGTCGCGCTTCCACCAATGCGCCTGGTTCAAGACGTGCTGAGCTGCCAGCGGGATGTGCGCGTCCAGGCGGCTGACGGCGCGGTCCACGCCCCAGCTCATCGACGCGGCAACCGCAAAAGCCGCGAGGACCGGTGTCATGAAGCTGAAAGTGGAAAGGCGCTCCGGTCGATGCTGGCGATAACCCAGGGTCAGCGCAAAGATCCACATCAGGCTCATGATCAGCGCGAAGGTGATCAGGCTGGCCCACTCCTGTGCCAGTACCAGCCGCGACAGACTGATCAGGACAATCAATGCGCTGGCGATGGCATAGCTCACCAGCCGCACGGTGGAGGAGCGCAGGGTGGCAAACAGCGTGGCAGCGAAGCCGTAAATGATGGTGGGCATCACCAGATCGCGCAGCGGCGTGCCAAGTGCAATGTGGCCGAAATAGCGCGTCGGCGGCGCCACTAGCGGCATGCATTCCAGCAGCAGAGTCACTGAAAGTCCGAACATCAATGCAGCGATCCAGTGCGCCGCGGCGCGCATGCGATTGCGCCACAGCAGGCAGGCCAGTACCGCCGCGGCCGTACTGGCGTACACCGGCCACTGCCCCAGCCGCGACAGGTAATGCGCGATGGCACTGCCCCAGGGCGTGGACAGGTCCGACATGGACTGATGGATCAGGGCATCGGCGGCGCTGGGGATATCGCGCCACAAGGCACCGTCGAAGATGATCAGCCAGAGCGCGCCGAACAGCAGCAGCAACAGAGCCACCGCGATCAAGGCCGGCGTCTCAGGCTGTGTCGGATCAGCTAGACCGGGCCCGAACCGGCCGAGACGACGATGCCGCCGACTCCAGCTGAGCAGCATCCGCACCCAGCGCTCGGCGTGCAGATTGAACAGGGCCACCGCCGTGCGAATAAGCCAGATGCCCAGGATGATCAGGCCAATGGCGGCCACCAGCAGCCCGGCAAGGCGCGTCGCTACCTCCGCCGCCAGACCCAGCGAGGCACCGAACAGGATGCCGGGAACCAGATAGATCAGCGCCCAGACCAGGGCCGCGGGCAGGTCCACCAGAATGAAGACCCAGGCCGACATGCCCGAAGCACCGGCCAGCGCTGGGGTAATGGAGCGAACCGGTCCGAGGAAGCGCGCCAGCATCACGCCCTTGCCGCCATGGCGGGTGAAGAACTCGCGGCCCCGATGAATCAGGTCCGGGTAGCGACGCATGAGCCGCGATTCAAACAGCTGATCGCCATAGCGCCGGCCCATGGCGAAGCTGATGGCATCACCGGCCAGTGCGCCAGCCGCCGCAATCAGGGCGGTTGACCACAGATTCAGCGAGCCCAGCGCGATCAGGGCCCCCATGCCGAACAGCACGATGGCCGCCGGCACAAAAGCGCCCAGCAGGAACAGCGCGTCCACCATGGCCACGACGAACAGCAGGATCAGCGATCCGCCCGGGTGGGCGCTGATCCAGTTCAGCAGAGCCTGAGCCTGATCGAGCACCTGCTGGCTTAGTCGAGTTGGGCGAAGCTTTCGCGCGCAGCTTTCAGGGTCAGCTCGATCTCCTGCTCACCGTGGGCGGCGGACACAAATCCGGCCTCGAAGGACGAAGGTGCGAGATAAATGCCGCGGTCCAGCATCAGGTGGAAGAATTTTCGGAAGCGCGAAACATCGCAGGCGCTGACATCGTCTAAGCCGCGGATCGGCCCCTTGGAAAAGAACATGCCGAACATGCTGCCCACCTGCGTGGTGCAAAAATCGATGCCCGCCTCATTGGCCGACTGTTGCAGACCGGCGCACAGGGTCGCGGTGTTTGTCTTGAGTCGCTCGTAGATCGCCTCGTCGTCGAGTGCCCGCAACAAGGCCAGCCCGGCGGACACCGCCAGCGGATTGCCGGACAAGGTGCCCGCCTGATAGACCGGCCCCAGGGGCGCCAATTTCTCCATCACATCGCGACGGCCACCGAAGGCACCCACCGGCAAGCCACCGCCGATGATCTTGCCCAGCGTGATGAGGTCAGGTGCCACGCCGTACAGGCCGGTGGCGCTGCGCGCATCCACGCGAAAGCCGCTCATGACCTCATCAAAGATCAGCAACGCGCCGTACTCGTCGCAGAGCTTGCGCAGGCCGTGGAGAAAATCATTCGCGGGCGGCACGCAGTTCATGTTTCCGGCCACTGGCTCGACGATGACGCAGGCGATGGAGTCCGGATTGGCAGCAAAAAGGGCCGCCGCCGATTTGAGGTCGTTATAGGTCGCGGTCAGTGTGAGCTTGGCCAATTCTGCGGGCACGCCTGGTGACGTGGGCACGCCGAAGGTCAGCAAGCCAGAGCCAGCCTTGACCAGCAAGGAGTCACCGTGACCGTGATAGCAACCTTCAAATTTCAGAATGCGATCGCGGCCGGTATAGCCGCGCGCGAGTCGCAAGGCGGACATGGTGGCTTCCGTACCGCTGGAGCACAGACGCACCATGTCCATGTGCGGCACGCGCGCGCACAGCAGCTCGGCCATCTCGATCTCGGCGACCGTCGGCGCACCGAAAGACATGCCGATGCCGGCCTGACGACTCACGGCTTCCACCACCGCAGGGTGCTGATGGCCCAGGATCATCGGCCCCCAGGAACCGACGTAATCGATATACGACTTGCCATCGATGTCGTGCAGATACGCCCCTTCAGCGTGGGCGATGAAGGGCGGCGTGCCACCGACCGACTTGAAGGCGCGAACCGGCGAATTCACGCCGCCAGGAATATGGCGCTGCGCGCGTTCGAACTGCGTTTCTGAATCAGACATGCGGATCAGCTGTGCGGGCGGACTGCGGATTCTACGGACGGCGGAGGTGATCGGCTCGCACATTCATGATTCCCGACCTCTAACAGCACAAAAACACGCCCGTCATGGGCTGCCTCGGGGGGATTCCCGAGCCCGCTCGGCGCCGATATCAAAACTGGCTGGCGTAGGCTTGCGCAGCGGCCTTTACGTCATCTGCCGCGAAAACACCTTCAACTGCTGCAATCAGGTCCGCTCCTGCACGGATCAGGTCGCCCGCGCGACCCGGGGTGATGCCGCCGATGGCACAGATGGGCAGGCTGCTCAGGCTGCGCGCTTGTTCCAGCAAGGCAAGGCTGGCGCGGCGCGCATCAGGTTTGGTCGCGCTGGGAAAGAAGGCGCCGAGAGCGAGGTAGTCCGCGCCACCTTCGCTGGCCGCCAGAACACGCTCTACCGAATCTGCACAGGTGACCCCGATGACGGCCTGAGGGCCGAGCATGGCGCGGGCCTGCATTAGCGGCATGTCATCCAGCCCAAGATGAACGCCATCGGCGTCCACGCTCAGGGCGAGATCGACATCGTCATTGATGATCAGCAGAGCCTGATATCGCCTGCACAGGTGGCGCAGGGCCAGTGCGCAGGCTCTGCGGCGGCGATGATCATCGTGCTTGTCCCGATACTGGATCAGCCGGGCACCGCCGATCAGAGCCGCCTCGACGCGAGCTTCGAGCCAGCCCGGGGCCTGCCGTGACGCATCCAGCGTTATGGCATAAAGACCGCGCAGCGAAGGTCTATCCATAGGAAAGCACACGCCCCGGGATGCGCCGGCCGTGTCCCACTTTTCGCGCCCGCTGCAAGGTGCCCTGAACAAATTCCTGCGCGCTGAGCACCGCCTCAGCAACTGCCATGCCCTGGCTCAGTCTCGCGGCCAGGGCAGAGGCCAGGGTGCAACCGGCCCCATGAAAAGTCTCCGGCAAGCGCGGCCAGCGGTATTGGACCGGTGGCTGGTCAGCGGAGTACAAGGTATTGAGCACCTGCTCGTCCGGCTCGTCACCACCGGTAATAAGCACGTGACGGCAGCCCTGACTCAGCAGGGCCTGCGCACATTGATCCAAGTTTTGTGCAGATGGCGCCAGGCGCCGTGCTTCGGCCGCATTGGGTGTCAGCACCCAGGTCCTGGGCAGCAGCTGGTCCAGCAGGGCCTCTTGCAGGGCTTGTCCGGCAAGGTTGGCTCCGCCGCCGGCGCGCAGCACCGGGTCGAGCACCACGGGAACTTGCAGCTGATCGATCAGGGCAGCCATCACCGGCACCTGCGCAGCACCTCCAATCAGGCCAATCTTCACCGCGCGAATGTCGCAGTCGGCGGTCAGGAGTTTCAGACTCTGCGCCATCCAGTCCGGCGCGGTCGCCAGGCTGGCCCGTACGTTGCGGGTGTCCTGTTGGGTCAGGGCAGTCAGTACGCCAATCGGATGAGCGCCCAGGGCCGAAATGGCCTCTTGGTCGGCCTGCAGGCCGGCTCCGCCCACCGGGTCATGACCCGACAGACATAGGACACAGACACTGCGCTGTGATTCGGGCGCATCCGGATCTTGGGGCATGGGTTCCATACGGTGGCATATAGAAGGAGTCGGGAGGCTTGTGCAAGCCCGGCAGCGAACGCAAACCGCCGGGTGTTATCTTGCTGCAACGCAACACGAGCAGATTGCTTATACACAGTTCGGGCGAGGACCATAAAAATCCACGACTTGCAACGTCACAAATCTGCAAAGACGCTTTGAAAATCGAGCAGAGCATTGAAACAATTGATAAAAATATCTTTGGACACTATCTGCCCTGTTGGCAGAAATAGTAGGCAGACCGGTAACTTATGGCAACGCCGGATGGGTTTTGAACAAGCTTATCCACAGGGTTTGGGGGCATCTTGAAGTTCTTCTTCCACAGCATGGACTTAGCGCCAAGACTTAATGTTGATCCTGCGCGGCTGATCGGCCTCGTGCTGAGCCTGGTTTTGCTGCCCTTTCAGGCGTCTAACGCCGCTGGGACGGGGTTTTCGCCGCTGGGCGAACGGCAGATTCCGGGGCTGACCGAGCTTTCCGGCCTGGCGGTGTCCGGCCTGCAGCAAGATCATCACTGGGCGCTCAATGACAGCGGGCACGCGGCGAGCCTGTTCGAATTGGACGAAAACCTGAACCTGGTCCGGGAGATTGCGATCAGTCAGGTGCTGAATCGCGACTGGGAAGACCTCGCCAGCTTCCAGCTCGACGGCATTCCCTATCTGTTGGTGGCCGATACCGGAAACAACTTCCGGCTGCGCTCTGAAGTTTCCCTGATCCTGTTGCGCGAACCCGCGCCCGGAGCGAGCCGGGCCACGCCCGAGAGGATCATCCGGTTTCGTTTTGAAGATGGCTCGCGCGATTGCGAGGCCCTTGCTGTCGATGTTCAGAATCGGCAAATCCTGCTTGCCGACAAGGGGCGAAAGCCCGGCGGCTTGTACCGCCTGCCGCTGGATGCGGAGCCCGGGCAGGTCCACACCGCTAAACGGATTGCCGATATCCCGGCCTTCTCCCCGCTTAGCCGCGACACCCCCACCGCAATGGATCTGTCTGCCGATGGCCGCACCCTGGCGCTCGCTGGAACCGGGCACCTTTCGATCTTCACCCGCGCCTCTGGTCAAACCTGGCAGTCCGCCGTGGAACAACCGCAGCGTCAGCTTCGCCTGCCTCGGGTGAGGGGCATTGAGTCCATCGCGTGGAATCACGACGGCACTGCTGTGCTCATTGGCACAGAGGGCCAGACCGCGAAATTCTTTCGCATGCACTTGTCACGCGTCCGCAGCAGCAAAAGCACCACGCCATGAGCGCCTTCCGGTGCGCAGGCCGGAAGGCGCTGTATATCCGCCTCAGAACACCAGCTGCGGACCATCAGGCAAACGCACCGGCGAGATCTGCCCGCGCACTTCACCGGCCGGGTTTGCCGAGGTGTGGACGTTGAGATAGGTCAGGTCCGCCTTCATGTCTGCAAGCAGCAGATCAAAGGCCGCGCTGCCCAGACCGCTGCGGGTGATGGTCCCTGCGGCCAGAACACCCACGACATCACCCGTTGTGGGACCACTGAACAGGGTCACCCGAACCCCGCCCGTTTCATCGGCCGTTGCAGGGCCGTGAATATGGGCGGACGTAACGCTTGTGATGTTGGCGCAACGAATCCGGTAAACCAGGGTATCGGCCCCCGCGATGCGAAAGCTGGCAATGCAACTGGGCACCAGCGCTGGATCCGGAATGCTGGGGTTGTTCGGCACTTCCTGCGACGGCGTCGCCGCTGCTACAAATCCATTGGGCTGCACCGCCATCGCAGCGCCTGATGTCAGGGCAGCAGCCACCAGTGCCACTGCTCGGATGGTTCTCTTCATGTTGTTCTCCAGGTTGATGGATAAAAGCCGGGTCAGCCGATATTGCCCACCCAGCTTGCTTCTGCATGAGGCCCAAGGATGGCCGAGTCGATGATGGGCCGCTCGATCACTGAGTACGTCGGGCCGCAAAAATAGTTTCTGCCGATGAAACCTTCGCCTGTCCCGGACGCACGTACTACCGTCACGCTGCATCTGGTGACCCCTCAAGAAGCCCTTGAGCACTCATGTATCCAGGAGAACAAAATGCGTAACAAGCAATTCAGATTCAAACTGATGGCGATGGCTGCCGCCGGGGTCGCGCTGGGCGCGCCGGGGCTGGCGAACGCCGGAATGGTCGTCAACAACATGGTCACCGTGAATACCGCGGTAGACAGCGTCGATGCCTCACCCGGCGACGGCCTCTGCGAGGACGCCAACGGTCGCTGCTCACTGCGCGCCGCAGTCATGGAAGCCAACGCGCTTCCCGGAGCCAACACCATTGCACTGCGTCCGCAGCTGTATCGGCTGCGCCTCGCTGGCAAGAGTGAAGACGCCGCTGCCACTGGCGATCTGGATGTCACGGACACCCTCACCATCATCGGTAACGGCTCGGTCATCGACGGCGCCAACGTAGACCGCATCTTTGACAACATCGGCGCGAACCTGACGCTGTCCTACGTCAACATGAGCCGCGGTGCGCCTGCTTCCACCGAGAGTGGTGGCGCGATCCAATCCACCGGCACGCTCAATATCGATCATTCCCAGATCGGTGCCAGCACTGTCACCGGCGCAAGCGCCTCGGGCGGTGCCATCTTCAACAACGGCGGTACGGCCAACATCAGCTTCAGCACGCTCAGTGGCAACACGGCGGTGCGCGCCGGCGGCGCCATTGAGGCCAACGCCGGATCGACAACGCTCAACGTGGTCACCATGGACAGCAACTTTGCCGGTCCTGCTCCGGGCAATGGCGGTGCGTTCCATCTGACAGGTGCGGGTACCGTGAACGTCACAGGCACAACCGCAAGCAACAATGTTGCATCCTCCGAAGGCGGCGGGCTGTGGAATTCCTCCACCGGCACCATGCTTATCCGCAGCAGCAACATCTCGGCCAACCAGGCCAATGGCGACGCAGCCGACAATGGCGGCGGCGGCCTATTCAATGATGGCGGCACGATGACCGTCCAGAACACCGTCATCAGCGACAACACTGCACTGGGGACATCGGGTTCCGGCGGTGGCATTCTTTCGCTGGGCGACCTGAGCGTGACCATGGGCACCATCTCGGGCAACAGCGCATCGCGCGCCGGCGGCGGTATTGAAGCCAACAACGCCAACACCACGCTGCGTTCGCTCACATTGAGCGGCAACAGTACCGGCGCAGCTCCGGGTAACGGTGGCGGCATGCACATCACCGGAGCCGGCAATGCCGATATCTTCATGACCACCGTGACGGGCAATACCGCGGCATCAGAAGGCGGCGGCCTGTGGAACAGCACGGGCGAGATGAAGGTCATGGCCAGCACCGTCATTGGCAATACTGCGAATGGTGCGGAATCCACTAACGGAGGCGGCGGCCTGTTCAACAATGGCGGCACCATGACCGTGACCCGCAGCACCATCGGCGCGAACTTCGCTCCAGGTGCTTCCGGCTCCGGCGGCGGCATCTTTAATGATCAGGGCACCCTGGCCGTGCGTATCTCCACCATCTCCGGAAACAGTGCATCACGAGCCGGCGGTGGTGTGGAAGCCAATGCGGGCGACACCACGCTGTCTGACACCTCCCTGCTGGGGAACCAGACCGGTCCATCTCCGGGCAACGGCGGTGGTCTGCACTTGACCGGTGCGGGCAATGTGCTGATCGCACGGGGCGGCGTGTATGACAATACCGCCACCAACGAAGGCGGCGGCCTGTGGAATTCTTCCACCGGCACCATGACCGTTGTCAGAACCGGCATCGCACGTAACACCGCGCCGGTCGGACCTGACGCGTTCACGCAGCCGGGTGGCGTTTTCCGACTGAATGGTACGCTCGTTCAACCGGTCGCTGCGGGAGGCTTCTGAGTCTCAAGCGCTGACCGATCGCGCCGGTGGTTGCGATAGAAGTCTGAAGACCGTCCGCGCGAAGGCGCGGGCGGTTTTTTGTTGGCGATAGAAGACGCCTGCGAGAAACCTAGCCGTCTCGCGCGACTACGGCAGCGGTGTCGGGCTGACGATATAGTCGCGCCAGCGCTGCTGAAAATGACCGCCATCGGTATCAATATCTGTCTGCGTGTCGGCGCCTGCGCCAAACACAACACCGCTTGCACCGGCATCGACCAGCGCCTGTGGGTTGCGCAGGAAGGTATCAACGCGATTATCCCGCCAGCGTTGAGGGAGGCCGCCCGGCAGGATGGAAGGCACACCCATTGGGGTCTGCCACCAGATGAGGGGGAGGCCAATGCCATCGCGATAGGCGCGCGCTTCGGCAAAGTGCTGCGCGAACTGACTGGCGCTCCAGTACCAGTTGCTGCCCGGACGAGTGCATTCGGCGCCTCTGGCCTCGAAGCAACCGGCGTCGCGGTCCAGAGTCTGCATGACGGTGAAATCGGCCTGCTGTGCGCCGACCGCCTTCATGAATCGAATCACGTTCTGCGTACCGAACCCAAAATCCGAGGGCGGGAATCCGATCAGCGCCTTGGGTGCGCGATTGCGCGCAATGGCCACCATGCACTGCCCGATGCCGGCAATCGTGTTGGGCAAGGCGGCACAGTCCGGTGTGATGTTGACCCAGGCAAATCGTCTGCTCGGGTCCGCGCCGGGTGAGAAGTTGTACGCATAGCCCCAGAGGTCCGGCTCCAGGTTCACCAGTGCGGGTTTGTTGTAGGCCGCCAGGCGATCAAACAGCAGCACGGTCTGGTTCCAGATCAGCTGCATGCTGGCGCGATCGTCCAGCAACGCCGGATTGTTTTCACCGGCATAGATGAATTGATAAAGCGTGAACATCGGCACCGCACCGAGGCTGTCTGCCTCTGCTGCAATTCTGTCGACGTAGGTCCCCGGCGTACTGGAAAAACCGAAATTGTTGGCCCATGAACCGTTGGGGCCGGGATAGAAAGGCAGGTAGCGGTCAAGAATATCCGGGCTCAGCGCCTGCGACATGATCGCGCCAACATCGTTGCCACTGCCCAGACCCACCAGCAAACGGGCCGGCTTGCCCATCTTCGCCGCCAGCGCCGCCTCTGCCGATATCGTCGGGGAAGGACTGGGAGTTGGAGCTGGAGCAGGCGTGGGTGCAGGCGCGGGAGCGGGAGCCGGGGACGGCGCTGGAGAAGGCAGCGTTGGCACCGGAAGCACATTGCTGTTTCCGCTACCTCCGCCTCCACAGGCCGACAGGGCAAGGCCGATCGCGAGCGCGCCGAGGCAGTGATATTTCATTTTCCCGTTCCCCATGACTGAGGCCTCGTCCGTAACGAGCCCCAGAATGACCCCTGAATTCGGCATTTAGATGTGCCGGCCCGATGGGCGGGCCGGCTCGCCGTCTGGTGGAATTGTGTACCAAAGGTTTGTTTCTAGGCCATCAGTCGTCGCGACAGCGGCCTCAGGAGATCCAATGCCCAGAGCGCCAGCACCGACAAACCCAGCATGGGCAGCAACAGGCACAGGGCCAGGGCAGCGGCGATCAGGCCGCGTGGCAGTCTAATTTCGGAGCGCACCGGTGCGCCGAGTCGCCCCTGCGGGCGCCGCATCCACCAGGACACAAAGCCAGTCCCCACCGTCCACAACAAAGCGGCGGAGACCGCGGTATTGAGCCAGCGATTGGCGCGCCCGAAGTAGCTTCCTTCGTGCAGGTCAACGCCGACAGCCACCGCCCGCGGAATCATCGGATAGTCCTGCCACCGGGTGTGTTCCACGAGTTGGTGCGAGTAGCGATCAAAAGCCAGCGCATGTTCCTGCGACGCACGCGGCATGCGATTGCGCAGCCAAAGGGCAGAATCCGCCCGACCCAGCAGGCTGACATCCAGTGTGCCTTGTAACCCGCGCACCCGGGCCTGCAACACCGCATCTTCAATGCGCATTGGCACCGCAACCTCGACCGGCACACTGCGTGCACGCAAGGCCTTCATGAAGGGCGAAGCCTGTCCTGCTGCGTTTTGCAGCGGAACCAGAACCTTCTGTCCCCAGAAGTCTGTCCACGGCAAGGCCGTGACCAGAAACACCAGCACCACCACTGAGCACCACATGGCCACGCAGGCGTGCAGATCCAGAATGAGCGTTCGCCTGCCCTCTCCGAACCTGGGAAAAGTGGCGCGCAAAAAGCTGCGGTCACGCGGCCACCACAGATACAAACCCGTCAGGATCATCACCACCGCCCAGCAAGCACCCAGTTCCAGCAACCATGAACCGGGCTTGCCCAGCGGCCAGCCGCCATGGACCTTGCGCGTCCATCCCGGCATCCAGGACCAGGCGCTGACACTGCCCAGAACCTGCGCGGTATAGGGATCAACAAAGACCGGAAACTCCAAGCCTGCCGGCGCTGCATTGGCCGCACGAAAGAAAATCTGGGTGCTGCGGCGCGGATGGTCCGCGAGCTGCATCAGCGTGGGCTGTGCATGCGGATACTGCGCCCGCGCTGCCGCCAGCTGGGCGTCAGCACTTTGCCTGGCCGCCTGCGGCTGCACGAAACGCAATTGCGGATGCGCCCAGTCAGCCCAGCTGTCCTGCCACAGATACAGGGTGCCGGTGATGCTCTGCAGGATGACAAATGGAATCACCAGAAACGCAGCGTAGAAATGCCAGCGCCAGAGCCGCCGATACAAGAGGTTCGGACGACCCTGAGGCTGGGCCATCTCTGGCGTGAGCGTGCTCACCATTGCAGCTTGATGCCGCCGATGACTGCGCGGCCGGTGCCCGGTTCGTAGACATTGGAGCTGTCATTGGCGATGGCCACCACGCTGGTACTGGCGATGTAATTCACGTCTGCAAGATTCCGGCCTTCAACAAACAGCGACCAATGCTCATTGCCCTGGTAGCCCAGCTTGAAACCGACCAGCGCGTATTCCTTGCTCTGGCGGGTATTGGCGTTATCCACGTCATAGGCTTGCGGACCCCACTCAAGATTGGGGCCACCGTAGATGCCGCTGGCGTGACGATAGCTGATCATCGTGCGCAGGTAATGCCGCGGCGCGCCGGGTAGTTCGTTGCTGGACCACTCCGTGTCATCGTCAAAGTAAAAGTCGCTGAAGGTATAGGACAGGTGCAGGTCCATGGCATCGGCCGGAGCGAACACGTTCTGCAACCAGGTCCAGGCCAGCGCGGCCTCCACGCCCTGATGAACGGTTTTGTCCGCGTTGCTGACCGAATAGTTACCGCCGCCCAAATCAATGAACTGGAATTCGTCACGTATACGCGCGTGATAGATCGCAAGGCTCCATTCCAGATTCTCGCTACGCGATCGGGCGCCAACTTCGGCCGTACTGGCGCGCTGCGCACGGGTATCAGACAGCGCGACGTTGGTGAAATTGAGTTCGCCAAAAGTCGGCGGCTCGGCGCTGCGCGACACGTTCGCAAAAACCTGCAAGGCCGGCGTAGCACGCCACAAAACACCCAGCTTGGGACTGAAGAAATCGTAGTCCGCGCGACCCGAAGTATCGTTAGCATCAGCAAAGCGATCGTCGCGCTCGCGTTGCGCATCCACATACTGCAAACCGGTGATCAGGCTCAGTTGCGGCAAGACATCAAAAGCATTTTCCAGGTATAGCGTGAGGTTGCGTGAGCGATCTGCCGAAGCGGAAAGCAGATCGCCCTGGATACCGCCGGCCAGATTCTGGAACTGCTGATTGTCGGTGCGACCGTCCAGCAGGTTGGCGCCGAAAACAAAACGATTGCCGTGGCCAAACAGATCCTGCTCAAACACCGTGCGCGCATATGCGCCGCGATCGTTGTACTGATAATCCAGGTACTGAAAGATCGGATGAATCAGCTGCTTTTCAACCGCAAACAGGCCGAACTCCGCACTCATGCTGTCCAGGCGCACCATGGTTCGGCTGGCAACGCGCCATGACTTGATGTTGCGTTGGTAGGCGAGCAATTCATTGTTCGCCGCGGCCCGTTCGGGATCGCTCAAGGCGGCATCGCGCGTCACGGTTCCCGGAATTCGCTGATCGATGTCACCCCCCAGTACGTAAAGGCGTGTCTCAAGTTCTGGTGAAAAGCGCCAGCCCAGATTCATCGCCGCGCGCTGCGACTGTCCGCCGCTATGGTCGCGAAAACCCTCATGCTCCTGATGCGATACCGAGGCATAGGCGTCAAAAGCACCGGCCTGCACGCCACCCGAGAGCTGCTGACGACTAAAGCCAAAACTTCCGAAGTCCGCGCGACCGCTGAGCAGCGGGCGGTCATAGCCCGTAGGCGAAACAAAATTGATTGCGCCGCCTAGGGCGCTGGCACCGTAACGCAGGGCATTGGCACCCTTGTAGACCTCGGTATACGAGAACGCGGTGGGATCAATTTCCTGAAAGTCGGCGCTGCCATCTGCGGCGTTCAGCGGAATGCCGTCAACCAGCAGGGCAACACCGCGCAGGTGGAAGTTGCGCGACAAACCGGAACCGCGAATGGAAAGCCGGGTGTCCTCGCCCCACTTGGGCTGGGCAATCACGCCGGGGGTGTAGTCCAGCACATCCTTGAGCGTGCGTGCTTCGCTGTTTTCCCACTCCTGGGCGGAGACCAGATCCACGCTGCCAGGTGTTTTCTCGATCTGTGCTCTGGCTTGTTCAGGCGTTTGCGAGACAAGTGATTGTTGCGTGTGGCCCTCCACGACAATGAGGGCTTCGTCGGGTGCCGTTGGCGCGGGATTGGCTTGCGCCGTACCGCACAAGCAGATGCTCGCCGCAATCAAGCGGCGCAATAGGGGTTGCGTCATGAATATTTTTCCTGAAACGAGTAGGGCGTTTGGTAACGCCGTGCGGCAAAAAGGGCCGCGACTGAGTGCAACTCGGAAACTTCAAGAAAAGTTGGGCGGGCCACGTGCGCCCAGGACATTCTGCGGCCCACTGGGAATCGAATCCGGCGCGACCGCTTTGCCGTGATACGACGGCCAGACATCCGGCGAAACCGTGTTTACATCGCGTACCGCGAGATGCCCCAGACCATTGGCGCAGCTCTGTTCGCACTGTAATTGTCGTTCCCAGGCCGAGGAGCCCGGTGCGATGATGTTGCGTACCTCATGCGGCAGCAGCGAGATCTTCGCTTCCAGGGCCGTCGAGGCAGGGCCACACCAAGCCGCCACGCCCGCATCCGCGCGCGCCATCGCCATACTGTGCGCAAACGGCAGGCACAGCTGCGCCGCCCAGGCCAGCAGGGCGAGCCACAAAAAATGGGAAGTCCGCGATCTCATCGAAGCGATTCTATTCCGCGGTAGGCGCCGATGGATATATCACTCAAAGCTCGCCGAGCTGTTGTACCCCGATCTGATTCATCTGCTTGCGAATCCAGATGGCGCGGTTCTGTACGTACAAGGAGGGTGCCGCCACCTTGAAACGCTTCGGATTGGGCAACACCGCTGCGAGCAGTGCGGCCTCGTGATAAGTCAGCTTGTCGGCGGACTTGGCAAAGTAGGTCTGCGACGCCGCTTCCACGCCATAAACGCCAGGTCCGAACTCCACAATGTTGAGGTACACCTCAAGGACTCGCTGTTTGGACCAGGCCAGTTCAATCAGCAGCGTATAGCCAAGTTCCAGGCCCTTTCGAAACCAGCTGCGCCTGGGCCAGAGAAAAAGATTCTTTGCGGTCTGTTGGGTAATGGTACTGGCGCCACGCGTCCGATGATTCGTCCGGTTGTGCTTGATCGCCTTGCCCAGCGCCTTGAAGTCCACGCCAAAATGATCGGCAAAACGCTGGTCCTCGGCTGCTATGACGGCCAGCTTTGCGGCAGGCGAGATTTTTTCCCACTCGATCCAGCGATGCTGCAGCGCTGGCTTTTCGGCCTCCGAGAAAACCCGCAAGACCTGATACTGAAGCATGAAGCTCGATGTCCATGCCGGCACGAAACGCAGCAAGGCAACAGGGACTACAGTCAGGCACAGCAGCACGATCAACAGCCAAATCAGAACTCTGCGTGCACCGAATTTCTTTACGGAACGTTTGGGCACTTTCTTGGGGCGGGTATTCTTGCTTGATACGTCATCCACGACTTGCGAAGTGCCTTTGTCAGGCCTGATTTCCGGATCGCGTCGTTCGGGCGAGCGGCTGCTCGGACCGAGTGATGGCGCTTGACGTCGCATGGTCAGAGAATCGTGAAAGTCGTGGCGTAGGGCATACAGTTTACAACTGCCGGCGAGTCACACGATTGGGGAGACTTCTAACTCAATCGGGATTCGCGAATACGGCATTGACGCCAAGATAAGCGAGCGAGCGAGCAAGGCGGTTGAGGCCCGTTGCATCCAGCTCGCCGACATTTCTGACGCAGTGTTCGACAATCATGGTGCATATGGTGTCCGCCATGTGGTCTGTGGCACCCGGCCGGCTGAGGCCCTTTCTGCGCACCACCGCCAGCGAGCGCCGGCTCTGAGCGCAAAGGCGATCAACCAAGGCCTGATACATGGTGCCAACCCGCTCATCGATCGGAGCCAGGTCTGCGACGGCAGAGAGGATGACGTGATGCTTTTTGAAGGTGTGCACCATGCCCACCACGGCGGCACGAAGGTCGTCAGGGCCCGCAGCATCTGCATCGCCATACCAAGTGCCAGCGCTGTCGATGATTTCCTGCGTAATGAAACTCATCAGGCGCGCGACCAGCTCGCCCTTGTCCCGGAAATGAAGATAGAAGGTCCCCCGCGAAATGCCGGCGGCTACCGAAAGCTGATCAACCGTGAGGGTGCCGAAGCGCTGGCCCCGTTCCAGAAGGGACTCCATGGCCGCCACCAGACGATCCTCAATAGAGACCTTCGGCTGTTTGACCCGACGAGCGCGGGCGACTCGGGACGGACGGGGAGCAATAGGCGACATGAAGGACAGGATAATTCAATTGCGTGATGCACTTGGTGTTCAGCAAACCATAGACACAGTGTTTATTTTTATGTGATGCTGAGCATCTGGAATCTGGACTTCGAGATAACCGTTCGAAGCGTTTTCTGGAAACAATGGATTCGCGCTGTGCTGAGCGGGACCACAGGCTCCAAGAAAAGGGTCTGCCCAAGCTTGTCTGGACGGATTCACTTTTTCTTTGTGTCAAAAACTTGTCCTGAACTTCACTCGCGCTCTCTGCCCACGACCATGACGTTTCCCCTGAACCCGCGCTACACGCGCCGCCTCGCCGCTGTTGGCGTTTTGCTCGCGCAAATGTTTGTCGGCTCGCAGGCCCATGCCTTGCAAACGGGCCAGACCTACTTTGCCCATGGCGCGCAGAGCGTCTACGCAGCGCTTATGCCGGAAGCGGGTCATGCCCAGCTCTACGGTTACGCTCTGTACTACGAAGCAGCATCGGTGCTTGACGCTGATGGCAACAAGATTGCGGGCCTCGACGCCGAAGCGATCGCGATGGCGCCACGCGCCCTGTACACATGGCGACCAAAGCTCTGGGGATTTAAGATGACGACCGGGGCATTCTTCACCGTCCTGAGTTCCGGTCTTCAGGCTGGAGACGAGGAGGCGTTTGATACCGGACCGTTTGATTTCGGCATTGAGCCTTTGTACCTGTCGCGCTCCTTTGGCAACTGGCACACCATGTTCGGCACTACGGTTTATTTCCCGTGGGGCTCATACGACGAAAACTCGCCAGTGAATTCGACACTGAACCGGTACGGAGGCGCGCTTGTCGCAAACCTGACCTGGACACCAACGTCGCGTTGGGACGTCAGCCTGGCCTGGGGCTATGAGTTCGCGGGTCGCAATAAGGACACGCAGTACCGCGATGGCGCGACGACTGGCCTGACCTACGGAATGGGTTATCGGGCCTTCGCCGCCCGGCGCTGGGATTTTGGCCTGAGCGGTTTTTATCTGCTTCAAGTGGAAGATGATCACCAGTCAGGTCATGCAATCAATGACAGCCGGACAAGAAAGTTTGCCATCGGCCCCAAGATTGGGTATTGGCTGACGCCGACTGCGGCGGTCTACGTACAAGTGCAGAACGAGGTTGAAGTGCGGAATGCGCCGCGCGGCGATTATTACTGGCTGATGTTCGCGTTACCGCTGCCGATCTGATTTCCGGGGCTCAGATGCTTTGTCTGGCTCCATCCGCCTCGATATCTTTCGGCTCCGTCTGGATACCGCTGCCAACACATTCCAGTAATGGCGTGGTTCAGCCTTCGCTCTGCGCTTCATCCTCCTGGTGCCAGGGCTGCCATTGCGTGCCTCTGCGTGGCGCCGACAAAATCTCCAGCGGCCGGTCGCGCTTTTCCAGGACCGTGACGTAGGGGTACTTGTGAATGGATTGCACGTCGCGCTGCACGGCATTGGCCAGTGAGCCTTCGTGCGGATCACTGACCCCCGGCGCACAGCGCCCCAGTTCATCCATCCAGTGCCCCATGCCGCTGACGAAGTCGTGAAACTGGTTGCCCACGCTGTAAGTGTCTTCACACAGATACACGCCACCCGGGCTCACGTGCGGCAGCATCTCTTCCATTGAGATGATCTGGTGCTCCGGAACGTGCGATCCGTCGTCGATGATGATATCGATGGCAGGAATCTCCTGACGCATCCGCTTCCAGAAACTGCGATCACCCTGATCTCCGATATGAATCCGGACATTTTCGTTTTCATAGGTCTTGCAGGATGCAAGGATGTCGATACCGTGAAACTGGCAACCATCGCCGAAGTAGTCCTGCCACATGCCGATACTGCCGCCACTGAAGACACCGATTTCAAGCACGGTGATCTTGCGGCCGCGGAACTTCTGGAAGTGCCGATGGTAGATATCGAAGTAGTGCCGCCATTTCCACAGGCCCGGCCCTTCGGTATGCGCCTCAAAGTAGGCTGCCAGCGGATTCTGTCCGGCCTCGTTCTGCAGTTGCGGAGATTGCATGCCCACCTGTCCACGCAGGGTCGCTGCATTGCGACCGTACTCGTAGCCACGCAACATCTGCATCAATGATGAGGCAGGGAGCTCCCTGAGCTCTTCTCTCCACTCGGCCATCCGTATGAGAATTCAATTGGTGAATGAATTGTCATACACGTAGCTGCACATCATTGAGTTCCACGATTGGAGATGCCTACCTACTAACCACCATCCCAGGGCTGCCACTGGGTCCCCTTGCGCGGAGCGGCCAAGGACATCATGGCGTCCTGATGCTTCTCAAGAACGGTGACGAAGGGATAGTGATGCACCGACTTCACATCGCGCTGTACCGGATTTGTTGCTATGCCCTCATGAGGATCTTCAACGCCAGGGCTGAGCTCACCGAGCTGACTCAACCAGTGAGTGATGCCACAAACAAAGTCATGGAACTGGCTGGTTGCACCATAGGTATCCTCGCAAAGGTACACACCACCCGGGCTCACATGGGGTAGCAGTTCTTCCAGCGTCAGCATCTGGTGTTCCTGCATGTGCGAGCCGTCATCGATGACGATATCAACTTGCGGCACCTCCTGGCGTACCCGCTGCCAGAAATCTCGATCGCCCTGGTCACCGATGTGGATGCGAACCGAATCACTCTCATAGGTCTTGCAGGATTCCAGCATATCCACGCCGTGAATCTGACATCCGGGTCCGAAGTAGTGCTGCCACATACCCAGGCTGCCGCCACTAAAAACACCGATCTCAAGTACAGTCACCTTGCGGCCTCGGAATTTGGAAAAATGCCGATGGTAGATGTCGAAGTAATGGCGCCACTTCCACAGCCCGGCGCCTTCATGATGGGCGTCGAAATAGGCTTCCAGCGGATTCTGCTCGGCACTGTTGCGGTTATGAGAAGAAATCTGGCTGTCCTTGCCACGCAGTGAACGTGGTTGGCGCCCGTACTCGAAACCCCTGATCAGCCCCATCACCGCCGTGGCCGGCAGGTCCCCGATAATCTCGCGCCACTCTGGCATGCAGCATTCCCTTTATTGCGTTGATCAGAACGTCGAACAGTGTCGACAAAGCGCAAAGCCTAACCCAGCCGGACAGCCGGCACAGCCCGCTGTCCGGCTATCGGATGTCAGGAATTATCTGGGCTCAGGCGGTCTGGACGCTTGCGGCCTTCTCCAAACCGAATTTTTTCACCGCCTGCGCGCGCATCTCCACCTTGCGGATCTTGCCGGTCACGGTCATCGGGTATTCGGTAACCACGTCGACGTAGCGCGGCACCTTGTAGTGGGCGAGCTTGTCTTTGCAGAAGGCCTTGATGGCTTCGAGGGTGATGGGTTGAGCGCCCTGCTTCATCACCACGCAGGCCATGACTTCCTCCCCGAATTTTTCATCCGGCACCCCAATGACCTGGACGTCCTGGATGTCAGGGTGTGTGTACAGGAAGCCCTCGATCTCCGTGGGATAAACGTTCTCGCCTCCACGGATGATCATGTCCTTTATGCGGCCAACGATATTCACGTAGCCCAGTTCATCCATCGTGCCCAGATCACCGGTATGCATCCAGCCCTCGGAATCGATGGCGTCCTCGGTGCGTGCCTTGTCATTCCAGTAACCGAGCATCACCGAGTAGCCGCGGGTCTGGAATTCGCCGGTCTCGCCGTACTCGCAGGTTTCGCCGGTTTCAGGATTGGCAATCCGAATCTCGACATGCGGGTGGACACGGCCCACGCTGCCTACACGCTTTTCAATCGGATCATCCGAGGCAGTCTGGCAGGAAATGGGCGATGTCTCGGTCATGCCATAAATGATCTGCACTTCCGGAATGTGGAAATCGGTTACCAGGCGCTTCATGACCTCGATCGGACACGGCGAGCCGCCGATAGTGCCCGTGCGCAATGAGGACTTATCGGTTTTGGCGAAGTCCGGATGCCCCAGCATGGCAATGAACATGGTCGGCACCGCCATGATGCCGGTGCAGCGCTCTGCCGCAATCGACTTCAGCGTTTGGCCCGGATCAAAGGCCGCCGCCGGGACGACGATCGTGGCACCGAAGATGGTGGCCATGAGGTTGCCGCAGACCATGCCTGCGCAGTGATAGAACGGCACCGGCACGCAAAAGCGATCCTGCTCACTGAGCTTCATGCTGTGCCCGTCAAACAGGGCGTTATTGAGGATGTTGCGGTGAGACAGTGTCGCGCCCTTTGGCGCACCAGTTGTGCCGGAGGTGTACTGAATATTGATCGGCTCGTTCGGCGACAGTGAGGCCATGCGCGTCTTGAGCGCGTCCGCAGAAACGGATTCGCCGTCAGCAAGCAGAGCTGCCCAGTCACCGGGCTTGCCCTCATCATCCAGGAAGATGGCCTGCTGCAAATCCGGGCACTGGTCGCGCACCTCGCCCAGCATCTTCACGTAGTCGCTGGTCTTGAAACGTCGCGATGCAATCAAGCCCTTGCATCCGGACTGTTTCAGTGCGTAGGAGAGTTCATTGCTGCGATACGCAGGGTTGATGTTGACCTGTATGACGCCGATCTTGGCCGTGGCGTACTGCGCGAGAATCCACTCCGAAACGTTGGGGGCCCAGACACCAACCCGATCACCCTTTTCAAAGCCGCGCGCTATCAGTCCGCGCGCCAACCGGTCTACCTCGGCATTGAGTTGCGCGTAGGTCCAGCGGATACCCTGATGGGGCATGACCAGCGCTTCGCGCTCCGCAAATTTTTTAACCGTGGCTTCCAGATTGTCACCGATGGTCTGATTGATCAGCGGCACATCGGTGCGGCCCTTTGCAATGGCAGGCATGTCGTCTCTCCTCTTCTTTATTTTTGCCAATACATTAACACCGCTATTGTGCCGGATTCTGTGCCTCAATCAGGGAATAGGCGTGCTGACGCAAGAGGTAGCGACCGCGCCGATCAGCGGGTGCCTGCCAACAACACGCCAGCAATCCGCCCTACAGGCTGAAGGGCGGCGCGGCGGATCATCGGGGTGGCTGCTGGAGCGCGACCCACATCAGAAGCAGCGGCGAGCACGCCAGGTGCTCACCGCTTCAGACGCTATTGCTGCGCAGGTGACCCTGCAAAGGTCACAACCTCCCAGCGTCCTCTGATTCTTCCCACGATGAGGTAGGCCCTGCGTGTGGCGGGTACGGCGGCAGAGGTCATTTTCAATTGGACGGTGTCACCCGGATTGGCAACGCCATCGGCCCGGGTGAAGGGACCGCCATTGAGCGAGTACATGGCGGTGCCTGCACCGCGCAGCTGAATCGTGGCCGGGCTGTTGAAATTGCCCAGAACAACCGTATTCGAAAACACCGTATGCGAACCCGACAGCGCAACGTTGTTGAAATTGATGGGGCCCGGCGTTTCGTCCACGGCGCCGGTGGTCACATTCCAGACTTCCTCCACGCCCCCAATGTTCACCGTTACCGCGCGTGTGGTGTTGGCAGCGCCCGGAGAAATCACGCTCACCCGCACGGTGTCGCCATTGCTGACATTGACCGGCCCTTCCTGACGGGGGCCACCATTGATTTCGTAGCGTTCCGAAGTGCCGGCAGCCGTCACGGTCATCGGCGTTGGCGCATCAATTCCCGAAACCGTGATGGTGTTGGAGTTGATGCGCGCTGCCGTCGGCCGGTCGGTGCGATCAATCAGGTCAAATGCATCGGGTGTCGTATCGGCCTCAGGCAACACGGTGCCGGACGTCACATTGCTAGCAAATTCGAGGACCAGCGGCAGGTCTTCTGCTGCGTCCTCAGCCGTACTGCTGGCCTCCGTGACATGGGTGATTCGCAGACGATCTGGCGTCTGCAGATGCGCCTCTTCTGCAACATCAACGGCAACGAAATAGGTTGGCGCCACGCCGTGGGCGAATGTGACATTGGCATCGCCGTCTGCAAAGGCAACTGTCTGCACACCGTCGGTCAGCGACAGCGCGCTTACCGTGGTCACCAGGGTATCTGATCCAGGATCAAACGCGCCGTCGGTATTTGAATCCACGTATACCCGCAAGTTTTCGACCAGGGCATTGGCCTGGGCACTGCTCAAGGCAACGCCGTTGCCGTTGTCAAAATGCAACTCAAAACTGGTCAGTTCGACCGACGAATCTCCCGCGCGTCCCTGATGTGCTGCATCAATCCGCAAGACCGGCGTATCAGCATCACCCGGGTTCACGTTCGCCGGCACCAGATCAAATGTCTCCAGTGCAAATTGTCCGCCGTGATTCGGGTGGATGATGAAGCGATCACCGCTGACGGAACTGGAGATCACATCGACGTCACCATCTCCATCCAGGTCAGCAGCGGTGACAAAGCTCGCCTGCCCGACATTGGTGCTGATGGTGTGTGTGACGAACACTGGGACGGCACCGCCGTTATTCTCGTACCAGGCAATCTTGTTATCCACTGAGGAGGCCGAAATGATGTCCTGATCGCCGTCTCCATCCAGATCTGCAATAAAGACTGCATTCGGGCTGTTCGGCTCGCTTGGGCCCGCGACGCTGACGGTACGCATTGTGAAGTCCGGGTTGGTCGCGCCATTGTTCTGCAGCCAGGTAATCTGGTTATTGAGTCCTGCGGCCAGCACGATATCGATATCGCCGTCACTGTCCAGATCCGAGGGCATCATGCGCTGCGCGCCGTTTGCTGCGGTGGTGATGGTCTGGAGCGTAAACGTGGGTGAGGCGGCACCGTCGTTTTCGTACCAGGCAATCTTGTCGTCAAAGAACGAGGCGGAGATCACGTCCTGATCACCGTCGCCGTCTAGATCCGCAGCAGAGACCGAGCGGGGGAAATCAGCCGTCAAACTGATGGTCCGGATGACGAGGAGCGGAATGCTGGCCCCGTTGTTTTCATACCAGGCGATCTTGTCGTCAGCACTTGATGCGGACAACACATCCAAATCGCCATCGCCGTCCAGATCGGCCGTAAAGATGGATTGGGGCTCAATCAGATTGTTGCTGATCTGCCGACGGGTGAAATTTGGAACTGCAGCCCCATCGTTCTGGTACCAGGCCATGGTGTCTGCATGGAATGCACCGACCAGGAGATCCATGTCGCCGTCGGCATCCAGATCTGCGGCATGAATCGCGCCGGCGCCATCTTCAGAGGTGCTGATCGTGATGGCGCTGAAGGAAGGAAACGGGGACGTGCCGTCGTTCCGGTGCCAGGCGAGGGTATCGTCGCCAAAAGAAGCACTGGCGATGTCTAGATCACCATCCCCGTCAAGGTCGACAGCGATCGTCTGCTGCGCGACATCGCGTCCCGTCTCCAGCACAATCTCCTGCGGAAAGCTCGCGCTGCGGTGAATGGTTTGATTTGAAAACCAATCGAGCGAGTTGCCGTCAGCCGATGCCGTCAATACATCAATGTCGCCGTCGCCGTTGAGGTCAGCCGCTTGGATTGAACGCGGACCCAAAACACCCGTGCTGATGACGTGCGTAGCGAAGCTGCTGGGCGCGCCGCCCAGATTCTCAAACCAGACCACCTGATTGCCGTTGAAGGCGACCGCGAGAACATCCATGTCTCCGTCGGCATCTACGTCGATGGCATCAACGGAATAGGGCGCGTCAATGCTCGCGCTGATGGTTTGCGTGGTGAAAAAGGGGTCGGCATTGCCATTATTGAGGTGAATCGCAACCGTGTCGCTTTCTCGGGCACCGCTGACGATGTCCATGTCGCCATCGCCATCAATATCCTGAATCGCCACGGAAACAGCGCCATCAACTGCAGTAGAAATGGTGCGTCGAACGAAGTCAGGGTCAGGTGCTCCGTTGTTCTCAAACCAGTAGAGTGTGTCACTACCAAATAATGTAGCAACAACGTCGATATCTCCGTCTGCGTCCAGATCTGCTGCACGAACGGCTGTGGCTAAGGTCCCAAGCGTACTGATGGTGTGGGCACTAAAAATGGGATGGGCTTGTCCTCCATTCTCGTACCAGACCACTGAGTTGTCGTTCAGTGAAGCGGACAATACATCCATGTCGCCATCCTGATCCAGATCAGCTGCAAAAACCGAGAAGGCGTTGTCGGCGTCCTGGCTGATCGTATGCAGCTCGAAACCAGGGAGAAGAGCCCCGTCGTTCTTATACCAGGCGATCTTGTCGTCGATGGATGATGCAGACAGCACATCGATATCACCATCACCATCGACATCCGCCGCGTAGACAGAGGAGGCGCCGTTTGCGAGTGTGCTGATGACCCGTTCGGTGAAGCTGGGACTCGGCCCCCCGTTGTTTTCGTGCCAGGAAATCTTGTCATCGGTCCCGGAGGCGGAAATAACATCAAGATCGCCGTCGCCATCCAGATCCGCAGAAAAAGTTGCGCGAACCTGGGTCGCTGTGTGGGGAATACTATTCGCGTCAAATGGCACGTCGGCAGCGGGTAGCGAAGTACTCACGGCGAGACTGGCCAACATTGCAGTCCCAGTCAGGCGATGCGCTGAGATTTTTCGCCTGAGAACCGCAGAGATCGGCGTGAGCCTGAGACAGTGACTTTCCGGGAGAGAATCTGCCGTCCGCAAGCCACCCTTTGTCCCGCGCGTTCCCACACCCATTTGCTACTCCCTGCTTCTTCTAAGATGTTCTGAACTTTGCTCATTCATCAGACTGAGCAAATCATTTGGCCAAGACTTTTCCTCAGTGTTTCTGCAAAAAAGGAGAAGTCGCAGTGCCCCCGTTTTGCCTGACCATGCCTTTGTTCAGCAATGATGTCTATGGGGAAGTCCCTATCTCCCACCTTCCACGAATTCTGCCGACCACGACAATCGCTCTGCGTGTGACACCCGCAACGCCGGCACTTTCAAGTTGTAGTTGAAGCGTGTCGCCGGGCGCTACTGTGCCGCTGGCACGTGTAAAAGCTCCACCATTGATGGAATACATTGCGGTTTTTGCGCCACGAATCTGGATACTGGTGGGGCTGTTGAACCGCTGCAAGGTCAGTGTTTCAGAGCGGTAGATCTGCCTCTGCTCAGCATTGGCTACGTTCGTGAAACTGATCGGTCCCGGCGTGGTGTCTTCATCACCAGTGCTGACCATCCATGTCGACTCCACACTGCCGATGCTGACCGTCACCTCCCTGCTCGTGTTGGGCGCCGCGGCGGACAAGACGTTGATCTGGAGCGTGTCCCCATTGTCGATCGTCACCGGTCCTTGTTGCGCAGTGCCGCCATTGACGATGATGCGGGCGGAGTCTCCTGGCACGGTTGTCGTTACCGTGACCGGACCATTGATGCCTGTCACCTGGACCGTGTTGGAAGTAATGCGCGCTGCCGTCGGGCGATCTACACGATCGTGAAAGACAAACGTATCGGGAACATCGTCAATCAGTGGTGTCGGTGCCCCGATGTATGCACTCCATCGCTCCTGAAAATGTCCACCGTCGGTAGCAATGCCAGTCTGATTGCTTGCGCCCTTTCCGAAAACGACGGCAGCACCACCGGCATCGACAATTTGCTGGGGATGACGCAGGAAGTAGTCCACGCGATTGTCTCGCCAACGCTGATGCGTGCCGCCGAAGAGAAGAGACGGAACACCCATCGGGGTCTGCCACCAAACCAGCGGTAAGCCGCCTATCCCCTCGTGATACTGACGCGCCTCCGCGAAATGAGCGTCGTACTGTGCCTGGCCCCAATACCAGTCTGAACCGGACCGGCTGCATTCGGGACCGCGGATCTCGAAACATCCGGCGTCCCGGTCCATGGTCTGCATGACGATGAAATCTGCTTCATCTGCACCCAGGTCATTCATGAAGTTGATGACATTCTGTGTGCCAAAGCCGAAATCGCTGGGCGGGAACCCCAGCAGGGCCTTGGGCGCCCTCTTTCGCGCGATGGCCAGGAAACACTGCGCCATGCCTCGGACGTTGTTTGGCAGGTGCGCGCAATCTGGCGTGATCTGTACGTGGGCAAACTTCTGCGTCGGATCGTGCGAGGGAGAGAAGTTGTACGCGTAGCCCCAGAAGTCGGGCTCGATATTGATCAGGGCCGGCTTGTCGTATACCGCAAGACGGTCAAACAGCAGAACGGTGTGGTCCCAGTAGTCCTGCATCAGGCCGAGATCGGACACGGTAGCGGGATTGTTCTCGCCTCCGATGATGATCTGGTAGATGGTGAACATCGGAACCGCTCCGATGCTGTCGGCAGCAGCAGCGACCACATCTACATAATGTCCCGGCGGGCTGTTGAACTGTGTCCAGGAGAATCCAGGGTAGTCCGGCAGATAGCGCGAGTAGATATCTGGTTGCAGCGCCTGCGACTGGATCTGCGAGATTTCGTTGCCGGTGCCAAGGCCCACCTGCAGCCGATTTCCGCGGCCCATCCTGCCGACCAGCCCGGCGGCGGGTGCCGACGAAGCGGAAGCGACGGTCGTGTCCGCTCTTTCGGGTTTCGGCGCTGCTTTGACGACAAAAGTCATCAGCAGCAGCAATGAGGCCAGCACAAGTGGCATACAAGATTTCATGATTTCCCCTTGGACGTGCCTTCTCTTCACTGGCTGGAAGAGTCGGAAAGGGCGCGTCCCGAACACATGATAATCGGGAAAGATGACCAGACAAATCAGCGTGGTTCGCCTCGACTTAGAGCGAGTCTGCCAAGCATCAACGCAAGGCTTAGCGCTGGGACTGAGCAAACGCGGCCAACAAAGCAAATCGAGCGCCGCTGCAGTTGGGCTCAGGGCGCGGTCGTCACTTCCCAACGCCCGCGGATTCTGCCGACGATGACAAAGGCTCTGCGTGTCGCATTACCCACACCAGCAGTATCCATCCGAAGTTGAATCGTGTCGCCGGGATTCACTGTTCCGTTTGCTTTGGTGAAAGGCCCGCCGTTGATCGCGTACATGGCAGAAGCCGCACCCCGTATCTGGATGCTGGTGGCGGCGTTGAAATTGCTCAGCGTGACGGTGTTGGAAAGCACCGTCTGCATCTGAGCAGCATTGTTGATGTTGTTAAATGCGATGGGCCCTGGTGTTTCATCTACTGCGCCGGTCGTCACATTCCAGACTTCTTCAAAATCTCCTACGGTGACGGTGACGCTACGTGAGGTATTTGCGGCGCCCGGAGAGATCACGCTGACACGCAGGGTGTCTCCATTGTTGAGCGCTGCAGGGCCTTCACTCAAAGGCCCGCCGTTGATCTCGTATCGTTCGGATGTGCCCACCGCGCTGATGCTCAGCGGCGTCGGCGAGTTGATGCCGCTGATCGTGATGGTATTAGAACTGATACGGGCCGCGGTAGGGCGGTCGGTGCGATCAACCAGGTTAAAGGTGTCCGGGCTGGTATCGAGAATTTGCATGAGGCCCGAGCTGACTTCATTCGAATCCTGCAATGAGACCGGGATGTCCGCATTGGCATCTTCCGCGCTGCTGGATACATCGGTGTGATGGCGGACGCGCAGGCTATTAGGAGTTTGTGCATCTGCGTTGGCATTTGCATCCAGCGCCACAAAGTAAGTCTGTGGAACGCCAGCGGCGAAGGTGACACTTGGATCGCCGTCGTTAAATGTGATCGTCTGTACGCCAGCGCTCAGATTCAAGGTGTTGACACTGGTCACCAAAATATCGCTCGCAGGTTCCAGGGCACCATTTCCGGTGTCCTGGTACACGTGGATATTGTCGATCAGCGCATTAGCCTGCGCGGTGCTCAGTGGCGTTACACCATCATCAATCAAAAGGGCCAGCGTGCTGAGTTCGATGGGGCTGTCGCCGCTTCGGCCGAGGTGCTCGGCGTCAATGCGCAGGACCGGCACATTGTTCTGACCGGGACTGTAAAAATCAGGCGCGAGGTCGAGAGTCGGCAATGCAAACTGTCCACCACGGTTCTCGTACCACGCGATTCTGGCGTCATTGAGCGAGGCAGATAACAAGTCCAGATCACCGTCGCCGTCGAGATCGGTCGCGGCAACGGAAAAGGGCCTGTCAGCCGTAGCAGCGATGGTATGCGGCGTGAAGCTCGGGGTCGTTGCACCATCATTCTCAAACCAGGCAATCTGACTGTTGTCAGCCGCCGCCGAGACGACGTCCAGATCGCCGTCACCGTCGAGATCACGTGCAATGACGTGAAAGGCATTGTCTGCGGAAGTGGAGAGCGTATGCCGCTGCAGGAAGATGGGGTCTGCCGAACCATCGCTCTCGAACCAGACGATCGCGTCGCTACCACTTAGCGTGGCGAGAATGTCGAGGTCCCCATCAGCATCGAGGTCGGCCGCAAAAACCGAGCTGGCGCCGTCGGCGCTGACACTGACAGTACGCACCGTGAAGCCAGGACTGGAATTGCCATTGTTCTCGTACCAGGCAATCTTGTCGTCATTTGCCGAGGCAGAAAGGACGTCGATATCTCCATCACGATCCATGTCAGCGGCGTACACGGATCGGGCGCTGTCTGCATTCACGGAGATGGTGCGGATCGTGAATGTGGGGTCCGCGGCTCCATTACTTTGGTACCAGGCAATCTTGTCATCGCTGGCCGAGGATGAGAGCAGGTCTATGTGGCCATCACCATCAAGGTCGGCTGCAAAAACGCTGTTCGCGGCATTCGCTGTGAGGCTGACTGTTCTGATTTCAAAGAATCCACTGCCGTTATTGCGATACCAGGCAATCTTGTCGTCGAGCAGCGATGCGGACACAACATCAAGGTCTCCGTCCTGATCAACATCTACCGCGTAGACGTAAGACGCGCCATCAGCAGTTGTCGTGATCAAGCGCCGGGTGAACGCAGGCGTCGAAGCACCATTGTTCTCATACCAGGCGATGATGTCGTCGTAGGACGATGCCGACAGCACGTCCTCGTCGCCATCGCCATCGATGTCTGCCGTGAAGACAGAGCGCGCACCACTGGCGAGGGTTGAAATCGTGATGGCTTCGGGGAAGTCTGCGTTCCGGTGGATTTTTTGATTTCGATGGAGAAGGACATCACCGGCTCCGTAAGAGGTTCCCAACACATCAGGATCACCGTCTTGATCCATGTCGGCCACTGAGGCGGAGCTCGGGTGGCCAACCGGCGGCCCGATGGATCTCTGTGTGAATCCCGGATCTGGAGCGCCGTCGTTCTCCAACCAGACAATGGTGTCATTGATGTAATCGATCGTGATGACATCAAGGTCACCGTCCTGATCCACATCCGCAGTCCGGAGCTCCCTCAGACTCGTCAGATTTGTGGCAAGAGTCTGGAGGGTGAATTGTGGTAGCGCGGCGCCGTCGCTTTCGTACATGACCAGGGTCTGTTCGTTTGCAGCGAGCACGTCCAGATCGCCATCGTCATCCAGGTCTGCCGCTTCAACTCTTTTAGCCCCAGTGAATACGGTGCTGATGACCCTTCTGCTGAAATCCGGGTTGTCCAGACCATTGTTGGAAAACCATTCAACGGAGTTGTCCCCCGGGGAGGCCGACAATGCGTCGACGTCACCATCGCCATCCAGATCAACAGCAACCACGTCGGATGCATCGATGGCTGAGGTGGTGATGGTACGCACGGAAAACGTGGGCGTCGAAGCCCCATCGTTCTCGAACCACGCAATTCGGTTGTCCACATAAGACGCGACCAGAAGATCAAGGTCACCATCCGAGTCGATATCCGACGCAAATATTTTCCGGGGCCCGTCGGTGTTCGTGGAGATAGTGTGCTTGGTGAAGCTGGGATTCGCCGCTCCATCGTTTTCCTGCCAGTTGATCTGGTCGCCAAACACGGCGCAGGTGAGGATATCGATGTCGCCGTCACCATCCAGATCTACGGTCACCAAGCAGTTGGATGCGGTTCCACCTGAAATCGTGCGGACAGAGAATGTGGGATTTGATCCACCTGAGTTTTCGTACCACTCGAGTGAGTCATAGAAATTGGCGACCACAGCATCGAGATCACCATCCCCGTCGATGTCCGCGCCTTCTGCCAGAACCGGACCAAAAGCGTTGGAGCCCAAATCCAGGGTGCTGAACGGAACATCGGCAGCGCCCGCCGGTGCCAGCGGCAAGAGCAGAAAACTTCCTGCCAGGACACTGGATTTGCTCATCGAGCAAAGAGCTTGGGCAAAGGGGCCGCGCCGGTAGCTGCTGCGGATTGGATGCAGTCGGCTTTCTTTGCCGAAGTAGGCTTTCATTTTTGGACCCCCTGCTGCGCTGAACTGAAGACGCCGAGTATTCGGCGCGCCATTCAGACGCATGTCATGAGGCTGACCCTATTGCAGTCAATTTGTCCGGTCAAATCATGTCGCTACGCGACTGCGACCTTGCTCACACCGCTATCGTGGACGACGCTGAGGGCCGGTTGTCATTCTTGCCGGCCCTCAGATCGTCATTTCACCCGTGCTTCAAGGTGTAGCGGTGGTCAAACGCCAATCGCCGCGAATCCTTCCGACGATGAGTACGGCTCGTCGAACCGCGCCTGCGGCGCTACCGGCCTTCATTCGGATACGGACGTTGTCCCCCGGGTTGATGGTGCCGATGGCCTGGGTGAAGGCCTTGCCATTGATGGAATAGAGCGCAGAGCTTGCACCGCGAATCTCGATGCTGGTGGGCGCGTTGAATCCGGTCAATGTCACTGTATTGCTGAACAGAGTTCGCCCCGGCACCACGTCGGCCACATCGACAAAATCAAACGGTGCCGGCGTCTCATCCACACTGCCGGTGGTGACGTTCCAGCTTTCCAACACGCCGCCAATGTCGACGTCGACGGTTCGTGACGTGTTGGCAGCGCCGGGAGACAGAACGCTTATGCGAACGGTATCGCCGTTGTTCACGGTGCTGGGTCCGGCAATCAGGGGCCCACCGTTGATGGACATCATCTCGGAGATACCCGGTGCCGAAATGCTGATCGGTGCGGCGGCTGTCAGACCCGTAATGGTGACTTCGTTGGAACTGATCCGCGCCGCTGTCGGACGGTCAGTGCGATCGATGAAGTCATAGGCATCCGGCGTCGTGTCCGGTGCAATGGCGTCACAGACCACCTGCGAGAACTGCAAGGAGAACGAGCGCACATTCCCGGTATCAATACCTGCAAAATCTTGTGCAGTGAGCTGCCAGGTTCCATTTGGATTCTCGCCATTGAATCCAGACAAGGGAATGTTGGCTGTGAAGGATCCTGTGAACGGTGCGGCCGCGGACGACTGAGACTGGATTGCGCCGTCTGTACCATCATCATCAAGCGTGGTTTGACAGAAATTGTTGCCGCTAGTACCCACCCGGTCGATCACGATTCCGGACGTACCGTCGGGCGAGTTGAGACCAATCTGCAGATCACCGACGAAGGTGTGATCAATACCTACCGTGGTCGCACCTGCACTTGAGGTGCACGCGCTGCCCTCGATGATCAGATCCACATCAGAAATGTTGCCGGAAATACCGCTGACGGGGAGGTCCACGGCAATGGCTGCGCCCGCATCCGGTATCGGCACAACCGGTCCGGCATAGGTGAAGACCTGTGGGGCACCATCGCTACCCACTGGTTGCGACACTGCAAAATTTTGCGGACTCAGATTGCCGTTGTGTCGCGCCTCTACATTGAAGTCGATCGGCGCGCCGCAAACGGCACTCTCCAATACTTCAAAGACATACTGGCGATTGTTGTTGCGTGTATTGCCGGCAGCAATGTTGGCATAGCCTGATGCCGGCGTAGAGATATTGACGCCAATCGTGCCCGTGCTCAGACGACCAATGACGGAACTGGCAGTGGCGGAGCCCACATTCTGGAAGGGCACGGTCAGGGCCCATTGCTCGCCGGGCTCGACATCGGCATCGCCATCACCCGCGAGCTGGTCCAGAAAGAAACCATTCAGGCGAATGTTTGGTTGCGGTGTTGCACCAATCGCCGCCAGTGCAGGTCCGGGCATGACAATACCAACACCGGTATCGCGATCATTTCCTGGGATCTCGATATCGATGGCGGTGTTGATCAGCGCATTGCGGATTTCGCTGGCGGTCAGACCGGGATCAGCTGACTTGAGCAGGCCGGCGATCGCAGCAGCGTGTGGTGCGGCGGCGGAGGTGCCGAAGAACGGATTGAAGCCGGGCGCGGAAGTTGCCACGCCATCGGCGGCGGTAATGTCCGGCTTCAGGCGGAGTCCGTTTGCGCAGCTGCTCGTCCGGTTGCCGGGGCAGAGTTCGGTTCCCGTGGGACTCAGGATGATGCGACGCGGACCGTCAGAGGTGAAGGTTTCGCTGACGCTGCTGCCAGTGAACTCTGCCGGGAACGGGCCGCGTACCGGTGCGGCGGCGGTGCTGAAGGCGTTGACTGCGGCACTGTGGCCGCGCGTTGCGCCGCTGGTGGCAACCGCGGAGTCAATGCGTCCGCGAAAATTGATCAGGTTGAACATGGGCGGGCTGGACGTGGTTCCAGCGGCTGCTCGCGTCACCACGATCCGCTCACCCGTATCAGCACCATTGCCGATGAACTCGAACGGGAAATCATTTCCACCGCTTCCGTTTTGAGTGTCAGTACTTGAATCCAGAACACTGGTCAGGGAGCCGTTCATGACGTACAGATCGTAGTCTGTGGAGGCAAAACCCTGGGTGTTGGTGGCATGCTCCGCCCAGGTCAGAACCACGCGGCTGCCGTTACCTGTCACCAGTACCGACTGCCCGCCGTCGCCAAAATTGTGGACAAGGTCAGCCCCCAGTGAGGGAAGTGTCCCGTTGGCATTAAAGTCACCTTCCCAGGTGCCTGAAGTGCCATCGTTCAAGTTGCCTTCGTTACCTGCGGATGAAAAATACAGCACGCCGTTGGCGGTGACGGTATTGACCGCCTGGGCGATCAGCGCATCCTGAAAGGGCGATTCAGCGAAGTAGATAATGTCGTCGACAATGATGTCGCAGCCGTCATCGGCAAGATCCAGAATGTTCTGGGCAAAAGAAGCGATACCGTTAAACGCCGTGGCATATCCAAGATCAGCATCGGGCGCCATGTCATGAACAATTTCCAGCATGGCAGTGCCTTCGTCTCCGTTACCGGCCTGGCCGGGCAGGACATCGACAAAGGGCAGGTCACCAGACGTCTGTGCAGCTGAAAGCGAGTCAATGCCATCTGACATCACGCAAATCTTGACGCCGGCACCCGTTGCTCCGAACGTAGCGCTTGCAGTTGCAGCACCATGGGTCTCGATGCCCTCGGAGCGATTGATGGCATGTGTAACTGGTGGCATCGCGCGCCGGATAGACATCACATGTTTGGATTCGGCCAGTGCTTCTAGCTGGGCCAGCGGCACCCGCGCCGTCACGATCAAGTCGCCCTTCTGCGGCTTGATGTTGATCACGCCACCGAGTGCATTAATCTTATGCAATACAGCTGTGGTATCGCCGTTCTGCACCAGCACGACTTCAACTTCGGTTCGGCCGTCGGCGCCATCAGTGATGAAGCGATACTCGGGCAGCGCCGCCAGTTGCGCGTTGCTCCGGCCGGAGGCCTGCGCCGCAGAGTGAAGCAAACCCAGAAAAAGCTCAGGCTGGATTTTCTGCTGAACACTATTTCTGGCGTTCTTGATCTGCTTGAGCGCACTGATCTGAGCAACAGCGCTGGCCTGCAATGTGGGAGCTTCAGCGCCCATCGCCTGAAAAGGAATCGTCCCCATGGCCAGCACCAGAGGTGCAAGACCAAAGTGGAACAGCTTGTTCTTGGTATTCATTCGAAACGACTCCTTGTCGTGAGTTTCGCTTTTGATTCTTGTTATTTGACGCATTTCAGGATCAGACCGGACGTGTCCGGGAGAGCCTTTGAATCACATCTTGATCCCTGTTTATCAGCTTAATCTAAGCTGAACCTGTAGCGATCACAAGGGGGGTCACCAAGGTTTCATCTTTAGCTTTTTAGGTGCCTGCCCTGACCGAAGACTTCGATCTCATTGCTCAGCAAAGCCGGACCCGTGGGTCGTAGCCACAGGCGCTTCACGGATAAAATGTACCCCGGGATGCTCAGCAAGTGGTTCCAGAAAATTCAGCCCAAGACGGGCGCGTACCGGGTCCGAAACGGCGGGCGCGGTGCCTGTCAGTTGCCCGTCGAGTTCCACAACCTGTTTCTCTACAGTGCTTCGGTCGGCACCCTGCGAGAGCAGGATTTCGATCAGCAGTCGGCCATCTGAATCGGGTTGCAGGAAGCGATATTTCTGCAGACCCTGCAGACGCGCATCAGGCACACCTGAGCGTTCTTGCTGGTGCTTGATCATGGCGAGGAACAGCGATGAGCCGATCTTTTCCTGTGCGCCGCTGCGGGACCGTTGAATATCCTTCAAGCTGAATACGGTGTTTCCACCGGGCTCAGCCACAGCCGTGGGTGTTGAAGTTGAGGGAGAGCACGCGCACAGGCCTCCCGCCAAAAGCAGAGGCGTGATGGTGGTGCGCCAACGGATGATGCCTGCACGGTTCAGGAGCATTTGCCAGTAAACCCGTCCGTCGCCTTTGGATCAGGAACCCGTGGTGACCTGCCAGCGGCCACGGATTCTTCCCACGATGATGACCGCCCGCCTCGCGGACAGCGCCTGAGAGCTACTGGCCATTTGCAGCTGCAAGGTGTCGCCCGGATTGACCGTACCTGGTGTGCTGACGAACGGGCCACCATTGATCGAGTAGCGGGCCGAGGCGGCACCGCGAATCTCGATCGCGGTAGGCGCATTGAACTGCGTCAGCGTGATGGTGTTCGACAAAATGGTTTGCTGCGCGGCGGCACCGGTGACGTCATTGAACACCAGCGGCGCGGGTGTTTCATCCGTAGCACCCGTGGTGACGTTCCAGGTTTCGAGCACGCCGCCAATGTTTACGTCTACAAAACGCGTGGTGTTGGGCGCCGCTGCGGACAGAACACTGATGCGTACCGTGTCGCCATTGCTGACAACACTGGGTCCGCTGATCAACGGACCGCCATTGATGGACATCATCTCGGAAATGCCCACCGCGTCGATACTGATCGGCGTCGGCGCTTCCACCCCGGAAATGGTGATGAGGTTCGAGTTGACCCTTTGTGCCGTGTCACGGTCAACGCGGTCGATGAAGTCGTAGGCATCGGGTGTGGTATCTGGCGGGATTGGTGCGATGACCCCCGACGCGACGTCTTCGCTAAATTCCAGCGTCAGAGGGACATTGCTATCGACGTCCTGTGCGGCACCCGATAAATTGGTCTGATGCAGGCTGACCCGGAAACTCGAAGGGCTCTGCTGATCTGCGTTGGCTTCAATATCGAAGGCAAAGTAGAGGATGGCATCATTTCCGACCTGCGAACTGACGGTGCTGCCAAGGGACAACGACAGGATTCCTCCTGGGTTCAGCGTGATGTTCGAGGTTTGCGCGAGCAGTGTGTCAGTCTGCGGATCAAAGTCACTGTCACCGTCATCCAGGTACAGCGACAGATTTCCGATCAGATCATCTAGTTGCGCGGTGGTCAGAGCAGTGCCGCTGCCGTCATCAAATTTCAGTGTGAATACCAGACTATCGATATCGGCGTCGCCGCTGCGACCTCGGTGAGCAAAGTCAATGCGCAGGAGAGCAACGTCCTCAGCACCGGAGGTGACGGAAGCGGGCACAAGGTCAAATGCCGGCAACGCGAACTGGCCTCCCCGGTTGGGGTGCCAGGCGATCTTGTCGTCGATGGGAGACGTCGAGAGCACATCAATGTCGCCATCTCCATCCAGATCACCGGTGGTGACAAATGCAGCGCCGTTGGCATTGTTGCTGATGATGATCTGCGGTCCGAAGCCCCCGCTGCCATTGTTCTCGTACCAGGCGATCTTGTCGTCTAAGGAAGACGCCGAAAGCACGTCTTCGTCGCCATCTCCATCAAGGTCTTCAGCCCAGACCCAACGCGCACTGTTGGCTAAAGTACTGATGACCTGCATGGCGCCAAAAGAGCCACTTCCGTTATTAGCAAACCACGCGATCGTGTCGTCATTGAAGGAAGCTGTGACCACGTCCAGATCTCCGTCGCCATCCAGATCAACGGCGTAGGCAGCCTGTGCATTGTCTACCAAGGTACTGATGACACGCCGGGTGCCGAACACACCGGTGCCGTTGTTCCGAAACCACGCCACGGTGTCATCAAGGGAAGATGAGGCCAGAACATCCAGATCACCATCACCATCCAGATCAGCGGCAGACACTGAGTTTGGGCTGGCGGGTATTGTTGTGACGATTTGCTCTGGGCCAAAGCCGCCTGAGCCATCATTCTGATACCAGTAGATGGTGTTGGATGAACTCCGGGAGCGGAGCACATCCAAGTCGCCGTCACCATCGAGGTCTGCAGTGGACAAGCCTGAGGAAGAACCACTGACAATCTGGATCGGCGTGCCAAAATTGCCGATACCATCGTTGGCCTGCCATTCCAGATGGACGGCCCCTGCGCCGGGGGAGGAGATGATGTCGAGATCACCGTCGTTGTCCAGGTCCGCGGCGCGAACGAACTTCGCACCGCCGACATCCGGGTTGATAATGCGTTCAGTGCTGAAGACGCCAGAACCATCATTTGCAAACCAACTGGTGCGATCCTCGCCGTCCACTGAGGCGATGACATCCAGGTCACCGTCGCCATCCACATCGGCCGGAACAGCAGATGACACTCTGCTCAGATTGGTGGAGATGATGTTCTCGTCCGGGAACACGGCACTGCGATGGATCGTCTTGTTCTCATAAAGCGTAACGCTGTCATCACTGAATGAAGTCGACAGCAGGTCCTGATCACCGTCCGAGTCGACGTCTACGGCGAAAACGGAATAGGCGAATGGTGCGTTGAGACTGATCGTCCTCAGTGTGAATGACTGTGATCCGTTGTTCTCGTACCAGGCAATCTTGCCGTCGTCTCTGGAAGCAGAGACCACGTCCATGTCGCCATCGTCGTCCATGTCCACTGCACGCACGGATTGCGCGCCATCGGCCGCAACGCTGATGGTGTGCAAAGTGAAAACCTGCGATCCATTGTTCTCATACCAGGCAATCTTGTCGTCATTGGTCGAGGCGGACAGCACGTCCATGTCGCCGTCGCCATCAATGTCCACTGCAAAAACAGATCGGGCGCCATCGGCGTTTGTGCTGATGACACGCTGAGTAAAATTCTGGGAGCCATCATTCTCGAACCAGGCGATCTTGTCATCATTGGTCGAGGCGGACAGCACGTCCACGTCGCCGTCACCGTCAACGTCTGCTGCAAAAACAGAGCGGGCCCCGTCGGCGTTTGTGCTGATGACACGTTGAGTAAAGTTCTCAGCGCCATCATTCTCGAACCAGGCGACTTGGTCACCACTGAACGCCGCTGTAACCACATCGACATCGCCGTCGCTGTCGATATCGGCTGCGAAGACAGAGAACGCGGCGCTGATTCCGGTATGGATGGTTCGATGAGAGAAGTTACCAACGCCGTCATTCCGAAACCAGTCAATTCTGTTGCCATTCGAGGCTGCAGACAGAACGTCCATGTCGCCATCCGAATCCACATCCGCGGCGAACACGGAGACCGGACCGTCAATGGAAACACTGATCAGGCGCTTGGAATAGTTCTGCGAGCCGTCATTCTGATACCAGGCTATTTCATCTGCGTTTAGCGCAGCGGAGAGCAGATCAATACTGCCGTCACCATCGAAATCTGCACCTGCGACTGAAAACGCGCCATCCGTGGTGGTAGAAATATCGGTCTCGTTGAATGGTACTGCACGCGCCTGCGCGGACTGGGGCGTCAAGCCGACACCTGCAACGAGCGCGGTGAATGCCAGCGCTCTGGAGGGTCGGGCCATGCGCCGTACTGCTTCTGCAATGGGGAGGAGAGCGAGCGACTCAGGACGCGTGCAGATTTCCGGTAGGTGCCGAGATAACTTCACCGTTTTTCCTTGTTCTTGATGAAACGAAGACGGGGCACGGTGCTGGTCAGCGCGCGCATATGCTTCGAGCTTAGGTGAGTTAATGCAGATTGTCTGGCACTTTGTGCGCCTTTATGTGCGCCAGCGCTCACAATCTTGCTGTATCTGCAAATGTGCCGATACAGTCGCCTGATGAGTAATCAAGTCAAACCTGCCATCTCCATAGAAGCCTCGCGCCATTTTCCAGCCTGGCTGGCTCAGCATCGCGTGAGCCTTGCTGTCAGTGCGTATCAGTCTGGCAAGCTGTTTCTGATAGGCCTCAAGGCAGACGGGCAGCTCTCGATTTTTGAGCGCACCTTCAACCGTTGCATGGGGCTCTGGAGCGATGGCCAGACCTTGTGGCTGGCATCCGCTTTCCAGCTTTGGCGTCTGGAGAACATGCTGGCAACAGATGAGCGAAGCAAAGGTTTTGATCGCCTCTACGTTCCGCAGGTGGGCTACACCACAGCCGATGCGGATGTGCATGATGTGTCCGTTGATACCAACGGCGCTCCCATATTTGTCTCAACGCTGTTTGGTTGTCTGGCGACCACCAGTGAGCGTCACAGTCTCAAGGCACTCTGGAAACCGAAGTTTCTCAGCCGCTATGCAGCGGAGGATCGTTGTCACCTCAATGGCCTGGCCATGCGTGATCAGCAACCCGCATACGTGACGGCTTGCGCGGAATCCGATGTGGCCGATGGATGGCGTGAACACCGTAAAAGCGGAGGCTGTGTCATTGATGTTCCCAACAATGAGGTGGTGGCGCGCGGCCTTTCCATGCCCCACTCCCCCAGATTGCATGATGGAAAGCTCTGGCTGTGTAATTCCGGGCAAGGGGATTTCGGATACGTTGACGTAAACAGCGGCCAGTTCGAACCGGTGGCGTTCTGCCCAGGTTACGCCCGGGGACTGGCCTTTGTCGGCAACGAAGCGGTCGTCGGTCTTTCCAAGGCGCGCTCGGATCAGACCTTCAGCGGCCTGCCTTTGCAGACGCGTCTGGCCAAGGAACGCATCGCTCCCCGTTGCGGCCTGCAGGTCGTGGATCTGTCCAGCGGCGACGCGCGCCACTGGCTGAGAATTGAAGGCTTGGTAGAAGAAATCTACGACGTCGCTGTCTTGCCCGGCGTGGTGAGACCCAAGGCGCTGGGATTCAAGACCGACGAAATTCGCCACAGTATCTGGCTGGATGCCGAAGGCCGCAGCTTGAGCTGGAGCGCTCAGGCGCCTGCATGAGCGCTCAACTCAAGCGCGCCAAGCAACTCGCCGCTCAGGACCCGCTCAACCCCGCCGCGCAGAACAATCTCGGCCTGGTACTGCGCAAGGCGGGCCGGTATGCCGAGGCAGCCAAGGTTTTTACTGCGACGATCAAGCGCTCACCTGACTATGCAAAGGCGCATTACAACCTCGGCCTGACTTTGCTCGATCAGAGGCATATTGAACGGGCAGCACAAAGCTTTGTGCGAGCCACGAGTCTGGACCCTCTCTATGTAAAGGCGCTGTTTGCGCTAGCGCGCAGTTTTCGCATGCTCGATCGTGATGCCGATGCCGATGCCGCCCTGTTGCGGATCCTGAGCATCGCACCCACCAACACACTGGCATTACTGGAACGTGCTGAGCTTCTTTCTCAACAGAAGAAAGCTGGCGACGCGGAGTACCTGTTCAAACGTGTCCTTGCACTGGAACCCGCGAACTTCGCAGCCTGGTACGGCATGGGCTCTTTTCTGTTTGGGCAGTTTCGCTTCGCAGATGCCTTTACCGCGTTCTCAAAAGCCTGTGATCTGGATGCTCGACACCTCGGTGTTCGTGCCAGTCGCATGCTCGCGGCCACTGAAATTGCGAACTGGGATTTCTTTGACGCCGATTCGCTTGCGCTTCACCGCTTGCTCGACGAGGGCCAGCAAATGGAGCGCATCAGCATTACACAGGCCTTGCGCCTTCCCACCACTGCCGCGCAGCAAAAAGCCATTGCAGCACGGCAAGCACGAGAGGTGCTCGAACGCCTGAAGCTCTCTGGTGCGCGTTTACCTGCCCCGGCAAAACCATCGCTTGAAGGGCGCAAGATTCGGCTCGGCTACGTTTCTGGTGACTTCAGGGAACACGCCTTGATGCACCTGATGGGAAGCGTTTTCAGGCTGCATGACCGCAGCCGCTTTCACGTTACGGCTTATTCATACGGCCCCGACGATGACAGTGCGATGAGAAAGCAGGTCATCGAACAGGTCGATCGCTTTGTGGAGCTGCGCGATCGGTCTGATCTGGAAGCGGCAAGCTGTATCCGCCAGCACGAGATAGATCTCTTGATTGATCTCACCGGCCTGTCCATGGGCGGACGACCCGCCATCATGGGCCTGCGTCCTGCTCCCGTGCAGATCAGCTTGGTCGGATTTGCCGCGAGCATGGGTCAGGGTCTGGTGGATATCCTGATAGGCGATGACACTGTCGCCCCGAAGGGCAGTGAATCAGAGTTTTGCGAATCCTTGTTGCGGATGCCGCACTCTTATCTTGCAACGGATCACCGTCAGAGAATCAGTGACACCCTCACTACGCGGGCCAGCTGCGAGCTGCCCGAGGACGCTCTGGTGTTGGCGAGTTTCAACACGATTGGAAAGATCGACCCGCATACCTTTTCGCTGTGGATGCGCCTGCTAAAGGCTGTCCCCAATTGCGTGCTCTGGCAATACGCGCACGGCAGAGAATTTGCCCTGGCCAGACAGAATCTGCAGAAGGCAGCACGGGCGGCGGGCGTCGACCCGGCACGCATCGTTTTTGCTGATCTTCTGCCCAAGGCCGAGCATCTGGCCCGACTGCAGTTGGCCAATCTCGCCTTGGATACACCCATGTGCAATGGGCACACCACTACGGTGGATGCATTGTGGGCCGGAGTTCCTGTATTGGCCATGCGAGGCCATACCTTCGCGACTCGGGTCAGCGCATCCTTGCTTCGGTCAGCGGGCTTACCGCAGAACGTGGCTGACGATGCCAATGATTACGAGCAGAAGGCTTTGCAACTTCTGCGCGACCCGGCGCAGCTCGCATCTCAATCCCGGCTGCTTCAAACGACACGGGATCATTCCAATCTGTTCCATACCCCTACCTACGTTACTGCGCTGGAGCAGCTCTACCAGAGCCTTGCAACAGGATCGCGCAGTATCAATTAAGAGCCAGAAGGCGTATTTTTTGCTTGCTGACAGCTGAACGAGCAGTTGCGGCGATTTTAATTTCTTGCTTTTGGAGCTCTCATGAAAAAAATTCCGCTTCTGTTGCTGGCCTTTGCCTTGGGCTTGGGCGTCCCCCGGGCAGCTGTTGCCCAGGTCGACCCTTTTCTAGGGCAAATCGCATGGGTTGCCTTTACTTTCAATCCACGCGGCTGGGCCAATTGTGATGGCCAGCTCCTGCCGATTGCTCAGAATACAGCGCTGTTTTCCTTGCTGGGAACCACATATGGCGGAGACGGCCGCGTCACTTTTGCGCTTCCGGATATGCGCGGTCGGGTACCCATTCATTTGGGCAGCGGCCCAGGTTTGACCCCATACCAGCAGGGAGAGAGGGGAGGCGTGGAGTCCGTCACGCTGCAAGAGAGCCAGATCCCCTCGCATAGCCACGGTTTGGCCGTTTCCACCAGCAAGGCCAATCGTGCTTTTCCGTTTGGCAACCAATTCGGCATGGCCTTGTTCAAGCCCGACAGCGGGCCGCGCGTGCAGGGTCCGGTGATCCCTTACCGCACTCCGGAAAATCCGCCCGATGAATTGATGGACCCCAGAACCATCGCCAACACCGGTGGCAGCCAGCCACATACGAATATCCAGCCCTTCAACACCATCCGTTGCATTATCGCGTTGGAAGGCGTTTTTCCTTCGCGTAACTGATCCCGCTACGCGCTGAACCCGCCCCTTGCAATGCCCGGAAACCATCCGGGATTGCAAGGGGTTTTTTGCGCCTATTGGTCTTGCCAGGGCTCAAGCCGTAAAAGCGATGACATGCTCCACGTCCAGCCGGATACCAATGCGACTACCAATGGCGTGATCATGATGGCTGGGGACCAGGGAGAACACTTCGGCTCCTGAAGGAAGTCTCAAGGTGTAAAGAAACTCTGCACCGCGAAACGCTCTTGCAAGCACTTGTGCGGTCATGGCGCTCGCATCGTCATGAATGATGTCATCCGGGCGGATCAGCAGTTCAACCTGCCCTGGATCATGCTGTCCGTCTCGCGCCGGCAGGACACCGAGTTCCATTTCGATTCGTCCGTCGCTGTGGCGATGCCCGGGTAGGAAGGCGCCTTCGCCGACGAAGTCTGCAACGAAGCGATCAGCAGGACGGTGGTAGAGGTTGTAGGCAACATCCCATTGAAGCAGCTTGCCCTTCTGCATGACGCCGATGGCATCCGCCATGGCAAATGCTTCCAGCTGAGAGTGGGTGACGAGCAGCGCAGTCATTTTTTCGTGAAGCAGAATGCGTCGCACTTCCTGCGACAGGCGCTCGCGTAGTTCCACGTCCAGCGACGAGAACGGCTCGTCGAGCAAGATCAGGCGGGGCTTGGGTGCCAGTGCCCGAGCGAGTGCGACACGTTGTTGCTGTCCGCCCGAAAGCTCATGCGGATAGGCCTTTGCTGCCTCGACGAGGCCGACCAGATCCAGCAGTTCATCGACGCGCTGATCGCGTTGCGACCGCGCCTGCTTGTGCAGGCCGAAGGCAATGTTCTGGCGGATATTCAAGTGCGGCATCAGCGCCAGATCCTGAAAGACCATGCCAATACCGCGTTGTTCGGGCGGCGTCATCAGAGATGCGCTGCTCAGGACTTGTCCGTCACACAGGATGCGTCCGCCGCTGATCGGCTCGAAGCCGGCAATCGCGCGCAATGCAGTTGTCTTGCCGCATCCCGATGGTCCGAGCAGGCAACCCAGCGAGCCTTGCGCGATGCGCATGCTCAGGCCCTGCAGGACAGGATGACCGTTGTAGCCAGCGACAATATTTTCAAGTTGAAGGTCCACGCGCCTCCTTCTCCAGATTCCGGACCAGCCACCAGACCGGCAGCAACCCCACTGCAACGATCGCCATGGATGGCAACGCAGCTTGTTCCCATTGTCCTTCACTGGTGAGTTCAAACACGCGAACAGACAAGGTGTCCCAGCCGAAGGGGCGCATCATCAGGGTGATGGGCATCTCTTTCATCACATCGACAAAGACCAGAGCGGCCGCAGCGGCGAACGCTGGCTTCAGCAAGGGCAGGTGCACTCGGCGAATCTGTGCCACTCCGCGGTGACCAGCAAGCAGTGCGGCTTCGTCCAGGCTGGGCTTGATGCGCGCCAGGCCGCTTGAGATCGGCGCATGTGCCACTGCCGTAAAGCGCACTGCATAGGCCAGCAAGAGCAGTGCGACGCCACCCTGAAGAATGATGTTCAAACCAAAAGCTTCATTCATGTTGCTGGTGATAACGGCCAGCGGCACGAACAATCCGATGGCGAGCAGAGCTCCCGGTAGTGCATATCCAAGCGTCGCGACCTTGACGGCGCCGCGGGTGAGAGGCCCCGGTGATCTTCGCATTGCAACGGCGAGCATCAGTGCACTGATACCCAGCAGCACGGCCGCCATGGCGCCAAGCGCCATCGAATTCATGGCTGCCGTAAGCATTCGGTGATCTGCGCGCTCCCAATGCTGGATCGTCCAGAGGATGAGCTGGAACAGGGGCAGGACCAGGCACAGGATCAGGACCATTGCACATGCCGTGCTCGCCAGTCCCGCGGGCAGGCCGCGCAAGGGCAAGCGTCTGGCCGTCGGACCCGATTGGGTGGTGCGTCGCATGGCGTTCGCTCGCGACTGGATGATGAGCAGGACCAGTACCAGCACCAGCAGGACGCCCGCCAGCTGCAAGGCGGAGTCGATGGAAAACAGAGAAAACCAGGCTTTGTAGATGGCCGTGGTCAGCGTATCCACGTTGAAAGCGGCCACCGTGCCAAAGTCGGCCAGCGTCTCCATGGCCGCCAGCAGCGTGCCGCCCATGATCGCCGGTGCAGACAATGGAAGGGCCACGCGCAGCATGGCCTGTCGCGGCGTAAGGCCCATGGAGCGGGCGACTTCAAGCACGCGTGCACCCTGCGTTGCCAGGCTGCTGCGAACGACCAGATACACGTAGGGATAAAGCGCGGCGATGAGCACAAGGCTGGCGCCCAGACTGTTGCGAACTTCCGGCAGGGCAATGCCAATCTCTCGCAGTCCGGTGGCAACCGGCCCGGCGTAGTCCAGTGCGCCGACGAAGACCGTTGCCAGCACATAACCTGGAATGGCCAAGGGCAGAATCAGTGCCCAGGAAAAGAATCTGCGCCCGGGAAAATCAAACAGGGAAACCAGCAGGGCCAGGCTGCTCCCTAGCAGACTGACGCCGAGGCTGACCGCCACAACCAAGATGATGGTCTGCGGCAGGACGTGTGGCAGAACGTAGTCAAGCAGATGTGACCACAGCTCGGTGTCGATGCGGGCGAAGGAGCCCAGCGCGGCGCCCAGCGGCAGGAGCGTCGGCACGGCCAGCAAGAAGGCCAGCAGGGGCCAGCCCAGTCGGACCCTCGGTTTCATCTGGCCCCGAACACGCGTTTCGGGCGCTTATCGATAGCCGGATCGATCCATCAAGCGCACTGCGTCGGCCTGACCTTTTCCAGCTTCAGACAGATTGATCTGATCCTGCTTGAACGGCCCCCAATGTGCCGTCAGCGGATCCGGCTCCACGTCCGGATTAACCGGAAACTCCAGGTTGAGTGCCGCGAACAGACCCTGCGCTTCCTTGGACGACAGCCACTCCAGGAACTTGATGGCCTCCTGCTTGTTGGGGCTGTTGGCGGTCAGACCTGCACCGGAGACGTTCACGTGAACCCCAGCGAGTTGCTTGCCCTTGGACGGCTTCTGGTTCAACCAGAACAGCTTGAGCGGCAACTCAGGATCATTGCGAACCATGCGCCCGTAGTAGTAGGTGTTGACCAGCCCCACATCGCAACGACCTGCGGCGATGGCTTCGAGCACTTCGTTGTCCGAGGCGAAGGGTGCTGTCGCCAGATTGGCCACCCAACCGCGAACGACTTCTTCTGTTCGCTCGGCTCCGAGTTCGGCGGTCATCATGGCGACCAGCGACTGGTTATAGACTTTCTTTGAGGTGCGCAGGCACAGGCGATCTTTCCACTTGGCCGTCGCCAGGTCCTCGTAGGAGGAAAGCTCCGCTGGTTTGACCCGGCCGGGGTGATAGACCGCGGTGCGGGCGCGAATCGAGAAGCCGAACCAATTGTTGTCCTTGTCACGCAGGTGCGCCGGAATATTCTTCTCCAGCGTTTCGGACTCAATGGGCTGCAATACGCCGAGCTTGGCGGCCTGCCAGAGATTGCCGGCATCTACCGTCAGCAGAATATCGGCCGGGCTGGATTTTCCTTCGGCGCGCAGCCGCTGCAACAAGGGCCCTTCCTTGTCGGTGATGAAACGGATGGTGGTTCCGGTTTCTTCGGTGTAGCGATCAAACACCGGCTTGATCAGATCTTCAATGCGAGCCGAGTAGACGGTCAGTTCGGCAGCACGGGCAACACCGGACAGGGTTCCAAGAATCAGGGCGAAAGCGACGAGGCTGCGCATGAGAGTTCGTAAATGAGAATGGTTCGCAATTATAGCGCGCTTGGGTCACGAGGAAAGCCTCATTCGCGCAAGGCCTTCCCCGGCAAGCTCGCATCAACCTGAATCTGCCGCCGCGCCAGAGCGCTGGCGCCGTGAGGGCTCGCTTCGCCGATACAACAGCGGCTCGCGATCAGCGTCGCAGGTCTTCTCAGGGCTGCGATTGCGGAGGCGGCGTTGATGCCGGATCAATGTAGGGCACCTTGACGTCTCCAAGGCCCTCGCGCATGGCGGATTGATCTTCCGACGACAGGGATTCCAGATCAGCACGACGATACGCACGCTTGGCGCAGCGCTGCTCGTAATCAAACTTGAGCGCATTGAGTGCGGTGATCTGATCGCGCAGGGTCTGGATATCGGCGTTGAACGCAACTGTCTGCGCCTTGTGCTCAATCTGGCGCTGCCGGAAATCAAGGCCGGCCTCGAGATCGTCCTGCACGGGATTTTCTCTTTCCAGCCTCAGCTGCGCACTGCGCTCTTCGATGCCTTCACGCCGTCGGTCCAGGGCCGTGCTTTCTCGCGTGAGGCGAGTGGATTCATCCCGGAGGGTCTGTACCTGCGATGCACATCGTGCCAGGGACTCGCGACTCAATGGCTCGGAATCAGCCATGGCAACGTTGAGGCCCATCAGTCCGGAGGCGGCAAGGCCAATCATCCATCGTGTAGTCATGTTGTTCTCAGAGTCAGGAAAAGGTTGCTGCCAGTGGTGCAGCAAAGACCCGATGATGCGCCATGTCGACGGTTTGGGCCAAGCATCGGGCCTCTAGTGAAGCGCATGAAAATGGTAGCTCAAGGATAAAGACCAGTAGCGACCATGGTCGGTTCGCGTTGCAACAAAGTTTCCCGGGGCTAGCGGCTGGCTGATGGATTGATCGGAAATTTTCTCGCCGGTCAGGTTGTGCGCAACCAGGTTCAGTCGCCAAGCTTGTTGGGGATCGCTCAGGGCCGCGCGGAGATCCAGCGTGGTGGTGGCGGACTGAAGTTTGCGCGGATCGTTGTCCAGATCCGTAAAGCGCTCGTCCTTGAAACTCAGATTGAGCGAGAACATCACATCGAAATGCTCGCTCAGGTAGGGGCTGTAGGAAGGGACAAGATTGGCGGTCCACAGAGGTGCAAACGCGAGCGGCTGCCCGCGCAAATCCTGCGACGGCGCTTCGGCATCGGATCGATTGGGCGCGTTGGGATAACTCAGATACCGCGCCCGGGCGTAACCCACCGAAGCCTGGAGACTCATATCTTGAATCGGTGGTAACCACTGCATCTCCCACTCGAAACCCTGCGTTCGCACTTCGGCAGCATTGAGAATGACAAAGCTGCCGCCGAGGAAGGTCGAGACCTGCAGGTCTTCATAATCGGTAGAAAACACAGCCAGGGAAGCGCGATATGGCGAGCCCAGAAGTTCTCCGGAAAATTTGCTGCCCACTTCGTAGCCGGTAGCGAGTTCGCGGCCGTACTCGATGTTGCGATCATTCAGGGGCAAGGCGTTGAAGCCGCCGCTCTTGTATGCCCGCCCCCAGGTGGCATACATCTGTACATTCGCACTGGGTAGCCACTTGAGTCCGGCCTTGGGAGAAAGATCGTGCTCGATGCGTGACAGGCGCGTGTCATGGTCGGATTGATCGGCAATCAATGGCACCAGCACGCCTTGTGCCGTGCTGGTGGCACGCGCCTTTTTGCGCTCTACGCCGTAACGCAATCCGCCAATGATTGCCCAGTCTTCGAAGATCAGATGCTCAAACTGACCGAAGTAGGCGATCGATTGCGCGGTCTGGTCCAGCGTCACACTGGCGGATTGCGTTTCACCGATCAGCGGACTGGTAAGCGGATTGAGCAGCGCCAGCAGCTCACTGAAACCTGGACCCAGAGCACCGGCAATTCCGCCGGCGTTGTTTGGATTTGCATTGTTCATCGACCCTGCATTGGCTGCAGTGATGTAGGTGAAGGCAGCGCCCAGATCTTCGAGAGAGAAAATATCGGAAGTGCTGAAGCTTGAATCGTAAATGTAGAGGCCAGTCACGAAGTGCATTCCCTGTCCCCATCCGAACAAATCTGGCGCGGTGGCTGCAAGGCGCAGTTCTTCGCTGAACTGCTGGAACACCGAGGGCTCTGCAAGACGGTCGGTGATGAAGGGGATGGCGGTGAAGTCCGCGTCGAAATCGCGATGCTCAGTTGTGGCACGCGCCCAGGCTGATACGGATGTAATCAGGGGGTCGAGCAGTTGCAAGAAGGTAGGCGGCTGCCATTCCAAGGTCAGGCTCGTTCCAGCGAAACGTGCATCCTCCTTACTTGGGAAATTAGCCGAGGTCTGATCGTCGAAGCGCGCTTCTGCGGTTGCATCGTACGTGCGCGCCGCCGCCAGCATTTCCGGAGTGGCATGGGTCAGCTGAAAAATGTTGAAGTTGGCGTTCTGCCGAGAGTGAAACGCACCCAGATCAATGGTGAGCGTATCGCCTGCCAAGTATCGTAATCGCAACCGCGTACTCGATTGCTCGGTGTTGTCTTCATCCCGATCGAGAAACGGATTCTTCAAGCGGGAGCCGTTGCCGGCGTCATAGATGCCTGATATCCGAATGGCTGCAGAGTCGCCGAATGCGAAATTGGCAACGGGACGCAGAGAAACATCGCCAATGCTCTGGAACAGAAATTCTGAACCTACAGCATGGCCTGCTTCGGGTGCGCGGGTGACCAGATTCAAGAGTCCGGCCGTCGCATTCTTGCCTGTTAGCGTCCCCTGCGGCCCGCGCAAGACTTCTATGTGATCAATGTCGTTGAAAAAGCCGATGAGGAAATTAGAACGCCCATATGAAACACCGTCGACGGTGGTGGCAACACTGGGTTCAAACGCCGTGTTGGTATCGGGTGTCGTCAGCCCACGAATCCCGAATGTTCCGGCGCTTCCGGAGAGTGACATGCTCAGGTTTGGCGTGAAGTCCTGGAGATCACTGAATGACCTGGACGCGTTGTCACGAAACACGCCTTCGTTCACCACGCTGATGGATGCAGGAACCTGATCCTGGGATTGCGTCACCTTCTGCGCGGTGACAACAATCGTGGGAAGTTCCTCGTCTTGCTGGTTTGCCTGCAAAGGTGCGCCGAGGCTGCACACAGCCAATGACGAGAGCACAGCGGTTCGGAGCCGGATCAATACGATACCCCAACGCAGTTCTGGCGCGACTGTTCGATCTGCCCGGAAAGGGTGTCCAGAAGATGCGTGATGCCGCCATCACGGATCGCCGTTCGGTACTGAGCTGAACGCAACGCAAGATCACTCACTCCGTCGACCACGATGTTGGCAATGCGCCAGATATCCTGACGAAGACGCAAGACGTACTCAAATTGCAGTGGTGGTTGATCAGGTCGATGAAACCTCACCAGATGTTTGGCGCTTTGCTTTCCTTCCGGATCAAAAATCTCAGGAACAAAGGATTCTCCCGCGTAGGCATCAAAGTTCAGCGCATAACTCAGCGCAATCTGTTGCTTTAGAAGTGCAATGAAGCGCCCTTGGAGTTCCGGCGTCATGGTTTTCCATGATCGACGAAGGACTTGTCTGGATATGAATTCAATATCAAAAGCGCGCTCTACCATCGGCGATAGCTTTTCAAGGCGTGACAGGCAGGTCTGGTGTTCACCTTGCTTCATGTTGTTCAACAGGAGCAGGTGTAACTGGTTTGTGACCAAATCGGGGCCGACAGGAGCAGCCGTGGCGATCGAGGCACAGGTCAAGATGCAGAAACTGATCAGACCGTTTTTCAGGCGGGTATTTCTCATCAGGATTTTCTAAAAGTGACTGTCGAGACCTTCGTCAGCAGCGCTGGCAGCAACAAGATGGTCGTCATCAAGTGGATTGCCAGACCCAGACTGAGCAGGACACCGATACTGCTCATGCCTCGATCGGCTGAAACACTCAGGGACGCAAAGCTGGCAAGTGTTGCGAACACACAAACCAGCACTGCACGTCCCGTGGCCGACACTAATGGGTTTTCCTCGGCGCTGGATTGCAGTCGCGAACGCCAGAGCATCAGCAGACCAATGTCGACACCCATCCCCAGCAACAACGGAAGGGCGATGACATTGGCAAAGTTCATCGGAATACCGAGCATAACCATGCACGCCAGCAAGATAATTGTCCCGAGCATCAGCGGTGCGAGCGCTCTGAGCGTGTCAGCGACATTTCTCAGTACCACGATCAGGAGCGCGAAGATCAATATGGCTGCCAGCGCAAACGCCTGGACGAATGCAGATTTCACACTGCGCGCGGCGCCCACGAATGCCACAGGCGACCCACTGATCTGGTTCGATACCGTGTTCAAGGCATCGACAAATGCAATGAGTGTTTGGTCGTGTTCAAGCGAATCAGCAGCTGTGATCTCGATGCGATATTGACCCGCATTGTTTAGCCATTGTCTTGCAAGATTGTCTGGCAGGTCATTGCGCGAAAATGGCTGCGCTTCCAGTGCCTCTCGAATGGCTGACGCGGTCGCTGGAAATTCACCGAGCAAGACTTGTTGCAGGCGCGTCAGTTGTTCGGCGTCTGCTTGTGTGTAGACGCTGAGTTTGGCGTGCAGATCGCGTGCGGCCCTGTGCATTTCTTCTTTGTCAAAGCGCATGGAAGATGCTTTGAGCAGTTCTTGTATGGCCAGTCGATCGCGTTCCGGTTCAACCGTGGTCTGAGTCGTTTGTTCTGGCAATGCGAGGCTCCACTTCAGCGCCTCGATCAGTTCCATTTTTTCGGTTTGCGCTTGTGGTACCCAGTCTTCAAGACGGATGACGTTTCCGACAACATTCAAACTTGAGAAACCTTCCGTCAGCTGTTGCAGTTGCTGCTCGTCTTGCGCGATGGCGGAGACCGTCATTGGCGAATGGCTTTGGTGCCGGAGGCGATCATAAGCGCGCATCGATTCTGATTCCGGCGGATTAAGATGCATCGGGTTGTGATCAAACTGCAATTGCAGCGCTACCGGGATCGCCAGCAGGCAGAGCAACAGCGAGAGACTGATCATTTTTCCTGGGTGTTGATGAGGGATTTTCGCCAGGCGCTCTAGCAGTGGATGGAGCAAAGCTGTCTTGCCTGGTTGCAGTTGAGGCCTCATGAGTTGAATGAGTGCTGGGAGCAAACTCAGGCTGAGGAATAGGCCGATTAGAATGCCGCCGCCGCTGATCCAGCCGAGTTCTGATATCCCTGGATAGTCTGTTGGAATGAAGGCCAGAAACGCGGCAAGGCTAGTGAAGGCACACAAACTCAATGCAGGCCCAATACCACTGGCCGCTTCTATCAGCGCTTTGCTGTGCTCAAGACCGTCGAATACGAGTTCGCGATAGCGCAGGCTCAGGTGTACGCCGTAGTCAATTGCGATGCCGATGTAGAGCGTGGCGAAGGCCACCGAGATCATGTTGAGGCGACCGATTGTCACACTTGCAAATCCCGCTGTGAGAACAAGTCCTGTCATCAAGCTGATCACGCAGGCCGCAACGAGATGACCCGATTGCAAGCCTGCGTACAACAGAGTTGCGCCCAGCACCAGGGCAAGGACAGCCGAGAGCATCGCCCCTTGTCGCGCAGCGTTGAGTTGATCTACCCACAATGGTGCTTCACCGGTCAATTCGATGCTGCGCGCCTGCTCTTCGGGAAGCGTGGCGATGACATTGCGCAGGTATTCAACAGCCAGATTTTCGGTGTCCTGGTTCGCAACCTGTATCAGGACAAGACGGGGTGGCGGTGGGTTATCGCTTTTCTTTGCGAGCAATGCACGCCATGAAAGTGTTTGCGTTTCGCCTTGCGGTATCGCTTGTGCAATGCTGCGCAACACTTCAGGCAGACGATCCGTGACGTCTTGTTCATGGCCCTTCATGGCCTGCGACAAGAGATCAAACAGTCCGGCTAGGCTGGTCTGCCTGGAAAGTCGGCCCAGCAAAGCTTGTGCGGATTCGAGTTCGAGTGACAAAGACTCGAGTTCTTCAAGGCTCAGATAGAGCAGTCCATTGCGCTTGAAGAATGAGCTGCTGAAAGGTGCTTCAGAGCGCTTGAATAGATCTGGCCGATCGCTGATGGCTTGCAGGATGCTCGTGATGCTTCGCTCAGCCTGTTCCGGGTGCGCCGCGTCAACGACAACAATGATTCTCCAGTCCTGGTCGGGAAAGGCTGCTTTGAAATGCTCTTCCGCAAGACGCCATTGCAGTTCAGGTGACAGCATCCCGGAGGTGTCGGTGTCCACGCTCAGGTGTGTTATCGCAGCGTAGGCAGATATGAGGGTGAGCACGGCGTAGCTGAAGACGACATATTTCGCGCGCGCGCAAACAAACCGACTCCAGGTTTCGAGCAGCTGGCGAAGATGATTCTGAGTGGGCTGTTTCACGCTGCCAGTATTCCAGTGCGGCTTCTCACTCGCATGGATTCCGACAGGTACAGGCATGCATTGGAGGACGCTGTGCTGCTACCGCGTGATCGATTGCTGCTTGTGCGCGTGCGCCATGTCTCAGAGCCGGGTGGAGTGATGGTGTTTCTGAGCACCGCACAGGACTAAGGTTGATTCCTGTTTCAGCGAATGGGAGAGACGACATGCAAAGCCAATTAAAATCCACCTTCACCGCGAGTGTTCTATGCCTGCTGGCAACCACCGCCGTAGCGTTTGAGCGCTCTGATGAGACGCAGTCCACCAGACTGATGACCGTCTCTTCAAAACTTTGCACGGATGAAGTCGGCGTCTTCATTCTTGAGGAAAAAGGCCATCAGTTCATGCGCACCGCGCAATCTCAGGGCTTTGGTACCAGCACGCTATACGCCTGCCAGTATGGGACGACGACGGGTTACTGTTTTTCGGTTTCCTTTCCCTGCTGACTTCCTGCTCGAGCATCGCCACGGAGGCAGGTGTTTATCCACCGTGGCGATTTAATCTTTTGTAGCCCGGCGCCTGCCGTCAGATATCGAGATTGCCAACCTGCAGGGCATGCTTTTCGATGAACTCGCGGCGTGGCTCGACCTGCTCTCCCATCAAGGTGGTGAACATCTGATCTGCAGCCACGGCATCCTCCACCATCACACGCACCAGTCGGCGGTTCTCTGGATCCAGTGTGGTAGTGAAGAGCTGCTCCGGATTCATCTCGCCCAGGCCTTTGTAACGCTGAATGCCCAGGCCGCGGCGTGCCTCTGCCTGAATCCAGTCGTAAGCCTGGTCGAAACTCTCAACAGCCTGCACTTTCTCGCCACGACGGATTTCAGCTCCCTCTCCCATCAGTGATTCGCTTGCCGCGCGCAGCTTGGCCATGCGCTGATAGTCCTGTGAGGTGAAGAAATCAGGGCCGAGCTCGATGGTCTGAACTGCGCCGTGCAGACGACGTGTGATTCGCGCGCTCGGAGATCCACCCTGCAGCGCTGTCTGGATTTCATAGAAACCCATTTTATCGTTAATATTCAATATCTTACCGATATTATCTCCCCAAGAGGAAAGCGCCTCTTCAGTAGCGGGAACAGGCGCTACGGCGAACAAAGTCTCCAGGAGTTTTCGATCATAACGGCGGCTCAGACGCTGAATGCTCTCTAGAACAGCGGTCTGCTGGCGAACCATTTCCGCTAGATTTTCGGTCGGCAACGCTTCCTGGCCACTGGCTGGAATTAGCTGGACGTTATTCATCGCCGACTTGAGCAGCCATTCGGACAATTCATGATCGTCCTTCACATAGGCTTCCTGCTTACCTGACTTCACTTTGTAGAGCGGTGGCTGGGCAATGTAGACGTAGCCATTCTCGATCAGGGCAAACATGTGCCGATAGAAGAAGGTCAGCAACAAGGTCCGGATATGAGCGCCGTCCACGTCGGCGTCAGTCATGATGATGATGCGGTGATAGCGCAGCTTTTCGACCTTGAAGTCTTCCTTGCCGATGCCGCAGCCCAAAGCAGTGATCAGGGTCCCGACTTCTGCTGAGGACAGCATTTTTTCCAGTCTGGCGCGCTCAACATTCAGAATCTTGCCCTTAAGGGGCAGAATGGCCTGAAAATGCCGGTCTCGACCCTGTTTGGCTGATCCGCCTGCAGAATCGCCCTCAACCAGGAAAATTTCAGACTTACTCGGATCTTTCTCCTGGCAGTCAGCCAACTTACCCGGCAGGCCGGCGATATCAAGCACACTCTTGCGCCGATTCAGGTCCCGCGCCTTTCTTGCCGCCTCGCGAGCCCTTGCCGCCTCAGTCACTTTGGCCGCGATCAGCTTGGCTTCCCGTGGATTCTCTAGCAGGAATTCCTTGAGTTTGTCGCCTACAACACCGGATACCACCGGTGTGACCTCTGAAGAAACGAGCTTTTCCTTGGTCTGGCTGGAGAACTTCGGATCTCGCACCTTCACCGACAAAACCGCCGTCAGCCCCTCACGGGCATCGTCGCCCACCGGATTGATCTTTTCTCGCTTGGAAATGCCTTCCGATTCCAGAAAGTCGTTCATTACACGGGTCAGCGCATTGCGAAATCCCGTTAGATGAGTGCCGCCGTCCTTCTGGGGAATGTTGTTGGTATATACAAACACGTTCTCGGTGTAGGTATCGCTCCACTGCAAGGCGGCCTCCACGACCACGCCATCCTGTTCCGTCTTGATGCTCAGGATGTTGCTGTGGATGGTGGTCTTGGCCTTATTCAGATACTCGACAAACGCCTGAATGCCGCCTTTGTATTCAAAGACGTCCTCGCGATCGCTTGATTCTTCCTTGAGAACGATGCGAACCCCGGAGTTCAGGAAGGACAGCTCGCGCAGTCGCTTAGCCAGGATGTCGTAATGGAAATCGAGATTGGTAAAGACCGTGGGGCTTGGATGGAATCGGACCATCGTTCCACGCTTTTCAGTCGGGCCGACCACGGCGAGCGGCGCCTGTGGTTCACCCAGGTGATATTCCTGATGGTGGTGCTGCCCATCCCTGTGTATATCCAACAGCAGCTTGTCGGAAAGCGCATTCACCACAGAAACGCCAACTCCGTGCAAACCACCGCTAACTTTGTACCCACTGCCGCCAAACTTACCGCCGGCGTGCAATATGGTCATAATGACTTCGGCCGCAGAACGCCCTTCTTCCTTGTGGATATCCGTGGGGATACCTCGACCGTTGTCCTGCACGCTGACTGAGTTATCGTCGTGCAAAATCACCTGAATCTCGCTGCACCAGCCTGCCAGTGCCTCATCAATAGCGTTGTCGACGACTTCAAACACCATGTGGTGCAGGCCAGTGCCGTCATCGGTATCGCCGATATACATACCGGGGCGCTGACGCACTGCTTCCAAGCCTTTCAGGACACGAATCGAGGAAGAATCGTAAGAACCCTGGATAGCGTCTTCGTTTTGCGTGGTTTCGTCGTTCATAAGTGACTTCTTGGTTCAATCAATGAATGGCATCAGTCTGGCGGACTGTTCCATGTTCCACGTGGAACATCTTTGAATCGCCGTCCGCGAAAGCGTCTGGCATGGAAAAAGCGGTAACAAACTTCTGCCCGGGGTACCGACCAAGGGCATTAGCCAGACGATTTTGGAATTCGGGAGCCAGTTCGGAGGCAAAATCATCCAACAACAACACTGGAGCGCTCACACCATGGGCCCGCAGAACCTGCGCCTGCGCGAGCACCATGGCAGAGACCAGCATTTTCTGCTGGCCTCGACTGACACGCCCTTTCGCCTTTGCGTCAGCCAGTGTGATTTTCAGTTCAGCGCGGTGCGGTCCTTGGACAGTCGTGCCCAAGCGCTGGTGCTGAGCCAGGTTGCGCTCCAGAAGCTCGGCATAGTCCTGATCGGCCGGCCAACCCTGGTTCCATTCCAGGCGGGCGCGGCCTTGTTCGAGCATATCTGCCACTTCTTTTTGGAAAATTGGCGCGGCCTCGGCCACGTGGGCCTGTCGCATGGCGGTGAGTTCAATTGAAGACTCAACCAATTCCCGGTTCCATGCGGATACAGCCTTACCCGGTAGCGCTTCCCGAAGGGATTTATTGCGTTGTTTGAGGGCTCGCTGACAACGTCGCCAGACTTCCAGAAAGCGATGTTCCACGTGGAACACACCCCAATCCACAAAACTGCGCCGATACGACGGGCCTTCTTCGAGCAGGCGATGAGACAAGGGCTCGATTAATTGCAGCGGCATGGCTTTCACCACCTCTGCAATCCGAACGCCTTTAATCTGATCAAGCCTCATTTCTGTTCCGTCTCGCGTCCAGCCAATGCCCAGCTTGTGAATGTCGGACTCATTACGTGTTTCAACGAATGCGTTCCAGCCCGCTTGTGCAGGCCCGCAGACTTCGGCCAGATTCTGTGCGCGAAAACTGCGGCCCCTGGCCGTGAGAAACAAGGCCTCGAGCAAGCTGGTCTTGCCGGCAGCGTTGTCTCCCAAAATTAGATTGAGCACCGGGTGTGGCTCGATCTGAAATTTCTTGTACAGACGGAGGTTTTCGCCCCGCAACAGGGCGACACTCACATCGGCATCCTGTCAAAGCCGCATCGGCATGATCACGTACTTCGATGACGGATCGCCGGATTGGTAAAGCAAACCGCTGGAATCCGAGTTCTTCAGTTCCAGCACGATCTCGTCGCCAGCAATGGCGCCAAGCGCGTCCAGCAGGTAATTGACGTTGAAGCCGATCTCGAGCCCTTCGCCGCTGTAATCCACTTCGATCTCTTCTTCAGCTTCTTCGTGCTCTGGATTGTGCGTCTGCAACTTCAGCTGTCCGGACTCCAGTTGCAGGCGAACGCCGCGAAACTTTTCGTTGGAGAGAATTGCGGTGCGCGCCAATGATCGGCGGAATGTTTCGCGATCGGCCACGACCTGCTTGTCGCCGTGATCGGGAATCACCCTTTCATAATCCGGGAAGCGGCCATCGATGGTCTTGGTGGTCAGGCGAACGGTGTCGATCTCCACCTGGACCTGACCTTCGCCGACGATCAGGGTGACTTCTGTATCGCTGTTGTCCAGCAGGCGATTGAGCTCCTGGACTGATTTGCGTGGAAGGATGGCCTGCACCGGTTCTTCGAGTGCGGTTTCGCCAAGCCGCTCACTGAATGCGAGCCGATGACCATCCGTGGCCACGGCGCGTAGTCGGTTGGCACTGGCTTCAAGCAGCAAACCATTGAGGTAATAGCGAACATCCTGCTGCGCCATCGCAAACTGGGTCTTCTCGATCAGATTCTTCAGCTCAGCGCGTTGCAGGCGGATGTGCTTGCCGCCACGAACCTGGCCCATCGCGGGAAACTCTTCGGCTTTGAGCGCGGCGAGCGTGAAACGGCTCTTGCCCGATCGAACGGTGACCTTGTCCTCGCGCGCTTCAAGACTGATGTCAGCGCCTTCAGGCAAACCCCTGCAGATATCGAACAGCTTGCGGGCGGGCACAGTCACTTTGCCAGGAGCCTGAGCCTGCACGCTGGCACGCGAAATCAGTTCCATTTCCAGGTCGGTACCGGTGACGACGAGTTCGTCGTCTTTGACTTCGAGCAGAAAATTGGCCAGCACGGGCAAGGTCTGCCGACGTTCGACAACGCCGACCACGGCCTGCAGAGCGGTCAATAACTCGTTTCTCCCTACCTTGATCTTCATAAGTGTCACCTGATGACGTTTGTCTGCTTAGAACTTTCTTTCTTTAAAAGAAATAAACAGTAGTAGTACAAGAGCGATGCATTGGATAAGTTTATTTTTCTTAAATTAATCATAAACTTAACCTTAAAAATCTTTCCTCTAAAACCCCCGGCTCCCGTCTGGACGATCTGTGTCCAAGTTGTGGACACATTTCGAGCTGCTACTTTTCCACAGCTTTCCAACACGCTTAAGGGTCAAACTTTCAACGCTTATTCAATAGCTTAACTGGCGCAACAAATTCTCGTAATCCTCGCGAATCCGGATATCGGTTTCGCGCAATTCCTTGATCTTGCGATCAGCATGCAGGACCGTCGTGTGATCCTTCTCAAAGTGCTGACCAATATCCGGCAGGCTGTGCTCGGTCAATTCACGAGCCAGCGCCATCGCGACCTGTCGGGGTCGCGCCAGCATCCTGGAGCGTCTGGGCGAGCGCAGATCTTTGTGCGGGATACCGTAATACTTGGCGACCGTCGACATGATGTTCTCGATGGTCACCTTGCGTTCGTAATGGGCGAGCATGTCTCGCAGCGTCTGGCGCGCAAACTCCACCGTAATGGCTTCGCCTTGCAGACGCATGCCCGCAGACAGTCGCAGCAGCACCCCTTCAAGCTCACGCACATTGGAACGCACGTGCTGAGCAACAAAGAAGGCCACGTCATTATTCAGCGCCAGACCAAACTGCTCGGCCTTGGATAACAGGATGGCGACACGGGTTTCCAGGTCAGGCGGCTCCACGGAGACGGTCAGACCCGAAGAAAAACGCGACTTCAGGCGGTCATCCAGGCGATCCAGATCCTTGGGGAAGCGGTCGCAAGTCAGAATAATCTGCTTGCGACCATCCATTAAACTATTGAAAGTATGGAAAAACTCTTCCTGAGTCGTGGGCTTTCCAGCAAAAAACTGGATGTCGTCGATGAGCAAGGCATCGGCTGAGCGATAGGTGGCCTTGAATTCTTCTGTGGTGTTGTGGCGCATGGCCGAGATGAACTGGTTCATCCATTGCTCGGAGGGCACGTAAACCACCCGCACATTCGGGCCACTACCTAGCAGCGCATTGCCCGCGGCGTGCATCAGATGCGTTTTGCCGAGGCCGGAAGCGCCGTAGATCAGCAAAGGGTTGTAGGCCACGCCGGGAGATTCGGCGACTTGCTGCGCAGCCGCATTAGCCTGGGCATTGGACTTACCCTGAATGAAAGAGTCGAAGGTATAGCGAGCATCCAGACGCGTCGTGCCCTGATGCGCATTCTCCACCGAGGTCTTGGGGTCTGCCGGCGCGGCGCTGACTTCGGCAGCGGCCACCACTTCCACTTCTATGTCCGTACCGTCGCTAGCGACCCAGGCGCGTTGAATCTGTGAGCGAAAATCCGCTGCCACGCGCTGCATGACCATGCGATTGGGAGCGATCAGCACCAGACGGTCACCTTCGCGGCGCGCCTGAAGCGGCCGAATCCAGCTATTCAGCTCTTCGGCCGGCATTTCGCCTTCTAGGCGTTCAACGCAAAGGGTCCAACCGGGATCGTCGGCAAGCGCCATGGAGGATAAGGGGACTGGAGTGGGTTGAAGCGAAGTCAGCAGGCAATTCTATACCCTGGGCGAAGACTTATCCACAGGGCCGAGGCAAGCCGCACCTGAACTCTGATCTTGTCGTGAGCACCATATAGTCGGTAAACTCCGCGCCCTTTTTCTTTTGGCCGAGCAACACGTCATGAAACGCACCTATCAACCCAGCGTCATCCGCCGCAAGCGCACTCATGGTTTTCGTGCCCGCATGGCAACTGTCGGTGGTCGCGCAGTAATTGCACGTCGTCGCGCCAAAGGCCGCGCCCGACTGGCACCTTAAGCAAGGCAGTTGGCGGCGCAGGCCATCAAACGATTGGCCGGTTTCCCGCGAGCGGCCCGTCTGCTCAAGCCCGCTGACTTCAAGCGGGTGATCAGCAAGGGTCGTAGAAGAAGAAGTCCCTGTTTTACCGCATACGAGTTTGTCGTCGCGGCGCAAGGCCCGGAAGCCCAGCTTCCGGCGAGCAGCGCAAGGATGGGTCTGGCTGTATCCAAAAAGGCCATGCCGCGCGCAGTAGACCGGAACCGATTCAAACGATTGGTTCGAGAATCGTTTCGTAAGAGTTCCGATCTACCCGTTGCGGACGTCGTCATCATGGCGACACCCAGAGCACGCAAGATCAGCCGTCCCGAACTCGCTGAAGAATTGAGTCAATACTGGATACAACTGCGAAAGCGATGGCCAGTTTCCTGATCTTCCTGATCCGCTGCTATCAGCGCGTACTCAGTCCTTTCATCGGCAATCAATGCCGTTTCTATCCCAGCTGCTCGCGTTATGCGACGCAGGCTATTGAACAACACGGCAGCCTGCGTGGCAGTTGGCTCGCATTGCGTCGACTGACGCGCTGCCATCCTCTGAATCCGGGTGGCGAAGATCCGGTTCCGCATCGCGAAGCGAAATAAATCAAAATGGAAAATCGCAGATTCATCCTGATCGCCCTGTTTGTGGTCGTGCTGTTCTTTCTCTACCAAGCATGGCAGGACGACTACGGCAACGACAATGTTGTCGCCAGCAACCCGACGCCGCAACTTAATGTTCCGGACGAGGCGCAGACCCGTCCGGTTCGAGATGTGCCAGACGATGCACCAACCGCCGCCCTGCCAGCCGACCAGGGCGATGCGCCAACCGCCGTCAGTGCTGGTCCTTTGGAGGAAGACCAGACCGTTGCAACACCGAACGGTCAGCTTATCTCGGTAGAGACCGATGTCATCAAGGCGCAGATCAGTCTGCAGGGTGGCGAAATCCGCCGGGTTGAACTCAAGGACTACCCGGTCTCCAAGGATCATCCCGAAACGCCAATCCCGCTTCTCGGTGATCGTGACGGGCAGTTTTTCATCTTCCAATCCGGTCTTGCCGGCGAGAGCGTTCCGGTGGCCAGCTCCAGCACGGCTTACCAGTCCAGCCAAACCAGCTACCAGTTGGCTGACGGGCAGAAGCAACTGGAAGTTGAGCTTGAACATGTCAATGCCAACGGTGTGACGGTGCGCAAGGTTTACCGCTTCGCCCGTGGCAGCTATCGCGTGGTTGTCGAGCAGTCCGTCAACAATGCTGGCCCATCTGCGCTAACCGTCAGTCCTTACGCACGATTCAAACGCAACGATGTTGTGGTCGGCAGCCTGCCCAAGTTCGTAGCCACATTCCTTGGTGTGGGCTTCTTCGAGAAGAAGGATGGCTCAGACGGCTATCGTTTCGTGAAAACCAAACTCGATAATCTGGACGACGACGCTTTCGAAAAACGCCAGCCCGATGGCTGGATCGCAATGCTCCAGCATTATTTTGTCGCCGCCATCCTGCCGCCGGAAAACTCGGAAGGTGTGTTCTCCGCCAAGCAGAGCAGCAAGGATCAGACCTACTCGGCACAGTACGTCGGCACCGGCGTCAAAGTGGCGCCGGGCGAGACACAAACTTTCCCATTGGGCCTTTACATTGGACCCAAGCTGCAGACGGGGCTGGAAACCGAAGGCCACGAGGGCGGCTTCTTCAAGGGCGGCGGCATGGACAACATCGCACGTGGCCTTGAACTTACCGTTGATTACGGATGGCTCACCGCACTCTGCGAACCCCTGTTCTGGCTGCTCTCCAAGTTTCACAAGCTCACCGGAAACTGGGGCTGGTCCATCATCCTGCTGACCATCGTGGTCAAGGCCGCGTTCTACAAATTGTCCGAAGCGCAATACCGCTCGATGGGCAAGATGAAAAAATTCGCGCCGCGAATTCAGGACATCAAGGAACGTTATGGCGATGACCGCGAGCGCATGTCCAAGGCCATGATGGACCTCTACAAGAAGGAAGGCTTCAACCCGCTCGCAGGCTGCTGGCCGCTGCTGGTGCAGTTCCCGGTTTTCATCTCGCTGTACTGGGTATTGCTCGAAAGTGTTGAGCTGCGCCAGGCTGATTTCGCACTGTGGATTAATGATCTCTCAGCGCCGGATCCCTACTACGTCTTGCCGCTGCTGTTCGGACTGAGCTTCTACATCCAGCAGAAATGGTCCGGTGCAACGGCCACGATGGATCCGATGCAGCAGAAGATCATGAACATCATGCCGATCATGATGACCGCCTTCTTCACTTTCTTTCAGGCGGGTCTGGTTCTCTACTGGTTGGTGTCGAACTTGATCGGCATGGCGCAGCAATGGTTCATCAATCGCAAGCTCGCCACAGAAGGCCTGGGCAAGAACGCCAAAACCACCTAACGCGACGAGCCTGGTGAACGTCCCATCGTGACTGAAACCATCGTCGCTATCGCCACCGCGGCGGGACCCGGCGCGGTGGGCATCGTCAGATTGTCCGGTCCGCAGGCTTTCGATATTGCGGAGAAGATGTGCGGAAAACTGCCCGCCCCAAGACAGGCGCGGCTACGAAATATCCGCGATGCCAAAGGTCAGGAGTGTGACCAGGCCATTGTCATTGCGTTCCCAGGGCCTAATTCCTTTACCGGCGAGGATGTGGTCGAAATTCAGGGTCACGGCGGCCCAGTCGTACTCAACCAGATCGTGCAGGCGGCGTGCGTGCACGGTGCGCGCATGGCCAGACCCGGAGAATTTTCCGAGCGCGCTTTCCTCAATGATCGTATCGACCTGATTCAGGCCGAAGGCATTGCCGACCTGATTGCGGCCAACAGTGAGGCAGCGGCGACTGCAGCCAGGCGCAGTCTCCAAGGAGAATTCTCGCGACAACTTGATGTGCTGGCCCAGCAGTTCATTGAGCTTCGCGTTTTTGTCGAAGGCGCGCTCGATTTCTCAGATGAAGAGATCGACTGGCTGTCCGATGCTGGCCTTGCGCAGAAGCTCGAAAAAACCAGCGCCACGCTCAATCAGATCATCCACCAGGCCGCACAGGGGAGACGCCTGCGCGATGGCGTCACCATCGCCATCGTCGGTCAACCCAATGTCGGCAAGTCAACGCTGATCAATCAGCTGGCGGGTACAGACGCAGCCATCGTCAGTGATATTCCCGGCACCACTCGGGATGCCCTGCGCGAACACATCGTGATTCAAGGCATGCCCATTACTGTGGTCGACACTGCGGGCCTGCGAACAACCGAAGACCCGATTGAAAACGAAGGCATTCGTCGTGCATGGAAAGCGGTACAGGCGGCAGAGCTGAGTCTGTTTCTAGTCGATGACCGAAGCGGTATCGACGAACCCAACCAGCAACTTCTTGATCAACTGCCCGCCGCGATGCCCTGTATCGTGATCCTGAATAAGTGTGATCTCAGCGGGCGATCCTCCGAAGAGCTGCAGATTGCGGATCGCCCTGCCATCCGGCTCTGCGCAGCAGATGGTCAGGGGCTGGAAATGCTGCGCCAGGCGATTTGTCGCTTCGCGGGTCTCGAGCAGAACAGCGAAAGCGTTTTCAGCGCGAGTACCCGTCATCTGGACGCCCTGCATCTGGCCAAGACGCATCTGGATAGCGCACGCCAGCAGTTGGCCAACCAGACCGGTGCAGAACTTGCCGCCGAAGACTTGAGACTGGCCCATGACGCTCTGGGACGAATGAGCGGCCGGGTTAGCAGTGACGATCTTCTGGGCGAAGTCTTCTCGCGATTCTGCATCGGAAAATAGGCCGATGCTGCCTGCCATGACATCATTGCCGGCCACCCAGCCTTTCGCGCCATGAACGCCCCAAAGCCCGACAAACTGATTCTGCACAAAGTCTCCCGATGCCTGGAGGTCAAATATGCTGACGGCCAGAGCTACCGGCTGCCCGCCGAATACTTGCGCGTCCATTCGCCGTCCGCAGAAGTTCAAGGTCATGGCAAACCCGTCCTCGTGGGCGGAAAACGGGAAGTCGCCATCACAGCGCTCAAGGCCGTGGGTCGATATGCCGTCAAATTGGTTTTTGACGATGGCCACGACACCGGGCTCTATTCCTGGGAAGTACTCGCCGATCTGGGCGCTCATCAAGAACAGTACTGGGCCAGCTATCTGGCGCGACTCGAGGAGATGGGCATGTCGCGCGATAGTGAGGTGGTTAAACTTGCCGCATTGCAGCCCAAGAAATACACGCCCCCCAAAGCCTGAATAATCTCGTGAGCGACGATCCGAAATCCAGCGACACCACACACTTCGGTTTTCAGCAGGTACCGACCACTGAAAAGCGCAAGCGCGTTGCCGGTGTATTTGATTCGGTAGCTGCCAAGTACGATCTGATGAACGACCTGATGTCCATGGGCATTCATCGCATCTGGAAACGCTTTGTCATTGACCTAGCGGGTGTGCGCTCCGGCGAAAAAGTTCTCGATGTCGCTGGCGGAACGGGTGATCTTTCCAGGGAGTTTTCCAAACTGGTCGGCCCGCGCGGCATGGTGGTTTTGTCGGACATCAATGCCTCGATGCTGCGAGAAGGACGAAGCAGGCTGGCAGATAAAGGCGTCATCAATATGCCGATTGTGCAAGCCAATGCAGAGTGCCTGCCTTTTGAGGAAGGTACATTCGATTGCATCACCATCGGATTCGGCTTGCGCAATGTCACCGACAAGGACGCCGCCCTGCGTTCCATGTGCCGTGCACTCAAACCCGGTGGTCGTCTGCTGATCCTGGAGTTCTCCAAGCCAACCAGCGAAGGTCTATCCAAAATCTACGATCAGTATTCGTTCAAGCTGTTGCCCATGATCGGACGGCTGGTCGCCAATGACGAAGACAGCTACCGCTATCTTGCCGAGTCCATTCGCATGCATCCGGATCAGGAGACGCTCAAGTCCATGATGGACAACGCGGGTTTCGGGCGCACGCAGGTCTACAACATGACCGGCGGCGTGGTCGCGGTTCATCGCGGGTTTCGTCTCGAATGATGACGCCGGCGGTGCTGTGCGCAACCGCGGAAATCGCCTTGAATCGATATCTGCGACTGGAATCGTCCGCAGTTGAAGAGTGCGCGCAGCTCTCCGGAAAACTGATCCAGATACAGTTGCCCTCGCAGCAATTAGGTCTGGTCATCGAGTTTATCCCTAGCGGGGTGAGAGTGCTGCCTGAAGCGCCCACCCCAGCTAATGTCTCTGTAGTGGCCACACCATCAGAGATGCTCGCTGCATTGCGCGCCTCTTCCGAAGGAAGCCTGCCGACTGGCCTCGATGTCTCAGGTGATGTGGAACTGCTTCAGCGTTTTCGCAACCTGATCGCGCGCGTCGGCTTTGATCCGGAAGAATGGTTGGCGCCCATGCTCGGCGGTGTCGCCGCACATCGCGTCGCCGGCGGACTCAAGCAGTTTTTCGGCTGGGCACAGACCAACTCGGGACGAATGGCAGATCACACCGCAGAGTACCTGAGAGAAGAATCCTATGATCTGGCCCGCGGTCGTGACGTGTCGCAGTGGATGAATGAGGTCGATGCACTGCGCGATGCCACCGACCGTCTTGAGGCACGCTTGCGGCATCTTGAGTCAAGCTCATCATCCGAGGAAATCATCTAGTGTTTGGAAGAGTGCGTCGTCTCTGGCATATCCAGCGACTGGTCTCGCGATACGGTTTGCGTGAGTTCGTGGATGGCAAGCCGCGCGGTGAAGGTCCACGCGAAGTTCGCCTGCGTGAAGCCCTGGAGAGTCTGGGCCCGGTGTTCATCAAGTTTGGTCAGGCTCTGTCCACTCGACCGGACATCCTCCCACCGGAAATTGCACTGGAATTAGCCAAGCTCCAGGATCGGGTGCCACCGTTTCCCTCCAGCCAGGCGCGCGAGATCATCGAGTCGCAACTTGGCAAACCCATCGATGAAATCTTCGATGATTTCTCAGATGAGCCTCTGGCATCGGCCTCGGTTGCCCAGGTGCATACCGCCAAGCTCAAGCCCGAAGAACCGGGCGCTGCAGGTTTTGATGTTGTGGTCAAAGTGCTGCGACCCGGCGTCGAAGTTTCTATCCGCGAAGACATCAAGGTCCTGAGAACCATTGCGAGTCTGGTGGAAACCCTGCATCCGGAAGGCCGCCGCCTGTGCCCTAAAGCAATCGTTGCCGAGTACGAGAAAACCATTCTCGACGAACTCGACATGATGCGTGAAGGCGCCAACTGCGCCCTCTTGCGGCGCAACTGGCTGGGCAGTCCGCTGATTTACCATCCGGTGGTTTTCTTCGACTACACCAGTGAGAAAGTACTGGTGATGGAGCGCCTGGATGGTATCTCCATCCGCGAACTTGATCATTTGCGTGATCGCGGCGTTGATTTCTCGGTGCTCGCCGAGCGCGGCGTCGAGATCTTCTTCAAGCAGGTATTTCGCGACAACTTTTTCCACGCCGATATGCACCCCGGCAACATTCTGGTCAATGCTTCCAACCCGGCCGTGCCGAGTTACCAGGCGGTTGATTTCGGAATTGTCGGAACACTCACGCCAGGCGACCAGCGTTATCTGGCCGAAAATTTTCTGGCCTTCTTCAATCGCGACTATCGCCGCATTGCAGAGCTGCACGTGGAAAGCGAATGGATTCCCGTCGGCACCCGCGTGGAAGATTTCGAATCAGCGATTCGCACCGTGAGCGAACCGATCTTCGGCAAACCCATCAAAGACATTTCCTTCGGCGTGTTTCTGTTGCGTCTGTTTCATATCGCGCGACGCTTCAAGTATCAGGTTCAGCCGCAGTTGGTGCTCTTGCAGAAGACCTTGCTGCAAGTCGAAGGTCTGGGACGTCAGCTGTATCCGGATCTGGATCTCTGGAAGACCGCCAAGCCGGTCATGGAAGAGTGGATGAAAGATCGGCTGGGGCCGGGACAGGTGATGCAGCGCCTGCGCCGGGAAGGCCCACACATGGCCGAGATGCTTCCGGAGCTGGCCAGTCAGGCGATCAAGAGTCTGGAACGCGGAGAAGGCCTCGGGGTTGGCAAGAAAACCATCGCACAGATGCGCCAGGAACTGCAGCGCAATAATCGTCAGCAGATGCGAGCAACTGTGGGCGCAGCGCTTCTGGTCGGCGCTACTGTGATTGCAGTCGCCGGCTCTGCCCATTTTCCTGCTTTGCTGGGAATGGCCTGGCCCGCATGGTTGATGGGCTCGGCTGGTGCCTGGCTGGCGTGGAAGGCACTGGCTGATCAGGACTGATCTTTTCTACAAAAGCGGAGCGCGCGATGGCACTGAGAAATTCAACAGATCATTACGGTTCCATCGCCAAGTGGCTCCACTGGACCACCGCCTTACTGTTCCTGGGCTCCTACCTGAGTGTCTATTACCGGGACTGGTTCACTGACAAGCAAACGCCGGAGAACTGGACAGCGCTGCAATTGCACCTGTCCATTGGCATCACCATCCTGGTCTTGGCGACGCTGCGCATTCTCTGGCGTCTGGGCAACCCTGTTCCCCGTCTTGAGCCGGGCAGCAGACTGAAACATCGTGCAGCGCGATTAGGTCATTACGCTTTGTATGCCGTGATGTTCATCATGCCGATCACCGGCTATCTGGGCACCGGCGTTGGCACCGAGTACTTTTTTCTGATCAACCTTCCGAAGTTTGAAGACACTGCAATATTTGCAAGCCTGATCAGCGAATCCTGGGGATTGAGTTTCAAGGCGTTCGAAAAACCCATCGACTTCATTCACAAAACCATCATGGGTGAATGGCTGGTCTGGATGCTGATTGTTGGTCACGCATCGGCTGCGCTCTACCATCACTTCTGGAAGCGGGATGCGACGCTGCTCAACATGACGGTCGGCAAGAAGCCCTGAACGTGCGAGCCGCTGCAGGCTGAGTTCAGGTCACCGCGATGATCACGCCGTAGAACAGGACAATAAAACCGCCGATCTCTGCAATCACCAGTGACCACATAAAAATGTGGATGGGCGAGCTGGCACGTCGCAGCTGGTTATCGGTTTTCTTGCGCCAGCCCTGAACCATGTAGCTGATGATGGCCATCGCGAAATAGGCCAGTACCAGGGCGCTGGCGACAAACTCCGTCTGTTCCGGCAAGGCGCTGATATGTGCGAAGACCGCCAGCAGAAGCGCGGCAAAACTGTAGAGCAGAGAGGCGCGGTGCGCGATGTCCACGTAAGGGTGCGCGGCGCCCACTTCGCTTCGGGCCATTTCCACGTACTTCCAAACGCCCACCAGCAAGGCGTTCAGGAAGAAGCCGCCCGCCCAGAGCAGCGCAAGCACTGTTGCAGCGTCCAGACTACCTGCGTCGAATGGGACTTCGCCTATGAGCATGTTCGTCCCAGGTCATGAGCGCGGTTTGCATGCAGAGCCAGGCTCTGGCTATGCATGCAAACCGAATGAATCTGCGTCGGCCGATTACAGGCCAGCACGACTCACAATGGTCAGGCCCTTGAGAAGATTCAGCGCCTCGTAAAGCGCGTAGTCACTCTGTGCCAGTTGCTGCTCGTCTTCGAGCTGTTTCTTGCGCTTGGCTTCCTTGTCCGCATCGGACGGATTTTCTTCATTGATCAGACTGCCGATCAGATCAGATTCCTTGATGGGCTCAAAACCTTCGGTTTCCTCGGCCTTGGCCACCTTGAGCGGCTTGACCGGAATATCCGGGGTGATGCCCTCACCCTGAATCGAGCGACCGGAGGGCGTGTAGTAACGCGCCGTGGTCAGCTTGATGGCCGATTCGCTCTGCAAGGGCATGATGGTCTGCACCGAGCCTTTGCCAAAACTCTTGTCGCCCATGATGACCGCGCGATGGTGATCCTGAAGCGCGCCAGCAACAATTTCCGATGCCGATGCCGATCCGGCATTGATCATCACCACGATCGGTCGGCCGTTCATCTTGTCGCCGCCGGTCGCTGAAAATTCACGATTGGTGTCCGGGTCACGGCCCTTGATGCTGACGATTTCGCCTTCTTCAAGAAACGCGTCGCTGACTTTCACCGCAGCATCGAGCACGCCGCCCGGATTGTTGCGCAGATCCAGCACGACGCCCTTGAGCTGCCCGCCCGCTTCCTTCTCCAGTTTCTTGAAGGTCTTGTTGAGCGAGCCGTTGGTTTCCGTGGTGAAACTGGAAATGCGGATATAGCCCAGGCCCGGCTCCAGAATGCGCCCACGCACGCTGGCCACATTGATGATGGCGCGCTCAAGAGGCACGGTCAGCGGAGCGTTGGCACCTTCGCGCACCACGGTCAGCACGATCTTGCTGCCCGGTTCGCCGCGCATTTTCTTGACGGCTTCGCCCAGCGTGAGACCTTTGGTCGGGGAGTCGTCGATCTTGATGATCAGGTCGCCCGGTTCCATGCCGGCGCGAGCAGCGGGCGTCTCATCAATGGGGGACACCACGCGAACGAAGCCATTCTGCATCTGAACTTCGATCCCCAGGCCGCCAAACTTGCCCGAGGTAGCGATGTTCATTTCCTTGAACTCTTCGGCGTCCAGATATGCTGAGTGCGGATCGAGTCCGCTGAGCATGCCGCGCACGGCGTTTTCCAGCAGCTTCTTGTCCTCCACATCTTCAACGTAGTCGCTCTTGACCCGGTTCAGAATCTCTACAAAATTCTGCAAGTCCTTGAAAGGAATGGTCTCTGAGGCCCTTTCCTTGGTGGCAAACACGCCATCTGTCAGGGTGACACAGACGCCAATAAAGACGCCGGCCGCCAGGGCCAGCGAGGTGCGAATACGGTTGGACATTAGATGTAGGGGCTCCGGACGCAGCCAGCTTGGGATGAATGGAATCGACGATAGCACAGACACCCCCGACCACTCCGCGTTCAAACGGATCGTTCCATGGCCTTCATTTGGGCGAAGAAGCGGTGTCCCAGGTGTCGGGTGCCCCTCGGGCCACCCGACTGCGTCATCACCGCAAAAGACAGCAGCCATACGTGGTCGTACTGTTGCGAATGTCTGGTCCGCTGGCCCTTCGCTTGAGAACTCCCAACATGCAGAACCTGGATACAAACCCAACATCGTCCGAAAAGCGCAACCGGCGCCAGAGCCTGAGCGCTGAAAACTGGATTGAAGCCGCGCTGGACGTCATTTCAGAAGGCGGAGTTGAGTCCGTAGCGGTCGAACCTTTGGCGCGCCGCCTTGGGGTCACCAAAGGCAGCTTCTATTGGCACTTCCCCAATCGCGACGCCCTGGTCGGCCGCGCGCTGGAAACCTGGGAGCGCATGGAAACGGTCGAAATGCTCAGCCGCGCCGATGCACAGCCGCAGCCGCGAGAGCGTCTCCATACCCTTTTTCATAACTACGCCAATACCGACGCACGGTCCGAGCAGATCCTGCTCGCCTTGTCAGGCTCCAAACATCCGGCGGCCCGTAGCTGCGTGCAACGTGTCACCGAAGCCTGGCGCACCTATATCGAGAATTGTTATCTGTCGCTAGGGATGGAAGGCGGTGATGCCGCCAACTGGGCAACGTTTGCATACTCCACTTTCGTCGGGACGGTGCGCATGCGTCGCGACAACCCGGAAGCCTTGCCTAAAGGCGATGCCTTCAACGACTACCTGCGCTTTCTGATTCGTTCGCTCATTCCGCCGCTGAATCAAGATGCAGCGGCCCAAAGCCGAGTGGCCTGACGCGAGTCACTTTCACTTCCTCTGAGGAGCGCAAAGAAGCATACAAAAAAGGCGAGACACCTCAAGTGCCTCGCCTTTTTGCTGCAGCCTGGAATTGGAATCAGACCATCTTCATCAGCACATCGACAATCTTCTGCGTCCATTTGTTGTGAGGCAGGAAGAACATGCGCGCCATCATGAAACGCGTGCGAACAACTGCGCGTTCATGCGAAAAGGCCTTGAAGCCATATTCTCCATGACCGCTCCCGATTCCGGAGTTGTTCACGCCGCCAAACGGCAGATTTCCGTGAAGGAACTGCACCACTGCATGATTGATGCAGGCGCCGCCGGAACTGGTCCGTGAAATCACCGCGTCGATATTGGCGTCGGTCTTGCTGAAGATGTACAGCGCGAGCGGCTTTTCCATCTTGTTGATCTCGCCGATCACCTCATCAAGATTGGTGTAGGTGATGATTGGCAGCAGTGGCCCGAAGATTTCCGAGTCCATGATCTTTGCGTCAGCCGGGATGTCAGCCAGCAGAGTCGGAGCCACAAAGCATTCCTTCTCATCAACCTGACCGCCGGCCAGAACTGTCGCGCCTTTTTCCTTTGCATCGTGAAGCAATGCCGCAACGCGCTGTGTGTGACGCTCATTGACGACGCGGGCGAGCGACGGCGAACGCTGCGGATCAGCGCCGTAGCATTCCGTGAGGTAGTCCTTGAACAAGCGTACAAACTCGTCTTTCACCGCAGAATGCACATAGACGTGATCGGGTGCGATGCAGGTCTGGCCATTGTTGGTGAACTTGCCCCAGGCGACGGTTCGGGCTGCGAGTTTGAGGTCGGCACTTTCGTCAACAATGGTGGGAGACTTGCCACCGAGTTCCAGCGTCACGCTGGTCAGGTGCTTGGACGCTGCGGCCATCACCACCTTGCCGATCTGCGGTGAGCCGGTGAAGAAAATGTGATCAAACGGCAGATCCAGCAGGGCCGTCGAGGTGCTGGCGTCGCCCTCAAAGATGGCAACTTCATCTTCGGAGAAAATCTCGCGTGTGATCTTGACCATCAGGGCCGACAAATTCGGCGTCATCTCCGAAGGCTTCAGAATCGCCGTGTTGCCGGCTGCGATGCAGGACACCAGCGGACCGAAGGTCAGGTTCACCGGATAGTTCCACGGCGAGATGATCAGGCAGCGACCCTTGGGTTCGTAGCGCACGTAGCCTGCGGTGCCCATCATCATCTTGGTCGGCATGACGCGGAGCGGCTTCATCCAGCGCTTCAGGTGACGCCGCGCATCGTTGGCCTCCATCACGATGGGCAGGATTTCGGTCAGGTCGACCTCCGTGGCCGGCTTACGAAAATCCTTTGCGGCGGCGTCACGAATCGCTTCCTTGTGCGCCAGAACAGCGTCACGCAGGCGTGTGACTTTGGCCAGGCGTTCAGCCGCGGTGGAGGTGCGCAGGCGAATCGCGGTCGCCTTCTGCGCCTCGAAGACGCGGCGGATGTCCGCTTCACTGGCATTGCCGGGCGTGCTGGCCGTCGGCAGATAGGAGACTGCAGTATTCATTTTGAACCCTCTACTGGTGTTTGGATCGTCCGCCGAGGCAGACGGCATTACACCAGTATAGAGAGCATTGGCGACGGTACCGTATGGCCGAGAAGTCAGTACGCTATATGGGCCAATAGTTCGGCGTGCAGGCTTGGTACTGCCGCCAACACATTGCGCGTCTCCAGGCCGATGGGCTGACCCCGCAGGTCGGTGAACACCCCGCCTGCTTCGCGAACGATCACGGTCAGGGCCGCGATGTCCAGAATATTGACATCTGATTCCACCACGGCATCGAGCTTGCCGCTGGCCAGATAGTGATAATGCAAAAAGTCGCCGTATCCGCGGATGCGGTGCAGCTGCGGAATCAATTGGCCCAGACGGGGCCAGGCTTGCGATGAAGCAAGGCTGGCGAGATTCCCTGTTGAAAGCGTGGCCTTGTCCAGCGTGGTGATATCGCTGATCTCGATCCGCTGCCCATCCAGATAGGCGCCAGCGCCCTTTTCCGCCCAGGCCAGTTCGCCGCGGCCATCATTCCAGCACGGGCCGCTGGAGACACCCATGATCAGCTCGCCCTTGTGCATCAGGGCAATCTGCACGGAAAACACCGGATAGCCGCGCACGAAAGCCTTGGTGCCATCAATGGGATCGACCAGCCAGAGGTAGTCGGATTCGATATCCGCCTGCCCGGTTTCCTCCCCATAGAAGCCATGATCGGGAAAACGCTCGGCCAACAAGCCTCGAATGGCCTTTTCCGCAGCGATATCCACTTCAGTGACCGGGCTGGCGTCCGCCTTGTAGGACACCCCAAAGTTGCCGCGAAAGGCTTCGCGAATGATCTCGCCGGCAGCTTCGGCGGCGTCGAGTCCAGCTTGGAGAAAGGGAGAATGAGACATGGGGCAAATAATGGCAGGTGCATATGGCGATACCGCGTCATCGGGGCAGCTCAGCCCAGGGCGGCAACGCAGGGTGGACGCGCATCCTAAATCCTGTGACCGCAAAGGGCATCTGGCCACCGCAGGATCAGGGCCTCAACCGCCTGTGCGCCAGACCCGAGCCGGCCCGCCGTAGAATGACGCGATGGACAAAATATTCATTCGTGGTCTCCGCGTCGAAACCGTCATCGGTTTGTACGACTGGGAGCGAAACCTCAAGCGCCCCCTGATCTTTGACCTGGAGCTGGGGGTGGACACCCGCGCGGCGGCGGCCAGTGACGCCATGGAAGATTCTGTGGATTACGCCGTCATTCGCCAGACGGTGGTGGATCTGGCCCTGGGGCTTAAACCTAAGTTGTTGGAGACCCTGGCCGAGGCCATCGCACGTGCGATGTTTGAACGCCTGCCGATCCACCACCTGCGCCTGCGAATCGACAAGCCGGGCGCCATTCCCGACGTGCAGGGCGTCGGGGTGGAAATCGAACGGGACCCCTCAGACTACGCCTGAGCCGGGCGCGCCAGACACTCGGCGACATACGCCGCCAGATCGTCGTAAATCGGGACGCCTTCAAGGCCGGGCCCCGATTCGGTGCGTCGACCCTTGCCAGAACGCACCAATATAGGGCGTGCGCCCGCTGCTTGTGCAGCCTGGATATCTGACAGCGAATCTCCTACGAAGGGCACGCCCTCCAAGCTCAGCTTGGCGCGGCGAGCGATGTCCAGCAGCATGCCGGGTCGCGGCTTGCGCATCTCGCTGGCCTGATCCGGATGCTCTGGGGCAAAGCTGATGCCTTCGAGCCGCCCGCCCAGTTCCGCAATGCGCTGATTCATCAGGGCGTGAATATCAAAAAGATCCTGATACGTGAATAGCCCGCGACCAATCCCCGACTGGTTGCTGGCCACAAAAACGCGCCAGCCAGTACGCGACAGTTGTGCGATGGCTTCCAGACTTCCCGGAATGGGATGCCACTCCGCCGGAGACTTGATGTAGTCGTCGGAGTCCTCGTTGATGACCCCGTCCCGGTCCAGAATGATCAGCTTCATGGCGAGGTACCCGTGCGGGCTATCCGGGCAGGCAGGACAGATCGGCGACGTCGCGGCACATGCGGTCCAGCCGCGCGAGCAGGGCCAGACGATTGCGGCGTACGTCTGCATCATCTGCATTGACCATGACCGCTTCGAAAAACGCATCGACCGGGCTGCGTAGCGCAGCAAGCTGAATCAGCTTGTCGGTGTAGTTATCCAGTGCTGCGTTCTTCTGCTCGAGCTCGATGATCGACGACAGCAGATCGCGCTCCGCGGCAGCTTCGAAACGATCCGCCGCAACCTCACCCGGAGCTTCTTCGGACTGCTTGAGGATATTGCGCACCCGCTTGCTGGCCGCGGCCAGATCGGCCGCCTCGGGCAAAGACAGGAACTGCAACACCGCGTCGATGCGCCGCAGCACATCGTACGTGGGCACTGCGTCCGGCATGGCGGTGATCGCTGCCTCGTACACTTCCGGTGTCACCCTGCCCTGTGTACGCGGGCTGCCCACCAACAGATTCTGCAGGCGGTCGAGCATGAAGGCGCGCAGGGATTGGTTCGTTTTCTCGTCACGATCCCCGGCGCGCTGTGCCTCCAATGCACGGCCCACCAGCTGCACGGCATTCAGCGGTAGTTCGGCCTCAAGGCAAATGCGCAAAACACCCAGAGCGGCGCGGCGCAGGGCATAAGGGTCTTTGCTTGCGGTCGGTTTCTGGCCAATGGCAAAGATGCCAGCCAGGCTATCGAGCTTGTCCGCGAGTGAAACGATCTGGCCAAGCCTTGAATCCGGAATGGCGGTGCCCTGCTGAGCAGGAAGGTAATGCTGGGAGATCGCCCGGGAAACCGCCTCGCTCTCGCCGGATTCGCGAGCGTAGTAGCCGCCCATGATGCCCTGCAATTCAGGCATTTCGAACACCGCCTGAGTGAGCAGGTCAGCCTTGCACAGCGCAGTTGCACGCGCAGCCGCAGCCGCGTCTTCGCCCAGCTCGCCAGCCAGCCAACTCGCAATTTCCACCATGCGGGCGACCTTGTCCGCGGTAGACCCCAGATCTTTCTGGAATGTCACCGAACCCAGCTTGTCGGCATAGGCGGCCAGCGGCTGCTTCAGGTCCTGCTGCCAGAAAAACAGGGCATCCGACAGACGCGGACGTACAACGCGCTCGTTGCCGCCAATGACCTGGGCAACATCACGCGATTCGATATTCGAGACCGTAATGAAGTGGTGCGTAAGTTTGGTCTGGCCCGCATCACGGAACACCGTGAAATAGCGCTGGTTGGTCTCTACAGTGGAGACGATCACCTCGGGAGGCAGGGCCAGGTACTTCTCCTCGAAGCTGCCGCTGATCGCAACGGGCCATTCCACCAGGGAAGTGACTTCATCGAGCAGTTCTTCCGGAATGCGAACGTGGCCGCCGATGCGACTAGCTTCCTCCTCGATCTGAGCTCGAACGCGCGTGCGACGTTCCGCAACATCGGCCAGTACATGGGCTTTTCGAAGCGCCTCCAGATACCGCGCGGGCACGACGGGCTCGATGGCATCGGGTGCATGAAAACGATGACCATAGCTGCGGGCACCCGCACTCAGACCGAAAGCCTGCAGCGGCACGACCGCGTCGCCAAAGACGCAGCAAATCCATTCAACCGGGCGCACAAAGGTTTCTTCACCGCTGCCCCAGCGCATGCGCTTGGGTACCAGCTGATCCATTTTTTTTAGGGTTTCCGCAAAAACCTCCGGAATCAGCTCAGCCGTTGGACGACCAGCCTCCGTTCGCGCAAAGAAAAGCTTGCCGTTCTTCTCCCCCAGTTCTTCAAAGCTGACGCCGCAGGAGCGCGCGAAGCCCAGCGCGGCCTGCGTGGGCTGCCCGTCCTTCAGCGCCGCCTTCAGCGCCGGCCCGAGACGCTCGACCTTCTGCTCCGGTTGTTCTACCGCCAGCCCGGTGAGAATGACGGCGATACGCCGCGGCGTGGCAAACGAGTGGCTTTGCTCACAGCTCAGTCCCAGCCGCGCCAGTCCATCGGTTAGCCCTTGCTTCAAGGCGTTGGAAAGTGGCACGACATAACGTGCGGGCAGGTCTTCGGTGCCGAGTTCCAGCAGCAGGTCGCGAGACATTGATCAGAAGGGAGCAGGTCGATAAGGGCGGCAATTGTCAGGGATCAAGCCTGATTCGCCAATGATCGCAGGCGAGGCGAGCTGAAAATGACCTTATTCACGGGCTGCCAGAGGCCGGGTCAGGCGAGAAAAATGGCTGGTGATACTTCTGGAACACCGGCAAGGCCTCGAGCCGCCTGACTCTGGACGCGAGCTGGGGAAGCTGCGCGCTGTCGATACCGAGCGATTCGAAAATGAAGGTGCAAACGCATGCAACGGTGATGTCGGCCTGACTCATCTGAGCGCCGACCCACCACTGCTGTGGCGCTGATTGCGCGGCGCGTTCTTCCAGATACTGGAGCGTTGCATCACTTTGCGCCCTGCAACGTGCGACCCATTGCGGATGACGTCGCTCCGGCGGCCGGAAGGCCACTTCATAGAGCTGTGCCACCACTTTGTCGACACCGCTGCAGGCGATGGACATCAGCTGCAGCGCATGGCGGCGATCTTTCCCCCGAGACGGCAGCAGGGCGCGATCAGGACCCGCAGTCTCATCAACGAAATCGAGAATGGCGGAGGACTCCACCAGCACCTCGCCATCATCCAATACCAGAGCAGGCACGCGTCCCACCGGGTTGTAAGCGCGAATCTTCTCGAAGTCCGTGCCCACAGACCAATTGCGGTGCTCAAAGGACAAGCCGAGCAGATCCATGCTGATGGCTACGCGCCTCACGTAAGGGGAGTCGAACATACCGATCAGCAACATGCGCTTTCTCCCGACTGGATGGCCTTTGCCAGATTCCAGATCATGCCAAACGGGAAATGAGTCGGCGCGGCCCGCCAGAAAAATTTTGCTACTGCGGCAGCGACGGCGCTGCAGGAGATTCTGATAGCGGGGCGTCGGGCAGGGCGCCGGGCAGCGTATCCAGGGTCGGGCGAATCACGGCCGCCCAGGCTTGCAGGCCCTCGGCGCTCAGGTGTGCGCTGTCGATCGTCATCTCCGGAAACAGCGCGTCATCGTTTCCAGCCATGGCACTCCAGGCATCGATGAACTCGCAGGACCGCTCGATGCACATCTGCTGCAACTGGGCATTGAGTTCCTGCATCAGTCTGTTGGACACAAAGGCGCCGTGATGCTCAGCACCCAGAGGCAGCAGGCTGTTGACCAGCACGCGCGTCTGCGGCGCGAACACATGAATGTCATCAACCAGCTTGGCATAGCGATCAATGAAATCTCCCGGCCCCCGGTCCAGCATGGCGTCCACGTCATTGGCGCCCACCTGCAGCAGCAGGGCGTGAGGCGGGCCGGCCAGCAGATCGACCATGCGATTGGAGAGTTGCTGAAGGTTTTCGCCGCCAATGCCGCGATTCCTGACGGGGCGCCCGAGCAATGCGCTCCAGTCCGTGCCGTCCACAAGAGAGTCACCGGCGAAGACGACATCGCCGGCCTGAACAGGCTGGCTGCGATAATCCTCCACGCGGCTGGCATACCAGCGTGGTCCCCATTGCGGGGAAATCCAGTGCATGACTTTCTGCTGGACCATCCCAAGGCCACCGCGTTTCTGAATCTGCCAGCCGGCAAATGTGAGCAGCAGCAGATTCAGCAAAACAGAGAGCAGCAACAGTCGGCGCATCGGAGCAGGTTTCCGCAATCAGTTCGAACGTGGATGGACCTGCAAGACGCTCATTTGCAGGTGCTGGGTATGTAGTTCGATCTCAAATCTGCCGGCAAGTTCGCAGGGAATTTCCAGCGTAGTCGGCTGGCCCGCTTCGAGCGGTGCGTGCAGATCGTAGCCGTGTACATGCAGCTCATCGGCCCGGTCGCTGACAACGGTCAGCTGTAGCAGCTCGCCTTGCTGCACGTTGATCAGCGGCAGCCCTTGTGCCACACGGGACTCGCTGATGCGGTAGAACACCTGCACAGGTGTCGCCGTCGAAGCCACCGTCGTGGACTCCGGTTTCAAAGCGAGCCATAAAGCCGTGCCCGCGAGCAATCCCAGAACAATGAAAATGATTGCGCGCAGCATCACGTCAACGCCCCCCCTGAAATGGTTGAGAAAGAATCCACAGTCCGCCCACGGTAAAGCAAAGCATGAGGCTCAGCATGGGGATCTGACTGAGCAGGGCCTGACGCCGATTAGAGAACAAACAAAGGGCCTGCAGGTGCGCGACATAGACGCTGGCAATGTGCCCAGCCACGATCAGCCCGACCTGAACGTTCCACACCCACGCAAGTTCCGGAACATTGATGCGGGCAAACCACTGCGCCGTGCCAAACCAGTCCTGTCCGCGACCGAAAGGGTCAGACAGCAAGGGCAGAAACTTGGGCCCCTGCGTCCACAACAGTGTGAAGTAATGGCTCAGGTGATAGACCAGCACAATGGGCATCAGCGAATAGGCGAAACTGCGACAAAGCTCGGTCAACGGCAGTGCTGTGCGACATAGGCCTTTCGCCAGCAGAATCGCGAAGGCATAAGCCGCGAAGTAGAACAGGGGGAAGATCAACAGCCAGCCTGCTTGCCACCACTGGTAGCCCTCACGCAGCTTCCCGAACGCGGCCAGCGGATTGCTTCCGGCCCAGCCGACGAGCCACTCGGGATACAGCCAGAGCCAGTAGAACTCGTACCAGAGCTGTGTTTCGTGCAGCCCGTCGAACGCTGTCGTGGCGAGCATCGCCACCATGAACAGCAGCAGAGACAGCGGCGGCCGATCTTCCAACAGCCCGGTGCCGGGCCAGCGCAGATGAATCTGCAGGGCTCCAGGCACATCAATGCCGCTGATACGCACCGGTGCCATGCGCGCGAGCAGTGCAAACATCACCGACAGACATTCCCAGTAGGTGAACCAGGTCCGCATACCCAGCAATGCGCTACCGAAAAGATTGAGCACCGTATAGGCGGCCAGCAGATGCGCCAGCTCCCGCGGGTTGCTGTTGCCCAGCAGCTCGATCCAGATCAGGCCCATGTAAAGGGCCGCGGCTGGCAGATAACCGAAACGGTCACCGCGCCTGAGCAGACCACGCATTGCGGCAGGCCATAGCCGCGCGATCATTGCGCATAGCGTCCGCCACGGGTTGAGCACGGCGTAGAGGTCGCCCGCCAGCACGCTCAGGTAGGCCAGGCCAAGCAGCAACACGATCCAGAATGCGGTCATGTTGAAGTTGGCATAGGCATTGGGCGTGCCCCACCAGCCGGTGGCAATGCACAGCACCAGCAATGCGAGTCCGGGCAGTTTGAGCAAGGCGCTGAGGGCTAGCGGTACGCGCCATCCCGGTTTCGGTGTGCCTTGGCGAAGCGGACGGGGACGAGCCGCTGACATCATCAGTCCGAAGACAACAAAGGATGCGATCAGCGCCGCTCCTGCGCCCCAGGCGTACAGCCAGAAAGGCAGCGGCAGGGTGTAGATCACGCCGAATGAATGCGCCTGTGCCAACCCCGGAAGCAGGGCTAGCGAGATCAGCAAGGCAGGGCGTGGTGACAGCATGGCCCATCATATTTACCAAAGCCGAATCATGTGTCGCGGTGCTACCGTCTGGCCTCATAGAACAGAAGCATGCGGAGCCGCCGCGCCGAACCCTGTGATTACGGTGCCGGGTATCCCGACAGGCATCAGTGAGGAGACAACATGAAGGCTTCCCGGACGCGACCCATCTTGCTTGGCCTGATCGCATTGGCCATGGTTTCTGCCTGCAATAACAGTTCGAATTCGCCAACTGGCGCGGGACTCGGTGGTGGTGTCGGTCCCGGTCCTGGTGGCGGAGGGGGTGGCGGTGCAGGCGGATCCAGCGTTCCCCGCCATCGCTACAGCTTCAACAACGAATGCATTGCCCTGCGCGCCGCCAGCAATGACCGGTATGTGGTGCGGGTCGGCACGGGCTACGCCGCCAGTGGCGATGCGGCCAGCGCCGAGCCCTTCTTTTTCAAGCCAGCCTCACTGGGCCAGTATCTGCTCTACGACCGACAGGGACAGCTTGTGTCCGCGGCAACCTTGGTGGCGGCGCGCAATCTCGCAAGCGCGGATGAAAGCGCCGCCTTCAAGCTGCTGGCAGTGGGTGACAACCGCGCCTACCCCGAAGCGCCGCAATACGATGTCGAGCCGACGCCGGCGAAGATCAATGCCTACCGAAACTTTGTCGATCCGCTGGTCGAATCCACCCTGTTCACTCTGGAAGCCGTTATCCCGGCCGTGCGCCTCGCCGTTTCCGGAACCCAAGCGCTGACTGTAGCGGCCCCCAATGCTGCCAGCAGCCAGCAGTTTGAGCTGGTTCCAGCAGTAGGCTGTGCCAGCTTTCCGGAGGCCGCCAACAATGCAATCGGCGAAACCTTCAAGGGCACCACGCCGGACGGGCGGGTGCTGGGCATGGCCGATGTCCACGTGCATCTGAGTGCTACGACGTTTCTGGGCGGCGCGCAGCACGGCGCGCCCTACCATCGATTTGGCGTGACCCATGCGCTAGATGATTGCACCCAGACGCACGGACCGCAGGGCACGGCCGATGCGGTGCAGGGCCTGTTCCAGATGGACCCGGACGGTCATGCCACCGATGGCTGGCCGACCTTCAGTGAATGGCCGGCGCGTGACCAACTGACCCACGAAGCGATCTACTGGAAATGGCTGGAGCGCGCCTGGCTTGCGGGCCTGCGCATCATGGTCAACGACGTCGTGGACAACGAAACGCTCTGCGAACTCCAGCGCAATCTGTCCGGCACACCACTGCGCGACTGCAACGAGATGAATAACGGTGCCGCGCAGATCGGCAGCATGTATGGCCTGCAGGACTACATCGACGCGCAGTACGGCGGGCCCGGCAAGGGCTGGTTCCGGATCGTCCTTGATCCGGCTGAAGCGCGGCAGGTCATTGCCGAGGGCAAGCTGGCGGTCGTGCTTGGTGTCGAGATTTCCAATCTGTTCAACTGCAAACTCAATTACAGCCCTTTACGTACACAGCAGCCGTTCCAGGAAACCGGCGCCGGCGGACTGGAAAATTCCTATTCCTGTGCCATGACCGAAACCGGCGCAGACAATGAAATCCTGACCCAGCTCACGCGGCTGAAGGATCTGGGTGTGCGCCAGGTCATCACCATCCATGAATTCGACAATGCCTTCGGCGGCAACGGCATCTTTGATGCGCTGGTGCTCAACATCGGTAATCGTGAAAACAGCGGCGGCATCCCGTCGCAGGACATCACCAATCTGCTCGGCATTCTGGGTAATCCGAGTCAGACATCACCGCTGGGCACACTGATCGGAAATCTTGCCGATACCGAAACCCCTACCGGCGAGTTCTGGACCACCTACGACTGTCCCACCGCCAGCGACCCCTCAACCGGTGGCGGTTTCTTTGCGCAGGATCGTGCCGGCACGGTCATGACCGGCTTGCCCCCCGGCTGTCTGTTCACCGGTCAGGGCGGACGACCGGGCGGTACGACGCCCTGCTACCCCAGCAAGCCACAATGCAATGCGCGCTGGCTGACGCCCATCGGCTTGTATACCTACCGCAAGCTGATGGAAAACGGGATGATCTTTGACATCGATCATCTCGAATACGAGATGAAGACACAGGCGCTGGAATTGGCAGAGGCGCAGACGCCGGCCTATCCCTATGTGTCCACGCACGGCAATTTTGGCGGCACCTCCAACGCCCAGGCCATGCGGGTTCTGCAAAACGGCGGCTTCATCTACCCGAGCCTGGGCAATGGCCGGGACCTGATCCGACTGATGGACGAACTCAAGGGTCTGTGGTCGCAGGCCGGACAACCCTACCGCTTCGGTTTCGGCTTCGGTACGGACACCAATGGATTGTCCGCGCAGGCCTCGCCGCGCAATCCGATCGCACCGGGTCAGCAGGTGAATTATCCGTACACCTTGTTCACTGGCGAGCCCTTCTCTTTATTGCCGGATTTCACCGGCATGCAGGGCGTGCAATTCAATCAGCCGCAGGAGCGCGACGCCGCGGGTAATGGCCGAAGCTGGACGCTGGATATCGACGGCAGCGCGCACTACGGCATGCTCAGCGGCATGGTGCAGGAGGTTCGGCTGGAAGGCTCGCCCGATCAGATGCAGCACCTGTTTGATTCGGCCGAGGTCTATCTGCAGACCTGGGAGCGCACGCTCGCGGCCAGTCAGGGCATTGCCCAGAACGGCTTCGTGGTGCCACCCGGTGTGCTGCGCGCCGCGCCGGTTCCGAGCGTGCCCATTGCCCTTCCCTGACAGCCTGCGCCCTGCAGTGGGGTGCAAAGGGGTATCGTAGCGGACACTGCACGCTGCCAAATCGTCCGGCCGCCTGCGGGCAGTTGACCGGAGATGTCGTGGCAGTCCTGATAACCCTCGTGTTGATTTACGGCGGCAGCCTCGCCTTCGTTCGGCTGCGCAACAAGGCACACATGCCCTGGGGTCGCCAGCTGACGGATTTTTCCACCTTCATGGTGCCGTTCAATCTTCCAGCCTATTTTTCCTCGCGTATCTCCACAGCGTCTCGGTTGCCTGCTGGCAGCTTTCCGCAGGTCCAGATTCTGGAAGACAACTGGGAGATCATTCGCGATGAAGCCCTGGCGCTCTATCAGAGCAATCACATCGCCACCAAGGATGATCTTCCCGGCAGTAATTTTTATCGGGACAACCGCTGGAAGAGTTTTTATCTGAAGGTCTACGACTTCAATATTCCCTCGGCCCGGCAGCTGGCGCCGACGACCATGGCGCTTATTGATCAGGTGCCGGGCATGAATCTGGCGCTGTTTGCGGTGCTGATGCCGGGCAAGCGCCTGACCCAGCACCACGATCCCTTTGCTTTCAGTGTTCGCTATTCATTGGGTTTGTCGACGCCCAATTCAGAGCAGTGCGGCCTCGTGGTGGACGGCGATCACTATGCCTGGCGAGATGGCGAGGCGATCACCTTTGACGAAACCTATTTGCACGCCGCCTACAACGATACGGATACGCCGCGCATCATCCTGATGACCGATCTGGACCGCCCGCTTCGCTGGCGCCTGCTGGAGCGCATCTACTACCGTTTCGCGCGTGCGTTCAATGGTCTGTTCTACATCGACAACCTCGACCCCAGCATCACCGGCATCGGCAATCGGATGAAGGAGCCGGTGGTCAGGTACAAGGCCTACATGAAGGCCTTGAAGAAGGCACAACCGCGCAAGTACCGGCTGGGCAAATGGACGCTTCACCTGTTGCTGGTTGGCGGCCTGATCTACTGGACGCTGGCCTGAACAAGCGCCTCAGCGGGATGCGAGCAGAATCCACATCATGTTGCAGGCCACTCAAGCCGCGGTTCTGTTCTTCTCCAGCATTGGGAAGCCGAGCTTTTCCCGTGCATTGAAGTAGGCCTCGGCACAGCCTCTGGCCAATCCGCGAACGCGAAGAATGTAAGCCTGGCGCTCGGTCACCGAGATCGCGCCCCGCGCGTCCAGCAGATTGAAGGCATGTGAGGCTTGAACGGTGCGTTCATAGGCCGGCAGGGGCAGTGGCGTCTCCAGTGACAGCAGTCGCTGGCATTCGGCCTCGGCCTTGTCGAAGCGATCAAACAGGGTAGCCACGTCCGCGTGTTCGAAGTTGTAGGCGCTCTGCTCGACCTCGTTCTGATGATAGACATCGCCATAGGTAACGATGCGCCCGCCCGCGTCAGACCAGATCAGGTCGTAGACGCTCTCCTTTTTCTGGATATACATCGCCAGACGCTCCAGGCCGTAGGTAATCTCACCCGCGACCGGCTTGCACACAAGACCGCCCACTTGTTGAAAGTAGGTGAATTGGGTGACTTCCATGCCATTGAGCCAGACTTCCCAGCCCAGGCCCCATGCCCCCAGGGTGGGCGACTCCCAGTTGTCCTCAACAAAGCGAATATCGTGAGTCAGCGCATCAAAGCCCAGCATTTCCAATGACTTGAGGTACAGCTTCTGGATATCCGGTGGGCTCGGCTTCATCAGCACCTGAAACTGGTAGTAGTGCTGAAGCCGGTTCGGGTTCTCGCCGTAGCGACCATCTGTAGGGCGGCGGCTGGGCTGCACATAGGCCGTATTCCAAGGCTCAGGGCCCAGCGCCCGGAGGAAGGTCGCCCAGTGGAAGGTTCCGGCGCCCATTTCCATGTCCATGGGCTGGATCACGGTGCAACCCTGCTGCGCCCAGAAAGTCTGGAGCTTGAGAATCAGGTCCTGAAAGGTCATGGCTCGGCGATCGACGATGGAGGCGGCGCAGTATAGCGGGCCGTATCGGGCAAAAAAGGCGCAGTCGAGCGGGGTTCTGCCCACAAATGGGGCGAGAATCCGCTAGGCTAACGCACCGCGGTCAACGGGTGCGGCACGGTTTCTGCATTATTTTGGCGCACCGCTGGAACCAGGTTTTTGGCTCCGCGGCCAATCGAATTATTTTTCATCCAACACTCATCACCCTGCAGGAGACCCCATGGCTTCGGGCACAGACGTAATCAACACTATTAAAGAGAAGAACGTGAAGTTTGTTGACTTCCGTTTCTGCGATACGCGCGGCAAGGAACAGCACGTCACCGTGCCCGCCAAGTACCTGGAAGAAAGCACCTTCACCGAAGGCAAGATGTTTGATGGATCAAGCATCGCCGGCTGGAAGGGCATCAATGAATCCGACATGATCCTGATGCCGGACCCGGAAAGCGCCTTCATCGATCCGTTCTTTGAAGAGCCCACCATCTGCCTGACCTGCGACGTGATCGAGCCCAACAGCATGCAGGGCTATGTTCGTGATCCTCGCTCGGTCGCCAAGCGCGCCGAGGCTTACCTGAAGAGTACCGGCATCGCCGACACCGCCTACTTTGGCCCGGAGAATGAATTCTTCGTCTTCGACTCCATTCGCTATGAGTCCGGCCTCAAGGGCTGCATGGTGGAAATTGATTCCGAAGAAGCCTGCTGGTCTGCCGGCAAGCAGATTGAAGGCGGCAATATGGGTCACCGTCCGGGTCTCAAGGGCGGTTACTTCCCCGTACCGCCGGTCGACTCGCTGCAGGACATACGTTCTGCGATGTGCGAAGTGCTTGATGCCATCGGCGTTGAGTCCGAAGTGCATCACCATGAAGTGGCCACTGCTGGCCAGTGCGAGATCGGTGTGCTGTTCAACACCCTGACCAAGAAAGCTGACGAAGTCCTCAAGCTCAAGTACGTGGTGCAGAACGTCGCCCACCAGTTTGGCAAGACGGCCACTTTCATGCCCAAGCCCATCGTTGGCGACAACGGCAATGGCATGCACGTGCATCAGTCCCTGTCTCTGAACGGCAAGAACCTGTTCTCCGGTGACGGCTACGGCGGCCTGTCCGAAACCGCGCTGTACTACATCGGCGGCATCCTCAAGCACGCCAAGGCGCTCAATGCCTTCACCAATCCGGGCACCAACAGCTACAAGCGACTGGTTCCAGGCTTTGAAGCCCCTGTCATGCTCGCCTACTCGGCACGCAACCGCTCCGCTTCGATCCGCATTCCGTACGTGGCCAACCCGAAGGGCCGTCGCATCGAGCTGCGATTCCCGGACTCCACCGCCAACCCGTACTTCGCCTTTGCCGCGATGATGATGGCCGGCCTGGACGGCATTCAGAACAAGATCCACCCCGGCGATCCGTCCGACAAGGATCTTTACCACTTGCCGCCTGAAGAAGACGCCAAGATCCCGAAGGTCTGCTACAGCCTGGACATGGCGCTCGAAGCACTCGACGCGGATCGTGACTTCCTCAAGAAGGGCGATGTGTTCTCTGACGACCTCATCGACGGCTACATCGCACTCAAGATGGAAGAAGTCACGCGCATGCGCATGACCACGCATCCGATCGAGTTCGAGATGTATTACAGCCTGTAAGCTGCACCGACCAGCCTAGCTGGCTAAGAAGCCCCGGGAAACCGGGGCTTTTTTGTGGGCAACTAAAAAGCCGCCAACGAAGCTGCCAAATGGCGCGTGCGGTCCGATCATCAACAAGGCTGTCGAAAGCAAGCTTGAACCGTTAGCCTTTGCGGCACCTTCTTTCTCAGGATACGACCTTGATTGTTTTCATCAGTGGAGCAAGTTCCGGTTTCGGCAAAGCCATTGCGGAAAGATTCGCCGCTCAGGGAGCGAGCCTGATCCTGTGTGGTCGGCGTGAAACGCGGCTCAAGCAACTTGCCGCAAGCCTGAAGGTGCCAAGCCTGTGCATCGCTTTGGATGTGCGCGATCGAAAGGCTGTTGAAGCAGCGATCCAGACGCTGCCCGCAGACTTTGCTTCGATTGATGTGCTGGTCAACAACGCAGGACTTGCCCTTGGGCTGGAGCCGGCCCAGCGCGCCTCACTGGATCAGTGGGAGCAAATGGTGGATACCAACGTCAAGGGACTGATGACGCTCACCCATTGCGTGCTACCTGGGATGGTTGCGCGAAACCGCGGTCATATCATCAACATTGGTTCTACCGCAGGAGAGTGGCCTTATCCGGGGTCCAACGTCTACGGCGCCAGCAAAGCTTTCGTGCGGCAATTCTCTCTCAACCTGCGAGCTGATCTTTATCAGACGGCTGTGCGCGTCACCGATGTTGAACCCGGCCTCGCCGGTGGAACGGAGTTTTCAAATGTGCGTTTCAGTGGCGATGACCGACGTGCAGAAACCGTTTATGAAAATGCAGAAGCACTGAGTGCAGAGGATATTGCCGACACGGTCTACTGGGTTGCAATGCGTCCGGCGCACGTCAACGTGAATACGCTGTCGATTACGCCGGTGTGCCAGGGTTTTGGTCCTGTTGCCGTGCATAGAGAACAAAAGACAAACGCAAAATCCTGAGTCACGGCTGCTGCGCCGGTGCAGATGCGCTGACTGCAGGTGCCTTGCTATCGAGAAAATCCTGCAGAGCCTGCCAGGGTCGAGGGCAATCAGAGTGACCACATTTTTCCGTCAGCAAGGTTGCGTCGGCCGCCGCACTGCTGAGCGCGTGAGCATGTGAAAGCGGAATGATGGTGTCCTCTGTCCCGTGATAGATGAAGACAGGCATGCTTAAATTCTCGACGATGGATTTGTTGTCATAACGGTCTTTGAGAAAGTGTGTTGGCGCTCCATTTTCTGACACCAGCTTTTCGAGAGAAGAGAATGTCGACTCCAGACACAGGGCTGCGACAGGACGGCTTTCTGCCAGCAAGGCAGCCGCGCCACCGCCAACAGAACGACCGTAGGCGACAATCCGGGATGCGTCGACGTAAGGCAGTTCGCGCGCGACGTCATAAGCGGACACTACGGCTTGTTTGACGCTCTGCAATGATGGCATTCCCGGCGCTCCGGCATAGCCCGGATACTCCACCAGAAGAATCGAGATGCCGTTGTCCTGCAGCGCTTCAAACTCATCAAGCCACTGAAACGCAGCTTCGCGATTACCGTGCGTGAAGATGATGAGCGGGCCGCGATCGCCGTTCTTCAAGACTGCAGGCATGAGCAGGCCGTAACTCGACTCCAGATCAATCTTCGTCACCGAACCGGACAGCGCGTCGGTGGGCAGGTCGACATCAGGTATCGGATAGATCAGCCGGTTCTGGCCAAAATACAACAGCAGGAAAGCCAGCAAGCCCACGCCCAGCAACAAGCCAGCCAGAGCAAAAAATATCTTCAATGTGGCCGACGCAATGACGCAGCGGGATGTACTGCCACGGCAGTCTGTCGCGATCAGACGCAAGCATGCAAACCTCGCTAGCGAATTTGCCCCAAGCAGGCGACAAACCCTTGGGCGCTTGCAACAATCTCCTCGGCTGCAAAAGCATCAAGTAAAAACCAACAAGAACTCACAGTAAAAGAACGACGAATGCCTTTTGTCACGATGCGCGATGGGTCGCGCCTGCATTATCTGGATGTTGGTCGTCGCAAGGCGCGCAAGACCTGCGTGCTGCTCCATGGTTTCGCCATGCCCGCTGCACTCTGGCTTCCCTTCGTCGCGCCTATGCTGCACCGGCATCGCTTCATCCTGCCGGATCTGCGGGGCTTCGGTGGCTCGCACGATCTCAAGCTGACCCAACCGACCTTGCTCAATCAGCACGCAGAAGATGTGGCCGACCTGTTCGATGCCCTCGACCTGCAAGATGTATATCTCGGCGGTCTGTCCATGGGTGCCTGCACCGCGATGCAGTATCAGCGCATGTACGGTTTTGATCGGATCAAGGCCTACCTGCACATCGATCAATCACCACGTGTCTTGAATTCTCAGGAGTGGGCGCATGGCCTGCTCGGTCCGCAGCAGTCAGAAGGCTTCGAGCAGATGAGCGCATTGATGCGCCTGCTGGAACCTTATCGCGGTCTCAGCTACCGGCGTCTGCCGCGCTATCTGCGTCGCGAACTTTGGAAGCATCTTTCCACGTTTTATGGCCACGCTTTTCATCGCAGCAACTGGAAACGTTTCGTGACCCTGTCGCAACACGAATTCCTCATTCGCCGTGTGGCGCCGGTCAGCAACTGGCCGATTTACATGGATTGCCTGCGCTCATATCTCCATGACGATTACGACTGGCGATCCAGTCTGCCCGATATAAAGGTGCCCATGACGGCATTGATTGGCATGCAGTCCACCATGTATCCGGCAGATGGCCAGCTCAGTATTGGCAAGCTGGTACCGCATGCGCGGATTGTTCAGTTTGACAACTGCGGTCACGCCATTCCCTTCGAGCAGCCGCGCCAATTCATCAGCGAACTAGGGCAATTCCTTATGGCGGCATGAGCGGGATTCTGTTGACATAGGCTCCCTTTGAACCGCCACGTATTCGTCGCGGCCCAGATTCACCCATTACAAAACTCAGGAGAACATCATGAAGCTGCTCAGTTCATTCGGCCCCAATCCCCGCATGGTGCGCATGTACATGCTGGAAAAAGGTATCGATATCCCCATGCAGGACCATGACATTCTCGCGGGCGAGAATCGCAAGGCAGAGTTCATGGCGAAGAATCCATCCGGTCAGGTTCCTGCGCTGGAACTCGACAACGGCACCATCATCGGCGAGACCATCGCCATCTGCGAGTATCTCGACGAACTCAATCCTGACAATTCCCTGGTGGGTGAGAATGCTGAAGAACGCGCAATCTCCCGCAGCTGGCAGCGCCGGGTTGAGCTGATCATCACCGAAGATCGTTACAACTCCTTCCGCTACTCAACAGGTCTGGACCTGTTCAAGAATCGCGTTCATTGCCTGCCCGAAGCGGCCGAAGGCCTGAAGAAGCGCGGTGAGCTGGGTCTGGACTGGCTCGACGGTCTGATCGGTGGCCGCGACTTCATCTGCGGCAACAAACTGCGACTCGTTGATCTGGCTCTGTACTGCTGCCTGGATTTCACCAATGGCGTCGGACAGCCGCTGAACCCGGCACAGAAGAATATAGACGCTTGGTTTAAGCGCATGGAAGCACGTCCCAGCGCCAAGGCCAGCCTGCATCCTGGTTCCGAGCAGGTGGGCATGCGCGGATAAAATCCTCGCAGCGAGAACAAGGCCTCCCGGACGCAAGTCCGGGAGGCCTTTTTTGATTCTTCTTGTCCGCGCGTGCCAATGGCATCAATACTGCCGGTTCCTCTCCTCCTGCCGGCCTTAAACCGTGTCCGCCAAGACTCCCCTCGTACTGGATGATGTAGAAACCTGCGTTGACCAGCTGATTCAGACGGTGGGGTCGGATCTGCGTGTGGCGCTACCCCTGGGCCTAGGGAAACCCGCTGAGCTCGTTAATGCGCTTTACGCGCGGGCTCGCGCTGATACCAATCTCTCCCTGACCTTTCTGACCGCGCTTTCGCTGGAAAAGCCTATAACGGCTTCGGCGCTTGAGGCGGCATTCATGCAACCGATCCTCGACCGGGTGTTCGAGGGCGTCGTCGATCTGGATTATGCGCAGGATGTGACAGCCGGAACGCTGCCGGACAATGTCCGCGTCATAGAATTTTTCTTTCGACCTGGCAGCCGCATGCGCAATGAAGCGGCACAGCGCGACTACATTTCCACCAATTACACTTTCGCCGCACGCGACGTCTTCGCGCAGGGATGCAATGTGCTGATGCAATCCATCGCGCAGCGAAAAGATGAAAATGGCCGTACGCGATACAGCCTCAGCTGCAACCCTGATACTGGCCCTGAACTCGCACAATTGCTGCGAGAAGCCCAGCAGCAGGGTAGCCGTGAATCCGTTGTGATTGGCGTGGTTAACGAGCAGTTGCCCTTCATGGCGCAGGATGCAGAAGTTGATGCAGACTGGTTTGATCTGCTGGTGGTCAATCCACGCTACAACACGGCGCTGTTCTCCACGCCCAGAACGGCAGTCGCGCTGGCCGATCACGCGATTGGTCTTCATGCCTCGGCGCTGGTCAAGGATGGCGGAACCTTGCAGATCGGCATTGGCAGTCTGGGTGATGCCATTGCGCACGCCCTGCTACTGCGTCATCACGACAACGCGCAATACCGCAGACTGCTTGAAGCAGCGCAAGGCGAGCAGATAAAAACCGAAGCGTTATCGCAGATTGGCGGCGAAGAACGATTTGAGCAGGGCCTCTACGGTGCTACCGAAATGTTTGTTGACGGCTTCTGGCAGCTCCTGCAAGGCGATGTGCTGCGCCGCGAGGTCTACGACTTCTGGGCCCTGCAACAGTTGATCAACGAGGGCGTCTGCAATCCGCAAAAAATTGACGGATGTTTGCTGGAAGGCTTTGTCCGGCTCGGCGTCCGCGTCATTCGCGGCCAGGACTTTGAAGTCCTGCAACACCATGGCGTGTTCAAGGAAGATGTTGCCTATGACGATGGCTACATCATTGCCCCAGATGGCACACGCTTTATTGCCAATGTTGCCGACGATCAATCGCGTCAATGGCTGACAGAAAACTGTCTGGGTCATGCTTTGCGCAATGGCATCTGTCTGAGCGGCGGTTTCTTCCTCGGGCCTCGTGATTTCTATCAGGCACTGCGAGACGCCGACGATGCAAGCCTGGCCCGCATCTGCATGACCGGCGTGAACAAGGTGAATCAGCTGGACATGAATCCGCGGCTGTATCGCCAACAACGGCTGCATGCGCGTTTCATCAATACCGGCATGATGGCAACGCTCAATGGCGCGGTGGTTTCCGATGGCCTGAGTGACGGGCGTGTGGTCTCAGGCGTCGGCGGCCAGTACAACTTTGTTGCGCAGGCGCATCAGCTGCAGACGGGCCGTTCGATCCTGATGGTGCGCGCGGTCCGCACGGCTGACGATGGCACCTCCAGCAGCAACATTGTCAGTGATTACGCGCACTGCACGATTCCCAGGCACTTGCGCGACATTCTCATCACCGAGTACGGCGTCGCAGATCTGCGCGCACAAACCGATAGTGAAGTTGCGAAGCGAATCATCAACATCGCTGACTCGCGCTTCCAGCCGGAACTGCTGCGCAAGATGCAGGACGTGGGAAAGATTGAGCAGCGCTATCAGATCCCCGCTGAGTATCGAAACAACACACCGGAAGCATTGGCAGCTCGTCTGGGTGTTGAAGGCTTCAGAAAAATCCTGCCGCAGTTTCCTTTCGGCAGTGAGTTCACTCAACAGGAGCTCAGGTTGCTGCCGGTTCTGCAGGCCTTGAAGCAGCGTGTGGCGCAAACGCCAAAGTGGAAATTGCTGCTGCAAGGCTTGTTCAGCTCGCGGCTCACAGACGCACGTCACGCAGATGATCTGGAGCGCCTGGGTCTTGCGCGGCCGGCTGATCTCAAGCAGCGCATTACGCGCAATCTGCTGAGCGAGTTGCTCGATCAGGCACAGGTCTGAGCGAGACGCAGGCGTCCGGCATCGGTATCATCGCCGCCCCCTTTTGCTATGTGATGAATCGACGCCGTGTGGTTCAAGAACCTGTTGCCGTATCGCCTTGCCGCTCCCTGGACCTTGGCGCCGGGCGCGCTGGAGGAGCAACTCGCCAATCGGCCGCTGCTTCCTTGTAGCGGTCTGAGCGCGCAGAGCCAAGGCTGGGTGTCCCCCCGCGACGACGGCGCTCTGGTTTGTTCGCAGGGCAAGCAGATGCTGATCGCACTGGGCGTGGAAACCAAGATTCTGCCGGCCTCGGTGGTCAAGGAAGAGGCAGAGGCACGCGCCGCTGAGCAGGAAGCGCGCATGGGCTTCAAGCCTGGCCGCAAGCAGATGCGTGAGCTCAAGGAGCAGATTACTGCCGAGCTGCTGCCCAAGGCATTTGCCAAGCGTCAGATCACCCGCGCATGGATCAATCCGGAGTCGGGTTGGCTGATCGTGGACACCGCCAGCGTCAAGCGGGGGGATGATTTCACCACTGTCCTGCGTGAAACGCTTGGCACTCTGCAGATCGAGCCGATGGATACGGTCAAGGCCCCGGTGACCTGCATGACGCAATGGCTGGCCGCCAATCAGACGCCAGGCAATTTTCAGCTGGATCAGGACTGTGAAATGAAAAGCGGTGGTGATGACCCCGCGGCGATTCGATTCGCCCGGCACGGTCTTGAAGGCGACGATGTTCGTCGGCACGTCAAGGATGGCAAGTCCGTGACCCAACTGGGCCTGACCTGGAACGATCGCATGCGGCTGGTCCTGGCCGACCCCGGCGTGATCAAGCGCGTGCGTTTCGACATGATCGAGCAGGACCGTGCTGAGCATGACACGGATGAATCTGCCGAAGAGCGATTTGACGCTGACTTCACTCTGATGTGCGGCGAGCTTTCAGCCATGCTGGCTGAAATGATCGATGCGCTCGGTGGAATGCAAAGCCCGCGCTAGGGCGTGTCGTCCTCAGAGACCACCACGGTCGCGATGTAGCTAGCCGGATCAATGGTCTCTGTACTGACGGGATAAGGCCGCAGGTCCAGGAAGCGAATCTCATAACCGGCATAAAGCGCTGAGTCCGGCGCAGGAATGGTCAGGCTGAAGGTTTGCTGGCTGCTGCCCGCACGCAGTGCCGTCAAAACGATGCTGGCCTGGCCTGCTGTGACGCAAGCCACGTCGCTGGGACAACGGGAGTCTTCACTGACGCTATTCAGGCGCAACTGAAGCCCTTCTCCCGGGAACACAACGGATTCGCCGACCCGCAGGTCAGTAGGGCGGTCCAGACCCAGGCCCAAACTGACGTCATCACCCGAACAAGCGGCTGCCAATGCTGCCAACAGCAAGGCGGACCGGACGAGGGCTTGTTTCATGACGCGACTTTTGCAGGTCCTGAATCGCCGCGCAAGCCCCCTACGACCTGGTCCTGCTAACCTTCCGGCCTGCACCGGCGTGCCACCGTGCACCTGTTGCATTTCTCGAACCTCAACGGGCAACTGCCCAGTCAAAATTCAAGGAGCAACAACATGGCGGGAACGTTTGAACTCAAGAAAGCCAAGAACGGGCAATTTCATTTCAACCTGCTGGCCGGTAACGGGCAAATTGTTCTGACCAGCGAAATGTATGTGGCCCGCAAGTCGGCAGAAAACGGCATTGCCTCGGTCCAGAAGAATTCCGGGATGGATGAGCGCTACAAGAAACTGGTTGGAAAGAACGGCAAGTTCTATTTCACGCTGGTCGCAGGGAACAGCCAGGTCATTGGCCAGAGCCAGATGTACACCACTGAAGCCAGCCGTGATGCTGGCATTGAGTCGGTCAAGAATTCCGGCTCCACCACCACAATCAAGGACAGCACGGCCGACTAGCAGGGCTGCCCTAAGTCTGTTTCTCAAGATCACTCATCCAATCAGGTCTTCGTACTTGATGTGAACCATGCGTGCTTCCATGCAACTCCCTGACGTGAGTCGGCCGCAACGCGGAGATTTCCCGAACCGCTTCCTGCGCATGACACCAACTCGCTCAGCCGTCTGCGGACGCTTTGGCAGACCGACACCCCGCACCATGGGAGCATGGTTGTTCTATGTGTCGCTCGGCCAGCCGTTTCGAATCAAAAGCGATACCGGCCCAGCCAGGTCCTGCAGCATCGCACTGGTAGAACCTTGGACGGTGCATCAGGTTTCGACGGAAGATTCCGACATCGCAATGCTGATGATCGAGCCCGAATCCGTCGATGGCGATCGAATCTTCCGGCCATGGTTTGCCACGCCCTCCAGAATGGCAGGAACTCATCTCAGCATGCTGAGGGCTTTCTCCTCACCACCGGCAGAATGGATCGATTTCGATCTTCAGTTCTTTGGTTCTGCATTGCCAGAACGCGCACTGGATCCGCGTATTCGCAAAGTCGTTGACATGATCTACGAGAGAAATGATTCCGACTTGTCCATCGATATGTGCGCAGCCCATGTGTGCTTATCGCCGTCGCGGCTCATGCACCTTTTCCAGGATCAGCTTGGAACCTCTTTTCGCCGGTTCAGAGGGTGGCGACGCGCGCGCAGCTTGCTGCACAAAATGGGCAAATCCCCTGCCCTGGTGCAGGTGGCGCTCGACATGGGGTACTCCGACTCCACGCATTTGAGCAAGAGCACGCGGTCATGGTACGGCTACACACCCACAACCATGTTCCGCGGCTCACGCCAGTTTTCAGTCATTGCCACCATGTAGTGATGACAACGCGAAGCGCGATGTTTACCGCGTGGTGTGAATCACCACGCGGCCAGCAATCTCACGCCGATCAAACCGATCAATCGCTTGCGGCAAATCAGCAAATCCGACTTCAAGACCTACAACAGGCCGGATGCGTCCGCGCGCCATCAGATCAAGGATGTTGCGATGAATCTCCTCGCCCATGGCGCGGCTGGGCATGTTGAAGTTGACCTTGGGATAAGCGACGCCTGAAACACCAGAGTCGTCATCTGTAGGATTGTCATCGACGTAAGTCATGAGGACGCCGACCATGGAAATATTTCCAAAAATCAGTTGGCGCAACAGCACGGGACGTTCGTCCTCTTGCTCGATGCCAGAAGAGAATCCCAGAAGGATGTGTCTGGCACCGTAGTTGAGACATAGCCAGGTTTGTTCCAGAACATCACCGCCGATGGAATCCACCGCAACATCAACCTTGCGGCCGCCGGTGGCATCAAGCACTTCACGCACAAAATCCTGCTTGCGATAGTTGATCGCGACATCCGCGCCCAGTTCGCGGCACAAGGCGAGCTTTTCGTCAGAGCCGGCGGTTGCGATCACGCGCGCACCGGCGTGTACGGCGAGCTGGATCGCGGCAGAACCAAAGCCGCCCGCTCCGGCGTGGATCAATACCGTCTCACCCATTTGCAAGCGGGCTCGCGTGAACAGACAGAGCCAGGCCAGGTGAAAGGGCCAGAAAATACTGGACGCAGTTGATGCCGGCATGGATGCCGGAACTTCAAACGCCATGACCGTGGGCAACACCGCGTACTCAGCGTAGCCACCGTGACCGCCTCTGGGCATGCCAATGACGTGCTTGCCAACCCAGTCTTCAGCACCTGGGCCGGCTTGCTCCACCACGCCGTAGATTTCAAAACCAGGAACGAAAGGCGCTTGTGTAGCCATGCTCGCGTAAATGCCGCGGATGCCGTCTACCTCATTCTTGTTGATGGTGGCGGTCAGTACGCGCACAAGAATATGGCGGGCTTCCAGTTTCGGAATTTCGACGTCCTTCAGTTTCAGAACTTCCAGTGGTTCCCCAAATCGCTCTGCGACCCATGCTTTCATCTTAATGCTCCAGAAATTGAAAAAATAAGTACAGACTTACTCACGCGTACCCGGTGAGAATTTCACGGGCATTGCCTTGACGTTCTGAATCCAGTTGCTGGGCGTACGAACAACGGGGCCATCGAGTTCCATATCCGGCATTCGGCGCAGCAACTGTTCAATGGCGATCCGCAATTCCATTCGAGCGAGTGAGGAGCCCAGACACAAATGGCGACCGCCGCCACCAAAGCTCTGGTGCGGGCATTCACTACGCGCCACATCAAAGTGATTGGGGTTGTTGAAGCGCTCCGGGTCGCGGTTGCCGGCAGCTTGCCAACACACCACGGCCTCACCTTGGCGAATGAGCTGATCACCAACGAGCGTGTCCTTGAGCGCAGTGCGGCGCATGTACTGCGCCACCGACACCCATCGATTGATCTCTTCAACCGCCAGCGGAATCAGTGCCGGCTGCTCGATCAGCAAGCGGCGTTGTTCGGGATGTTCGATCAAGGCCTGAATGCCCAATGCGAGCGTGGCGCGAGTGGTATCCACGCCGGCAGCAAAGAGTTGATTGAAGATGCCAGCGCGCTCCTCCACGGGAAGCCGCTTTCCATCGATCTCGGCACGACCAATGACGGTGATCAGATCGTCCTTCGGGCAACGTTGTCGTTGTTCGTCCAGACTGATCATGTACTGCGTTGATTGCTCGAGCGCATCCATCGCTGACAATGGCGCGTCAGGATCATGAAAGCCGAAAATAGCGTCGGTCCAGTCGAAAAGCTGGGGGCGGTCTTCCTGCGGTACGCCCAGAAGGTCTGCGATCATCGTCATGGGCAGCGGCCCGGAAATCGCAGACACAAAATCGCAACGCCCGGCCTCGATGACTTTGTTTATGACCTGCCGCACGTTCTCTCGAACGCTAATCTCCAGATCGGAAATGCGCCGCGGCGTGAAGGCTTTCATGACCGTCTTGCGTTGCTGCGTGTGCTGAGGGGGGTCCTTGCCGATAATCATCGCCTGCACGGCCTCCAGCGATCCCACGGCATAGCTGGGAATCGTGACGCCGCCCAGATTGGAGGAAAAGCGCTCCGAATCCCGCATGACCTCTGCGATATCTGCTGCCCGCACCAGATTCCAATAGCCGGTTCCTTCGCTCAGCGGCCAATCGGATGGCGCTTTGGACCAGGAAACCGGCGCGCTGCTTCGAAGCTGATCGAACAAGGCGTAAGGAGGCCCTTCTGCGAATAAACTGACGTCGCAGAAGTCAATTTCATTGTCGATATGTGAATCGGTACGGGACATGACGGCATCTCAATCTGAGTGCCTACAGCCTGCCTTGCTCAAAGCCGCCCTTCTGGGAAAAACCTGCTGACTTCGGTCATTCTGCAAAGGAATGCCGCGGAAGATCTGAACGGAAAGGCGGAACCGGATCGGCTTTGCCCGCACACATTTCCTGGCTGCGGATGCGCTGCGCTTGTCGAGTGTCGCCGCACGATAAGGCGTGTGCAGGGCCTGGACACTGCGAGAATCCGCTAATCGGATAGAGTCTGATGAGCAGAATGTGGCTTATTCAAAAAGAGCTGCCACGAATCCGGGGTCATTGGGTCAGGAATGCATCATGAGTCAGAACCAGCAGCAAGAAGAGATACGGTCAGGCACGCGCGGCTTGTTCAACTATCTGGACGATGGTGCAGCGCACTCGCTCTACCGCAATGGCAAGGTGAAAATGCGGCGCGATGCCGATGGTAGTGACAGCGAGATGGAGGGTGTACTCCTCAGCAAAAATACGATGTCCGTTGCCAATGGTCGCGATACTTCTTCGCGACTCCGGCGCAGCCTGACAGCCAATGGATTCGAACTGGTTCAACGGCCCTTGCTCGATGACGATCTCGACTTCTTTGATCACCAGAAACTGGTGCAAGACTATTATCCGCAGTGCGAGGCCATCGTGGCACAGGCCACAGGCGCGCGGGCTTACGCGTTTGATCACAACGTGCGTTCGGTTCAGGGCAAGAAAGCACAGCGACGCATTAGCGGAGGCCAGCAGGTTCAGGAGCCTCTGCACCTGGTCCACGGCGATTACACCCTGACCAGTGGTCCACAAAGGTTGCGTGACCTTGCCAAGCCGCCCAGCGGCAACGACAGCTTGCGCAGTGTTCTGCCGCAAGGGCAGGCCCTGCTATCGGAGGCGATTGTTGAACGCGCACTGGCAGAGGGCAGCCGATTCGCCATCATCAATGTCTGGCGCAACATATCCACCGAGCCGGTGGCGAGTCATCCGCTTGCACTGTGTGACAGCCAGACCGTTCATAGCGAAGATCTGGTTGTTTTCGAGATTTACTATCAGGACCGAATTGGCGAAAACTACTTCGCCAAGCACGCCGATCGGCATCGTTGGTACTACTACCCTGCCATGACTCGCGACGAAGCTCTGCTGATCAAGCAGTGGGACTCAGCCGGGCCACTGGCCCGATCAAAAGGTCAATTCAGTGATGGCAGTGATCCGGCGGCGCCCAGTACTTTCAGCTTTCACAGCGCGTTCATGGACCCGGCTACTCCGGCGGACGCGCCGGACCGCCAGAGTATCGAGGTGCGTTGTGTGGTTCTCTATTGATACAAGCCATTCAGATGGCGTCAGAAACCGCGTTATAGCGTGCGGAAAAACTTCTGGATATCGGCCACCAGAACCTCTGGTTCTTCCATCGGCGCGAAGTGCCCGCCCGATGCGTGCTCCGTCCACTGCTTGAGATTGTAATTTCGTTCACACCAGCGTCGCGGCATGGCGAACACTTCGTTGTCGAACATGCACAGTGCGGTGGGTGCTTCGACGGTGGGCTCGCGGTCGTGCGAGGGCTTCCAGGGATTGTGTGCGCACTCGTAGTAATAACGCGCCGAGGTTCCAAAGCTCTGTGTCGCCCAGTAAAGCGTCATCACGGCACATAGCTCATCCTTGCTGAAGCGGGATTCGACGTCACCATTGCAGTGGCTCCAGGTGCGACGTTTTTCCAGCAACCAGGAGCATAAGCCAGCGGGAGAATCATTGATGCCATGGGTCAGTGTCTGAGGCTTGGTGCCCTGTATGGCGGAGTAGCCACTCTCTGCGCCAAAGAAATGTTGGTTCTTGGCCAGCTTGTCCGGGTCTTCATCAAACTCGGAATCGGCCGGCCACTTGCCTGTCAGTACGGTCAAGGGCGTGGGCAAGGTCAGGTGAATACCCAGCACCCGATCAGCGTGCTTGTGCCCGAGTTGCGAAGTCAAAATGGCGCCCCAATCGTTACCGTGTGCGTAGAACCGGGGATAGCCAAGCTGCTCCATCAGGTCTACCCACATGTCCGCGGTGCGCCAGAAATTGATACCGGGCTGCCGCAGCGGCGTCGAAAAACCGTAGCCGGGAAGCGAGGGAATCACCACGTCAAAGGCGTCTTCGGCCTTGCCGCCAAAAGCCACCGGGTCCGTCAGCGGGCGAATCACTTTCTTGAAATCCCAGAACGTCCACGGCCAGCCGTGACTGAGGATCAAGGGCTTGGGATTGGGCCCTTTGCCGCGTTCGTGAATGAAGTGGATCGGGTTGCCTTCCACTTCTGTCTTGAAGTGCGAGTACTGATTGATCTCGTGCTGCACGGCCGCCCAGTCAAACTCTTTCTCCCAATACCGGCAGAGCGTTTTCAGGTATGCGGTGTTGGTGCCATAGCGCCAATCATCGTTGGCAAAGTCGTCGGGCCAACGGGTGCGGGCGAGCCGCTCCCGCAGGTCGATCAGAACCTCATCTGAAATCTGGATATGAAATGGTTCGATGGACAAGTTTGATCTCCGTGGTCATTCAGGATTCTGCGATCAGCAGATGGGTACCGAATAGTGCGCCGCGCTCGCCATGGCCTCAGCTCCCTGGAAGCGGAATAAACTCATCTTCGTCACCAGGTACTTTCGGAAATCGTCCTTCACGCCAGTCGCGCTTGGCCTGTTCGATTCTTTCCCTGCTGCTGGAAACAAAATTCCACTCCATGAAACGCTTGCCAATCTTCTCGCCGCCGATAATGGCGATACGTGACGCCTTGCTGGCCGTGATGCTCACGCCGCGCTCATCAGCGAAAACAGCCATGGCGTGTTGTGCAATGGTGCTGCCCTGCGCGCTGAGTTCGCCCTCGGCAACATAAACCGCGCGTTCTTCCGCCCCATCGGGCAACTGCAACGTCTGCCCGGCTTCAAGCAGCGCCTCGACATAAAGCGTCTTGAAGAAAGTCTTCACCGGAGAGGTGAGGCCGTAGGCCTGGCCGATCATCACCCGAAGTTTTACGCCGTCGACTTCCGCTGCCGGAATATCAGCCGACGGATAATGATGAAACTCAGGCTCAGTTTCTTCGTCGTCTTGCGGCAATGCCATCCACAGTTGCAGGCCGTGCAGCCGTCGTGGACTTTGCCTGCGCTGCTCACGCTCACGTTCCGAATGCACAATGCCCCGGCCCGCGACCATCAGGTTGATATCTCCGGGAACGATGGCCTGGACACTGCCAAGCGAATCGCGGTGCAGGATCTCGCCCTCAAAAAGATAGGTCACCGTGGCCAGATTGACGTGAGGGTGAGGCCGCACGTTGATGCCGGGGCCAGCGGGAAATTCCGCCGGCCCCATTTGGTCAAAGAACACCCATGGCCCGAGCGATTTACGCCCGATGGTTGGGAGCACGCGCCGAACCGAGAAACCGCCGAGGTCCTTCTCGTGTGGCTCGATGATGGTTTCTATGGCGCCGCAACTCGAAGACTCGCGGCAGTTCGATACAACTTCGGCGTTCTCATTGCTCATGTCCGGATCTTTCCCTGGCTTGGCTGAAAGCTCAGTCTATCCCGGTCGCGAGGAAGATCGATCCAGCATCGGCGGCCAATGCTCAGGCAGGTTCTGCTAGGAATCAGCGCAGCAAGCTTCGAGCGCTTCGGTGATCTTCTGCGGGTCAAAATTTTTCTTGACCCCAATCAGGACGAGTTCGGTCATCGGCGTGGTGACGCCCCAGCTTCCGCCGTCCACATAGGATTCGAAATTGCCGACCTTCTGGTACAAGGTGGTCAGCGGGTAGTTGCGGAAATTGATGAAGCCTTTCACCCGGTAGGTGACCTCCACGAGTTCTCTCATGAGTTTCACGAAGTCGACGCGGCGTATCGGTTTCTCGGTCTTGAAGACCATGGATTCAAACGGGTGCGAGCCCGCGTACATCGTCGGTTCGGGTCGGAAGGTGGATTGGCCAATGCGCGAGTCACCGAGCAATACGCCCAGCGGCACCGTGCCGTCCTCGGTTTCAAAAACAGCCGCGGTCGGCATCAATTCGCTGATGAGCTCGCGCACTTTCTGCGTCTGTTCTTCGCCGGCGAGTTTGGTGCGGTTGAGCACGATCATGTAAGCGCCGCGAATCTGACGTTCGAACAGGGCATTCCATTCTGCGTCGCGCGCATCCAGGGCATGCAGGGCATCGACCACGGTGATGACGTTTTCCAGAAAGACACTGCGACGCACTTTCGAGGTATTGAAGGTGCAAACGATGTTCATCGGGTCAGAGACGCCGCTGGTTTCAATGACCAGCTGTTCCGGCGCAGGCTCGGAGGCGAGCAGGGTTTCGATTCCGGCGACGAGATCATCGCGGATGTCGCAGCAGATGCAGCCGTTAGCGAGTTCCATCTTGCCGCCTTCGACATTGACCACCAGCTTGGCATCGATGTTGAGGGCGCCAAAATCATTGACCAGCACGGCCAGACGGCGGCCATCACCTTGCGACAGCAAACTGTTGAGCAGGGTGGTCTTGCCGGCACCAAGGAAACCGCCAATCAGGGTGATCGGCAGCATGCTGCGGCCGGAGGCTTGCTGGACTTCAGGATAACGGGCGAGGGGATTGAGCATGGCGATCGACAGCGCACAGCGCGTTAGGGTTGGAAATCAGAATCCAGAGCCTAACGCGGCTGTCGACAACTTTCGATTCGGGCGACCCCGCGCGGCGGCGCTTATCCGGCCTGCAAGTGCGCCTTACTTGCGCTTCCAGCTATCCGCGGAGGTTTGCACGTACCAGCCGGATTTGGCCCGGGCGATCCAGCGCTTGGCAAACACTTCGCGAATCTGGGTTTCCCACTCGGCCTTGCCATTGGCTTGGGCAATCTCGCGGTAGAGCGCGCTGCGATCGGCGTTCTCGTTGGCCAGCAAAGTCCGCACCGCATTGCGCTTGGGCAGGGGAATCAGGCTCGCATCCCGGGTTTCGATGAAGCCGTTGATGCCAATGCCGATCGCGCCGCTTTCCAGATAGGGCACCAGATCGGGAAAGCGGGATTCCATGCTGCTGGTCAGCTGCTTGATGGAAGGCGAGGAAATATCGAGGTCAGGATCAGCCGCATGCGCAGCCGGAATAAGGAAATCCAGCGCGCTTGCAGCGACATTTCGCAAAACAGGCAGCGTCTGTGACGAGGAAGTCTCACCTGCGGGAGGTGCGGCCGGAGCCGGCGCAGCGCTGCCGCCCCAGACTTCATCAATAACGCGGTCCGCGGCGGCCTGCGCAGCTGCCGCCGGAAAATAGACGTTGATGGTGACGCAGGCCGCCAGCATGGCAGCAATCGAGGCGGTGAGAAGCGGCAGCAGACGGCGCATGGGAGTCTCCAAAATCAACGTGTCAAAAGTATGAGGTCGTGGCCTGAAGCGCGATTGAACTCCAATTGAATCCCGGATTGAAACACGACGCGCCGGCGAAGGCGCACTTGCCTACATGAAGCCGACTTGCAGCTGCGCTTCCTCGGACATCATGTCGCGGGTCCAGGGCGGGTCAAAGGTCAGGTCTACTTCGGCTTCGGTCACGCTGGGCACGGCCAACACCTTGGATTTCACGTCTGCGACGAGAATATCGCCCATGCCGCAGCCAGGTGCGGTCAGGGTCATGGTGACGTTGGCACGGCGGTTTCCGTCGCCCAGATGTTCCAACTCACATTTGTAGATCAAGCCCAGTTCGACGATATCCACCGGGATTTCAGGGTCATAGCAGGTGTGCAGCTGTGACCATACGGCCTTCTCGATGTCATCGTCGCTGGCGTCTGCCGGCACTTCCGGGCCCTTCAGCGGCTCTTTTCCGAGGCTGTCGCCGTCCTTGCCCTCAATTCGGAAAAGGTGGCCCTGCACGAGCACGGTATAGCTACCGCCAAGCGCTTGAGTGATTTGCGCTTCGGCACCTTCGGGCAATTCGACCTTGGTCCCTTGCGGGATCAGGACGCCCACAACATCGCGGGTCAGCCGCACAGATTCTTGGCTGGAGGACATGCGTTGACAGTCAAACCGGTGAGAACGAACGTGCATGGTAAACCCGCCACGTTTCGTCCGCACGGCGTCGATGCCATAATTCCTCTTTAGTAACGGAGCCTCGGATGGCCCGCACTGCAATAAAATCAAAAGCGAAGCCGCTGGTTGGCATCATCATGGGGTCCCGATCCGATTGGGAAACCATGGCCAATGCGGCGCAAACCCTGACCGATCTGAAGATTGCGCATGAATGCCGCGTCGTTTCTGCGCACCGCACGCCGGATCTGCTGTTTGAATATTCCGAGCAGGCAGTCGGGCGCGGCGTGAAAGTGATCATCGCCGGTGCCGGTGGCGCCGCGCACCTGCCGGGCATGTGCGCGGCCAAGACGCGGCTTCCGGTTTTTGGCGTGCCGGTCCAGAGCAAGGCACTCAGCGGCATGGATTCGCTGCTATCCATTGCGCAGATGCCGGCCGGCATCCCGGTGGGCACACTGGCGATCGGCCGCGCCGGTGCCATCAACGCCGCATTGCTCGCCGCCGCCGTGCTGGCCACGCAGGACGCAAGACTGGCCCGCAGACTGGACGAGTGGCGCGCCGCACAGACACAGAAAGTGCTGGCTGACGAACCGCTGACCCTCTGATGCGTATCGGGATTCTCGGAGCCGGCCAGCTGGGCCGGATGCTGGCGTTGTCGGGCTATCCGCTGGGCTTGTCGTTTGTCTTCCTTGATCCGGCTGAAGAGGCCTGTGCTGCCGCGCTGGGAGATCATCAGCGCGCCGCGTACAACGATGACAACGCACTGGAAAAATTCTGTGCGAACTGCGACGTGGCTACGTTTGAATTTGAGAACGTACCCGCACAGGCGGCAAATTATGTTTCGCAGCACGTGCCAATGTTCCCCGCGCCGAACGCCTTGCTGGCGGGGCAGGATCGCCTTGATGAAAAAAGGATGTTCGACAAACTGAACATCCCGGTGCCGCGCTACATGCCGGTCGCCGCGCGGGAGGCACTGAATATTGCAGCCAAGAATGTCGGGCTTCCAGCGGTGCTCAAGACGCGGCGCATGGGTTATGACGGCAAGGGCCAGGCCGTACTGCGTTCAGAGCAGGATCTGGACCAGGCCTGGGACAGGCTCTCCGGTCAAGCTCTGATCATGGAGGCTTTCGTGAAATTCCAGCGCGAAATCTCCTGCATCTCGGTTCGATCCGCCAGCGGCGAGATGGCGTTTTATCCTGTGGTGGAGAATGTTCATCGCGATGGCATCCTGAGAGTGTCTACCCCGCGTGCAAATGATCCGCTGCAGGCGCAGGCCGAAGCCCACGCCCGCAAGGTGGCCGATCACCTGAACTATGTCGGCGTGCTCGCGTTCGAATTCTTTGTGGCCGATGGCGAACTACTGGCAAACGAGATTGCACCGCGCGTTCACAACTCAGGCCACTGGACTATTGAAGGTGCGGAAACGTCGCAATTTGAAAATCATTTGCGCGCCATTGCGGGCCTGCCGCTGGGTTCGACCGCATTGCGGGGCGCATCGCGCATGTACAACCTGATTGGCGATGCCATCGAAACACAGCAGATCGTCGCCGTGCCAGGTGCGCATCTGCATGATTACGGCAAGACGCCCAAACCCAAACGCAAAGTCGGACACGTGACAGTGACCGCGTCCGACGAAGCTGAACTCATCCAGCGCTGCGAACAACTTGAGAAACGGATTGAGCATGAACATTGATTTGCAGGCTTTTGATCACGGCATCTATGCACTGGATGCTGATTTCGTGCGCCCGCGAATGGCGGCCGTCCATCTGATTGTGGAACAAGGCCGTGTGGCGTTCGTCGACACCGGCACCTTTGAATCCGTGCCGCTGATGCTCGCTGCACTCGAACATCTGGGCCTGACGGTGGAAGCGGTGGACTACGTGATTCTTACGCACGTGCACCTGGATCATGCCGGCGGCGCCGGCCTGCTGATGCAGAAGTTGCCCAATGCAAAACTCGTTGCGCATCCGCGCGGTGCACCGCACATGCAGGACACCTCAAAACTCTGGGCCGGAGTGGTCGCGGTCTACGGTGAAGAAACCGCGCGAAAGGATTACGACGAACTCATTCCCATTCCCGGTGAACGCATCATCGTGGCCGATGACGGCAACGAAGTATCACTGGCTGGGCGCAGCCTGAAGTTCTTCGATTGCCCCGGGCACGCAAAACACCATCTGTTTGTCTACGACGAATCAGCCGCCGCCATTTTCTCCGGCGACACCTTTGGTCTTTCGTATCGTGAGCTGGATCAGGGCGAACAGAAATTTATCTTTCCGACCACAACGCCGACGCAATTTGATCCGCCGGCTTTGCGGGCATCCATTGATCACATGCTGTCGCTCAAGCCGCGTGCCATTTATCTGACCCACTACGCTGAGATTACCGATATTGCGAGCATGGGCGCGGACCTCAAGCGGCTGGTCAGCGAGCACGAGAAGCTTGCGCTGGCCTGGGAAGACTGTGAGGACCAGCAGCAGCGCAACGCTGCGCTAGAGCAGGGCGTGCAGGACATTGCCGTACAGGAAGCCGAGGCCAACAGCGGAGACCCAACCGACTGGTTGCAGGCGCTGGGCAATGACATCGCCCTCAACGCACAGGGTCTGGCGGCGTGGCTGGATTTCCGGGCAAAAATGAAGCAGCGCGCCTGATACAAATCCAATGTCGCCCCGTTGCCCATGGGGTGACGCGGCGCTGACCAAAGATCAGGCGCAAAAGCTGGGTAAGGTTGCGCAGCGATCCCCATGCTGCGGAAAACCGATCAGCAAATCTTCCGGCAGTTGCTGTTTGCCGTGCGCCTGCCCATGCAGAAGGCCGTCGCCATCTTTTTTTTTAATCACTCGCGCTCGAATCCGAGAATGTGATGGGCGCCCGCGCGCATGATCCTCGCAGTCAGTGGGCAGGCGATTCTCCTGCACCGATGCACGCCGGCGATTGCGCATCCCAGTTGGGGGGTTGAAGCGTGGCGGGCATGAGTTGCTGGAGAACGCGAAGCAGCGAATGCAGAAGCTAGATTCCCAGCGCCGTCCCTGTTTCCAGCCACAGCTTTGCATAGGCAATCAGCGCCGGATCATCTGACGGTGCAAAGGCTGCGACCGGTGCCCGATGCTCGCCCATTCGTTCCACACTTGAGGCATAGGGCACCACGGCCTGCATCGCGCGTTTCATGACGGGTGGCGGCGTTTCCAGCAATTCCTTATGCAGACTGCGGCGGCGATCAGCCATGGTGAAGAACGGCCGCAGCTTCTTGGCCTCAAAACCCTGCGCCTTGAAGTAGCCGCGCAGTTGCTCAAAGGCCCGCAGGGAGAGCCAGGTTGGGACCACCGGCACCAGAACGAGATCGGCAGCATTGAACACATTGTCTGCCACGTGCGACAGGCTGGGCGGGCAATCCAGCACAGCCAGCGCATGATCTTCGGAAAACGGCCCAAGCAGTTTGCTCAGCGCTTTGCCGGAAGGCTTGACCTGTTTGAGCATGATGTCGAGGTAGCGATAGGAGAACTCGGCCGGGATTAGGTTCAGGCGCTCATACGGCGTGGGTTTAAGCAGGCGACCCACTGGCGACTTGCCTTCCAGCACCTTGGACGTCTTGGTCGTGCTGGGCTCGCCATGCATGTACCAACTCGAAGCGCCCTGGGAATCCAGATCCCAGAGCAGCGTCTGATGGCCGCTGGCCGCCGCAAAATAAGCCATGTTGACTGCGCAGGCCGTTTTGCCAACGCCGCCTTTGACGTTGTAGATCGCTAAGGTTTTCACAATTTCTCCCGTCTCTTTATATCTGCAACATTTAGCATGACCGGGAGTCAGAGGCGAATCCCGTTCCGCTGTAGCGACGTATCTTTGGTTCACTTCCGTGGCCCCGGATTGCCCGTGAGCATCAAAAAGCAGGTTTGCGTTCTTACCCTCTTGATCGCCAGCGCGGTCCCACTTGAGGCCGCCGAACACACGTCCGGTCCCGACTGGAACGATTGGTCAGCGGCGTCATTTGCTCGCGCCAAGGCAGAGAAAAAGCCAGTTTTTCTCTATCTGGAGGCGGTCTGGTGTCATTGGTGTCACGTGATGCAGGACAAGACCTTCAGCCAGCCAGGGGTCCAGAAGCAACTGGCTGAGCAATTCGTGGCGATCAAGGTCGATCACGATGCAGACCCGGGGCTGGCCAATCGCTACCGTGATTACGGCTGGCCCGCGCTGATTTTTCTTTCGCCCGACGGGCAGGATCTGGTCAAGCGCGCAGGATTTATCGGGCCGGGACCATTCTCAGCGTTGCTCACCGCCGTGGCGGAGGATCCCACGCCTGAAGCGCGCTCTGCTGCGGCACCTGCGCCGAAGGCGGGACCGTCGCGGTTGGCCGATTCTGGCAGAGCCTATCTGCTGCGCCGCCACGAGCAGAGCTTTGATCCGGATCTGGGCGGGTTGCGCATTGCGCAAAAGTTCATGGACCGCGATGGCGTTGAGTATTCACTGCAGAACCTTGCGGTGCCGGGTGAGCGCGCCAAGGCGATCAAGACCCTGGACGCAGCGCTGGCCCTGATTGACCCTGTCTGGGGCGGGGTCTACCAGTATTCGACAGGCGGAAACTGGCAGAACCCGCATTTCGAAAAAATCATGCGGGTTCAGGCCGGCTACCTGCGCCTGTATGCGTTGGCCTATCGCCAGTTGGGAGATCCCAAATATCTGCAGGCCGCGCGAGATATCCAGCGCTACCTGATCGGGTTTCTGCGCAGCCCGGAGGGTTCGTTCTATGTCAGCCAGGATGCGGACCTCAATCCCGGTGAAAAATCCGCGGCCTACTTCGCCCTGGATGACGCCGCACGACGAAAGCTCGGCATGCCGCGCGTGGACCGCCATCAATATGCCGACGCCAATGCCCTGGCTGTTGAAGCCCTGGTCACGCTCTATTTCGCCAGCGGTGATGAGCAAAGCCTTGCCCATGCGCTGCGCGCCGCCAATTGGTTGCTGAATAATCGCCGCGGAAGCGGTGGCCTCATGCGTCATTCAAAGACCAGTGAGGCAGCGCCGCACTTGAGCGACTCGCTGTTCACGGCCCGCGCCGCGCTGAGTCTCTACGCGGCGACCGCACAGCGCGAATGGCTGCAGCTTGCCGATGAACTGGGGGCTGCTATCGGCAAGACCTTCAGAGATGATGAAGCGGGGTTTGTGACGGAGATCATGCCGACCGGTGTGCCCTTGCAGCCACGACCGCATCTGGCCGAGAACATCGCTGCCGCGCGGCTGTTCAACTTGCTCTTCCATTACTCGGGCAAGGCCGCGCACCGTGATTCGGCGCTGCATGCCATGCGGTTTCTCGCCGCAGTCGCTGCGCAGAAGCAGGTTTTTGAGGAAGCCGGCATCTTGCTCGCGGACACCGAACTCAGGACGGACCCGGTTCATCTCACCGTCGTCGGGGCCAAGGACGATGAAAATGCCGGGGCTTTATTTCAGGTCGCCCGGTCTTCTGAGGGGAGTTACCGGCGAGTGGAGTGGCTGGATCGGCGTGAAGGTGACTTGCCGCATGCCGACGTCACTTATCCTGATTTCAAGCGGCCCGCCGGCTTCGTTTGCACGGCAGGGCGTTGCTCCCGACCGAGTTACGAGCCGGAGGACTATGCGCGGCAAATTGATCGTTTGACGCAGGCCGCAATGGATCGCTGAACCCCGAAAAAACAAGCGCTGCAATTTAGAACAAAGGGTCTTAATATCCGCGCCCGCGCGCTACGCAGGGCCTCGTTTCCCGAGCGGTCTCGCGTACCTTGGCCAACATTGGAGGGGCGCTTCAGATGAGAGAATTCATGTACGACCAACCGAGCATCCTGATCGCCTCGATCCTGTTTGTTTCCATGCTCCTGAGCATTGAATTGGGCTATCGACTGGGCAAGGGCAGCCGCCAGAGCGAAATGTCCAAAGGGCAGGTTTCTGCCATCCAGGGCTCGCTTCTGGGTGTACTCGCTCTGCTGCTCGGCTTCACGTTTTCGCTGGCCCTGCAACGTTATGACAGCCGAAGTGCGGCAGTGGTGGACGAAGCCAACGCCATCGGGACCAGCTGGCTGCGAGCGCAGATGCTGCCGGGTGAGATGGGCAAGGCCGTGGAGGCAAAGTTGCGGGAATACACCGCAATGCGAGTGGCATCCGCAAAGATCAGCCTGGATCACGCTGAACAGCGTGAGGCCATGCTTGCCGATGCCGCCCGGCTTCAGGCAGATCTCTGGACACTGGCCAGACAGGCTGTTGCGCTGGACGATCGCATGGTGACCACCGGTCTGTTCATTCAATCACTGAACGACACCATTGACGCTTTCGGCACGCGCGATGCCGCGCTCAATCGGCATGTGCCGGAAGTCGTGCTGATTCTGCTGTACATCACCTTCCTGATGACGGGCAGCATTCTCGGTTACGGCTCCGGTGTCAGTGGTCATCGGGCCTCGCCGGTGGCTTACGTCATGGTGGGGCTGATTGTGCTACTGGTTTTCATCATCATTGATCTTGATCGCCCGCGCCGGGGCTTGATTGAAGTGCGTCAGGACAGCCTGATGGAACTGCATGCCAGCATGGAACGAGCCGCGCTTCCTGAAGCGCAGGCAGGCCCAGCCGATCCTCGTTGAAGCTCCTGATGACAGGCAGATCCAGCCGTACCCTTGCAAGAATCTGAGGTGTGAATCGGGTCCGCGCCAGGGCGCATTGATCCCGGTGCTGCTACCGCCCGTCCGACCCGTTGCCTGTGGCCGAAGACATCGGTGATAGAAATGTGAGTCTTCGTTAACAATAATGACTCGCGTCGGGGGCTGTTATGTTCGATTCCACGATTGGGCCTGCGAATCTCAAGGGCGGTCGCGGCGCACCGCAGTTGCGCGGCAAGACCCCACGCATGGGGCAACTTCTGCTCAAGCGAGGCGTGATCAGCCAGCGGCAGCTGGACATTGCGATGCAGGAACAAGCCGTAACCGGAGAGCGGCTCGGAAAGATTCTGGTCACGCACGGGTATGCGAGCCCTGCGGACGTGTCGAAGGCGCTGCGCGGGCAGCACAAGTATTTCTCCGCCATTACGGTCCTGATGCTGCAGGTTTCCAGTCTTGTCATGTCTGGTGGTCACGCAGAACAGCATCTGAAAGCGAGCAAGGCGCAGGCGCAATATCTGTCAGTCCTTCCCCCCGTCGCCGAAACAAAACCGTCCAGCATCCGGTTCACCGAGCTTTTTCAGGAGCAGATCACAAAAGCTCAATTGCCAGACAAGCGCGTGAGCCACTCGCTGAATCAAGCGGAGCTGGCGAAGCTCAGACTCCCCAAGGATGCTCAGCAAAGGCTGGAAAGCTTTCTGCCACATGTTCATCGCGCCGCAGAACAATTCGACGTGCCAGCGGCCTTGATCCTGGGCGTTATTCACACCGAGTCGCACTTCAGGAAAAACGCCAGCAGTTCGATGAACGCACACGGCCTGATGCAGATTGTCCCCAGGTTCGCGGGCAAGGAAGCCTATCCGGCGGTCTACAAGAAGGCCGGTGCTCCGAGCTTGAAACAACTCAGGGATCCCGGAACCAATATCCTCCTGGGCGCGGCTTACTTGCGAAAACTGGATCGCGTGTACTTCAAGAGAATTGCCAACGACGCGGTGCGGCGGGCGGCGGTCATTGCCGCCTATAACGTCGGGCCGAGCAAACTTCTGCGCATCTTCAAGCTGCGCGGAACGCCGGCGAATGTGGCGGAACTCAAACAGATTCTGGCCGAGCACACGCCGATGGAAACGCAGGCCTATCTGAGCAAAGTCACCGTCAGAAGCCAGATCTACAGCGCCGCACAGAGCCGGGCAAAAACCCTGGCCAGAAACACTGCGCGTCTGCCGCCGCAGCCTGCCTGAAGCCCACGACAGAAAAGGCCCCGAAACATCGGGGCCTTTCCAGTTTCAGCGCGGCGCAGTGCGGCTTAGTCGCCGAGGAAGCTGCGCAGATAGTTGGCGCGGATTGGATGTCGCAACTGGCACCGTAACGCAATGCGAGCCTGTATCAATTCGAAGCAAAATCCGAGCTGCTCCCGTCCACGAACCCGGATTCAAGCACCGTGATCGATTCTTTGGGATCCAGAATAGCCAAGCCTCGATCCCCCCAGCGGATGAGCTTTCCGGGGCCAGACCTGCCCTCCACCAGCACCGAGCCCAGGTCTTCCAGCGTCTCCAGATCGTAGGCGGTAATTCGCAAATAACCGCCAAGGTCGCTATAGGAATGTTGCAGGTAGAACGCACGGCCCAGGTCCTCATCAATGGCCAGGCTCAGGCCGCGTGTTTCGGAATTTCCCAGGTCTGGAAGGGATGTTCGCGTGTTCAGGTCAAATACCTGCCCGCCCGAAGCAAACAGACGATCCTGATTGAACTGCAGCTTTGACTCGGCCAGGGCCGCGATCCGGCCGTACTGATCTGCCAGCGTCAGGCCGTTGGCCGATACGGCGAGTTTGACGGCGCCTCTGAGCGGGTCCGCGCCGCTGCGCTCGCTGGCAATGCCATACAGGTTGCTGCCGTCACCGTCCCAAGTCAGGGCCCCTACATTCTTGGCCTCCAGGATCGTTGGCCGCTGGACCAAGCCATCAAAAAGGCGCACGGCATCGGTAGGCACCGTCGGTAGCGAGCCACTGGTTCTGACCGCTAGCACGCTTCCCGGTCCGGGGCTCGTCAGCATGGAGGAGACATAGATATCCGCATTGCCCGCAACACTGGCCAGATTAATGATGCCGGTGTGGGCGTAGTCAGACATGCGAATCTGGTGAATGAGCGGGGTGAATCTCTGCGACACATACAAATACTGGCTGTCCGAGGTCATTGCCATCAAGCGCGGCTCAAAAGGCAGGTAGGCCATGGGCGTGACACTCCCGGTGACCGGTTCTATTGCAGCAAGATCCAGAAAATCATCAGCCTCGGTATCGGATGGGTCTTTGGCCTCAATGTAAAGAATCCGCGCGCTCAGCGGCTCCCACAGAATCTCAGCCGCCGGAATTTCCAGTTTCGTGGAGGCGAGCACCGGGAAACTTGTGACGCGGTAGCTGAATGCTATGGGCAGTGACTCGGTCGGAATCACGCGCCTGCACGAGGTGTCAAAACAGGCGGTGGCGGAGGCTTTGATGGAAAACGTCCCCTGACCCGCTTCCCTGGGGCGGGCCAGCTGGAAGTCCACACGCTTGAATGGCGCGGCATCGGCGACTTCGGTAGAGACCAGAGTCGAATTGCGCATATCTGAGGCATCCACTTCCACCGTATAGCCTTCGGATGGTGGATGGCTCACCTGCACGATGGCACTGGCAACAGGTCCGTTCAGATCAGTAAGAGCAGCTTGCGCCTGAGACGGATTGACGATGCTGGCCAGCACCAGCCGATCATTGCCGCGCACATCGTAGGTGGTCGGAAAGGTGACTGGACTGCCTGCGACCTGGAACCGGCAGGCATCGTCGTGGCAGACCTTCATCACCACGTCCTGGTGATAAGTGCCCGGTGCCAGCGCCGTGCCAGGTTCCAGAGTCAGCGAAAGCGAGCCTCGTGTTGCATCGAGCTGAAAAATATGAGCATCGGCAATCGCGGGGCCCGTGGAACTGATCTCGAAAACCAGGCCCTCTTCCGGAACATTCTGCAATTCAAACGGCATCCCAAGCCGCGGAACGTCTGGCAGATTGAAGTTGGTGGTGGCGCTGCTGATGCTGCTGCCCAACATGCGCAACGTTGTGCTGCTCGTCGGCGGCGCGTCGGCTCCACCACCGCCGCCGCAGGCGCCGAGCAGGGCACATCCCGCGAGCAGCGGGATCATCAACGAACTTCTTCTCAGGTAGCTGGGCATGAGGAACCTCCAGAAGCAGGCATCTGCGGCCCGCCGGTGCAAGTTGGAATCTTCGCGCCGGCACCTGTGGGGAGGCATCGCGCCGAAATTCGAGAATCGAATAATGCGTAACCTAATGATTGCATCCGACTGAGTCATGACACGGATGTCAGACGGACCGATTCAATCGATAAGCGGGCCATGAGCGGCAGGCGCGTGCAATAAAGGCGCTCCGAAATATGGGGTACCTGGTTCGGCTCAGGCCTCTGACGGTGGTTCAGCGCGCCAGGAAGTGGCCCTGTTATTCGGCTGGGCGGGGGAAGCAGCGCAAGCGCGGAGGGTGGAACCTTGTCGGGTTGAATGCTCAGTCCGAGATAGGCTGCGGTATCGCCGATGAGTTTTTAGACACGTTGCGAGTCGCCGGGGCTTCGTTCCCAACGACGAGGCGTAATCTGGTCAAAGCAATGTGGCGAAACGTCCGGGGCTCATCCTCAAGGGTGTAAACGTGAGGAGGCGCACTGAAGCTGCGAGCCCCATCGACAGCTCGACAAGAGCCAAGTCCGGAGCGTTACCCGACCTCTGGCCAGCAGTTCGGTCGTGTCGCAACGATACTGAAGGGCTTCGACTTGCTCGGGGCCGACGATTTTCGGCTCACGCGCCTGTGCGGGAACCGCAATCGGCGCTAGCAATGAAGCGAGCATTCGGATCAAAGGCGCCCCCTTTGCTGACACTTTCACAACAAGAGTCAGGCGCCATCGTCAGGTGGCGAGCCCGCAGGTAGAACAAGCAAACCATCACCGCCCCAAAAAGGAAGGGCCCCGGATTTCGGGGCCCTGTCTTTTGCTACTTCTACTTGTGTGGCTTATTCGTCGAGGAAGCTGCGCAGATAGTTGGCGCGGCTTGGGTGGCGCAATTTGCGCAGCGCTTTGGCCTCTATCTGGCGGATGCGCTCGCGGGTGACGTCAAACTGCTTGCCGACTTCTTCGAGCGTGTGATCGGTATTCAGATCAATGCCGAAGCGCATGCGCAGCACTTTGGCTTCGCGCGGCGTCAGGCTGGCCAGAATCTGGTAAGTGGCTTCAGCCAGAGACTGCGATGTGGCGGAATCCAGCGGCGACACCGCGTTGCCGTCTTCGATGAAATCGCCCAGGTGTGAATCTTCGTCATCACCAATCGGCGTCTCCATGGAGATCGGCTCCTTGGCAATCTTGAGCACCTTGCGAATCTTGTCTTCCGGCATCTCCATTTTGATTGCCAGCTCTTCAGGCGTGGGCTCGCGGCCCATTTCCTGAATCATCTGACGCGAGATGCGGTTCAACTTGTTGATCGTTTCGATCATATGCACCGGAATACGGATGGTGCGTGCCTGATCGGCAATCGAGCGGGTGATGGCCTGACGAATCCACCACGTCGCGTAGGTCGAGAACTTGTAGCCGCGACGATATTCAAACTTGTCGACCGCTTTCATCAGGCCGATGTTGCCTTCCTGAATCAGATCCAGGAACTGCAGGCCGCGATTGGTGTACTTCTTGGCGATGGAGATCACGAGGCGAAGGTTGGCTTCCACCATTTCCTTCTTGGCGCGACGGGCTTTGGCATCACCGACGTTCATGCGGCGATTGATGTCTTTGATCTCATCGATGGTGATGAGGTTGTCGCCTTCAATCTGGCTGAGCTTGCCCAGCAGTTCTTCAATCTCTTCCTTGCGCGTGGCCAGCGTGGCGCTGTACTTGCGCTTGGCGCGGATGGATTTCTCCAGCCACTCGGTGTCTGTCGGCGAGCTGCCACGATACTTGGACAGGAATTCTTCGCGCGTCATGCCCGCATCGACGACGCAAATGCGCATGATGGAGCGCTCAATGGCGCGGATGGAAGAAATCTTCTGACGCAGATTGCGTGAGACTTCGTCGATGATCTTCGGCGAGAGCTTGAAGGTCATCAGCAGCTCGGCAACGTGCTCGCGCTTCTGCTGGGTTTTCTTGTCGGCGGCGCCAACTTTCTCAAGCGCGGCCCAGGCCTTGGAATAACGCTTGGCCAGCTCTTCAAAATTCTCGCGGCACTCTTCAGGATCCGGTCCGGTCGGGCCGGCTTCCTCTTCCTCTTCCTTCTTTTCTTCAGCGGTCTTGGGCTGCGGCGGCGGCGCGGGCGCAACGGGTTCAGCGTTGGGGTCAAAGAAGCCGGCAATCACGTCGGTGATGCGGCGCTTGCCCTCGCCCACTTCGTCCCAGGCCTCGAGCATGATGGCCACGGATTCGGGGTAAATCGCCATGGCAAACAGGGCTTCGGACAGACCCTCTTCGATGCGCTTGGCAATGCGGATTTCACCTTCGCGGTCCAGCAGCTCCACCGAGCCCATCTCGCGCATGTACATGCGCACCGGATCGGTGGTGCGGCCAAACTGGTCATCGTTGGAGGCGATGGCGGCCGCGGCTTCTTCAGCGGCGTCTTCTTCTTCTTCCTGCGTTGCGACGACGGCAGGTTCGGAAAACAGCTGGTTTTCACGGTCCGGGGCGTCTTCAAGGACGCCGATGCCCATGGTGCCGATCATGCTGACGATATCGTCGATCTGTTCGGAGTCGACAATCTCGGGCAAATGATCAGCCACTTCGGCGTAGGTCAGGTAACCTTTTTCCTTGCCAAGGGCAATCAAGACTTTGATTTGAGACTGTTTTTCTGCAGCGTTGGTGCTCATGGGCTCAGCCTGTCACGTGAACCGAAGTCCACAGATTGTTGCGGGGAACCGTATATTTTACCGGATTGGCCCCCAGTTAGACGAATTATTTGGCGCTAAGTTGCGTCGTCAGGTGCTTGATTTCCGCTGTTTCTGCGGCGCTCAGGGTCCGAATTTGGGCGTCCGCGAGCAGGCGCTTGATGCGGCTTTTCAGCGCTCGGTGGCGCAAGTGATCAATGGCGTCCATGAACTCGTTTTCAATGGCCTGATCATCTAACTGCTTTTCGACCGGTCCGAGCCGGTTCATGGCCGCGGCCTTGGGCGTGTCGCGCCAGTGCTCCAGCAGCTGGGAGGCTCGCGCCTCCGGGTGTTCGTGAAAGAAGTCGATGGCCTCCACCAGGATGCCGATGCCGACGATGTCTGATTCGGCAAGCAATTCAACGCCTTCAACCTTCTGGGCCAGATCGGCGCGCTCCAGCATCAGCTGCAGGGCCCGCTTGATGGCGCGCACCGCGCCGGGTTCGGCCTGGCGCACGTTGCGGCGGGTAGAGGGCTCGGAAACAGCCTGCTCAGGCACCGAGCCGAGTTCTTCGCGGCGCAATCCCGTGCGACGCGACAGCTCGTCGCGAATCAGGCTCAGCAGTGGGCTGTCTCGCATCCTGGACAGGAAGGGCTTGGCCAGCCCCGCCAGCTTGGCGCGCCCGTCGAGCGTTGCCAGATTGACCTGTTTGCCCAGTTCGTCCAGCAGGAATGCGGACAGCGGTTGGGCTTGTGCGACCAGTTCGGCGAAGGCCTCTGCGCCAATTTCCTGGACAAGAGAGTCGGGGTCGTGACCGTCCGGCAAAAACATGAACTGGCACTCGCGCTTCTCGTCGACCTCCGGCAGGCCCTGTTCCAGCGCGCGCCATGCGGCTGAACGTCCGGCCCGATCACCGTCAAAACAGAAAATGACCCGGCTGGTGGACTTGAACAGCAGATTCAGTTGCTCGCGCGTGGTGGCCGTTCCCAGGGTTGCGACCACCTCACGAATGCCGTGCTGCGCGAGCATGACCGTGTCCATGTAGCCCTCCACCACGATCAGGTGTGGCAGCGCTTTCTTTGTTGACTGCTTGGCTTCGTATAGCCCGAACAGGTTGCGGCCCTTGTGAAACAGCGGTGTTTCTGGCGAATTCAAGTACTTGGCGGGGTCATCGCCCAAGGTGCGCCCGCCAAAGGCGATGACCCGGCCACGTGTGTCGCGGATGGGAAATGTGATGCGATTGCGAAAGACATCGTAGGTGCGGTTGGCGCCTTCCTTCTGCTTGAGCAGGCCGGCATCAATGGCGTGTCGGGGGTCATCAAAAAATTGTGACAGGGCATCCCATGAGTCCGGAGCGAAGCCGATGCCGAAAGTCTTGGCCGTTTCGCCGCTGATCCCGCGTTGCTTGAGGTAGGCAACGGCGGGCGGATGCTTGCGCAGCTGCTCGCTGAAAAACCGCTGTGCCGCCGCGCAGGCGTCCAAGGGGCCATCCAGGATCAGGCGCTCAAAGTTGCCGCCCTCACGTGGGACGTCGATGCCAAGGTTCCCGGCAAGTTCTTCCACCGCTTCGACAAAGCTAAGACGGTCGTGCTCCATGAGAAATCCGATGACATTGCCGCTCTTTCCCGAGCTGAAATCGAAGTACATCTGCTTGGCTGGCGAGACATGAAACGAAGCGGTTTTCTCGTTGGTGAACGGAGACAGGGCCTTGAATTCCCGTCCGGCCCGCTTGAGCTCCAGACGTGCGCCGATGACCTCGACGATGTCGCAGCGCGAGAGCAGATCCTGGATAAAACTTTGTGGGATGAGTCCGGACACGTATCGAGTTTGGCCGTTGATCTGGGAGGGCGTCGGGGAGGCAGAGTCTAGCGACCTGCCGCGGACTCCGGGCCGGACTCCGCTGCGAGCTGTTCCCGGCGGTAGGCGCTCGGGCTCAGGCCGAACTGCGCGCGAAAGGCCCGCGTGAAGTTGGCGGCATCCGTGTAGCCCAGTTCGAGGGCGATTTCGGTGATGCCAAGTCTGTTGGCTATCAGCATCCGGCAGGCCTTTTCGTGCCGGGCAGACTTGAGCAGATCGCGAAAACCAAATCCTTCGCGCTTGAGGTGGCGGTCGAGGGTGCGGGCAGAAAGATTGCGCAGGTGTGCCAGTTCATCCAGGCCTGGCATACCGCTGCTGGATTCGCGCAGCATCATGCTGACCCAGTCGCTGACCTTGCCGTGGGTGACGCTGCGCTGCGTGGTGGCCCGGCAGCGCTCCTCTGCCGTGCGCAGCGCCGAAGCATCGGCCAGGGTCGGTGCGCGGCGGATCAGCGAGATATCGAATCGCATGCGCAGGCCGGGGCCTTGCGCGGGTGCCAGACCCTGCCCGAAGTGGCAGCGAGCGCCGGTGAGTTCGCCATAGCGTTTGCGGTGCGGCGGCTCGGCATAGGACAGAAACAGACCGTAAGGCGGCATCGGCCCGTTCAGCAGTTCTTCGATATCGCAGTGGGTGGCCGCTGCCAGTACCTCCAGCAGGAAGCAAAGCGTTTGATGTCGCATGGGCAGGACCGGCCGGTAGCTCAGGTCCGCGTGTTCAGCGTCATAGTCCAGTCGCATGCGAAATGCCGGCAGGATCAGGCTGAAGTAGCGCGCTGCCAGTCGCAGCGCGTATTCAATACTGGGGCTGCTCAGAATTCCGTAGCCCACGATGCTGTGCGCGCTCAGGCGGATCATCTGGCCCAGATCCAGCGCCAGGTCGCTGCGACCCGTTTGCTCAATGGCGTGCGGGATCAGCGCGTCAAGCTGCTCCAGACTGAGCCAGCCATCCGGGTTTGCGAGACTGCTCGGCGCGATGTTGGCGGCTGTGAGCATGGCCGGCAGGTTCACACCCTGGCGTTGCAGGACATCGCCCAGCAGTGCGATGTAGCGGACGGGGATGGCGTTGTCGCTCGCTGTCAGGGAGGCCATCTCAAATCTCGCCGAAAATACCGAAGAGGAGTGTCGGAAAATGACAAGTGCATGTCAATAAATGACAAGTGCAGCGCAGTCGGTGAGCGAATAATGATCTCAGCAAATCCACTGACGCGGGCACAGATTGGCCTTGAGACGTCGTGCGAAAACCTGGAGAAGAGAGCATGAACACTGCCACGATCAATGAAATGCCCTGGAAGGATGGCAAGCGGGTTGCCTGGCTGCTCAGCCCCGCCCTTCCATTTATTGGACTGGTGCTGCTGGCATTTGTAGGTATCACCGGCAACACCCTCTTTCTGTGGGGCGCCCCGTTCTTGTTCTACGGCGTCATCCCGCTGTTTGACTGGCTGGTGGGGACAGACCGTACCAATCCGCCGGAATCTGCCGTGGCCGGCCTCGAAAATGATCCTTACTACCGTTGGATCGTCTACGCCTATATTCCCAGTCAGTACGTCGTGACCGTGGTGGGCGCCTGGCTGGCCGTGAGCTTGTCTCCCAACTGGTGGGAATTCCTCGGCCTGGTGTTTACCGTGGGCATGGTCAATGGCATCAGCATCAATACCGCACATGAACTGGGCCACAAGAAGGGTTCGTTCGAGCGCTGGCTGGCCAAGCTGACTCTGGCGCCGGTTGCCTACGGGCACTTCTTTGTTGAGCACAACAAGGGCCATCACAAGAATGTGGCGACCCCGGAGGACCCCGCCAGTTCGCGCATGGGCGAAACCTTTTGGGCGTTCTTGCCGCGCACCATGATCGGCAGCCTGCAATCAGCCTGGAGCATTGAGAAGAACCGTCTGGCCAAGCTCGGCAGCGGTCCCTGGACCCTGAAAAACGAGAATATTCAGGCCTGGCTGATGACCGTTGCGCTGTTCGGCGTACTCACGGCCTTTCTTGGCTGGTATGCCCTGGCGTTCCTGCTGGTGCAGGCTTTCTACGGTGCCTCGCTGCTGGAGGTCATCAACTACATCGAGCATTACGGCCTGCTGCGGCAGAAGGAAGCCAATGGCCGCTATGTGCGCTGTGCGCCGGAACACTCCTGGAACAGTAACCAGATCGTGACTAATCTGTTTCTCTACCAGCTGCAGCGCCATGCTGACCATCACGCCAATCCGACGCGGCGCTTCCAGGCTCTGCGCCACTTTGATGCGAGTCCGCAGCTGCCGTCGGGTTATGCCTCGATGCTGGTCATCGCCTACTTTCCCTGGCTGTGGTTCCGTCAGATGAACCCGCTGGTCGCGCGCCATTATCAGGGTGACCTGAGCAAGGCCAATATCCAGCCCAGCAAGCGCGCCTCGCTGATGGCCCGCTGGCAGAACGCGCCGCTCTCCGAACCGGAGCCGGAGCGATTCCCCGGCGAGCGTGTTGCCGGAAACGTCGAAAACACTACTACAGACAGCGGCCGTCATCAGTGCACAGACTGTGGCTACATCTACGATGAAACCCAGGGCTGTGCCCATGAGGGGATCAAACCGGGAACGCCCTGGTCAGATATTCCGCAAGACTGGCCCTGCCCGGATTGCGCCGTGCGCGAAAAAATGGATTTCCGGGCAATCTGACAAACTGAGGTGGCAACGCAAAAAGGACCGGCCTCGACAGAGACCGGTCCTTTTTCCTGTTCTTCTTCACGGGAACCGTCCCCGCTTACAGCGGCGGTATGGGTTCAGGCACGTCGGCCAGACAAGTTCAGCCTGCCAATTTGGCCTTGATCAGACCGGAGAGCTTGCCCATATCGGTCTTGCCGGCAGCCTTGGGTTTGATCCAGCCCATTACCTTGCCCATGTCCTTGGCGGAGCTGGCACCGGTCTCGGCCATGGCCTGCGCAATCAGGGCATTCACCTCGGCGTCTGTCATCTGCTTGGGCAGATAGGCCATGAGCACCGCGATCTCGGCGGCTTCCTTGTCCGCAAGATCGGCGCGATTGCCGGCACGGAACTGTGCTTCCGAGTCTCGCCGCTGTTTCAGCATCTTTTCGATGCTGGCAGTCACAACGGCATCAGTGATTTCAACCGAATCAACAACTTCGCGCTGCTTGATGTCTGAAGACAGCATGCGCAGCACACTCAGGCGCTCTTTGTCGCCGGCCTTCATGGCCGTCTTGATGTCATCCAGCACGCGTGTCTTGAGTTCAGACATGTTTCGTCACTACCAGGCTTTTTAAACGACTCCGCCGCCAACGGGTGGCGGCGGAATGAAGCAAGAATCGGCCGTCCTTAAATAGCGGACGGCGAATCAGCATCAATACATGCGTGTACGACGTGTCACATCGCGAGAAACCCGCTTCTGCTGGCGTTTGACGGCGGCGGCGCGCTTGCGTTTGCGCTCCATGCTGGGCTTTTCAAAGAATTCTTTCTTGCGCACATCGGTGAGGACACCGGCTTTTTCACAAGTGCGCTTGAAACGGCGCAGGGCTACTTCGAAGGGTTCGTTTTCGCGGACACGGACAGACGGCATGAGAAGGCTGAGCTCCTTGAGCGGGAGGAAAAAGGGCGCAGATGCTAAGCCTTGGCGGGATAGAAAGCAAAGGTTGTGCGCGGACCGGGTTCTCAGGCCGCCGCTCAGCGGCGGCCCTGGCATCAGGAGCAAGTGCCAGCCGATCTCAAATACGCCGCAGATCATGACCCGGCTCAATTCAACAAATCAGGCCAAGCGGTCAAACTAGCGCATAAGACTCAAGGTTCAAATTGATGCCCATTCTTGGAATAGAAACCTCCTGCGACGAAACGGCCTGTGCGGTATATGACGGGGCTCGAGGCTTGCTCGCGCACCGTCTGCATTCGCAGGTTGATCTGCACGCCCGCTATGGAGGCGTGGTACCGGAACTGGCCTCGCGTGACCATGTGGCGCGCATTTCGCCGCTGATCCGCGAAACCCTCGCCGCCGCTGATGTGCGGTTCACAGACCTGCAAGGCGTGGCCTACACCGCCGGCCCGGGTCTGATCGGCGCACTGATGGTCGGCGCTTCGGTTGCGGCGGGCATCGCAACTGCCCATCAACTGCCGCTGATCCCGGTGCATCACATGGAGGGTCATCTGCTGGCCCCCATGCTGGAAACCCCCGCGCCCGCCTTTCCATTTGTTGCGCTGCTGGTCTCAGGCGGGCACACGATGCTGATCGCGGTGCAGGGCGTGGGCCGCTACGAGCTGCTTGGCGAGAGTCTTGACGATGCGGTGGGAGAAGCCTTCGACAAAACCGCCAAACTGCTGGGCCTGCCCTACCCCGGCGGCCCGCACCTGGCCAAGCTCGCGGAATCTGGCACGCCCGGCGTTTATCAGTTTCCGCGACCCATGACCGATCGTCCCGGCCTGGATTTCAGCTTCAGTGGGCTCAAGACCGCGGTGATCACCCGGCTGCGCAAGTCCGATACGACTGACCCACAGGTAAAGGCGGATCTGGCGCATGGGTTTCAGGAGGCCGCGACCGAAACCCTGGCCATCAAGTGCGAACGCGCCTTGCAGGCCAGTGGCATGCGGCGGTTGATTGTCGCCGGCGGGGTGGGCGCCAATCAGCGCCTGCGCGAACGCCTGCGAACCCTCTGCGACGAACGCGGCTATGAGCTGTTCTTTCCGCGTTTTGAATTCTGCACCGACAACGCCGCCATGATTGCGCGCGCCGGATGGGAGCGGCGCACAGAGGGGCGCTTGCCGGATCAGGCCCTGTTCACCACGCCGCGCTGGCCACTGTCAGACCTGTTGCCGCCAGCGGCCTGAGGCCCGCATCGCCAAAACTCTCGCCGGCCCTGAGCGCTTCCGCCACTGTCGCGCCGTCGCCGGTGCATTAAGATGCGCCGAGCAGGTGTGTCTTGCGCGCTCGCGCAAGGCATTAAACGGGAAGTCCGTTCAATTCGGACACTGCCCCCGCAACGGTAAGTGGGAAACAGACGAAGCAATCACGTCACTGGAAACCTGATTTCCGGGAAGGCGCTTCTGAATCGCTCACGAGTCCGGAGACCGGCCTGCATCCTGTCCCGACTTCGTTCGGGTTGATACGCCATCCATGGCGGACACGGGGACGTGGCCGCCGGAGAATGAAAATGAAGAGCCTTTTGTTTGCAGGCGCGATATTCGTGCCCTTGCTTGCCGTTGCCGACGACCAGATTGTGGCCATGGCACCGGAGACCCCCACACTGATTGTCACCGCTACGCGCACCCCGGTGCCAGACTCGGAGACACTGGCCGCGGTCACGGTCATTGAACGCGAGGAAGTGGAGCGCGCGCAGGCAACGGATATTGCCGAGATTCTGCGATTTGAAGCGGGCATTGATCTGGGCCGCACCGGCGGACCCGGTGCGCAGACATCGTTGTTCACACGCGGCGGAGAATCCAATCACACGCTGGTTCTGATCGACGGCGTTCGGGTCAACCCGGCGACCTCGGGCGGCGCGGCCTTGCAAAACATCGCACCGCACATGATCGAGCGCATTGAAGTGGTGCGCGGCCCGCGTTCGACGCTGTACGGATCAGATGCCATTGCCGGTGTCATCAACATCATCACCCGTGAAGCCGAAGAACCGACGCTGGATGCCTCGATTCAAGCCGGTGGCGAATCCAGCTTCAATGGCGCGGTGAACCTGGGTTACGGCGATGCAGACAAGAGCTTGAACCTGGGCGTCCAGCAATCCACCACTGACGGCATTCCAGCCTGTGCGGGTTCGAGTGTTGACCGTGGCTACGACAACACTTCGCTCAATGTGCGGGGCAAGGCTCGAGTGGGTGAAAGCGCCGAATTGTTCGGTCGCGTCTGGAGCGCAAAGGGCAATGCTGAGTACTTCAGCTCGTGTGGTGCGTTCGGTGCGCCGCTGGATCAGGATTTTCATAACAGCATTGGCGCGGTTGGCATCAAGCTCAGCCCGCATCGCATCTGGAATAGCCAGCTCACCATCTCCCGGTCTGAAGATGACATCCAGCAGAACCAGGCCAACTTCCTCGGCGAGTTTGGTTACGTGCGCACCACGCGGCCAATGGGCGACTGGCACAACATTGTGCAACTGGGTCAGGCCCATCGCCTGAGCTTCGGCGCATCGGCTGCACGTGAGAAAGTCGATGCGCTGTCCTTCGGGACCGTCATCGAAGAGAAGCGCGAGATTCTTGCCGGCTTCCTGCAGGACGAGATCAGCATCGGCCGCAACCACCTGTCAGCGGCGGTTAATTTTTCCGATTACGAAGGCTTTGGCAGCCAGATCAACTGGAATCTTGAATATGGCTTTGACCTGTTCTCGGCTACCAAGCTGATCGCCTCGGCGGGTACGGGTTTTCGTGCCCCGGACGCCACCGACCGCTTCGGTTTTGGCGGTAACCCGGACCTGGAGCCGGAAGAGGCCACCAATTATGAGATTGGCCTGCGTCAGGGTATCGGGCGTCATCAGGTCATCGATCTGCGCGCTTTCCATGCACAGGTTGATGATCTGATCACCGTCGCCTTCAGTCCCGCGAACGACCCGAACGTGGACTTTGGATTCCGCGCTGTCAACATCGACAACTACCGCAACATCGGCGGTGAGCTGAGCTGGCGCTTCGAGAGCGCACAATGGCGTGCCTCACTGAGCGGCATTCTGCAGCGACCGGAAGACCGCGACACCGATGAGCTTTTGCTGCGTCGCGCAAGAAAATCATTGTCAGCACGAATCGCGCGCCACTTTGGTGACAAGACCTATCTGGCAGCAGACGTGCTGGGCAGCGGTGATCGACGCGATATCGGTGTCGCTCGCAACGGCGGCTATGCGCTGCTCAATCTGGGTGCCGGTATCAGGCTGGATCAAAACATCAGCCTGCAGTTCCGCGTCGAGAATGTCCTGGACAAGGACTACCAGACCGCAGCCGGGTTCAACCAGCCAGGTGCGACGGGCTACGTGACGCTCGGGTACAGTCTGTAAGGATTCTCTAAGCGCGTCATTCCCGCACTGTCGGCGGTGACGCGCTCAACTTTCAAAGAATGCAGTCGCGCGTTCGTTCTCAGGAGTTGTAGACATGGGTAACCGACTCAGCAAGATCGCCACGCGAACGGGTGATGCCGGAACCACCGGCCTCACTACCGGTACGCGCATCGCCAAACACCATCTGCGTGTCTGCGCGATGGGCGATGTGGATGAGCTGAATTCGCAGATCGGCGTGGTGCTGACGCATCCGCTGCCGGAAGCGGTGCGCGAGAAGCTCACCTCCACCCAGCAGCTGCTGTTCAATCTGGGCGGAGAGTTGTCGATGCCTGGTGGGCAGTTGGTCAAGGATGAGGACGTGCTGGGTTTTGATCAGGCACTGGAAGATCTCAATGAGGCACTGCCGCCGCTCAAGGAATTCATCATGCCAGGCGGCAGTCCGGCCACCGCCGCCTGCCATGTGGCGCGGACCGTGGCGCGTCGCGCCGAGCGTTCGGCCTGGGCCCTGCACGAGATCGAGCCGGTCAATGCGCCGGTCACCAAGGTGCTCAACCGGCTTTCGGATTACCTGTTCGTGGTGGCCCGTACGCTGGGTCGCGCCGATGGCGCTGCTGAGTCGGGGTGGAACCGTGGGCCGCGCGAAAAGGGCAAGCCGCCCAAAGCCTGATTTCACACGGCAGCCGGAGTCTCGCTACTCCGCAAGCTGCTGAATCCGTTTGCGCGCCTGGTCCAGCACGGCGCAAAGCTTCTCAGTCCCGATAGCCATGCGCGTGGTAGCGCGAGCCAGGGTGTCGGCATCCACGCCAATCAGATTGTCCGAGCGTCGCGCGCGCATGCCCGGAAATCGCGCCCAGCCGCGCCGAATACCGTCGGTATCATCCTGCTTGCCGAAGATGATGACATCGGGGTCTGCTGCAATGACGGCTTCACGTGAGACCGGCCCGGCCAGATGCTTGTAGTCGGCAAAGATGTTCTCGGCGCCGCAGAGTTCGATGGCGCCGCTGATCGGTGAATCTGCATTGATGGTGTAAACCGGCTCAGGTTCGAGCTGGTACATCACCCGGATGGGTGTGGCGTGCTGGTATCGCTCTCGTAAGCTGTCAATCTTCTGCTCGAACGCGCCCTGCACCTGGCAGGCCGCATCTTCCCGGCCCAGCAGCGCGCCGATTCGCAGCAGCGCAAGACCGACATCGGCCAGCGTCTGGACGCGGATAGGCTCAACCCGTAATCCCAGACCCCGCAGCCGCGCCACGGTCTGTTCGGGCGTGCCGCCGTCCCAGCTCAGGATCAGATCGGGTTGCAGGCTCAGTACCTGTTCAAGATTGATGGCCCTGGCGTCCCCGATCCGCGGCAGGGCTTTTACCTGTTCCGGAAAATCCGAGAAATTGATGGTGCCGACCAGCTCATCGCAAGCGCCAACCGTGCACACCATCTCGGCCAGATGCGGTGCCAGCGTGATGATCCGCGCGGCCTGTGCTTGAAAGCTGCCCAGCAGCAGAAAGGCCGCAGGCAGAATCCATCGGATCATGCGAAGAAGCTGCCGCTGGTCGAAAGCGCAACCAATGCCAGCAGGATCATCAGCGCTCGAAACTGCATGCCGAGCACTTCGCGCGCCGCCAGTTCCAGCGTCGCCGGAACTTCCGTGCCGCCATTCTTGTTTTCGAACTCGACGGCGCCAGAGGCGACTTCCGCCAACACGGCCCATGTGCGATTGCGCCAGCCCAGCAAGGTTTGGTGAGCGAGCCTGCGGTATTCGGCAATGGCATCATCCAGGCTACCCGCCAGCCCGAACAGGGCCGCGGTCAGCCGCGCGGGCAGCCAGGCGGCCAGAGCATGCAGATTCTCCGCTGCAACCACGGCGCGGGAGTTTTCTTCCCATTCGTGCAGGAGCCGCGGCAGACGACTCACGATCCGGTAAAACACCGCGCCGATCGGCCCCAGAAACAGGAACCAGAGCAGTACGCCAAACAGACGTTCATGTGACTGGATGAACAAGGCGCCAAGCAGGTTTCGCGAACTGGGGCCCTTGACCTCGCTCAGCCGGCCCGGCCCCTGTTGCAGGAGCCGGCCGATGCGGATGGCGGTTTCGTGATCTTCCGAGGCGCGCGCGTCTAGCCAGCGGCGAACATCTTCGGCCAGATCACGCGGGCCCAGACACAGGATCAGGGTGAAGCCGGACAGGAGGATGTCGGGTATGGGTTCCAGCATGTTCTGCTGCAGCCACCAGATCAGGGCCAGTGGCGGCGCCATGATCAGCACGATCGAAAACATGCTGTGCCACAGGCGCTGGACAGGCAGCATCCATCGCAGTGCCGCCAGATAATTACGCAGGACGCGCGGCGAGGCCCACTCCGGCAGGTGACCGGTGATGCGCTCCACGATGAGTGCAACGATGATGGCAACCAGTGTCATGCGGTGCAGGCTAACCCAGCAACAGGCTCCGCAACAGGGACCAGTCAAAATGCGGGCCAGGGTCTGTCTTGCGATCGGGTGCAATATCGGAATGACCGGCCAGAGTCGCGCTGCTCAAATGCGGATATCGCTTGAACAGGGCCTTCAGGCTGCGCGCGAGTTGTTCGTACTGAACCGGCTCGAAGGGCTGTGTGTCACAGCCTTCCAACTCGATGCCGATGGAAAAATCATTGCACACCTCGCGCCCTTGCCAGGATGATTTACCCGCATGCCAGGCACGTTGATCAAACGGCACATACTGGCTGATGCTGCCGTCGCGAAAAATGCACAGATGCGCTGAGACGCGCATGTCGCGCAAGGTTTCAAAGTAGGGGTGTGCGCTGAAGTCGAGTGTGCCGGCGAACAAATCATCAATCCATGGCCCACCGAATTCGTCCGGCGGCAGCGAAATCGCGTGGATGACGACCAGACGGATGTCATCCGCGATGGGTCGCGCATCGTAGTAGGGTGATGCGATTCGGCGTGTCACGGTTTGCAGACGATGCTCGTCATCTACCCTGCAAACGGAACCACTATCGACTTTCATGTTCTATCGTCCGCATCGTACTGCCGCAAGATTAAATTACCCGGAGCTTTTTCATGAGACACAAGTTGCGTGCCGCTGCATTAGCCTGCCTGATTCTCGGATTGTCGGTTGCAGGGCCGAGCATGGCGGCTGGCAAGAAGTCTGCCGATGCTGCATTCAACCCGGATATTCCCTACCAGAAGCATATCCTGCCCAATGGTCTGACCTTGCTGATCCATGAAGATCACAAGGTGCCCATTGTTGCGGTGAACATCTGGTATCACGTCGGCAGCAAGGATGAGCGTCCCGGTCGCACGGGATTCGCGCATCTGTTTGAGCACCTGATGTTCAATGGCTCAGAGAATCACGACGACGAATTTTTCAGGCCCTTGGAGGCAGTCGGCGCCAGCAAGATGAATGGCACCACCTGGTACGACCGTACGAATTATTTTCAGAACGTGCCAACGTCTGCGCTCGATCTGGCCCTGTGGCTGGAGTCCGACCGCATGGGCCACCTGAGCGGCGTGATCACACAGGAAAAACTCGACGAACAGCGCGAGGTGGTTCTCAATGAAAAGCGCGAGGGAGAGAACCGTCCCTACGGGCGCATGGACGATTACATCGCAGCGGCAACCTATCCTTCGGAGCACCCCTACAGCTGGACGTCGATTGGTTCCGAAGCGGATCTCAATGCCGCCACGGTAGACGATGTCAAACAGTGGTTTGCGGCCAACTACGGCGCTGCCAATGCAGTGTTGGTCATCGCCGGAGATGTGGACCCGGCGGTGGTCAAGAAGAAGGTTGAGCATTACTTTGGCGATATCGCCCCTGGGCCCACGCGAGCCCGCCACGGTCCATGGGTGGCCAAGATGAGCGGTACCAAGCGCGCCACGATGCAGGACCGCGTACCGCAGGCGCGCATCCAGAAAATCTGGAACGTGCCAGGCTTCTGCGCCGAAGAAACCAACTACCTGAGCCTGGCCGCCGACGTGCTCGCAGGTGGCAAGACCAGCCGGCTACATCGACGGCTGGTGTATCAGGACCGCATTGCGACTTCGGTCAGCGCTGGGCTTGGCCCGTTCGAGATCGGGTCGCAATTCACCATCGACGCGATGGTCGCGCCGGGGGTTGATCCTGCCAAGGTTGAGCAGGCCATCGACGAAGAGCTGGCCAGATTCCTGGCAGAAGGGCCTGATGCCGAAGAGCTGGAACGAGTGCGCACCAACTTCGAGGCCGACTTCGTTCGCGGGCTGGAGCGTATTGACGGTTTCGGCGGCAAGTCCGCCACGCTGGCCCGTTACGAGGTCTATTGCGGCAGTGCCGACTGGTACAAGCGCGAGTTCAAATGGATAGCCACTGCCACCCCCAAGCAGGTCGGGGCGTCCGCACGTGACTGGTTGTCTGATGGTCAGTTCGTCATGACCGTGGAGCCTTTCCCGGAGTATCAGGCCTCCGGGCAGGATGCTGATCGCAGCCAGCTTCCGCAGGTGGGAGAGCCGCCGGCACTGGAGCTTCCGCCGCTGCAGCGTTCCCATCTGTCCAACGGCATTGAAGTGATCCTGGCTGAGCGTCATGCCGCGCCGGTGGTCCAGGTGGCGCTGTTGTTTGATGCTGGCTACGCAGCTGATTCCGTGCTTCCGGGAACGGCCAAGATGACCTTGGACATGCTCGACGAGGGCGCAGGAAAACGCGATTCCCTGGCTCTGGCGCAGCGCCAGGAAGAGCTGGCCGTGCAGATTGGCACGCAATCGAATCAGGACAGCTCGTTTGTGCTGATGAATGCATTGACCGAACGTCTGCCCGAATCCCTGGATCTGCTGTCCGACATGGTGATCCGCCCGCGCTTTGACGAAGAGGAATTGTCACGCCTGCGCCAGCAACGCCTCGCCGCCATCGCTCAGGAAAAGTCCCAGCCGCAGGGCATCGCCACGCGGCTGTACCCCGCGTTGCTGTACGGCAAGGATCACGTGTACGCCGGCACGCGCTCGGGCAATGGCAGCGAAGAGGCAGTCAAGGCGATGAGCATTGATGATCTGCGCGCTTTCCATGTGCAATGGATTCGTCCCGACAATGCGCGCATTCTGGTGGTTGGCGACACCACGCTGGCTGATATCGAGCCGATTCTGGAGAAGCGTTTTGGCAACTGGAAAGCGCCCGAGCGTCCGCTGCAGCTCAAGACCATTGCGCAAGTCGAACGTGCAAGCCAGCCGCGCCTTTTCCTGATCAACAAGACCGGGGCGTCGCAGACCTTGCTGTTAGGGGCAGATCTGGCGCCGCCCAAATCAGATCCGGAAGACACGGCAATGAATCTGGCGAGCTCAGTTCTGGGCGGTCTGTTTGTGTCGCGCCTCAACCTCAACCTGCGCGAGGACAAGCATTGGAGTTATGGCGCGAGGAGCATTCTGGGGACGGCCCGAGGCCAGCGCCCCTTCGTGATCTACACCAATATCCAGGCCGACAAGACGGTTGATGGGCTGAAGGAGATCCAGAAGGAACTGCGCGGCATCATCGGCGATGCGCCCATCACGGAAGAAGAGCTGGCATTTGCAGCGGACAATTTTGTGGTGGGACTGCCCGGCGAAAACGAGACCAGTCAGGATGTTGCGTCCTCTTACCTGAGCATCCTGCAGTATGGCCTGGAGGACACGCACTACAACGATCTGGTGCCCGAGGTGCAGGCGATAACGGTGGACGCGGTCAATGCAGCCGCCAGAAACCTGATCAATCCCGACGCAATGACCTGGGTGATTGTGGGTGATCTGGCCCAGATCGAAGCGCCGATTCGGGAAATGGGCCTGGGTGAAGTTACGGTGCTGGACGTGGAGGGCAAGGTCTTGCGCTGATCGAAAGCGCGGCAATTCAGGGCAAAAAAATCCCCCGGACCTGTTTCCAGGTTCGGGGGATCGCAATCATCACCGCGAAACTAAAGACTCATTCCATGGCGCCGAGCGGGCGCTCAAAGGTGAACTTGGCGGGTTCCATGATCAGCTTGCGTGCCGGATCGCTGGGCGGCGTGCCCTGAATCAGAGACAGCGGCAGCTGCAACACGAACAGTCCGGTTCCAAGCACGGTGGCCACCAGTGAAACCGGGCGGACCAGCACCAGATCAAAAGCCATGGCACCAGCGGAGGGGGTATCGTCGACCGAATCGCGATACTGATCGGCAGACGCCGTGGTTGAGGCAAGCATCATCGCCAGGGCGGCGGTCAGGCTCAGAATGATTTTACGCACGGCGTGCTCCAAGTAAATTTTCAGTAGCCATCGCAGCTTAGGAGCGACTATTCAAGCTGTCAACGAAGCCGGGCGAGCGGTCTTGCCGCAATTTCGGGAGCGGCCGATTTTGCTCAGTGCGGGGCGTCGGCTAATGTGCCCGCCCCTTTTGACATGAATTCCGCACGATGGCTCCACTTCTGGTCACCGGCGCTGCCGGCTTCATCGGCTCCTGCCTCGTCCGCCAGCTGATCGCTGAAACCGATGAGCACGTGGTTTCGTTCGACGCGCTGACCTATGCGGGAAATCCGCAATCCCTGGGTGCAGCCCTGAATTCGGACCGGCATACGCTGATTCGGGCAGATATCCGCGATGCCAGCGCCGTAAGAAAGGCCATCGAGGCCCATCAGCCTCGCGCCATTCTCCATCTGGCCGCCGAGAGCCACGTCGACCGTTCCATCACCGGACCCGCAGAATTTGTCTCGACCAATGTGATGGGGACACTCACGCTCCTGCAGGAGGCCAGCGCCTATTACCAAAGCTTGTCCGGACCCGCGCGGGAGGCGTTTCGCTTTCATCATATTTCTACCGATGAAGTGTTCGGTTCGCTCGCCGCTGACGATCCCGCCTTCAGCGAAGTCACGGCATACGCGCCCAATTCACCGTATTCAGCGAGCAAGGCCGGTTCTGATCATCTGGTTCGTGCCTGGCATCACACCTACGGCCTGCCGACCCTGATGACCAACTGCTCGAACAATTACGGCCCCTATCAGTTTCCGGAAAAGCTAATCCCGCTGATGATTGCCAACGCTTTGACGGGCAAGCCGTTGCCGGTCTACGGCGATGGCCTGAATGTGCGCGACTGGCTCTATGTGGACGACCATGCCCGTGCGCTGCGCGCAGTCCTTGAACGCGGCAAGGTCGGTGAAACCTACAACGTCGGCGGCAAGGCCGAGCGTCGCAACATTGATGTGGTCAATCGCCTCTGCGAGATTCTTGACCAGCGCAGGCCGCAGGGCGCTCCGCACGCGCGCCTTATCACCTATGTGAAGGATCGCCCCGGCCACGATCAGCGTTACGCGATCGACTCCAGCAAGATCGAGCGTGACCTGCAGTGGACGCCGCGCGAGAGCTTCGAGACGGGTCTCGCCCATACCGTGGACTGGTATCTGGACAACAGCGAGTGGGTGGCCTCGGTCCAGAGCGGTGACTATCAGCGCTGGATCGCGCAGAACTACGCCCAGCGCTGAGTGCTCAGATTGCGGTCAATAGAAAAAGGCCGAGTCCGATGCGGTACCACGCGAACGGGGTGAAGCTGTTTCCGGAAACGTAGTGCAGCAGCCACTTCACCGCAGCAAAACCCGTCACCGCTGAAACCACAAAGGCAATGCCCAGTTCCAGCCAGGGTTCGCTGGCAGCGGCGCCCGGGCTCAGCCAAGTTTCCATCAGGGCGTAGCCGGTTGCCGCGAACATGGTGGGAATGCCGACCAGAAACGCGAACTCGGCTGCACGCGGGCGCGCGCTCAGGCCCAGCAACATCGCTGCAAAAATGGCTGCCGCAGAGCGCGATGTGCCCGGGAACACGCCGGCCACGACCTGTGCAATGCCCACGGCAACCACCACTGCCCAGGTCACTGTCTCGCGCGGTGGCAGCTTCGCGACGTGGCGCTCCACCAGCAGGATCGCGATGCCGCCAACAATCAGTGCAATGCCAATTGGCGTAACGGTTTCTGGCAGTTCCGCTCCCAGGGCCTTGGCCGCCAGGCCGAGAACTGCAGTAATCAGGAATGCGCTGGCCAGCTTGAAGGTGTAGTCCCGGTACTGCGGGTCGCGCAGTCCCGTTGCCAATTCCCAGATGCGCGCGCGATAGACCATCGTGACCGCCAGAATTGCGCCGGCCTGGATGGCAATGTTGAACAGATCGGTGCGCCGACCCAGCCAGTGCTGCGCAATGAGCAGGTGTCCGGTGCTGGAAATCGGCAGGAATTCGGTGAGTCCCTCAATGACGCCGAGAAGAATGGCTTCAAGAATTTCGTTCAAGTTGGACAGGCTCAGTAAGGTACGGGTTGCCGCGCGATGATAAGGGACCGGCGATGACGTGACGGAGACCAGGTGAACTCAGCAGCGAATTGACAGGTGCAAGGTCGCGCGAATTGAATGTGCAAGACATGTACCGTTACCGTCCGGCAGGGTCGCGGTCCTGCCAGGCGCAGATACCGGCAGATGCTTCATTACGGGGGCAATCTGCGTCTCACACACTGGTTCCAGCACCTCAGGCAGACTTTTGAGAACATGAAGTACGAGCAGTCCGTGATTCTGATCACCGGTGCGGCGCGCAGAATTGGTGCGCAGATTGCGCGCGAACTCCATGCGCAGGGCGCGCGCGTCGCGCTGCACTGCAATACATCGACACAAGAGGCGCAGGCCCTGGTTGAAGAACTCAACGCCCTGCGAAGTGATTCCGCGCGGGTTTTCCAGGCCGCTTTGCAGAATCTGGACGAGTTGGGCCCACTCGCGGTCAATGCACACGCCGCCTGGGGCCGGCTTGATGCGCTGGTCAACAACGCATCAAGCTATTTTTCAACGCCCCTGGGCAGTCTGAGCGCTGAACAGTTTGAAGATCTGATCGCCAGCAATCTGCGTGCGCCGCTGTTTCTCGCACAGGCTTGTGCGCCCTTGCTCAGCGACGGTGGCAGCATCGTCAACATCCTTGATGTGCATGCGCGCAAACCCATGTCCGGTTTCAGCGCCTACCTCGCTGCCAAGGGCGGCTTGTGGACCGTGACCGAGGCTTTGGCTGTGGAACTGGCGCCCCGGCTGCGCGTAAACGGCGTTGCCCCGGGACATATGCTGTGGGCCGACACGCCACAATTCGAGCCGGACAAACTGGCTGCTGAAGTCGAGAAAATCCCTCTCAAGCGTCTTGGTGGCGAACGAGAAGTGGCGCATGCAGTGAAGTTTCTGCTGTCGCCGGAAGCCGAATATCTCAACGGCGCCATCCTTCCCGTCGATGGGGGGCTTCGACTGGCCTGAAACCGTGGTTTTCAGAGCGTGAACCCGGTTTAACCCCGCTGACGCCCCTGCTTCGTTTACAGGTCCATCACGATCACGGAGTTGGGCCATGCGAAGTCTCTGCCATTTTCTCGTTGTGCTTGGTCTGGCCGCAGCTGCGGCGCCGGTGGCTGCGCGATCCAGTATCGATGTAAAAATATTTGATCGCGCTGATGGCCACGAACTGCCGATCTACCAGCATGAAGGGCGACGCTATGTGGTTGGACAGCCGGGGAACGAGTACGACATCCGACTGCACAATCGAAGCGGCACGCGGATGCTGGCCGTCACCAGCGTCGACGGCGTCAATGTCGTCACCGGCCAGACCGCGGATGTCGATCAGGCGGGTTACGTGGTGGGTGCACACGAACAGACCCGAATCGAAGGTTGGCGCAAGAACCTGAGTGAAATTGCGCGCTTTTATTTCACTCGTTTGCCCAATGCCTATGCGGCCCGTACCGGCAGGCCGGGTGATGTCGGCGTCATCGGTGTAGCTCTGTTTCGGGAACAAGCCCGGCCCTGCTGCCGGTGGTGGCAGAAAGATCGGCAGGAACTGGATCGGTCGGCGCCCGGACCGCAACAGGAGCGGGCTCCCATGGCGGAATCAGAGTCTGAGATGCGCGATGAGGCTGCGGCCAGTGGCAGAGCGGTGCAGCCCGTGCCGCAGAGGAGATCCGAAAAGCTCGGTACCGGCCACGGTCGGCGCGAGGACTCGTTCGCACGTGAGGTTGAGTTCCAGCGCGCGTCTCAATCACCCGATCGCATCATTGCCATCTACTATGATTCGCACGCCAACCTCGTTGCGCAGGGCATTATTCCGGCCCCGCGCGATGTTCATGTGCCGCAACCGCCGCGACCCTTCCCGCGAAGCGGGTTTGTGCCAGACCCCTGAATGCTGTCGGCCTAAGATGAGATGGGCCATAGTGGGGCATGGCCAAAGTCCCTTCGCGCGAACCCGTCTACATGGCTGCCGATCCGGTAGAGGCGCAGATCGTGATCAATCTGCTGCAGGCCGAACGCATTGAATGCGATGTCATGGGTTCCCTGTTGTGGGCGGGTCGCGGGGAACTCGCCGCAGACCCCTACCCGCGCGTCGTCTTGCGTGATGAGCGGGACCGCGAGCGTGCAGCGGAATTGTTGGCGGAATACCAGAGCAAGCAGGTCGCCACGCCACCCTGGAAATGCGCCTGCGGCGAGCTGGTGCCGGGAAACTTCGCCGCCTGCTGGTCTTGCGGTCAAGTGCCGGATTGAACGCCTGCTTCCTCAGGCAGAGGCGACGAATATTTCTCGGCGCTCTCCGCTGCGCTGACCATTGGCATTGAACCGGATCTCGCGTAGCGAAATCTGATGATCTGCACCCATGCGCAACACGCTGGTGCAGCGCGTACCGTAGGTCGGGGTCCGAATAAACGCGGGCGAAAGCATGCGTTCCATTTCCAGCCCGACGCCGGTATCTGGCAGCTGCTCATCCGGCGCACGCGCGTCGCTATGCATGCTCGACAACAAACTGGCCTCGTCGGAGAGATCGGTTGCTACCCACTGTTCCATGGCCTTCTGTACCACGCAGGCCTTTGGCCACGGATCATCGAGTTGCGCGTTGCTCAGTGCGTGTACCCCGGCGCTGACTTCGGTGCAGGAAAAATTGGGCACATTGCGCACGTAGAGCAAAGCGCCGGGTTGGTAGAGAAGCAGGTTGAAAGCGCCAAACTTGCTGGCGTCTGCTTCCAGCGAGGCCGCAAATTCATGCGCGCCTAATGCGCCTCTGAGATAGTCAGAAATCAGCTTTCCGCGAGACAAGGAATGATGGCGAGCCATATCAGCCGGGAGCCGGACATTGGTCACAGCTGCTGCACGACCGTTACGTGACACACCCAGCCAGGTTCCCTGCTCGCGCAGGTCGCGACCGGCCAGCACGTCGGGGGCATCGTCCCACCAGTCCATGGGTGCTGCGGCTCGGTCGTGGAACTCGTCACGGTTGGCAACGAGCAGCAGCGGATAATCCGCACGAACATTGAAGGCAAAGGCAATCAGGCACATTCGCGCAGACTGTTGCGGGCGCAGCTTCGCTGTCAACGTGCACCACAGGCTTCGAAGGAACAGGCGATGAAAGAACTCAACCCCTACGAACAGAAACAACTTCACCAGATCAGTAGTTGGCACGAAGCCGAACCGGGCTGGGGGACCCGCTTGCTGGCTCGCCCCAGCGGCAAGATCGCCGGTGCGGTTCAGGCCATGGTGCCGGAAGAGGCGTTGCGCGCCGCCTTGGAAAGCGTCAACAAGGTTGCCGAGAAACTGTCGGATGAGAGCAGCATTCTCAAGCGTGCGCAGGTGGGCACACTTGAACAGCTTCGAGCGCTGGATCTGGCGGACTGCGACCAACTCATGCGGACCGAGCAGCGCCGTGCCATGGCCATGGCAGGTGCCGGTGGCGCCGCCTTCGGCATCGCCGGCGCCGCCGGCATGGTTGCCGACGTGCCCACCCTGATCGCGTTGGCATTGCGAACGATTCATCGCATCGCGCTGTGCTACGGCGAGAATCTGGGTCAGGCCCATCTGCGCAAACTCGCCATCGGGATCTTTGCGCTGGCGTCAGCCAACAGCCTGGAGGAGAAACAAACCGCTGTTGAGGCCCTGCGCAACTTCGCCCCTGCAGCGCTGGATGAAGCGGCCTGGCGAGACGGCGTCGAGCGGGCAGCCGAGCGTGAAATGGCCAAGGAAGCGGCGATCTTTTCCCTGCGCAACCTTGCCGGCAAGCTGGGTATCAATCTGGGACGACGAAAGGCCGCGGGCATGTTGCCGGTGATTGGCGCGGTGGTGGGCGGTTCGGTCAACGCCTGGTATCTCTATGACGTCTCACAGGTCTCGCGTTACGTCTTTCAGGAGCGATGGCTCAGGGAGCGTTACGGCAAGGAGCCGGTTCAGCTGGCCCTGACTAACGCAGCGGATGCCTGATTTTCGTCCTTCGACCTGCTGATCTGACCCCTTCGTCGGGAGCGCAGGGCCCCGGCTGTGCGTTCGGCAGATATTGACTCCGAGGGAGGCGGAAGTGTCAGCACGCCCCCGGAGACAAGATCTAAACCTTCAGGAGGCAAGCATGGACATGGAAATGGCAACCACACTCGGTCTGCTTATCGCGGTTATCGGCGTGATGATTTCAGGTTGGCTGCGGTATAACCGGCCCGTTCACCTGACGGATTCTCGGATGCGGCAGGCGCCGATCGTGTCGAGCGACGGCAAAGCGCCCGACGCGCTGCGCCTCGACGGGCGACGAATTCCAAGCCTGTAGCCGCATTCCGGGTCCTCACGAAAGCAGGGCGCTTGCGCCGGCTGCCGTGCGGACCTACAATTCGCGCCCTTTTTTTGCGGGCGCTGCAATCATGAAAGACGGCATTCATCCGAACTACGGCTTCGTCGTGTTCAAGGACAACGCTGCTGGCCATTCCTTCCGTATTCGCTCCACGGCGAAGACCGACGAGACGATCAAGTGGGACGACGGTGAGGAATACCCGATGATCGCCATCGATACATCTTCCCTCTCGCACCCGTTCTACACCGGCAAGCAGCGACAGGTTGAAGTCGGTGGTCGTGTGGACCGCTTCAAGAAGCGTTACGCCGGCAAGAACTAATAATTTCTTTGGCTTCAAACAGATAGGCCGCGCATTGTCGCGGCCTTTTTGTTTTCGCCGAGGTTCTGCAGGGCCTTTCAGGGCGCGGGTTCTGGCGAGCGGGTCAGGTACGGAAATTGCGCACTGAAATCGTGATGAACGGAATCGGGCGGTCGAAAGCGGTAGCGGGCTGGCCTCAAAAGTGGCTAAGCTAGCCGCCCCTTTCGGGCCGATCCGTGAAGGATCCCCGCCGAAATCGGCGGTCTTGCTTGATCTGCAGTGAGGCCGGCATGACGGTATCCGGGCACGAATTGGGATTTACAAAGTCATTTAAATCAATCATTTGGGAGCTAGCGGATGAGCAGCGCCACATATAGCCTCGTCAATAACGAAACGGGCGAGAAAATTGAACTTCCGGGCGTCAAGGGCACTTTGGGCCCGGTCGGGCTCGATGTGGGCAAGGTCTATGGCAAGGCAGGTGTGTTCACCTACGATCCGGGCTTCACCTCCACCTGCTCGACGCAGTCTTCGATTACCTACATCGACGGTGACGAAGGTGTTCTGCTGTATCGCGGCTATCCGGTGTCGCAGCTGGCGGAGAAGTGCAACTTCATCGAAGTTGCCTACCTGATCCTCAATGGCGAACTTCCAGACAAGACGCAGCTGGAAAACTTCGACAGCAACATCCGCAAGCACACGATGATCAACGAGTCGCTGAAGAACCTGTTCAGCGGCTTCAATTACGACGCGCATCCCATGGCCATGCTGACCGGCGTGGTGGGTTCGCTGTCGGCGTTCTATCACGACACCACTAATAACAAGGATGCGCGGCACCGCGAGATTTTTGCGCATCGCATGATTGCCAAGATCCCAACCATCGCAGCAGCGGCCTACAAGAAGTATTACGGCCAGCCGTTCATGTATCCGCAGAACAACCTGGACTATTGCTCCAACCTGCTGCAGATGATGTTCGCCGTGCCGGCAGAGCCCTACGAGGTCAATCCGGTGGCCGCCAAGGCCATGGACGTGCTCTTCATCCTGCACGCCGATCATGAGCAGAATGCCTCGACCTCCACGGTGCGTCTGGCTGGTTCCACCGGCTGCAACCCTTACGCTGCTATGTCTTCGGGCATCGCTGCCCTGTGGGGGCCGTCACACGGTGGCGCCAACGAAGCCGTGCTGAAGATGCTGGATGAAATCGGCGATGTGAAGCACGTCCAGGGGTTCATGGACAAGGTCAAGAACAAGGAAGAGGGCGTACGCCTGATGGGCTTCGGCCATCGTGTCTACAAGAACCACGATCCGCGTGCGACCATCATCCGCGGCGAATGCCACAAGGTGCTCAAGGCGCTGAATGTGCAGGACCCGCAGCTGGAACTGGCCATGAAGCTTGAAGAGATCGCCTTGAATGACGACTACTTCAAGGAGCGCAAGCTCTACCCGAATGTCGATTTCTACTCCGGCATCATCTACAAGGCTCTCGGCATCCCCGTGAACATGTTCACCCCGATGTTCGCCGTGGCTCGTACCGTGGGCTGGGTAGCGCACTGGATCGAGATGGTGTCCGATCCGTCCATGCGCATAGGTCGTCCGCGTCAGGTGTATACCGGCGCTGATCAGCGTGACGTGAGTGACATCAGCGGTCGCTGAGCAAGCAAGCGCAGATTGAGAAACCCCGCTTCGGCGGGGTTTTTTTTGTGCCCCCCCGCCGAGATTGATCAGCGCTCGATGGGCGTAGCGTCAGCCTGACTCAGGAGTGCCTTTAGCTGACCCAGGTCAAGGCGCTTCGCTGGTCGGCCATCGATGCGGGACAGGGGCGGGTTGCGCCGAGAATCTTCGGCAAAGACAGCCACATCGGCGGGAATGTCGCCGCTGGCCAGATGCAAGAGTGGGATCAGGTACTCGCGGCCATCGGCCATGCGGTAGCGACGCTCGTCCTGTTCGAAGGCGATGTTGCGGTTGATGAGGTGAATGTCCACGCTCTCCGCCGGCTCGGCAATCACGTGAATCTGAACGTTATGGCCAAGGCCGATGGCGCCGCTGACGCAGCTGCCAGCAAGACGCGGGTCAAAGTCCCGCAAGAGCGACATCAGGCTCAGGCCGGCCTTGCGCATATCCAGCAGGGTTTGCCGGTATTCCTGTCCCCCAAACAACTCCTGCCGTTGCAGCACGCGGAGTTCGATCTTCCGGCTGTCCACGGCGTTGGGGCTGAGCGTCAAACGCAGGTCTTCGGCAGCTCTCTGTTTGGCGGCCCGGTAGTCGGCGTACCCTTCCTCGCAGATCAGCCGTGCCGCTTCCTCGATGAATGCATCCATGTCGGCTGGAAGATCATCGGACGCCCTGTAATCCTGCGGAAGGGTCTCCGACCGACTGCGCGAGCGCCGCTGCCGCATCAGAACAATTCGTCGACCGGCACCACGTCGTTGCCCCAGGCGCCATCATCCATCTGCGGTACATGTTCCTCCTGAACCACTTCGGTAATGGCGTCCGGGTCGCCGCCGGCAGCCAGCAAGCCGGTATAGGGGTCGATTCGGACATTCACCAGGCCGCTGGGCCGGGGGCGAGGATTTTCTGGAAGGTCTTTAAGGGCGACACGCATGAAGTCCATCCACATCGGCAGCGCGGCCCGGCCACCGACTTCACCACGTCCCAGCGGCGCAGGTTGGTCGAAGCCAACCCAGACCACGGAAACCAGATCGCGGTTGAAGCCATAGAACCAGGCGTCGGTTTCGTCGTTGGTGGTGCCGGTCTTGCCGGCGATGTCTTTCCTGCCGAGGCGGCGCGCGCGTGCCGCCGTGCCGCGGATGGTGACCTCACGCAGCAGGTCATCGACCAGCCAGATCACTCTGGGGTCGACCACCCGGGGTGCAGCGGCCGGAGGCGCGGATGGTGATGGCGCGTCGAGCAGGACGCCTTCACCGGATGCCGCCAGCAGCGTCGGGTCGCAGGGGTCGCAGAGCTGTGGCGGTGTCGCTTCAAACAGGACGTTACCCTGATTGTCGACGATGCGCTGCGTCACGTAGGGTTTGACCCTGTATCCGCCATTGGCCAGCACCGCATAGGCAGAGGCCATCTCCATGGGCGTGAAAGAGCCCGTGCCCAGCGCCATCGACAAATCGCGTGGAATGCGTTCTTCAGGGAGTCCGAACTTGGAAATGTATCGGCGCGCGTGACCGAGCCCCACTTCCTGCAACAGCCGGATGGTGACCAGATTGCGTGAATGCACCAGCGCCTCGCGCAGGCGCATCGGCCCCCTGAACTTGCCGTCGTAGTTCTGCGGGCGCCAGGCTCCCTCGAGCTGAGAGTTCCGGTACACGATGGGCTCGTCTTCGAGCACGGAGGCAGGCGTGAAACCCTTGTCGAATGCAGCGGCAAACAGGAAGGGTTTGAAACCACTGCCGGGCTGGCGCAGTGCCTGCGTCGCCCGGTTGTACTTGTTGAGGAAGAAGTCATAGCCGCCAACCACGGCTTCAATGGCGCCGGTATGCGGGTCAATGGCAGTCAGCGCTCCCTGCACGGCAGGAATTTGGGCCAGCCGCCATTGATCGTCGAGTGCGCGTACGCGGACGATGTCGCCGGGAACCAATGTCTTCTTGTCTGGCGTCACGCGTGCCCATTTGAAGCCAGCCTTGGGAATCTCGACAAGCCGCCGCCCGGTGATCAGCGCCGTAATCTTTTCGTTGGAAAAGCTGACGACTGCCGCCGCGCGCAGGCCCGCTACCCGCCTTCGTTTGCGTAGGAACTGCTCTACCCCATCGGCTCTCTGGCTGCTTTCCTCGAGCAATTCCTTGGGTAGACGCGCTTCCGGTCCGCGCCAGCCATGCCGCTCCTCGTAGCTGAGCAGGTTGTTGCGCAGCGCAATGTTGGCTGCATTCTGCCGCTCGGAGGTGACCGTGGCATAGACGTGAAAGCCGGAGGTATAGGCCTTGCGGCCATACTTAGCGACCAGTTCGGCGCGAACCATTTCTGCCACAAACGGTGCCTCCGTCTCGGCCTGGAAAGAAATGCTGGCGACCTCCACAGGCTGTGCAATTGCAGCCTGATAATCCAGTTCCGAGATCTTGCCTAGCTCTTTGAGCCGTCGCAGAACGTAGTTCCTGCGATCCATGGCCCGCTCGGGCGAGGCAACGGGGTTGTCCCGCGATGGGGCCTTTGGCAGGCCCGCCAGAAGCGCGGCCTGTGACCAGTCCAGCTGGCCCGGTTCGCGGTCAAAATAAACACGGCTGGCAGCGCCGACGCCATAAGCGCGCTGACCCAGGAAGATTTTATTGAGGTAAGTCTCCAGGATTTCTTCCTTGCTCATCTCGCGTTCGATTCGCAGGGCAAGCAGGATCTCGCGAATCTTGCGTTCGTAGCTGCGCTCTGAGCTCAGGAACACGTTTCGAGCGAGCTGCATGGTGATGGTGCTGCCGCCCTGCGACTTCTCGCCGGTGAGCACCAGCTTTGCCGCAGCCCGCAGCAGGCCCTGCCAGTCCACGCCGGGATGTTCGAAGAACCGATCGTCTTCCGACGCCAGGAACGCATCGACCAGCTTTTGTGGAATCTGCTCGAAGCTCAGCGGCTCGCGTTTTTCAGCACCGAATTCGCCGATCAGTTTCTCGTCGCGCGTGTAGATGCGCAGCGGAACCTCAAGTTCCAGGTCTCGCAGGCTCGCGACTTCGGGCAGTCCCGGCTCGTAATAGGCCCGTGCGCCGTAGAAAAGCGCGAACGGTGACAGGGCGCCCAGAACCAGCAAGGCGACGAGGATCCAGAGACTGATCTTCAGGGGACGGGACACGAACGCGGGTAATCTCGGTTAGAGCAGGCAAGCTTTGGACAGGAGCCTTATGAAGCAACATCAATTAGTTGGTGTAACAACTTATTGTTGCTTGGCAGGAATACTGGGTTATATTAAGGCCCAATGGGAGCAGAGTCATTGTCTCTCAGGGGGATGTTCTTTCTAGGGGCCGCCAAGGCGGGATACTGCGCAATGTCGATCATGCAATCGCTGTTCGGCGGGGGAAGTGAGGAGCTAGTCGGTCTCGACATCAGTTCCAGCGCCGTCAAATTGCTCGAGCTTTCACGCCGGGGCGACCGTTTCCACGTCGAGACTTTTGCCGTGGAGCCGCTCCCACCCAATGCGGTGAACGACAAGCAGATTGTCGAACCCAAGCTGGTCGCCGAGTCCATCGAGCGGGCCGTTAGCCGAGCTGGAACACGAACCAAACAAGTGGCGCTGGCCGTTGCAGGCGCATCGGTCATCACCAAGCTTGTGCAGCTGTCTGCAACGCTGTCCGAGCACGATATGGAAGAGCAGATCAAGGCGCAGGCCGATCAGTACATTCCTTATCCCATTGAAGAAGTGAATCTGGATTTCCAGTCGCTTGGCGAAAGCGAAGCCGGAACGGGAAATGCAGATGTTCTGCTGGCGGCTTGCCGCAAGGAGCAGGTTGAAAGTCGCTGCGCTGCAGCGGAAATGGCAGGTCTGATCCCAACCGTGGTTGATATCGAGGCCTACGCCCTCGAGAATGCCTGCCAGTTTCTGCGGCACCAGATGCCTAACAAGGGCGTCAAGAAAACCATTGCAGTGGTTGATGTGGGTGCCAATGCAACCTCGCTGCTGGTTATGCATGACATGCAGACGGTCTACACCCGCGATCAGGCGTTCGGTGGCAAGCAGCTCACTGAAGAGATCATGCGGCAGTACGGCATGAGCTTTGAAGAGGCAGGCAAGTCCAAGAAATTTGGCAACCTCCCCGAGAATTACGAGGCCGAGGTGCTACCGGCCTTCATCGCGGATATGGGCCAGCAGATTGATCGCTCCCTGCAGTTCTTTTTTGCCGCTTCGAGCAAGCACGGCGAAATTGATCAGCTCATCCTAGCGGGTGGTTGTGCTCATATTCCGGGCGTAGACGCACAGATCCAGGAGCGCCTGGGAATTCCAACGGTTATTGCACGGCCTTTTGCCGCGATGACCGTTTCGGCGAAGGCCCGGCCTTCGGTTCTGGCCAAGGACGAGGCATCGATGCTGATCGCCGCCGGTCTTGCCTTCCGCGCTTTCGACTCGCAGAGCTAGGCCATGATGAAAATCAACCTTCTCGACTGGCGCGCTCAGCGTCGCGAGCAACGGAAGAAGCAATTCATCACCTTGATGGTTGCGGCGGTGGTAACAGGTCTGGCCCTGTTCGGCACCGGATATTTTCTGGTGAGCAATGCCATCGCTCATCAGAAAGACAGAAACCAGTACATCAAGCAGCAGATTGCCGAGATCGATCTCAAGATCAAGGAAATCCAGGAACTGGAAAAGGTCAAGAACAACCTCTTGGCGCGTATGCGCGTGATCGAAGAGTTGCAGGCTTCGCGCAGTGCCACGGTTCATTTCTTTGACGAACTGGTCAACACCCTGCCCGACGGCGTGACGGTGACTTCAGTCAAGCAGAGCGGCAACTCAGTGACCATTCAGGGCGCCGCAGAATCCAACGGTCGTGTTTCGACCTACATGAAAAACCTGGAAGCTTCGGCCTGGTTTGATGATCCACACCTGATCGTTATCAAGACCACAGACAGCGGCAATGTGCGTCGGAGCGACTTCACGCTTCGGGTCAAGAATTTGTCGAAGGCCACGGGTCGCGAGCCCAGCACAGCGGGTGAGGAGTTCGAGGAATGAATTTCCAGGACGCCATCAATGATCTACAGACACTGGATGTGCAGGCGCCAGGCACCTGGCCATCCTGGGTGCACTTCGCCGCAGCGATCCTGACCGTTATCGCCATTGTCGGCGCTGGCGTGTACTTCAAATTGCTTCCGCTGAATGAAGAGCTGGAGACTGCCAAGCGCCAGGAAGCTGTCCTCTTTGATGAATTCCAAAACAAGCAGAAGAAAGTTGCAAATCTGGACGCCTACAAGGCGCAGTTGCAGGAAATGGAGCGCAGTTTCGGCGCCATGCTCAAGCAGCTGCCGAGCCGCAGTGAAGTTGCCAACCTTCTCAACGATATTTCGCAGACCCGCGTTGCCAGCAGTCTTGATGAAGAGTTGTTCCAGCCTCAGACGGAAATCCCCAAGGATTTCTATGCGGAAATTCCTAACAAGATCATTGTGACGGGCAACTATCACGAGATGGGCACGTTCGTCAGTGGTGTTGCGTCGCTGCCGAGAATCGTCACCATCGACGAAGTGGATATTCGTGCTGCTAAGGGTATTCGTGGCAGCCGCAGCAAGCTTGCGCCGCTGTCCCCTGATGACCTTCGAATGACAGCGGTTGCCAAGACCTACCGTTATCTGGATGACGAAGAGCTCGCAGCCGTTGCTGCTGCAGAGAAGGCCAAGAAAGCAAAAGCGCGCAGAGGTCGGAGATGATCAAGGCGACCTACAGGCTGATTCCCGGCGTTTTGCTGGCCGTATTGCTCGCCGGTTGCGGTGGCGACATGTCTGATCTCGAGAAGCGGGTTGCGGAGGTCAAGGGGCGCAAGTCACAGCAGATCGAGCCGGTGCCACAACCCAAGCAGTTCGAGGCTTTTCTGTATCTTCCGGGTGATCGAAGAGATCCCTTTCAACAGGCGCTGCCGGATCCCAGCGCAACGGTGTCAACGGGACCGCGGCCTGACCTGAATCGCAGCCGTGAGCCGCTAGAAGAATTCCCGATTGATGCGCTCAGGATGCAAGGCGTGATCGAAACGCCGACGGCCATTTATGCGCTGATCAAGGCGCCCGACGACGTGATTCACCGTGTGTCGGTTGGTAACCATATCGGGCAGAACTTCGGGCAGATCAAATCGATCGCCGAGACCGAAATCAGCTTGACAGAAATTGTGCCCGACGGGTTTGGAGGCTGGCAGTCACGCCCAGCTGTCCTGGCCCTCGCGGAATAGAACCTCAGGGAGCGCGCTACCCATGCAACCCACGAACAACCACTCAACCTTCGCTCGACGAGGCCGTGCCCATACGGCCTGGAGCGCGACGTTTTTCGGGCTTGCGACGATTGCCTGTTTGCTCATCTGTGCTCCGGTGTTTGCAGCAGCGCCATCACGTGCCCTGCAGTCCGTCGATGCCGTTGCACTGGACGGCGAACGCACCCTGTTGACCCTGACCCTTTCCGAAACCGCTCCTGAGCCCAAGATTTTTACGGTAGATCAACCTGCCCGTCTTTCGCTGGACCTCCCTGATACACGTCTGGCCATTGCCGAGCGCTACAAGAAGCTCAACATCGGTGTTGTTCGCGCTGTGGCGGGTGCCGAGGCCGAAGGCCGCACCCGTCTGGTCCTGGAAATGAGCCAGTTGACCACGCATTCGGTCAAGATCGATGGCAATCGGATCTATCTGACAGTTGATGGCCCTGCGGGTGCGGGTTCGGCCTATGTCGCCCCTTCGGCGGCTCAGGACACGGGCCCCGGAATCAAGTCCGTCGATTTCCGACGAGGCGAGAAAGGCGAAGGGCGCGTCGTCATCACGCTGACGGATCCTTCCACCGCCGTGGACGTGTCGGAAGAAGGCGGAAAGATTCTCGCCAAATTCAAGAATGCCGCGGTTCCCGCCGAGATGATCCGGCGTCTTGACGTTCTCGATTTCGCAACGCCAGTCAAGTTCATCGATACCTCGCGTGCCGGTATCAACGCTGAGGTCAGCATTACGCCGGTTACTGGTGGAGACTTCGAGCAGGTCGCCTATCAGACAGGCAATCTCTTCACGATTGAACTTCAGCCCCTGACCCAGGAAAAGCTCGACGAGCGCAAGCTGCGTGAACCCGAATATGTCGGCGAGAAAATTTCGCTGTCCTTCCAGAGTGTGGATATCCGCTCCCTGCTGCAGATCATTGCGGACGTTGCCGGCACCAACATGGTGGTCTCCGACTCTGTCAGTGGCGACATCGCCATCCGCCTGCAAAACGTGCCTTGGGATCAGGCGCTGGACATCATCCTGCGCACCAAGGGTCTGGGTGCCCGCCAGGAAGGCAATGTCATGCTGGTTGCGCCGCTGACCGAGCTCGCCGCACGCGACAAGGTCGAGCTCGAGGCGCAGAAACAGCAGACAGAACTGGCCCCGCTGCGCACTGAAATCATCCAGGTGAACTACGCCAAGGCTAGTGAAGTTGCGGCGCTGCTGAAGTCCGGTGATGGGACCTTCCTGTCTGAGCGTGGCCGCGTCAATGTTGACGAACGAACCAACTCCATGATCATCCTGGAGTCGCGCGAAGCCATCGGGCGAATTCGTACTCTCGTGACTAAGCTGGATATCCCGGTCAAGCAGGTTCTGATCGAATCGCGCATCGTCGTTGCCAACGACAGCTATTCACGAGAGCTTGGTACACGCTTTGGTGTCAGTGCAGTCGATAACAATGGCGACAATGGCCTGATCACCACATCCGGAAGTGCTGCTGCTACAGACACTACGGCGCAGGGATTCATCAACAACGGCGGTTTCCCGGTTCCGCTGGGTGCGCAGACAGATCGCTTCAATGTAAACCTGCCCGCAAGCTCCAATGCCGGCCGCATCGCCCTAGCGCTGCTCGGTGCGGACTACCTTGTCGATTTGGAACTTTCCGCGTTGCAAGCCGAGGGTCGTGGCGAAGTGATTTCAAGCCCGCGTGTGCTCACCGCCAACGCCAAACAGGCGCGCATCGAACAGGGTGTTGAGATCCCGTTCCAGCAGAGCTCGTCTAGCGGCGCAACCAACATTCAGTTCAAGAAGGCCGTGCTGAGCCTGACCGTGACGCCGCAGATCACGCCAGACAACCGCGTCATCATGGATCTCAATGTCACCCAGGATAATGTGGGCGATATCGTTCCGACCGGTGATGGCGGTACTGCGCCAGCGATCAATACCCGGGAAGTGACAACACAGGCCCTGGTCGACAATGGGGCGACGGTGGTTCTGGGCGGCATCTTTGTGCAGACCAATCGCAATGACGTCAATAAGGTTCCTCTGCTGGGTGATATTCCGATCTTCGGAGCGGCGTTCCGCAGCAGACTGACAGTCTCCAACAAGGATGAGCTGCTGATCTTCGTGACTCCGAAGATTCTTCAGGAAGGTCTCAGCATCAAGTAAGCCTTGGCCCGCTCGCACGCCGGATTCTGATCGGGCGTGCGAGCCTCGCTATACTCCCCCGATGGATCGCGCGGCTGCCCAAAATGAGGCGGCGCAGCGCAACAGTGCCGTCACCTTGATGACGGCAGGGCAAGCAAACAGGCGGAACATTGCGCGGCAATCTATTCCTCGTCGGACCCATGGGAGCTGGAAAGACCACGCTCGGCAAGCGCCTGGCGCAGGCCCGTGGCATGCAGTTCATTGATAGCGACGAGGAAATCGAATCGCGCACCGGTGTCGACATCACCTACATCTTCGAAAAAGAAGGCGAGTCAGGCTTTCGCAAGCGCGAAAGTTGCGTGATCGATGATCTCACTCAGCGCAGCGGCATCGTGTTGGCAACCGGCGGCGGCGCCATTCTCGACCCTGTCAACCGGGCCAAGCTCTCGTCACGTGGCTTCGTGATCTACCTCTGTGCCAGCCTCGCACTGCAGGTGAGTCGCACCACGCGCGCCCGGCACCGGCCGCTGCTCCGGACCGGCGAAGAACCTCGTGTCATCCTGAGGCGCTTGTTTGAACAGCGTGATCCCCTATATCGTGAAGTCGCTGATCTGGTCATTCCGACGGAAGGGCGCAATTCGCGCGGCCTTGTCCGGGAAATCCAGAAGCACTTGAAGCAAGTCCCGGACACCCCATGACCAAGGCATGAACATTCGCATTCTTAACGTAGAGTTGGGCAATCGCAGCTATCCCATTCGAATTGGCAGTGGCCTGCTGCATGAGCCACTCAATTATCAGATTCTGCGCGGGCGTCGCGCCATGCTGCTGACGGACAAGAATGTTGCCGAGCATCATCTGGACAAGGCGCTCGCCGCGCTGAAACTACAGCCAGAGCAAGCGCTCATTCTCGAGCCAGGTGAACCGCAGAAAACCTGGAATCAGGCAGGCGATGTCCTGGACTGGATGCTGGCTGCAGGTCTGGGGCGTGACGGCGTGCTGATCGGACTGGGCGGCGGCGTCATCGGAGATCTCGCCGGATTCTGTGCCGCGGTTTATCAGCGCGGCATCGATTTCGTGCAGCTGCCGACAACACTGCTGGCACAGGTCGATTCCTCCGTTGGCGGCAAGACCGCGGTCAACCATGCCCGCGGCAAGAACCTGTTGGGCGCCTTCCATCAACCGATTGCCGTTATCGCAGATACCGATACGCTCGGAACCTTGCCTGACCGGGAAGTCCGCGCCGGTCTTGCAGAAGTCATCAAGTACGGCTTGATCGCCGACCCCATCCTGTTTGGCTGGCTTGAGAAGAACCTCGATCGAATTCTTGCGCTGGAGCCTCAGTTCATTGCCGAAACCATCGAACGTTGCTGTGCCATCAAGGCCCGCATCGTGGGGCTGGACGAACGCGAGAGTGTAGCGGGCGGCCCGCGCTCGCTGCTCAATCTTGGGCACACCTTCGGACATGCCATCGAAACCCACACGGGTTACACGGAGTGGTTGCACGGTGAAGCTGTCGCCGCCGGTATCTGCATGGCGGCAGACCTTTCCCATCGTATGGGCTGGATCAAGCCCTTGGAGCTCGAAAGGGCCACCCGCCTGCTCGGCCGCGTCGGCTTGCCAACGACGCCGGCAGAGGGCATGACGCCGCAGATTTTTCATGAGCTGATGGGCATGGACAAGAAGGTCCAGTCGGGCAAATTGCGGCTGGTGCTCATGCGCAGCATTGGCGAAGCCGTGCTGACACCGGACTTCGACCCGGCTGCCTTGGAAGCAACGCTGGAAAAATTCTGCAGCGCTGGCCCTGCGCACGCCTTCGCCGTCTCGCTCTGATCACGATGCTTGCGCCCTACGCCGCAGACCCTGAGAAGAGTCGAGGCCGGAGGTATGAGGAACCGGCGCCCGGCCTGCGCACTGAGTATCAACGCGACCGCGACCGCATCGTCCATAGCGCCGCATTTCGTCGGCTCGAGTACAAGACCCAGGTCTTCGTTAATCATGAGGGAGACCTCTTCCGCACCCGGCTCACACATTCGCTGGAAGTGGCGCAGATTGCGCGCAGTGTTGCCCGCACGCTCCGCCTGAACGAAGATCTCTGCGAAACCATCTCACTGGCACACGACCTCGGGCACACGCCATTCGGTCATGCGGGACAGGATGCGCTCAATGAATGCATGAAGGACCACGGTGGGTTTGAACATAACCTGCAGTCCTTGCGCGTGGTGGATCAACTTGAAGACAAGTACGCGAGCTTTCGCGGCCTCAACCTCTGCTTTGAAACGCGCGAAGGCATTCTGAAACACTGCTCCAGACGTAATGCCGAGCAATTGGGCGATATTGGCGAGCGCTTTCTGAATCGCACGCAGCCCGGACTCGAGGCGCAAGTCGCAAATCTCGCCGACGAGATTGCCTACAACAATCACGACATCGACGACGGCCTGCGCGCCGGGCTGCTGAATATTGAGCAGATGCGCGGTGTGCCGATATTCGCCCGCCACCACGATGCTGCGCGGGCGGCGCATGCGGGCATGTCCGTCAAGCAGGAACGGCACGAAACCATTCGGCGCATCATCAATACCCTGACGACCGACCTGATCCAGGCGAGTCAGCGCCGAATTGAAGTCGCGAACCTAGGCAGCATTGACGATGTGCGCTCGCAGCCGGGTCCTCTTGTCGGATACAGCGATGCCGTGAAGGAGGAAAACGTTCAGCTCAAGCGTTTTCTGCGAGAGTCCATGTATATGCATCACCAGGTCTATCGGGTCATGAGCAAGGCCCGAACCGTGGTGCGCAATCTCTACGAAGCACTCTTCTCCGATCCTAAGCTGATGCCGCCGGAGTTTCACCAGGAAGCGCAGCGCATGGAGCAGCGCGTGGGCGAAGCAGGGCGCGCACGGGCTGTTGCCGACTACATTGCCGGTATGACGGACCGCTACGCGCTGGACGAGCATGAACGTCTGTTCGACCTGCGCCGCCTGCACTGATCTCCCGTGGCCCGCCTGCCCAGGTTGAGCATCCCGGGTCTGCCGCACCTTGTTGTGCAGCGCGCGCTGACAACACAGCCCGCTTTCGCTGAGCAAGCAGACTATCTCGACATGCTCAGCATCATCGGCCAGCAGGCCCGCCAGCACGAGATTGCCGTCCACGCCTACACGTTGCTGCCCGGTGAGATGCAATTGCTCCTGACGCCCCGCGCGCAGGCATCGTTGTCCCGATTCATGCAGAGTGTCAGCCGCATGTACGTCCCGGCTTTCAACCGACGCCACCAAAGGCGGGGCACGCTGTGGGAAGGTCGCTACCGCGCGGCGGTCCTCGAGCCCGAGGCTTACCTCCTGGCCTGCATGACTTATATCGACCTTGCGGCTCAGCATGCGGGCCTCGCCGCCCCAGCAGAGGCGTATTCCTGGTCGAGTACGCAACATTATCTGGGCGTCCGGCACGACCCCATTCTTACGCCACATGCTGGCTACTGGGCATTGGGCAATACCCCCTTTGCGCGCCAGGCGCGGTATCAGGCGCTCATTCAGCAAGGGCTGACATCCAGCCAGTGCGCCGCCATCGACAACTGTGCAAACAAGAGCTGGGCCTTGGGTGACGACGATTTTCTTGCGGAAATTCAGCAGCATACTCAACGGCGCGTACGTGCCGCCAGGCCAGGTCGGCCCCGGGGTTCCTCCGCAGTGCTGAGTGAGTCAGGTGCGGGTTCGCCCAAGGTCTAGGGTTCGCCAAGCGTACGGATCAATTTCTGATTGAGGCGCACCGCAGCGGGAGGACGCTGCCCAAACCTGAATGCTGGTTCGTGTGATGATCTGTCCCTCATTTAATCTGATTCTTCTTGCTGTTTTCGTTATTTAGGGACAGACCCCATTTATCAGGTCTTGGCATCAATGTTGCGGTGCCCTATCCTCCTCCGCCCGCACTATTTGAGTGAGCTTTTCCTATGGCGCACAACCTCGCAGAAGCCCAAGAAAAAGGCTTGTACAACCCTGCCAACGAACACGATGCCTGTGGCATCGGTTTCATCGCCCATATCAAAGGCGAGAAAAAGCACAGCATCGTGCAGGACGGCCTGCTGATTCTGGAAAATCTTGAGCATCGTGGCGCCGTGGGTGCGGATGAACTCATGGGTGATGGAGCCGGCATTCTGATCCAGCTGCCCGATGCGCTATTCCGCGCCGACATGGCCGAGCAGGGTGTCACGCTGCCGCCGCTTGGTGAGTACGGCGTCGGCATGGTGTTCCTGCCCAAGGAAAGTGCATCGCGCATTGCCTGCGAGCAGGAAATCGAGCGCGCGGTGCGCGAAGAAGGTCAGATCGTGCTCGGCTGGCGCGACGTGCCGGTTGACCGCGATATGCCCATGTCCCCCACGGTTCGAGCAAAAGAGCCGGTGATCCGCCAGATCTTTATCGGCCGCGGCCCGGATATCTTTGTCACGGATGCCCTGGAGCGAAAGCTCTATGTCATCCGCAAGGTCGCCGGGCACTCCATTCGCCACCTCAACCTGATCCACGGTCAGGAATATTTTGTGGCTTCGATGTCGGCCCGCACCATCGTCTACAAGGGCTTGCTGCTCGCAGCCCAGGTGGGCGTCTACTACACCGACCTCCAGGACGAGCGATGCGTGTCGGCCATGGCCCTCGTGCATCAGCGTTTCTCCACCAACACCTTCCCGGAATGGCCGCTGGCCCACCCGTATCGCATGCTCGCCCACAACGGCGAGATCAACACGGTCAAGGGCAACTTCAACTGGATGCGCGCCCGCGAAGGCGTGATGAAGTCGGCCGAACTCGGCGACGATCTGCAGAAGCTTTTCCCGCTGATCTATGAAGGTCAGTCGGACACGGCCTGCTTCGACAATGCGCTCGAACTGCTGGTCATGGCCGGCTACCCGATCGCTCAGGCCATGATGATGATGGTGCCCGAGGCTTGGGAAAACCACACCTTGATGGACAGCAGCCGACGCGCCTTCTACGAGTATCACGCGGCCATGATGGAGCCTTGGGATGGCCCGGCGGCGCTGGCCTTTACCGATGGTCGATACATCGGCGGCACCCTCGACCGAAATGGTCTGCGCCCCTCTCGATTCATCGTCACGGACGACGACCTTGTGGTCATGGCTTCCGAGTCTGGCGTGCTGCCCATTGCCGATGCCCGCATCACCAAGAAGTGGCGTTTGCAGCCCGGCAAGATGTTCCTCATCGACCTTGAAGAAGGTCGCATCATCGACGATGAGGAACTCAAGGAATCCTTCGCCGGTGCTGAACCCTACAAGGCCTGGATCCAGCGCGTCCGTATTCATCTGGACGAGCTTGAGCCGATCCAGCCCGCCAAGCCGAGCAAGAGCAAGGCCCCGAAAGCCTCCCTGCTCGATCGCCAGCAGGCTTTCGGCTACACGCAGGAAGACATTCGCACCCTGCTCATTCCGATGGCCAAGGATGGCCAGGAGCCCACAGGCTCAATGGGCAATGACTCGCCGATCCCGGTGATGTCGGACAAGAGCAAGCCGCTCTACAGCTACTTCAAGCAACTTTTTGCTCAGGTCACCAACCCGCCGATCGACCCTATCCGAGAAGCACTGGTGATGTCGCTGGTGTCCTTTATCGGGCCCAAGCCCAACCTGCTTGATACCGCCAACCTGAATCCGCAGATGCGTCTGGAAGTCACGCATCCGATCCTCAACGCGGACGGCATGGCAAAGATCCGGGACATCAGCCAGCACACGCGCGGCAAGTTTAAGTCTTTCGAGATCAACACCTGCTATCCGGCAGAGTGGGGCAAGGAAGGCGTCGAAGCACGTCTTGCCTCGCTATGCGCCAAGGCTGTGGACGCGATCAAGGATGGCCGCAACATCCTGATCCTGACCGATCGCAAGATGGACGCCGATCACGTTGCCATTCCGGCGCTGCTGGCCACGTCTGCCATTCACCTGCATCTGGTCAAGGAAGGACTGCGAACCTCGACAGGTCTGGTGGTTGAAACCGCTTCTGCACGTGAAGTTCATCACTTTGCCGTTCTTGCCGGATTCGGTGCAGAAGCCATCCATCCTTACCTTGCGATGGAAACCCTGACCGATCTCGCGCCCGCGATGCTCGGCGGAATCAGCGCAGAAGACGCTATCAAGAATTACACGCAGGCCATCAACAAGGGCCTGATGAAAGTGATGTCCAAGATGGGCATCTCAACCTACATGTCGTACTGCGGCGCGCAGATCTTTGAAGCCATCGGCATCAATCGAGCCACCATCGACAAGTACTTCAGTGGCACGCCGTCCAGCATCGAAGGCATTGGCGTGTTCGAGATTGCCGAAGAAGCCGTCCGTCTGCACAAGCTCGCGTTCGGCAACAGCCCGGTGCTGGCCAACGCACTGGATGCCGGCGGTGAATACGCATTCCGTGTTCGCGGCGAAGAACACATGTGGACGCCGGATGCCATCGCCAAGTTGCAGCATGCAACGCGCGCCGGGAGCTTCTCCACGTACAAGGAATACGCGCAGATCATCAATGATCAAAGCAAGCGCCACATGACCTTGCGCGGGCTTTTTGAATTCAAGATTGATCCTGCCAAGGCCATCCCGATTGATGAGGTCGAGCCGGCGTCTGAAATCGTCAAGCGTTTTGCTACCGGCGCCATGTCGTTGGGCTCGATCAGCAGTGAGGCCCACGCCACGCTGGCCGTGGCCATGAACCGCATCGGTGGTAAATCCAACACCGGCGAAGGTGGTGAAGACCCTGCGCGTTACCGGCTCGAGAAGCAGGGCATCATGATCAAGGACGGCGACACCATGGCCTCGATCATCGGCAAGGACCAGATCGAAGTCGATATTCCGCTCAAGGCAGGAGACTCGCTGCGTTCACGCATCAAGCAGGTCGCGGCTGGTCGCTTTGGTGTGACCACGGAATACCTCAACTCGGCGGATCAGATCCAGATCAAGATGGCGCAGGGCGCCAAGCCGGGCGAGGGTGGCCAGCTGCCGGGCAGCAAGGTCAGTGAATACATTGCGCGCCTGCGTTTCTCGGTGCCCGGTGTCGGCCTGATCTCTCCGCCGCCGCATCACGATATCTACTCCATCGAAGATCTGGCGCAGCTGATCCACGATCTGAAGAATGCCAATCGCAACGCTGATATTTCAGTGAAGCTGGTTTCGGAAGTTGGCGTGGGCACCATTGCCGCTGGCGTGTGCAAGGCCAAGGCCGATCACGTGGTGATCGCGGGCCATGATGGCGGCACCGGTGCGTCACCGCTGTCCAGCGTCAAACATGCGGGCGCTCCCTGGGAGCTGGGTCTGTCCGAAACCCAGCAGACCCTGGTGCTCAACGGCCTGCGCAGCCGCATCATTGTGCAGACCGATGGACAGCTCAAGACAGGACGCGATGTGGTGATCGCCGGTCTGCTCGGTGCTGATGAAATGGGCTTCTCCACCGCGCCGCTGGTAACAGAAGGCTGCATCATGCTCCGCAAGTGCCACTTGAACACTTGTTCGGTGGGAGTTGCTACGCAGGATCCGGAGCTTCGCAAGAAGTTCGCGGGCAAGCCGGAATACGTAGTCAACTACTTCTTCTACGTTGCAGAAGAAGCACGACAGATCATGGCGCAACTCGGTGTTCGCAAGTTTGACGATCTGATCGGACATTCCGAGTTGCTGGATCAGAGCAAGGCCATTACGCACTGGAAGGCTCGCGGTCTGGACTTCAGCCGGCTGTTCTATCAGCCGCCGACTGAAGAGCCGCGTTATCGCGTCATGGGGCAGGACCATGGTCTTGAGCGCGCATTGGACAATCGTCTGATCGAACAGGCGCGTCCTGCAATCGAGAAGGGTGAGCGCGTGTCGTTCATCTCGCCGATCAAGAATCTCAACCGGACGGTGGGTGCAATGCTGTCGGCTGAAGTGGCCAAGCGTTATGGCCATGACGGATTGCCCGACGACACCATTCACATCCAGTTGCAGGGCACCGCGGGCCAATCGGTCGGCGCTTATCTTGCCCACGGCATCACGCTGGATCTGGTGGGCGAGGGAAATGACTACGTCGGCAAGAGCTTGTGCGGCGGCCGCATCATCGTGCGGACCAATACCGAGTTCCGCGGTCGCGCTGTCGAAAACATCATCGCCGGCAACACTGTTCTTTACGGCGCCATCAACGGTGAGGCCTTCCTGCAGGGTGTAGCCGGCGAGCGTTTTGCGGTTCGCAACTCCGGTGCAACGGCGGTTGTCGAAGGCACCGGTGACCATGGTTGCGAATACATGACCGGCGGCACCGTGGTGGTGCTGGGTAACACCGGGCGAAACTTTGCCGCAGGCATGTCAGGTGGCATTGCCTACGTGTATGACCCGGATGGTCGTTTTAAGGCGCATTGCAACATGGCCATGGTTGCCCTTGACCCGGTTCTGCCCTCGAGCGAACAGGAGCAGACGACCGACGCCTGGCTGTGGCACCGGCTTGAGCGTGGCGGAGAAGGCCAGACCGACGAAGCCATCCTTAAGGGGCTTGTCGAGAAGCACTTCCGCTACACCGGCAGCACGCGGGCACGCGAGCTTCTGGATAACTGGAAAGTTTCGCGCACGCAGTTCGTCAAGGTGTTCCCGCATGAGTACCGGCGCGCGCTGGGCGAGATGTACGGTCCCAAAGACGACAAGGCATCCGCAGCGGCCTGAACTTGGCGACAGCACAAACCGGTGGCGCATTCTGAAGATGTCGCCACTTATTGTTTGATTTGACCGCCCCCGGGAACAGAACCGGGGGCAGCGTTACAAGGAACAAGACATGGGCAAGATCACAGGTTTCAAAGAATTCGACCGTCAGCCGGATCGCTATCTTCCGGTGCAGGGACGGTTGAAGAACAACAAGGAATTCCTGCTGGTTCTGGAAAATGATGCGGCGACCACGCAGGCAGCGCGCTGCATGAATTGCGGCACCCCGTTCTGCATGACGGGCTGCCCGGTCAACAACATCATTCCGGATTGGAATGATCTGGTGTACACGCAGGATTATCAGAACGCGCTGGACACCCTGCATTCCACCAACAATTTCCCGGAGTTCACGGGCCGCGTCTGCCCCGCACCCTGTGAGGCCGCCTGCACGCTCAACGTGAATCGTGATCCGGTGGGCATCAAGTCCATCGAACTGTTCATCGTTGAAAAGGGTTGGGAAAACGGCTGGATTCAGCCCCAGCCCGCTACCAAGAAAACGGGCAAGAAGATTGCCGTTGTCGGCTCGGGCCCTGCTGGCCTAGCCGCTGCACAACAGCTCGCACGCGCGGGTCACGCGGTCACGGTTTTCGAAAAGAATGACCGGGTCGGCGGTTTGCTGCGCTATGGCATTCCTGGCTTCAAGCTGGACAAGCAATTTGTTGATCGCCGCGTCGAGCAGATGGTTGCCGAAGGTGTCACCTTCAAGACCAGCGTCTTCATCGGCAAGGAGCCTCTGGAGAAAATCACCAACTGGGCAAAGGAAACCATCGCACCTGAGAAACTGCTCAAGAGCTTTGATGCCGTCCTGCTCACCGCAGGCTCCGAGCAGGGCCGGGATTTGCCAGTTCCGGGGCGTGAGCTGGAAGGCATTTACTTTGCGATGGAGTTTTTGCCACAACAAAACAAGGTGGATGCCGGCGACAAGGTTCCCGACCAGATTCGCGCCAAAGGCAAACACGTTGTGGTCATCGGCGGTGGCGACACGGGCTCAGATTGTGTGGGCACCAGCAATCGCCACGGCGCTGCCAGCGTGACCCAATTTGAACTCATGCCGCAGCCGCCGGAGCAGGAGAACAAGCCCTTGGTGTGGCCCTACTGGCCGATCAAGCTGCGTACCTCCTCATCACACGAAGAAGGCTGCGAGCGTGATTGGGCAGTAGCCACCAAGCGTTTCGAAGGCAAGAACGGCAAGGTCGAAAAACTCATCGCGGCAAGAGTGGAATGGAAAGACGGCAAGATGACGGAAGTGCCGGATTCCGAGTTCGAGATGAAGGCCGACCTCGTCCTGCTGGCCATGGGCTTCCTGCATCCTGCGCCGCAGCTCATCGAGGCATTCGGCATCGAGAAGGATGCCCGTGGCAATGCCAAGGCCACCACCGATGGTGAGGGTTGCTACAAGACCTCAGTGGACAAGGTTTTTGCCGCAGGTGATACCCGTCGCGGCCAGTCACTTGTGGTCTGGGCCATTCGCGAAGGCCGTCAGGCGGCACGTGAGGTGGATGAATTCCTCATGGGCGAGTCCGAGTTGCCGCGCTGATAGACTGCGGCCTCCACTGATTGCAACGCGGCGCATCAGCGCCGCGAGGACTATGGAGGCGCCGTTGATTCCGATGTTGCGCTATGCCTTGGCACTGCTGATGGCCGCTGGCCTGCTGAGCGCTTGTGGTGAGCGTGAGGGCGGCGTGCTGTCGGCACAAGCCAGGAATGCCGATGGTGTCTGGTCGCAAATTCCGGCTTCGGTGAAGTCTGATCTTGCCCGAGGCGTGAACGTCTCCACCTGGTTTACGCATCGCACGGATGCGACACAACAGCCCGGCTGGCCCACCACAAACGATTTTTCGCTGATGCGTCGAATGGGTATTCGACATGTCAGGCTGCTGGTAGACGCCGAATGGCTGCAGCTCAATGGCGCTCATCCGCGCTATCTCGAAGAAGGAATCACGCAGGCGCTCAATGAAGGCTTGCTGGTTGTGCTGGCCATGCAGCCTTCCAAGGAACACAAGCTGCAGATGGGCGAAGACGACAGCGTTGTCGAGCTTGTAGCTGATATCTGGCGACAGACCGCGAGTCAGTTCAAGACGGTTGCCCATGACCGGCTGCTCTTCGAGGTCCTGAACGAACCCGAAATCGAAGATGTGGCACGGGTGCGGGTCATCCAGAAAAAGCTAATTGAAGCAGTGCGTGAAATCAGCCCTGAACGCATCGTGGCCGTCGGCGGCGCGCATTATTCCGACATTGACGATCTGGTCAACATGGCCCCCTTGGATGTGCGCGGGGTCATCTACAGCTTCCATTTTTACGAGCCGCATAACTTCACCCATCAAGGTGCCGGATGGGGCTGGCACATGTGGATGGTGTTTCACAATATTCCGTATCCATCCACGCCTGAAAACGTGGAGCCTGTTGTAGAGAAGCTGACACCGCTCGCTCGCGAGCACATTGCCTGGTACGGGCAACAGGAATGGAACAAGAAGAAGCTGGCCGAGTTCATCGACCAGGCTGCCGATTGGTCAAAGCGTCACAATCTTCCGGTCTGGTGCAGCGAGTTTGGGGTGCTGCGCGACGTGGCGCCGTCCGCCTCCCGAAGGGCCTGGCTCAACGACGCACGCTCACTGTTTGAAGAGCGCAACATGGCCTGGACCTACTTTGACTGGTGGGGGCACTTTGGCCTGGTCACCGGGCCACAGGACGCCCGCCAGATTGATGAAGATGCGCAAGCGGGTTTGGCGCTCAAGCTGACGCAGACAACGCCCTAGGAGCCCGGTTTTCTATCTATTGCTAGCTGCCAAAGACCAGCGGCACCAGAAGCGTTCCAACGCAACCTGCCAGACCAAACAAGACCAGAATTACCAGGCAATAACCCCAGATATCTTTCAGGCCCAGACCTGAGATGCCAAGCGCCGGCAGTGCGAAGAATGGCTGCAGGAAGTTTGTCCACATATCGCCAATGGTGAACCCGTTGACCGCCACCGCCGGTGAAACGCCCAGCTCCTTGGCAGCCTCAATCAGGACCGGCCCCTGAATCAGCCATTGGCCGCCGGCCGAGGGAATGAAAATATTTACCAGGCCAGCTGAGAGCATGGCCAGGAACCCGAAGGTGTAGGGCGTTGCCACCGATACCATCCATTGCGCAATGATAATGACCAAGCCGGAACCCGCCATCATGCCCAGGATGCCTGCGTAGAAAGGAAACTGGAGGATGATCCCGGAAGCCGCCCGCGCGCCGTTGGCAAAGCACTCCGCGTAACGCTGCAAGCTGCCGTGCAAGGCCAGACCCACAATCAGGAATATGAAGTTCAGGATATTGAGATTGAGGTCAAAGCCCTGCGTGGCAAACCACTGAACAATCCAGGCTGCGCCACCCAATACCAGCGTGTAATTCAGGATTCGGCTGTGGTTGAGCTTCTCTGCAAAGTTGGCATCGGCGCTTGGTGGCTCCGGCATGGGAGCATCGAGCTTGGCCAGATCTTCCGGCTTTACGATGATGGCGTCCTTGTCGTCTGGCAGCATCTGTCGGAACGCCCAAATCACACCGGCCACCGCCAGAAATGCCGTAATCAGCAGGGTGGGCCCGAAGATGGTCTGACTCAGCGGGATCAATCCGATCTGTGCTTCCAGAGCATGCCCCGGCGTATTGACTGTGATGGGGGCGGTGATTGTCAGGCCGGCGGTCAGCGCTGCAATGGCTGCGCTGTACGCCGCAGCGATCAACAGCGGGTAGTCCACTTGTACGCGCTTGGCAATTTCGCGCGCAAAGATGGGCCCCAGCACCAGGCCAAATCCCCAGCTGACCCAGCACGCAGCCGCCGAAACCAACGCGGTCATGGTGACTGCAGACAGCGGTGTCTTGGGAATGGAGGCGATGCGCGACATCAGCCTCTGTACCGCGGGCGCCATGGCCAGGCAATATCCCGTGAGCAAGATCATGGTCATCTGCATGGCAAATGACAGGAAATTCCAGAAGCCGCCGTACCAGTGTCCAACCATCTGCATCGGCGTCTGCTTGGCGATAATGACGCCCATGATCACCGTGACGAAAGTCAGCAGTACGGTGAGTATGATGGTGTCCGGCACTACTTTTTCCACCGCCCAGCGGAAGCGTTTCGAAACTTGCTTGAGCACCCCTGACTCCCCTTTTTGGTTATAAATGCAGGCGGCTTGCGCTATTCCGGTGCGTCCAGAAGCTTCCGGGCGATCTCCCCCGCACGATCATTCAACAAACGGATCGTCTCGTAGATATTGCCTACCGTCTCATCGTGAATCTCGCGCGCCTTGCTGGCGGGTTTTTGCAAAGCATCAATACGCTCCAGCACGTCAAAAGGCATGCTGGCAATGGAGCTGTGTACCTGCTCAACCGTGGTCGCGCCATCTTCAATGGATTGCTCCACAACTTTCTGCAGGCTGATCAATTTAGATTTCATGGCTGTGTATGTTCCTTGCTGGAAAAAGGGCCGTAGCAGGCAAGCTTAATTCAAGCGCTTGCAGAGTTCAGGCTCTGGCTGGAGCCCGGCTGGCCCGCCTGACGAGTATCATGAAGCCAGCGCTTGTCCACCGGGCAGCGTCAAGGGTATGTGGAGATTCCGACAGTGAAGTTCTTCTTCAAGGTGTTTATTCCAATTCTGCTGCTTGTCGGCGGGTTGCTCTACTTGAGTTTCCAGCCCGCGGTGCTGACATGGCATGACGCTGCCCCCATTGATATCGAGAATTCCGCTCCGGTTGATGGCGTCAGGATCGCCGCGATCAGGACGGGCGCCATACACTCGAGGGCCGCGCTGGCCTATCGTGGCGGCAGCTTCAAGGAAGAACGAGAATTTATTGTCGGCGCAATTCTGGTTCTGCATCCGCGCGGCAACATTTTGATTGATACCGGTTTTGGCACTGACCTCGATCAACATGCCCAGTTCTCGCCAATCATCTTGCGCGCGACCACCCAGTACAGCAAGGGACGTACGGTGGCACAGCAGTTGGCCGATGCCGGATTCCCGATCAGCCAGATTCGCCAGATCCTGCTGACCCACGCGCACTGGGACCACGTCAGCGGCATCCCCGATCTCGTCGGTCCCAGCGTTTTGACCACGCGGGCAGAGGCCGCATTTATTAACAGTGATAACAGCGCAATGGACCTGATGCGCAGCTTTGGTCGGGTGCCCATCACGCCGATCAATTATCGTGACGGCCCATACCTGGGTTTTGAAACCAGCCAGAATCTATATGACGACGGAAGCATCGTCATTGTCCCGGCGCCGGGGCATACCCCAGGCAGCGTGATTGTCTTCGTCAACACTGAAGACGCCAAGCGCTACGCCTTTGTGGGCGATCTGGTCTGGCAGCGGGAGGGGATTGAAATACCGGCCGAAAGACCAATGCTCTCGCGCCTGCTGGTAGATATTGTCGGCAGTGAGGTCAGACAGAACATTGTTCACATGCACCGGCTGATGAAACGCATGCCAGAACTGGTCGTGGTGCCGGCTCACGACAGCCGCGTCTGGGCGAGCCTGCCGCAGTTCCCTGAGGCACTGAAAAAATCCGCTGACGAGAAAGCAAAGCCACACAATAAGCTAGAATCAAGCCCCTCAAAGTGAAATGCGCCTGTAGCTCAGCTGGATAGAGTACTGCCCTCCGAAGGCAGGGGTCGGACGTTCGAATCGTCTCAGGCGCGCCAAATCAGCGTGTCAGGCCCAACCGGAGTTATTCGGTTGGGTCCCGTTGTTTCGCCGGGCTTAGGCCTAGGTCAATTTTCTCAAGGCCTTCGTCAGCGTCGCGGGCTGAACCAACTCGTAGTGCATGCCGATAAGCTGGTCAGGCATGAGACCATTTCTAGCCCACACTGATAATGCATCGAGACAACAGTGCTCTTATCGCAACTTCTAAGACGCAACGCCTTGGGGCTGGTTGCTGCTGTTCATAGTGCGGAGTGAGGCGAGTATGAACTTCACCGTCGCTGCGCTTTACCACTTTGCTTCGTTCGAGCGATATCGGGCGTTTCAGCCAGTGCTCGAAGCGCAGTGTGAGGCGCTCGATCTCTGCGGGACGCTTTTATTGGCCAGCGAAGGCATCAACGGCACGATTGCGGGGAGTCGATCTTCGATCCTCGATTTGATTCAGTTCCTGAGAGACCAACCAGAGTTCAGGGATCTCGAGTACAAGGAATCAACGGCGGAACAGCGTCCCTTTCGTCACATGCGCGTTCGCTTGAAGAAAGAGATCGTCACGATGGGCGTGCCGTCCATCAATCCAGCAAGGCGAACGGGCCAGTATGTAGACGCTGAGGCCTGGAACGAGCTGATCGCTAGAGATGATGTGATCTTGATTGATGCGCGCAATGACTACGAGTACCGCATTGGTCATTTCGAAAAAGCGATTGACCCACAAACGGTCAGCTTTGGCGAGTTTCCGCAATATGTTGAGGAAAAGCTTGAGGCCAATCCGGATACGCCCATCGCGATGTATTGCACCGGTGGTATCCGGTGTGAGAAAGCGTCTGCTTACCTGCTGGAAAAGGGATACCAGAACGTATCGCAGCTCAAGGGCGGCATCTTGCGATATCTGGAGACCGTGCCTGTCGAAGAAAGTCTGTGGAAAGGCGAATGCTTTGTGTTTGATGGACGCGTCAGCGTGGGGCATGGGTTGCAGGAAGGCGATGCGCGGCTGTGTTTCGGCTGCAAGAGTCCGCTGACGGTCGAGCAGCGCCAACATCCAGCTTACGAAGAGGGTGTGTCTTGCGAGTATTGCCTTGATCAGCTCAGCGAACATCGCCGTGACGGCTTGCGCGAGCGGATCAAGCAACTGCAACTTGCGCAGGAACGTGGCGTAGAGCACATGGGCAAGAACGCCGAGAGCCGCCTTCGCAAGAAATCCTGAGCCATGCGCGCGAAGCTTCTCTACAGTTTTCGGCGCTGCCCTTATGCGATGAGAGCGCGCATGGCGCTTTGGGCTGCGGGTATTGACTGCGAATTGCGAGAGGTGTCGCTTGGAGACAAGCCGGTGGCCATGCTCTCACTTTCACCCAAGGGAACGGTTCCTGTTCTGCAACTGGAAGACGGCAAGGTTCTGGAAGAAAGCGGGGACATTCTGAAATGGGCCCTAGGCCAGGATGATGGTCTGGGCTGGCTGTCTAATTGTGATCCTGCAGAGCTTGATGAACTCATCGAGAATAACGACGGCCCTTTTAAGCATCACCTTGATCGTTACAAATATTCCGGACGTTACGATGACGTGGACGCAGACGAGCAATGGCAACTTGCCAGACAGGCACTGACGCCGCTGCGAAACCGCCTCGGAAAGCACGCCTATTTATGTGGAAAAGTCATCTCAGCCGCCGACATCGCGGTGTTCCCTTTCGTGCGTCAATTCAGGAACGTGAATCCAGAAAACTTCGCTGGGGCGGAGCCTCTGATTGAGGCCTGGTTATCTCCTCTGCTGCAGTCCGATGCATTCAAGGCCGTCATGCCCAAAGTCAAAGCGTGGCAGCCGGGCGACCCAAGAGTTTCATTCGCCAGTGTTTATGGCCGCGCTTGAACCGCGTCCGGTTCTTGCTGACTCAGGCAATAAGGGCCCAGTCTGGCAACGGTGATTCGAGGTCCAGGCCTGGATCATCATTACGTGCAGACAAGATCAGTTTGTGCGCGTGCAGGCACAAGAAACCCGATGTGAACGGGCGGTTGGAATCGGAGGCATCTGAAGGCTGTCCGTAGGCATGATCACCCATGATGGCGTGACCGCAGGACGCCAGGTGCAGCCGAATCTGATTGGTGCGACCGGTCGTTGGCATGACTTTGAGCAAACTGCTGTTGTCCTCCTCGAAGTACTGGAGTAACTCCACGGCAGTCTCGGAAGGCAGGCCATTGGATGATTCGAGTGCTCTGGCGCCCTTGGCGACAGGCGACTTGCCGATGGCCTGCTCGATCAATCTGGAACCACCAGCCCAGCGACCGTGCACACGCGCAAGGTAAATCTTGCTGAAATGTTTGTTCCGAAAATATTGTCCGGCGGTGTTAGCCGATTCTTTGGTTCGGGCCAGCAGCAATACGCCCGTGGTGTCCGCGTCCAGCCGATGCACGGGCTTGAACGCAAGATCCGGATACATCGCCTTCAGAAATGAAACCACTGTATGTCTGTTGTAGCGCCCGCTGGGATGAACGGGCAGTGGCGCGGGTTTGTCGATGGCGATGTATCGATCATCCTCATGCAGAAGGCGCATGTCAGTTGAAACGGCAGGTTCCACGACATTCTTGACCACGTGAGAAATGACATTCCCGGCCCGCACGTTTCGCTTCAGATCGCGAACCAACTGACCATCTATCGTCAGGCGTCCTTCTGTTGCTGCACGCTCCCAGATATCAATCGATATATGCGGATGGCGAGCAGTGAGGAAGTCGCACATCAGTGTTTGATCGAACCGTCCTTCCACGCTGAGCCGACGCGCGCTGGTATATGGAGACAAGCCGGGTAGCGGGACGCTTACCGCTTGCAGGCGGGTGCTCCAGTTGATTGCTAGTGACATGCGGATTGATTCACGTACCGGCATCGCATCTCGTTCAGGAATGGGGCGATTCTGCACCAACGCCAAGCCAGTGTCGTTGAGCAACAAGATTGGTCGCCTCAAATCTAATGACGGCCAAAGCGCAGAAGAGCAGCCGCGATCAGGAACGGCCGTGCGTAATTTACTTCGCCAGAATCAGTGTCAATGGGGCTCTGATTCAGTCGCTAATCAGCGCGATCAACATGAAGCGGTCAGTGTGGCCTCAAATTCCAGGCTCAAGTCACTACGGCAGATATCGCCCTGCATGACAACAAGCTTTGAAGGAGAGACGAGTTGAGACAGATCGCTCATTGCGGCATCCGCGTCGGCACTGCTACGCACGTAGAGCTTGCCGATCTGTGGAATCCAGTCTTGTTCGCGCAGATTGATTTTCTCAGCAGCGCCTCGCAGGATCACCTGCATGTTGGTCATCGATTCGCTCAATTGCGCTGCAGGGTTCCCCGGGTGCAGGGTCTCGTGACCGACGACACTCGCGGTGCCGGATACCATTAACTCGGCGCCATCTTGCCAAGGTATCAGCATGGCACGCGAGAAACTCGGGCTGCGCGGGCCGTATTGCCGCGGATACCTGAACGCACTGACCTGGCGCGGATTCTCTATCTGCCAGCCGGCAGATCTGCCAGCCAGGAAATAGATCAGCAGCTCATCGCCAGCGGTGCCGATGGCTGTAGCAGCAGGCAAGTGATGCTCGAAGTTGTTCTGGAGCGACAAAGCCTTGTAGCGACCGGCCACGAACTGGCGATAACGCTCCTGATCTCCGCTGCCTTTGTGCAGGTCTCCCAGGTAATTCCACACACGCAGCCAGTGGGGGAACTGAGTTTTTTTCAGAAGTTCGTCAATCAGCGCGTAAGTGTTGAAAACGCTGTTCTCGGTATCCCGCAGAGCGGCGGCGGATAGCCGAACCTGTCCCAGCAGAACACGTTCGTTATGTGCGAACGCAATGTCCTGATGGAAGCCTGTCTGAACCGGAGAAGTGCTCTCCCAGATTTCAAATTTTGGACCGGCGAGCAGAGGCAGATCGACGCGGATCATGCGCGGATTACCCTTCAAAGCCTCAGCAATATCGACACAGGGGCCGTGAGCGACACAGGCCAGCAGACGATCGCTCGGCGTCGGCGGCTCGTTTGCATAGCGCACCCGGTACGGTCGCGCGAGCTCATCGCGACGTGCCTGCGTGCCCTTGGTAACTGAAGCTTTCAATACTGTTCCTGATTGGCCAAGCTGGATCAGAGGGGCCGCATACTCACGTAGCCACCTGAACAAGGGGCGCATTCTATTGAACCCCTTGTCGTTCTGCGCGCCAGTGCTTCGTCCGCTGCCGTAAAAGTAGTTGGGTCGCGGCAAACTGAATTTTAAGTCCAAGAAAAAGCCCCCGCCGAATTTCGGCGGGGGCTCGTGTGTAGCGGGTGGTGCACCTTACTTCAGCAAGTCTTCCACCGCTGCGCGTTCTTCACGCAGTTCTTTCTCGGTGGCGTCCATGCGGCTGCGTGAGAAGTCGTCGACCGGCAGGTCTTTGACGATTTCATAGTCGCCGTTCTTGCACACGCAGGGGTAGCCGTAAACGATGCCTGGCTCGATGCCGTAGCTGCCGTCAGACGGGACGCCCATGCTGACCCACTTGCCGTCTGAGCCCAGTGCCCAGTTGCGCATGTGATCAACCGCAGCGCTGGCTGCAGATGCGGCTGAGGACAGGCCGCGTGCCTTGATGATGGCTGCGCCGCGCTGCTGCACGGTGGGAATGAAGTCGCTTTCGATCCAGTTCTGGTCAACCAGTGACTTGGCCGGCTTGCCGCCAACAGTGCAGTGACTGATGTCGGGATACTGGGTAGAGCTGTGGTTGCCCCACACGACCATCTTCTCGATGTCGTTGCCGCTCTGGCCGGTCTTGGTGGCGAGCTGGCTGACCGCGCGGTTGTGGTCGAGGCGCAGCATGGCGTGAATCTGACGCGGATCAAGCTTCTTGGCCGCGGTGGCGGCGATCAGCGCATTGGTGTTTGCAGGATTGCCCACCACCAGGACGCGCACATCGCGTGAGGCTTTTTCTGACAGCGCCTGACCCTGAGGGCCAAAGATGCCGCCGTTGGCGGTCAGCAGGTCTTTGCGTTCCATGCCGGGGCCGCGCGGACGAGCGCCGACCAGCAATGCGTAATCGGTGCCATCAAACCCTTCCATTGGGTCCGAGTGCAGCTCAACGCCAGCGACCAGCGGAAATGCGCAGTCGTCGATTTCCATGGCTGTGCCCTTGAGCTTCTCCATGACTTCCGGCACCGGCACTTCGAGAAGTTGCAGGATGACCGGCTGGTCGGGGCCCAGCATGGAACCGCTGGCAACGCGGAAAATGAGCGAATAGGCGATCTGGCCGGCGCCGCCGGTAATGGCGACCTTGACGGGCTTTTTCATACTTAAAAGGCTCCAGGGTGACGTGATAGAAACTGAATTTTGGGGTCAGTCAGGGCGATATCAGGGGCTGATACCAGGATCGCGGGGCGATCGGGGCCGGCATTTTAGCCGCTTCTGGCTCCTCGCTCCTCAAGCGGCGGTTCTGCGCCGCTGCTGGGCTATGCTGCCAGTCCATTTCAAGCCTCATTGGAGTGCCTGCCTTGAGCCGTCCGGTTGCGCTGCTTGTTTCCGTTTTTTTTATCGCTGGCCTTGCAGCGCTGGTGTGGATTCTGGGTGCGGACACCGCGCTTAGAAAAATTGTCCTGCCTTCCAGCTCGCTTGCGGCCGGTCCGGCGGGCGAGGCGGGCCCCATCCAGCGTGGCCCGGCAGAGCCCCGGCTGGACCTGCGGATTCTGGTTGATCAGTTTGGTTACCGGCCCCAGGATCACAAGCTTGCGGTGATTCGCAGTGCGCGGGTCGGTTTTGATGTCGGCCAGGCGTTTGATTCCGGGCAACTCATTGAACTGCGCCGCGTGAGTGACGATGAGGTGATCCTGTCGGCCCCGCCCGCAGCTTGGAATGGCGGCGCAGTACAGGCCTCTTCCGGCGATGTGGGCTGGTGGTTCGATTTTTCCGAAGTCACCACGCCCGGCGAATACTACGTTCATGACCGCGACAATAATCGCCGGTCCGCTGTTTTCCCCATTGGCGCTGATGTTTATAGCGAGGCCCTAAAAGCCGCGGTGCGCATGTATTTCTATCAGCGGTGTGGGTTTGCCAAGCAGGCGCCGCATGCCCAGGCCTGCTGGACCGACGAAGCGGCTTATCTGCGCAAGGGTCAGGACATGCAGGCCCGAGATGTCCGTTTCAAGGATGATCCGGCCAGCGAACGCGATCTCAGCGGCGGCTGGTTCGATGCTGGCGATACCAATAAGTACGTCACTTTTGCCAGTCAGGCGGTTCATCAGCTGTTGATGGCCTATCAGAACCATTCGAATGTATTCACCGACGACTTCAACATTCCCGAGTCCGGCAACGGCATTCCGGATCTGCTCGATGAAGTGCGATGGGAAATGAACTGGCTGCGAAAAATGCAGAACCATGATGGGTCGGTGCTGCTCAAGGTGGGGGTGCTGGAGCACAAGACCGCTTCACCTCCCAGCTCTGACAAACTTCCCCGCTATTACGTCGGCGCCTGCACCTCCTCGACCATCGCGGCCGCCGCAATGTACGGCCACGCCGCGCATGTTTTCAGCGAATTCCCCGCATTGAAAGATGACGCGGCAGACTTGTCCCAACGAGCTGCCAAGGCATTTACCGCCTATCTGGCGGCGCCAGAAAAACAGGAAGACTGCGACAGTGGGGAGGTGCTCTCCGGCGACGCGGATCGCGACGCTGACACGCAAGATGGATTCGCCGCCATGGCCGCAATTTATCTTTTCGCCGTTTCCGGAGAGGACCGCTATCACGACTATCTCAAAAAGCACTATCGGGATCTCTGGCCGTACAAGCTGCAGGGCTGGTCAACGTATAACCCGCAGATGGGCGAGGCATTGCTGTACTACACCCAGTTGCCGAACGCAGACAAGGCGCTGCGAGAAACGATTCTCGCGGACAAGCTTGAAGACGCCCGGTCGAACTCCGACATCTACGGTGATGGCGCAGACGATCTGTATCGCAATCCATTGCGCGGCGAGCAGTACCACTGGGGTAGCAACTCGGTGCGCGCGAGCTACGCCAATACCAACATCGACATGCTGGTCTACGGCGTCGATGAAGCCGAAGCTGCTCAATACAAGGGCCGCGCCCTCGACACCGTCCATTACTTTCACGGCGTCAATCCATTCGGCATCGTTTACCTGAGCAATATGTATGGCCAAGGGGCAACCTACTCCGCCAACGAGATCTTTCATCAGTGGTATGCGCATGGCACGCGATTCTCCAACGCGCGTCTTTCAGAATGCGGGCCAGCGCCGGGCTACTTCGTGGGCGGGCCCAACGCCAATGCACAATCCGATGGCGTACCCCAGGACATTCAGCCGCCCGTGAACCAGCCGCCGCAGAAGGCCTATCGAGACTGGAATACGCCCTGGCCGGATGCTTCCTACACCGTGACCGAGCCCTCCATCGTCTATCAGAGCAACTACGTCAAAGCCCTGGCTGCGTTTGCCCGATAGACGTCCGCCAAAACCCTCAAGAGATTGAATGAAAGGTGACGGTCGAAGCGCTCTGCAGCGGTAGCGGCGCGTTTTCGAGGCAATACGATGTCCGGACTATCCGGGTGGGTAGGGTGCTCGCCGCCTTTTGTATGCACAATCAAGGGCTAGAACCAGCGCGCGTCGAAGCCGGTCAACAAATAAACGGAAGAGGAGAATTTTGCGATGAGCAGTTCCAAGAAAATGTCTGCCAGGACGGTTGATGCCGTTGTCATGGGCGCCGGCTTTGCGGGTCTTTACTCTCTGCACAAGCTGCGCAATCTGGGCTTGAACGTAATCGGCTTCGAAGCCGGCACCGGGGTCGCAGGCACTTGGTACTGGAACCGCTATCCTGGCGCCCGTACCGATTCTGCGGCAGAGGTTTATCAGTTCTGGTTCTCTGACGAAATTCTCAATGATTGGAACTGGAGCGAGCGCTTCCCTGCGCAGGAAGAAACCGAGCGCTATCTGAATTTCGTGGCGGACCGCCTGGAACTCCGACCCCTTATCGAGTTCGGGCAACGCGTCAGCGCCGCCCACTGGGATGAGGCGGACAAGCTCTGGACCGTGAGTACCGAACAGGGCCAGACCGTGCGGTGCCGCTACCTCGTGTCCTGTCTGGGGCTGTTGTCCGAACCCAAGATGCCGGATATCAAAGGGCACGAGAACTTCAAAGGAGAGTTGCTGCATACCTCGCGATGGCCGCAAGGCGGGCTTGATCTGAAGGGCAAGCGCGTCGGCGTGATTGGTACCGGCGCAACCGGTGTGCAGGTGATTCAGACCCTAGCCAAGGAAGTGGGCGAGCTGTTTGTCTTTCAGCGCACGCCGACCTATGCCATCCCCATGCGGAATCCCAAATACAGCGATGAGGACCGCGCGGCTCTGCGCAAGCGCTATCCGGAACTCAAGGAGAAAGTTCGTCAGACCCTCACGGGTTTTGCCTTTGACCTGCAGGCCCACCCCTGGGCGGAAACCACCAAGGAAGAGCGCCACGCGATTTTTGAACAGCTTTGGGCCGACGGTTCGCTGATGTTCTGGGGCGCAAATTTTGGTGAAGTGCTGTCAGACGAAGCGGCAAATCTGGAACTGTCCGAATTTGTGCGCGCCAAGATGCGGGCCAGAATCACCAAGCCGGAAGTCGTCGACAAGCTGGTTCCAAAGTACGGTTTTGGTACGCGGCGCCCGCCTCTGGATACCGGTTATCTCGAAGCTTACAACCGGGACAACGTACATCTGGTAGATATCAAGGAATCGCCCATCCAGGAATTCACTGCCGCCGGAATAAAGACGGAAAACGGCGAGGAGTACCCGCTGGATGCCATTATTTTTGCGACCGGCTTTGATGCGGCTACCGGCGCCATCCTGCGCATCGACATCCGCGGCAACAAGGGTGTGCCGCTCAAGCAGATGTGGGACCGGGATATCACTACGGCGATGGGGCTGCAGAAATTTGGCTTCCCGAACCTGTTTACCTGCGGTGCTCCGCTGGCCCCGGTGGCCGCCTTCTGTAATGTGCCGACCTGCATTCAGCAGCAAGTGGAATGGATCTCGGACTGCATCGAGCATGTCGAAAAAGCCGGCACGGAAAAAATCATTGAGCCTACGCAGGAATTTGAAACCAACTGGGTCAAGCATCATGACGAGGTGACCCAGGCCACCCTGATTCCGAAGACGGACTCGTGGTGGACCGGCGCCAATATTCCGGGCAAACAGAAGCGCGTGCTGTCATATATCCACGTCGGCAACTATCGCCAGCTATGCGATGACGTGGTCAAGAAAGGCTACGAAGGCTTCGAGATTCGCTAGCTGCCTGCGCGATCCGGCAGCCCGTCTATCGACGGAGCTGCCGGTTTTCAGCGTTTTCTATTTGGCCAGTGCTTGCGCCACGTAAGTTGGCAGCGCAAAGGCTGCCTGATGAGTCTGAGCGTTGTAATACCGGGCATCCAGAGCACGAATGGCCTCAGCGTCCAGTCGCGCTGCCAGCGGAGCTGCCGACTTGCTGGCAATGGAGCCTGACCACCAGCCTGAAGGGTAGATCGGTTGCGGGAAATTCAGCAGGTAGGTATTGGCGAAGCCCGACTCGCGCATGGCGGCGTGAACATCCTTGATCAGGTCCAGGTGAAGCAGCGGTGATTCAGTCTGCTGAACCAGCATGCCATCGTCCGCCAGCGCCTTGATGCAATCCGCGTAGAAGCGTTTGCCGAACAGGCCCTCCGCAGGGCCGACCGGATCGGTGGAATCAATGATGATCAGGTCAATCGACCCGGGCTTGGCGTCCTTCATCCACTGAATGCCATCGCCAAAGAACAGGGTTGCGCGCGGATCATTGTTGCGGCTGCACAGTTCGGGGAAGTGGATCTCCGACAGGCGCGTTACGCGTTCGTCAATCTCGACCTGCGTTGCCGACTCCACCTCAGGGTGCTTCAGCACCTCGCTGAGCGTGCCGCAATCGCCGCCCCCGACCACGACTACGTTCCTGGGCGCCGGATGGGAGTTCAGCGCCGGGTGCGACATCATCTCGTGATAGAGAAAATTATCGCGCGTGGAGACCATGGTGCAGCCATCAATGGTCATCAACTTGCCAAAGGTGTCGGTCTCCCAGATCGCAATCTCCTGAAACGGCGTCTGTTCTTCATGCAATTTGCGGCCTTTCAGCGAAAACGCGGTACCAGTAGCTTCTACGGCCTCGGAAAACCAGGAATCATCCAGTGACATATGCAAACCCTTAGAATTGAGCGACGATGATTATATGGCCTCGGGATGACAGCCCGATGTTGTCTTCCCCCTCTGGTAATGCCGACGTGACTTCCTGGACCCCGGCGCAGTCTCGCGCCCTGTACAACATCCCCAACTGGGGCGAATCCTATTTCGATGTTTCGGACGCCGGCCATCTGGTGGTCCGGCCTCGCCCCGGCGCGTCCGAGCTCAGCATTGACCTGCATGAGCTGGCGGCACAGCTCCCGGCGCAGAATCTGCAACTGCCGGTCCTGCTGCGCTTCACCGATATCCTGCGGGACAGGGTTGAAGCGCTTGCAGGCGCGTTCGCCACGGTCATTGAGGAGTACGGATACGGCGGCCGTTACACCGGTGTCTACCCGATCAAGGTCAACCAGCAACGAGCGGTGGTGGAGACGATCCTGAGTCAGGGCGGCACGCGAGTCGGCATTGAGGCCGGATCCAAGCCCGAACTTGCCGCCGTACTCGGGCTCGCTCTTCCGGGCAGCGTCATCGTCTGCAACGGTTACAAGGATCGCGCCTACATTCGTCGGGCCTTGATTGGTCAGAAACTGGGCCACAAGGTCTATATCGTTGTTGAAAAGCTCTCCGAGTTGCCGCTGGTCATCGAAGAATCGAAGCGGTTGGGCGTGGCGCCGCTCATTGGTCTGCGGGTGCGGCTTGCCAGCCAGACGGACTCCTCACAGCAGAATACCGGTGGCGAGAAATCCAAATTTGGCCTCGCGACGGTGCAGATTCTCGAAGCTCTGGAAATGATGAAGCAGGCCGGGCATCTGGATGCGGTTCGCATGGTGCACTTTCACCTGGGTAGCCAGGTTGCCAACGTGCAGGACATTGCCCGTGGCATGCGCGAGGCCACACGCTTTTATGTTGAGTTGCGCAGGCTCGGCGCGCCGCTTGATGTCATTGACGTAGGTGGCGGCCTTGGCGTGGATTACGAAGGCACGCGATCACGCAGTTACTGTTCCATGAACTACTCCGTTCGCGAGTACGCGCGAAGCATCGTGCGAACCGTGCAGGAAGTCTGTGCGCAAGCCGGTGAGCCGGAGCCGAACATCATCAGCGAGTCCGGGCGTGCCCTCACCGCGCACCACGCGGTGCTGTTGGCCAACGTGGTGGACAGCGAGATTATCGGGGAGGGGCAGGTTTCAGCTTTGGCTGAGGACGCACCTGCGGTTTTGCAGGAAATGCGTGATCTCATGGCTGAGATTGTGGAGCGAGGGCCGCTGGAAAGTTTGTTTGAATCACGAACCCTTCTGTCAGAAGCACACGCGCACTACACCGAAGGGAGTCTGAGTCTTGAACAACGCGGATGGGCGGAGCAGGCGCACTATGCAGTTGCAAGAGATGTCATTCCGCTGCTGGACAAAGACATCCGCGCGCATCGGGAAACCCTGGAATATTTGCGGGAAAAGCTGTCGGCCAAGTACTTCTGTAATTTCTCGGTTTTTCAGTCAGTGCCAGACGCATGGGCCATCGACCAGGTGTTTCCGATCGTGCCGATCCAGCGGCTTAATGAACATCCCGGGCAACGTGCACGTCTGTGTGATCTCACCTGCGATTCAGACGGTCGCCTCGACGCCTATGTCGACCGTGAAGGCATTACCCCAACCCTGGCATTGCATGGCTTGAAGAAGGATGAGTCCTATGTGCTCGGATTCTTCATGGTGGGTGCCTACCAGGAAATTCTCGGCGACATTCACAATCTGTTTGGCGACACCAATGCGGTGAATGTCATTCTGGATGCCGACGCGCCGGGAGGCTGGAAACTGGAAGGTCCGGAATATGGCGACCGCACCGACGAGTTGCTTCGCTATGTGCATTTGGAGCCGGAGGCACTTGCTCGCAGCTATCAGGAAAAGATCGCCAAAGCGGGTCTTCCCGACGACGAAAGCGAGGCGTTGATGTCCGAATTGCAGGCCGGATTGAGTGGTTACACCTATCTGAGCTGAGCAGGCTGCATCAAGATCAAAGCATTCACTTCACGCGAACTCAAATTCAATCAGGAGTAACACATGAGCAAAAACGCAGTTGCCGTTTGGCACGAACTGGTCAAAGCCCGTAATGCAGCAGGCATTGCTGATTTGCTGGCAGAGGATGTGACCTTCTACTCTCCTGTGGTTCATACGCCTCAGCAGGGAAAGGCCATAACCAATCTGTACCTGGTTTCCGCCTTCTCCGTGTTCTTCAATGATTCATTCCGCTATGTGCGCGAACTCCACGGCGAGCGAGATGCCGTTCTCGAATTCGAGCTGGAAATTGACGGCATCCAGGTCAACGGCGTCGACATGATGAGTTGGAGCGATGACAACAAGATCACGAGCTTTAAGGTCATGCTGCGACCACTCAAGGCGGTGAACCTGATTCATCAGCACATGGGTGTGATGCTGGAGAAGCTGAAAAACAAATCAACTTCCTAAGCTCGCCAGTTGGCGTTGTTCTCCCAGAAATACACGCTGCGGGCATAGGCGTCGCGATCCAGTGCGACGCCTGATCCGCCTTCCTCAACACCCAGCGCATTGCGCATCATGGTGATGGGCGCCATGGGGATTTCTTCAGGTTCAGCGGTTGCAAGGCAACCCACGACACCCCAATCAGCATCGATGTTGTCGCCTTCCTTGTGCATCTGTTCTCGCGAGTAAAGGATCACCACCAGATAACGGGCGACCGGCGCCTCCACTCCTTCGAACCAGCGCGTGAGGACGGGCAATTCACCGCGCGACCGCGCCTCGTAGCCAGAGCGTAGAAGGTGGGCGTTCTCCTGGGTGATCGGCACGGTCAGGCAACGTGTCGATGTCCAGTTTTCGTGAACATGCAGCTTGCAGAACGGGGCGTAACCGTCGAGAACCTTGATCGGCGGCGTCTGGTTCAGGTGCTGTTCGAATGAGCCTGGGCTAGCGTCCTTGATGGTATTTTTTCGAGATGCTTTGGGAAACAAACGCGCACGCGCAAAATCTGTCAGGACAATAGACATTGGAATCAAGATTTAGATGACAAGGCCATAGCTTAGCCGAGCGTTTGCAACGTCGTAATGCAAATGAAAAAGCCCTGCGGGCTGCTCGCGCGCAGGGCTGATGGCTGGGTTTTGATGCAGCCCGTTTGCGTCGACCTACTTATCGAGCAATTCGTTAACCTTGTCCTTGACGGCGCCAACGCCGGCTTTCACCTTGTCGGTGGCATCGTCAATTTTCTCCTTGAACTCACCTTTGAGGCGCTCGGCCTTGCCTTCGGCATTCTGTACCTGGCCTTCGGCTTCGAGCTTGTCGTCTCCAATAACGCTGCCAACTTTCTCTTTAACCGAGCCAATGAGTTCATCGCTGTGGCCACGCGCTTTGTCGGCTGCGGCGCTGTTGGAAGCGTCGTCAAGTTTTTCTTCGACTTTGTCTTTAGCTTGATCAGCGTTCATGCGTTACTCCTTATGACATATGAATGTCTTCGTGCGTCAGTAAATGAAGCGGATGTACAGATTACGGACCAGCCCTTAGCGCAGCCTGAAGTTTTCATGGCGAGCTGATGACGTTTCGCTCTCGGGACTGCCGCATACTGAGAACGTCTCCTTGCGACATGTATTAATTGAGGTCGTCTAATGAAAGCGCAGTTGCTCAAGTATCTGGATCGCATTTCATCAAGCTTCTGGTTCCTGCCATCGTTGATGGCCGCAGCAGCCGTCTGCCTGGCGTTTGTCATGGTGGCAGCAGATGAATCGGTGGCAGAGGGTGCGATGAAAATGCCGGATTGGGCTTATGCAGGCAGCGCACAGGGTGCAAGCGCGGTGCTGCAGACCATCGCGGGCTCCATGATCACGATTGCCGGCGTGGTGTTCTCGCTCACTCTGGTTGCGCTTTCACTGGCGTCTTCGCAATTCGGGCCGCGGCTGCTGCGAAACTTCATGCGTGACAACACCAATCAGATGGTGCTTGGCACCTTTGTCGCTACATTTCTCTACTGCCTGCTTGTGCTCAGGGCCATTCGTCACGGCGTGGACGATGCGTTTGTGCCGCATCTGTCCGTGACGCTGGGTGTTGCGTTTGCGCTGGCGAGTCTGTGGGTTCTGATCTTCTTCATTCATCACGTCTCAGTGTCCATTCAGGCTGACGATATCGTCGCGAGAATCGTCAAGGAAATGGATCGAGGCATCGGCCGGCTGTTTCCTTCCGAGATCGGGCAGGCGGCAGATCCTGACGACAGGGCGTCCGATGATGATCCCGAATCCCTATTGCGTGGAACGCCGGCACCTGTGGAGGCCATTGGCGATGGGTATCTGCAGATCGTCAATGCGGACCAGTTGATGGAGATTGCAGGAAGAGAGGATTTGCAGATACAGATCATGAACAGGCCCGGCCAGTACGTGGTTGAAGGCAGCTGTCTGGTCCGGGTCTGGTGCGAGCATGGCATTGCCTCCTCATTGGAGGATGATGTGCGCAGTGCATTTGTTCTGGGCAGTGAGCGAACGCCCGCACAGGATTTTGAATACTCGATTCACCAGCTGGTGGAAGTTGCGGTTCGTGCCTTGTCACCCGGTGTGAACGATCCCTTCACTGCGATTCGCTGCATCGATCGGCTCGGCTCCGGTCTAAGCCGTTTGGCCCGCCGCGAGATGCCTTCAATGTTGCGTCTTGATCAGGACATGAAGCTTCGCGTGCTGACACCTCAAACCAGATTCGCGGATCTGGTGGATGCGAGCTTTGACCAGATTCGTCAGAACGCTCGGGCGAACGCTGCGGTCAGTATTCGGCTGCTGGAGATGATCACGGTGATCGCGGAGGCTGCGACTCGAGCTGACGATCTTCGAGCCCTGAAAAAGCAGGCTGAGATGGTTGCGAACGGGGCTAAGGACGCGCTGCCAGAGGCGAATGATCGAGCCGCCGCTTCAGAGCGTTATCGCGCGTGCTGTGAAGTGCTTGGCGAGGAGGTCTGAATGCGTCTCCAGACCTCTGCTTTCATTTAGGCGTTTCTGAGCGGTTTCTATCGCGCGTCCTGTTTCGGGCGCACCGTCAGCAAATGAAATAAGTAATGGAAAAGCCGCCGGAGTGAGCGATGTTCCGATATCACTCCAGCGGCCAGTCGCAGGCTTTACTCGGTGATCGTTGCGGTTGTGATCAAGTTGCCATTGAGCACATCGTAATAGCGGTACTGCCAGGTCAGACTGTCGTTGGCATTTCCTCGCAAGTAGGCGATCCGAATCTCGTCATTGCCATCATCGCCGAGGAAATCGCCGACCATCGCGAAGTCCGGAAACAGCTTGAAGGTGCCGACATAGGCAGGAAGATTCCGGCTCCATCGCTGACTGTTAAGCACATTGTTGTAAACGGTAACGCTGTACCGGGAAATGTTAGTGTCCGGACTGTCCTCATAACCCACATCATCATTGAAGAACAGGCCTTCAAGGCCCAAGCCAATCACGATGACGCGGGTTCCGTTTGAATTGGCAGCGCCGACGCTGAAAAGATCGCCTGTCGGATAGTCGCTGCAATAGTCAAAGTCGCTTCCCGGGGTAGGTGCTTCGTTTCGAAAATAGGACTCGTAGTCGTAGCCCAGATGCTCGTACGATGCTTCGTATCGAGTTTCGTCCGGTCCGCCTTGCTGGAAGCGAGCGAGACTCGGGTCAGGGAAAAAGCCGGACGTCACGGAAGGCAAAGCGGTCGGGTTGAAGACCGTGGTGTTGTCCAGAGCCTTGGCCGATATGCGAAAGCGCTGGGTGACGCGAATATGATCCTGTCCATTGCGCGGCGATTCGATGCAGTCGAAGCGCAGGCCGAGTACTTCCTTGCCCGGTCTGGTCGGGTCAACGTCCAACATCATCATTGAACGTGTGTCGTCGGCAGCTTGCGCGAAGAGTGCGAATGGTTCGTCGGCGACTGCATGGGTTGAGATGCCGGCCAGAAGAAATGCGGCGAAAGACGTGCTGATTCGATTCATTAATCCCTGTTTCCTGTTTTCCTTTGAATAAGGTGTATCGCGACTGATTGTTCAGTTGCGATACAGAAACAAGCTAGTAGCTGACGTTGCACGGTGCAAGCGGCGCGCGTGTTGGTGCGCGCATCGTTCAAGGAAGTTTCTGGATCTTTTGCTGCCGACGTGAACGACTCGCCATTTCAGAATTTTGTGCAACGAAAAAGGTGAGTGGCCTGCCGGTGAACCTGCTGAAGTGTCGGCCGAACGGGGCTTCATCGTACGAAGTGCATTGCTGGGTGAAATGAATGTGCGGCGCCGTAATTCATCAGAATAGGTCTGATCTGACGCATTACAGATCCAGGGCGGAAGTGAGTCAGCAGCTTATGAAACTGTCGGACGTCATCACCTGCCCGATGAGGGGTCAGCGCAAAATGCGCGATATACCTGTCTTGCGCATGTCACCGGCTTCGTCGCCCGGAAATCTGGATTTTTATTGAGCGAGGTGTAACGCGAGTTCCAACAGATTCCTGACGGCCTGCATGGACTCTTCGCGACGATGAATGACGCTCATCTGGGCAATCGGTGCATCGCGCACCAAAGGGCGATACGCGATGCCTTCAGAGTGAATCTTTCGCATGGATGCCGGAACCAGGGAAACGCCTAGTCCGGCCGCAACCAGATTGACGATCGAGGTGACCTGCAGTGCCTCTTGCGTTACGCGCGGGCTGAAGCCTGCGCGATGACAGGCGGAGATGATCTGGTCGTACAGTCCTGAGCCGATGTGCCGGGAGAAAAGGACAAAGGGTTCTTCGGACAAAGCTTCCAGCTTGATGTTTCTGCGCCGGGATAGCGGGTGGCCGGAAGGCAGGGCAACCAGCACCGGTTCGTTGAATAGATGCTCTGATTGCAAGGCGGGCGGGGTGTCCAGCAGTGGCCTGACAAATGCGAGATCCAGTTTGCGCGAGACCACGCTCTCTGCCAGTTCCGGTGTGCTGGCTTCTTCCAGTGTCATCCAGACACCGGGGAAGCGGTTTCGGTATTCACGAAGAATCTGCAGGATCAGCGGGTGGAACGGCGCTGAATTGATCATCCCCACCCTGAGTCGACCGCGTTCGCCCAGCGCTGCGGTGCGTGCCCTCCCCGTCGCATCCTGGGCTGCGGACAGAATGTTTCGTGCATCTTCCAGAAACGAGCGGCCAGCATCGGTCAGGCTGATGCGGCGCTTGCTGCGAAGAAAAAGGGGCGTCCCGATTTCCAGCTCCAGTTGCCGAATCTGCATGCTCAGCGGGGGCTGCTGAATGCCCAGCTTCTCGGCAGCACGTCGAAAATGCAGCGCTTCGGCCACGGCCACGAAATAGCGAAGATGTCTGAGTTCCATTTGATACAAAATATATATCAATAACGCAGAATATATATATTGGACATGAAGCCTCGGAACTCTCTATGGTGAATCCGAGTCTTGCCGGGTAGGCGAGGACTCATTCAGCGCGAGCAAGGAGAGCACATGAGTTTGCCGGACAAAGATCACGACCCTCAGGAAACCGGGGAATGGATAGATGCACTGCAAAGTGTGCTCGACAAGGAAGGACCTGAGCGGGCGCATTACCTGCTGGAGAGTCTGATCGAGAAAGCGCGTCTCTCCGGCGCCTATATTCCGTTTTCTCCGAACACGGCCTACGTCAATACCATTCCGCCGCATCTGGAAGAGCGATCGCCGGGTGACCATGAGCTGGAATGGCGACTGCGTTCCTATATCCGGTGGAACGCCATGGCGCTGATCGTCAATGCCAACAAGGAGCACGCAGGCATTGGTGGGCATATCGCCAGTTTTGCATCGTCTGCCACCCTCTATGACGTGGGGTTCAACCATTTCTGGAAGGGTCCCGAGCATCCTCAGGGTCAGGATCTGGTCTACATCCAGGGCCATGTCACGCCCGGCATCTATGCACGCGCTTTTCTGGAAGGCCGCCTGACGGAGCAGCAGCTGGATCGATTCCGCATGGAGGCACTTGAGCCGGGTCTGTCCAGCTATCCGCATCCCTGGCTGATGCCTGATTTCTGGCAATTCGCCACGGTGTCGATGGGCTTGGGGCCGATCATGGCGATCTATCAGGCACGCCTGATGAAGTATCTGCATCACCGAGGTATTCAGGACATGACCGGCCGCAAGGTCTGGTGTTTCTGCGGCGACGGTGAGATGGATGAGCCCGAATCCCTGGGGGCCATCGACATTGCGCACCGCGAGGAACTCGACAACCTGATCTTCGTCGTCAACTGCAATCTGCAGCGGCTGGACGGACCGGTGCGCGGCAACGGCAAGATCATCCAGGAGCTGGAAGGTATCTTCAGGGGCGCGGGCTGGAATGTGATCAAGCTGATCTGGGGCGGCGCCTGGGATGGCCTGTTGGCACGTGACAAGGACGGCCACCTGCAACGCATCATGAATGACACTGTCGATGGCGAATACCAGAGCTACAAGGCCAAGGGCGGTCGCTTCACCCGCGAGAATTTCTTCTCCAAAGATCCCGAGGCGGCCAAGCTCGTCTCCACCATGAGCGACGAGGATATTGCCGAACTCAATCGCGGTGGCCATGACCCGCACAAGGTTTATGCAGCGTATGCCGCGGCGGTAAAACACAAGGGCGGCCCCACGGTGATTCTGGCCAAGACCGTGAAGGGTTACGGCATGGGCGAAGCCGGCGAAGGTCAGAACATTACCCACCAGGCCAAGAAGATGGGTCTGGAGGCGCTGAAGAAATTCCGCGACCGGTTCAAGATTCCAGTGGGCGACGATCAGATCGAGGAACTGCCGTTCTACAAGCCGGCAGATGATTCTCCGGAAATTGCCTACCTGAAGAAACGTCGCGAAGAACTGGGCGGGCATCTCCCCGCGCGCCTGCCGAAGAATGAAACGCTGGAAGTGCCGGAGCTCAAGACTTTCCAGCGTCTGCTCGACGGCAGTGGCGACCGTGAAATCAGTACCACCATGGCTTTCGTGCAGTTCCTGCAAGTGCTGGTGCGCGACAAGAAGCTCGGGCCGCGCGTGGTGCCGATCATCCCTGATGAGGGGCGCACCTTCGGAATGGAGGCGATGTTTAGAAGCCTGGGTATTTATTCTGTGGTCGGGCAGAAGTACAAGCCTGAAGACGCGGATCAACTGGCCTTCTACAAGGAAGACATCAAGGGTCAGATTCTGGAAGAGGGCATCACCGAATCCGGCGCAATGTCTTCATGGATTGCGGCCGCGACCTCCTATGCCAATCACGGCACCACCCTGATTCCCTTCTACGCTTTCTATTCCATGTTCGGTTTCCAGCGCGTGATGGATCTGTGCTGGGCTGCTGGCGACATGCGCTCGCGCGGCTTCCTGATGGGGGCTACCGCCGGGCGCACCACCATCAATGGAGAAGGCCTGCAGCACGAAGACGGGCACAGTCATGTCATGGCGTCGCTGGTACCCAACTGCAAGGCTTATGACCCCGCCTTTGCCTACGAGCTGGTGGTTATCGTCCAGCACGGCATGAAAGAGATGGTTGAAGAAAACAAGGACAACTACTACTACCTCACCATCTACAACGAGAATCACGCGCACCCGGAAATGCCGGCAGGCTGCGAGAGTGGCATCGTGCGCGGCATGTATTTGTTCAAGTCGGAAGAGGAACCTGCCAAGACCCATGTGCAGCTGCTGGGTTCGGGCTCCATTTTCCGCGAGGTGCTGGCCGCCGCCGAGATTCTCAAGTCAGATTGGGGTGTGAGTAGTGACATCTGGAGCGTGCCGTCAGTCAACGAGTTGACCCGAGATGGTCAGGCCTGTGAGCGGTGGAACCTGCTGCACCCGGAGAGCGAACCGCGCCGTAGTTATATTGACGAATGCCTCGGCGGAATGACCGGCCCGGTGATCGCCAGCACAGATTATGTCCGCGCCTACAGCGAACAGCTGCGGCCCTACATATCGGCGCCGTATCACACGCTCGGAACAGACGGTTTCGGACGATCGGACAACCGGCCCGCGCTGCGTGACTTTTTTGAGGTGGATCGACGCTGGATTGCAATCAAGGCCCTCAAGGCGCTGGCTGAGCAGGGTTCGCTGCCGATGGCACGCGTCTCGGAAGCGATCCAGCGTTATGGCATTGTGCCGGAGCGCCCGGCGCCCTGGACGGTATAAGAAATGGCCAAGAACATTAATATCGATGTGCCGGACATCGGCGATTTTGACGAAGTGCCCGTCATCGAGGTGCTGGTCAAGGAAGGCGATGTGGTGGAGATCGACCAGGCGCTGATCGTGCTCGAATCCGACAAGTCGACCATGGAAGTGCCTGCCTCCAGTGCCGGGGTAGTGCGCAATCTATCGGTCAAGGTGGATGACAAGGTCTCCAAGGGTGACCGCATCTGCCAGCTGGAGGCTGAAGATGCCGACAGTGGCGATGCCGAAGCTGAAGAAAAACCTGAAACCGCGCCTGAAGCGGAACCGCAAGACAAGGCGGATGACGGGGGCGGAAACACCGCAGCGGACAAGGAGCAGCAAAAGCCCGAAGCCGAGAGTGACTCCGCTCCGGCGCTGCAGACCGTAACCGTGCCGGATATCGGTGATTTCGAATCGGTCCCGATCATCGAGCTGTTGGTAGCCGAAGGTGATGAGGTTGAAGCTGACCAGGCCCTGTTGGTTCTTGAGTCTGATAAATCAACCTTGGAGGTGCCTAGCCCTCACGCGGGCAAGATTGCCAGCCTCAAGGTCAAGGTCGGTGACAAGGTGTCCAAGGGCGATGCCCTGGTCGAGGTGCAGACCACCGGCGGCAGCACTTCAGGGTCTGCGTCGGCCGGACAGGTTGCCAAGCCAGCGTCCACGCCGAAGGCGGAGGAGAAGTCCGAAGGAGCGGCCTCCGACACCTCGTCTGAAAAGCGTTCTTCTTCAGACAAAGCAACTCCTTCAAAGAGTAAAGAAGGCGGCGGCCTGGCTCACGCTGGGCCTGCAACCCGCAAGTTCGCCCGCGAACTCGGCGTGGATCTGAGCGAGGTTTCGGGCTCGGGCCCGAAAGATCGCATCCTCATCGAGGATGTGCAGCGTCACGTGAAGGCGCGAATCAACAACAAGACGCAAGCAGCCCCTGCCGACGGCATGGGGATTCCACCAATTCCGGCACAGGATTTCTCACGGTACGGGGAGATTGAAGAGAAACCACTTGCGCGAATCCGCAAAATTTCGGCCGCGCATCTGCATCGCTCGTGGCTGAATGTGCCGCACGTCACACAAAATGACGAAGCCGATATCACCGAGTTGGAGGCCTTTCGAAAGCAGACCAATCAGGAGGGCAGTGCCAAGCTCACGCTGCTGCCTTTTATCGTGAAAGCAGTGGCTGCCGCCCTGCGCAAGTACCCCGAATTTGGAAGCTCGCTTTCCCCGGACGGCGGCAGCCTGATCATGAAGCATTACTGCCATATTGGTTTTGCGGCAGACACGCCCAATGGCCTGGTGGTTCCGGTGCTGCGGGACGTCTGGAATAAAGGCATTTCCGAGCTCGCGCAGGAGTCGTCAGAGCTGGCCGGAAAGGCGCGTGACGGCAAGCTCAAGCCTGATGAAATGAAAGGCGGATGCTTCTCCATTTCCAGTCTCGGCGGCATCGGCGGCGGGCACTTCACGCCCATCGTCAATGCCCCCGAAGTGGCCATTCTGGGAGTGTCCCGGGCCGTCACCAAACCGGTCTGGAACGGGAAAGAATTTGCCCCGCGCCTGATGGTGCCCTTGTCGCTTTCCTACGATCATCGCGTCATTGACGGTGCCGCTGCTGCCCGCTTTGTTGTATACCTGAGCCAACTTCTGGGGGATATCAGGCGGCTCAGCTTGTAGCCCCCGGAATCGGCCGTTCGGTATTCGGCCCATCGCTGATGGGCCGGCGTGCGGTACGAGGTCTTCAGACGAAGCGAGGGATACAGGGGTGAGTCAGACCATCGGCGGCAGGCTGAACCGATTGCTCGGGCTGGATGAGATCCAGCCAGCCGGGCGAGCCGCGTTTGCCGAACATTGTTACCGCATCAGCGATGAGCGGGCACGTCTGGCCATGATCGTCGTTCTGGTCGTCAATCTGGTCCTGTGCGCAGTCGTCGACTACGGAACCTGGTCTGCCGGGCACTGGGAGCTGGAGCCTGCGCACTACGAGATTTTTGCCTGGCGCATGGGTGTGTTCACGATTCTGTTGCTGCTGTTTGCGCTGCGACACATCGGACCCAGCAAGGCCGCGCGGGACCGGTCATTCTCCTGGGCCGCGGCAGTGGCCGTTCCCTTGCTGGGCGTTTGGTTCTGCATCGCGTATCAGGGGCTGGCGAGCGATGTTTCGATCTTCGCGATCTTCATGATCGGCACTGCGGTCATGCTGCCCTTGCCTAATCCCGTGAAGCTGCTCATTTATCCTGCGGCCTTGGCCCCCCTGTTGCTGGGGCTGAACCTTTCGCCAATGGATTCTGCGGGAGCCTTGCACACCTCGATCAACGCGGCCTGTGTGTGCATTGCAGCGCTGGTAATCGATGCCGCTGTCATGCGCAGTTGCGCCGCTGGATTTGCGCAACAGGAACAAATCCGGCTGACCAGTCTTCGTTCGGACGCGATGCTCAACAATATCCTGCCGCCCTCCATCATCCAGAGACTGCAAAGCAATGATGAGTCTCTTGTGGAGCTGCATCCGTCGGCGAGCGTACTTTTTGCCGACTTCGCAGGCTTCAGCAAGCTGGCCGAGACGATGTCACCGGGAGAGACCATTGGTCTGCTCGAGGCCTTGTTCCAGGAGTTTGATGAAGCGGCTGCCCGATTCGGCGTCGAGAAGATCAAGACGCTGGGCGACTCTTACATGGCGGCCTGTGGAGTTCCCGATGCGCGCAGCGATCATCCCGAGCGCATTGCGGCACTGGCGCTGCGAATTCGAAGCATTGCCCAGCGATTTCGCTCCGACCGTGGCCAGCCGGTGCATTTCAGGATTGGCGTCGCCAGCGGGCCGGTGATTGCAGGCGTGATCGGGCGAAAGCGTTTCTGCTACGACTTGTGGGGCGAGACGGTCAACACCGCTTGTTTGTTGCAGTCGTCTTCGGCATTGGGCGGAATCCATGTGAGCTCCGCTACGCGCAAGGCATTGGGCTCGACCTTCAGTTTTGCAGAGCGCGAGCCGATCCGAATCAAGGGCCGCGCACCGATCCAGACCTATTACTTGGTTGGCCGTTCTGTGGATCGCGAGTCCGTTCGCGAGGCCTTGCGTATCGAGCAGCGCAGGGAAGACAAAGTAGCGCAAGTGCACGACCTGACCAAGCGCCAGCGGCGGGATCGCTGAAGCTCCGATTCAGCTATCGGTGATATTCAGGGCGGGTGGGCGGACCTTGCGATAGCATGATCGCATGTGTCATTTCCCAGACTGTTTCCCGCCGCGAACCTCATGAGCGAGTCCACCATCATTGGTTGGCGCGAGTGGGTGGCGCTGCCGGAACTGGGCGTGGACCGCATCAAGGCAAAAATTGATACCGGCGCACGAACCTCTGCCATCCATGCCTTCTCGATAGACCGAATTTCTGCCTCACGTGTGCGCTTTGCGATGAACCCGGACCAGCGCGGCAATCGCGAAATCTGGGTAGAGCGAGACATTGTGGATGAACGATGGGTCACCGACTCGGGTGGGCATCGCGAGTTTCGTCCGGTTATTTCCAGTGCGCTCGTGCTTGCCGGACAGCGCTGGAATATCGAAATCACCTTGAGTGCGCGACACAGCATGATGTTCCGAATGTTGCTTGGGCGAACTGCCCTTGCCGAGCGATTTGTGGTTGATCCTGGACGCAGTTTCGTGGCCGGCCCTTGACCTGAAACCCATGCATCAGAATTGGACCCAATAGATGAAGATCGGAATACTTTCCCGCAACGCAAACCTTTACTCGACGCGCCGCCTGGTCGAGGCGGCGGCAGCGCGCGGACACGAGACGCAGATCGTCAACGTGCTGCGCTGCTACATGAATATCGAGCCCAATCATCCTGAGATTCACTATCAGGGGCAGCAGCTGACAGGCTTTGACGCGGTCATACCGCGTATCGGCTCCAGCGTCACGTTTTATGGCACCGCGGTGGTCCGGCAGTTTGAGATGCAGGGGGTGTTCTCCCTGAACGAGTCGGTGGCCATCACGCGCTCTCGGGACAAGCTGCGCGCGCATCAGTTGCTGGCGCGCAAGGGAATCGGCATGCCGGTCACCGGGTTTGCACATGCCCCGGATGACACCGCAGATCTGATTGATCTGGTCGGTGGCGCGCCCTGCGTGGTCAAGCTGACCCAGGGTACGCAGGGTCGCGGCATTGTGCTGTGTGAAACCAACAAGGCCGCAAGTTCCGTTATCGACGCGTTCCGCGATCTGGACGCGCATTTTCTGGTGCAGCATTTCGTCAAGGAAGCCAATGGCGCGGATATCCGCTGCTTTGTGGTGGGCGAACGTGTGGTTGCTTCGATGATGCGGCAGGCCAAAGAGGGCGAGTTTCGCTCCAACCTGCATCGCGGCGGCTCGGCCACAAAGGTGAAGATTACGCCGAAGGAGCGCGAAACCGCGGTGCGCGCCGCGCGTGTTCTCGGCTTGAATGTGGCTGGCGTCGATATCCTGAGGGCCAAGGATGGCCCGGTGGTGATGGAGGTGAATTCCTCGCCCGGCCTAGAAGGCATTGAGAAGGTTACGGGTGTTGATGTCGCGGCGCGCATCGTCGCTTTCATTGAAGACAATGCGCGTCCGGGCAAGACGCGCACCCGTGGGAAAGGCTGAGAGATGAATATGGGCCAAGACCCTTGGGCGGCGCCGTTCGTGATTGCAGGTCGTGAGGTCGCACCTGGTTCGCGCGAGAGCCTGCAGATTCCGGTGGCCAGCCTTTACACGAACACGCCGGTAGAGCTGCCGGTGGTCGTGGTGCGAGGCCGGAAGGCCGGGCCGACCATGTTTGTCAGTGCCGCACTGCATGGCGACGAAATCAATGGTGTGGAGATCGTGCGCCGCGTGCTTAATCTTCCAGAGCTGGAAGACCTGAGCGGCACTGTGGTCGCGGTGCCTGTGGTCAACACGATGGCCTTCATCCACCAATCCCGTTATCTGCCTGATCGGCGCGATCTGAATCGCAGTTTTCCCGGCAGCGAGACGGGTTCACTGGCGGCGCGCCTGGCGTATCTGTTTGTCAACGAAGTGGTGGGGCGCTGCGATTTTGGTGTGGACCTGCACACGGGCGCGATCCACCGGCCCAATCTGCCGCAAATTCGCACCGATCTGCGCAATGAAACCAACCAGCGTCTCGCCAAGGCGTTTGGTACAGCGTTGTTCCTGGATTCGCGGCCTGTTTCCGGAACGCTGCGCGAGTACACCACCAAAAAGAGCATTCCCGTCATTCTTTATGAGGCTGGAGAGGCGCTGCGCTTCGACGAAACCGCCATACGCATTGGTACGCAGGGCGTCATCAATGTCATGGTCGAAATGGGGATGTTGCCTGCTCCGGTTGAGCCCTCAATGGGGTCGGAGCCGGTGCTGGCCCATTCGAGCTATTGGGTGCGCGCCCCCCAGAGCGGCATCCTGCGGGTCCACCTTGATCTGGGTGTGCACGTGGAGGAAGGGCAGGTGCTGGGAATCATTGGTGACCCGTTCGGCATGGAGGAAACGACCGTGGTTGCGCCATCAGAAGGTGTGGTCATCGGTCGGCTCAATCTGCCATTGATTCATGAGGGCGATGCCTTATTCCACATCGCCACATTTGATGCGCCTGCAGAGACAGCATTGGCCGTGGATCAGATGGAAACCGATGTGCGGACACTGGACGGTGAGGAGCCCCCGATCGTGTGATCGCATGAGCTGCGCCGGGCGCAGAAAATTCCGTCTGGGCTAACAGGCGGACTGTTCGTTCCCCCAGTCGCGGGCATCTTCGTTACAATTCCGAATCATCACCGTTCGGATGATCCATTTGATGGGCATCTCCGGACGCACTCGAAACGATCCAATGATGGACGACAAGGTATGACGGGAGCAGCATCGGTTCCAACCGAAGCGTGGGCAATCGCGGCTTACGTCGGGCTCGTGGTGGTGATTATCGCCATCATGCTGGGCCTTTCATGGCTCTTGGGCGGTAGTGCCTGGGGGCGCGCCAAGAACGAGCCTTTCGAGTCCGGTGTGGTCGGCGTGGGTTCGACCAACATGCGCCTGTCGGCCAAGTTTTATCTGGTCGCCATGTTCTTCGTGATCTTTGACGTGGAAGCCGTGTTTCTGTTCGCCTGGGCGATCAGCGTGCGCGAATCCGGCTGGCCGGGCCTGATCGAGGCCTTCGTCTTCATCTCCATTCTGCTCGCCAGTCTGTTCTACCTGTGGAAAATCGGGGGGCTCGAATGGGCACCTGATGGTCGCCGCAAATTGGCAGAGCGCAAGAAGGCCGCCGAACGCGCGCGCCTGACCAACTCCGAGGGAGCCTGAGCTCTAAACCATGGAATACACCCTCACACGCGTCGACAAAGATAAGCAGACCTACCCGATGCACACGCGCACCACGGGCCCCGACCCGATGGAAACGCAAGTGCACAAGAACATCTTCATGGGCAAGCTGGAAACAATGCTCCATAACGGTGTGAACTGGGGGCGCAAGAATTCGATCTGGCCGTACAACTTCGGCCTGTCCTGCTGCTATGTTGAGATGGCCACCGCCTTCACGCCCACGCATGACCTTGCTCGTTTTGGTGCCGAAGTCATTCGCGCCACCCCGCGACAGGCGGATCTGATCGTCATTGCCGGCACCTGCTTCATCAAGATGGCACCGGTGGTCCAGCGTCTGTACGAGCAGATGCTGGAGCCGAAGTGGGTTATCAGCATGGGCGCCTGCGCCAATTCAGGAGGCATGTATGACATCTATTCCGTGGTGCAGGGTGTGGACAAATTCCTGCCGGTCGATGTCTATATTCCAGGCTGCCCGCCACGGCCGGAGGCGTTTCTGCAGGCCTTGAACCTGCTGCAGGACTCCATTGGCAAGGAGCGCCGGCCGCTGTCCTGGGTGGTTGGCGAGCAGGGCATTTACCGGGCAAACCTGCCGGCCCAGCGTGACGTCAAGCATGCAGAGCGCGTGAAGGCCACGCACCTGCGCTCCCCGGATTCAGTCTAAGAGACCCAGATGGCAGACGACGCGCCTTCCGCAACCGGCTTGCAGCACGACATCGTGCGTGAGCTTCATCGCCGTTTTGGCGAGGGCAGCTTCCGTTTTCAGGTGACTGTGGATGATGTGCCGACCTTGTGGGTTGAGCCGGGCCAGATCATCGCGGTGCTCAAGTACCTGAAGAACGAGGTCGAGCGCCCCTACCGCATGCTGTTTGATCTCACCGCCATCGACGAGCGCGTCCGCAAGCATCGTGACGGCCAGCCGGACAGCGATTTCACTGTGGTTTATCAGTTGCTGTCGATCGACCGCAACGCGGATATTCGCCTCAAGGTGGCGCTCAAGGGTGATGCGCCCTCGCTGCCGAGTTGCGTGTCGGTCTATGCCAATGCCAATTGGTATGAACGCGAGGCCTGGGATCTGTTTGGTGTGACCTTCGACGGCCACCCCAACCTGCGTCGTATTCTTCTGCCGCCGCGTTGGGAAGGGCATCCCGGCCGCAAGGACTACGCTGCACGCGCAACCGAATTCGACCCCTTCCTGCTTGATCAGATGCGTCAGGATCTGGATCAGGAAGCGCTGCTGTTCAAGCCTGAAGATTGGGGCATGAAGCGGGGCAACGCCGATTCGGATTTCATGTTCCTGAATCTGGGCCCCAACCACCCGAGCGCGCATGGTGCGTTCCGCATTGTGCTTCAGCTGGATGGCGAAGAAATCGTCGACTGCGTGCCCGACATCGGCTATCACCATCGTGGCGCCGAGAAGATGGCCGAGCGTCAGTCCTGGCACTCTTATATTCCCTACACCGACCGAATCGATTACCTCGGCGGTGTGATGAACAACCTGCCCTACGTGCTTAACGTGGAGAAACTGGCAGGCATCAAGGTTCCGGATCGCGTTCAGACCATCCGCGTGATGATGTCGGAATTTTTCCGCATCACCTCGCACCTTCTGTTCTACGGCACCTATTGTCAGGATGTCGGTGCTATGAGCCCGGTGTTCTTCATGTTCGTCGATCGCCAGAAGGCATATGACGTCATCGAGGCTGTTACCGGATTCCGCATGCACCCGGCCTGGTTCCGCATCGGCGGTGTGGCCCATGACCTGCCCAAGGGCTGGGAAGTAAAGGTTCGCGAGTTCCTCGACTGGCTGCGCCCACGTATGGACGAGTACGAGAAGGCCGCGCTGAAGAATGCAGTTCTGATTTCGCGTTCCAAGGGTGTTGCCGCCTATGACGCTGCCGAAGCTCAGGAATGGGGTGTGACCGGCCCCGGTCTGCGCGCAGCCGGCTGCAACTTTGATCTGCGCAAGGCGCGGCCCTATTCGGGCTACGAGAATTTTGATTTTGAAGTGCCGCTCGCCGACACCAGCGATGTCTACACGCGCGCCATCCTGCGTGCTGAAGAGATTCGCCAGTCGATGCGCATCATCGAGCAGTGTCTCAACAACATGCCTTCAGGGGCCTTCAAGGCAGATCATCCGCTGACCTGCCCGCCGCCCAAAGAGCGTGCGCTGCACGACATCGAAACCCTGATCACGCACTTCTTGGGTGTGAGCTGGGGCCCGGTGATCCCGCCCGGCGAATCGATGACCATGATCGAGGCCACCAAGGGCTTGAACAGCTATTACAGTGTGTCGGATGGCAGCACCATGAGTTATCGCACGCGCATCCGAACCCCCAGCTTTGCGCATCTGCAGCAGATTCCGGCGGCCATCAATGGCCACATGATTCCCGATCTGATTGCTTATATTGCTTCCATTGATTTCGTCATGGCGGATGTCGATCGCTGATATGGAAAACGTCGTCAAACTTGCAGACCTCAACAAGGCGGAGCCGTTTGTGCTCAGTGATGCCGAGCGCGCCGAGATTGCCGAGGAGATGCATCACTATCCTGATACCCGCGCGGCGAGCATCGGCGCGCTGAAGATCGTGCAGAAATATCGCGGCTGGGTGCCGGACGCGGCGATCGGCTCCATTGCCAGCATGATCGGTACCGATGCAGCTGACCTGGAAGGCGTCGCCACGTTCTACAGCCTGATTTTCCGGCAGCCGGTCGGGCGCCATGTCATCACTGTTTGTGACAGTATTTCTTGTCACCTCACAGGTTATGACGAACTGCGGGATGGTCTGGAATCCAGGTTGGGCATCAAGATGGGACAGACCACGCCGGACCAGAAGTTCACTCTGTTGCCGATCTGCTGTCTGGGCAACTGTGACCGCGGCCCGACGCTGATGATTGACGAAGACCTGCACAGCGATGTGAGTGTCTCGGGCATCGACAAGATTCTGGGCGGATACGAATGAAGATCAGTGCAGAAACCCATCCGCTGACGTACAGCATCGACAAGGCGCGCGGCCCGCTGGACCTCAAGGCTTACGAAAAGGTCGGTGGTTATGCGGGCCTGCGAAAAGCCATCAAGGATGGCGATCCGCTTGCCGTGCAAAAGGCCGTCAAGGACGCCAACCTTCGTGGCCGCGGCGGTGCGGGCTTCCCCACAGGTATCAAGTGGAGTCTGGTTCCGATGGGGCCGGATTCAGGGGCCAAGTATCTGGTCTGCAATGCCGACGAGATGGAGCCTGGCACTTTCAAGGACCGCCTGTTGATGGAAGACGCGCCGCACCTCATGGTGGAGGCGATGATTGTGGCGGCTTACGCCATCGGGGCCTGCACCGGTTACATCTTCCTCCGCGGCGAGTACATCAAGGCTGCGCAGAATCTCAACAAGGCGCTGGCCGAGGCGCGCGCCGCAGGGCTGCTTGGCAAGAACATTCTCGGCACCGGCTGGGACTATGACTGCTTCGTCCACACCGGAGCGGGCCGTTACATTTGCGGCGAAGAAACCGCATTGATCAATTCGCTGGAAGGCCGTCGCGCCAATCCGCGTGCAAAGCCGCCGTTTCCAGCCATCAGTGGTTTGTGGGGCCGGCCGACGGTGGTCAACAACGTCGAGACGCTGTGCAATATTCCGGGCATCGTCATCAATGGTGGCGACTGGTTCAAGGGCCTGAGTCAGGGCAAGACCAAGGACGGTGGCACCAAGCTCTATGGATGTTCGGGTCGTGCCAACAAGCCGGGAACATGGGAATTGCCTTTCGGTACCACGGCGCGCGAACTACTCGAAGAGCATGCCGGCGGTATGCGCGACGGCAAGAAACTCAAGGCCTGGCTGCCCGGAGGCGCATCGACTGATTTTCTGTTGCCCGAACATCTTGACCTGCCGATGGATTTCGACACGATTTCCAAAGCGGGGTCGCGCATGGGTACGGGCCAGATCACCGTGATGGCAGAAGGCCAGAGCATGGTCTCTGCCGTTCGTAATCTGGAAGAATTCTTTGCGCGTGAATCCTGCGGCTGGTGCACGCCATGTCGCGACGGGCTGCCCTGGTCCGTGCGTATTCTTCGCGCAATTGAAAAAGGGCAGGGCAAGCCCGGAGATATTGATCAATTAATGAAACTGACGCGGCAACTGGGCCCGGGTCGCACGTTCTGTGCGCATGCGCCCGGTGCAATGGAGCCGCTGCAGTCTGCCATCAAGTTCTTCCGTGAAGAATTCGAGGCAGGTATTCGTTCCGAACCAGCGGCATCAGCCGCGGTCACCGCTTAATCAGACGGCACAGGCGCATGGCAAAGATTCACGTCGACGGTAAAGACTTTGAGGTCAGTGGCAGCGACAACCTGCTGCAGGCCTGTCTGTCGCTGGGTCTGGATATCCCGTATTTCTGCTGGCATCCGGCGCTGGGCAGCGTAGGTGCCTGCCGCCAATGCGCGGTCAAGCAGTATCGCGATGCCGACGACAAGAACGGTCGTATTGTCATGTCCTGCATGACCCAGGCGCAGGACGACATGTACATCTCGATTGCCGACGAAGAGGCGGTCGAGTTTCGCGAAGCCATCATCGAGTTCCTGATGACCAACCACCCGCACGACTGCCCGGTCTGCGAAGAAGGTGGTCACTGTCATTTGCAGGACATGACGGTGATGACAAAGCATCATTCGCGTAGTTACCGGTTCGACAAGCGAACGCACCTGAATCAGGACCTCGGACCCTTCATTGGGCATGAGATGAACCGCTGCATCAGCTGCTATCGCTGCGTGCGTTATTACCGCGACTACGCTGGCGGAACTGATCTTGGCGTGTACGGCGCAGCCTCAAACGTGTACTTCGGTCGTGCCGAAGATGGCGTGCTCGAAAGTGAGTTCAGTGGCAACCTCACCGAAGTCTGCCCCACCGGTGTCTTCACGGATCAGACTCATTCCGAAAAATATACGCGCAAGTGGGACATGCAATACGCGCCGAGCATCTGCTCTGGCTGCGCGATGGGCTGCAATGTGTCACCGGGTGAGCGATACGGTGAAGTGCGTCGAATCGAGAACCGCTACCACGGTGCGCTCAACGGATATTTTCTCTGTGACCGCGGCCGTTTCGGCTATGGATTTACCAATAACAAGGATCGGCCCAAACTGCCAGTTCTGAAGGTCGAGACACGTCGCAAAACGGTGTCAGCCGAAGTCGGCGCCGAACAAGCACGCGCCATCGTTGCAGGCGCGAGCAAGATTCTCGGTATTGGGTCGCCCCGTGCATCCTTGGAGTCCAACTTCGCGCTGCGCAAGCTGGTGGGCGCGGACCGCTTCAACAGCGGCATTGCCCGGCACGAGCACGAACTTATCGAGCTGACTGCAAAGATTCTTCGCGGTCCGGTCGGCGCGGCGAATATTCGCGATATCGAAGAAGCGGACTGTGTTCTGGTGCTCGGCGAAGACAGCACGCAAACCGCACCGCGCGTCGCGCTCGCCGTACGCCAGGCCGCTCGCGGCAAGATGGTGACCGAGGGCGCAAAGAAGAATATCCCCGAGTGGCAGGTCATCTCACTGGCGGATCTGGTGCAGCAACAGCGCAATCCAGTGTTCGTCGCAACACCAGAAGCCTCTCGTCTGGATGACATTGCCAGTGCGCTGCTGCGTGCCAATCCGGAACGTCTTGCGCAGATTGGCCATGCCATCGCGCATCGCATTGACGCCAGTTCGCCAGCTCCAGCCGGACTTGGTGAGGAAGCGACCAAACTGGCAGACGAAATTGCCGATGCGCTGCTGGCAGCAAACAAGCCACTGATTGTTTCCGGAACTGCGGCAGGCTCTGCCTCCATCATTCAGGCGGCTGCCAATGTTGCCTGGAGCCTCAAGAAGAAGGACAAGGACGTTGGTCTGAGTCTTTCCGTGCCTGAGGCCAACAGTCTCGGCGTGTCGCTGTTCGGAGCGCCGGACGTGGAAGCGGGCTTGCAGGCTGCCGCCAATGGTGAAGTCGATGTTCTGGTGGTGCTGGAGAACGACCTGTACCGCCGCGCCGAAAAATCCCTGGTCGACGCCGCACTGCAAAGCAAGGCTCGGGTGATCGTGATTGATCATCAGATGACCGCCACCAGCGAACACGCAGACCTCTTGCTGCCAGCGGGCACCGTGTTTGAAACCGACGGCACCTTTGTCAATTGTGAAGGGCGCGCGCAGCGCTTCTTCCAGGTCTTCGATCCCACTTATTACGACCGCAGCGTTGCAGTGCAGGATGCCTGGCGCTGGTGTGCCGGCATGTCTGAACAGGTCTGGCAGTCGCTTGATGACGTCACAGCGCAATGCGCCAAAGAGATGAGCCAGTTCTCGGTCATTACCGAAACCGCACCGAACGCACAGTTCCGCTTGAAGGGCATGAAGGTCGCCCGTGCACCCCATCGCTATTCCGGTCGAACCGCAATGCGCGCCAACCTGTCTGTCCACGAGCCGCGTGCAACGCAGGATGCAGATTCCGCGCTGGCCTTTTCCATGGAAGGCGCCAACGGCTCCATGAAACTGGATCGACCTTCGGAGCTGCTGCCGTTTGCCTGGGCGCCGGGCTGGAATTCCCCGCAGGCCTGGAACAAATTCCAGGCGGAAGTCGGCGGCGAAATGAAGGGCGGTGATTCCGGTGAACCGGTTTTGGTGACGGATCCGGACGCAGGCATTACCTACTTCGGTGCTGATCAGGCAGCTAGCTCGGACGGCCTCAAGCTTGTCGCGATCCACCATATTTTTGGTAGCGAAGAGCAAAGTGCCCGATCCGCTGTGATCCAGAAGCGCATCCCGCAAAGCTGTGTGTTTGTCAGCCAGAAAGATGCCGATAGCCTGGGCCTGAAGGATCAGGCGCAGGTGACGCTGGGGCAGGTCACGGTAAACCTCCCGGTCCGCATCAGCGAGAGCCTGCCTGCTGGTAGCGTCGGACTGCCGCAGGGTTTTGCCGGTGTGCCGTTTGCAGTTCCCGGTACCAGCATCAAGCTCGGAGCCGCCTGAGATGAGTTTGCCTGCCTGGATTACGCCCGAGTTGATCAGCATCGTGCTCAGCATGGTGGAGGCTGCCGTCATTTTGGTCGGCTTGGTCCTGACCGCCGCATGGATGATCTGGCTCGAGCGCCGCTTGCTGGGACTCTGGCAGGATCGTTACGGCCCGAACCGAGTCGGCCCATTGGGGCTGGGCATCGTTATTGCCGACATGATCAAGATCTTCATGAAGGAAGACTGGACGCCGCCGTTCGCGGACAAGGTCATGTTCTGGATCGCGCCGATGATTGCCATGAGCACCATGATGCTCGGCTTCATGGTTGTTCCCTTGACGCCATGGCTCGGCGTGGCAGATCTGAACCTCGGAATTCTTCTGTTCCTGGCCATCTGTGGTCTCGGCGTTTATGCCGTGATGCTCGGCGGATGGGCGTCCAACAGCAAATATGCCCTGCTTGGCGGCCTGCGATCGTCTGCGCAGATGATCACTTACGAAGTCTTTATGGGCCTTTCCATCATGGGCGTAGTAATGATGGCAGGCAGCTTCTCCCTGGTGGATGTCGTGACTTCGCAGCAGGAACTGGGTGTCTGGAATGTCATTCCGCAGTTCTTCGGTTTCGTCACCTTCGCACTTGCCGGCGTGGCCACTACGCATCGCACACCCTTTGATTTGCCAGAAGCAGAGCAGGAGCTGGCGGCCGGATTCCACACCGAATACTCCTCGATGAAGTTCGGCATGTTCTTCGTTGGCGAGTACGTTGGAATCGTGCTGGTGTCTGCCATCATCGTGGTGCTGTTCTTCGGCGGCTGGGATGTGCCCTTCGTGGATAATGAAGGCCCGATCCTGTCCTTCTTCGCATTCGCGGCCAAGACATTCATGTTCATGAGCAGCTTCATTCTTCTGCGCGCGGCGCTTCCGCGTCCCCGCTATGACCACATGATGTCTGCGGGCTGGAAGGTCTGTCTGCCGTTGACTCTCATCAACGTGATGGTGACCGGCCTGGTCATTGTTGCCACTCAATCTGGAGGAGCGTGACGTGAGCTTTTCAAGCGTCATGAAAGGAATCGGAACGCAGTTCCGGAGCATTGGCATGATCTTCATGCACAGCTTCCGCAAGCGCGACACCATCTCCTATCCGGAAGTCCAGCCTTATCTGCCACCACGCTACCGTGGCCGCATCGTGCTCACGCGCGATCCAGATGGCGAAGAACGCTGCGTGGCCTGCAATCTGTGCGCGGTTGCCTGCCCGGTCGGATGTATCTCACTGCAGAAGGCAGAGAAGGAAGACGGGCGCTGGTATCCCGAGTTTTTCCGCATCAACTTTTCCCGCTGCATCTTCTGTGGTCTGTGCGAAGAAGCCTGCCCGACGACGGCCATTCAGCTCACACCTGACTTTGAAATGTGTGAGTACGATCGCCAGAATCTCGTTTATGAGAAGGAGCACCTGACCATCAGCGGGCCGGGCAAATATCCTGACTACAACTTCTACCGCGTCGCCGGCCTTGCCATCAAGGACAAGGGCAAGGGTGAGGCTCTGAACGAGGCCAAGCCCATCGACGTGAAGAGCCTGATGCCCTGACGCCATGGAATTTACTTTCTACCTCGCAGGCTTCGTCGCCATCATCGCCACCATTCTGGTGATCGTGAACCCCAACCCGGTTCACGCACTGATGTTTCTGGTGACGTCCTTGCTCGCAATAGCCACGGTGTTTTTCACCTTGGGCGCGCCGTTTGCCGCCATGCTGGAAATCATTGTGTACGCGGGCGCAATTCTGGTTCTGTTCGTCTTCGTTGTGATGATGCTCAATCTGGGAGAGGCAGTCACACGGAAAGAACAGGAATGGCTCAAGCCTTCGGTATGGATTGGCCCCGGCATTCTGTGTTCGCTGCTTCTGTTTCCGATTCTGCACCTGATGCTGAGCGGAGAGCAGACACCGGCAGCACTGGAGGAAGTGGGCGCCAAGGAAGTGGGCATACAGCTTTACGGCCCATATCTGCTCGCGGTGGAACTGGCATCCATGATGCTCACCGCAGGCCTGGTTGCCGCCTATCACCTGGGCAAACACGAAGTCACACAAGACTAGATGCGTACGCAGTTATCAAGTCACGACACGACAGAATTTGATGTGAGAAATTGGGGATGACAGACCTAAGCGGCATACCGATGGAGCATGGCCTCGCACTGGCCGGCGTGTTGTTCACGCTGGGGCTGCTGGGTTTGCTTGTGCGTCGAAATGTGCTGTTCATGCTGATGTCGCTGGAAGTGATGATGAACTCCGCAGCTGTTGCATTTGTGGTCGCAGGCAGCCGATGGCAGCAAGCCGACGGCCAGATCATGTTCCTGATGATCCTGACGTTGGCGGCGTGTGAAGCCTGTGTCGGACTTGCTCTGCTGTTGCAGCTCTACCGCAGATTCGGCTCGCTAGACGTTGATGCCGCATCGGAGATGAAAGGCTGATGCTGGATTACCTCTACCTCACGTTTGTCTTCCCCCTGCTGGGTTTCACAACCCTGGCTTTCGCCCGTGGGAAACTGGCAGATACGCCGGCCGCCATCATCGGTGTTGGCTCTATCGGCGCTGCATTCCTGGTGGCCATCGCGTGTTCCATCACCTTCCTGCAATCGCAGCCTGAAGGCGGCGCGTATACCCAGCACCTCTGGCAGTGGTTGCAGACCGGAAACCTGAGCGTCGACTTCGCCCTGCGACTGGACGGCTTGTCTTTGGTGATGCTCAACGTCATTACCGGTGTTGGCTTCTTCATCCATCTGTTCGCCTCTTGGTACATGCGAGGTGATGACAGCTACGACCGATTCCTGTCGTACATGAATCTGTTTGTCGCCTCCATGTTGTTCCTGGTCCTCGGCGATAACCTGCTCTTCCTCTACTTTGGTTGGGAAGGTGTTGGCCTGGCCTCGTACCTGCTAATTGGCTTCTGGTACAAGGACGCGCAGAACGGTTACTGCGCTCGCAAGGCTTTCGTCATCACGCGCGTTGGCGACACATTCATGGCCATCGGCCTGTTCATCCTGTTCCATCAGTTCGGCACCCTGAATATCCAGGACATGCTCAGCCAGGCATCGGTTGAGTGGAAGGACGGCCCGCTGATCTGCACCTTCGCCGTGATGATGTTGTTGGGCGGTGCGGTGGGTAAATCAGCGCAGTTGCCGCTGCAAACATGGCTGCCCGACGCGATGGCCGGTCCAACACCGGTTTCGGCATTGATTCATGCCGCGACGATGGTTACGGCGGGCGTGTATCTGATCGCGCGTACCCATCCGCTCTTTGAGCTGTCCCCCATCGGCTTGGAAGCCGTAGGCTGGGTCGGTGGTCTGACCGCCGTCATGGCAGGTTTTATCGCGCTGATGCAGAGCGACATCAAGCGGGTGCTGGCTTATTCCACCATGTCGCAGATCGGTTACATGTTCCTGGCGCTCGGTGCCGGCGCCTATCAGATGGCGGTTTTCCACCTGATGACGCACGCCTTCTTCAAGGCGCTGCTGTTCCTCGCAGCAGGCTCGGTAATTCTCGCCGTCCATCATGAGCAGAACATGTTCAAGATGGGCAGGTTGTGGAAAGAGATTCCGTTTACCTTCGCTGTCTTCCTGATCGGCTCCCTGGCCCTGATCGCCGCACCATTTACCTCGGGATATTTCTCCAAGGACGAGATCCTGTTCGAGGCATATGCCAGCGGAAACCATCATCTCTTCTATCTGGGTTTGTTCGGCGCTTTCATGACCGGGCTGTACACATTCCGAATGATCTTCATCACCTTCTTCGGGCCGGCGAATCACCACGGCGTCGAAAAGCCAAAGGGATTGTTCTCGCACCATTTGCCGCTGGCTGTACTGGCCGTTTCCGCACTGCTAGGCGGCTATATCCATCTGCCACTGGATCAGGTCCTGCCCGCCCAGGAATTCAGTGCCGAACTGATGCAGAAGCACTCCATGGTGGGATATCTCTCTGTCGGTGTGTCACTGGCTGGCGTCTTGCTCGCCTGGCTCATATTCGGACGCTCGCACCAGCGCGCCATTGCGCTCCAGCAATCGGGCAATCCCATTCTGGTCTGGTGGCGTGAGGCCTTCGGATTTGACTGGCTCTACGACAAGCTCTTCGTCAAACCCTATCTGGCGTTCGTTCGCATCAATGCCAAAGATATCTTCGATCAGGCCATTGGCCTGATTCCCGAGACGTTCCGCATTCTCAATGGCTGGTTTGCACAAAGCCAGAACGGCATGGTGCGCTGGTATGCCGCTGCATTGGGTGCCGGGGCTGTCTTTGTCGTTGCCGCCGTAGTTCTAATCTGACGCCGCCATGGTCCTTGTCTGGCTCATCCTCATCCCCTTCATTGCCGGCCTGCTGAGCTGGCAGGCTGAACTTCGCTTCGGCACCAAGTACCCGCGATGGATTGCGCTGGCCGGCATGCTGATCGCCAGCGGCATATCCATCTATCTCTGGCTGAGCTACGACTACAGCCTGCCCTCGCTGGTTGGCGAAGCCCCGACGTGGGTGATCGAGTATCAGGCACCGTGGATTCCGAGATTGGGTATCTCGTTCCACTTCGCACTGGATGGACTTTCCATCCTGCTGATTCTGCTGACCAACCTGCTGGGCGTGATGGCCATCATCTGCTCCTGGCGGGAAATTGATCGCAACGTCGGATTCTTCCACCTCAATCTGCTGTGGAATCTGGGTGGTGTGGTCGGCGTGTTCCTCACGCTCGATCTGTTCCTGTTCTTCTTCCTCTGGGAGATGATGCTGGTTCCGATGTACTTCCTGATCGCACTGTGGGGGCATGACACCCCAGGCGGAAAGGGCAAGGTCTACGCGGCCACCAAGTTCTTCCTCTTTACGCAGGCTTCGGGTCTGGTGATGTTGCTCGCCATCCTGGGATTGGTATTCGTCAATTATCAGGGCACCGGCGTCATCACCTTCAATTACGAAGACCTGCTCAAGACGGAGATGAGTGCGAATGTTGAATACATTCTCATGCTCGGATTCTTCTTTGCCTTCGCGGTTAAGACCCCGGCTGTGCCCCTACATAGCTGGTTGCCCGACGCCCACTCGCAAGCGCCGACAGCAGGCTCGGTCGACCTCGCCGGTATTCTGCTCAAGACAGCGGCTTACGGAATGTTGCGCTTTGCCATTCCGATCTTCCCCAATGCTTCGGCGGAGTTCGCGCCGATCGCCATGTGGCTGGGTGTCGCCGGCATTATTTACGCAGGCATCCTGGTATTTGCACAAACCGATGTGAAACGGCTGGTTGCCTACTCCTCGATCTCGCACATGGGATTCGTGCTCATCGGGATTTATGCAGGAACCGAGATCGCCTTGCAGGGTGTTGTCATCCAGATGCTGGCGCACGGAATATCCGCTGGCGCCTTGTTCATCCTCTGCGGTGAGATCTATGAGCGCATGCACACCAGAGACCTGAGAAAGATGGGCGGCTTGTGGTCGCGCTTCCCCTATCTGCCACCGATCATGCTGTTCTTTGTGGCGGCCTCTCTTGGTCTTCCGGGCCTGGGCAATTTCGTCGGCGAGTTCCTGATCCTGGTCGGCTCCTGGAATATCGATCCCATCGTCACCATCTTCGCGTCTACGGGCCTGATCATTGCAGCTGTGTACTCCCTGATGCTGATTCAGCGGGCATTCCATGGCCCCAGCCAGACAGACGAACTCCCGGAACATCTGGAAGATCTCTCAAAACGCGAACTCGTCATGCTGGGCACGCTGATGATCATCATGTTGTGGATCGGTTTGTATCCACAGTCATTCCTCGATACCTCGGCAGCCTCCATGCAGCATGTCGCCGCAATCTATGCCACCGCGCAACCTGTTGAAGCGCTCACTGCAGCTGCCAGCAATGGAGTGACGCCATGAGCATGACCTGGCACCACTGGGCCGCCCTGTCGCCCATCCTTTTCACCAGCATTGCGGTCATTGCGGTGATGCTGGCGATCGCCATCAAGCGTCACCATTTCTGGAACCCGACCGTCGGGATCTTCTTTGGAAACCTGGCCTGGGTTTCCGTGGCGATCTTGTTCTTCGGCCCCGCGCTGGCCCCGGAACTCGTGCCGAAAATCTTGCCGATCCAGGTCACACCCCTGTTGCGCATCGACAACTACGCACTGTTCTACTGCGGCATTATCAGTGTCTGTACCTTGGCGTGCGCCACCTTGTCGCATGGCTATCTGGAAGGCTACAAGGGCAACAAGGAAGAGATGTATCTTCTTCTTGCGCTTGCAGCCCTGGGCGGCATGGTGCTGGTGTCGAGCTGCCACTTCGCGTCCTTCTTCATCGGCCTGGAACTGCTGTCCATCCCGCTCTACGCGATGATTGCCTACCCGACGCAATCGCGAGGCGCACTCGAAGGCGGCCTGAAGTACCTGATCCTGTCCGCCGCTGCATCCGCGTTCCTGCTGTTTGGCATGGCATTGGTCTACGCTCAGGTCGGAGACATGAGCTTCGACAAGATCGGTCAGTATTTCGTACAGGCTGAATCACTCGACGGCATCGTCGGTCTGGGAAGCGCGATGATTCTGGTCGCCATCGGCTTCAAGCTGTCCGTGGTTCCTTTCCACCTGTGGACACCGGACGTATATGAAGCAGCGCCCGCGCCGGTCACCTCGTTCCTTGCCACTGCGAGCAAGACAGCCGTGTTTGCCCTGCTGCTTCGATACTTCATCGAGGCCCAGGTCTATGAAAGTGCGAACCTGCTCAATGTACTGACCGTCCTAGCCATCCTGTCCATGATCGTGGGCAATGTGCTGGCTCTGCTGCAGGACAACGTCAAGCGAATGCTGGCGTATTCATCCATCGCACACTTTGGCTACTGCCTGGTGGCGCTTATTTCCTCCGGCGAGTTTGCCGTTGAGGCCGTCGGCGTCTACATCCTGACCTATGTGGTGACAACACTCGGTGTTCTCGGCGTTGTGACCCTGCTGTCCAGCCCCTTCAACAACGAAGGTGATGCTGACCAGCTTGAGGATTACCGTGGCCTGTTCTGGCGGCGGCCGTACATCAGCTCCATTCTTACCGCGATGCTGCTGTCGCTGGCAGGCATTCCGGCCACCGCAGGCTTCATCGGCAAGTTCTACGTCATCATGGCCGGTGTCGATGCGCAGCAATGGTGGTTGCTGGGCGGTGTGGTGCTCGGTAGCGCCATTGGCCTGTTCTACTACCTCAGGCTCATGATCATCATGTTCATGGACCGCGACAGTCAGGAACGCTTTGAAGCGCCCAGAAACTGGGGCTTGCAGACTGGCGGTGCCGTCGTGCTGGCAGTCACGCTCGCCAGCTTTGTGCTCGGTCTTTATCCGCAGCCCTTCCTGGACATCATTGCGCTCGCACCGCTGACCGCAAACTAAAAGCGACTGGCTTGCAAAGGGCGCGGTCAGGACCGCGCCCTTGAATCACAGCAAGCTTACATGCCGCTGGGTCTGCGTAGATCCAGCGTGCAAGGGAAGTCCGGATTCGGTACTTCCTGCGTCGGCACGTAAGTGTCCGTCGAGTGGCCATTGGCCTCGAATCTCGAAAGGCGACGCGCCTCGGCTTCGTAACTGTTGACCGGATAAGTCTCATAGTTGCGACCCGCCGGATGCATCACGTGATAAACGCAGCCAGCGACGGCGCGCTGATACTGGGCATCGTATAAATCAAAACCCAGCGGGCTGTGCACATCAATCGTCGGATGCAATGCAGACACCGGTTTCCATGCGCGGTATCTCAAGCCGCAGACAAACTCGTCCCGCACCCCGGTCGCGCGCAATGGCAGGCGGCGCCCTGCGACGGTGACAAAGTGACGGCCTGGGATCAGCCCCCGCGTCTTGATCTGCATGCGCTCCAGGCTTGAGTCGACGAAGCGTGTCGTTCCCCCTCCTGCAGACTCCTCACCGAGAACCGGCCAGGGCTCCAGTGCGTGGCGCAACTCAATTTCGATGCCCTCGTGATTGATCGCGCCGTGCTTGGGAAAGCGAAACTCGAAATGCGGATCAAACCATGCCGCCTCAAAACCGAAACCCCAGCCCCGCAGTTGGCCCAGTACATCAAGAAAATCTTTCCAAACAAAATGCGGCAGCATGAATTCGTCGTGAAGACGCGTGCCCCAACGGATCAATGGCGCCTCATACGGCTGTTTCCAGAACGAGGCCAGCAGCGCCCGGACAAGCAGCTGCTGCACCAGGGACATGCGTGCGTGTGGCGGCATTTCAAAGCTGCGAATCTCGGTCAGGCCCAGACGACCCGTGGGGCCATCGGGTGAGTAGAGCTTGTCGATCGAGATTTCTGTGCGATGGGTATTGCCGCTCACATCAATCAGCAGATTGCGGAACAGCCGATCCACCCACCAAAGCGGAAACTGATTCTGATCCAGAATGCTCCCGGCCTGCGGCAGCTGTGCGAGCGCTATTTCCAGCTCGTACAGCGCGGTGTCACGGCCCTCATCGGGGCGTGGATGCTGCGAGGTGGTTCCCACAAACAATCCAGAGAACAGATAGCTCAGTGAAGGATGGTTCTGCCAGAAACGGAGCATGCTCGCCAACATGTCCGGGCGGCGCAGAAACGGAGAATCTTCGGGTTTGGCGGCGCCGACGACGATGTGATTGCCGCCTCCTGTGCCGGTTGCCCGACCATCTATCAGGAATTTTTCGGTGGCGAGCCGGTTCTCCCGCGCTTCCTCATACAAGCCTATGGTGATGTCGCGGAGTTGCTCCCAGGAATGCGCTGGATGAATATTGACCTCGATAACGCCGGGGTCTGGCGTTACGCGAAGCACGTTGATCCGGGAGTCGACCGGCGGCGCATAACCTTCCACCCGAACCGGCACATCCAGCGTACTCGCGGCCTGCTCGATGCAGGAGATCAGTTCCAGGAAATCTGCCGCGTCTTCCACCGGAGGCAGGAAAACACAGAGCCTGCCCTCGCGAGCTTGAACCGCAATGGCGGAACGCGGATTGCCTTCCTCGGCGCCGCCTTGAGTCGCCGTCGGTGCAGGTGCGGCGGGCAATTGCGATTTCGCAGGCAATGCCGCACGCGGGACGAAGGAATCCAGCGGAATAATTTGTGGATAGGCTTCCTTGGGAATCCAGGGCAAGGCATCCAGGGGAAGACGCAAACCCATGGGCGAGTCACCGGGAATCAGGAACATGCGCCCGGTCCGGAACGTCCAGGCTGCCGATTGCCAACGCGCCTTTCCGGCCATCTTCTGCGCAGGCAGAACATAGCCGACAGGCTCATCAAGACCCTCTGATAGTGCTGCGGCAATGCGCGCACGTGCTTCGGCGCTGTTGAGCTTGCCCGCATCCGGCGTCAGGTTGTCCGGCAGGCGCTGCTCGCGGTGCACCGAGTAGAACGCATCTTCGAAACCCGGAATCGCGAAGTCGGGATTGATCCCAAGTTGTTCTGCGAGTGCGCGGATGAATGCCTGTGCAGACGCGGTATCCGCTTTTCGTGTGCCCTGATTGAAATCGCGACTCACCACGGGCTCGCCATCTTCGCGCCAGTAAAGCGCATCCGCCCAGCGCGGCAGAGGCTCGCCGGGATACCACTTGCCCTGACCGTAGGTGATCAGTCCGCCAGGAGCAAAGCGATCGCGCAGTCGCTGAATCAACTGGTCAGCAAGTTCTTCCTTCATGGGGCCCAGCGCCGCGGTGTTCCATTCATCTCCTTGCATGTCGTCAATGGAGACGAAGGTGGGCTCGCCACCCATGGTCAGGCGCATATCACTCGCCTTGATCTGCTCATCCACCCGATGACCCAGGGCGTCAATCTGCTCCCACTGCGCCTCGCTATAGGGTTTGGTCACGCGCGCGCTTTCTTCCACGCGTGTCACCTTCATATCGTGAGAAAACTCGGTTTCAATCTTGCCGCCCTTGGCCGAACTCATCGCACCGGTGATCGGCGCAGCGCTGGACGGCTCAGGGGTGGCGCACAGAGGAATGTGTCCTTCGCCCGTCATCAGTCCGGACGTGGGATCAAAGCCGATCCAGCCGGCGCCGGGCAGGAATACCTCGCACCATGCGTGAAGATCAGTGAAGTCGTATTCCGTTCCGCTGGGGCCGTCGAGTGATTTCACATCCGGCGTGAGCTGAATCAGATAGCCGGAAACAAAGCGCGCAGCCATCCCCAGATTGCGCAGCAATTGGACCATGAGCCAGGCGGAGTCGCGGCATGAACCCGAAGCCTTGCTCAGCGTTTCTTCCGGCGTCTGCACGCCCGGCTCCATGCGAATCAGATAACTGATCTTCTGCTGCAAGGATTGATTGAGGCCCATCAGGAAATCGACGGTGCGCTGCGGTGCCAGAGAGATCTCCTCGAGGGTCTTCTTGAACACCGGCGTCAATGGGTCGCAGCGCAGGTAAGGTTCCAGGTCCCGACTCAGCAGGCTGTCGTACTTGAACGGGAAATGCTCTGCGCTGGGTTCGATGAAAAAATCGAAGGGGTTGTACACCGCCATGTCGGCAATCAGATCGACATGCACCGAGAAGTGATCCACCGGTTCAGGAAAAACCGCGCGCGCCTGCCAGTTGGCAAAGGCATCCTGCTGCCAGTTGATGAAATTGGGTGTGGGCTCAACGCGCAGGGCATAACTCAGCACGCGTGTACGAGAATGCGGCGCGGGTCGCAGGCGAATGATCTGCGGTGACAGCGTCACCCTCCGGTCGTACTTGTAGTCGGTCTTGTGGCTCAGGGCTGCGTGAAGCGGCATGGTGGATTACCTTGGAAAGGTCTGATGATCATACGCACTAAGTGGGTCGGCGCATGAGACTGAAAGCGGGAAATTGCCCGGACAGCTTTGATTGGCAAATATCGCTCCAAGTTCAGCCTGGAACACAGGCCGTCTGTGCTTGACTATGATGGTGAACCATCTTTCAGGGCCCGCCATGAGCGTTTTTGACCACCCCGAGTTCGACGAACACGAAGAGATTGTCTACGGATTCGACGCTGAATCAGGTCTGCGGGCGATCATTGCGGTCCACAGTACCGCACTTGGACCCTCGCTGGGCGGCTGTCGGGTGTATGACTACGCTAATGACGCGGACGCGCTGACCGATGTCTTGCGCCTTTCGCGCGGTATGACCTACAAGGCGGCACTGGCGGGCTTGCAGCAGGGTGGCGGCAAGAGCGTGGTGATCGCAGACCCTCGCCGGAACAAGACGCCACAGATGATGCAGGCCATGGGCCGTCTGGTGCACTCACTCGGCGGGCGCTATCGGGTGGCCGAAGATTCGGGCACAGATGAGGCGGACATGCGCGAGATGCTTCGCGAAACCAGCCACATTGGCGGGCATGGCGCCGCGCCCGATGCCAATGACCCGGGTGATCGTGACACCTCGGCGGCGACGGCCCTGGGTGTTTTTGTGGGCATCCAGGCGGCCGTGCGATTCAAGCTGGGGCGCGATGAGCTTCAAGGCCTGCGCGTTGCGATCCAGGGCGTGGGCAAGGTGGGGCAGGTTCTGGCTCGGCATCTGCACGAAGCCGGCGCAAAACTGTGGGTCTGTGACAGCTATGCGCCGGCTGTTGAGACCTGTGTGCAGCAGTTTGCGGCGCAAGCTGTCTCCATGAATGACATCCTGCATCAGGATGTGGATGTTCTTGCGCCCTGTGCTCTGGGCGCCGTGCTGAATGATCAAAGCATTCCCTTATTGCGTGCGGGCATCGTGGCCGGTGCCGCCAATAATCAACTGGCCGAACCGCGTCACGGTCAGGCTCTGCTGGATCGCGGTGTGTTGTATGCGCCTGATTACGCGATCAATGCCGGCGGCATCATCAATCTCTACTACGAGGGCGATACGCGGCGCTGGGCCGATGTCGAATCACATGTCCGGCAAATCGGCCCGACACTCACGCAGATATTCGCAAAGTCAGAGGAGCTGAAGCTTCCGACCAGCGAGATTGCCGATCAGCTCGCAGAAGAAAAATTCAAACGCTGAATTTTCCAGCCTATTGCTGAGTCTCAGCTTCCGGCGCTTCTTCCGCCAGTGACTCGCCGTCAGCTTCCGGCGCTTGGGCTGGCAATTGCAGCAAGGTCTCGGTCAGGGCTTTGGACAGCGTGTAACGCATGCCCAGCGCCGGCCGCGACAGAATCAGCTGCGGATCGCGGGCCGCCACTACCAGATCAATCTGCTCGCCATCATCGAGCACGAGCGTAATGGCATCCCCGCTGGAGCCTTCGGCGGGCTCCGCTGCATTCCACATCGCCTTAGCAGTACGCCAGGACTCTGCCAAAGCGCTCAGGTCGGAGGCTTTGGCATCGGGCGCCTCCGCTGCCTTCCACGCACCGCCATCTGCTTTTTCCAGTGTGAGTGCGGGCAGGCTGATCCGCGTGATCTCGCGGCCTTCGGGGACAATTTGCTTGGCCACCAGATCTGAGTAATCGGCGTCCAGCGCAGCACTGGGAGGGTCGGGGACCAGACCGACCTTGCCGCCCGTCGAGACATAGCGGCGGAACTTGATGGGCTCCGTGCCGCCCAGATCGATACGAACATCATCGAGCGTGACGCTGTACTTCGGTGGTTTGAGTCCAAGCTCAGACAGGTTCGTTGCGCCGTCCAGCTGTTTGCCGATTTCCAGCGTGGCCAGGGCCAGAATGCCGTTGACCTCGTACTTGTCTGCAATCGCCTTGACCGGTGATACCAGCCGCCATTGACCTTCGATTTTCTCCAGTTCGATAGCGGGCTGATCGGGGTGAGCGATGCTGATGTGCGTAACCTGGTCCTGGCTCAGGGCTGTCAGCGGCGGACCTTTTTCCTTCTCTTCCTGAGCCAGCCAGATCGCAACACCGAGCCCGGCCAGAACGGCGAGCAGAACGAGATTGAGGTAGAGCCTTTTCATGTGAATTGATCTGTGGGCGGGGCAATCCTGCTCATCGGCGCCGTCTCAGAACCCAGCGCGTGACACCGATGCCGATCAGCAGCAGGGGCAACACAATGACAAAGCCGGCGCTGAGCACTATCACCGCCCAGCTCGGCAGGAACAGGTTGGTGTCCGGCGCCTTGGGCACGTCGATATTGAGCTGCTCGTCGCGGCTCGCCAGCCACTGAATGATGTTCAGGCCCAGCTGCTGATTGCCCAGCTGACCGAGGTTGCTGTTGGACATGAAATCGGCATCGCCAATCAGTACCACGCGCTGCTGCTTCTGCGCTTTTGCCGAATCCTGATCCTGTTCAGACGCCGGTGATGCATCCGGGTCATCGATATTGCGGGTCAGACTCATGCCGATGGTCAGCGGTCCGGCAATGTCGCCCTTGTCTACATCCAGCGCGACACCGGACTCATCCAGCGGCTGGGTTTCCAGCCAGGCAGCGGGGCTGCTGGTCAGCATCGGCTGGGCCACCCAGCCGCTGTCCTCGCGTGCCGTTAATGACCGCACCAGCGGGAACAGGGTGATCTGATCGAGGCCCTGGGTGACCGGGCTGGGCGGGTAGTCAAGCGCGGCGAAAATGCCGGGGTGACCGGTGCCGAGCAACTCGTACTCGGGAAACACGGCATAGCCATCTTGCCATTCAATGCCCAGCGTATCGGCGACCATCTGCAAGCCCGGAGGGTTGTCAGGGTCGGCCAGCCATAGCAGGTTGCCGCCCTTTTCGACGTAGTCGTTGATGAGCTTGATCTCGCCCTCAAGCAGCTGGCCGCGCGGGCTGGCGATGACCAGCGCCGAAGCGTTGTCCGGCACGGCGGGGTTGCTGACCAGACTCAGCGGCTGGACCTTGAGCCCCTTGCCCTGAAGCACTTCCGCGAAATGTGTGAACGCGCCCTGCGCGTCTGAGTCCAGCACCGCGCGCTCACCGTGGCCTTCCAGGAACACGATGAATTTTTCGCCTGAATAGCTCAGTCGCTGCAGCGTCTCGGTGATGATCTGCTCGGACATCGTCCGCAAGGTTTCACGGCGTCCCTGATACTCGATCACCACTTCGCCCGCCAGGGATATCTCGTACTCCTTGACCTTTTGCGGCTGCGTGCTGGGATCAACGAACTCGATCTCGAAGTCTTTCTTGAAGCGTGAATACTGGTCGACAAAATACTGGATCGAAGCACGCTCCGGTGCACCGGGATAGGCGAAGGCGATCATCCGTATCGGGTCTTTCATCGACGCCAGTTGCTTCTGGCTCGCTTCGGAAATCGTGTTGCGATTGTTGAAGGTCCAGTCCTGCTTGAAGTTGTAGCGAACCGACAACCAGCCCAGCGCGATGATGACGGCAATGATCAACAGTCCGCTGATGATCTGCTGGACAAGATTTTGTGCTTTGCTTTTCATTGATCGAAAAATTTGCGATAGCGACGCGGAGAGGCGACCTGAAATTTCAATTGCGTTCCATGTCCAGGCGGACCACCGTCAGCCACAGAAAGAGCGTGGTAAACAGCAGGTAATACGCCACGTCCGAGGAATCAAACAGGCCCGTGATCAGGTTCTGGTAGTGACTGATCAGCGACAGGTAGTCGAATGCTGCGGCAAAGGGCGTGTCAAAACTTGCCGGCATCTTCAGCAGCCAGATCAGCAGCAGGGCAGCAAAGGTTCCGACCGCCGCAATCGTGGGCTCGCGCGTGAGCGAGGAGATGAACAAGCCGCAGGCTGCAAAGGACATGGTGAGCAGGAAAATGCCCAGCAGGCCTGCAGCCAGGCGACCGATGTCCAGATCAACTGCCAGCAACAGCGAGGCGGGCATCAGGGCCAGCAAGCCCAGCATGGCGGCAATGAAAACCATGACGCCGAAGAACTTGCCGAGCACGATTTCAATCAGGCTCACGGGTGCGGAAAACAGCAGGGTCAGCGTGCCGGACTTCCGCTCCTCCGAGAACAGGCGCATGGTCATCAAGGGCAGGATCAGCAACAGGATTATGGTGGCCGAACCGTAGAGCCCGCTGCCCACGTAATCGGAGACGCCTACAGACTGGTCTGCAACGTCAGAGTTTCTCAGATACTGAATCACCGAACCGGCAAAGATGTAGCCGAAAATGGCTTGGGCAACGCCCAGAACAGCCCAGGCCAGAGGCGAGACAAAAATGCGCCGCGTTTCGTGAGCGGCAATCGACATCACATTTTTCATGCGGCTTCCTCGTAAGCGGCCTCGCTGGCGACTTCGCCAGACGTCAGTTCCACGAAAATTTCTTCCAGGGTCTTGGATTGCAGGCGCAGCTCCTGCAGCCCCCAGTCGTGCTTGACCGCCAGCTTGACCAGCGACTCGCGCGGATCAGCGCCTGGGTTCAAGTTCAGGGTGAACTGTCCGTTTTCCTGCGCGGTCACGCGGGCTACGCCGCTGACGCTCGCCAGCTCCGACAGTTCTGGCGCACGTGCCAGCTGGATGATTACGGCACTGTCTTCCGCCTGCCGGTCCGTCGGAGCGTCGTAGACCAGTTTGCCGCGGCTGATGATGACCACGCGAGAGCAAACAGCCTGAATCTCCGGAAGAATGTGGCTGGACAGAATCACACTGTGATTGGCTCCCAGATTGCGGATCAGGGACCGAATCTCGCGAATCTGAATCGGATCCAGCCCCACAGTGGGCTCATCCAGCACCACCACCGGTGGGCGATGAATAATGGCCTGTGCCAGCCCCACGCGCTGCTGAAAACCCTTGGACAGATTTCCGATCACGCGGCGGCCCACCTCACTCAGGCCGCAGTCCCGCTTGGCCGAGGCCATGGCCTCGGCGCAGTCCTTTCGCGAAATTCCGTGCAAGCCGGCGCAATAGCGCAGGTATTCGTCGACGGTCAGTTCCGGGTAAACCGGCGGCTGCTCCGGCAGGTAGCCGAGTTGCTGCTTGGCTTGAATCTCATGGTCACGCAGGGATTGGCCGTGAATCAGGACCTCACCGTCGCTGGGTGCGAGATTGCCGGTCAGCATCTTCATGGTGGTCGATTTGCCAGCCCCGTTGGGACCGAGCAGACCAAGGATTTCACCCTGGGCCAATTGCAGGCTGACATTGTCGACTGCCACATTGGGGCCAAAGCGCCGTGTGAGGCCGCGTGCCTCTATGAGAATGTCCGAGTTCACCATCTGCCTTCGTTTTTGAAATTGTGGGCGGTTGATGGACCCTCTGACGGGTCACTGGTTCCGCCGGGCCGCCAATTTTACGGATCGTTGCTTTGCTCACAAGGGCATCGCCGATGCAAATGTTGCACACTTAGCCCCGGTCCGTTGTCTCAGTGACCAAGACGCCATCCACATTCCCAAGATCCGCCGTGAACCCAACAACTATTGATGTCGTGGCAGCCGTAATCTTTGGTATTGCGCTGATCCACACGTTTTCGACCAAATATTTCGAGCATCTTGCGCACCAGCATCCGGCGCATGAGGGCATTTTCCATTTGCTGGGTGAGGTCGAGGTGGTCTTCGGCTTCTGGGCAATGGTGTTGATCATGACCATGTTCGCGCTGGTCGGAAAAGACGCCGCAGTGGAATACATCGATGGTCGCAATTTCACTGAGCCCATGTTCGTGTTTGCGATCATGATCGTGGCCGGTAGCCGCCCCATTCTGGATCTGGCCTCGATGATGGTTTCGGGCGTATCCAAAATCGTGCCCCTGCCGTCCGGGCCGGCCACCTTCTTCAGCATCCTGTTCTTCGTGCCATTGCTGGGTTCCTTCATTACCGAACCCGCTGCAATGACCCTCGGCGCGCTGATGTTGCGCGATCGTTTCCTGCACCACGAAAACCTGTCCAAGCGGTTCAAGTACGCCACCGTCGGCGTGCTCTTCGTCAATATTTCCATCGGCGGCGTACTCACTCCGTTTGCCGCTCCGCCCGTACTGATGGTGGCGAGCAAATGGAACTGGGACATCATGTTCATGCTCACCCATTTCGGCTGGAAAGCCGCGATTGCAGTGGTGACCAATGCCACCCTGATTTGCCTGGTCTTTGCCAAGGAATTGCGTGCCATGCCAGCTCCGCCGGTTTCGAAGCGCGAGGCTGTGCCGGTGCAGATCATGGCGGTGAACGTGGCCATCCTGTTTGGCGTGGTGTTCTTTGCCCACCATCCGGCCTTGTTCCTGGGCCTGCTGCTCTTCTTCATGGGCTTTGCCACGGCTTATCAGCATTACCAGGGCCGTCTGATCGTGCGTGAGGGCCTGTTGGTGGCCTTCTTCCTGGCGGGCCTGGTCGTACTGGGCGGCCAGCAGCAGTGGTGGTTGCAACCCTTGCTGCTCAACATGAGCCCGGATGCGGTCTACTTCGGCGCGACCGCGCTGACCGCCATTACCGACAATGCGGCGCTGACCTATCTCGGTTCACTGGTGGAAGGCCTGAGCGATCAGTTCAAGTACATGCTGGTGGCGGGTGCTGTCACCGGTGGCGGCTTGACCGTCATTGCCAATGCGCCCAACCCTGCTGGTTTCTCGATCCTCAAGGTTCGCTTCGAGGATGAGGCGATCAGCCCCTTGGGTCTTTTGTTTGCAGCGATTCCGCCAACTCTGGTGGCGATCGTGGCCCTGCGCTTCCTCTGATCAGCTGATATGGAGCGGATGAATCCAACTCGGGGCGTAGAGGAACTGGCAGAGCGTCTGGCGGCCATCTTGCCGCCGGGCGTTCGAAGTTTGCGGGCTGAGCTGGAGGATAATTTCAGGGCGGTGCTGCGCAGCAACCTCGAACGCTGGGATCTGGTCTCGCGTGAGCGTTTTGACGTGCAGGCGGAAGTGCTCGCGCGAACCCAGAAGCGCCTGCGTGAACTTGAGGCGCGCCTTGAAAAGCTGGAACAGGGTGCTTCCGGCAGTGAAGGCAGTGCAACGAAATAGCATCTGTCACCCTGTTTATTGCGGCGACAGCGCGTAGCTGATCGCCGCTCGCCATGTCGCTGGCCACCGTCCTATCGCGCGCGCAGAACGGGCTGGCCGCAGACCTGGTCACGGTGGAGGTTCATCTGGCGCCCGGCCTGCCCGGACTGAATATCGTGGGGCTGCCCGAAGCGGCGGTTCGCGAAGCCAAGGACCGGGTCAAGGCGGCACTGCAGACCTGCGGATATCAGTTTCCCAATCGGCGCATGACCTGCAATCTGGCGCCGGCCGACCTGCCCAAGGAAGGTGCGCGATTTGATCTGGCGATTGCTCTGGGCCTGCTCGCGGCCTCTGGCCAGATTCCCGAGGCGGCTATTGCAGATATCGAGGTGCTCGGCGAGCTGTCGCTGTCGGGGGAGATTCGCCCTGTGCGCGGCGCACTCCCAGCTGCGTTAAAGGCAGCGCAGGCGGGACGGCGCATGCTGGTCCCGGCGCAGAACGCCGAAGAGGCAGCGCTGGCGCGAGATGCGAAGATTTATCCAGTACGGCACCTCGGGGAACTCTGCGCGCAGTTGCACGCCAATTCGCTGGTCCAGATGGCGTCGAGCGCGAGCGGTGTGACGCTAGCGGCGGTAGCGGACCTGGGTGATGTGCGCGGCCAGCAGCAGGCCAAGCGCGCACTGGAAATTGCCGCTGCCGGATCTCACTCGATGCTGATGATTGGCCCGCCGGGTTCGGGCAAGAGCATGCTGGCGGCAAGGCTGCCAGGTTTGCTGCCGGCCCTGACCGAGGCCGAAGCCATCGAAGTCGCCGCCATTGCCTCGGTCGGGCAGGGCGGGTTTGATGTGAGCCGCTGGGGGCAGAGGCCTTATCGCGCGCCTCACCACACGGCTTCCGGCGTGGCGCTGGTCGGTGGCGGAGCGGTTCCGCGCCCTGGTGAGATCACGCTCGCGCATCTGGGCATCCTGTTTCTGGATGAACTGCCGGAATTCTCCCGGTCCGTGCTGGAGGTTTTGCGTGAGCCCCTGGAATCGGGCCAGATCACCGTGTCGCGGGCAGCGCGTCAGTCGGATTTTCCCGCAGGTTTCCAGTTAGTGGCCGCCATGAACCCTTGCCCCTGCGGTTTTCTCGGCGATGACGCAGGAAAATGTCGTTGTACCCCGGATCAGGTCAGCCGATATCGCGGCAAGATTTCGGGTCCGCTGCTGGATCGAATTGATCTGCAGTTATTTGTCCCGCGTGTCGAACGCGAGGCTTTGTTGAGTGCAACTGACACTCAAGCCGAATCCAGTGCCGATGTTCGAACGCGCGTGCAAAGTGCGCGGGACAGACAGATGGAGCGCAGTGGCATCGTCAATGCCCTGATGAGCCCGAAGCAGATCGAAGCACACTGCGCGCTGGACGGTGAGGGGCGAAAGCTTCTGGAGGCCGCCATGTCTCGCCTGGGCTTGTCGGCGCGCGCCTATCACCGGGTCCTCAAGGTAGCCCGAACCATCGCCGATCTGGCTGGCGCTAGTGGCATAGGCACCGTGCATCTGGCCGAAGCGCTTCGCATGCGAGAACTGGATCGCGGGCGCACCTGAGCAGCAGACCGCTGGAGCGGCGCACAAAAAAGGGGCCTTTCGGCCCCTTCTTTAAAGCATGAGTTCGACTTAAAGATCGAAGCCCTTGTTCCAGCTCAGGACAACTTCCAGATCGTCGTCATCCAGATCGGTGTCGACGATGGTGAAACCGAAGTCACCAAAGCCTTCCACGGATTTGGCCAGGCCAATCGTGTAATCGCTGTAGTTGTCATCGGTACCAAGAACAGCCTCAATCTCGTCGCCGTGGAAATTACCGTAGGAGGCAACGAAGGCCAGTGAATCCGTGATCGGCAGCTCCATGCCAACAGAAACATAACCTGCGGATTCGGCGTTGCCCGTGCCCATGAAGTAGTTCAGTTCGCTGGAGTAGTAGTAGGTAACGCTGAACGGGCCGTAACCGAGGCCGCCGTAATATTCGAGCGTGCTGTAGTCGGCGCCGGCTTCATCTTCTTCCGGGTACCAGTAATAGAGCAGGCCCAGATCTACGCTGACGCCGCCAAATTCCTTGGACCAGCCGCCGTACAGATCCACTTCGGCGCCTTCGTCGTCGCCGCTACCGCCGGCGAAGCCGATGTTCGATACCCAGGTGCCTGCGTACAGACCGGTTTCATCGTGGCCGTAGTCGATGCCGCCCTGCACGGCCGCGCCACCACCCTGCTCAATACCACGGAACAAATATTTGCTGGTGACCCCGATATTGCCGGTGAAGCCTGCAAACGCGGCGGGGCTGGCCAGCATGCCGGCGCCAATCAGAGAACCTACCACTGCTTTCTTGAAATTCATTGCTGAGAACCTCTCCTGAGGAAGTTTTATTGGGAACGATCCCAGAACGGACACCGACATTGGTGTACGTCCCCGCAGGGTCTCAGCAAAGCTCGTGCCTATTGAAATAAAAACATAAAAAACAGCAAGTTATAATAATAAATTAAGCATGATGCGCAGGTTCGGCGCAATCTGCACCAAAACGAGGCGTCCAGGCAAATAAAAAGGGGCCACGCGATGCGCGGCCCCTCTGATTCTCAGCTCTGATGGGTTCAGAACTTGAAGGTCGTGCGCAGCGTGCCGGTGATCTGATCGTCTTCAGCAAACATGTCGATCGGTGCAAATGGCGCAGCACCTGCGTCGCCGGTGGCCTTGTCATGACGCGCTTCCAGTGCAATCTCGAAGTTCTCGATGCAGCTGTAGCCAAGTGTCAGCGTGTTGGAACGCAGGATATCGCTACCACTGCCGGCACCGGCATCCTTGAGTTCCAGATACTCGTTTCGATAGGCCGCACGCAGCTTCGAGTTGAACTGGTAGTTGAGATAGCTCGCCACGCCAACAGCCTCGCTGCTGCCGCCTGTCGGGTCTTCGGAATTGAAGTAGTCCGCATTCAGACCCACATACAGCTGCGGCAGAGCCTGATAGTTCACAACCAGGTCCAGCGTGTCAAAGCGCAAATCGGCGTCATTGACGGTGCCAGGTGTCTGGGCGCGATCACCTGCGTCCTCGTTGCCGGTATAACCCGTCAGGAACATCGACAGGCTGTCGAAGGGCGTATAGCCGACCTGTGCTTCAAACGTGGTGTCGGTGTTGTTGTCGCCGGCCATCGAGTTGCCGGTGTTGGCAAACTGAGCGTTATTGACGCCCGCGGTGAAGGTCCACATGTCGCCCAGCGCATACGTGGCACGCACGCCGGTATGCACGAAAGGCTGGAAGCCGAACAGGAAAGAGCGCGTCGCGTTGAGGTTGTCGGTCGGGTTGATGACTTCCATGCCGGCCAGCGTGACGAAACGGCCACCCATGACGCTCAAGTTGCCGTGTGTCTTGGACAGATACGCCTGAGTCAGGTCGAAGTCGTCGTCTTCGCCATTGCCGCTGATGACATTGGCGTCGTTGCCGAGCACCACATTGACGTGAGCGCCAATGCCATTGGACCACTGTGCGCCACCGCGGATATTGACCTGATGCATGACGAAGCCATCATTCTCTGTCCGGAAAGTGCGGCCGACAGTGGTGTCGTTTGCTGCCCAGTCATAGGACATATCGAAACTGGCACCAATGTCCAGATCAGCCGCCGACAGCGCGGTTACTGCAGCGGAGACATCTCGCTTCTCAGCCGCCTGCGTACCGGCCGAAACGAATGCCGCCAGCAGGGCGGTCGAGCCCAACAACGCTTTAGATATTTTCATTTTGAAACTCCTGAGGTGATTTTCCCTTTCTGTCGCTTTCCGCGATCAGATCTCACTACGGCCAAGCTACCCAACCGCGTGACTTGCACGCGTTGCCCCCGACCAGGCCATGGTCGGTTGCCTCGTAGTAACCTCAGGTCAACCCGATCGTCCCCACGAGACGGGCCCAACTTCCTGCGTGACAACTGCTTCGATGGCAGCTGATTTCCTGTCGGCTTTTGAGTGCTGCGCCGCTCTGGAAACTTCTAATTTGGTATTAGTTCATCATCAGCTTGATGGCAGCACGAATCTCTTCGTCTGACAGATCGGCCATGCCGCCTCTCGGGGGCATCGCATTCTTGCCCTTGATCGCGGAAGCGACCAAGCCATCCAGGCCGCCAGCAGCACCGGCACGTGCCGTCCAAGTTGCGCCGTCCCCATTCTTCGGAGCATCCAGAACGCCGGTCTGATGGCAGGCGTTGCAGGCCTTGGCGAGCACTTCTTCACCGGTATAGGGTTCGCGTGCCTCGGCCTTGGCCGATACCTTGACCAGCATGGCCGGGTCCGTCACGACCGTGCCGACCGGCTGGATTCGCTGTTCCAGTTGCGCGAGCGCATCCGGATCTGGTGATTGATCGGGGACGAGAATCCGTGCCGCGACGATACAGATGACAAAGATGCCACCCAGCGCAGCTAGAACCGCTCCAAAATTGACAAAGAAAACACTGTCATGGTCTTCGTGTTCCAAGCCCAACTCCCTTGAACGCTTTCAGTTGATTGATATGGCCCAAGTATAATCGTTACAGGCGGATTAGCGGTATTTCAGAAGCCATGTGACCTGAGAATTGGCCCATGCCCACCGTTTGCAAGCCTGCTCACTGCAAGTCGGGGGAACCTGATGAGGCCGTGTTGTTGGGAAAGTTATGCCGATCCTCGTCGCTCGCAGCTTCAACGCATTCGCCGCGAATTCTTGCTGCCATGCGACTGATATCGCTGTTGAGAACCAGGTACCCGTCCCGGCAGAAACGGGTCTCAGTAAGCCTCTTTTCCAGCAATTCGTAGCTCAGGCCCCTGAATTTTTGCAGGCTGATGCGGTAGTCGTTGTCCCTGTCGACTCGCTCTGGCGTGCTTGAATCGTCGTCTACGCCGTCGTCCGGGTGCATGGGCTGTTCGTGCTCAAACCTTACAGGCGGAAACGGGTCTTGTCCGCTGTGGGCCACGTAATCAAAAATCTTCAGGCCGCTGAAGGTGATTCGGGTGTCAAACGAGTCTGCAATCTCGATAGGGTGGCGATTGCCGCCGATACAGGCAGAGGCAGTGGCTGCCGCGATCAGAATCGCAATCCTGTATTTCATGTCCGGGTTTGAGCGCGGCGCTGGCGCAGAGCGGTGCAATCGGGCTGAATCAATGGGCGTTCCGGATCAGGAGCGAGAAAGAGGCCTGCATGATATCCAGCTTTGTACGCTGCCCCTGATCAAGAACGGATGAACCCGCGATTCGAAAGGCATGCAGGGCGGTGCTAGGCGCTGCGCTGATCAGCGGGTGCCTTCGCGGCGCAGGATGAAAAAGAATGGGCGCGCCATGCCTTTGAGGTCCATCGCGCCGAGCATTGTGTCAGCGTCAATCTGGCGAAATACGTCGTTGATCGGCAGGTTGTCGTAACTCATCGTGGCGCTGGACAGCCCCCGGTATTCCGTTGCTCTGAGCCGCGCGCGGCTACGGCGGGTCGAAAAAACCGGCAGCAGCCATTGAAAAAGGGTTCCCAGCCAGCGCCACTTCGGGATGCGTTCGCCGGCGAGGATGCCGACCAGGGGCAGCGCCCAGACCGGGTTGATACTCCAGTGCTTGCCGGATCGGCTGGTGAAAATCAGCGGATGTACATTCTCCAGGTCGACAAATCGCTTTCCGTACCAGTGGAAGGCTTCCAGGACGCCATCCAGCGGGTGCGCAGTGGGGAAGCCCGCACCCCGCCAACTGCCAATCATGGCGTCTGGCGGCACTGCAGGTAGCGAGTCAAATAGGGCCAGCGCTTCATCAGCCGTGCACTGACCGTCCGCGAGCGCGCGATCAAATGTCGCGCTGCTCATTTCAGACGTCGCCGTAGACCGCGGTCAGCGGGTAACGACGTTCGCGACCAAAAGCGTGGCGCGTGACCTTGGGCCCTGGAGGCGCCTGGCGCCGCTTGTATTCGGAGCGACGCACCAGCGACGCAATGCGTTTGACGGTGGCTTCATCAAAGCCCATGGCAATGATGTCCGAGATGGACCGGCTGTCCTCGACGTAGGCTTCGAGAATCGGGTCCAGCACGTCATAGGGCGGCAGTGAATCCGAATCTTTCTGATCCGGCCGCAGTTCGGCGGAAGGCGGCCGCTCGATCACGCGCTCCGGGATGACCGGTGAAATCGTATTGCGGTAGCGCGCCAGGTCGTACACCAGCGTCTTGTAGGCGTCCTTGATCGGCGCAAATCCGCCGCACATATCGCCATACAAGGTGGCATAGCCCACTGCCATTTCCGACTTATTGCCGGTGGTGAGGACCACGTGGCCAAACTTGTTGGACAGCGCCATCAGCAACATGCCGCGGGTACGGGATTGAATATTCTCTTCGGTGATGTCGATGTCCTTACCATCGAAGGCTTCTGCCAGCGTATCCGTGAAGGCCTCGAAGCATTGCTCGATGGGCAGGATGCTGTACTTGATGCCCAGCGCTTCGGCCTCGATGCGGGCATCGTCATTGGACATGTCCATGGTGTAGCGCGAGGGCATGGAAACGCCCCAGACCCGATCCGCGCCCAGCGCGTCGGCGGCAATGGCTGCGACCAGCGCTGAATCAATGCCGCCGGACAAGCCGATCAGCGCGCCGGGAAATCCGTTGCGATTGGTGTAGTCACGCACCGCCTGCACCAGACCTTTGTAGACCGTGGCCTCGCGCGACATCGGCGGATGGACAGTGCCGGTCAGCCGGCCGTCTTCAAACTCGACGACAAACAGGTCTTCTTCGAAAGCGGGCGCGCGGAAAACAATCTCCCCCTGCGCGTTGATGGCGGCAGAGTCGCCGTCATAGAGAAGATCATCCTGGCCACCCACCATGTTGACGTACAGGATCGGCAGGCCGGATTCCTCCACCCTGGCCTTGAGCACCGCTTCGCGTCGAGGTGACTTGCGCCGCGCAAATGGTGAGGCATTGATGTTCAGGATCATCCGGGCGCCCTGATCGCGGCTCTCGTCAATCGGGCCGGGGCTCCAGATGTCTTCGCAAATACACAGGCCCAACGGCACGCCCTTGAGGTCGAACACGCAGGCACTGCTGCCGGCCTGGAAGTGCCGCATCTCGTCGAACACGCCATAGTTGGGCAACAGGCGTTTGCGGTGGCGGCGAACCACTTCGCCATCTCGAAACACAGTGGCCGCGTTGTAGCAGGCATCGCCCGCATACTCCGGATGGCCCACCACCATGTGAATGCCCTGGACGCTTCTCTGAATGCGGTTCAGGCCATTTTCCACCGCAGCGGGCAGACCCGAGCGCAGCAGAAGGTCATCCGGCGGATAGCCCAGCAGGGCCAGTTCCGGGAAGACGATGAGGTCCGCGCGCAATTCGTCACGCGCGCGGATGGATGCCTTGATGATCTTCTCGGCATTACCCTCAATGTCGCCCACCCAGAGGTTGATCTGGGCGGCGACAATACGCAGAGGCTCGCTCATATGGTGGCTCGAAGCGTTCGGGCGGATGAGCTTGCAGTCATCCTGGTCCGGTTCAGGCCAGCAGCGCCTTCATGGCTGCACCCAGGTCCGCGGGTGAGCGAACTGTCTTGACGCCCGCGGCTTCCAGCGCCGCAAACTTCTCGTCAGCCGTGCCCTTGCCGCCCGCGATGATCGCGCCCGCATGGCCCATGCGTTTGCCCGCCGGGGCGGTGACGCCAGCAATGTAGGCCACAACCGGCTTCTTCACATTGGCCTTGATGTACTCGGCCGCTTCTTCTTCTGAGCTGCCACCAATCTCGCCCACCATGATGATGCCGTCGGTGGCCGGATCGGCTTCGAACATCTTGATGACTTCGATGAAGCCCCAGCCGCGAACGGGGTCGCCGCCGATGCCGACGCAGGTGCTCTGGCCCAGGCCGTTCTGCGTGGTCTGGTGCACGGTTTCATAGGTCAGGGTGCCGGAACGCGACACAATGCCGATCCTGCCCGGCTTGTGGATGTGGCCCGGCATGATGCCGATTTTGCATTCGCCCGGGGTGATCACGCCGGGGCAGTTCGGCCCGATCAGGACGGTGTCCGGATAGGTGGACGCCAGTGCAGCCTTGACCCGGATCATGTCGCTGACCGGAATGCCTTCGGTAATGCACACCACCACCTTGATGCCCGCATCGGCGGCTTCAAGAATGGCATCGGCGGCGCCCGGCGCGGGCACGTAGATCATGGAGGCTTCGGCGCCGGTTGCGGCCACCGCGTCATGGGCGGTATTGAATACCGGCAGTTTCAGGTGGGTCGTGCCGCCCTTGCCGGGGGAAACGCCGCCAACCATCTTGGTGCCGTAAGTGATGGCCTGGTCAGAGTGAAACGTACCCTGCTTGCCAGTGAAACCCTGGCAGATGACCTTGGTGTTCTTGTCGATAAGAATGCTCATGAATACTTAGCCTTTTGCCAGTTTGACGACCGTCTGGGCCGCTTCTGTGAGATCGGAGACGGGGGTAATGGCCAGGCCCGATTCGCTGAGCAGCTTCTGACCCTGCTCCATGTTCGTGCCCTGCAGACGCGCAACCACCGGCAGTTTGAGGCCGGTCTGCTTGCAGGCAGCGATGATGCCTTCGGCAATCAGGTCGCAGCGAACGATGCCGCCGAAAATATTGATGAAGATGGCTTTCACGTCGGGGCTGGACGTAATCAGCTTGAACGCCTCGGTCACCTTCTCGGCAGTCGTGCCGCCGCCAACATCCAGGAAGTTGGCGGGCTGGCCGCCGTGCAGCTTGACGATGTCCATGGTCGCCATGGCCAGGCCAGCGCCGTTGACCATGCAGCCGATGCTGCCATCCAGCGTCACGTAGTTGAGGTCGAACTTTGCCGCCGCACGCTCGACAGCATCTTCCTGACTCGGGTCACGCTGCTCGGCAATCGCTTTCTGGCGATACAGCGCGTTCTCGTCGAAGTTGAGCTTGGCGTCCAGCGCGAAGACATTGCCTTCAGCGGTCACGATAAGCGGATTGATCTCGACCAGCGAGGCATCGCGCTCAGTGAAGATGCGGTACAGCCCCATCATCACCTTGGTGAACTGCTCGGTCTGTTCCTTGTTAAGGCCCATGAAAAAAGCCAGCTCGCGGGCCTGATAGGGCTGCATGCCGGCTGCTGGATTGACGTAGACGTGCTTGATCTTCTCTGGCGTCTTCTCGGCAACTTCCTCGATGTCCATGCCACCTTCGGCCGAAGCCATGAACACCACGCACTCGCGTGTGCGGTCCACCAAGCCGGATACATACAGCTCACGAGCAATGTTGGAGGGCTTTTCAACCCAGACCGAGTTGATCGGCAATCCAGCGGCGTCGGTCTGCTTGGTCACCAGTCGCTGGCCGAGCATGCCCTTGGCTGCTTCTTCTGCTTCTTCCGGGCCGTTGACCAATTTGACGCCGCCTACTTTGCCGCGGCCGCCTGCGTGGACCTGCGCTTTGACGACAACTTTCTCGGTTCCAAGCTGTTTGGCAGCAGCACGAGCAGCTTCGGGACTTTCGGCAAGAACGCCCTCTGGAACGGGAATGCCGTAGCGCGCAAACAGCGCCTTGGCCTGGTATTCGTGGAGATTCATGCGGCCCCCTTGGGCGTACAGATGAGTAAATTGAGCCCGCGCAAGATTCGGCGGGGCCGAGATTCTCCCCTACTCGCAGGGTGGGTGCAAAGCACTGCGTGCAATCTTCGATGTGAAGTTGTTGCACCATTTGTGGACATCAGGGCAGATGGCGGTGTCAGATCATGGACAATGGCCGCTATCATCACGGTCCAGACAAATAGTGCATACCCTTGAATGTTTTACCTGTTTGCCCGCGCCCTGGCTGTTGCTGCCATTGTCTGGCTGGGCTTCAGGCTGTATCGCACCTGGATGTCCCGGCCGAGCGAATCGAAGATGCACGACAGCAGACCTAATGAATTTGAGCGGATGAAACCTTGCAGTGAATGCGAAGTGCATGTGCCGGTCAGCGCTCTGAACTCTGCCGGACGGTGCAAGAAGTGTCGGTAATCGCAGGGCTAAACTTAAGTGCAGGTGATGCGCGTTTAGCAGGGGATGTTGCTACGCCCGAGGACTGGCGTGTCCTGAGGTTGCTGTCGTTCTATCGGCTGGCATTGGTCGGCTTGCTTCTGGCCTTGATGGCGAGCAGCTACACACCGCAAATCCTGGCCGCGGTCAAACCAGACTGGTACCGATGGACCTGCCAGATCTACGCTGCCGCTGGCTTGTTGCTCACCTGGCTGGTGCAAAACCAGCGTCCACAAATTCTGGTGCAGGCGCTGCTCAACTTTCTGGTTGATCTCGGCGCAATCGCGACGTTGGTTTTTTCCAGCGGCGGCATTGATGCCGGCCTGGGTACCTTGCTGCTGATTCCCACGGTTACCTGTGCCTTGGTGGTGTCGCCTCGAATGGCGCTGGCGCTGGCGGCCATTGCCACACTGGTGATGTTTGGCGAAGAGTTTCTGCGCACCGCGGGTACCACCATCGACAGTAACGGCTTCACCTCGACCGGTGTGCTCGGGCTGATTCTGTTCGGCACCTGCATCACGGCAAACACCGTGGCCCAGCGCGCGCGGAAGAGTGAGGCGCTGGCGCGCCGCGTGGGTAGTGAATTTGATAGCTTGTCGCGGCTCAACGACGTCGTGCTCGAGTCAATGGATACCGGCCTGCTGGTGCTCAACGAGAATCTGGATATCGCCAACCTCAATGCGGCGGCGCGCGATCTGCTGCGGACGACCAGCCGCGCTGAGGGCCGCAGCCTGGATCTGGAATGCCCCGCGCTGGCTGAGCGTCTACGCTACTGGCAGGCGTCGCGCGAATCGGATGATGGCCCCTTGTCGCTTGGCAACAACATGGGCGAGGTCAATGTGCGAATCACCCGGCTTGGCGCCACTGTCCACTCTCCGATCATGGTTGAGCTTGAGGATGCTTCACGGCTGCGCGAGCAGGCTCAGCAGATCAAGCTGGCGGCGCTGGGGCGTTTGTCAGCAAGCATCGCGCACGAAATCCGAAACCCGCTGTCGGCGATCAGCCACGCCGGGCAGTTGATGTACGAAACGCCCGACCTGAGCAGCGAAAACCGGCGCCTGCTCGCCATGATCCAGCGGCACAGCGACCGCATCGACAAGATCATCAATGACGTCATGGCACTGTCGCGACGGGAAACCGCCGCACCCGACGTGATCCCGCTGGCCGCTTGGCTCAAGGAGACCATCAGCGTCTATCAGGAAGGCAGCGGCAAGGTCGGCCGCGGGGTGGAGATCGCGGAAATCAGCAAAGACACTCGGGTGTTGTTTGACCCGCGCCATCTGCAGCAACTGGTGTTCAATTTATGGGACAACGCGTTTCGTCACGCGACACGCGCTGGTACTGAAATCGAGGTGCGGGTGAGTTCCGGACTGGAGCGCAACGGGCGGCCCTGGATTGATATCGCAGACAATGGGCCGGGCATTTCGCCGGAAGTGCTCGAACGCATATTCGAACCTTTTTTCACCACGTCGCACGGCGGCACGGGCCTGGGGTTGTACCTTGCGCGCGAGCTGTGTGAGCTCAATCAGGCACGATTGAGCTATCAACGCAGGCCGGTCGGGGCCTGCTTCCGCATCAGTTTCTTGCCGGGAGAGAGCTCGTGACCAGAACTTCAAATGGTGCCAGGCGGGCACCGCTGGCCTTGATCGTGGATGACGAAGCAGACATTCGCGAGCTACTGGAAATCACCTTGTCGCGGATGGACGTGCGCTGCTGTGCCGCTGCGACGCTGGCTGAGGCGCGGCAGTGGCTGTCCGAGAAGACCTTCGATTTCTGCATTACTGACATGCGCCTGCCAGACGGAAATGGCATTGATCTGGTGCGCGAGGTTCAGACCGATCACGCGCGCCTTCCCATCGCCGTGATTACCGCGCACGGGAATGCAGAAGCTGCGGTAGACAGCCTCAAGGCGGGTGCTTTCGATTTTGTTTCCAAGCCCGTGGACCTTCGCATCCTGCGCAAGCTGGTCGAAACCGCGCTGAACATGGGCGACCCCGCGATCTCGCCCGAGCCGGCATCCGATGGCGGCTTGCAAGGCTCCCACGCGTCCATCATCAAGCTGCGCCAACTGATCGAACGTCTCGCCCGGAGTCAGGCCCCCGTGCATATTCATGGCGAGTCGGGGACCGGCAAGGAGCTGGTGGCGCGGCTGATCCATGATCGCAGCCCGCGAGCCAAGGCCGAGTTTGTGCCGGTCAACTGTGGCGCCATACCTTCCGAGCTGATGGAAAGCGAATTCTTTGGTCACCTGAAGGGTTCTTTCACCGGTGCTATGCGCGACAAGAGCGGCCTATTCCAGGCGGCTGAAGGCGGCACTCTGTTTCTGGACGAGATTGCCGATCTGCCTTTGCATATGCAGGTCAAGCTCTTGCGCGCGATTCAGGAGCGTTCGATCCGGCCGGTGGGTTCTGAGCAGGAGGTTCAGGTCAATGTCCGGCTGATTTCAGCGACGCACAAGAACCTTGCAGAACTGGTCGCCAAAGGCAGTTTTCGCCAGGACCTCTATTACCGTGTCAATGTGATCGAGGTGCGCACGCCATCCCTGCGGGAGCGTGGTTCGGATATCCCGATGCTGGCAGAGCATTTGCTGGCGCGCCTCGCGCAAGTTGCAGGCATGGACCATAAACCGGCCCTCGACAGGGACGCGGCACTGGCGCTGCTGGCCTACGACTTTCCCGGAAACGTGCGTGAGCTGGAGAATATTCTGGAACGCGCGTTGACCCTGTGCGACGGTGAGCGCATCACTGCGGATGACCTGCAGCTGAGGACAGGGCCCGCGCCGGCGCCGGAGGCCATGATGCCGGGCGCGGCAAATCCAGACCCGGCTGCCACGACTCAGCCGCGCGCCTCCGGCGCACCAGGCGCCGTTGCCCTGGATGATCGGGTTGAAGAGATGGAGCGTCAGGCTATCCGTGAGGCACTGGAGAAGACGCGCTACAACAAGACCAAGGCAGCGGCCCTGCTGGGTCTGACGTTCCGGCAGCTGCGCTACAAGGTCAAGAAACTGAATCTCGAATAAGCAGTCAGACACACTATCGGGTGTGCTTTCAATCAAAATTTTGGAGATGTGGATGATTTCAGGTTTGCGCTGGACAGGGACTGTGATGGGGGCCGCGCTCATGCTTGCAGGCCTTGCGGCCTGTTCCAAGACTGAGGAATCCACGTCATCCGCAGCGCCTGTGGTGCAGTCACAAGCCCCGGCGACCTCCAGTCTGGAGCAGTTGCGCAACCTGTTTGAACAGACCTGGCAGCGCCGTCTGGCGCGCAGTCCGATCATGGCTACCTACCTGGGCGACACGCGCTACAACGATCGCTGGGATAACATGAGTCAGGAAGCATTCGAGGCAGAGCTTGAGCAGGACAATGAAGCCCTGCAGCAACTGCGCATGATTGATCGCGCGGACCTGCCGGCGAGTGAGCAGTTGAATTACGACCTGTTCCTGCGCGATCTCGAAGATCGTATCGAAGGTGCTCAGTTCCACGGCGAACTGATGGCGATCAACCAGCTTGAAGGTGTGCACCTGCTGGGTGAAATTGTTGAGTTCACACCCTTCAATACGCTCAAGGATTACGAGAACTGGCTGTCGCGGCTTCAGGCCTATGACCTGCTGGTGGATCAGAATATTGCCCTCCTGCGCAGGGGCATCAGCACCCGACGACTGCGGCCCCGGATCGTGATGCGTCGCGTGCTGCCGCAGATCGAGTCGCAGCTGGTCAGCCGTGCCAACGAGAGTGTTTTCTTCAAGCCCTTCGAGTCCATGCCGGAATCGGTTCCGGAAGATGTGGCGGTGCAGCTTGAGCTGGCAGCGCAGTCGATTGTGATGGATACCGTGGTGCCTGCCTTGCGCCGCCTGCACCAGTTCCTGGAGCAGGAATACATTCCGGCCTGCCCGGAAAACGACATGGGCTTGATGCACCAGCATCGCGGCTCGGAGTATTACGGCTGGCTGGTTCGTCATCACACCAGCACCACACTGACTCCTGACGCCATCCACGAGATCGGTTTGCGCGAAGTAGAGCGCCTGACGTCTGAAATCAATGTGCTGATGCGCGACGCGGGTCATCGCGGCAGTATTTCCAGGTTCAAGGAAAAGCTCAGCTGGAATCCGCGTTATCGCTACAAGAAGGCAGATGACCTGCTGGATGCCTATCGCGCCATTGGCAAACGAATTGACCCGGAACTGCCGCGTCTGTTCGGACGCCTGCCGCGCACGCCTTATGGTGTCAGGGCTATTCCAGAGGTGTCGGAGTCATCTGCGCCTGCGGCCTATTACTACCCGCCGTCGGCGGACGGCCGGCGTGCCGGATACTTCTATGCCAACACCTCCAAGCTGTCCACGCGCCATGGATGGGAGATGGATGCCCTCACTGCACATGAAGCGGTGCCCGGGCATCACCTGCAAATGGCGCTGGCCAATGAGCTGACCGATGTCCCGGATTTTCGCAGGCTGGGTCTGGAATTGAATGCTTTTGTGGAGGGCTGGGGGCTTTATGCAGAATCTCTGGGCACGGAGCTGGGCCTGTACAAGAACTATGGCGCGCGGTTCGGACGCCTGAGCTTCGAATTGTGGCGGGCTGTTCGTCTGGTGGTGGACACTGGCCTGCATGCCAAAGGCTGGACCCGCCGCAAGGCACGTGAGTACGCGGCCCAGCATGTGCCCAAATCATCGTCTGAAATTGCGGTGGAGGTGGATCGCTACATCGCCATGCCGGGGCAGGCGCTGGCCTACAAGATCGGCGCAATGAAGATTGTCGAACTCAGGGACAAGGCAAAAGAAAAGCTCGGCCCGCGGTTTGATATTCGTGACTTCCACGATGTTGTGCTGGGAAGCGGTCCGCTACCACTGGATTTGCTTGAGCAGAACGTGGACGTGTGGATAGAGGCAGCCTCCGCTGATGGCACGGCGGCCTCACAGCCACCGCAGTGAATCAGGGGCTGTCGTAGACCAGGATGGATCGGCCCTGGCTGACCAAGATGCCGTCTTCTTCAAGCTTCTTGAGCACACGGCCCGCCATTTCGCGGGAGCAGCCGACGATTCTCGCCAACTCCTGCCGGCTGATCTTGACCGAGGTACCGCCCTCCTTGCGTACGGCATCGGGCTTTGCACAAAGCTCAAGCAGTTCGTGGGCAAGGCGACCCGCCACATCCAGAAACGCAAGGTCACGCAGGCGGCGGCTTGTGTCGCGCAGACGAGCCGCCAGTTGCCCTGCTACCTCGTACATGATTTCCGGTTCGCGGCGAACAAACTCTCGGAAGGTTTCCAGCTCTACCTCCGCGACCAGAATCGGGGTGCGGGTGCGGATGATGGCCGAGCGCGTTTTCTGTTCTGGGAACAGGCACATTTCGCCGAAAAACTCGCCGGGATTGAGGTAGGCCAGCACCATTTCGCGGCCATTTTCCTGGGTCAGGACGCTCACCGAACCTTCAAGGATCAGATAGAGCGCACGCGGTTCGTCTCCGGCATTGAGAATATTCTGCTTGGGGCCAAAGCTGCGTTTGGTCGAATAATGAATAAAGGCCTGTACCGCCGGCTTGTTGAACATTTCCATTTCCCTTGTCCGGCGCTGATGTGCCAGCACCTTGATTTAGCGGAAAATAACACAAGAATGTGAGGCATCTGCTCGTATCGAGCGGCCCCAAACCCGGAATTTCAATGAAAGCAAGAGTCAAATGGCTGGAGAACGCAGCACTGGTAGGAGAAACCGGTAGCGGCCACGCCGTGGTCATCGATGGTCCGGCAGAAATTGGCGGACGCAACCTGGGTGGCCGGCCCATGGAGATGATGCTGCTCTCGGTTGGTGCCTGTTCCACGGTAGATGTTCTGCACATCCTCAAGAAGGCGCGCCAGCCCGTTACGGACTGCTATGTGGAGGTGGAATCCAAGCGCGCCGACACCGAGCCCAAGGTATTCACCGACATCCATCTGCATTTTGTCGTGCAGGGCGAGGGCTTGAGTGATGCCCGGGTCAAACGCGCCGTGGAGCTGTCCGCAGAGAAGTATTGTTCTGCGTCAATCATGCTCAAGCGCGGCGGCGTCAATGTCACGCACAGTTATGAGATTCAGGCCTCAGCCTCGCCAAGTGACGATTAAACACACGATTGTCATCTGAGTTGGGCCATAATTTGCAGCTTGCCGCGCCCCAGGCGCGAGCATCAGTACTGAAGTAACACATTTGGAGAAGCCGCCGTTGGCGAAATCAACACGCAATACCAAGCTCAAGCTGCATGGGTTCAACAACCTGACGAAGACGCTGTCGTTCAATATTTACGACATCTGTTACGCCCGTTCGCCTGAGCACACGCGCGAGTACATCGAGTACATCGATGAGGCCTACAACGCCGAACGACTAACGCACATCCTGACCGAGGTGGCAGACATCATCGGTGCAGAGATCCTAAACGTTGCCCGACAGGATTACGATCCGCAGGGCGCCAGCGTCACCATGCTGATCTCTGAAGGCCATCTGGATGGGCTTCCTACGCCCAAACCCAACAAGAAAACCTCGGTGGTGAATCATCTGGACAAGAGCCACATCACGGTCCACACCTATCCCGAAACGCACCCGGACGCCGGTATCAGCACCTTCAGGGCGGACATTGATGTGTCCACCTGCGGCAAGATTTCTCCGCTCAAGGCCCTCAATTTTCTGATCAAGAGTTTCGAGTCAGACATCGTGGTCATGGACTATCGTGTGCGGGGCTTTACCCGCAACGTCCGCGGCATGAAGCACTTCATTGACCACGCAATTGATTCCATTCAGAACTTCATTGCGCGCGACATCAAGGAGCGGTACGACATGGTGGACGTCAACGTCTACCAGGAGAGCATGTTTCACACCAAGATGCGCCTTAAGGAACTTGATCTCGATACTTATCTGTTCGGGTCTGGTGCTTCTGAATTGCTGCCACGGGAAGCCAAGCGGATTCGTCAACGCGTGGATCACGAAATCATGGAAGTGTTCTACGGGCGCAACATCCAGCGCTAAGCTGCCAAGGGTTGGGCTGAGCCCATTGACGGAGGCCCCGCAGGCCGGGTGACCGGCGAGCACAGCACGTCACGGCCGCTATAGACTGCCTTGGTGAAAGCGACCCCGCCCAAGAGAAAACTGGATCGTCTGGATGCGCTGCTCGACGCGGCGGCAGACGCGATGGTGCTGATCGACAGCAAAGGCATCGTGACCCAGTTCAATGGTGCAGCGGAGCGCATGTTCGGATATCAGGCTTGCGAAATCGTGGGTGAGAATCTACGGGTGCTCATCCCGCAGCCTTATCGCGAAGATCACGATCGCTACATGGCGCGCTTTCTGCAGATTCGTGAACGCAGACAAATGGATGTCGGTGGCGAAGTCATTGCGTGTCGGCGCGATGGCAGTACCTTCCCGATTGAACTTTCCGTCGGGGAGTTCAATACCGAAACGGATCATGGCTTCGTCGGCATTTTGCGCGATGTATCGGAGCGTCACCGTCAGGAGTCCCACTTTCGCCACCACGCAGAACAGCTGCGGCTTCTGTTCCAGTACGCCCCGACACCTGTCGTGCTCACGGACCTGGCAGGTCACATCAAAAACGCCAATGCAGCGCTGCTTTCCCTGCTCGGATACGGCCTGCAAAGCATGTGCGAGTTTCGACTGTCTGAACTCGTAGATCCCGAGGATCGTGCGGGCGCCATTGCTGATTTCCAGCAGGTCCGCGATGGCACCTTCACCCGCCAGCGAGAAGTTCGAATGCGTCACCGCCTGGGTCATACGGTGCCGGTGCTGCTGTATTCCGGCTGCGCTCGCGACAAGGATGGCCGGCCGCTGTTCCAGATTGCAGAGCTACTGGATCGCACCGCCCTTCGCAGCGCAACGCTCGAAGTGGCCAGCTTGCGCGACAGCCTTGCGCATACCGCCCGTCTCGGATTGATGGGCGAAATGGTCAGCGGCATTGCACACGAACTCAACCAGCCGCTGACCGCCATCAATAGCTACGCCAGTGCCTGCCGCGCCATGCTCGTCGCCGGTCAAACACCCACTGAAGAGATGACGGCAGTCCTCGACAAAATAAGTGCGCAGGCAGAGCGAGCAGGGCAGGTCATTCGCAGCATGCGTGCGATGGCGCGCAAGCGTGTCATGCATCACGACTTGTTGGCGCTGAATCCCTTGATCGAAGAAGTCTTCCGACTTGCCGAGACTGATCTGAGGGCTAGTGCGCAGACGCTGGTGCTCGACCTAGCGCCCGGCTTGTCCCGCTTTCGGGGCGACGGTGTTCTGGTGCAGCAGGTTGTGATGAACTTGATTCGCAATTCCGTGGAAGCGATGCGCAATGCCGACTACGCCGGAGCCGTGCGCGTGCGCACCTGCAAAGGGGAATCGGGCGTCCTGGAAATCCACGTGGCGGATGAAGGGCCCGGCTTGATGCCCGAAGTGGAGGCGCGCTTGTTCGATCCCTTTGTCACGACCAAGGATGACGGCATGGGGCTGGGCTTATCCATTTGCCAGTCGATCATGCAATTGCACGGCGGAGACCTGAGTTATCGAGAGTCACCCGATGGTGGCGCCGAGTTTGTGGCGCGCCTCCCGGCCGTAGCGGGCAGCCAAGGTGAAGACGACAGTTAGCCCGCCACCGCGCCACTGGCGACGCCAGCCTGAAGGGCTGAAGCCGGGAGCGTCGTCGCTGGTATTGCGTGGTAGTCGCGATACCAGCGGACAAAATGTGAAAGCCCGATTGCGAGCGGTGTCGCAGGTGCAAAACCCACGTCACGCTGCAGCGCGGAGGTATCCGCATACGTGGCCTGCACATCACCATCCTGCATCGGTAGCAGCCGCTGGATCGCTTTGACACCCAGCAAAGACTCCAATGTGCCGATGAATTCCGGTAGCGCAACGGACTGATGATTGCCGACGTTGTAGATGCAATACGGTGCCCGGCTGCTCGCGGGGTCCGGTGAGGCGCCGTCCCAAAGTTTGTTTGAACGGGCAGGTCGATCGAGCAGCCGGACAAGCGCGTCCGTCACGTCGTCCACATACGTGAAGTCACGCTGCATGCGGCCGTGGTTGTAAACATCAATCGACTCACCCGCGAGGATGGCCTTGGCAAACTTGTAGTACGCCATATCAGGCCTGCCCCAGGGGCCGTACACGGTAAAAAATCGCAAACCCGTACAGGGTAGTTGATACAGGTGCGCATAGGAATGCGCCATCAGCTCATTCGATTTCTTGGTGGCGGCATACAGCGATACCGGATGATCGACATTGTCTGTCGCCGACCAGGGAAGCCGCTCGTTGGCGCCGTAGACTGAGGACGAGGAAGCAAACAACAGGTTCTGCACGCCCTTCTGCCGACAACCCTCCAGCACATGCGCAAACCCTGTCAGGTTGCTGCTGATGTAGGCGAGCGGATTATCGATGGAGTAGCGAACCCCCGCCTGAGCGCCCAGATGAACCACGCGTTCGAAGGGTTCCTGCGCAAACAATGCGGCCATGCCATCGCGGTCTGCAAGATCGAGTTGACGGAACTGGAAGCCGGGTTGTTTTGAAAGCTGTGCCAGCCTCGCGTGCTTGAGGGCGGGGTCGTAGTAGTCGTTGAGGTTATCAATGCCAATCACCTCATGGTCAGCGGCCAGAAGCCGCCGGCTCAGGTGATAGCCGATGAATCCGGCGGCGCCAGTGACCAGCACTCTTGAGCTTGTCATGAGCCAGGCCCGTTCTTGCGCTGAGCTTTGTTGAAGCACTGCAATCTATTCAATAGAGATGTGTTTTTCATCGCGCTCTCGTCCCGGGTGGATCAATTGTGCAAACCATCCTGCTGGGCCAACGCGGTCCTCGCATTGATCCAGGTCACCCCGGAGGTCTCACATTGGCGATGCTGATCTCTGCCGTGGAAGCCGCGTCGCGCTGATAGCCGGGTCGATCAAGCAGCTTCAGGATCACGGTCTCTTCGCGCTCGGTTTCGGCGTCCGCGCGCGCGACCAGCGTCAGGCTCAATTGCTGTGCGCCGGCAGGGAAGGTGATGGCATTTCCCAATGCAACATAGTCCGAATCCAGGGTTGCGCTACCGGACAATGAGAAAAATACTTTGAGGGAGTCCCGCAGGTTTCCTGCACGCGTAAAGGTGTAGGTGCCGCTATCTCTGCCCTCAATCGCATAGTCATCTGAGGCCGTGACGCGCACCAGCGGAAGACCGTCTTCACCCGGACGGCTCACCCGGATGTTGGAAACGTGCTTATTGCGAAACACGAGTGGAACGTGCGAGCGATTTCCGATCGGGGTGCCAGACACATACATGTTGCGCAGCCAGAAATCAGCCACCCGATGCGTGCTGTCAAAGCCTTCAAGGCGTGATTCCCAGGGCGCGCGCTGCCGTGCATCCAGTCCATTGACGTCCACGCCGCGGATCTGGCCAGGCTGATTGCGAATGTAGTAGTAGAAGAATGATTTGTTATCACGCACACCAATGGTTTCGGTCCGGTTATGCGTAGCCGAAACCGTGCGAATACGGTGCCCGCCGATGTTCCACAAGGCCAGGAAGCGATCTGCCAGCACCGTATCGTTGTTATCAAAGTGCACGTTGTAAATGTCCGCAAGAACTTCGTTGCCCACCTTGAGCGCACACTTCTGAGTCCAGATCACGTTGTCGTGAATGTAGATGTCGTGAGCCCTTTTCTGCACGCCCATGTAGCCCGTAACTTTGGGCGAAAAAGCATCGTCAGTGGTGTATACGAAGGCGTTCTCAACTGTCACGAAAGTGGAAGCATCAATATCGATGCCATCGGTATTGCTGACGAAGGGCAGGGTGTCTCCGCTATCCACGCGCAGATCATTGACGATCTTGACGTTGCGTACGTGAATGTCATCCGAGTAGAGAAAATGCAAAGTCCAGCGTGCAGAGTCGCGGAACAGCAGGTCTTCCAGAGAGACGCCGGTGGCAGCGCGTGTGCGCAGCAGCTTGTTGTTGCCACCTCCCGGCGAGTTCTTGCGTAACTGATAGCCATTGCCATCAATGACGCCGCGCCCGGAAATCTTTACGTTGCTGGCGCGCGCGATATAGATGAATGAAGAGTCCGCCCCGTGTTGCGTAGGATAGTTGCTGCTGATGAATTCGGGCACCGCGCGAATCAATGCGCCGCTGCTCAGGTAGAGTTCCACATTGCTTTTCAGGCGCAGCTGAGCACTCATATAAAGGCCATCGGGCACATAGAGCACGCCGCCGCTACCGTCGTTGGCAGCGGATGTCTGATTGATGGCACGCTGCAGTTGTGCAGTCACTGGAACCTCAGGATCGCGCCCCTCATCCAGATAGGTCGCCAGATTCCGGACGCCGGGCTGCCCGGGCCGAGGCGGTCGTCGTTCCGGGCCGTCGGCAAACAGCAGCAATTTTTCTGCATGTTCCGTCTGGATGATCAGCTTGCGTGGCTGCGTAATTGCAAACTGCATGCTGCGCTCGCCCAGATTGGGCGTGATCTGGTAGCTACGCGGACTGATGACAGGATCAGGCATTTCAGCGCTGCTCGTGATCTCGATGCGCGCCTCGCCGATAAAGGCAAAGCGCGCCATGCTGACATCGCCAAACTTCTCCACAAACACATGCCGGCCATTGACCTTCAGCGTGTAGCTGGAGCTGGCAACCGCACCCGGCAAGCTGCGGTAGGAGATCAGTCGCGGCTCTGAAGCCTGTGCGGGCGTTAGCGGCAGCGCACAACTCAGGGCCAGCAAAATCGACGCGAGCACGCCGCGGCACTTGTGTCGCCCTGCGTCGCGCCAAATGTTCTTTCGAATGCCAGAACGGTTCACGGGCCTTCCTTGTCGTGGCTGACGGACCGAAGTCCGGCGCGCACGTGGAAAAATGTCTATGCGCCTGGGTAGAGGTAACTCAGTCAGATTCGCAGCAATCCCACCTTTTTGTTCGGCTTGCTCAGGCCAGGCTGGTTGGCCCCAGGTAACCGAAATGATCTGAGCGGCGAACCTGGTTGAGCACGGTGCCCAGCACCGGAGCGCCCGCGCGGAAGAGCCGATTGGTCACGCCGAGCACCTCATCACTGCGATGCTGAAGCTGGCGCCCAATGACGATGACGGCGTCAGACTCCTTGGCCACGATCAGGCTGTCAGCGAAGCGTGACATCGGTGGTGCATTGACCAGCACGTAGTCGTATCGCATGCGCAGATGCGCCAGCAAGGACCGCAAACGATGTGGCGTCAGCGCGGCCACTGATGCTGCTGAACGATCACCCGCGGACACGTAGTCGGGCAAACTTCCGTTGCCAGGTTCAATCAACTCTTCAATCTGGTTGGCGCGACGCGATAACCAGTCCGAGACGCCGGGTTGCTGCGATGAAAAGTATCGGCTGAGGCCGCGTCCTTCGAGATCGGTATCGACGACCACGATACGCAGCGAGGCCTTCATAAGCGTCAATGCGAGGCTGGAGATGACGAAGCTGCGGCCCACGCCAGCATCGAATCCGCCCAGCAGGATGATGCCGCCATCGGCCGTCATCCGGTCTGTGAGCACTGCGGCGCTTAGCATGCGAATGCCCGACTGCGCCGGATCACTGTGATGGGCAATGGACAGCAGTGTGGAGCCCGGCCGCCGTTCCTTGCGCAAGAGCCTGCGCCGCGAGAAACTTTTTTTCTGTGGCGAATAGGGAATGGCCGCCAGACAGCACGGACCCGCGGCTTCTTCCATGTCGGCAACGGATTCCACTTTTCGCCGTGTAGAAAGCAGCAGAACCGCAAGAAAGCCGCCGCCGGCAAGACCGAGGATGAGCGCAGCGGCAAGCACGATGCCGGGACGTGGAAAGATCGCCTCAGAAGGAACAACCGCCGGATCAACAATGCGAACCGAGCCCAATGTTCCGGACTGTGCCATGGAAAGCTGCTGTGTTTCTTCGAGCATGGCGACGAACAGGCTCGTGTTGACCTCAACATTGCGCGTCAGGGTGGCCAGCTCTCGCTGAGAACCCGGCAGCCGGCGAATGCGGCTGTCAATCTGCCCTTTCTTGCCAGAGGTCTGTTCGATCTGCTGGTTGAGTGCAATGACGTTCGGGTGATTCTCGGTGTAAGTCTGGCGCAGCTTTTCTCTTTCCAGCCGGAGTTCCTGCAACGTCTGTTCCGATTGCACGCTCTGTTGCAAGAGCAGCGACGTCTCGGTGGTGAGGTCGGGGGCATTGTTGCGCGACTTGTGCCGCGCCAGGGCGGCTTCGGCTTTCTCGACTTTTTCTTTCAGCGCCGGAAGCTGTGTATTGAGGAAGTCCAGGGTCCGGGAAGCTTTGGCCGTGCGCCATCTGACATCTCTGGACTGATACTCGTTGATGGCGATGTTGACGGCCTGCGTGATGCGTTCAGGATCGCTGCCGCGAAAACTCACCCGGATCAGTCCGGAATCTTTTCCCTGCTCACTCGCGCGCAACTCGCCTAGCAGGCTGCGAATGGTGTCGGTCTCGCTGTCCAGGCGCAGATCGAAGCGTTTGCCTACAGCGCCTTCGAGCGCGTTGACTTCGAGCAGTATCTGACCTTCTTCAAGCATGGCACTGGCGAGCAATCCGACCGCGCCGTTGAGCAGCAAGCGGTTCGCGAGGTAAACGGCGTACTGCCCGTCTTGCTGCTTGTACAGATCCAGTTCTTGCCCGAGCAGCCCCTCGGGAAGCTCCATCCGCCCGATCTCAATGCGCTCATCGCCCCAGGCGAAACTTGATGGCAGCAAGCCCATGGCCAGCAGGCCGTCACGCAAGCCGGGTTTGTTGGCAAGCCAAGCCTGCAAGCGCGGCATGCGGTGCGGTTCTGCCACGCGGTTGAGATGCATCTGCTCAATGACTGCACCCAGAATCAGGCGGCTCTTCAGCAGCTCTATCTCCGCGCTGACAGGGGCAGACTGTCCCGCCATGCCGGAGATCTCTCCGCTGAGCGTCGGGTTATTGCTGCTGTCCGCCGCTTCGACTTGCAGCAAGGCGTCGGCCTCGTACACAGGAGTGAGCAAGGCCAGTACAAGGGGCGCCAGTAACAATGCCAGAAGTGCGCAGCCGCCAATCAGCTTCCAGTAGCGCAGCAGAATGCCCAGAATCTGGTGCAGACCATTGGCCGGCATGCGTTGGCGCGCATTGGCTTGAGCAATCTGAGGCGGCAGGTACGGGGGAACACCGCGGTCTACATAAGGAACCAGCGTGTCGGTATCCAAGGGAGGAGCTCCCGGGTGGAAGTCGCCGTTCATCGATTGTCACTCGTCAGGCGGTCAACGTAGAAAATTTCCTGAAGCGTAGGCAACAACTGAACCATGACGCTGTTAAAGCGGGACAGTTCGGTGGTTGCCACGTAGACCACGTCGCGCGGTTGAAGAATGAAATTGGTTGCAAACAGCAAGCCCTGTGGCTGGCTCATATCAATTTGAAACACCTGAATCTGTTCATCTTCGGGCATCCCTGAATCTGCAGCCCGGAACACGTAGATGTCAGACCCACGTGCGGTGGTTTTCGAAACCCCGCCCGCCGCTGCAATCGCAGAAATGGCAGACAGCTTGTCGCTCACCATGGCAACCGACTTGGGTGCCTCAACTGCGCCCAAAACCACAATCTGATCTTCAGATGCGTCCGGGACGCGGATGACATCACCCGCTTGCAAGGCCGGGCTGAAGGAGCCGAGATCGCCGCCGTAGAGATTGTCCAGATTGACTTCGAACCGCTGGTTGCCGCGACTAAGGAAAACCCGCCGACGGCTTGCTCGTTCGCTAGGGCCGCCGCGTTCGGTGAGCGCGTCGAGCACGCCTTTGGATGTGTTATCCAGCGCCACCGCGCCGGGCTCCAGCACTTCGCCCGTGACCTGCACACGCTGCGAACGATAAACGCCGACACGCACATCGACTTGGGGTGAACGGACATACACGCCGAGCTTCTCGCCGAGCAGCGTGCGAATCTCTTCCACCGTCAGGCCCTCCACCTTCATGACACCCGCATAGGGGAAGAAAATATCGCCCTCAGGGCCAACCACCACACCGTCTTCAGGGTCGCGGCGTTCGCTGTTTGACGTTTCCAGTTCCGGAACGCCCCACACGACAATGGTGAGTACATCGCCCGGGCCCACGTGATAGTCGCGGTCTGCCCGATTCGGATCGATGGCCGGCAGCCCTTCAACCTGCAAGTCGAACACGCGTTGTTCGCGAGAAATGCGTTGTTCTCGCATCAGCTCAGCCGTTACCGGCATGACCCGATAGGCCTGGCTTTCAGGCGCTTCATTTTCAATGTCTACATGCATGCCAGGAGCCAGAGCGCATCCCCCAGCCAACATGGCAGGCAGCAGCAGAGTTGGAAGCAGTGACGCCTGGCGCTTTTTTGGAATGGTCATGACTCGGAAGAACCCAGTTTTGCGCGAATATTTTCAGCGCTTGTGCCGCGCTTCTCGATCAGCTGTTCGTAGACTTGCAGCGTGCGTGCCAGCATCTGCTCAAACTGAAAGTCTTCCACATAGCGCTGACGGGCGCGCTGGCCCATCTCGGCACGCAGTTGAGACGATTCAATCAGCAAGCTCAGCTTGTTTGCGGCGTCTTCGACGTTCTGTGACCGGCACAGCAGGCCGGTTGCACCAACTTCGACGAGTTCAGGAATACCCGCAACGTCTGTTGCCATTACGGGAAGCCCGGCGCGCATGGCTTCGATGATGCTGCGGGGCAGTCCTTCCCAAAGCGTGCACAGGACAAACACCTGCGCATTGGCCAGCAGCTGCGCAACATCCGAACGAGGGCCCAGGAATTCAACCCGGTCCTGCAGGTCCAATTCTGCGCAGAGCGCTTTCATCGGCGCTTCCAGAGGGCCGCCGCCGACCAGCGACAGTGACCAGGGCTTTGCCTTGAGCGTGGCCAGCGCCAGCAGCAGCGTACGGTGATCTTTCTGCTCTTCAAAGCGCGCCACCATGACCAGTTTCGGCGCTTCAGACCCCGCATCGGCGATCAACTCCGGGCCGACGTCGGGCATGCCGTTGTGTATGGCAATAATGCGTTCAGGCGCGGCAATACGCGCCTGCAAGGCCAGCCGGCGATCAAACTCCGAGACCGTCACGATGCGGCCGGCGAGGCGGCCCACCATCTGCTCGATCGTTCGCCAGACGGTTGCCTTGAGCCGCGAAATGCCGTCGGTGAACGTCCAGCCGTGTGCAGTAAACATGACCGGCAGACGCAGGCTCGCAGCGGCAATGCGTCCCAGAACACCGGCCTTGGCGGTGTGCGTGGAAACCAGATCCGGCGCCAACGCGCGCAGATGCCGCCGCAGTTCAAACAGGGCGCGTATCTCGTTGATGGGGGAGATGCTGCGCTGCATGTGCCGTAGTGTTATCACGGGAATGTTGCGTTCCTGCAATTGCTCGAGCCACGGGCCCGAACCGCCTGCGAGCACCACGGCCTCATGGCCGGCCTTGCGCAATGCCGTCGAAATGTCACGCACATGAATCTGCGCACCGCCGACGGCATCGCTACGAGTGATGACAAACGCAATTTTCAAGGTGATGTCCTGACAAAAATGGGACGCTGACAGGAATTGCCCGCAAGCTTGAGGCCAGCCTGTGGCAAAAGACCCCGGGCAACATTGATCCAGGTCAATCCCGGCTGCGCCTATCAAGGAATACGGCGACGGCACAATTGACTCAGGTCAATGCGGTTCAGACGCAGCGCCACGAGACTTTCAATGCCACCCGTTCCGGAATTGCCATGACTGCGGTCCCCCGTGCAGCGTCGCGCGCCGCCGCAGCGCTTCAGACTTCCGATCCCAATGCTGCCCCGCCCCCTGATCGGCAGGGCCGGCTGGCCCGGCACGGCCGCGGATTGGTTGCCGCGGGCCTGAGGCTGGGAGGGGCACTGCTGCAGGTGCTGTCTGCAATTCTGGTGGCACGCATGGCCAGCCCGACACAGGCCGGGTTCTTCTTCATCGGCTTCGCCGGCGTCACATTTGGCGCTGTGCTTTTTCGCGCCGGCTTTGATCAGGCTTTGACGCGCTTCGTTGCCGCCGATTTTGCAGTCGGCGAAGCACTTGCCGCCCGATTCACCGTACGCCATCTGTTCCGGCGTTTTCTATTGCGGGCGGCCTGGGCCGTGCCGCTGCTTCTGGGGGCATGTGTGGCCGTCATGCTGTTGCCGGTTGCGGCTGCTCAGGCTGAGCTGGCAACCGCCATGGTGCCTTTCATTCTGGCCATGCCGTTTCTGGGCATTGCCGCTCTGGCGGGAGTCGCCCTGCAGGCAGCAGGGCGTCCGGTTTGCAGCGTCTTGAGCATGTTCTTCATTCATAACCTGTGTCTGATGTCCGCTGCTTTCCTGCCAGAGCCGTGGCGCGACGCGGGTGCTTTCAACTTTACGTTTCTGTTGGGATGCATGATCGCTGCAGTTTTTGGTGCCATTAAACTTTCAAGCACCTTGCGCCGGCGCGTGGCCGCGCTTCCCGGAAAAGATCTGGCCGATGCCGACGCACGCCGCAGCGAGGTCAATGCACTTGCGCGAGAGAACGCCGGCAGCGTGATCGGAAACCTCATTCTGGTGTGGGGGCCTCTGGGCCTCGTGGGTTTGCTGTGCTCTCCAATAGATGCCGCGCGTTTTGGTATTGCCGGGCGCAGCGCGCAGCTGGTGAGTTTTGCCTTGCCTGCACTCAACTTCGTATTGGGCCCGCGCTTCTCTGCACTGCGCGCAACACGTCGTGAGTCAGAACTGCGCAGCGCGCTGCTCGGTTCGCTCATGGTGTCGCTGGCCCTGAGCAGCATCATTGCCATTCCCATGATCACTTTTGCGCAGCCCATCATGGCGTTCTTCGGGCCGGAGTACGCGATGAGCGCCATCCTGCTCGTCCTTCTGGCCTCGGCCCAATGGGGCAATGGCGCCGCAGGCGCGGCGATCCAGTTTCTTGCGATGACCGGCAGTGAAGTGATTCTGCGCAAGATATTTGTGCTCACCGCCGCCATCGCGGTGCTGGCCGGTGTGCCGCTGGTGATGTTCTATCAATCTACAGGTGCGGCCCTGCTGGCGCTGGGGTCATCCTTGTTGCTCAATCTGCTGTGTACGCTCGCCGCCCTTCAGGCGATACGCCGCATCGTGCAGACCGCGCCAGCACCTGAGCCCTGCGCTGCATGATTCTGGAAAGCGCAATGCTGGTCTTGCAGATCGGCCTGTTGATGCTGCTGATCAAGCTGAGCACGGCGGGTGCGCGCAATGCGATGGAGCGCGCGCTCAACCCCGCCATGCTGCTGGCCTTTTTCTACACCCTGTGGATGCTCATCCCGCAGATATTCGTGCTGATGCCGGAGCACAGCATCGTGGGTATGGAACACGTGCCAGCCTATGAGCGGGTGCAGGCCACGTTGCGCACACAGGCTTACCTGACGCTGTTTCTCTCTGCGCTGTTCATAGGCTATGCAGTTGCACTGGGCCTGATACGCCGTGAACCCGGGCCGGAGTTCCAGGCCCCGCCACTACAGCCCACACGTTGGCACTATGGCCTGGCTGCTTACGCTATCGGCGTGGTGGCCTTCTTCATTCTGGGGCGCACGTTTCACGAACTGCCTGACGGCACCATGCGTTCGGCGCTGGTCAAGACCACCAGCGGCCAGGTGCTGATGACCTTGTCGTTCTTTGGTAGCTTCGGTGTGGCCTATCTGGGCGCTCACCTCTGGCTGCAAGGCCGGCGTCTTCTCCCGCTGATTCTATTTGTGGTCTACAGCTATCTGGTGCTGCAGCTGGGTGCGCGTGGCCGCATTCTGTGGCCGTTGGTAACGGCGATCTTGTTTGTATGGGGGCGCGGAACCCATATCCGTCTGCTGCCGGTTGTGGTGTTTGGTGTGATCGGGCTTGCTGTTCTGTCTTTAATGGATCCATTGGTATACGGATTGCGCAACGAGGATTACACGCGCTTCTTTGAGGCCTTGTCGCCCGTCGTGATGTTTGAAACGCTGTTCTACGGACGCAACTTCGACGGCTTTGGCAACCTGCTGTTCATCACACACAACGATCTCATCCGCGAGCAACCCGGCTTCCTGCTAGGCGGCGCGCGTGATGCTTATATGAATACCTACTATCCCGCCATCTACGAGATGGGCGTGGCATTTCCGACTACCGTGCCCGGCGAATTCTGGCTGGCGGGCAAGACGCCACTGCTGGCGGCCATGTCCGCCATCTATGGATTTGGTCTGGGCATGATGCAGCAATACCTGCGCAGCGCACGGCGTGAAGCACATATCTGGCTGTACCTTCTGCTGCTGCCGTGGCTCACTGCGGTAGGCGGCGAACTGGCAGAGTCCGTCAATAAGATGATTGCAGCCGGCGCGCCCGCCATTCTGTGGATAGGCGCAGGCTGGTTGTTGCATCAGCAAGCGCCATCGTCCACTGCTACCAAATTCAACACGGCACGATCCTGATATGCGTGGAAGAGACATGTTCAAACGCGTGCAACCGGTACTCAATGCCGGTGTCTCAGCCTTGCGCATCCTGCCGGCTGGGTTTGTTGCGGCCACCTGGTGGCTGGTGGACTGGATTCCCGGCCATGCCGGCATGGGCATTCGCTATATGTGGGCCCGGCGCCTGTGCCGCGCCTGCGGCGCCAATGTGATGATCGGGCGTCACGTGGATATCCGAAACTGGCAACAACTGAGTCTGGGCAACAACGTCACTATTCACGGCAATTGCTACTTTGATGCGGTGGGTGACATCAGTATTGGAGACGACGTTTCCATTGCACACGCCAGTTCCATCCTCTCGTTTGAGCACAGCTTTGATGACGCCTCGCAGGCCATTAAAGATCAAGCGCTGGTCATGGGCGCTGTGAGTATTGGCCCCGATGTATGGATTGGCGCGGGCGTGCGTGTACTGGCTGGCGCCACAATCGGACGCCGCAGCGTGATCGCTGCCGGTGCCGTGGTCAGGCGTGGCGAAATCAGTGAAGGCGTCTACGGCGGCGTACCCGCGCGCTTGATCAAGAAGATCTGAGGTTTGCCATCGCCAGCTGTTGTCTGAGTTCGATCCGAACACGTGGAAAACCACTCATTAAAGCTTGAGTGCCGGACGGGCGAACGCTGAGCCCGTCAGCGCAATCAGAGCGCCTTCTGCCGATCCACCGATAAACAGGAGCAGCTTTCTCTCCTGCAGGCCGTGCGGTATAAGTCTGTCCATGAACTTTTTATGCCGCTGTCAGTGGCCTAGTCGGCGTTGGGCACCATGGAACCTTTAACCACAGCTACATCTTTCGCAACAATTGTTGGCCTGTTATCTAATTTCCTGGGGCACAGGTCCCAAGAGGACTCATCCGAGTTACAAGATTTTCTGGCTTGGCTTCGCACGCATGGCCACGATGAAGTCATCGCGGCAATCGAGTCGAGTCAGGCTACTTCGATAAGCATCAAAGCGGCGCTTTCAGAAGGTCAAAAGAAGCTCACGCAGCAGCTCGATTCGATTGAGCGGCATCTGGCTGCGTTGGCAGAGCCATATGGTCCATTGGGTGCGATAGCGAGCGCTTTGTCCTCACCCGAAATGCTGTCGCATCAGGCAAAGAATATGCTCATGGCCTTCGAATAAGCTCGGGCAGGAAAAGCCCTGGAGGTCCATATGAAAGGCGAAACTATCTGGATGTTTCTCGATGTCTCTGGCAATTACGAGATAGAAGACTCTCGATACTATGAGGATGATGTAACCCGCCTAGTTTCGCTTAGCTTGCTTCGGGTCACCTACAACGCAAGAGGAGAAACCATCTATAACCTCACCCGTGCGGCGGGAGAATATGCACAAAGGTTGCTCCGGGAGCGCGCAGGTGCCTAACAAGGCGTTTGAGTCCGACGCCTGCTGCGCGCCGGCGCGGATCAACTTCAGCGTTGGGTGCACAGGCATTCGCCGTGAATCGAAAATCTGAAACTAAGTCGAAGAAGAATCGCACCGGAGCCAAGGAAAGTCGCAAGGGTGATGGTGGCCAATCACACCCAATCTCACTCTCGTTTCCATCTCCAGTTGGGGCAGAACCGCCGATTAAATCAATGAATGAAACGCGTGGCGGCTACACTTTTTCCGAACTAACACAAGATCAGGAGCAGGAGCTCCTAAAGTTTTTGTGCGCCGCAGCGAGGCGTTCTCGGAGATCCTTTGATGAAAAGATCGCGATTCAGAAAATTGACTGGTCTATGAACATACTCCGGTCTTCCCTTCCTCGTGCAAGTGACCCAAGCTCAGCAGAATTTCGATCGCGAAGTCAGAAAATTGTGAAAGCCACTGATCAGCTGCTAGAAGCGCTGAGAGATGACAGCGATGCATGGCTGGCTCATTTTCTCAGCAAGAAAATATATATTCCCTTCGTTTACAGCGAGCTTGAAAGGCTAAAGGAATATTACGAGTCGGTGACGAAGCGCCGCTTGAAGAGGGGGCGCCCGGTCCGCAAGGCAGAAACGGTATTTGTCTCCCGGCTCGCATCATTTTGCAAATCTGGTGTCATTCCATTAAATCCATCTTGGTCGGATGCGCGCCAAACTCAATTTGAGCAACTAATTCGCAAATGCTTTCACTTCTTGAAGATTGAACCTGGAGATGTTTTTAATCTGCTCCAGAATGGCCTCGTGTGGCCCCCAAAATCCGGTTTTTAAGGGCGAGTAAATGGGCTACCTACCTTCATCAAAAGACACCTACGATTTGCGTCAGGTGATCTATAACGGTGTAGCTCAATGGATAGAGTGCTTAGGTATCTTTCGGCCCTGCGCCGTTCCTAGGAAGCTGATGGTTCGAGTCCATCCACCGTTCCCAAACTCATTTAACGCACGCGCGCCAAACAAGCAGTTGCACTCCGACGTCCTTGCCACCGCGTCGCGGCGACAAGGCGGCGGGTGAAATGGGGCGTTGGTTGCCAAATGAGAATACCTAACCGCCCTCACTCTTGGGCTTTGAGGCTCGTGGTAGCCGCCGCCGGGCTTTGGCTGGCATTCTCGGCGGCGTTCGTAATTCTTAATCGCTACAGCTACGGCGCAGATTGGGATGGCTTGGAAGATTTTATCTTGCTGCTTGTAGGACCGCCTATCGGCTTGCTAGGTATCGTAGTGGCCTTTTGGTCACTACGCGCGAAAGTCTTTTTCGTACTAGCTGCAGTCGCAATCCTTGTCACTGTTGCCTCCACATTCCCTGAGCGCTCTCTAAAAGCTCATGTCGCATCGCCCGCTCTTATGAGTTTCGGTATGTCACGCGCAGAGCTCGAAACAAAGCATGGCGCAGCGTGCGCTGAAGAAAAGAAATCAGAAAATCCTTATGCCTACAACGTTTGTTTACGTGCGGAAGAACATAATAGTTCCAAAGTCAGGTAAATGCGGATGCCGGCACCCAACAATCCGTTGCGCGCGTGAGCACGGGGTGTGGGCGTCACCCACAGGAGATTGCTACCAATGGACATCGTCGCGTTTGTACTATCGATCGCCAATGTGATCGTTCTGGTCGCCGCCGGATTGACGATTAGGAGCTACCTGTCATCCTACTTGATTGAGAAGTCTAGGAACCTTGCTTCGAAGGAAGATATCGAGGAAATAACGAAGAAGCTTGAGGGGGTAAAGTCCCAGTTCGCTCAGGAGGCTGCATTGTTGGAGAAACGGCGAGCAGTCTATGAGAACATCGCAATTTCGATGCGGGTATTTATTGCTGGTCACCCGGCGGACGACGCACAAAAAGATTCATTCCTTTCTGCGTATGCATCCGCTTGGTTGTGGGCTCCAGATCAGTTGCTCACGGCGCTGAACATTTTTCTGGAGTTACAGAAAGCGATCAAAAACAAAACCACTTCCGAAGCACAACGGCAACTTAAGGGAGCATTCGGGGAAGTCATCCTCGAAATGCGAAAAGACGTAGTGTCTCAACAGACCAATCAGCGCCATGAGAACTACACGTTTGTGCAATTCTGAGCGCCAGACGCCTACTAGGTCGTTGCAGCGGACGTTAGACTCGCTGCCAATTTTTGCTTTTGCAAAAGTGGTCGTCGCCTCAAACTCCGCTGAGATCAGGCATTGGGCATAACTGAGAGGAAATTAAAATGGTTGATGATGAGGCTAGAACCAAGAAAGGGTCCTTTGGAGCTTGCAAATTTGAGACAACCAGTCCTTTAGAACTCACACCTAATACACAAACAATCAACATCGTGCTGTCGTTCGAGGAAGCTCTCAAGTTGAATCTCGCAATCGATGAAGGTGTGCACAAACTTGGGCGCTACAATCGAGCCACTAAGAAAGGCAAGAATGCGGGTCTGAGGATCATTATTCATAGAGACAAGAAGCGCATCAGAGTGCAAGAGTCGAACTAGTGTGAGCGACCGGGGACATAGGTAACAAAAAAGTCTGGGGCAATACGTAACAGTCACCGATGCCGCTACGGATGCCCCGTTCGCGTGTTTGCCTTAGGACTCCTCAAGCTCTTCTTCAGCATCCGTGATGCTTACGATGCCGGTATCCGCTGAGCCAAGTGTGTAATGCGCCTGTTCGGTGACGGTGAGAATAACCGTCTCTGTGTCTTCCTGAACTGCATCCGCCTCGGGCGATATCACAATGGTGATGGTGCCTTCTCCGGCAGGGATGATCGCCGATGTTGCGAGTGCGGCATAGTCTTCACCTTCTGTGGCGGTGCCGCTCACGCTCAGGTCTACTTCGAGCGGGAATGTGCGTGATCCACTGCGTTTGAGGGTGATGGCGCCGTCGTCGCCGGCTACTTCACTGGCGATGCTGTCTATTGTGGTCACGGTGACCGTGGGCAGGGGGACGTCCTTGATGTCTACGGTGCCGGTCGCATTGCTCTCTGCCAGGTAACCCGGGCCAGCCACAATCGTGAGGTTTACCGTTTCAGTTTCCTCTGGCACTCCGTCTGCGACGGGCGTCACTTCCAAGGACACCGCATTCGAGCCGGATGGAATTTCGGCTTCGCTGCCCAGCGCAAGGTAATCCACATCGGGTGAGGCGGTACCGTCAACCGAAAAAAGCACTGTCAACGGCTCGCTGTTACTGCCCGTGCGCTGGATCGTGAAAAGGCCGTTGTTTCCGGACTCGCTGGCAGAGCGATCATTGGTGATCAGAGACACCGTTGGCGGCGGAGCGTCCTGGATGTTGACGGTGCCGCTGTTGTTGGCATTGAGCACGTAGCTTGGGTCGGGCGCGAGTGTAAGAACGACTGTTTCGGTTTCTTCCAGCAAGTCATCCGGTAACGGAGTGACCGTGATGGCAACCGAGTTCTCGCCGGCTGCGATGAGCAACTCGTTTCCAAGGTCTACGTAATCCAGATCAGGCGAGGCGGTGCCGCCAAGGGTGTAGCGAACGGTCAGCGGCTCGGCCGTGGAACCGCTGCGCCTGATCGTAAACAGGCCGCTATTGCCGGATTCCTTGGCCGAGCTGTCATTGGTGATCATGGAGACGGTGGGCGGTGGCAGGTCTTTGATGTTGACGGTGCCGGTATTGCTGGTGCTGAGCTTGTAACCGCTGCTGGCGGCGAGGGTAAGCACCACGGTTTCCGTGCCTTCTGCCTGATCATCCGGGAGCGGTGACACGGTCAAAGTTATGGCATTTTCGCCTGCGGGAATGACGATCTCGCTGCCAAGCTCGGTGTAGTCCAGCCCCGGTGATGCCGTGCCACTCACCGTGTAGCCAATGGTGATGGGCGCACTGTTGGCGCCGGTTCTTCGGATGGTGAACAGGCCGGTGTTGCCGGATTCACTTGCCGAGCTGTCATTCGTGATCAGCGATATCGTTGGTGCCGTTACATTGGCAATGCTGACGGTCGCGCTGTTGCCGGGGCCGGCGACGTAGCCGGCGTCTTCGGCCAGGGTGAGTGTGACTGTCTCATCGGGCTCAGACAGCGTGTCGGCCTGTGGCAGCACAGCGATCACAATGGCACTCGCCCCTTCAGGAATCAGCACGGTGTCGGTCAGCGCGGTGTAATCCTGTTCCGGGGTCGCGCTGCCGCTGATGATGAGGCGCACGAGCAAGGCTTCTTCCGTTGAGCCTGTGCGGGTCAGGGTGATTTCGCCGCTGTCACCCGGTGTCTCGCTTGCGCTTGCATCGGTCGCGATCAACTCTACGGTGGGCGGCGCAAAATCAAAGATCGTGAGCTCGCCCGTAGACGGCGAGCCCACCAGATAATCCGTTCCCGGTTCCAGATTCAGCAGGATGCTCTCCGGTTCCTCGGTCTCTGCATCTGCGGTGGGTTGCACGCTGAACGAAACGGATCCCTCGCCAGCCGCAATCATCAGGGAAGCAGGAATGGCCGGATAATCGACCCCGCTCTGCGCCGTGCCGCTGGTGCTGATGTTCACGTTCTGCGGTGCGCTGGGGTCCCCGCTTCGGCTGATGACAAAGCTCGCCGTGTTGCCATTGACTTCGCTCGCCGTCGCATCGGTGACGTTCAATGTGAGCGTGGAAGGCGCGACATCCGAAATGTTCACCGTTCCCGCTGACGTTGCGCCCAGCGTGTAATGCGCCTGTGCAATCAGGCTCAGTACAACTGTCTCGCTGCCTTCGATGAGGGCATCCGGCAGTGGCGCAATATCGACCGTGGTCCGACTTTGCCCAACTGGAATCTCAACCGAAGTGCCAGGGTCTGTGTAGTCCGTCCCCAGGGTGGCGGTGCCGGAGAAAGAGAACGACACGATCAGCGTGCCCGTCTGACTGCCGGTTCGGCTGATAGTGATTTGTCCCGGGCTGTCAGCGGCTTCACTTGCCACGCTGTCGTTCACCACCAGCGCTACCGTCGGCGGCGGGACATCCTTGATGGTGACCGTGCCGGACCCGGCCGAACCAATGACATACTCGCTGCTCGCAACAAGGCTCAGGATTGCAGTCTCATTGCCTTCGATGATGTTGTCCGCCAGAGGCGAAAGCGTGACCGTGGCAGCGCTCGCACCGATGGGTATTTCCAGCCATCCACTCAGTGCGGTGTAATCATCGCCTGCAGTGGCCGACCCGCTCATGGTGTACTGCACCATCAGTGGAAGCGTTTGCGGGCCATTGCGCCGGATGGAATACACACCCGTGTTATCGCCAGCCTCACTCGCAGACGGATCGATGGTGGTCACCGTGAGCGTGGGCGGATCGTAGTTGCTGATCGTGACAGTGGCGTTCTTGGGGTTGCCCAGAACATAGTTGTCGTCCGGGTCCAGTACCAGGACGACTGATTCAGAGCTTTCAGACAGATCGTCTTCAATCGGGGAGATCGTGATATCTGCGGAACCGGCGCCGGCCGGTATCAAGACCGAATTGCCAATGGGCGCGTAGTCGATGCCCTGCGTGGCCGTGCCGTTGATGCTGAAGTACACGCTGAGCGCACTCCCGCCACTGGAACGCGAAACCGTGAATGTGCCGGTGTCGCCGGATTCGTTAGCGTTGGCATCGCTGGCGGAGATCATGACGGTGGGCAATGGCTCGCCTGCAATGGTGATGCTGCCAAGCGCATTGCCGAGCCGGTAGGTGTTCATTTTCTCCAGCTGCAGATTCACGGTTTCATTGACTTCAACGAGGCCGTCTTCGACAGCCACAACGTCCAGCGTGATCCGGCCAATGCCAGCGGGAAATTCAATAATGGGTGCAAACGCCGGGTAGTCCTCACCGGGTGTGGCGGTACCACTGATGCTGAGGCTGACGCTCAGCGGCTCATCTATGCGAACGCTGCTGCGACGAATCTCGAAGATGCCTGTCTCGCCCTCGATTTCGCTGGCCGAAGCGTCCAGTGTGGACAGGCTGACGATGGGTAGTTCAACCGAATCAAGTTCGACGCTGCCGCTTGCGGGGCCGGGCACGTAGGTGGCGTCGTCCACCAGGCCCAATATGACCAGCAAGGGTGGGTTGGGCTCGGCATCAGCAATTGGGACAACGGGAAGCAACGCGGTTGACGCGCCGGTCGGAATTTCGACGTAGTTGTTGAGTGCCTCGTAATCCGTGTCGGCAACGGCGCTACCTCCCATGGCGAAGTACACCGTGAGATCGCTGGCCGTGCCGCCACTGCGGCGCAGCACGATCAGACCGGGGTCGCCGGTTTCCGAATCGGCCTGCGCATCGGGAACTTCCACCGAAACATTGACGCTCGCGCTGTCCGCTACCAGGGGATGCGTGCCGTCCTCGTATTCCTGCACATTGCTGCGCCCGTCGCTGTCGGCATCGGCTTCAGGGTTGGATATGGCTGGGCTGCCAAGCTGCCCGGCAGAGAAGTAGATGTGGCGCCAGTCTGCATAGCTCAGGGCAAACGCAGGCAGCTTGCTTGCCGGCAGGACGGTAGGTTCATCGCCGGTGATCTCATAGGCCTGATGCCTCAGATCGGGTGTATTGCCTTTCCAGTAGGCGTCATAGGTGTAGGGATAGTCATCGTCAATTTCCTGTGTCTGCGTCTCCTGATAAGCCGCGAAAGGCGGCTCAGCCCAGCGGCTCTCATAACTGTAATTGCTGCGGCTGATGAAAGTGCCGCCCAAGGCCATGTTGGAGATGCCGTTGTCCCAGGCCTGTGAGTTGGTCAGCTTGTTGGTGCCCTGCCGCATCGAGATGCCGGCACCCAGATTGGCGTAGGCCTGAATGTTGTTGGCATTCAGAACAATGTTGGGAGATGACTGGTTATACAGACCATTGTCGTTGCCCCAGAACTTACCACCATTGATGGAGCAATGAATGGCATCGTGGGCAGAAAACCCTTCATCAAAATTGTGAAACGCTTCAATATTCTCGAAATGCAGGTAGGTGCCCGTACCGTGGAGATTGAAGCCATCATTGCGTGCGCCTGATACCCGCATGTTCCTGTAGACGTGATGCCAGTCCACGGGCTCGGAGCTGCCGTTGGAGTTGGATATCCGTACGACCACCGTTCGCGTACTGATCTCCCATCCCTCGTCCGGCGATGCATTGCCCAGAATGAGTTTGAGCCCGTCTGCGGAGAGCGTTGCCGCATCACTGGTGAACCCGCCAGTGACCTGGGATATCAACAAACGCTGACCCTGATAGGTGACCAGATGCCGAAAGCCGGGTGGGAATCCATTGGGTTGATTGCCGATGGGAGGCGGCAGCGTGTACTCCCATTGTGCGGTGGAATCGTTCCAGCTGAAGGCGAAAGGATCAAAGCCGGTAATCAGCTCGCCGTTGCCCTCAAAGGTGATCGGCGCTGATGCCGTGCCCTGTGTCTGGATATCCAGAGGCTCGCGATAGGGGCCGCTTCCGGGAACCAGTGAAATGGTATCGCCCGGGTTGACGACGGCGACGGCGGCGGCGATGGAAGAAAAAGCCCCCGCCGTTTGCCCGCTGCGATCAACCTGCAAAGTGGCGGCGCTTGCTAAACCCGGTAGTGAGGCCGTGCCAAGCCAGGCGATCAAGCACAGGAGTGCCTTCGCGCCTGGCCCTGCTCTGGGGGCGGCGTGAGCCACTCTGCCGCTGGAAACGACAAGTGCTGATCTGATTGTCACGAATGGATTCCTCGATAGCGGCAGAACGCAGGTGATGGGTGAACGTGATCCGGAAAGTGATCCGGTGCTTTCGAGGTGGTCAGAAAGCGTTGCGCTGGAAAGGTGCGCGAACAAAAGTGGCCACGATGATGTAGATGTCGAGCAAGAACGAGCAATTGTCGATGTAATAGAGATCGTGCTCGCAACGGCGGATGATCTTTTCTTCGGTGTCTGTTTCACCACGCCATCCCTTGACCTGTGCCCAGCCGGTGATGCCAGGCTTGACGCGATGTCGCCGCGCGTACTCCTGCACCACTTCCTGATAGATCCGCCCGGCGGCCTTTGCATTCTTGGCATGCGGTCGCGGTCCGACGATGGACATCTCGCCGCTGATGACATTCAGAAGCTGGGGCAACTCATCAATGCTGGTGCGGCGCAAGAAGCGACCGATGGGTGTTACGCGTGGATCATCGCGGGTGACAAGGCGGTCTGCACGCAGGTCCTGCTGTGCGTGGTACATCGATCGAAACTTGAAGATGTTGATCGTGCGGTTGTTGATGCCGAAGCGCGGTTGCCTGAAGAACACAGGCCCGCGGCTTTCCAGCTTCAGGGCGATGGCCACGATCAGGAACAGCGGCGCAAGCAGAATCAGGGCAGGAATGGCAATGGCCAGGTCCGTCGCTCGCTTCAGCAGGTAACTCCAACCCGAGAGCGGTTTCGGACTGATGCGCAGCGCAGGAAACGCGGTTTGATTGCGCTGACCATTGTTGGCTCTGACGCTTCCAAAGCAGTCTGATGCGATGTGAATGTTGGCCGAAACACTTTCGGTGGCGCGGACAAGCGCGTTGATACGCTCATTGGCAGACCAGGGCAGCGCAATGACAATGTCATCGACCCGCATGCGGCGGGCAAATGTAATTGCATCGCTTACGGTTCCAATCACGTGAACGTGGCCGATTGATCGAGGCACGCGCCCGGACGCATCGCGAACACGGTCATCGAACAAGCCCAGTACTCGCGTCCAGGGTTGCGCCGCCGCTTCAAGTTCCTGCAATAGTTTCACTGCGGTTTCTCCGGCACCGATAATGATGATCTGGCGCGTGAACAGGCCACGCGCAGATGTGCCGCTCAGGAATCTTGCAAATGAGATGCGTCCGGCAATCAGCGTGAGTACAGACGCGGATGCAAATGCTGCCAGCCAAGTTGCGCCATAGCTCAAGTGTCCCGCTGAGGCGATGCCAGTGATCAGCAAACCTCCGAAGGCCACCAGACCAGCAGTGATGATGCTCGGAATGGATCGCCGCGCATCAAGCAGCGCCTCTTCTTCATAGAGACTCTGATAGTCCAGCAAGAAGACAATGGTGCTGGCGCAGAACAGCGAGGCCAGCAAATACCGTGTGCCGGAGACCGGGCCGTCGACTGAACGCAGAAGCATGATGCCCATGCCAATGAGCGTGACGGTAAGAAACTCCAGAACAAACGCAACGCCAACCGCGCCCTTGATGCCGTGAGTCAGTCCAACTGTTCCCTTGATGCCGCGAATCAGGCTTCGGGGAACCGCTGCAGTGGAGCGGGCATCGTGATCCGCCGCTCTTCGATTGCGCTTGCCACCCGTAATGGTGGAACCCAAGTCTTCCAGGTTAACGCTGGCTTCGGCTTTGGCAGGGCTTTGCATCTCACACCCCCGGAGAGTGAACTGGCGAGAGGATGGCGGTGGTCCCTGATATTGATGTGCTGGCCATTTGGGATCAGCGTCAGATCAGGGGCGCGCACTTCCAATCTTTGGTGTCGCGAAAGTTTTTGGGTCCATCCGGCATCAACATCTCTGGCCTCATTCCCTTTCAGCGATGGTCCTGTAGCCATCAGTGCCGAGGATCTGAGCGCGCAATGTAGAGACCGGCTGGGTCTGAGCAGGAGTCTCCCCATGTGTCGCCGGTGGTGCGTTGATCTGGATCAACCGGAGGCCGGTTTAGACGCAGGTGTAATCAATCGCTGCAAAATTTTTTTGGTGCGGCGGTATCAGTGCAGCGCACTGCAATCGTGCATTGCAATATGAATGATCTGGATCAATGCCGACTTTCCGGATGCAGGGCTGAATGTCTCCCGGATAGGAGATGCGGCGTCCGATGAAAACACAGAGCCAGTCGAGAGCAGGTACGCATATCGAATCGACTAGATCGTTTCGTATCGCGGATCTCCTGTCGCCCAGCGCTTATCCTCATCCGACAGCACATCTTCGGCTGATTGAAACAGCGCAGTCCTGGGTTTTGCTCACAGGCGCATATGCGTACAAGGTCAAGAAACCGGTCAAACTGGATTTCTGTGATTACTCAAGCCTTGCGCTTCGCCATGCTGCCTGCTTCGAAGAATTTCGACTGAACCAGAAGTTTGCGCCTGAGATTTACCTGGATGTCGTGCCGATTACCGGAGTGTCAGATCGTTCCATGTTTGATGGTCCGGGAAAGGTGGTTGAGTACGCAGTAAAGATGAGGGAATTTCCTCAATCCCTTCGCCTGGATCGCTTGTTGGACGCCGGAGCGTTGAGCGTGAAGGATGTTGATGCGCTGGCAGAAACCATCGCAAGCCTGCACCGCGCTGCGCCGACGGCTGAGTTGAGCAGTTCCCTGCTTGATGATCAGGCGCCGTCTGCGGCGCCAGTTTCGCGTCGGCAGTTGCAGATCATGAAATGGGTGGAACAGCGCGGCGCGGCCCTGTCAGAACAGATGCGTTTGCGCAGTGCATCGGGGTTCGTACGGGAGCTGCATGGCGACTTGCGGTTGGACAACATTGTGCGATTCGGAGCGCAGGTGCTGCCTTTCGATTGCATTGAGTTCAGCTCCAGGCTTCGTGCCATAGACGTCATCAGTGACGTCGCGTGCATTACGATGGAGCTGCAGGTTCGCGGCCGCAAAGATCTGGCCTACCGCATGATCAATCACTATCTTGAGAGCAGTGGTGACTACGCGGGTATCGCCCTGCTTTCGTATTTTGAGGTGTGCCGCGCTGAGGCGCGCGCAAGCCAATATCTTGAGCATGCAAAGACGCTGGCGCCGGAGCATCGCTCCAAATGCCTGAAGCAAGCCGAGCAGCTCATCCACTTTGCAGAATGCCGTCGCCTTCCCGTCGCGCCGATGATGATCCTGATTCATGGCCTGAGTGGGGCTGCTCAATCCCGGCTTGGCCTGCAGATGATGACTGATCTCCCGGCGATCCGGATCAGCGCCAGGACCGGGCAGGGTTTGTTACCAACATCGGGACATGCCAAGGACTCAAACGCTTCTTCCTCCGTGTCTGAGGAGGCGCCTACCGGCAACTATGAATGGCTTGCCGACAGTGCAAAGGCCGTTATTCAGGGCGGGGAACATGTCATCGTTGATGCTGGATTTCTGAACCATGCGCAGCGGCTGCGGTTTCGCGCACTGGCCCGGGAGCTGAATGTCGGGCTGTTTCTGGTGTGTTGCACGGTCCCCGAGGCGAGCGCGCGCGATGGCGACGCGACGCTTCATCATCGGGTCAAGCGAGTGGATCCCCTACGGGATGATGAGTTGTCCATTGCAATGCCGACTGAGCATGTGGATATGGCGCAGGTCAGCTCGGTCCTCGAAGAACTGATCGCACAGTGGCGGCGTGATCTGGCTCCCGGCGTGCAGACCCGCGCGATGCAACTGCCGGACACTGAAGAGCAGATTTCCTGATTCAGGCTGGCAAGACCTGCGATATGCAAGGCCAGGCAGGGCACTGCTCACTGACGCAGGTCAATGAAAAATCAGCAGCCTAGCGCCACCCTTCGATGCAAATCCGGTGTCGTAAATCATTCAGGCACCCTCTTTGCAAGCTGATTGCAGCACGCCGCTACTGACCTACTTCTGGGGATCAATTGAACATCACAATATTTGGTTCAGGCTATGTCGGCCTTGTTACCGCCGCCTGCTTTGCTGACGCCGGCAACGATGTGCTGTGCGTCGATATTGATGCCGCAAGGGTAGAGCGGCTGCGCCGCGGGGAATGCCCCATCTACGAACCAGGCCTGGAAGATCTGTTGGCGGGCAATGTAAAAGCGGGACGCCTTCGTTTCACGACCTCGGCAGAAGATGGAATAGATCACGGTCTCTATCAGTTCATCGCGGTGGGTACGCCGCCAACCGAAGACGGCTCTGCCGACATGCAGTATGTGCTCTCGGTTGCGAGGTCAATCGGGCAGCACATGAAGGACTACCGCGTTGTGATCAGTAAATCGACAGTGCCGGTGGGGACTGCTGACAAGGTCAAAGCTGCGATTGCGGAAGCGCTCGAGGCGCGCGAACAATCGGTCGCCTTTGACGTGGTGTCCAATCCTGAATTCCTCAAGGAAGGCGCTGCGGTGACTGATTTCAACAAGCCGGATCGCATCATTGTGGGGGTCTCCAGTGACAAGGCCGCAGAGCTGATGCAGGCCCTGTATGGTCCATTCAATCGTAATCATGATCGGGTATTGGTTATGGATGTGCGATCCAGTGAGCTGACCAAATATGCGGCCAACGCCATGCTCGCGACCAAGATCAGCTTCATGAATGAGATGGCCAATCTTGCAGAAGCCGTGGGCGCAGACATTGAAAAGGTGCGGCTGGGTATTGGCAGTGACCCGCGCATTGGCTGGCAGTTTATTTATCCGGGCTGTGGATACGGCGGCTCGTGTTTTCCCAAAGATGTGAAAGCCTTGGCGCACACCGCAGCAACGGCAGGTTTTGCTGCGCCTCTGCTCAACAGTGTTGAGGACGTCAATCAGCGACAGAAGCAGCGATTGTTCGAAAAAATCGAGCAGCATTTCGGCAGCGTGCGCGACAAGACCATCGCGCTGTGGGGCCTGGCATTCAAGCCGCATACGGATGATATGCGGGAGGCACCCTCACGTGACCTCATGGAAGCCGTGTGGGCCGCAGGCGGGAAGATTCGAGCCTACGATCCCGTCGCAATGTCCGAAGCGCTCAAGCTCTACGGCAAACGTGACGATCTGTATCTGGCCGACTCGCCTGATGACGCCGTTGCGGGTGCTGATGCGCTGGCGGTGGTGACGGAGTGGCGCGTCTTTCACTCACCCAACTTCGAGCGGCTGGCCAAGCAGCTGAAAACACCTGTGATGTTTGATGGTCGCAACCTGTATGAGCCCAGCGTGGTTGAAAGCAGTGGCATTGCCTACTACGCCATTGGGCGAGGCCGACATTGAAACGGCCGGGTTTGTGCGTAGCGACACTTGGACAATGAATCATACGGATGAAATTTCCCGCGTTATGCTGGCGTCGCGCCATGACAAGGATGACCATGCTGTCCGCGGCCCCCAGCTTCGATGCTCCGCTCGGAAATCGTCCTGTTCCATGAACGAGGGGCTCGTCCATATTGTTGACGATGAAGAGCCGGTTCGCGACAGCATCGCTATGTTGCTTCGCGTAGCGGGCATTGAGTCGCGCCAGTATGAAGACGCGCATGCCTTTCTTGCCACGCACCGGCAAAGCGAACCCGGATGCCTGATCCTGGACGTTCGCATGCCGCGCATGAACGGGCTGGAGCTGCAAAGAGAACTCAAACTACGCGGTTGGAGCTTGCCGGTCATTTTTGTCACCGGTCACGGCGATGTGCCAATGGCGGTGGAGGCCATGCGGGCAGGCGCTTTCAGCTTTCTGCAAAAACCCTTTGATAGCGAGGAAATGATCTGCCGGGTGCGCGAAGCGCTGGATCACGAGTGGGAGCAGCGTCAAGGATTGGAAGATCGCGACCGATTTGTTCGCAACTTTGAAGCCCTGACGCGACGCGAAAGAGATGTGGCGTCACGCATCGTGATGGGGCAGGCCAACAAAGTGATCGCGATGGAGCTTGGCCTATCGGAGCGCACCGTGGAACTCTACCGTGCACGCGTGATGCACAAGATGGACGTGCGGGGCATTGCCCAGCTGGTTCAGGAGTGGACGCTCCACGCTGCATTCGCCCTGTCGCAAAGCGGACCAGAGCGGGCCTGAGCTGATCGAGGCAACGGGCCTGTAGCCCTTGCTTCCGATCTCTGGGCCATGCGCAGGCGTATACGTGGTTTCCGAAATTTGGCCTGCGGAAATTACGAATGTTGCATTGCAACATAATTGGCAATGCTCCTGTCGACTTCTACAGGAACTGCCCAATGGCCTTCGATATCAGCCCAGCAACGTCGCCGCGCACCGTTTCGAACTGTAAGGCGTGCCCCGTGCAATCCTGCCCGGCTCGCTCAGAGAAATTGGGCAGCCCCTGGCCACGAATGACGGATCTGGCTGGTCCCAAAGCTCCGGGTTCGGCCCAAATCATGACTGCAGGTACGCCTTTGTCCACCTTGTTCTCCGTGCGCGCCGGTTGCGTCAAGAGCTTCACCATCGATGCTCACGGCAATGAACATGTACGGGCGTTTCACTTTCCCGGCGACCTGGTTGGCCTTGATGCCCTGGGCGCTGAACAGTCGCGCGCCTCTGCGGCTCCGGTGACGCCTTCTCAGGTATGTGCCATGCCTGCCGACGAGCTCAAACGGCGCTTCTACAGCGAGCCCGCTCTGGCTGGTGAACTATTGATCACGATCCAGCGTCAGCTGGGGCTCGCGCTGGCGCTGACGGGCGAGTACACGGCGGATGAGCGCGTGGCGGCATTTTTGCTTCACGTCCAGGCGCGCATTGGAAGCGGCAACATCCTGCGATTACCCATGACGCGTCGAGAAATTGGCAGCTATTTGCGTCTGGCGACTGAGACGGTGTGTCGCGCCCTGACCCGCTTTGAAAAAAAGGGCTGGATTACGTCTGCAGACAAGCGCATCACGCTTCACGATCCAGACGCCTTGCGTGCATTGGCCGAGCCGGTCGGCCTCTATTGAGTAATGCCTAGAAAAGCGCCCTGAGTTTGGGAGCGTCTTCTGTTGTCTCTTGGCCTCAGCTTGTGGGCACGACGTGGAAACCATCATAGAAAGCACGTGCATCCACGGCTGAAACCGCCGGGCTGAACAGAAAGCCTTGCACCGCATCACAACCAAAGGCTTGCAGGTGCGCCAGTTGCTCGGTGCTCTCAACGCCCTCCGCAAGAATGCGCACGTTCATGCTCCGGGCCATGCCGATGGTGGCTTTGACGATGGCGGCATCACCGCGATCACGCGCAATGTTGGTGACAAAGCTGCGGTCAATCTTGAGCCATTGCACCGGCAACAGCTTGAGGTGACTGAGAGAAGAGAATCCGGTGCCGAAGTCATCCAGCGAGGTGTGAATGCCGGCCTCGTTGAGTTGATGCAAGGTTGCCCGGGTGTGATCAATGTCTTCCACCAGCGCGCTTTCGGTCAGTTCCAGCTCTAGCCAGCTACCTTGGGCATGGTGTCGCTCCAGCGCACGCAGAATTCTGGGTACAAAATCCGGGCGCGCGAACTGGTCTGCAGACATGTTGACGGCAATTCGCCCGTTTTTCCCTGGGCGCGCCATACGCCAGTGCGCTGCCTGTTGCAGGCTGGCATCGATGATCAGTTCATCCAGTGGCTGAAGAAGGCCAGCTTCTTCGGCAATCATGAAAATCTCTGGCGGCGGCACCGCACGATGATCGTGTTGCCAGCGCACCAGAGCTTCGAACCCATGCAGCTTGAGCGATCCAGCCGTGAACTGAGGCTGGAACTTGACCGTCACAATGCGTTGCTCGATTGCCGTGCGCAGGGCAGCCTCAATGGAGAGTTGGCGTCGCAGGCTCACAGCATCAGCGTCGCTGTCCAGCACCAGTGCATTGTCGATGCTTTTGCGCTTGGCGGCACGCATGGCAAGGGCTGCCCGGGTTAGCAAGTCCGCACCGTCGCTGAGGGCGCCGCGTTCTGCAATTGCACCGGAAATGGAGCATTGCAGGTGAAGGCTGTTTTCATCGATGTCGATGGTTTCCTGCAATGCACGCCGAACGCGAAGCGCCATGCGCTCCTGATCGAATCGAATCGCCTGCGCGTCGGCGCTGAGAATCACGAATTCATCGCCATCCAGTCTGGCCAGAAAATGGTCCTGAGAAATCAGCGCGTTCAGGCGACGAGCAATGATCTTGAGCACTTCATCGCCGCCCGCGTAACCGACGGTTTCTAGGACGTGGCGAAAGCGCCGGATGTTGATCATCAGGACGCTGCGCCGTTCGTGCATCAGGGACTCCAGCTCCACCAGAGCGCTGGCCCGATTTGGCAAACCAGTGACCGGGTCGAACAATCTGAGACGGTCAATGGTGTTGCTGTCCCGAGCCTGACGCTGGAGCACGCGTTGCCGCAGGCGATCCATGCCGCGTGTCAGTAAGGCTGCAACAAAGAATAAGGTCAGGACCGCCAGAGGCTCGCGTAGCGCAGGCATCCATGCCAGCGACCATGGGGACCGAACAGCCACCGAATACAGGGCCCATTCCCGTCCGGCAACCATGATCTGTGCAGCAAGCGCCTGTGTTCGCCGTAGCTGGGAGGCGCTCAAGGGCGAAAATGTGTCGGGTCTGCTGCGAGAGGGATGAAAATGAATCAGCTCCGGCGTTCCCTCGGCATCAGAATTGCGATCAACCAGATAAAGGTCTTGCCCCGAGACTTCGCCATTTTCGAGGATGCTCTCGACGAGCTCCGGGATGTTCATCACTGCTGCGATGAAGCCGCTGATCTGCGGTGTGGAGGGCTCGCCGCTGTCAGCAATACGATTATCAATAATTGGCAGCAGGGCAATTGCGCGGCGGCCATCCAGCGCCTGCTCGCGATTATTGACCGGCACCAGTGACGACACCGTAAAACGCCCGCTCATCAGGGCTGCTCGAATCGCTTCCCTGCGCATGGGCTCACTGGCGAGGTCAAAGCCCAGTGGAATTTTCTGCGTCGGGTCATTCAATGACACATAAGTGAGCGGGAAGTACTCCGGCGCTTCGGCGGCAGGAAGCAGCTTGCCTTCGCCCTCAAACGACAGAATTTTGCGCGTGACACCCATGCCGTTTTCGTATTCGGTGCGCGCCGCGGCCGTGACGCGCGGGACCCAGCCAATGTTGTCCACCCCCGGCCGTCGCCAGGCCAGATGCTCCGCAAAGCTGGAGAATTCTTCCGGGTAGACCCTTTCACTGGATAGCAGAAACGCCGAGAAGGCGTTCATCAGATCCTGCACGGCAAGTATTTGCGCCTGGATTGCCGTGCTGCGCTCGGTGGAGGTGTTACGCAAATCTGCCCGGATTCGCGACGATTCGGTGTTCAGCCGGAAGGCAAAGGTGACACCGCCCAGCAGAATGCCCGCCAGGAAGAAGCCTCGAGAAAGGCCCGCCAAGCTCGGTCGTCTTTTTCGCGCATCATTTGCCCGGTCCACACGAGCTTCCTTGAAGTTGGTCTGGTCTGTATCTGCTTGCTACACAGCGGTGACACGCACGTCCGAGCTTGCCCATTTCTCGGGCGGCGCACCAAAAGTGTACGCCGGTGCCGCCATCGGAGTTTGGAGAAATCGAGCGACTTTTCGTGCGCTGCGTATCCACCCCTGCTGCCGTCCCTTTGGGTGAGGCGCTACGATAGGTGCCGGGAGAAAGGGAACTGTGATGTCGGAACCATCGTGGATTGCAGAGAAACCCCGTGGCGCTGAAACATCCGAGTCGGGTGATCTGGGCGGGGCGGTACAGGTTGAGCGTCTGTTGTATGTGGCGCAGTTGGGGCAGGGTGTAGGCTCGCTGCGTTTCGCGCCGTCCATAGAGGCAGAGTTTCGTGACGACAATTTTGAGCGCAGCCTTTCGCGTCTGCGTGTGGGTCTTGGTGTCGCCATCGGGCTCTACCTGCTGTTTTTGAGCATTCGCCTTTTGACCGAGTCCGGCCCAGCGGCCAACTGGGGGTTGGGCCTGCGGGTCATCATCATCGTCAGCATGATGCTGACGACCTTGGCGAGCTATCGGGTGTCTCGAAAAACGCTGACGCCGCTGGTGGTGCTGACGTACCTGATTTTTGGCGCTGGCGTCACTGCCATCGAGTGCGTGGCACAGCATTTCGGAATCGACCGTCGCTATGAAGGCCTGATCTTCATTTGTATCCATTGTTTTGTTTTCAGCGGATTGCTGTTCCGGACGGCTTTGCTGACCACTATCGGCATTTTTCTGATTTACATGTACGGTGGCTGGCTGGGCGGTCTTTCTGGAAAGACATGGGGCTACGAGCTGTTCTTTCTGGCCTTGATGATCGTGATGGGATCGGTCGCGCAGTATTTGTTCGAGAGCGCTGACCGGGAGAACTTCCTGCGTCGGCACATTCTTCGAGAGATCACCCAGCACGGCGCGCTGACCGGCATGCTCGGCGGTTCTGCCCTTGCGCCGCAAAATGACCGCTTGGTCGCAACCATTCTGTTCACCGACCTGGCCAATTCCACCGCACAGGCCGCGCAGATGGGTGACAAGGCCTGGCGCGGCCTTCTGGCACGGCAGGAAGAGGCCACCCGCCGAGAGTTGAAGCGCTTTGGCGGGCGCGAGATTGGCACCGCGGGTGACGGATTTCTCGCCATCTTTGACCGCCCAGCGCAGGCCATTTACTGCGCTGAGTCCATCGTCAAGGAGGTCAAGACGCTGGGCCTGCATCTGCGGGCGGGACTGCACTCTGGCGAGATTGAACTCGAACGCGACACCGTCCGTGGAATCGCGGTGCATATCGCGTCGCGGGTCAGTGGTATTGCGCTGGCTGATCAGGTCCTGGTGTCACGCACCGTACGCGATCTGGTGGGCGGCTCGGGAATTCAGTTCATCGAACGCGGCATGCATGAATTCAAGGGCGTTCCTGAGCCGTGGCAGGTCTATGAAGTCAGTAGCGACTGAAGCTGCACGACACGGCGCGCACTACCTCTGGCCAGGGGTTTGGAACCAAGCGGTGCTGCGGTGTTCCAACAAATCCATATGTAACAGCATTGAGCCCCCACCATGTCCAATCTGAAAAATCTCACTGTCGGTCTGAGCCTTGCCCTTGCCAGCATCTTTGCGTCTGCAAACGCGGCCTCTCCCATTGAGGACGCCGTGGCCGGTGCGCACCGCGATGCCAAGGACGTGGCGCGCGATGTTTACCGTCATCCTGCGCAGACCCTGGCTTTCTTTGATGTGAAGCCCGAGATGAATGTGGTGGAAATCTGGCCGGGCGGTGGCTGGTATGCCGACATCCTCGCGCCGCTGCTGCGCGACAAGGGCAGCTACGTGGTAGCTGGCTTTGTGACCGATCCCGACAGTGCGCCGCAGTGGCGGATTGATCTGATGGATCAACTGACTGCGCGTTTTGCTGGAAAGCCGGAAATTTATGGAAAGCCCCTGATCACTCAGTTGGGGACTCCCGATCAGTGGACGGCCGCGCCAGCGTCGAGTGCTGACCGCGTCCTGACCTTTCGCAATGTCCACAACTGGCTCAAGGGCGATTATGCAGAAGCCATGTTCCAATCCTTTTTCAAGGCACTGAAGCCGGGCGGTATTCTCGGTGTGGTCGAGCATCGGGCGCCTGAAGGAACCACGGTCGACGAGATGAAAATCTCGGGTTACATGACCGAGGCCTATGTGATCCGGCTGGCCGAGGACGCAGGTTTCAAACTGGTGGAGCGCTCGCAGATCAATGCCAATCCTGCAGATACGGCCAGACACCCGAAAGGGGTGTGGTCGCTGCCGCCGAGCCTGCGCATGGGTGACGAGGATCGCGAAAAGTACATCGCAATTGGCGAATCCGACCGCATGACCCTCAAGTTCCAGAAGCCCGAATAGGACGGGCGACACGCAAGGGATCAGGAGTCTGCGCCGCGCAACTGACGGACTCGGACTTCCAGATCCGATGCGCGCAGCTTATCGCCAGGCATAGGTTCGCCGGCAATCAATTCGATGCGGGCCCGGAAGCGGCGCGGCAGCCGCGACCGGCCCATCTTGCTCGCCCGCCGGGACCACATGCTCTGCCACAAGCCGCGCACCGCCATCGGCACGACCGGCACCGGTGTTTTGGCCAGGATTTTTTCGATCCCCGGTTTGAACTCCTGGATCTCGCCGTCTGGTGTCAGGCCGCCTTCGGGAAAAATGCCGATCAGTTCGCCGTCACGCAAAGCCTGCTCGATGTCCGCATAAGCCCGCTCCAGTAGCGCAGCATCTTCGCGTGCCGGTGCAATGGGAATGGTGCGCGCCGTGCGGAAAATAAAGTTGAGAAACGGAATGCGAAAAATCTTGTGGTACACGACGAAGCGCACGGGTCGGCGAATCGTGCCACCCAGAATCAGCGCATCAACAAAGCTCACATGATTGCAGGTCACGATGGCGGCGCCCTCGTCGGGCACGTTCTCCAGTCCGCGCGTGCGAATCCGGTACAGCAAGTTGATCAGAATCCAGACGATGAAACGCATCAGGAATTCCGGCAGCAGGGTGTAGATGAACAGCGCCACGGCGGCGTTCATCACGGCAACGGTGAGTAACAATTCCGGAATACTTAAACCCGCGCGCAGCAGCAGGATCGACACGATTGCAGCGGCGACCATGAACAGCGCATTGAGAATGTTGTTGCCTGCAATGATGCGTGATCGATGCGAAGGCTCTGATCGGGTCTGGATGAGGGCATACAGCGGCACGATGTAGAGGCCGCCAAAGATGCCGGTCAGGAGCAGGTCAGTCAGTACCCGCAGATTACCCGGTTGCGCCAGAAATTCAGCGGCTCCCAGCCCGGTCTGCTGGGCGACGCCATGCGCGGCGAAGTAGAGGTCGATGCCAAACACAGTCAGTCCGATGGACCCTAATGGCACCAGACCCATTTCGACCTTGTGACCCGACAGACGCTCGCAAAGCAGCGAACCCAGGCCGATTCCCAGTGAGAACACGGTCAGCAGAAGGGTGACCACCTGCTCGTTTCCGCCCAGAACCACTTTGGTGTAGCTCGGAAGCTGTGAAAGAAATGTGGCGCCATACAACCAGAACCAGGAAATGCCCAGCACCGACAGAAACACCGTGCGATTGGTCTGCATGAACTTCAGATTGCGCCAGGTTTCTGTCAGCGGGTTCCAGTTGATCTTCAAATCTGGCGCGCCCGCCGGCGCCGGAGGAATGCCACGCGACACCCAATAGCCAGCGGCCGCAATCAGCAAGACACAGCCGCCCACGGCGAAGGCCCCGCCTTGCTGCGCAATCAACCAGCCGCCGACCAGCGTGCCGAGCAGGATGGCCAGGAAAGTCGCTGCCTCGACCATGGCATTGCCGCCGATCAGTTCTGACTCGTGCAGGGCCTGCGGGAGAATCGAGTATTTCACCGGGCCAAAGATCGAAGACTGTGCGCCCATCAGAAACAAGACGAACATCAGAAAGAACAGGTTCGCGCTCCAGAGCGCCAGTGCACCCAGGGCCATGATCAGGACCTCGGAAATCTTGAGTGCGCGAATCAGTCTGGATTTCTCGATCTTCTCCGCAATCTGGCCTGCTGTTGCGGAGAACAGGAAGAAGGGCAGGATGAAGAATCCGGCCGCGAGGTTCACGTAGACATTGATCTGCTCAATGCTCAAGCCCGCGATGCCAAACGTGACCAGAATTATCAGCGCGTTCTTGAAGACATTGTCATTGAAGGCGCCCAGCGTCTGGGTCACAAAAAACGGAGCAAAGCGTCGCGCACGCAACAGGCTGAATTGGCTCTTCTCACTCATGACCGCGAGGCTCCATCATGGCCTTGGGCAGCGGTGTGGTGCTGCCGGATAATTCACCGACGCACGGCTGCGCGGCGTTCCCTTTCGGCCTCGGCTTCGGCCTTGCGCTGCATGTAGATGCGACGCGGCGCGTCCGGGCCGCAGTACTCATCGGCCTCGGCTGAAATTTCCGCCAGCATGAGCCGGGCTTGCGTGCTCGACAGCTGGTAGACGTTGCCACTAGGGTCGCGTCCGTAGATCACCGGTGCTGCGCTGTAGTTGGCCAGTCGCTCGCGTGCGTGGCTGCAGCGCTGAGCCACTTCTTCCACCAACTCGGGTGGCACTACGCCGTCCCAGTCGGGGCGGTCGGGAATATCCTGTTTGAAGATATCGCGGGTGACGCGCTCGGCGACGGTGTTGGTATCGTCGTAATGGACCACGCCGTTCTTGTCGACCCAGCGATACACGCCACCTGCACTGGCAATCTGGATGAAGGACGCAGACAGCGCAGCGAGCGCGAGGCTCAGAAAACGACAAGATCGCATAGGCTGCTCCGACTACTCTTCGACGCCGCCACAAAGTACGTCGATCTCCACTTCTGTGCGACCGATCAGCAGCGCCTTCTCCTCTGCCGTGTACTCCCTTTCGTTGCCCAGGCTGTCTTTCTCGACCAGACGCGATGCGTTGCGATAGGTTTCCAGCTGGCTGCGTTTCTGGTCACACTCGGCGCTGCGTGCGTCAATCTGGCTCGCTGCGATTTCGCTCGCGTCCGGAGCCTGTGTCTTGTTGTCACGTGCCGTCCGGCGATCAATCTGAACCACATTCTTTGCGCCGGAGGGAGGCAAGTCGCCATAGACGGTCTTGCCATCCGCATTGTTCCAGCGAAAAATTTTCTCGGCATTGCTGGTGCCGCAAATGGTGAGCAGGCAAAGGGCCAGGATCGCAGCGCGCATTGTCTTGTTTCCGGATTCCGCAGAACCTGCAGTCTAGTTCAGAAATCCGGCGCGCACGACCGGCGCGGCTTTTCGGCATGGTTTTCGGGGTGTAACGGCTATAGGCGGCCTCTGTCGCATCCCGATGCTGCAGTGCGTTATGAAAAACAGCCCATACAATTGGCTGATGAAACTCTTCACGTTCTTGTGGCGCGCGATGCTGGTTCTTGCGATCTGCGCCGGCGTCGGCCAATGGTGGATGGTGAATCGTGCCCACGCGGAAGCCGCCAAGCTGGTTTCGCGTTTGGTGCCGCATGGCAAACTGCGCTACGAGCGCCTGTGGCCTTATCTCTGGGGCGGCGGGCGCGTCTGGGGGCTCAGTTTTGAATCGGACGGACTGCTTGGCCTGAGCATGCAGATTCCCCAGGGGCAGAAATTCTTCGTCCGTGAGTTGGAGGTCAAGTCCCTGCGTCTGGATGGCGATGGCGAGCTTGAGTTCATCCACGGCATGATCCACGGACTCGAAATTCCGGTGGCCGAATCCCATGCGCCGCCGGTGACCCAACCGCATCCTGCAGACCATGAGCTGCCCAGACTGGCGGACATGGGCTACGCGCAGATCAGCATGGACGTAGAGTTCGAGGCGCGATACATCAGCGAGGCCAATCTGGCGCTGCTCAGGGTCAATGCACTGGCGCCGGACATGGGGCATGCCTTCATAGACGCACAGCTGGAGGGCACGCCCGGTGTGTTCACGCGGGCCCAGGACCAGATTGTCTTGCGCAAAGTTGTTCTGGACTTTGCCGACGCTGGCCTTTTGGCGCGCGGCAAAAAAGTGGCAGTGGAACGGGCCAAACTGCGGCCGGAAGTCTGGGAGCAGGCGCTCATCAATCGGCTGGCGCAGCTTCGCAGCAAGGACTTGTGGAAGTGGGAGCCGCAATCTGATCAGGCGCTGCGGCGCCTGATTCGCAATCCTGAGGTTTTCCGCGCGCAGATTGATCCCGCCAGCGATGTTCTTCTGCGCAATATCCGTTTGTATCGAACGGCGGACTGGCCTGTGCTATTGGGTTTCAGTCTTCAGGCTGAAGATAAATTTGCCCATCCCACTCCGGGCCAGGGCCTGGAGTGAGATGGGTCAGAACTTGTAACTGACCCCTTACAGGTCGTACCCGCGTTCGTTGTGCAGTGTGAGATCCAGACCGACGGTTTCTTCGTCGGGGGCGACGCGCAATCCCACCAGCATACCAACCAGTTTGAGCAGCACATAGCTCACGATGGCTGTGTAGACCATGGTTGCCAATACGCCGGTGGCCTGCACCAGCATCTGCGAGCCGATGGTGATTTCAGGGGATGCGAAGCCCTGCCCACTGAAGACACCGAGTGCCGAGGACGCAAAGATGCCTGCGAGCAGGGTGCCGAGAATGCCGCCGACACCGTGAACCGGGAAGACATCCAGCGAGTCGTCGATACCCAGCTTGCGCTTGATGAAATTGGTGGCGTTGAAGCAGATAAAGCCCGCGAGAACGCCGATGACCAGCGCCCCTCCCGGGCCTACGAAACCCGAGGCCGGGGTAATGGTGCCCAGGCCTGCGACCATGCCGGTAACGGTGCCCAGTGCCGAGGGTTTGCCATAGCGAATCCACTCCACCAATGCCCAGGTGGCGGCGCCGGCTGCAGCAGAAACATGTGTGACCAGAATGGCCATGGCGGCGTTTCCATCCGCAGCCAGTGCGGAGCCGCCGTTGAAGCCGAACCAGCCGACCCAGAGCATGGCGGCGCCGGTAACGGTCATGGTCATGTTGTGCGGCAGCATCGGCGAGTGCGGGAAACCGTCGCGGTGACCCATGACCACGGCTGCAACCAGAGCCGCGACGCCAGCGGTAACGTGAACCACGGTGCCACCGGCGAAGTCGAGCAGCCCGAGCTTGAACAGCCAGCCATCTTCTGCCCACACCCAATGGCAGACAGGGGCATAGACCAGCGTGACCCACAACGCTGAAAACAGCAGCATGGCCGAGAATTTCATGCGCTCGGCAAAGCCGCCCACCACCAGTGCTGGCGTGATGATGGCAAAGGTCATCTGGAAAGCTGAAAAAGATGTTTCCGGAATGCCGCCGCTGAGCGAGCCTTCTCCGACGCCGGCGAACAGGGCTTTGCCTAGGCCGCCAATGAAGGGGCCGCCTTCGCCAAAGGTGAGGCTGTAGAGGAACAGCACCCACATGATCGACACCATGCAGGCAATGGCAAAGCATTGCATCAGCACCGACAGTACGTTCTTGGTTCGGACCAGGCCGCCATAGAACAGGGCCAGGCCCGGCAGGGTCATGAACAGGACCAGCGCGGTCGAAGTCATGATCCAGGCGGTATCACCGCTATTGAGTTCCTGTGCTCCGGCCACAACCGGAAATGCTGCGGCCAGCGCCGCCCAGTACCAGCGATTCATCGTGTTTCCCCTCCTGCTCGCTGCGCCTCGCTACTCGTTGGGTCGCAGCCTGTTGCCGTTATATCCGCGCCGCCTCTTGTTCCCCGTGGCCCGGCTCGGTACCAGCCCCTGACGGACTGGCGGATTTCTGATTCGTGTCAGACCGCTTCGTTGCCCGCTTCACCGGTGCGAATGCGCACGGTTTGCTCCAGGTCATAGACAAAGATCTTGCCGTCGCCAATCTGGCCGGTCTTGGCACTGCGTGAAATCGCGTCAAGCGCCTGTTCCACAAGCTCCGGTGGCAGTGCGAGTTCCAATTTGATCTTGGGCAGCAGGTCAACGGTGTACTCGGCGCCGCGATACATCTCGGTGTGTCCTTTCTGCCTGCCAAAACCGCGGACTTCGGTCACCGTCATGCCTTGTACACCGATGTCGGCCAGCGCCTCGCGTACAGCATCGAGTTTGAACGGTTTGATCACTGCAATGAGCATCTTCATGGCAGAGCTTTCTCCCTGATTTGGTATGTGTTTAACCACTTGAGTTTAGCTGAGAGCGGCGTCCCACTGAAACTTGTGATCCGTGAGGGCATGAAAACAGGGTCTTAAAACAAAGCCATGGGCGCGTCTCGATGGTGTTCGAGAATGCGCTGATAGACCACCGGATCCTTGACGTGGACGATGCCGCCCTCGCGGGGATGCAGCCAGTCCTCAAGCCTGGACAGATAGAAGCGAAGCGCTGCTGCGCGCAGCAACATCGGCCATGCCGCAATCTCGCCGTCGTCAGGCTGGCGCTGCTCAACATAGGCCTGTGTCATTGCCTTGACCTTGCCGGGCTCGGGCGCGCCGTGCGTGTCCATGCACCAGTCATTGACTGCAATGGCCAGGTCGTAGAGCAGCGCTTCGTTGCAGGCGTAGTAGAAATCGATGACCCCGGAAAGCCGGTCGTCAATGAACAGGACATTGTCGCGAAACATGTCAGCGTGAATGACGCCCTGCCGCAGCGATGTCATGTCGAACGATGACTGCTCCTGAATCTCAGATTCAATGAGCTTGCGCGCATCTTCCGGTAATTCGGCTGCCAGTGTCTGTGCAGTGTCGCGCCGCCAGCCCGCGCCGCGGGTGTTGACTGCGGTGCCATCAAAGCTTTCAGTGGCTTTGTGCATGCGGCCCATCAATTCGCCAGCAGCGCGGCATTGCGCCACATTGGGAAACAGCACGCTCTGCCCGGTGAGACGATGAACCATGGCGGCGGGTTTGCCGTTGAGCTCCACCAAGCTGCGTCCGTCCTTGGTTTTCAGCGGGGCCGCGCAGGGCAGGCCAGCATCCGCCAGATGTTCCATCAAGCCGAGAAAGAACGGCAGGTCATCGTAATTGAGACGCTCAAACAAGGTCAGGACCCAGCGGCCCTGTTCGGTGTCAACGAAGAAATTGCTGTTTTCCACGCCTTCGCCAATGCCCTGAAAATCGAGCACCTCGCCGATGTCGTACAGCGTCAGGAACTTCAGCAACTGCTTGTGGCTGACCTGGGTAAAGACACTCACGATCAGCGTCTCCAGAAACTGGGGGTGAACACAATCAGCAGCGTGAAGATTTCCAGGCGCCCCAGCAGCATTGAAAACATCATGATCCATTTTCCGGCTTCGCTGACCGAAGCCACCGAGCTGTTGAGCGGGCCCAGTCCGGGGCCCATGTTATTGATGGTGGCGGCCACCGCCGAGTAAGCGATGACAGGTTCCATGCCAGTCGCCATCATCGCAAACATGAGCAGAATCGTCAGGCCGATGTACACGGAAAAGAATCCGCCAACCGCATATACAACCGAATCATCCACGATTTTTCCGTGCAGCTTGATCGCCAGCTGCGCACTGGGGTGGACCAGGCGCTGGATTTCGCGCAGCGCCTGCTTGACGAACAACATCAGGCGAACCACCTTGACGCCGCCCGAGGTCGAACCTGAACAGCCCACCATGAAGGCGCACAGCATGAGCATGATGGGGGTGTAGGTGGGCCAGTGCGTGGGGTCGGAAGTCACGAAACCGGAGTTGGTGCCGAAGGAAATGACATGAAACATCGCTTTGCGAATCGATGTTTCAGTGTCATCAAAGGTGCCGGCCAGGATCAGCGGTAGGCTGACCAGGAATGAGAAGCCCAGGACAATGGCGATGCAGGTACGAAACTCGCTGTCGCGCCAGTACATCCGCAAGCTGCGAATGCGCCACACGCCGAAGTGCGTCGCAAAATTGATGGTGCCCAACATCATGAAGAACATCACCGCCCATTCCAGCGCGGGGTTGTCGAAATAGCCAATGCTGGCGTCATGGGTGGAAAAACCGCCGGTGGCCAGTGTGGATAGCGCATGGCACACCGCGTCGAAGGGCGACATGCCCATCAGCCAGTAAACCAGTCCGCAGATTGCCGTGAGGGTGAGGTAGACCAGCCACAACACGCGCGCGGTTTCGGTGATGCGTGGCGTGAGCTTGGCGTTCTTCATTGGCCCGGGCATCTCGGCGCGATACATCTGCATGCCGCCGATGCCGAGCATCGGGAGAATTGCCACGGCGAGCACGATGATGCCCATGCCGCCCAGCCAGTGCAGTTGCACGCGATAGAAGTTGATGGCTTTGGGCAGGTTGTCCAGGCCACTGGAAACTGTCGTTGCCCCCGTGGTGGTCAAGCCGGACACCGCATCGAACAGGGCGTCCGTTGGATCGTTCCAGGCGGTATCCGACATATACAACGGAATCGCGCCAAAGGCCGCGAGCACGGTCCAGAACAGGACGGTGATCAGAAATCCATCGCGAATCTTGAGTTCGGATCGTTCACGCCGTGCCGGCCACCAGACCATAGCTCCGGTGCTGAAGGTGATCCACATGCCGGTCAGGAATGGCAGTGTCGCAGTGCCATCGTAGATCTGGTCGACCAATATCGGTGGCAGCATGGTCAGGCTGAACAGCATCAGCAGCACGCCGGTGATGCGTTGCACGGCAACAAAGCGGTGCGCGCGCGGGCTCAGGCTGAGCGACCAGTTTGCCATCAGCGATGTCGCTCATTCATGGCAAGAGATGTCCGGTGCAGTGGATGTGCAAATGCAGAACATGGCGCATGCGGTCCCAAATGCGCTCAGATGAACGCGAATCCAACCTGGAACAGTTTCTCCACATCCTTGGTGTACTTGCGATCCACGATGAACATGATGACATGGTCCTCGGCCTGTACCACGGTGTCGTGGTGCGCCATCAGCACTTCGTCGCCGCGCACGATGGCGCCAATCGTGGTGCCCTTGGGCAGCGGGATATCCTCTAGTTTGTGCCCGACAACCTTGCTGTTCTTCGCGTCGCCATGAGCAACCGCTTCAATGGCCTCAGCGGCACCGCGACGCAGTGAATGCACGCGCACCATGTCGCCGCGACGCACGTGGGCGAGCAGGGCCGATACCGTTGATTGCTGTGGCGAAATGGCGATATCGATGGCACCGCCTTCCACAAGATCAACATAGGAAAGGCGGTTGATCAGTGACAAGGCCTTGCGGGCGCCCAGACGTTTGGCCAGCATCGCAGAAAGAATGTTGGCTTCATCGTCGTTGGTGATGGCGCAGAAAACATCGCAATCTTCGATGTTCTCTTCGCTCAGCAGATCCTCGTTTGCAGCGTCCCCCCAGAGCACGGTGGAGCGTTGAAGTTCTTCTGAGAGGAATCGCGCGCGCTCTCGTGAGCGTTCGATCAGCTTGACCTGCACCTTGGATTCCAGCGCGCGGGCAAGACGCAGGCCGATATTGCCGCCGCCGGCCAGCATGACGCGTTTGACCGGTTTGTCCATGCGCCGAAGTTCGGCCATGATCTTGGGGATATGCGGCGCCGCTGCAATGAAGAAAACCTCATCTTCGGCTTCGATGATGGTGTCGCCTTCTGGCAGGATTGGCCTGCCACGCCGATAGATGGCAGCGACTCTGGAATCGATGCCGGGCAGATGTTCCGGCAACTCTTTCAACTGGTGGCTCACCAGCGGCCCGCCATAGTAGGCCTTGACGCCGACCAACCTGACGCGACCGTCGGCAAAGTCGACAACCTGCAGCGCGCCCGGATACTCGATCAGCCGGTGAATGTAGTCGGTAACAAGCTGCTCGGGCGAAATGTGCAGATCAACCGCCAGTGCATCCTTGGAGAACAGGTTCTTCTCGGACAGATACTCGGCCGCGCGCACACGTGCAATCCGGGTCGGGGTCTGGAACAGGGTATGCGCGATCTTGCACGCAAGCATGTTGGTTTCATCGGACTCGGTGACCGCGATGATCAGGTCCGCATCATCGGCACCTGCGCGGCGCAAGACGTCTGGATGTGACGCAAAGCCGTGGATGGTGGCGAGGTCGTAGCGCTCGGCGAGATCGCTCAGCAGGCCTGCGTCGGCATCGACGACGGTGACGTCGTTGGCCTCACTGGCCAGGTTTTCTGCCAAGGTCGCACCGACCTGGCCTGCGCCGAGAATAATGATCTTCACGTCGTAGGAGGACCGTCAGGCCGTGCGTGTCGAAAGTCTGGAACGTCGACTGGCTGGGCTTTGAACACAGATCATGGGTTCGAATGTTCTGGGAGTCTCGATGGTAGGCATCGCGGAGCGGACGGACCTTACGCCCGCCGTGGTGCCGCCGCAAGAAGAAATCGTGCCCCTGAGTCCGGTTTCATCGCGCCACCATCTGGCTGAGGAGCAACAAGCAAGGCCCATGCCCATATTCTTTATTGCGGGGTTCGTCAGCTGTGTTCAAGAAGATGCAGGTTTGCGGACGGGTTTGCGCAGGCTGGCATAGAAAAAGCCGTCAAAGTCACCGCCGGCGGCGATGCGTCGGCCGAATCGGCGTGCTTCGCCCCAATCCGCCTCAATCGGCTCATGCTTGGCGTCGGCCTGCTTCATCATGAAACGCCGGACGACATCTTCACCTTCGGCTGCGAGGATGGAGCAGGTCGCAAACAGGAGTCGCCCACCCGGTGCGAGCAGGGGCCACAATCCAGTCAGTAGGCGCAGCTGTTCATCCGCCATGCGCGGGATATCGTCGTGACGGCGCAAGTATTTGATGTCCGGGTGACGGCGGATCACGCCGGTACCGGAGCAGGGCGCATCGAGCAGAATACGATCGAACTGCGGTCCGTCCCATCGATCAGCAAACTTGGCGGCATCGCAGCAGATCAGCTCCGCCTGCACACCCAGACGTTCAAAATTGTCCTTGACCCGCTGCAGACGCATGCCATCGCTGTCGAGCCCGACCAGATTCAGGTCGCAGCGCTCCAGCAGATGCGCGGTCTTACCGCCGGGTGCGCAACAGGCATCCAGCACGTTCTGCCCCGGTTCGGCAGCGAGTATCCCGGCGGCGAGTTGCGCCGACGCATCCTGTACCGACACCGCGCCGCTGGCAAAACCCGGCAGGCGTTCAACTGGCACAGCGCTGACCAGTTGCAGCGCATCTTCAGCGCCCGGAATCTCGCGGGCCTGCAGTCCGGCCTGATTCAATAGCGCCAGATACTCATCACGCGACTGCACGCGTCGATTCACCCGAATGCTCAGCGGGCCCTGCGTATTGCCAGCCTCAAGCAGTTGCTCCCATTGATCTGGCCAGTCGCAGCGGATGGAGTCGAGCAACCAGGTGGGATATGAATAGCGTTTGGCGCCATCGCTGGCGGCCGCCACCTCCAGCGCCCGGCTGTCGCGTTGATAGCGGCGCAGCAGGGCATTGACCAGGCCCCGGCGTGATTCAAGCCCGAGGATTTCGCAGGCATTGACGGTCTCGCTGACTGCAGCATGTGCAGAGACGCGCGTGGAACGCAGTTGATGCAGCCCCACCTCGATCAGTGCAGCGACCAGGTCCTGATCCACCAGCGGCGTTTTCAACATTTGGTCGCGAATGGCAGCCAGCAGCAGATGCTCTCGCAAAACGCCGTAGCTGAGCGCACGCAGCAGGCTGCGATCACCCGGTGACAAGGGGCGTTCGAGTTTGGGTAGAACGTGATCGAGGCTGCGGCCGGACAGTACGGCGGCGACGGCCTGGGCGGCGGCGGATCGGGGAGTGGCTTGTTTCAAGGTGCTGTTGGAATGTCCATCTGAAAGCAGGTGCCCGAGGACGGGCTCCTGAGGCGGATCTCGCCACCGTGTGCCTGTAAAAGTGATCGCACGATAGAAAGACCCATGCCGGTATTGCCGGCGCTGCGCGCCGTGGTGAAGAAGGGCTCAAAAATTCGGGCGGCATTATGCGCGGATATGCCGCTGCCATCATCGCTGACGCGAATCCGCACGCCCTCATCGACCGCGGCGGCGTCGATATGCACCTGTGCCGAACTTCCCGCGTGCTGGAAGGCGTTGTCCAGCAGGCTGCCCAGGATCGAGTCGAGCATGTCGGCCGACAAGGCTACTGCAGGCAGATCCTGGGTTATCGAAAGCGTGACCGCGTACTGCCTTGCCCGGTATTGCGCAACAAGTGCGGCGATGACGGCTTCGGGTTCACAACAGGCGGCCTCACCCGAGGTGGCGGACATGTCCGCGCGCGCCAATTCCAGCAATCTGCGAACCAGACGATCAAGGCGTTCAGCATCTGCATCAAGAATATTGAGGAATTTTTCGCGCTCTGCGGTCTGCATGGCATCGCCGTGATCGCGCATTAGCTCCACAGTGCCGCGAATGGCCGTCAGGGGCGTCTTGAATTCATGAGAGATGTGCGCCGCCAGATCCCGGATGTAACTGGCGCGTTCTTCCAGGGTGCGCGCCATGGCGGCAACGGTGTGCGACAGCTCGGCAATCTCGCGCGTGGCGGAATGTTTCAGTGGCATCACTGCCCCTGCTTCACCGCGTGCGGCGCGGCGCGCCTGTGCGATCAGCGCACGCACGGGTCGGCCGATGGTGACCGAGGTGAATAAAGTGAGGCCCAGCACGATCATCACTAGCGCTGCGCCGCCCAGCATCAGCTCGCGCTTTTTGCCGCGAATGGCCTGGCTGATGTTGGCCGGGGTTCGCAGCAGGGTCACTGCACCAATGACGCGACCCTCCATCAGAATGGGAACCGAAACCGAAACGCGGATACGGGCGCCGCGTGAGACAGCATTGAGTGGCGCCGGGTCCGAACTTTGCCCGCGTCGCCGCATGACGCTGACGTATTCCCCGCTCAGTGCACGCAGGGCTTCTTCGCGATTGAGGATCGACTCGCCCAGATCACTGCCGGTTGTCGCCACAATGACGCCGCGATAATCCACGACCCGAATGCCGGCCAGAGTGTTGACCTGTGCATCGCGCAGGATCGGTTCCAGCCTGCGCCCGACCGCGGCCGAGATCGGGTCCGGATCAAGCTGGCTGCTCATGGGGCTGGGAACGCGCGGAAGAATGGCATCGCGCGCCAGGTCGAGCTTCACCAGCCGTGGGCGCCACGGGCCATCCGGTGCCGCCTTGGGTTCGAAGTACTGACGTTCGATGCCGTAGGACTGCAGCTCGGTGTCTGAGAGCGGGAAAGCGCTGTCATCTGATCCGGACGTGGCGTCGTGAAACAGAGTGCGATACGTGGCGCTGACAAACACGCCCTGGGCGATGAGTTCAGATTCTGTCTGCCGGATCAGGGCGCTTTCATAGACGCGCAGCACCGCGATGCCGCCGAGCGGCAGAACCAGAATGACCAGATTGATCAGGATCAGGATGCTCGACAGCCGGGGCCGCCATTTCTTCTTCACGCGCAGTTGCCAAGCTTGTAGCCAATGCCGTGGACGGTTTCGATGGGGTCAGCGCCGATGGCGGCAAATTTTGCGCGCACGCGTCGAACATGGCTGTCTATGGTGCGATCAGAAACCACCTTGTGGAGTTCGTAGGCCTGATCCATCAGATGTTCGCGGCGGCAGACTTTTCCCGGGCGCGCGAGCAGCGTCCTGAGAATGCCGAACTCAGTCAGCGTGAGCACGATTTCCTGTTCTTTCCAAAGCGCCTTGTAGCGCTCCAGATCAAGGGCCAGGTTGCCATGCGAGATTCGCGTGGGCGTGTCGGCGGGCGGTGCAGTCTGGGTGCGGCGCAGGATGGCGCGGACCCGTGCGACCAGTTCGCGTGGAGAAAAGGGTTTGGAAATGTAGTCGTCGCCACCCAATTCCAGCCCGAGAATGCGATCGATCTCGTCGTCTCGCGAACTCAGAAAAATGATCGGGGTATGGGCGCGCTCTGAATGGGCGCGAATGCGTTTGCACACTTCCGTGCCGTCGAGTTCCGGCATGAGGATGTCGAGCACAACCAGTGCCGGGGCGGTGGCTGAAAATTTTTCCAGTGCCTCAATGCCGTTCTCAGCCGTGTTGACCTCAAAGCCGGCCTTGCGCAGGGCAAAGCTCACAACCTCACGGATACCGGCGTCATCGTCCACGATCAGGATGTTCTGCATGGGCGCAAGCTTAGCAACGCACTGCACGACCGAAACGGCTTTGCACTGCCTTTGCACGCAATTCTGCTGAGATTGCACGGCGGCGCATTCCGGCGGGCACGCCTGATCAGCATGCTGAGGGTCCGCGCAATACAGGCGTCACCCATCGGAATCTGCACATGACTTTGAACAATGCCCACTCGCGACTCGCGCCATTTTTTGCCAGACCCGGCGGGCGGATTCTGGGCCTTGGGGTGCTGATTCTGGTGCTGCTGATACCACTGGGCATGATCAATGATCAGGTCAGGCAGCGCAGTCAGCAGCGTGATATTGCAGTTGCCGATGTGGCGCAATCCTGGGGCGGGCCACAGACGCTCGCCGGGCCTCTGCTGCGGTTGCCCTATACCCATCGATGGCAAGAGGCGCGCGATGAGGAGATCGTCGAGCGAGAACGGCGCGGATGGCTGGTGCTGACGCCACAAACACTCTCGGTGGTCACGAACCTTGATTCAGAGGTGCGTCGCCGCGGCATATTCGAAGTGCCGGTGTACCGCGCCGACGTAAGGATGCGCGGTCACTTCCTGCTGCCCGAGGCCGCCAGCTTGCCGGTCACGCAGGACAGCATTGATTTTGGTCGGGCAGAACTGCTCATGGGTATGCAGGGCCCCGGTTCTATTGCGGCCGACAGCCGGGTGCGTGTTGCCGGCCAGCCCCTGCAGCTTGAGCCGTCCGCAGGTCAGTTTGGCGGGCAGGGGGTCCATGCGGTTGTGCGCAACGGCATCAGCGCACAGGCGCTCAGGCTGGGCGTTCACTTCGAGCTGGATATCGAGGTGCGGGGCTCGGAGCAGTTCGCGCTGGCTCCGGTCGCGCGGCAAACCACGCTGGAATTGGTCAGCGGCTGGCCGCATCCCGGGTTTCGTGGGTCGAATCTGCCGGCCGAGCATGAAATTTCCGATCGCGGATTTAGCGCAAGGTGGTCGGCTTCCAACCTGGGTAGTGGCTATCCGCCAGTCTGGCTGGATAAGGCGGTCACGCGCGAGCAGCTTGATCAGGCCAGCTTCGGTGTCGCACTGGTTGTCCCGGTAGATCCTTACACCATGGCCACGCGCGTTGCGAAATACGGCGCCTTATTGCTGCTGCTCAGCTTTGCGGCGATCTGGGTCATGGAACTGCTGGGCGGGCGCCCGATGCACCCGGTGCAGTACCTGCTGCTGGGTGGTTCGCTGTGCCTGTTCGGGCTGTTGCAACTGGCCCTGGCGGAACACATCCGATTTGCCGCTGCTTTTCTCGCCGCTTCGTCGGCGGTTGTGTTGCAGGCCTCGTGGTACGCCTACATCGCAACGCAGCACCGATCGCGGGCCCTGTTTCTCGGGGGCTTGCTGGCGGGCTGGTTCGGCTATCTCTACGTCATTCTCCAGGCTGAGGATCTGGCTTTCCTGCTGGGAGCCATGGCGCTGTTTGTTGCACTGACCGGCGTCATGTGGGCCACCCGCAAGGTCAACTGGTCATCGGGTTCCAGCTGGGATGTGGCCGACGCGGTGGTAGAACAACCCTGAGTTCATGCGTGGATTCAGGATGCCTTGCCCTGAGCCATATTCTGTTGCCTGATCTCTTCGCACTGCTTTTCCCAGGCCTGAACCTCCTCCACGTAGTCTTCCAGCACGCAAATCGCGCAGCCGCCGCCACAGCAATCCGGTCGCTCGGGCGGTTCGGGGAGTTTCAGTTCGAGGTCGGTCTGAGGTGGTGGTTTCGTCATGTTTTGTGCTGGCTGACGGGCAAAGTGCCACTGGTCGGTTGCAGGATTCCGTTGATGCGGAATACGCCTGACATCCAGAGCTGCGGGCCTAGAATCGCCACATGGTAAAGCTGCTCAACAATCGCACCCTCGGCATGTTCGTGCTGCGCTTCTTGTCGCTCGCCGCATTGACCGTCGCAATCCTCGCGAATATCGGCAATGCGCGTCCGGTGGCAGCGGCTGTTGACGAGATTGCGGATGAAGCCGACCCGGCAATTGCAGCTGTGTCCTCGCAGACGATTCGATAGGCCGATTCAGGCAAAACGCTGGCCAATTGGCGCTTGCTGCCCAAAGGCCTGATGCGCGGGCATGGGCTTCGCGCCAGGCCGCTGAATTTCAGTCAGGCACAGAATGCCGTCCCCTGTTGCGACGTGAATGCCGTCCTGATTGATCTCCAGAATATCGCCGGGGCATGAATGCCCGACGGGACTGAGGGCGGATGCTTTTGCGCGCAGCAATTTGATGCGGGCATCAGCCAAAAGGCTCCAGGCGCCCGGAACCGGGTTGTAGCCGTGTATGGCGCGCAGCAGTTGCGTGTTCGCAAGCCCCCAGTCGATTCGCGCTTCCTGTTTGTCGAGTTTGCTGGCGTAAGTCGCGCCGATATCGGGTTGCGGCGTCTCATCAAGGTCGCCATTGTCGAGACGGGCCAGCGTCTCGACGATCAGTCTTGCGCCGAGGCTTGAGAGCTCGTTGTGCAGTTGACCCGCTGTGGTCTGCTCAGTGATTGGCGTCTCGCCGCGCAACAGCATGGCGCCGGTATCCAGCCCCTGGTCCATGCGCATGATCGTCACGCCGCTCTGGGTGTCCCCAGCCAGTATCGCGCGCTGAATTGGCGCGGCGCCGCGCCATCGCGGCAGCAGGGAGGCGTGAATATTGATGCAGCCGTGGGCGGGGATATCCAGCACTTCTTGCGGAAGGATCAGGCCGTAGGCCACCACCACTATGCAGTCCGGTGCCAGCGCACGCAGTTGGGTAATGGCGTCGTCATCGCCCCGCAGCTTTGCCGGTTTGAATAATGCAATGCCGAGTTGCTCGGCGCGCTGAGCTACCGGTGATGCGCTGAGCTTGCGGCCGCGACCCGCAGGCCGGTCAGGTTGGGTGTAGACCCCTGCGATCTCATGGCCGGCCGCAACTAAAGCCTCCAGCGCCGCAACAGAGAACTCCGGCGTGCCCGCAAAGACCAGCCTCAAGCGACTTGCCGCTGTTTGCGCAGTTTCTTGTTGATCCGCTCCCGCTTGAGGCTGGAAAGCTGATCGATATAGAGCTTGCCGTCGAGGTGGTCGATCTCGTGCTGGATCGCCTGCGCGCGCAGGCCTTCAACCTCCAGCTCAAAGGGCTGGCCTTTGCGGTCCAGTGCTTTCATGCGCAGATGATTGAAGCGCTGCACCTTCTCGTTGGTGTCTGGCAAAGACAGGCAGCCCTCTTCCATGACCTTTTTGTCAGAGGCTTCCAGAATCTCGGGATTGATAATGACGATGGGTTCCGGCGAGGCGTCCTTGTCGGAGCAATCCATCACGGCGACACGCAGCATGACGCCAACCTGATTGGCAGCCAGACCCACGCCTGGGGCGTCGTACATGGTTTCGAACATGTCGTCGATCAACTGGTCGAGTTCGGCATCAAACTGCTCGACAGGAGCGGCTTTTTTCCGGAGACGAGGATCGGGATGTTGGAGTATGGTGAGAAGCGACATAAGACGAGTTGCGAATCTACTGGTAGAGTCAGCGCCAAGCCTGTGTCGTAATTCGAGTTTGTGCCAGAATCACGTGGGGAACCCAAGGGAAGCGCCGTCATGGGAAATTATAGTCGGTCTGGGCTGGACATGAAGTGTCTGCCGAGAGTCATTCTGCCAATTGTGGCGGGAATGGCCTTGGCAGCCTGCGCCAGCCGTGCGCCTGTTACGCAGACCAATCGGCCCGCGCCGGCGCCAGTAGTTGAGCCTCAAACTGCGCCGCCGCCCACACCTGTAGCGGCGCCAGCTCCGGTGGCCCAGGGCCCAGGGTCGCTGACCTATACCGTCAAACGCGGCGACACCTTGTGGGGGATCGCCAACCGTTTTCTGCTGGATCCGTGGCAGTGGCCGGAGGTCTGGTACGTCAATAATCAGATTCGGAACCCGCACAAGATTTATCCGGGCGATGTACTCACATTGGTCTATGTGAACGGGCGGCCCCAGATTCGTAGCGCGGGATATGCCAGCGCGAACAGCGGTGTCGGACTGGAACGACTGTCCCCGCAGGTGCGTGAGCTGCCGCTGGAAGGTTCCATCCCGCTGATTCCGATTGATGCAATCCGTGATTTCCTGCGTGGGCCGCGTCTGGTGACCACTGATGAACTGAACGCCGCACCGTACCTGCTCGCATTTGCCGGGCGGCATCTGGTGGGTGGCACCGGCTTTGATGCTTATGTGCAAAACCTGCCCGAAGGCGAGGCCTACAGCTACGCTGTGGTGCGTCGTGGCCAGCCTTATCGGGACCCGGATGACGGTGCCCTGCTCGGGCACGAGGCGATTCCGGTCGGTGACGCAGAGATACGTGAATACGGCGCACCTGCAACAGCCACACTGGCCAGCACCACACGCGAAGCCCTGATTGGCGACCGGCTGCTGCCGACCGAGCCCGAAGCCTTCAACGCTAATTTTGTTCCGCGCGCGCCTGAGCAGGACATTTCGGGACGCATCATTGCCGTCACAGACGGGGTGTCCCAGATCGGTCAGTACCAGATCGTGACGCTCAATCGCGGCATCAATCACGGCCTGGAGCCGGGCCACGTGCTGGATATTTTCCAGGCCGGTGAGCGTGCCACGGACCCGTACACCGGGCGCCGCGTCTCATTGCCGGAGACCTATGCCGGGCAGTTGCTGGTCTTCAAGGTCACCCCGCGGGCCAGTTTCGGCCTTGTCATGACGCTGCTCAAGCCGGTCCACACCTTGGACAAGGTTGCTTCACCAGTGCCCGGACGCGCGCGATAGCAGCCGGGATGCCCGCGAGTGTCGCTTTCCAGCGATAAGGGGGAACTCGAAAGCTGGCTGAAACTGATTCGGTGCGCCGGGCTGGGTGCGCGCCCCATCATCGCGCTCATCGAGCGATTCGGTAGCGCTCAGGCGGCGATCGATGCCGGGCCCAGTGCCTGGCGCAACGCAGGCGCGTCGCAAGCCAGTATCGATGCCCTAAGCGGTATCGACCCGGGGCGTATCGAGCAGGACATCGAGTGGTGTCTGATGCCAAATCGAGGTCTGCTGACCTGGCAGGACCCAAAATTTCCGGCACGTTTGCGGGAAATTGGCGGGTGCCCGCCGGCCCTGTTTTTTCGCGGCGACCCCGATTTGCTGGCCCTGCCGCAGATGGCCGTGGTGGGTTCGCGCACGGCAACGCCACAGGGCCTGGAAACGGCCGAGGGTTTCTCCGCCGAGCTTTCGCGGCGCGGCCTGACGATCACCAGTGGACTCGCGCTCGGCGTTGACGCCGCCGCACATCGGGGTGCACTGATGGCGCAGGGGCCGACCATTGCGGTTTGCGCTACGGGCCTGGATCGCGTTTATCCGGCCCGTCACAAGGCGCTGGCAGAAGAAATTGATCGCAGCGGGCTGCTGATCAGCGAATTCGCACCCGGCACCGCGCCCCGCGCAGAGCATTTCCCGCGACGCAATCGGCTCATCTCGGGCCTGGCGCTGGGGGTTCTGGTTGTGGAGGCGGCGCGAAATTCAGGGTCGCTGATCACCGCGCGTCTGGCGGCAGAGCAGGGACGCGATGTGTTTGCCATCCCCGGCTCGATTCACAATGTCATGGCCCGCGGCTGTCACCAGTTGATCCGTAATGGCGCCAAGCTGGTCGAGAGCGTGGACGACATTCTCGAAGAGATTGGAAGTCAGGTAGGCCAGTGGCTGCGTACCGCCCCGCCTGTCGAAACCGCTGCCGCAAGCAGCAAGCACCGTTATCAGGACATTCTGGATGCCTTGGGCGACGATCCACAAGGCATTGATGTTCTTGCACAAAAGACCGGTTTCGCTGTCGACGTGCTGAGTGCGGCGCTGCTGGAACTGGAGCTCGAAGGGCGTATCGCGCCTGCTGCCGGTGGCCGGGTCATGCGTTTGGCCTAGCGGCCGAGGCCATCAGCCGCGGCGTGTCCGGGCGTGGACAGAAAGCCACTTGCCCGGTACCGTCCGCTTTGTGGGGTGCCGGCTTCAGGCACCCGAACGCCAACACGAGGGAGTGATGAAAGAGACCGTGCTGGACGTGCTGATGTACCTGTTCGAGAACTATCAGCATGGTGAGTTCTCGGACATGGATAATCAGGAAACATTGCGCGATGAACTGACCGCTGCCGGTTTTCCGGTCGAGGAGGTCAACCACGCCTTTTCCTGGCTGGATGGACTGACGGAGCAGCGCCAGCGGCCGCTTATCTTTGGTCCGCGCAGCGCGCTGCGCCTGTATTCCAAGGACGAACTGGTGCGGCTTTCAGTCGAATGCCGGGGCTTCCTGCTCTACCTTGAGCAGCTCGGAATTCTCGATGCGGCGGCGCGTGAACTGGTCATTGACCGCCTCATGGCCATTGAAGACGAGGTGGATCTGGACCGTGTGAAATGGGTCTGCCTGCTGGTCATGGTGAATCAACCTGATGCGGAAGAGGCCTTCGATCATCTCGAGGACCTGGTTTATTTTCAGGGCGGATATCTGCACTGAATGGCAGCATTGGCTGCCTGCGGCAAACCCCTTTCGGGCCGTTGGAGAATAGCGGTGCCGCTGGACAGCACCATGGCCTGCACCTATAAGCTGTCGCCCCCTCGGGTCGAACCGACCCCGAATCTTGTGAGCTGATGAGCAAAAATCTGGTCATTGTTGAGTCGCCGGCCAAGGCCAAGACGATCAAAAAATATCTGGGCCCGGATTTCGAAGTCCTGGCTTCCTACGGTCACGTGCGTGATCTGGTGCCAAAGGATGGTGCGGTCGATACCGCTAACCAGTTCCAGATGAAGTACCAGATCATCGAGCGCAACGAAAAGCATGTGCGGGCGATATCGGCGGCGCTCAAGAAGGCGGATGCCCTGTATCTGGCAACTGACCCTGATCGCGAAGGTGAGGCCATTTCCTGGCATCTGGTCGAGTTGCTGCGCGAGAAAGGCGCGCTCAAGGACAAGCCGGTCAAGCGCGTGGTCTTCCACGAGATCACCAAGGCCGCCGTCAATGAGGCGATCGCCAATCCACGCGAGGTGGCTGGTGATCTGGTCAATGCGCAGCAGGCGCGCAGGGCCCTGGATTATCTGGTTGGGTTCAATTTGTCGCCGCTGTTGTGGCGCAAGGTATCGCCTGGGCTTTCCGCGGGGCGCGTGCAAAGCCCGGCCTTGAGGCTGATCTGCGAGCGTGAAGAAGAGATTCGTGCGTTTGTCCCGCAGGAATTCTGGACCATTGAAGCCAAGGTTCGGAAAGAAAATGCGCCGTTTTCGGCGCGGCTCGTCGAGTTTGACGGCAGCAAGCTCGAGCAGTTCACGCTCACGGATCAGGGCAGTTCGGAGTCGGCCAGAGATCGCATCCTCGCAGCGGCAGCGGGAAGCCTGCTGGTCAAGAAGGTCGACAAGAAGCAGCGCAAGCGAAATCCAGCGCCACCGTTCACCACCTCCACGCTGCAGCAGGAGGCCAACCGCAAGCTGGGCTTCACCTCCACACGAACCATGCGTGCGGCGCAGCAACTGTATGAAGGTGCGGATCTGGGCGGAGAGACCGTCGGCCTGATCACCTATATGCGTACCGACTCGGTGAGCTTGGCCAAGGAGGCCATCAGCGAGATTCGCGGTGTCATCTCCAAGGAGTACGGGGCCAAAGGTCTGCCTGAGGAGCCACGCTTCTTCAAGGCCAAGTCCAAGAATGCGCAGGAAGCGCACGAAGCGGTGCGCCCGACGTCGGCTGCGCGGCTGCCCAAGGATGTTGCAAAGTTCCTGAATCCGGATCAGGCGCGCTTGTATGAACTGATCTGGCGCCGCGCAGTGGCCTGCCAGATGACGCCGGCCGTTTCCGATACGGTTGCCGTCGAGCTCCGCGCTTCGGATGAACACGCTTTCCGGGCCAACGGATCGGTCCTGATCGAGCCCGGCTTTCTGGCGGCCTACAACATCAAGGCCGAAGACCCGGCCGATCGCGACGAAGGCGACGAAGATGACAAGCGCCTGCCAGCCTTGGAAGAAGGTGAGCGGGTTGATTTGCTGGAAGTGATTCCGGACCAGCATTTCACCGAGCCGCCGCCGCGCTATACCGAAGCGAGCCTGGTCAAGACGCTGGAGGAATATGACATTGGCCGGCCATCGACCTATGCCTCCATCATTTCAACGCTCCAGAGCCGGGAATATGTTCGGCTCGAAGGCAAGGCCTTCAATCCCACCGACGTGGGCATGATCGTCAACCGCTTCCTGAGCGAACACTTTGGTCGTTATGTGGATTACGGCTTTACCGCCAACCTGGAAGACGAACTGGACAGCATTTCGCGCGGTGAGCGCGAATGGGTGCCGGTGCTGGAAGCCTTCTGGGGTGACTTCAAGACGCAGGTTGATGCCAAGCAGGAGCTGACGCGCCAGGAGGTGGCGGAAGCTCGAGTGATCGGCACCGACCCGGCTTCCGGCAAGCCGGTTTCCGCCCGACTAGGCCGCTATGGGCCTTTCGTGCAGATTGGCACCAAAGAGGACGAGGACAAACCCAAGTTCGCTTCCATTCGCGGAAAGCACCGGATCGACACCATCACGCTCGAGGAGGCGCTGGAACTGTTCAAGTTGCCGCGCGATCTTGGCCATATGGAAAGCGGTGACGAGGTCGTGGTGAACATTGGTCGGTTTGGCCCCTATGCGCGCTACGGCAAGAAGTTTGTCTCGCTCAAGAAGGATGACGACCCCTATACCGTCACTCTCGAGCGTGTGATCGAGCTGATCGAGCAGCGCGAGGCGGCGCTCAAGGCGGCGACGATCAAGGAATTCGCTGGGACCGAGATTCGCATCATCAAGGGTCGGTTTGGTCCTTACATCACGGACGGCGAGCGGCGGGCCAATATCCCCAAAACGCGCGATGCGGAAAAGTTTTCCGTTCTCGACTGCGAGTTTTTCCTGAACGAAGCAATGGAAAAAGCCGAGGCTGCAAAGAAAGGCAAGGGCGGCAAGAAGGCTGCGACAGCCAAGAAAGCGCCTGCGAAAAAGACCGTAAAGAAGGCCACAAAGAAGAAAGTTGCCAAGAAGACGGCCAAGAAAGCCAGCAAGACCGTGAAGAAGAAAGCACCCGATGCTTGACGCATCGCGGGCACGTCACGAGAATACGCGCCCGTTTTGTCTGTTGCAGCACGCGGTCTGACAGATTGCAGCGCGGAGGGGTACTCAAGCGGCCAACGAGGGCAGACTGTAAATCTGCTGACTAACGTCTACGTAGGTTCGAATCCTACCCCCTCCACCAACTCGGACGGCACGGGATGTTCTGAAGCTCCAGCGGTGATATCGCTGGCGGCGGAAGATCAAAGATTCAAGTTTGTGGCGCGCCGTAACAAGCGGGCGATAAACAACAGATTTTGCGGGTGTAGTTCAATGGTAGAACTTCAGCCTTCCAAGCTGATAGCGTGGGTTCGATTCCCATCACCCGCTCCAGTTTTGATCTGATTTCAAGCAGTTGCAGTAGCGGAAAAAGATTATTGCCCACATAGCTCTAGTGGTAGAGCGCACCCTTGGTAAGGGTGAGGTCGCGTGTTCGAATCACGCTGTGGGCACCATTTTTAGACTGAATATCGAGGTAGTGCGCGATGGCCAAGGAAAAATTCGAACGTATCAAGCCGCACGTGAATGTCGGCACGATTG
>CAXBFJ010000003.1:0-415022 GCA_963975245.1 uncultured Panacagrimonas sp. | reverse complement strand
TTTTCAGTGAGCAAAACCTCGAAATACTGGTCAGTTTTCAACGCGCAGCAACAGGCTAGGCGTATCCTTAATTACCTGAACCAAATCGGCTCCTTTCCACGCGAGTAGGTAAATGTCGACACCGAATGGGATCAGCGAAACTAGTACCAAACCACAGATCGCAAGAAAGAAATTACGCTCATACTTATAGAGCGAACGCAGCTCTTCGTCCTTCTTGGCTTCGTATGCTGCACTCAGACCAGCGGCAAGCCCTCCGGGTAGAAGCCCTCGCAGTTCTTCCTCGATTTCAGTAATTTTCTGCTTGGATCCGGAGACAAGCGAATCATATTGTTCCCTCTTTGCTCCAAGAAGGCCGTCGTGCTTCTTCTCAATCGCGTCGGTCTTTTTAAAAATTGTTGCATCTAAGGTCTCCAATTTTTCGCTAAGGCCGTCAAAAGCAGACTCAAGTTCGTCGCGCAGTCCATCAATGTGAGTCGTCTCCCCATTGTCGTCTTTAATGTCTTGCCCCAACACCTTCTTATGGAGCGCGTCGAGATCGTTGGTTTTTTTCAATGAGGTATTCAGGAGCCCGTCTAAGGCTTCGCCCTTTTGAGTGGCGTCCTTAACGAGTGCTTGAGTGTCTGCAACTGCTTGGGGGAGTGCGGCAGCTTGATCAATCAATGCCTTTACTTTGTTGACACTCTCAAGCGTCTCTTGAGTCGCGGTAGTTGCTTGTGCCTTTAGGTCCAGTAGGCCCTGGTGTTCAGTCATTGCAGAATCAATTTTGGCCTTGAGCTGCGCTACAGCCTCCAAAATTTCCGCCTTTCGCCCGCTGACTGTCTGCAATTCCGCTTGCGTTGCGGCGCTGTGCTTATGTATGTCCGCGAGCGCTTCTTCAATCTTCTTGGCTGTCGAGTTCGCTTGCTCCTGCGATTTGACGGCTGCGGCCGCGGCAGCGCTTGCGGCAGCCTCATAATCCGAAGTCTTAGCCTTTATCGCAGAATCAAGCGCTGCCAATCGAGTCTCATTCGCTCGTTTGTATTTATCAAAGTCGCTGCGATCTAGTTTTCCCTCAAACAAAGCCATTGCACTACCCTCGGGGACTTGATCGACGATGGAATCTCAATCTCAGCCCATTCAAAAAAAGAAGCATTAAGCCACTGAAGAGCATAAGGATACCTGCCTCAGCTTCAGCTAATTGGCCGAGCAAGAGGGCGGACTTCTAGGGCGAGCCGGGAATCTGACCGAGTACTTATAAGCAGAAATGGCGGCAGCTGCCTTCTAGAAGCACATATATAGGCACAGTGGGTGAGGGCGAGCGCCGTAAGTGGCGAAAAATAAAAGAGAAAAAGTCTCACTTCACTCGCTCTCATAATGCTGAGGTCGCTGGTTCAAATCCAGCCATCACCACCAATTCACAGTGATTTAGCGTTGCTCGTATAGCGATCGAATGGACTGTTGTCAGTGCCATTTGGCCCGTATTCGCAAGCAGCTGTGGCGTCTCCACAGCGGGTAAAGCCCTGTCGAGCGGCTAAGGGGAGCGGGCCGCAGCTCGTTCCACGCCATTTATCAATAGTTCGCTCGCTATTGTTCTCTAGCCCAAATTTGGCGGTCCGAGTCTCCAGATGCTCCCGGCATGGACTGGATCTCATTAGTGGCTGAAGTCACTCATTGCTTGTCTGATTCTCCCTTGCCCGCCGCATTTCTTGTGAGAGAGAATGAAAATGATTAGCATCCGCCCTCGCATTACTATGCACCGCCCCTGCACCATAGCAGGGCATCACTTCAAATAAATCAGGGATACACACTGTGTCGAAAACGATCATCAAGGCAGCCGCACTGGCTACGATTCTGGGGGTGGGCCCCGTTTGGGCCGCCGCGCCAAGTAATGAAGAGCTGTATGAGTCCATCAAGGCTCTTGAGGCCGAGCTGAAGGCCCGTGATGAGCAGGCGGCCAAGGAGAAGAAGGCTGCTGAGTCCAGTATGTTCAAGGCACAGAACGTGAAGTTCGGTGGTTATGGTGAGCTGCATTACAACAACCTGATCGCTGAAGATCACGCCAACGACGTTCGCGAGATCGATTTCCACCGCTTTGTGCTGTTCATGGGCTATGACTTCAGCGACTCCATCCGCTTCGTGTCCGAAGTGGAGATCGAGCACAGCATTGCTGCTGACGGCGAAGGTGGTGAGGTCGAGCTTGAGCAGGCCTACGTCGAATTCGACCTCAACTCAACATGGCGTGCACGCGGTGGTGTGATGCTGCTGCCGGTCGGCATTCTCAACGAGACTCACGAGCCGCCGACCTTCTATGGTGTGGAGCGTAATGACGTCGAGAACATCATCATTCCCTCGACGTGGTGGGCGGGTGGCGCCAGTGTGGTCGGTAACTGGAGCAATGGCCTGCAGTGGGACTTCATGGTGCATGAGGGTTTGATGGTTCCTACTGCCGGCGGCAGTGCGTTCCGTGTCCGCAGTGGGCGCCAGAAAACTTCGGAGGCAGATGCTTCGGATCTGGCGGCCACCACCCGCCTGAGCTACAGCGGCCTTCCTGGATTGAAGATGGGTGCTTCGCTGAGCTATCAATCGGACGCCAGCCAAGTTGATGGCGACGGTCTTGAAGAAGCGCTGCTCTATGTGGTCAATCTGCAAGCTGACCGCGGCCCGTTCTCGCTGCGTGCCCTGTACGGCGCATGGGATATGTCGGGCAGCGCTGTCGAAGCTGCCGATGATGACGACCAGAGCGGCTGGTACATTGAACCCAGCTATAAATTTTGCGAGAAGATCGGCCTATATACCCGCTATGAAGATATTGAAGGCGCGCGCTCACAGGACGAATTTGACCAGTGGGAAGTGGGCGTGAATTTCTGGCCGCATCCGAGTGTGGTGATCAAAGCGGACTATCGTTCGCGTTCGCATGACCTGAATGCAGAAGCGGGTCGCGACTTTGACGGTTTCGACTTGGGTATTGGCTATCAGTTCTGAACCCGTCCCCGATGTTGTGTCATGCATGATTAAATGAATCGTCGTCGCTTTGTACTTATGGGCAGCAGCGCACTCGCAAGTGCGTTGCTGCCCATGCCTGCTTTGGCTCGGCGCTATCTGAGCCTCGAGCAAGCTCAGAAGCTGATGTTTGTTGACCAGAGCCTGCACGCTGTCGAAGTGACACTGACGCCGGAGCAAAGCCTGCAAATTGAGCAGGCCAGTGGCGTGCCTGTACGAGTGCCAAAGTTGTCAGCTTGGCGCAGTGGCGATGGCGGATGGTTCCTGGTCGATGAAGTGATCGGCAAGCATGAATTCATTACCTGGGCGCTGGCACTTGCGCCTTCCGGCGCGGTGCGCCAGGTCGAAATTCTGGATTACCGAGAGAGCTACGGTGGTGAGGTACGTAACCGACGTTGGCGCGAGCAGTTCGAAGGCAGTACGGCGTTGCATCTGCCACGCTTCAAGGAAGAGATTCAGAATATTTCTGGTGCCACATTGTCCTGCAGTCATCTGACTGAAGGCGTTCGTCGGCTTCTGGCAACGCATGACCTGGTTCTTAAGCACCTTGCAAAGGGCTAAGCCTCTGTTGGGAACCATGGTTGAGATCCGTGCCGAGGGTCTTGAACCAGAGGCATTGAATGACGCGATAAGCCGCGCTTTCGCTGCCATTGAGCAGGTGCATCAGAGCATGAGTCAGCAGCTGCCTGAGAGTGAGCTCTCGCGTCTAAACAGGGCGCCTCTCATGCAGGTGATCGAAGTCAGCAAACATTTCACCAACGTGCTGACCGAAGCGCGCGAGTTGGCAAGCTTATCCGCTGGCGCATTTCAGCCCTGCCTGGCCAATGCGCAGTCCCGGAACATTCAGGACATTGATGTGATTGGACAAGGCCTCGTGCGCAGGCAGCTGGACGTGAAAGTGGACCTGGACGGTATCGCCAAAGGGTATGCCGTGGATTGTGCGCTTGAAGAACTGCAGGCAAGGGGCGTATCCGAAGCCATGGTCAATGCAGGCGGTGACATGCGCTGCTTTGGTTCCGAAACGTGTCAGGCATTCATTCGTGACCCGGCGCATCCTCATGCAAGCGGGGCCGTCGTGCAGTTGCACAATGAGGCGCTGGCGACTTCGGCATCTTATGAAACCTCGGAAGCCGGGCAGGCGCTGCCGGTAAGCGCGCACTGGAAAGGGTGCTGGAGCGTGAGTGTGGTTGCGCCACGTGCCATCCATGCTGATGCGCTGACCAAGGTCGTTCTCATGCTGCCACCGGGAGAATCCGAAAAGCTGTTGTCCCGCTATCGGGCACATTGTCTGCGGCTTGGCGACTTGTCGGGAGTATCGCTTGCAGCTTGAACGAAACCGACTCGATCCGTGGCAGAAGTGGGCCATCTATGGGCTCACCTTGTTGTTGATCGTCAGCGGTGCTGCCTGGTTTCTCACGGATCAATTCGTAATGGTCGAAGGAGCGTTTGGTCCGGCGAAGCATCCTTTTCAGCAGACTTTGTTGGTGACGCACGGCACGGCAAGCTTTGCTTACATGCTGCTGCTCGGCAGCTTGTTTTCCCGTCATGTATCGAAAGGATGGAAGCTGCGCGGACAGCGGTATCAGGCAAGTCTGCTGCTTTGCATCCAGGGGGTCCTGATCCTCACTGTGCCGGTCATGTTCTATGCCGGACACGAAGCGCTGCGCGAACTTGGTGCAAATCTGCACCTGATTGCAGGACTCTTTCTCGGCGTCATTCTGCCGCTGCATGTTTACCTTTGCAGACGCGGGTACCTGTCTGCCTCCCTGCAGAGGCGCTGATTCACCAGCAGTCCGGCAGTCCATGCGATTGCATTCCAATCAGAACGCCAGGGCAGTGGTCGAACACCCATAGATCGCCTTCGTTGCAAAAGTAGTCTGCTACCAGACTAATTTCCCTTAAGGACTCACCCCTATCGCTCGCCACTACCCCATCGGGTAGTGTTCGTTGGCGCTGGAGCATCACAAACTGTAGGACAAGTTGCAGGCCAGACTGGAAAGGTCTGTGACTGGCACGAGACACATGCGTGCGCTGATAAATTTATAAAAAGAGGAGAGGCATGAAATTTCTGCATCTGGTGCCAGAGCAGTTTTACGAGGCGTTACGCAACTCCTTTCGTCCTACTGCATAAACAGAACTTAATCACATGTACTCTCTGCGATTCCGAATTGCCCGCTGGGTTATCCGTAACAGGATGTTCAGCTGGGTTTTGTTTGCCGCTGTCACGATCTTTTTCGCAGTAGGCCTGCGCGGTGTGGAACTGCGTACGATCTTCTCGGATCTGTTGCCCAAGGACGACCCCTTTGTCCAGGTGTTCAAGGACCATCCGAATTTCGGAAATCCCTTGACGGTCACCGTCATGCTTCAGCGCAAGGATGGCGACATCTACAACGCCGAAACACTTGCCAAGGTCTGGCAGATGACGCGCGACATCGATTTGTCGCCCGGCGTCGATCACGACCAGATCCTTTCAATCGCTACCGAAAAGGCGCGATACGCCGAGGCAACGCCCTTTGGTATTGATATGCGCCCGCTGATGGGTGACTACGTTCCAAAGACACCGGAAGAGATTGAGGACTTCAGGACACGTGTAGACAAGTCACCCGGTTCCCGAGTTTTCCTGATCTCGAAGGACAATTCCGCCACTCTGATCAACGCAACGTTTATTGAGTCGCAACTCGACTACGGCGTTGCATTCAAGTTCGTACAGGATCTGGTTGAACGCAACCGGGACGAGCATCACAACGTTTACCTCGCCGGGCAGCCGGCGCTGACGGGGTGGGTCTACAAGTATCAGGCTCAGATGCGCTGGATTTTTGGCCTGACCCTCGGCGCAATGGTAATCATGCTGATCCTCTACATGCGTAACGCGGTGGGTGTGGTTACACCTATCGTGGCCAGCAGCGTTGCAGCCATATGGGGATTTGGTCTGGTGGGCTGGCTGGAGTCCCCCATTGAACCACTGCTGATGATCGTGCCCTTGTTGCTGGTGGCGCGTTCTTTCTCTCACTGCGTGCAGTACACAGAGCGCTACTACGAGATCTACTTGCATGTGAATGATCGTGCCAAGGCGGCAGAGATCACTATGGGGGTGATGTTGCCGCCATCCGCTTTGGGTATTTTTACCGACATGGCGGGTGTATTCCTGATCTCCATCGCGCCCATACCTGCGATGGAACGCTTCGCCTTCTTTGCCGGCATGTGGTGTGTGTGGTTGCTGCCGACCGGCGTGGCACTGTCATCCTTGCTGCTGGCTGTGCTACCGCCACCGCGCAACGTCGACAAACTGGTTGGCGCGGGTGACCCCAGCAAGGCAGGTGGTTTTCAGAAGCGCTTCTATGATGTGCTGAGAGGCGTAGCATCTTTGTCGCACGGAAAGCGGGCCAGAGGAACAACTGTTGTGCTGGCGGCGCTATCCGCTGCGGCGGTGTTCTTCGCATTGCAGATCAAGATCGGTAATCCAACGGAAGGCAGCAATCTTCTGTGGGAAGACTCAGAGTTCAACGAGGCAGTTCGCCAGATCAATCGCAATTTTCCTGGCGTAAATACGCTGGAAATCGTGTTTGAAGCCAAAGACCCGAAGAACCCGGATCGGGTCGCGAAACTCGCGGACACCTACAGCACCACGCGTGAGATTCAGAAGATTCTTGAAAACGGCAAGTTCCCGCCGCGAGCAACGTTGTCCTATGGCGATTACCTCGGTGAGGCTCAGCGCTTGTTCGCCGGTGGTAACCCGAAATGGTTGCCGGTGGACCCAACCGATGAAATGGTCAGTGCTGCATCCATGGTGTCGCTTGCCGGCTCAAGTCCGAAGGCGTTCTCACACATCACGGATTTCGAACTGCAGAATTCCACGGTCTCACTGTGGTATCCCGACAACAAGCAGGACACAGTAGACGCCGCTTTGGCGACGGCCAGAGCCGCTGTCGAGAAAGTGGGCGTGGACCACGACGCATTTCTGGTCAGGCTGGGCACCGGCACGATCGCATTGCAGCAAGCAGTCAATATCGTTGTTGATCGCTACCACTACCTGATTATCGGCGCATTGTCCTTTGTGATTTGGGTGGCTTGCAGTCTGGCTTATCGATCACCGGTTGCCGGGCTTCTGTTGCTGATCCCGGTGAACCTCGCCAATTTCATGCTGACCGCGATGATTCATCTCATGGGTGTGGGCCTGGACATCAATACATTGATGGTCGCGGCAATCGGCGTGGGCGTGGGGATCGATTACGGAATCTACCTGCTGTCCCGTATCTGCGAGGAGTATCACGCGCAAAGCGAGGACTGGGGCCGGGCAATTGACGAGTCACTCACCACCACCGGCAAGGCGATCATGTTCACGGCGACGATCATGTTGCTCGGTATTGCGCCTTGGTACTTCCTGTCCGGGTTGAAGTTCATGGCCGACATGGGGCTGCTGCTCATGATGATCATGATGATCAACATGGTCCTCGCCTTGGTTCTACTGCCCTTGCTGGTCTGGCTGATCAAGCCGAATTTCGTCAAACGCAAAGATCTGTACGTAGGCGAGGGGGTAGACCTTTCGATGTTTTCTGAAGAGGATTCAAGACTCCAGCCAGTACCCGCGACCTAGACAACAATGAAACCTTTGAATTCCATGAGCGAAATATTCCAAAAGTTGCGAACCCGGTCGTTAGGCGCGGCCCTGTTGGGCGCCGCTATAGCTGCGATGAGTGCACCAGCCTTTGCGGCCACTCCAGTCGAAGTGCTTGTTGAAGGTACGGTGCATCAGGCCCTGTTTGCCATTGATTTTGTAGGCGACAAGGGAATGGCGGTTGGCGATGATGGTGAAGTCCAGGCTACAGAAGATGGCGGGAGAACCTGGAAGCAAGCCAAGCTCCCAACAGAGATGGCCATGCTCGGCCTCGATTTTGATCGCGGCAGAATCCTGGTCGTGGGGCAGTCCGGTGTTGTTCTGCGATCCGACGCGCCCGGCAAATGGGAAAAGGTCGATTCTGATACGGATAAGCGACTGTTCTCGGTCAGTGCTAATGCCAATGGGTTTGCCGTCGCAGTGGGTGAATTTGGCGCCATTATTCTGTCGAACGACGGTGGAAGTACCTGGACCCAACAGGAAATGGATTGGCTGGAGATCGGCACCGACGGCGGCGCCGAACCGCATTTGTATTCCGTTTTCGTCGGTGAAGACGATGTCGTCACCCTGGTGGGCGAGTTCGGTCTGATCCTGCGCTCCCTGGACAAGGGGCAGAGTTGGAATGTGGTGAACACGGCAGAAGCCTCCCTGTTTGCCATCGAGATTCGTGACGATGGAAAGGGCTTCGCGGTCGGTCAAGACGGTTATGCACTGAAGACCCGAGACAGGGGAGAAACCTGGGAAGCTCTCGATGTCGGTAGCAAGGCGATTCTCAACGGTGTCCACTCTTCGCCTAACGGCCACGTCGTGGTTTCAGCCATGCGCGAAATGATGATCAGTGAAGACGGTGGCGAGACCTGGCGTGCACTGGACAACATCGAAGTCACAACAGTTTGGTATGTCGGGGTCAGTGCTTCGAGTAACGGCGTTCTTGCCGTGGGTCAGGGCGGAAGAATTCTGAAAGTCGGTAGTTAAGAAAGATTAAGTGAGCGCTATTGGATGCTCATTATTAGATTGTCACTTGGAGGAGTGAGACATGGATAGAAAGACAACGATTCGGGGTGTGAGCGGACTGGCGCTGGCGGTGGTGGCGGGTCTGGCAAGCTTTAACGCAAACGCTCAAGAAGAAGGCGGATTCTTCAGCGATGTCGGCATCACGTTCAGCGGATTCGTCCGCTACGACTCTGCGTTTCGTATGACGCAGGACGAGAACCCGAACAACATCGCTGGCAATTTGTTCAACGGGGTGAACCAGCCGCGTTCAGCAGGTGATCCTGCAACAGGCTACAACGTGACGAGTTTGCAGATACCGCATACCAGGATGCAGGAAACGGCGAACAGCAAGTTCAACGTGAACCAGTTCCGCGGCAAGTTCGATACCGCCATCAATTTCACGCCCAACGTACAGTTGTACTCCAGTCTGCGCGCCATCTTCGACGTAGGCGATTACGATAATTACAACCCGAACGGCATCGGATCCACTTCTGAAGGTTTCAACCAGCAGAAGCCGGAATTCTTTGAATACGACGACTACAACTCCGGCGGCTGTCTGAATCCGGTGGAAATTTGCGGCCGTCGATACATGGTGGACTTCACCGCCCTGTATCTCGATTACACCTTTGGCAGCGTGTTGGTCCGAGTGGGTCAGCAACAAATTGCCTGGGGACAGGCCTTGTTCTTCCGTGTCTTTGACGTCCCCAATGGTCTGGACCTTCGCCGCCATCTGATTCTGGATGACGCTCTGGAAGAGTATGCCGATGAACGCGTCGCCTCTCCGGGTATCCGAATCACTTCACAGTTTGCACAGCAGTGGGAAGCGGATGCATATGTGCAGGCCTTCGTACCCTCCACTTACCCGACTCCAAACACACCGTTCAATGTCATTCCGGCTCAGTTCACGATCCACGAAACCTACAGCGACAAGCACGAGTGGGAAGACTTCAACTACGGCCTGCGTATCCGCGGTAACTTCGGCCAGTGGGGCGTGCAGTTCATTGCGACGCAACGCTGGAACCACGAAGGCGTGTTTCGCTGGACCGAGTCGGGTGCCAATACAGATGTACCCGGTATTCCCGGATCAGGTCTGATCGTCGCACGGACGCCGCTGGAAGTTGACCCATCAGGCGTTACCAGTGCAAATGAGTGGTTCACCTACGCCGGAAGAGTGCGTCTGGACGGACTGGAAGGACTCAACGCCCTGATCACCGAGTTCAATGACGCAGACTCCCTGCTTTCGGGCCTGGGCCTGCAGGCGATCAGCGATCTGAGCGCGACGCTGGGCATTGACTTGACCACTGCGGGGGTCGGACCGACCGGTGCGCTGGGCGCAATGCCAGTGACAACGGTTGACGCTGCGGCTCGTGAGTTGGACTTGTTCTTCACCCTCACTGGCGGTCTGCGTGGCCACCTTGCGCACGAATATTTCCAGGAAGAGGTTTACGGAGCCGGTGTCAGCTACGTGGTGGAGGCCAGCCCCGGCTCCATCCTCGACCAGTTGATCATCAACTTTGAAACCAGCTTTATCCCGGACCGTGTGTTTACGGCGCCGTCACTGTCTCGCAACTACATTGTCGAGGATGAGAGTGTTTCCGCACTGGTCATGGAAAAGTATCACCGCTGGTTTGGTGATTTTCCGGCCACCTACATGGTCTTCCAGGCGATTCACAAGACTGAGTCCAACCTGTTTGGCCAGCACCTCGGCTGCCAGGGTGGAACGGGCGGTGGTCCGGGTACGGTTGCGGGGGCAGAAAACCCCAATACTCGCCAGTGCACCCCGCAGAGTGGTGGCAGCACGGACGTCGTGTTGGCCTTCCTGCAGCCGTTCCCGAACTACATTTATCGCCTGAGTGGTGCTGCGTTGCTGGATGTGGATGGCGGTCTGTTTGTTCAGGCTGGTTTCCGCTGGAGTCCGGGTAACAACCTGACCTTCGACATTTTCTACAACCATGTCGAAGGCAATCTGTACGGTGATCCCAACTCGAATGCACTGCAGAACATCGACTTCACCGACGAAGTCGCAATCCGCGCCGCGCTGCAGTTCTAGACAACTACAGCTCGGAGGCGTTTTGAAAGCCTAGGCGCGTCATGCGCGAAGCCCCCAGGCGCAACCTGGGGGCTTTTTTGTTGTCAGACAGATTGATGAGCAGATTTGCCTGACGAGATGGAGCGGGGCTGCTCACACAGCCCGCTCTGAAAGGAGGAGCCGAGTGCATATCAGGAAGTATGACCGAGCTTATAGCCGGCGTAAGTTTCTCCGGGACAGCAGCGCCGGACTGTTGGCGACGGGAGTGCTTGCACCATTGGCGAAGACCATTGCAGATACAGGAGAGGTTTCAAAAGCCTATCCCGATGAGCTGCTCTCGATTGACGCCTACACCAAAGGCAAGATCAAAACGGGCGACTTCATCGACGCGTCAAATGTCGAGCACGTCAAAGATTTGATGCCGCCGATCAATTACGAACAGATTCTCAAGCAGGGTCGTAAGGTCCGAGTGGTCAAGTCCACTACCGACATCATGCGTTTGTCGCCCTGGGAGTACATTGAAGCAACCCTCAAAAACGCCGGAAAGGCCAAGTTTGATGACAAGGGGAATGTCGTCAACGCCGCCGACGGGAAACCCTGGATTGGCGGAAATCCATTTCCCGACCCTAAATCTGGCGTCGAGCTGGTTGCTGCCCAGACGTTGAGTTGGGGTCGGCATGATGCTTCCTTTTACGCTTTCAACGCACAGGCGCTTCGCAATGACGGCGCCCCTCGCTTCAACTACACCGGCGGCTGGGCAGAACTCTCCGCGGTTGCACGCGTGAGCATGGATCCCAAACCCTACTGGCCCGGGCATGAGGACAAGCTGCGCTATCAATCGGTATTTTTTCTCTCTCCCAATCAGTTCAAGGGCACTTCGTTTTTGAACATATGGGATTACGATCACAGCACCTTTCCGCTGCTGTATGGCTACGTCGCAGATTTCAAGCGCATCCGTCAGTTCCCGACCGATCAGCGCTTTGAGCCGCTGTTGCCGGGTCTTTCCTTGTACCTCTCAGATGCCTGGGGTGCCGGAGACCCCCTGCATACCTGGAGCGGCTACAAGATCGTGGGTCGCGGGCCCTGGCTGGCAGGCCTGTCTGAAGGCTGGAATCCCGACCACCCGAACTGGGAGCACGGCACGCACGGTGGGCCCAAGGGAAAAAGCTTCTGGGACATGAATGTTGAACTCATCCCGGAAGCCATTCAGGTGGAAGCCCAGCCAACCGGATTTCCGCGTGCGCCGGTTTCCAAGAAGCAACTCTGGTTTGATGCACGAAACCAGATTCTGGTCGGAATGACCACGTTTGACCGACGCGGGAAGCCCTTTCGCAGCTTTGACGGCGCATATTCGCTTTACGAATCCGGCGACAGGAAAATGATGGACGGAAAGCATCCCTACTGGAGCTGGTGCCATGTAACGGCCTCAGATATCCAGACCGGAGACGTCACTCGCCTGGAGCAGGTCAAGGCGCATTCACTGCACAAGAGCGGCGCCAATGACCCGGACATGTACGAGCGATACCTTACCCAGAACGCATTGCGCGTTCTGGGTACCAGTTAAAAGGCGGATCGGACGCCCACCCCTATGGGTGGAGTGAATTCCAGGCTGGCGGTGTAATCTCAGGCTTCGGGCTGGGCGTGCGGACCGGAAGATGGGCCAACACCCGCCAGCCCGTAATATCAAGACAAGCAAATTTACGGCGCGGCCACAGCTCGCGACCGATAAGCACAGGAGAATCTGGTGAACGCATCATCCGCAGTGGATTATCGAAATCTCTTTCAACTGGACGGAAAAGTCGCGCTGGTAACTGGCGGCGCGCGCGGCATCGGAGCCGCGGTCTGCAAGGCGTTGGCCCAAAGTGGTGCGAGCGTTCTGTTGACCGATCTGTTGGAAGATCTGGGCAACAAGACAGTCGCGGAGATCAATGCAGCGGGTGGCAAAGCCGCGTTCCTGCGACAGGACGTGACCGTCGAGGCCGACTGGGAAAAGGCAGTGCAACACGCCGTGTCCGAGTTTGGTGCGCTGGACGTTCTGGTCAACAACGCGGGCATTGAAACCGCCGCCATGCTTACCGAGTGTGAGGTTGACGACTTTCGCAAGCTGATGGACGTCAACGTTACCGGCGTATTTCTCGGCCTCAAGCACGCAGCGCGTGTCATGAAGTCGGGCGCCAGCATCATCAATCTTTCGTCGGTCGCTGGCATCATCGGAACACCTGGTCATATTGCCTACCATGCGTCCAAAGGCGCTGTGCGCTTGATGACCAAGGCTGCTGCCGTAGAGTGCGCACAACTCGGCACCGGCATCCGCATCAATTCGATTCACCCTGCGATTGTGGAAACAGACATGGGCACCAATTTCATCAAGGATTTCGTGAACCTGAAATTGGCCCCGGACTACGCAACCGCCGAGGCCGCCATCAAGGGCGCGCATCCGGTGGGACACTTCGGCGCGCCTAGCGATGTTGCCAGTGCGGTGATCTATCTGGCGTCAGACGCTACCCGGTGGATGACGGGGAGTGAACTGGTCATTGATGGCGGCTACACCGCTGCCTAGCCAGGGTGCTCGACGCCGCTCCCACATAGAAACCTGAGGAACACAGATGGCAAAGCTGCTTGATGCAATCGATGCTGCAAACGGTGGATTGCTGTGGATTGATGACACCGCATACTCCAATCGCCTGCTTGCGGGCGGCAAGACGCCCTGGGGCCACGCTGCCGAATACGTTGCCTACCGTCGAAAAGCCGCTGGTCTGCTCAGGCCCGGTGTCAATGTGGTGCCGCTGGCTCATTTCGCAGAAGCCTGGATCACCGCGCATCCTGATCTGCGCGAGGCCATGGCGGCCAAGAAGCGGGTGGTTGTCCCAGCCAAGACCCTGTTGGCGGACGAAGAATTTCGTGCCCACATGATCGATGTTCTGCAGGGCCTGCGCGCGGCATTCGGCTCATCACCGCTGATCCTGTCACTGCCATCTCCCCGCGCCTGGGTGAGCATCGCCTACCGGCAGGCATTTGGTGACGATGCCGACCCCGAAGTTGGCGGTGACGAAGCGGACTCTTGCTCGGTCTACGTGGCGGAATTCCTGCGCAGTTTTGGCGAGGTCGGCGTGGACGGGCTATTGCTTGAAGAGGCTGCTGGACAGGAGCCGGCCTCAGCCGAAGAAATCGAGTGGTACCAGCCCGTCATCAACGTTGCAGGGCACTACCGATGGGATATCGGCCTGCGTTTTGAAGATGGCTCGGCGTTCGCCGGAAGAGTCACCGGTATGACTTATGTCATAGCCCCGACACCGCTGGAATGCGCTGCCAATGGCGTTGTCATCAATGACGCATTCTGGGCGGGAAGCGACGCGCCATCAGCCCCTAAGGGGGGCTTCCGTTATCTGCAGATTCCGGCAGACGCGGTGCCTGAGAAAGTGCTGGAGCGCCTGGCCACCCTTTGAGTCAAACAAATTAAAAGTCGTTTAGTGCCCGTCATGCTGGGGAGGAGACCTCATGTACCAATACAAGATGGAACACGTCTGCACCTATCGCGCCACTCTCGAGTCGCCGGTTCTGGTGAGTTCTACAGAAGGTGATATCCGCGCTAACTTTTATGTCACAGGCGGCGAAGTCTGGGGGCCCAAACTCAAGGGTAAGGTTTTGCCCATTGGCGGTGACTGGCTGACCTTGCGTGCCGATGGTGTCTGCGCCCTGGACGTGCGGGCCGCACTAGAGAGCGAAGAGGGCGCGCACATTGATGTGGCCTACAACGGCATCCTGGATATGGGCCCCGACGGCCATGCCAATTTTCTGAAGGGTGAGGTGCCGGACGTTGTGCAGATTCGCGCTGCACCGCGCCTGCGCACGGCGCATCCGGATTACCAGTGGGTCAACCGTGTGCAGTTCATCAATATTGGCGAAGGGCGACTCAAAGAAGGCGTGGTTCAATACGACGTTTACGCGCTGGGCTGATCCAGGCGGCAGCTTTCGCGGCTCAGTGACACGCGCTTCACGCCAGACCTGCACCTGACGGGCGCTGCGCTGCCGGCGCTGCGGGGCCTGCATGCTGCTGTATCTGTTCACGGTAGTGTCCGGGTGTCACGCCCAGGCAGCGTTTGAACGAGCGAACAAATCCACCGGCGTCGCCATAACCCAGCAGTTCGGCGATATCGCGAATGCGCAGATTCTGGTTGCCCAGCAATTCGCATGCGCGTTGCTTTTTCACTTTGTCGACCACTTCGTGATAACTCGTCCCCATGAGCTTCAGGCGACGGATCAGGGTGCGTGTCGAGCAATGTAGTTGCGCAGCGACACGTTCCAATGACGGTGCAAAACGCTCGCTGTCTTCCTGCTCAATCCAGTCAAACAGGATGTGGCGGACTTGTGTCAGCGTGTCGCGCTCATCGGGGCTCGTGCACAGCGACTTGCAGCGGTTGAGCGCCACTTCCCAGATTGCTTCGTCATGGCCGACATTCGGCATGCTGCGCCAGCTCTGCGGGAAGATCAGCGCATTGCGTCCTGCGCCGAATGTCACCGGACACTGGAACCAGCGTTCGTACCGCGTTTCCAGTGATGGCGCAGGATGTGCAAATTCGATGCGTGCTTCGGCGATCGAACCGGGTCGAATGGTGCGAGCGTACTCATGCATGACCTGCATCGGCACTTCCACCAGCATGTGCCCGATGTCGCCGAATTCCATCAGGCCACTGATTTCAGCCACGAACTGGTCGCCTTGTTCGTAAGCCTCCCAATGCAGGTAAGGGACGCGGCTTGGAATGTATTTCAGAAAAACGTCGAAGCCATCGCCAAGGGTCGGGGCACTGAGCCAGGCCATGCTCACTGGCCCGTGAAAGTGCTCCCCCATGCGTTGTCCCCAGGTCAGATACCAGTCGTCGTTGGGCGCCAGGCGCAAGGCATTCCGGAGCAATTGAAGATGCTGGAGAACGGTAATCGGCTTATTCGAGTTTTCCAACTGCTCCGCACGAATACCCGTTCCGCTGACCAGAAGTGAGACCTGCCCGATTTCCTGCGCCAGCTGCTTGGCGTAGGTGTTGGGCATCAAGCATCGCTCGATATCGACGCCGCGCTTCACTTCACTGGCCCTCATCGTCACCCAGGGACAACAACCCTGTCACTCGCTGCAGGCCCTTGTCAATTGTCCTCGTTCTATGCTCTGGGACGAGCTTCGGCAACGACGTCAATGGCCGTGGCAGGCGCACAATCCCGAGGAGAAAAACATGAGCAGCAAGAAGCCCGTCGTCATCTACGGCATTACCGGCTACACCGGCCGTCTGGTTGCAGAGTATCTGCGTGAATACCGCATGCCATTTATCGCCGCAGGGCGTGATGCCAAACGCATTCAGGAGGTTCTGGACAAGGTGCCCGGCATTGAAAACGCTGAGTACGAAGTTGCTCAGGTTGAACACACCGTCGAGGCCCTGACCGAACTTCTGAAGGGGACCAAAGTCATGTGCAACATGGTTGGCCCGTTCATGAATTATGGATCAGAAGTGGTTGAGGCCTGCCTGGCTGCAGGTGTGCACTACACCGACACCAACGGTGAGCAGAACTGGATGATGGCCTGCGAGGAAAAGTGGGGCGCGAAGTTTGAGAAGAAAAGCCTGCTGCTGTCGCCCGGCATGGCGCAGATGTACACCACCGGCGAAATAGCGGCCAATATCTGCCTGGAAACACCGGGCCTGGACAGCCTGGATATTCTGGTGCTTTGGAAAGGCTTTCCAACTTATGCGTCCACGCAGACCATCTTCAGCATTCTGACAGCCGACTTTTTCTATCTCGAACAGAAGCAGTACGTTCAGTGGTCTCCGTTTGCCAAGGCCGAGGTGATGGTGCCCGGCCAACATGAAGTGGCCATGGCCTTGCCCTGGGGGGGTACTGCACATCCGGTATGGTTCAAGAATGATCCGCGTGTGGCCAACTGCAAGGCCATGGGCGGCGTGTTTGAGCGCAGCGTGATGGAAGGCGTGGTGCAGATCACCAGCGTCGTCGAGGAAAAAATCAAGAAGATGCCGAAAGCCGAACAGGCGGCGGCGCTTTCTGAAATGGCTGCGAGCCTGCAGGCAGGTATGCCGCCGCGCGAGAATCATCGAATCAACACTTCGGTGGATTCAGTGCATGCCAGTGGCCCAGCCGGTCGTGCGCACTGCGTGATTCATGGTACTTGCAACTACAAGCAGACCGGCCTTCTGCAGGCTTACACGGCCTATCATCTTTGCCAGGCTCCGCCGAAGCGCTATGGCTTTGCCTCGGGTTGTCAGGCATTCGGTCATCGCGAACTGCTCGGCGTTCTTCAAAGCTTTGGGCTGGTCAAAAAGCCGGAGCTGACCGTCAACGCACCCTGAACCCATAGATTGAGAGGCCTCCGGGAGCTTGTTGCCCGGAGGCCTTTTTTTTGGCGCCTGCGCGGGATAGGGTTTGACTGGATGTCGGCACCGCGGTCGATCCGCTGATAATGACCGGACGCTGTCATCCCTTACCACCCATACCGCACCCTGATAGCGACGTCCTTCGCGGTGCGCCCAACCGGAGTTGGCACGATGGAAAATCGACAGTGGATACTGAAGCGACGACCGCAAGGTGACATACGAGACGGAGATCTGGTGTTTGAAACCAGCCCCGTCCCCAAACCCAAACCCGGCGAGATCGTGATTCGCAATGAGTGGCTGTCTCTGGACCCGACCAATCGCGTCTGGATGAGCGACATCCCGCAATACATGCCGCCCGTACCGCTGGATGCCCCTATGCGCGGCTTCGTGGTGGGGCAGGTGACCGACAGCGCTGCTGATGCTTACGCAGTGGGGGATCACGTGATGGGAATCGGCTCCTGGAGTGACTATTCCTGCCAACCCGCGCACATGCTGTCGCCGGTACCGGTGATCCCCGGGATTTCGCGCAAGGATGTTTTTGGTCAGTTTGGCATCGTCGCGCCCACGGCCTACTTTGGTCTGCTGGATATTGGTGAACCCAAGATTGGTGAAACCTTGCTGGTATCAGGTGCAGCAGGTGCGGTCGGCAGCATTGCCGGGCAGCTCGGCAAGGTCTGGGGGTGCAAGGTGGTTGGTATTGCCGGCGGCAAGCAGAAGTGCGACTGGATTACCGATGTACTCGGCTTTGATCACGCCATTGACTACAAATCCGAGAACGTAGACGCACGGCTCCGCGAACTATGTCCGGAAGGCATCGACATTTATTTTGACAACGTTGGCGGCGAGACCCTGAACACGGCGCTGGGGCAGATGAATTTGTTTGGCCGCGTGATTCAGTGCGGCATGATTTCCTCGTACAACAACGATGCCAAGGATGCTGCGCCGGCCAACTACCCGATGATTCTCATGCAGCGGCTCAAGGTGCAGGGTTTCATCGTCATTGATTCGGCCATGCGTTATCCCGAGGCCTTTCGCGCGCTGAGCAAACTGCGGCTGGAAGGCCGGCTGCATTGGCGGCATCACGAGATCAAAGGCCTCGAACAGGCAGAGAAGGCGGTTCGCATGCTCTACAGCGGCGAGAACACCGGCAAGTTGATGATCAAGGTTTCGGATATCGAAGAATGATCGTGATCGCGTCTTGCACTGATAACTAAATTCAAATTCATGATGTTTAAAAACCAAAGGAGAACCTGCTTTGCCACAGACAGCTGATACAAATCGTCAATGGTTGCTGACCCGTAACCCGGCCCCAGATGAGTCCCCCACTGCGGATATGTGGAAGCTCGAAAGCAGTGCCGTGCCGGTGCCGGGTGACAAGCAGATATTGCTGCGCACCTTGTGCCTCTCTCTGGACCCTTACATGCGGCCGCGCATCAATGCCGGTGATACCTACATGCCAGGCGTCAGGCCGGGCGAGGTGATGGTGGGCGGTACCGTGTCGCGCGTGGAGGTTTCCAATCATCCGGATTACAAGGTCGGTGATCTGGTGCAGGCGTACTCCGGCTGGCAGGATTTTGCAGTGACGGACGGCGAAGATATTGCGGTGAAACTACCCGCAGGAGCGAAGCACCCAAGCTGGTACCTGGGCGCTCTGGGGATGCCCGGCTTTACCGCATGGCATGCGCTCATGAACATCGGCAAGCCTGCCAAAGGCGAAACCTTTGTCGTTGCAGCCGCAACTGGCGCGGTGGGCCAGATCATCGGTCAGCTGGCCAAGCAGCAGGGCTGTCGTGTCGTGGGTATCGCGGGTGGCGAGAAGAAGTGCGCTTACGCGGTTGACGATCTTGGCTTTGATGCCTGTGTTGATCACAGAGGCGCAGATTTTCCGAAGCAGCTTGAAGCAGCTTGCCCCAAGGGCGTCGACATCTACATGGAGAATGTGGGTGGCGCCGTTTTTGATGCTGTGCTTCCGCTCCTGAATGTCGGTGCGCGTATTCCAGTTTGCGGCCTGATTACGCACTACAGCGGTGATGGCATGGGCGGCGCTGATCGTCTGCCCGGTTTCATGGCTTCAGCGCTGTTCAAGCGGCTCAAACTTGAAGGCTTCATCATTTTTGATGAGTACCCCAAGTACTACGGACAGTTTCTTCAACAGGTGACCGGTCAGGTTGAAAGCGGCGACATTCTGGTTCGTGAGCATCTGATTGACGATTTTGAATCAGCGCCACAAGGCCTGATCGATTTGTTGGGTGGCGGCAACTTCGGCAAGGTCGTGGTCAAGGTCGGCAGCTGATACCGCCTGATGCAGCATCCGCGATGCGATGAGTCCTTGGCTCATCGCATCGCGTATTCAGGCATCGCCTTTGGAGAGAATCACAAACGCCGCGACGCGATCACGACCGAATTGCGCCATGCGTTCAAAGCTGGCGTGAGAGATAGGAACGTTCTGGCAATCGATTGGCCGCTGCTCGCCTTCAGTCGGGTCAGGGTCGTGCAGGTAAAGACACTCCGAGTCGATGGCGGTAATGACGACCCAGTGCGGTGATTTGCGCCGGTCCATGCGGTAAGTGCTGATGAGCGCCAGCACGAGTTTCCGCTGTGAAATCCAGCGCCGGATCCGCTGACTGGTGACGCCATCGTAGCGAACGTCAATGCCGATGCGGGCAGCCTCGGACACAAACTGTTTGTGTACCAGTGTCACCACGTCCTTTTTTTGCTGACTGCGGACGCCATCCACAAACAGAGGGCTGCGCCGGTTGAGCACCACACGGGCCTGATAGCCGCGCCGATGGGCTGAAAGGGCCAGGCCAATCGGATGGCAGCCACCGTGACCGGAGGTCATGTAGATGGTGGTGGCTTCACGCCAGATGTCGAGTTCCAGCGTGCGTTTCAGTTTCAGTTCCGGGGTCAGCGAGGCCATTGCCATCATGCAGGCCGCGGGTCCGCAGGTGAATTCTGTGGTCTGTCGGTACCAGGGCACGTCTAGATGTTCGAGATGCTCGGGAAGTTTGCGGATGCGCTTTTGCATGCGCAGTGCAGTCTGATGATCTTCGTAGTACTCAGGATGCCGGCCAAACACCACGTAGCCCAGATTCTCATATAGCTTGATCGCCGCATGATTTTGCTCGGCCACTTCCAGGCGCATGTCGATTCGCCCTGACTCAGCAGCGCGCTGTTCCAGTGCCAGAAGCAGCTGGCGCGCGATGCCGCCGCCGCGTGCCTCGGTAGAGACGGCAAGCGAATAGAGACGCGCCAGACGGGTTCCGCGATGCAGCAGAACCAGTCCGTACGCGAGCAGAACGCCTTCTCTGCGTGCAACCAGCATCAGACCATTGCTGGCCAGAATCCAGTGACGCAGACGACGCTTGCTGAGGCGGTCGGTGTCGAAGCAGGCCTGTTCAAGGGCGTCCAGCGCATCGAGATCATCGAGGCTTGCAGCTTCAATTTCCAGGCTGGAAGTTGTGCGCGTCATGACAGTGCCAGCAATGTGCGAAAGACTTCATCGCCGCGCTGCATGACGCAGTTCCGCCAGGTGGCATCATCGGGGCAGAAGTGCGCCAGCATGGGCTCGCGCACGACGGCCCACCCGGCATCATCGCGGCGCTGGGGTGTTCGTTCAGCCCAGAACCGGTGATCCTCCTCCAGGCAACCGAACAGTTCAGCGGCGCTGTTCGTGCCAAATTCGAGGGTTAAGAAAAAGCTTTTGTCGTTCATTCCGGCATGCCAGGCATAGTCCAGCAGCCCATGCTTGGGTACAGAAGACGAGCTCCCATCAGCGGGAAGTGTGATCTGTGAGCCAAAGGCTGCGAGGCTGGCGCGAAGCCCAGCGGAATCCAGCGGGTGATCGCAAATCAGCTCGCCTTCGCCGCGTGGTCCCAAGCCGGTGTGCAGATCAATCACGTGCAAGGTGCGGGTGAACAAAGCTCTGCTGCGAATCAATCGCTCGATGACCTTGCGGCCGTGGCTGGCCTGATGGCCGCCGAAGAACGGGGCCTTGGGATCTCCGTATTGCCCGCCGCTGACGGCGATCTCGAAGCGCCGCTGGCCGAGTTCGTTTTGCAGATCCTGCAATGCGCTGACGCGTGCATCCCGGTCTTGTAGCTGCAGGCAGTCGCGGACACGTGCGTAGTCTGCGTTGGCGGGCAGCTGCGCGAAGTCGATGAAATTGCGGTTGAGGTCGATACCCTGTTCGTCACAGCGTCGATACCAGGCCATGCCCCAGGGCGTGAGCGCGTGGATGCAAAGCAACGCAGTGTCAGCCGGCAGCTTTTGCCTGCCAGCCTGCAGAGCTTCGAGCCAATGGCACTGGATGGCGTTGCCGGCATAGCCTTCGATACCGTGTGTGCCGCTAATAGTGACGATCACGCGCGGCGCGTCGGCTGCACCCAGCCACAGACAATCAGTGGCCAGCGCTTCGCCGTCAGGGCCCTTGAGCGCGTGCGGTATGGACTCGATCTGCGCGGATGCGCCAAAGGCTGATGCCATTGCAAGCCAGTTGTTGCGGGCATCCAGGTATCGTGAAGTGAAGCGCATGTCGCTGAAATGAGTCGGTGCTGTCTGGCGCGGGTTCACCGGCCGCGTTCCTCCAGCCTGCGAACGAACTCGCCCATGAGTTGCATGTAAAGCTCGTCGCCTACAAAGGCATCCTCGACGCCGTGATCAAGACTTGGGTTGTCGTTGACCTCAATCACGTACACCTTGTTACCGTGCTGCTTGAGGTCAATGCCGTAGAAGCCGTCACCGATGATGGCGGCCGCTTTCAGGGCAGCATCAAGAACCGGGCGGGGCACTTCGAAGGTGGGCAAGGTTTCGAACTTGCCGCTGTCCACGCGCGAGCCGCCGTGTTTGTAGATCTGCCAATGATTGCGCGCCATGTAGTAGCGACAGGCATAAAGAGGGCGGTGATTGAGCACGCCGATACGCCAGTCATACTCGGTGTAGAGGAATTCCTGCGCGATCACCAGATCGGAGCGTTCGAGATACTCGCGCAGCCGGGCGCTGAGTTCTGCACGGTCTGCAACCTTGGTGACGCCGAGTGAAAACGCACTGTTGGGAATCTTGAGCACCATGGGATACCCAAATTCCAGTTCCAGCTGGTTGATCTGCGCTTCGCTGTAACCCGAAACAATTCGTGTCTTGGGCGTTGGCACATGCTGATAGGTGAACGCGTCTTGCAGGAAGACCTTGTTGCAGCAGCGCAGGATTGAGGTCGGATCATCAATCACGACCAGGCCCTCCAGTTCAGCAGCACGTGCGAAGCGGTAGGTGTGATGATCGATCTCTGTGGTTTCCCGAATGAACAGCGCGTCGAACTCGGCCAGGCGCGGATAATCCGAGGGCAGGATCAGCTCGGTTGCCAGGCCCAGCTTTTCGGCAGCCCTCTGCATTCTCTTGAGTGCCTGCGCGTCACTCGGTGGTAGTTTCTCTTCCGGATTGACGAGAATGGCCAGGTCCCACCGGCTTGATTTGAGACGTTTGGGCCCGCGCCACAAGCCGCCGGCGAAGGACTCCAGATAGCCATGAAACTGGCTGGTTTCTTCGGCATTGAGCGATGCGAATGATCCCACCTGGATCGCGCCCACCTGCCATTGCCCGCGCCACACCAGCTTCACGTCGAGAATGGGACAGGGAAACTGTTCGAATAGTTTGCTCGCAATGCCGGACAACTCCGGAAGACTGCAGCGGCCAAAGAAAGTGCGAAAGCTCAGCGTGTCGTCCACTACTGTCAGTCCATCCAGCCCCGGACGTTCCAGGTCGGGCAGGCTGCCGGTCTGGAGTAGGTACAGCTCCTGATTGCCCAGATCGATGAGCGTGTTCACGGACGGCACAACGCGGTGGCCGCGTGCTTCGGCCAGAAGCGAGCAGTAATAGCCTTTGCTCAGATAGCGGCTGGTTCCGCAAAGATTGATGACACGCGTGCTGCGCTCGCCCTTGACGGGATAGTCCGCAAGATAGGTGTCCAGACTCAACACCCGCGCGCCTTGTGCAACCCGGGACCATTCGGCGGGGTCTTCTACCACCAATAAAACTTTGGACATGCCGCATTTCCTGAAAGCAGGCTCCGCCTGGAGCCGACCGCAAGAAATGGGTCGACCTATTGCCGGGCGGCGCGACGAACAGGCGCGCGCATATCAGCAGATTTTGCGGGTCATATCAATGAATAATCCGGAAGCGATCCAGATCAGTTGATCAGCGGTATCTGAAGTGCCCGGAAGTGCGAAGCTGGCGGTGAAGACGAGGCCAAGACCCGCTTTCCGGGCCTTGGCTCTTACTGAATCAAAGGCGGTCAGTAAGGGCGTCGAGGATGCCCGGCCCTTGCGGCGCGTGCCAGCGGTTTCAGGCAGCGTTGAGGCCGTACATCGTGACCACACAGGCGCCGCCCAGTCCCAGATTGTGCTGCAGCGCAATTCTGGGCTTGTCGACCTGACGCACACCGCAACGGCCGCGCAGCTGGTCTACCAGCTCTGTGCACTGTGCCAGTCCGGTTGCGCCCAGCGGATGACCCTTGCTGAGCAGACCGCCCGATGGATTGGTGACCACGCGCCCGCCGTAGGTGTTGTTGCCGTCGGCAATGAATTTTTCCGTGCTGCCTTCCGGTGTCAGGCCCAGACCTTCGTAAGTCAGCACCTCGTTGGCGGTGAAGCAGTCGTGCAGTTCGCAGACGTCGACGTCTTCGGGTCCTACGCCGGCCTGCTCATAGACTTGTCTGGAGGCTGCGCCGGTCATGTCATAGCCGATGGCCTTGATCATGGAGCCCTGGTCGAACGTCGAGCTGAAGTCGGTGACCAGTGACTGGCCAAGAATCACGATGTCTGACTTCAGGCCATGTTTCTTCGCAAAGGCTTCGCTGACGACGATGGCCGCGGCCGCTCCGCAGGTGGGCGGGCAGCACTGCAGACGCGTCATGGGGCCAAAGATCACCGGCGATGCAAGTACCTGCTCCTCAGTGACCAGATCGCGGAATATCGCCTTGTCATTGTGCTGCGCATGCTTGCGTGCCTTGACTGACACCCGCGCAAAGACCTCCGGGCCAACGTTGTACTTCTCCAGATACTCTGCGCCTGCAGTGCCGAACATGTGGGGCGCCATGGGTGCTTCCGGCGCTGGCTTGAGCTGCTGGGCCACGTCAATGAAAGCGCCAAGCGGGTTGGGGCGGTCATTGAAGTGACTCACCAGAGCGCCGGGCTGCATCTGTTCAAAGCCGACGGCGAGGGCGCACTCAACCACGCCGCTTTGCACGGCCTGGCGTGCCAGAAACAGCGCGCTGGAACCGGTGGAGCAATTGTTGTTGACGTTGATGACAGGCACGCCGCTCATGCCAACGTGATAGATCGCCCGCTGTCCACAGGTGCTGTCGCCGTAGACATAGCCGGCATAGACCTGCTGGATCTTGTCGTAGGCCACCTCAGCGTCTTCAAGTGCCAGTGCGATCGCCTTGGCACCCATGATGTCGTAGCTCTCGGACTTGCCGGGCTTGACGAAAGGGATCATGCCGACGCCGGCAACGAGTGTTTTCTGGCTCATGTCATTGTTCCTGGACAACGCGATCAGCTCGGGCAAATCGCTGGAAATTGGGGTTGGTTATGATGATCTGAGGGGGCGGACAGGGCCAGCCGGGTGCGCCCTTATTTTCCGCACATTTTTAGCCGCCCTTTCGGGTGGGGCCTTCAAGCTGAAGAAGCGGGACACTGACAATCATATAAATCTATTCAAGGAGAGCTGACAGATGAGCACCTCGCGCTGCTGGTATTTCAACAAGATGCCCAAGAAGGATATCGAAGCCGATACCCTGGTGATGCGCGAGGAAGCGCGACCGACCATTGAAGACGGTCAGATTTTGTTGCGATCCATCTATCTGTCCATGGACGCTACCAACCGGCTCTGGCTCAGCGACATGGATTTGTACATGGACCCGATCCGCCCCGGCGAAGCGATGAAGGGCTTTCAGCTGGCCGAGGTAGTGGAATCCAGGAATCCGGACTTCCCGGTGGGTTCGCTGGCTGCAGGTTTGGCGCCCTGGGCGGAGTATTCAGTCAGCGATGGCACCGGATTTTCCATCATGCTGCGCATCGAAGGTCTGGAACTGGCGGAAGCCTTTGGCGTGCTCGCCATTGCCGGACCCACCGCCTTGGTGGGTCTGATGGAAGTGGGTCGCCCCAAGAAGGGAGATGTGGTGGTGGTCACCGCTGCCGCTGGCGCCGTGGGCATGCTGGTTGGCCAGATTGCAAAGATTCACGGCTGCACAACCATCGGCATTGCCGGTGGGGCGGAAAAATGTGGTTGGCTCAAGAATGAGTTCGGCTACGACTACGCCATCGACTACAAGAACGAGAACGTGATCGAGCGGCTGCGTGAATATGCGCCGCAAGGTGTGGATCTGCAGTTCGAAAACGTTGGCGGCGAAATGCTCGACGCCGGCCTGACCGTCATGAAGGATTTTGGAACGGTGGTGATTTGCGGCCTGATCTCAACCTATAACAACACCGCGAGCGACAAGATTCCCGGCCCGTACATGTTCCGCAACGTGATCATGCGACGCCTGCGCATTGAAGGCTTCGTGATTCTTGATTACCTGGACAAGTATCCGCAGTATCAGGAAAAGCTGGCTGGCTGGATGTTGCAGGGCAAACTCAAGGCTCGCATGCATGTGGTTCCCGGTGTGGAGAATTGCGTGGACGCGTTGAAGATGCTCTATACCAGCGCCAACACCGGCAAGGTGCTGGTGAAGATGGGCGAAGAACCCGCCTAAGATTTTGGCCGCGTTGTTCGCACCGGCCGAATGGCTTTGGTCGGTGCGAATTGCGGCTAACTCTGCTCCGGTTCGCGCGAACCGTAGAGGTACTGCACACCCAACTCGTCCACTTCCTCTTTGTGCGCTTGCCCGCAATGCATCACAAAAACATCACCCGGGCCGGAGTGGCAAGCTGACCCGCCCTCAGGGGTGATCGTCATTTCGCCAGACACGACCAGGCCGCGCACCTCGAAAGAGTGCGTGTGATCGGTATTGATGCGGTCGGGCTCTTAGATCCCGGCGACGACTTGAAAATATTCAACGACAGAGATGGGCCGTGATCTCTGCTTCTATCGTCGATCACCACTCCAATCCGGTGTTTTGGATTTCATTTCCCAATAGTTTCGTATCCTCGAGTAGATAAAGGTTCAAGCTGCTGTCGGAGAAACTTATTGTTCGCATAATTATCGCGTTTCGAGGTGGTTATGGAGGATTGGGAGTGCTCGATTCAGTGCCGACAGCGAGCATTGCCCTGCATGGTCAGCTTATTAATCGTCTCGGTCACCGAAAGTCTCTGGCGTCGCTAGAATGTATTGCGGCCGAGATTTGGCGTTGTGGTCATTGAAGGAGGGTGCCAGCCAACATGGATGACTGGACGAGACTAGAAGTCGAAGCGGTGGTAGAGGACTATCTGGCAATGCTGAGCGCAGAACTTTCTGGCACTCCCTACAACAAGTCTGCCCATCGACGCGCGCTTCTTTTGCAACTCAATAATCGGTCTGAGTCTTCCGTCGAGTTTAAGCACGCCAACATTAGCGCTGCTCTCGTGGACGTTGGCTTTCCATATATAAATGGTTACAAACCACGCTTCAATTATCAGCAGTTGCTTGCAGACGTGCTTTCCGTGCAATTGTCTGCGGATGCTGCTTTGCATCAGATCGCCAGTGCGAGCGCTGACCAACCTATGGCGGTTCCGGAAGTAGAGGACATTCTGGCGGTGCTAGAGAAAAGACCGGCTATCGCAACTGAGTCGTCTCAGATTTCAGAGTCGGTAGCTCTACCGATCCGGCCCGCCACCAACTACATCGAGCGGGAAGCTCGCAATCGGTCGCTCGGTAAGGCGGGAGAGTACTTCGCTATCAACTTTGAACGCGCTCGCTTGATTCATGCCGGGTGTGAGAGGTTGGCCGCCAAGATCGAGCACACTGCGGTGGTTAAAGGGGATTCCGAGGGCTATGACATCTTGTCGTATGAGGCTTCTGGCGCTGAGCGACTGATCGAAGTTAAGACGACGAAGTACGGAAATCTGACTCCGTTCTTTGTGTCAAGCAATGAGGTGGCAACATCTACCCGAAACGCCACCCGGTATCAGGTCTATCGCCTTTTCACATTCCAGACGTCACCAAGGCTCTTTGTATTGCCAGGTGCAATTGCCGATAGTTGTCTGCTTACACCTAAGAGTTATCTTGCCTCCATCAGATGACGACCGATTAGCTTCTGCAGACGACGTCCCTGTCTCCGCAATGCGGGAGCACATTCAGAAAATGGAGCCCGAAGCATTGTTTGATTAAGCTGAACCGCCATCACCTTGTTGGGCCATATCAATTTCGCCATGGCTTCTGTCAGCACATTGTCGTCTACATCATCCATTGCGAATGCATCGCAAGCTCGTGATCTGCGCAAACTGGGGATCGACCCGGACTTCTGGTATCCGCTGGCCCGCAGCCGTGCGTTGAAGGCAGGGCGCACCCGTCAGGTATTGTTTGCGGGGCGCAAGATTGTTCTGGTGCGTCCAGAAAAGGGCGAGGTGTTTGCGCTTGAGGATCGCTGTGCTCACCGTCAGGTTCCTTTGTCACTCGGCGTGGTTCGTGCTGACAAGCTTCTGTGTCACTACCACTGCTGGACTTATGATCGAAGTGGTGCCTGCGTCAGCGTGCCGTATCTGGATGGTGAGCAGACGCGGCCCAATGGCGTGCGTGCGTTTCCTGTCAGAGAAGCGTACGGCCTGATTTTTGTTTATCCCGGCGACGTATCGGCCGCCGGTTTCCAGCAGTTTCCAGAGCTGCCTCGATTCTCCAGCACAGCCTACAAGACGCGCACGCTGGATCGTTCCATCGCCTGTCACTGGTCGTTCATGCACGAAAACCTGATGGACATGAATCATCAATTCATGCACCGCAGTCTGATGGGGTCGGTGCGTGCAACGCCTTTGCATGTGCGCTCAGGCGATGATTGGGTAGAAGTGGATTACACCTTTCATCGCTCAGCCGGGAAGCAGCCGCTGGGCGAGCGACTGATGATCAATCGAAAGCAGAAGCCGGACGCCGCTGCCGGCCGCATCGACAAGATGACCATCCGAACCCAGTACCCCTACCAGCGTCTGCAGTTCTGGACGGCAGGAGCGGAAAATCCTGCGCTTGATCTCTGGAACTGTTACGTACCCACGGATATCGCCCAGCGAAGGAACCAGACATACGGCCTGATGATGGTAGGTAAACCGGGAATGCCCGGCCTGATTCATCTGATCTGGCCTTTCATTACCTGGTTCACCAATGGCATTTTTGCGCAGGATCAGGAGATCGTTGAGGCGGAGCAGCGCGCCTTTGACGAACAGGGCGAAGACCGCAATCAGGAGATATTTCCTGCAATCCTGTCACTCCGCGAATTGCTGCGGGAGAAAAGCGTTCTGCTTGGTGCGGCTTCAGTCGACGCTGCGCCCATCAGGCTGGCAGATCTGCCGCGCGCCTGACGCTGGGCGCAACTAGAGCAATGCCTGCGGCCTTTCAGCCGCCGACGATGCCACTGCGTTGCGCCAGCCACCAGGCGGCGATCAGCGCCACCAGAATGGAGCCGCCGTACAGGATGCCCACCCGATAAAACCGGGTCTTCCTGATCTTGAAGGCCAGTGGCACAGCGATGATGACGATCACCAACTGACCGATCTCGACGCCCACATTGAACCCCAGCAAGGCGGGCAGGCTGGCACTTCTGGGTAAGCCCAGTTCGCCAAGCACGGTTGCAAATCCAAAGCCGTGTATCAGGCCAAAGACAAAGGCCACGCCCCATCGAGCCTTGGGAAAGCGCGGTCTGACATTGTTCAGCGCAGCCACCATGACGGAGATGGCGATCAGCGATTCCACCAGCGCGCCCGGCACGCTCACAATTCGCAGGGCAGCAAGACTCAGGGTGATAGAGTGGGCGAGGGTGAAGGCCGTCACCACGCCGAACACATTCCATAGCACCGGTTTCAGATTCGGCTGTGCCACCCAGACGCCCTGTCGATAAATCATCACGGCGGGGAGCAGCAGTGCCAGCAGAAACAGCACGTGGTCCAGGCCGATCCAGATATGACGCATGCCTTCCCATGTATAGGCGGCGAAGGCGCGAAAACGGGAGGGCTTCCGCAGATTGAAAGTCTGGGCAGTGCTTTGCGGGGAGAACACGCCGGTCTGGCTGACGTCGCCCGCTTTCAGGGACAGGATGGCGCGGTGGGTCGGGTCGCGTGCAAACAGCAGCGTGTAGTCGATGCTGAGTTGCTTCAATGCCTGCGCACAGTTCGCCTGGATTTCGAACCACGCATAACGCGCATCGCTGCGGTCATTCAGCAGCAGGTCGGTCACCTGAAACGGGCAGCTTTCTCCATCGTTTTTGAGCGCCACGGCGTTCTGCAGAATGGGCAGCAGTTGCTCCTGAGAGGCCTGCAGTTCTCCCCATGTCAGAAAGTGGTCACGGTCCTTGTCCAGATCGGTGATCGCTGCCAGATCACGCAGGGCAATTTCCAAATGACCGCTGATCTTTGCCTCATCTACCACGAGGCTCAGGAAGGCATCGCTGGGTCGATGTGCAAACGTGCACGTCGACCACAGCATCAAAACCACTACGATGATGCGCTTCATGGTCGTGCCACCGGTGGCAGGCGTACATCCTGATAACCCGTCTCGCGCAGCCATTTCTCGACCGGTCTGGCCAGCTTGCTGTTGCCGGCGCGATTGGCGCAGTCAATCAGGATGCGTGCATCCCATGCCTCACGCTGGACTTCCCAATTTGCAACGGCCAGCGGAATGATCTTTTCTATCGTGTCTTCCATGGCCAGCCGGTAGCGCGCTTCTTCGCGAATATGCAGCGCTTCGCCGCGAGCGCGGGCCGCCTTGAATCCGGCCCGGATGCGCCGGTCCATTTCCTTGAAAGAAGGGTCTTGCAGGGCCTTGGCCGCCAGTGCGCGGCGAAGGCGCAAGGCATCGACTGTTGTGTCCGAAGGAATAACCGCAAACACATCGCCGTACTTGTGTTCCTGCAGCAGCAGGTCCGCATAGGCTGCAAGCAGATCCAGATCTTCAGAGAATCTGCGCGTTGCGTATTGATATGTGCTCAGGGCGGCTTCTGTATCTCCGGCCCGCACCTCCGCGTCACCACGCTCCGCGTAGTACCAGGCCGCGATGTTGTCGGGCTGGCGCTGAATCTTGTTCTTGAGCGCTGCAAATTCCTTGCGGGCCGATGCGAGGCGACCGCCAAGGCCGCGCATGGAAATGCTGCAGATGCTGTAGACCACCTCATTGCGGCTGGCGTCGAGCTTGCCGCAGGCTTCTCGGGCCCGTGTGAAGTGCCCCTGAACTCTCAGCACCGTGGCCTTGGTCAGCCAGGCCTGTCCGTTGTCCGGGCTGCGTTCCAGCAGGCGGTTGAGGTCCAGAAGGGCGCCATCAAAATCATGATGTGCCTGGCGCAGGATCGCGCGCATCATCAAGACGGGGTCTGGGGCGTCATCAAGGTTCCACCATGGCGTCAGCACACCCTGTGCATATCCGAGCAGGCGGGAGTCACCTGTGCGGCGGTTGCGCTCGACAAAGGCACGGGCGAGCCGCGCAGCGAGAATCGGGTCTGGCGCGTCGCCGTCCAATGTCTTGTCCACCGAGCGTACCGGTGACGGTGGCAGCTGCTCGATCACTTCGTTGTCATCGGCCGGGCGAAAGGGCTCGGCATGCGCCAAAACAGGCCACAAAAATGAGGCGAAAAAAAACGTCCTGCGTAGAGGACGCAGGACGTTTTGAAATAAGAACCCGGTCATCCGCTGAGGATAACCTGTCTCACAGTGGCGATGGCACTGCCGTGTCGTTTGTTTCCCTGCCGTCCACCGGCAGATCGTTGATCAGGATGGGGGGTGACACTGCGTCAGTGGCCTGGTCAATCTGCTGTTGGGCAATGACGGAAACGCTTCGTGAAGACGTGAGGCCTCCACCTGCACCGCCGCCTCCGTTGCCGCCGCCAAACAGGGCGCTGGCGTCACCGTTGGAGTCCGAGCTGCCACAAGCTGTGAGTCCCGCGCCGAAAGCCAGGCAGCCTGCCGTGATAAGTACTTTGTTCATGGCCCCTCCTTACGGTGCGGTCGTTGCGCCGGGCAATGGCGTGTTGAGGTAGGGGAAGGCGGTGAGATAGTCGGCCGGGTCGGGCTGCGCGCCGTCATTGACGATCGCGCCTGCGTTGACCACGGTCGGGGCAGCCCCGCTGACATCGCAGGTTTGCAGGCCATTGGTTCCGGTCAAAGCGCCTTCGGCCACCGTCAGTGCGATATCCACCACGTCGTCAATCGGTCGTCGGCCATTGGGAAAGCCGCTCAGGTCGCAGGCCAGAAAGCCAAGATCACTTTGACTGGCAACAGCGGTGGGTGTGCCGGGGAAGGCCGTATTCATACGCAGCATTTCACCGGCGCCGGCGAGTGACGTCAGATCCACATTGGCCGGGTGGGTGAAGTCGGTCATGGTGCCGCCCACACTCGTACGAATGCCAGTTACGAACACCGGCAATAAATCTGCTGTACGCGGCGTTGCCGGTGCCGGAACGCTGAACAAGGCATTAACCAGTATTGGCAATGAGGGATACAGCACGTAGCTGGCGAAGTTCTCGACGTCGTTCCGGGGCTCGCTCGCGTTGAAGCGATCCTTGTCGGTAATGCCAATCACGACTTCGTTGACCAACGGACTGCCAAGACGCGAAACCTGTGTCCAGGCACCGCCCTCAAGCGAAGGACCACGGCCGGTATCCGACGCGTTGGGTCCGGTCGGGGCGGGGTTCAGCAGGCGCGCCTGGCGCAGACTCGCCGTTGTCCATGCGCCGATGACAGGTTCCGTGCCATTGGTCAGGCAGGCAATGGGAACTTCCAGCGCCAGACTGGTGATGTTCTTGTCATCAATGATGTTGCTTGCCGAGTTGCGTGCACCCAGCGGGTTCAGGTTGATCTGATCAAAAACCTGTCCGAGATTGACGACAAAACCTTCGCGACGCTGGCCCACGAACACGCGCCCCGGTGTCGTGCAGTTGGGAATGTTGACGTCATAGATGTAGCGGTTGGCGTAGCCCGCGTAATCCGGAATGGATTTGTTTCCGATGTTGTCGATGGGCTTGGTGAAACGTCGCCCGCCGCTTCGTACATTGGTGACTGGCTGGGCGTTGCCGCTGCGACGGCCATTGCTGGCAACGTCGAGGGTGTAGGTTTCCACCACATTGAGCAGGCCTGGACTGGCCCCCGAGCCGGGCAGCAGATTCACCAGCGGAACCTGAACGCGTTGTTCTGCGCCGCCGGAAGTCTCGCCATTGACGGCACCGTCGATGACCACATCTCCGGCATTGGCCTGACCGTACTGGTTGCGGAAGCGAAACTGGAAGCTCAGGTCTTCCACTGCATCGCCGTCATTGTCGATGTGAATTTCGTACAGCGCGTTGGGGTCCATCGCAAAGTAGTTCGGACCACCGTAAGCGTCCTGCAGTGGCTGATAGTTGGCAATCAGCGTCACATAGGCCGCGCGACCCGCTTCGTAGCTCTGAAACATGTAGAAATCAGTGCCATCAACCTTAGGAGCGCTGGTGATAAACGGGGCTTCACGGTGACTGGAGGCCTGTGCGGCACCTGCAGTGAGCGCGCAAAGAACAGCGGTCCCCAATGCGATGGGGAGTTTGGGACTGCGCATGCGGGTGTCTCCTGTTGAGTGTTTACAACTGAGTACCTTCACTACGCCTGCGCGTTCATTGCAGATGCAGGACTTCCGCAATCTGACACCGCCTGGCGGTGCAATTACACTGTGCGCAGGTTCTTATCGAGACTTGCCGTGGCCCAGCTTCTGATCAGTAACGCTCGCATCGTCAACGAAGGTAGCGTGATTCACGGTGATGTCCTGATCCGTGACCAGCGCATCGAAAAAATCGGCTCAGGCTTGTCCGCGCCACCGGGCGCGCAGGTTTATGACGCGGCGGGCGCGTTGCTGTTGCCGGGCATGATTGATGATCAGGTGCATTTTCGTGATCCCGGTCTGACCCACAAAGGCAACCTCACTACTGAATCCGCTGCGGCTGTGGCCGGCGGAGTGACCTCGGTGATGGACATGCCCAATAACAATCCCACCATTACCACGCGTGCGCGTCTGGCAGAGAAGTACGCCAATGCGGTGGGCCGCAGCCATGCCAACTACGCTTTCTACTTTGGTGGTGCCAACGACAATCTCGAAGAGATCGCGGCGCTTGAACCCGGCGAAGCCTGTGCATTGAAAGTGTTCATGGGGGCATCCACCGGCAATATGCTGGTAGATGATCCCAAGACCCTGGAAGGCATTTTCGAGCGATGCCGGCTGATGGTTGTGACCCATTGTGAAGACACGCCGATGATCCTGGCCAACGAACAGAAGGCGCGGGAAAAATTTGGCGAAGACGTGCCCTGGTCAGAGCACCCCAGCATCCGGTCCGCCGAAGCCTGTTATCAGTCGACCGATCTGGCGACCGGACTCGCCAAGAAGTACGACGCGCGTCTGCATGTGCTGCACCTGACGACTGCGCGCGAGCTTTCGTTCTTCACTCCCGGTCCGCTGGCGGGCAAACGCATTACCGTTGAAGCCTGCATTCATCATCTGTTTTTCAGCGAAGAGGATTACGCAACGCGAGGCAGCCTGATCAAGTGCAACCCGGCCATCAAGACGGCAAAGGATCGTGAGGCGCTGGTGCGCGCTGTCATGGAAGATCGCATCGACGTCATTGCCACCGATCATGCGCCGCACACCCTGGAAGAGAAGCAGGGCACCTATTTCAAGGCGCCATCGGGACTGCCGCTGGTACAGCATCCGCTGCTGATGGGGATGGAACTGGTACGCCGCAAGGAGCTCGATCTGCACACCCTGGTGCGCAAGACCAGCCATGCCGTTGCCGAACTTTTTGGCGTCAAGGAGCGCGGCTACATCCGCGAAGGCTACTTTGCTGATCTGGTGCTGATTGACGACGAGGCCAGCACTCTGGTGCGCAACGAAGATGCGCTATACAAAGTCGGCTGGACTCCGCTCGACGGCGAAACCCTGCACGGCCGAATCAAGGCCACCTGGGTCAACGGGCACCTCGCATGGGACGGCAACACGGTTTCGTCCCCGCAGGGCGAGCGACTGCGCTTCATCTGAATCCAGCCGCCGGGGAAGACGGATGTCTGAGAAGAAGCGATGTCCCTGGTGTCTGGGCTCTGATGCTTACAAGGCATATCACGACGACGAATGGGGCCACCCCCAGCACGACGATGCCGTCCTCTTCGAATTCCTGATTCTCGAAGGCGCGCAGGCGGGCTTGTCATGGAGCACCATTCTCAACAAGCGAGATGGATACCGCCGCATTTTTGCCGAATTTGATCCGGTCAAGCTGTCGCGCTGGACAGATGCGCGCCTGGAAAAGGCATTGCTCGACCCCGGTATTGTGCGCAATCGCCTCAAGGTCTGGTCAGTGCGGACCAATGCAAAGGCGTTTCTGAAGACTCAGCAGGAATTCGGCAGTTTCGATGCCTATTTGTGGAAATGGGTATCCGGCAAGACCGTTCAGAACCAATGGAAGGAGATGGCTGAGGTCCCGGCGCGTACGGAGCTATCCGATCAGATCAGCAAGGACCTCATCAAACGAGGCTTCAAGTTTGTCGGCAGCACCATCATTTACGCGTATCTGCAGGCCATGGGCGTGGTCAATGACCATCTGCAGGATTGCCATCGCTACCCTCGGCACAAAATCAGGCGCAGCTGAAATCCCAGTCTGCGCCTGATTTGCTGATGTTGGCCGATCAGCTGTTCTTGGGTTTTGGCCCGCCCAGCAGATCATTCAGGCCTTTGCCCAGCGTCGCGGCTCCGCCCAGGCTCCATCCGCCGTCAACGGGCAGGATCACACCGCTGACATAGCTTGCCATCGGGCTGGACAGCCACAGGCAGGCATCGGCAATCATGTCCACGTTACCCAGTTTCTTGAGCGGTACGGTGTCGATGGCCAACTGTCTGGCCTCCTGGGTGGGGGCCAGACGGCGCAAGCCCTCGGTGTCGTCAATAGGGCCGGGCACCACTGAGTTGACGCGTACGCCGGCCGGACCCCATTCCAGAGCCGCAACGCGGGTCACCATGTCCACGCCGGCCTTGGCCGCGCACACATGCATCTGGAACTCCATCGGCAAAAAGGCCTGAGGTGCCGAAATATTGATCAGACTGGCGCCCGGCTTGCGGATATACGGGAACGCGGCGCGCAGCACATGAAAAGTGCCCATGAGGTCGATATCGACCACGGTCTTGAAGCCGTTGGGTGAAATGCCGAGGGCAGGGGCAGGAAAGTTGCCGGCCGCGCCGGAAATCAGGATGTCGATATCGCCGTATTCGCTTTGTGTGGCCTTGAGCGCGGCCTCCACAGCGGCATAGTCGCGCACATCGAAAGCATGACCGCTGACAGATCCGCCATGCGCCTTGAGCGCTTCCACAGCGGCATCAACCTTTTCCTGAGATCGCGAAGCGACGGTGACAGTGGCCCCAGCACGGGCAAAGCCGTGGGCGACGCCCAAATTGATGCCGCTGGTGCCGCCCGCAATGAAGACATTCTTGCCGGAAAAGTCGAACGCTGAGCTCATTTGCCCCTCCAATTGATTGATATTGCCGATTCAGACCGCATTATCCTTGTATCGGGTTTCGCTTGTGAAACGCCAGCCTGATCCCCGATGACAGAGCCACTGGCGGCAGTGTCCTGTTAGTCTGCAAATCCACTGATATTCCTGTTGCCATGTCTGAAGCCCTTCAAACCGCGCGCCAACTGTTTCTCGATCCCGCCAGCCTGGATGAGCATCACCTCGAGCAGATCCTGGGCGAAAGCCTTTCCAGCGGGGCGGAAGATGCTGATCTCTACTTCCAGTATTCGCGTACCGAGCATTGGTCGCTGGAAGAGGGCATCGTTAAATCCGGCAGCCATTCGGTTGAGAAAGGCGTCGGTGTGCGCACGGTTTCTGGCGAAAAGCAGGGGCTGGCCTACTCGGAAGATATTCGCCTCGACGCGCTGGTGGAGGCTGCGGCCGCGGCGCGCGCGATTGTCAGCGACGGCAAGGCCAGTGAGGTTGCGCCGCAACGCATCGTGCTGGGCCGTGCGCTTTATCCGCAGGTCGATCCGCCGGCCTCGGCCGATGCCCCGGCGAAGATCGCGCTGCTGCGTCGTGCCGATACCGCGGCCCGCGCTGCCGATCCGCGTGTGCAGCAGGTCATGTGTGCCCTGGCTGCCCAGTATGAAGTGGTGATGGTCGCCCGCGCCGATGGCAGCCGCAGTGCGGATGTGCGTCCGCTGGTGCGTATGGACGTGACCGTCATCGTTGAGCAGAACGGTCGTCGTGAGCAGGCTCATGTGGGCGGCGGTGCGCGTGCCCAGCTCGACTATTTTCAGGAAGACCTGCCCGAGCAGTATGCAAAGGAGGCGGTCCGTCAGGCGCTGATTCTGCTGGATTCGGTTGCCGCGCCGGCGGGGTCGATGCCGGTGGTACTCGGCCCGGGCTGGCCCGGTGTCCTGCTGCACGAGGCGATTGGTCATGGCCTGGAAGGCGATTTCAATCGCAAAGGCACCTCCGCCTTTGCCGGGCGCATGGGGCAGCGCGTGGCATCTGACCTGTGCACCGTGGTCGATGACGGCACCATGCCGGGACGGCGCGGCTCACTCAACCTCGACGACGAGGGCAATACCAGCCAGTGCACCACTCTGATCGAGAACGGCATGCTGGCCGGCTACATGCAGGACACGCTCAATGCGCGTCTGATGAAAACCAAATCAACCGGCAATGGACGGCGTGAATCCTTTGCCTCGCTGGTGATGCCGCGCATGACCAACACCTACATGCTAGGCGGCAAGTCTGATCCTGCCGAGATCATCGCCTCGGTTTCAAAAGGCATTTACGCCGTTAATTTCGGCGGCGGACAGGTGGATATCACGTCGGGCAATTTCACGTTCTCGGCATCCGAGGCCTATCTGATCGAGAACGGCAAGATCACCCGCCCGGTGAAAGGCGCCACCCTGATCGGCAATGGCCCGGAAGTGCTGACCCGCGTGTCCATGGTCGGCAACGATCTCAAGCTCGACGCCGGCGTCGGCATCTGCGGAAAAGATGGCCAGAGCGTGCCGGTTGGGGTGGGCCAGCCCACGCTGCGCCTGGACAGCCTGACCGTTGGCGGTACGCAGAGCTGAGCCGGTACTCTCAGTAAATTATTGTTGTTGGAATCCCATGATCATCATCATTGGCATCACTTTTCTGTTTGGCGTTCTGGTCGGCATCTTTGCGTCCTATCACTTTGCCAATGTTGCCGAGCTCAAACGAAAGGCGGCAGAACTCGATCGTCTGGACAAGGACTGATGTGGGCGTCCTTCCTTCTTTTGACAGCTGCTTGCCAGAATTGAATGCGTAACAGAGCTCCGGGTCGTCTTCGAATCATTGGCGGACAGTGGCGTAGTCGGCTGATCAACTTTGCCGAGGACAATGGCGTGCGACCCACACCGGATCGTGTGCGCCAGACGCTTTTCGACTGGCTGGCACCACGCATTGATGGCGCTCGCTGTCTGGATCTGTATGCCGGCAGTGGTGCACTCGGGCTGGAAGCCCTGTCACGTCGCGCAGATTCGGTGCGCTTCGTTGAAACCGGTCCTGAACAGGTTCGCGCCATTCGCACAGCCCTTGAGATGCTGGACGCTGCAGACCGTGCTCAGGTGGTTCAGGGTGCAGCCCAGTCACACCTGGCATCTTGTGCAGATACCTTCAATATTGTTTTTCTTGATCCGCCGTACACCAGCACCGAACTTGTGCAGGTATTGCCCTTACTGCCACCCGTTCTTGCGCAGGACAATCGCGTCTATCTGGAATGGTCTGCGGAGAGCAAGCCGGAGCTTCCGCCGGGCTTTGAATGGCTGCGAGAGAAGAAGGCAGGTCGGGTAAGCTTTGGGCTGATCACTTACGCATCTGGAGATCAAACATGACGGTTGTCGCTGCCTATTCAGGCACCTTCGATCCCATCACCCTGGGCCATAACGACATCATGCATCGCGCCGCGCGCATGTTTCCCAAGTTGATTGTCGCAGTGGGTTCCAACGTCGCCAAGAATCCGAAATTCTCGCTCGATGAGCGGGTGGCGCTGATTCGCGAGGCAACCAAGGACCTGGACAATGTTGAGGTCATGGGTTTTGACGGGCTTGTCGTTGACTTTGCCCGCGACAACGGCGTCACCGTGCTGGTTCGTGGCGTGCGCACCGTCGGAGATGTGGACTACGAAAAGCAGATGGCAGTCATGAACCGCGATCTGTATCCCGACCTGGACACCATCATGCTCACACCTGCACCAGAGTACGCGCACTTGTCGTCGAGCCTGGTAAGAGAGCTTGCCGGTCTGGGCGCACCGGTAGAAAAGCTGGTGCCGCCTGCGGTGATTCCTGCATTGCTGGCCCGATTTGGTCGTAAACCGGACTGAGCATTCCATGCGCATTGTTTCGCACACTTGTTCGAACACGGAGATTGTCTGCGCACTGGGTTGTGCGGAAATGCTCGTGGGCGTTGATCAGGATTCCGACTTTCCCGTCGATGTGGTCAGCCAACTGCCCAAGCTGGGGCGCGACCTGTCGCTGGACATTGAACAGGTCAGGGCTCTGAAACCAGACCTGGTGCTGACATCGCGCACCTTGCCCGGCCATGAAACCATCGTTGAACAATTGCAAGCCTGCGGTCTGCCCACCCTTATCTGTGAGCCTGTTTCCATGGATGAGGTCTACGAGGACATCCGGCGAATTGCGAACGCGCTGCAGGTGCAGGAACGCGGCGAAGCCCTCATCGCTCAAATGCAGGCTGAGATGCCGACAATTGCACCGCATGCGGACGCGCCAAAGATTCTGATTGAGTGGTGGCCAAAACCGGTCATCGCTCCGACTCGCGACTCATGGGCCTCTGATCTGATCGAGATGGCGGGCGCGAGCAATCCGTGGCGGTCCTTGCCCGGCAAGAGCGTGCCGCTGAGCAGTGAACAGATTCATCAGCACGCGCCGGATGTGGTGGTCATGGCCTGGTGCGGCGTGTCGGTGGAGAATTATCGCAGCGACATTGTTCGTCGGCGCGAGGGCTGGGATTCGGTGCCCGCTGTAAAGCACAATCGCATCTATCCCATTGCCGAAGCTTTTCTGGGGCGACCCGGACCAAGGCTCGTGGATGGCTACAAGGCCCTGCGCAGTCTGGTTGAAACTTATCAGGGCGGTCAGCGCCCTTCATGACGCACATGCAGCGGGACGGCGTTTCTTTCGTGTTGCGCGCGCAGCGCGAGTGGCCTGGATTGTCATGGCGCTGAAGATCACAGAAGAGTGCATCAACTGTGACGTCTGCGAGCCGGTGTGCCCGAATCAGGCGATTCATCAGGGTGTCGAGATCTACGAAATTGACCCGCAGCGCTGTACCGAATGCGTAGGACATTTTGAAACATCACAGTGCGTAGACGTGTGCCCGGTCAACTGCATTCCACTGGATCCCGATCACGACGAAACGCGTGATCAATTGCATGAAAAATTCCTGAAGCTCACGGCAGAGAACTCATGAGAAAAAAATTATCAGCGGTGTTCGTGCTGGCCTTGCTCTCGATCCAGTTATCTGTGCATGCAGCGAACAAGCCGGGTGTAGACGCTGTAGCGAGCGCGCATCCCCTGGCAACCGAAGCGGGTCTGCAAATTCTGGCTGAAGGCGGCAATGCCTTTGATGCGGCGGTCGCCGTGACCAGCACACTTGCAGTGGTTGAGCCCACCGGATCGGGTCTGGGTGGCGGGGGTTTCTGGCTGCTGCATCGGGCGTCCGACGGACTGCAGACATTCGTCGATGGCAGGGAAACAGCGCCTGCTGCTGCTCATCAGGACATGTATCTGGATGCTGATGGCAAAGCCATTCGCGAGGCTTCGCTGTTCGGGCCATTGGCGGCGGGCATTCCCGGTGAGCCTGCAGCCATCGTGCATCTGGCTACCCGTTATGGCCAACTGCCGCTTGCACAATCCCTCAAGCCCGCGATCAAGGCGGCGCGCGAAGGGTTCGCCTGTGACAAGAAGCTGGCACATGCGTTTGATCGGCACTGGTCGCGCCTGTCGCCTGCAGCGCATCAGGTATTTGGGCGCGATGGCCGCGCACCACGCGAAGGCGAGCAAATTGTGCAGGCCGAGCTTGCGATTGTTCTTCAGCGACTCGCAGAGCAGGGCCTCAAAGGCTTTTATGAGGGCAAGACGGCGCAGGCGCTGGTGGCGGGTTCAGACGCCGCTGGCGGCATCTGGACACTCGATGATCTGAGTAGCTACAAACTTGTGGAGCGCGAGCCGGCCGTCACCATGTATCAGGGCATTCGTGTGATCTCCGCACCGCCACCGTCAGCGGGCGGCATCACGCTGGCGCAGATTCTGGGCCAGCTTGAAAGCAGGAAGTTTCAGGGCGGAAACCTGATGGAATCCAGACATCTGCTGATTGAGTCGATGCGCCGCGCCTATCGAGATCGCGCTGCGTTTCTGGGGGACGCAGATTTTGTTGACGTGCCGCAGAAGCGTCTGATGTCGCCGGAGTACGCAAAGCTTCTGGCAGAAAGTATCGACGATGAGCGAGCGACGCCCAGCGCCTCGCTGCCGCCCGCCAAGCCCAGCAAGGAAGGCGAACAAACCACGCATTTTTCGATTCTGGATCGCGAGGGCAATCGGGTGGCGGCGACTCTGTCGATCAATCTCCCCTTTGGATCGGGTTACATGGCGCCGGGAACCGGGGTTTTCTTCAACGATGAGATGGACGATTTTTCTGCGAGTCTCGACGCCAGTAATGCTTACGGCCTGACGGGTTCGCGCCCCAATCTGGTGGCGGCTGGGAAGCGGCCGCTGTCCTCGATGAGCCCAACATTTGCCGAAGGTCCGCGCGGCCTGCTGATTCTGGGCACGCCAGGTGGCAGCCGCATCATCACCATGGTGCTGCACGGGCTTCTGGCCTGGGCCGAAGGCGCTGACGTTGAGCAGCTGGTGTCCTTGAAGCGCTATCACCACCAGTATCTGCCGGATGTGGTGCAGTTTGAGCCGGGCACCTTCAGCGATGACGAACAAGACCGTCTAAAGGCGATGGGTCACGCCCTGGCACCACTGGATTCCAACTACGGCAACATGCAGGCCATTACCTGGGATGCGGGTAGCGGACAGGTCAATGCTGCAGCCGACCCACGCGGGGTCGGTTCGTCGCGCGTGCAGTCTGGCGAGCACTGAAATGCTGCAATGGCTGAGTCTGGGTGGCCCGGCGATGCTGGTTCTGGGTCTCATGTCGATAACCGCGATGACCCTGATCATCAGCAAGCTCTGGGAATTCTCGGAAGGAAAGATTTCCGACACTGCTTTTGTTGAGCCCGCGTTACAGGCCTATGAGCAGGGGCAGGGCGATCGTGCGCGCCAGATTGCACAAGCCTCTCCATCTCCGCTTGCGCGCGTGTGGATTCTGGCTGTGAACTGGCTGGACGATCCGGCACTGGATGCCGCCAAGGCACGCGAACGCATCGAGCGCGCAGCAGCTGAGCAGATTGAGCAGTCGCGCAGTCGTATTCGGACACTGGACCTGATCGGAACGCTGGCACCGCTGGTGGGCTTGCTGGGTACGGTGCTGGGCATGATTGACGCCTTCCAGGCCTTGCAGGCAGCGGGTAACAGGGTAGAGCCTGCCATCCTGTCCGGAGGTATCTGGAAAGCCCTGATCACCACCGCCGCAGGCCTGATTGTGGCCATTCCGGTGGTGACATCGGCGCACTATCTCGACAGGCGGGTCGCAGGCTTGCAGGCCGCGATGGAATCTGCGCTGACCCAATTGCTGACCCGGCCGCGAAGCATCGATCGCTGATGCAGCTAAGTGTGCCCGCGCCGCAGACGCGGCGGATTCCACTGACCTCATTGGTCGACGTGGTATTCATCCTGCTCTTTTTTTTCATGCTCGCATCGCACCATCAGAACTGGCGCAGCTTCGACCTGCTGGCAAGTGACGACGCAGCGATGGCCACCGAAAGCGATTCGCCAAAGCTGACGGTGTTGCTGCTGGCCACGGGTCAGATTCGTGCATCGGGAAAAGCGCTTAGCCGGCCCGAACTGCAGGCCTGGTTGCGCCAATCGGGTGCCCAGGCTCAGGTCACCATTGTGCCCGCGCACACCACCAGCCTGCAGACCCTGGTGGACCTGATGGATGAAGTGCAGGCGCTTGGTGCTGTTGTGTTGCTGGCTCAGGCTAAAGGCTCATGAAGATCAGCGCGCCCGCCGGTCGCCTGCTCCAGGACGATGACCACATGTTGCCGATGATCAATGTCGTCCTGTTGCTCATGGTTTTCTTCATGATGGTGAGCGCGATAAAGCCGCCGCCGACGCTGGATATCGAGGACGTTGAGTCTTCGGGACAGGAACAGGCAGATGCTTCAGAGCAGAGTCTGTATATCGGCCAGGAAGGTCAGCTGGGTCTGAGCGGCGAGATATTTGGTTTTGATCAGATTGGCTCGACACTGGCTCGCTGGCAAACGGCGCATCCAGGGGAAACCTTGCAAGTGCGCGCCGATGCACAGGTCCGCGCGCAGTACGTGGTTTCAGTGTTGCAAGCCATTCGAGAAGCAGGTGTTGAGCGCAGCAGCCTGCTCGCGGTTCAGCGACAGCAGCCTTGAGCGCGCGAACACCGCGTGCCGCGGTTTCCCTGTATGTGGCAATCGCGCTGCATGCGGTGGTGTTTCTGGGAATGTTGTCAGGAGGGTTCTCGCCTGAACCCGCAGGTCAGGGCATCACCGTTCGCATGGATGCCGTTGGCCTGCATGAACAAGACAGATGGCTTGCAAGCGCGCCACCTCCGTCGGCGAACATCGCCGCTTCGATGAGCACTGCGCAGAGGCCTGCGCCTGCGCGGCCTGGGAAGAACGATGCAGCGGGTCAGGACGCGGCCTCTGCGCCGCGCACGCGGCTAAAGCTTGCGGCATCGAAGAATGCTTCAGCGCCATCGCCAGAGGCAAAGCTACCGGCTGCCAAGCCTGTGGCTGAAGGCCAGCGTCAAAGTGCTGCATCTACGCCGCGCACGATTCCTGCACCCACAGTGCAGGGCGGGGGAGTCAGTGCCTCCAAAGATTACCTGTCACGTTTGCGGCGACATCTGGCCAGGCACCGCAATGCTCTGCCGGCCGGATTGGGACGTGCGCGAACGCTTGTGTCGTTTGTTCTGGCTGCTGATGGCAGCGTCAGCCAGCCGCGGCTCGTGGAAGGCTCAGGAATCGAATTGCTTGACCGTGAAGCACTGTCATTGGTCCAACGAGCAGCTCCCTTGCCCGCGCCACCGTCTCAGATGGTCGGAGAGATCCTAGTGCCGATTATCCTGACACCGTGAAAGAGAAATGCCCTGGATTCAGGCTGCGCGAGCCAGACTGGATTTCCGCTCGATTGCTGGTGCTTTCAGCACTTGGCGCAGAGCCGCCGCATCGATCGCGTCCGGTCGCTTTGTGAGCTTGTGAAGGCTTTGAGTGCGGATCAGTTTCGCGATCAGGGCCAGGTGATGATCAATCTGCTCGGCGTAGGGATTGCGGCCACCAAAATGCGCTTCCATGTACTGATGTACCGAACCGAAATATCCGTCCAGGCGCTGTTTCCAGAGTTGCTGGTTGAAGGCCGGCGTATTCGTGAGCAGGGCCTCGACATTCTCGTACTGAGGCTGGACATCGGACACTGAGGCTGTGTCGGGGTTCCCGGCCAGACCGCAGATTTCGAATTCCCGGAACAGGAAGTCGCGGCATTTTTCCAGATAACAGCGATCGGCTGTCTGCGCCAGAATATCGGCGGTCCCGATCAGGAATCCGAGCGTGCGATCTTTCGAGGCGGTCACGCGGATCTTGTCCAGCTCGATCTCGTAACCGGTGAAATGCACGATCTGCCGGGTCAGTTCGGCGTCATCTGCAAAGCCCAGCCGTGGCAGCAACTGCGCCAGGAAATCCGCACTGCGGCTCACGTGCGTCAGCGTGAACTCCGCGCCATTTGCTGCACTCTCGTCTTTGCGTCGAATGTACCCCGCGTCATGGAACAGGGAGATGACCACGCCAAGCACGGCTCTGCGCGGTCCGAGGCGGTCGGATGCTGCGACGCTGCGCTCATGGCCATCGAGCAGCCTCGCATAAGCCAAGGCGCAGTCCAGACTGTGCTGCGCGTCGTGATACCAGGTGTCACAGCCGTGATACCCCGGGTAGGACCCAGAATACAGACGGGCGAAGATTTGGGTCGCGCGATCTATAGCCCCGAGATCCGCCTGCGGATGCAAGTTGCCGACGAGACGCATGATCTCGCAGCCGACATCACCGGGGTGCGAGATTCGCACCGTGTCGGTCACATCGTAATGATTTCGTCGATTCGATTTCACTCAAGCTTGCTCCGCCGTCTTGTCGTCAACCAGCGTATTGACAGGCACAAAATGTAGGCTGAACAACGATAGGGGAAAAAGAGCAAAAAAAGCCCTGTTATCTGGCAACGATGTGACCTGCTTCACATTTGGCAGCTTTAGAAGCTCGCGCTCACCGGAGCGTGATCAGATGGTCGCTCCCGACGACGGGGTTCCAGATGAATCTGGCATTCGCTCAGTGTGGCGGCCAGCGCCTTGGAGGCCAGTACGTGATCGATGCGCAGACCCATGTTTCGGCGGAAAGCCGCCTGGCGGTAATCCCACCAGGTAAAACGTGTCTCGCCTTCGGGGGGGTTGAGCGCAAGACAATCCACAAGACCAACATCGAGCAGTTCACGATAGTGGGCACGCTCGGCGTCGCTGCAGAGAATGCCCCCTTCCCAGACCTCAGGGTCATGCGTGTCCTCGGGGGCTGGCGCGATGTTGTAATCGCCGACGACGGCCAGCTTTTCATGCTGAGCGGCTTCAGAAGTCACATAAGCGTGCAATGCACTGAGCCAGCGCATCTTGTACTCATACTTCTCCGAGCCCACAGCCTGTCCGTTGACAACATAGACACAGATCACGCGAACACCGCCCACGGTGGCTGCGATGACGCGCTTCTGCGGATCCTCAAATCCCGGAATATCGAGGACGACATCCTCGATCGCCTGCCTTGAAAGTATGGCAACGCCGTTATAGGTTTTCTGGCCATTGCTGACAGCATTCCATCCCGCTGCGCGCAGCGCCTCATGCGGAAACTGCTCATCCTGCATCTTGATTTCCTGCAATCCCACGACGTCGACAGGGTCTGTTTCCAGCCATTCGAGCAGGTGCGGCAGGCGTACTCTGAGCGAATTGACGTTCCAGGTGCCGATACGCATGGCAAATACCTCACAATAGAAAGGAAATGATCTGAATCGTGGCCATCTTGTCGATGCCACCCAATATAAGACCCGAATTATGGACCCCTTGGTAAAAGATCTCGTAGAGGTACTGGACCTCGAAACCCTCGAAATGAATTTGTTTCGCGGCCCTTCGCGTGACCTCGGCGGACGCAGCACCTACGGCGGACAGATCATTGGGCAGGCCATGGTGGCCGCCAGCCGAACAGTAGAAGACCGCGACCCGCATTCGCTGCATGCCTATTTTTTGCTGCCGGGAGACATGAACCTCCCGGTGGTCTACGAGGTGGACCGGTCGCGTGATGGCGGCTCATTCTCGTCGCGTCGTGTGCAGGCCATTCAACACGGCAGGCCCATTCTCTCGATGATGGCGTCCTTCCAGAAGCCAGAGACCGGATTTGAGCACCAAGCGGTAATGCCAAAAGTACCGCCGCCTGAAGCTCTGCGTCCCTGGCATGAAATGGTTCCGGAATGGATTGCGACCGAACCTGGCATTACCGAGGAAGCCGTCAATGCGCTCAGCGCCGATTTCTTCATTGAATTTCGGCCGGTTGACCCGGTCAATCCGCTGCAACCGGTCAAGCGAGCTACACGCGGGGCGATGTGGTTCCGCGCCAAGGCGAAACTACCCGACGACCCGGCGCTGCACCGATGCGTGCTCGCCTATGCCAGTGATTGGGGCCTGCTGGGTGCTGCTCTGCGTCCCTATGGACGACGCTGGTTCGAACGCGACATGATTGTCGCCAGCATTGATCACGCACTGTGGTTTCATCGTGATGCGCGTGCCGACGAGTGGTTGCTCTACGTTACCGACTCTCACGCCGCGCAGTCAGCGCGTGGTTTGTCGCGCGGCATGATCTTTGATACCTCAGGTCGGCTGATCGCAAGTTCAGCTCAGGAAGGCCTGATGCGCTGCGTTGAGGAACGCGAGCACTGGGAGCGCACCATCACCTTAGATGAAGAAGACGAAGAAGTGCACGCCGGCGCGCCCGGTGCAAACAAGCCTTCCTGATCGTCGCGCGTGGCTCCTAAGCCGGACAGGCTGAGCGAGACTGGATCAGGACCTCTTGGCGGCAGCGTCGGCCTGGCTCAGCAGTCCCAGCGCATCCTGACCTGTGCCGGAATAGTGCTGCAGCGCTGACTTCACGCTGAGTTTGATGGTGCTGCCCTCAATACTGAACGGGGCAGAAAGGCTCTCTTTGAGTTGAGCCGCAGCTTTGTCTGCACGTTCCTGATGTGCATGCGCGTCACTATTGCGGGCTTCTACAACCACGGCAAAACTTGTCGGGCCAGTGCGGCTGCACAGATGCTCGGCACCTGCGACGCGCATCACTCTCAGCGCGACTTCCTGCAAGGTGCGGTCCGCTTTGTCAGCACCAAATTCATCGTTGACCTCAGCAAAGCGATCAATGCTGGCTGCAATGACTGAGAGCGGACGCTCATGCAGGGAGGCATTGGCGAGGCACTCTCCGAGCGCTTTCAGAAAGCGCATGCGGTTAGGCAATCGGGTGAGGTTGTCATGCCCCAGGATGTGCTCGATACGCTGCATTGCCTGCTCGCGTTCAAGCTTTTCTTGGCTCAACTGGCGGTTGGCCTCCATGATCTGGGCCGTGCGCGCTTCCACCAGGGCTTCCAGGGAGCGATTGCGTTCGCGCAATGCCAGATGTGTATGAATGCGCGCGCGTACCAGGGCAGGGCGGATGGGTTTGGTGATGTAGTCCGCGGCGCCTAAGGCAAAACCATGCGTCTCGTCCTCTTCGTCGTCGTGTCCGGTGACAAAAATAACGGGAATGCCACTGGTTGAATCCTCCGCCTTCAACCTGCGGCACACCTCATGTCCGTTCATGTCGGGCATCATGACGTCGAGCAAGATGAGGTCGGGTCTTGGCTCCATATCGGCGAGTTCCAGGGCCTTTTCGCCTGACTGCGCCGCCTGAACCCGATACAGGTTGCCAAGAACCCCCACCAACAAGGCGATGTTCGTGGGCTCGTCGTCAACGATCAGAATTCGGAATTCCCCGTCGTTGTCAGTCTCTGTCATTGCCTACCTTCTGAATTTGGTCTTACTGAGCGATGTTGATGGCTCGATCACCCGCCAGGCGAGTCAGTGCGATGTTAGCTGTGTCGAAGTCAAAAGTCCGAAGCGCATCGAGTGTGGGTAAAAAAGCTGACGAGTCAGTCTCATTCAGCTGACTGAGCAATTGCTCGCTTTGCTTGACCGCTTCAACATCAAAGTGCCGGATCAGCCGCGCCAACTTGGAGAGATCGGATGCCATGTTTTCCAATGGCAGTGAGTTTTCGTTGGGAACAGGCCCTCGGGTGCGAGGCTTGAGTTGATCAAGTGCGCGCTGGATGCCTGAAAACGCGCTCCCCAGGGCGGCAATCGCCTCGCGAAAAGCGGCATCATCGCCATGGCGTAGAGCCTGCTCTAGCTGTTTGGCGAGCTGGCTGATGCCTTGTGCGCCCAGATTTGCGGACACCCCTTTGAGGCCATGAGCCATTTGTCGGGCGGCATCAAGATCATCGGATTCAAACGCTTCCAGCAGGCGTTGACCATCGTCGCGGTGGCGTTCAACAAAGGTGCGCAGATGCTCGAAATAGGTCTGGCGATGTCCTGATGTCATCGCCAGACCGGTATCCAGATCGAGGCCTGCCTCTCGCAGATTCTGATCCTCATCAGCATTGGAAGCCGCCTGTGCAGGTTTTGCCTGCCTTGCTGATTCAGCGCTGACTTTCCCGAACAGATTCAGCTCAAGCGCGTCATACAGGGCGTGTGGATTGAGCGGCTTTGCAAGCAAGGTATTGATACCAGCGGCATGACAACGGGTTTCGGTATCCACATCAGCTTGTGAGGACATGGCGATGATGGGCAGTGTTCTTTCGTCGCGGAGCACTCGCATGTGGCGAGCGGCCTGAAAGCCGTCCATGACCGGCATCTGGCAGCTCAGAAGCACGGCATCGAAGCTGATGATCTCAGCCATATTCACTGCTACTTCACCGTTCTCGGCAATATCGACATCCATCCCGGCTGCACGCAGTGCATCAGCGGTCAATTGCTGATTGATGGTGTTGGCGTCTGCAAGCAGTACCCGTTTTCCGCGCAAGCTCGCGCGTTCGAGCTTTCCTTCAACATCCACCCGGTAAGGCATCTCCTGCTGCTCCGCTGTCAGATCCTGCGTCCATTAGAGCCCAGAGCGACACAGATGTCATTGCCGGGCAGGGGCCCTCGCCGCAATCACGCAGGCACACCGTTCAGGGCGATCCTACCGCGGGCGGTGGTCTTAGCGGAGCGCCGCCGGTAGCCGGTGTGAGCAGTTCGCCAATCTGCGCTGCAACGCCACTACAGGCTGCAGATTCGGTGCGGGCGATCAGCGGAATCGGGATGATCAGCGCGGGCATGTAGGAGGTGCCGCTGGCGTTCACGGTGACTTTGCCCACTGATGTGCGGTTGCTGACGTCCCATATGGCGACTTCGTACTTGGATTCCTTTTCCCACCAGCCGAATCCGAAGCAGCCGCCACCCGCAGCCGAAATGCCGCAGCCGATGCTGCCGCCACTATCGATCTCTTCGGTCTGGCCATCGACCCAAACCATGAACCGCACGCCGGTGGATTTGATGCGCTGCGCAATGATTGGCTCATCGAGCATGCGGTTCAGGGCTTCCGAAGATATCGGTGCGGTGCGCGGCTCCAGCCAGGGAAACAGCGCATCCTTGAAGTCCTGCTCCGAGTAGACCGGTAGTTTTCTGGAGCTCAGTGACTTGGCTACACAGCTGTTGAAACTGTCTTCGGATTCCCGGTCCGCACGATGACGTCTCCCAAGGACCACCACGGATTCTCCTGCGGCAACCGTGACAGCGCTGCCTGACTGACGCAGTTGCTCCACTTTGGAAGTGACGCATGCTGCCAGTCCAAGACTGACGGCGAGGATCCAGAGTGACCTGAGCCTGTTCATTGATTCGCGCTAGTGCTACTTCGTGGAGCGAAAGGCTCGCCGTTTGCGGCCACGATCCTCTGGCGGATGGCATCGCCGTCCTTGAAGATCAGGGCCATTCCGGCGGCCGCATCGCGCATGGCCTCGTTTACTGCCGAGGTCAGACTGGCATGATTGCCGCCAATGAAATCGCCACGATGCTTGCCATAAGCCGCGAGTTCCCATGAGGTGATGGTTTTTCCCTGCGGTGTCAGCAGCAGCAAGCGGTACTTGATCCAGGCCTCATGAAAATCATCCTTGTCCGACTTTGGCGATGAGATCTGAACGTCTTCGATCTGAGGCTGCAATATGGCCTGCATCTGGGCCGGTGCGCTGCCGCTGCCGGGCGCGGTTGTCATCGTCTGCAGCGTCTGGAACTGGGCCGAGAGAAACTCTGTGAACAGCGCCTGGGAGGCTTCGCCGACGCGGACTTCCTGCGTTGCGGCACCGGAAGGCGCGTCGACGTGCACAAAGCCGCGCAGGGCTTCATCCATATACAGGGCAACATTGACCGGAATCTTGCGCAGCACCGGGGCCGGGAACTTGGAGGGGGCGACCACCGGGGTCGTGGAGCAAGCCGCCAGCAGCAATGCTGCCCACAGACCCATCAGGCCGGCACGGCGGCGTGAGTATTTGTGTCTTGATGCCCCCTGCAACGACAACAATTCCGATTCTCCAATTGAAGGCCTCCGCGGAGCGTGTCCTGAGAGGCAGCCGGCTTCAATATAAGTGATGAAATCTAGCGAGTGCTGGTCAGGCCAACAAATGCACCACCGTTTTCCTGACAGAGAATACGCATCAGGGTGGCAAAGCGGATGCCAGTTGGCCCGATTCCGGATGCCCCGTACTGAGTTGGAAAACCGATGCCATGAATCCGCGCACGCGGAACGCCCCGCGAATCCTTGGGGTTGATGCGCCGAATGCGGTCCAGGACATTCTGGATCGAGGGTCCGGTGAATTCATCGCCCAGAACATAGATGGAAATCTTATGGCCCGAACCGGAGAATGCGCGAATCGCACGCTCGATGCCTTCAACCGGACTGGAGTCGGAAAAGGTGCGCCAGGTACGGATCGCAGAAATCACCGCCCTGCGTTGCGCCGGCGAGTCAGGAATCCAGCTGCCGCCACGATAGCTCGAGAACAGGTAATCGCCTTCGTCGCTCATCACCTGTATGCCCTTGACCTTTGGATAGAGATCCAGCACCTCAACCATGGTGCTGAGCATTGCGTTCCAAGCAAATCGTTGCATCGAACCTGATGTATCGATGACGAAAATGATGTATTCGCTGTCGACCGGAATACCGCCCACGGGCGCGTTCTTGCGAGGACGAAAACCCTGCGCCTGAAGGCGCCGCATCTCTTCGGTGAGCGATTGTTTTGCGGATGCCAGCTTCTGCTCGATGGTGTTGGATACCTGCACCTCGGATTCGGTTTCCGTGGTTTGGTCCTGCAGGGCATTGGACATTACCCGCAGCGCCGCCAGCTCGCGTTCGGCGGCTTGCCGATCCTTCCGGGTAGCGGCAACTTCTTCAGCCAGCGCTTTCTTCTCGCCGGCGGTTTTGTCGGCAATCAGGCGCAGTTCCGCGTCTCTGCTTTCGACCTGAACCTCGTCTTGCTCATCAATGGTTGGCTCGGCAGATTTGCTCAGGACCAGCAGCAGCACGATGGCCCCAAATCCGCAGCAGATGACATCGAGAAAAGACAGACCAAAGACTTCGGCCTCGCGGCGTCCTCTCATGGCCAGTCCCTCGCGGGTTCGAAGAACGCACCACCACTGGCGCGCGCCAGTTGCCAGTAGCTGCTGGCTGCGCGTGGGTCGCCCTCCATGGGCATCAGGATGATGTTGATGGGCAAGTCACCGGGTAATTTGTTGGTGGCCTGAGCAAACAGGCGCGCCCGTTCGCGTCCGGATACAGCGCCACTTGCTGGGCGCTCGCCTTGAGTCGGCAGGCCGTCAGTAATCAAATAAACCTTGTCCGGGCGAGGGGACATGCGAGCGGCAAGGGAAAACGCCTTCTCAAGATTGGTGCCGCCGGCCGGTGAGATTTTGCGGAGCTCGCGCACGGCTTCACTCAGTCGGGCGCCGCCGCCAACCGGCAACCATCCACTGCCGCCGCCAAGCACGGAGCGCGTCTCTTCAGCGAAGGTAGCCATCTGGAATTGTGCACCCGGATCAATCTGTGCGGTGATCCAATCCACTGCTGCGACGGTGCGTCGCCATTTGGGCGCAGCCAGTTTCTGAGCCGTGCTCATGTTGCGCCGACGGATCGCGCCGACAATGGTGTTGTCGAGCATGCTGGCCGATGCATCCACCAGAATCAGGATGCGTCTGCCGCTGACGTCGAGACCCTGCAAATACTGGCGCCGACCCTCACCTGCAACCGTCCGTGTGGCATCACCAGAGGCGCTCTTTGAGGCTGCGCGCGCTTGTTCCACTCGTGACTCGAGCGCGAGCAACTCTTCCTGTAATTTCAGGATTCTCGATTTGCGTGTTGTTGCAGCGTCGTTCCCCTCAGGCAGTTCCGATCTGAGCGCCTCAATCTGTTCGCGCAGGCGTTTGGCTTCCCTGGCCGCGGTTTCGGTAGCGTTGCGGTTGTCGTCCAGCGCCGCTCGCAGGGCCAGAATCTCCTGTGCGTCGTCCAATAGCTGGTTCTCGACAGCGTTGACGCGGGATGTGAGTTCATCGTCGTTGTCGAGATCACGATCAATGCGTGCATGGTCGACCAGCATGAACAGGAGAATCGCAGCGCCAAAACCGCAGGAAATGCAGTCCAGGAAAGACATCCCGAACACCGCGACGTCACGACGTTTGCGTCTCATTGCGCCGGATCAGTCCTTCACGCAGATCAGACGGACCTCATGAGCCCCTGCAGTCAGACGATCGCCAAGATGAAGGGCTTGCTCATGCTGCACCGGCCGTCCGTTCACCATGACGCTACCGGCAGGGATGCCTTCAAGGTGCATCACATGGCCCTTGCGGATCGCCAGTCCTGGTGCGCCAGGAAGCCAGCTCGACAAGGCCACCGCCACATTCTCCGCAGGCAACGGCTGCGCCTGAAAGCCGACCAGGACGTGTGTCGACAATCCCGGCTTGCGCTCATGATCTGAAGACGTCAGCGCGCGTCGCGGTAATCGGGTTACCCAGGGCAGTTCCTGATCTTCGGTCGCGATCAAATTTGCATGTGCCAGGGCTCCGCGTGCCACCGCCTGCTGGTCGAGTTCGATGGCATTTTGCAAGAAGGCGGCCAGACCCGGAATCGCGGCGGCGCGGGCGCTCAGCAGCAAACTGGAATCCGCTGCGCGCAGGATGGGTGCGAGCAAGTCCTGAAGCTCCGCAAAGCGAGTGCTCAAAGTTCCAGCGAGGTCGCGTGCATCAACGGTTGCTCGGTGAGTGTGACCGTTTGACTGCAGTTCCAGTGTCGCGCTGCCATCATCAGCCAGCTTTTGCAGCCATGGGGGCAGTGCGTTGTAGAGCAGCTGCTCGGTATTGGCATTGTGCAAAGGGTCAAACCGCGACTGGCTCACAAAGGCCTGAGCAAAGATGGCTGCACATCGATCATGGATCGCTGCCAGTCCAGGCTTGTGCTCCTGCACGCGCTGACGCTGCAAATCCTTATGACCCTGGAGGGTGGTGATCATGAAGCGGTGCAGCTGCACATCCAGATGCACAATTTGCGATCGGGTTTCGATTTGCGAGGCAGCAGCGACAGCCGGGTCAAACAATCCTGCGCATTTTCCACCGGCAGCCTGTAGCAGACCCAGAAACAGGCCCAGCTGCGGGCCAGTGAAGCTGCCCGGCGCAGCTACCAGTAGCGGCATTTCAGTGAGGGGCTTGCCCAGAGAGCACAGATGGGCATGCGCAAGGTCGGTGGCGCTTCGGGCCTGCGCCATCGGTGCATCAAGCGAGGCGTCAAGCTGGTACCAGAATCGGTCGTGGCTGCGCCGTGGATCGAGCCGATGTCGTTCACGCGCCGCCTCCCCAAGCAGCAGGGCTTTGCCATCCAGCGCGGCAAAGCCGGGGCTGTCGGCCAGTATCTGATTCGCATCGCTGATGCGAATACCCGCGTCATTGAGTTCCAGGACCCGCATCAATGCACAACCAGATTCTGGATCAGCCGACTGCTGACCTGCGATTGAGCATCCAGCACAACCCGCTCCTGCATCTGCTGCAACTGGTAGAGCAGAAACATCAGGATGATCGACAGCAGCAAGGCTGTGAGCGTGGAGTTGAAGGCCGTCCCAAGGGCTTCGGTCACACCTGCAAGATCACCTTCAAGCGCGCGATTGGCCTGACCCATGGCCGCGCCGATCCCGCGCACGGTGCCGATGAATCCGATGGAGGGAATGGCCCATGCCACGTAGCGCATCAGTGCAAGTTCCGAATCCAGACGGTCAGCAAAATTCTGCGTTGCGCGGCCGACCTCCTCGGAAACATCCTGAATGCTGCGGGTCATGCGAAAGCGGTTCAGCGCTGCAAGTAGTAGCTGCGGGAGGATGCGTTCTCGCTTCTGCGCGTCAAGGGCCTCGATGGCGCGGGCGTGGGCGCGTGCATCTTCCGGCAGGATGCTTTCGCCTTCGCGAAGGCTGACCAGATTGGCGTCAAACAGTTCGCGCTCACGATTGAGGGTGCGGAATTTGAAACCCATGATGGCCAGCCCCCACAGCGTGAGGATGATGGCCAGCTCCTGTTCGTAGTCCTTGATGATGATCCACAGATTGGGTTCAGCGGCGAACTGCGGGTCCTGGCTCGCCGCGACCTGTTGCTCGGCCAGGGCCGCGTTGGCTTTGGGGCGCACGACCGCCACATAGGCGGCGTGAACGATGATCGACGCGACCAACAGCGCAAAGAGCTGGTAGACAAATTCGACTGGGAAATTTTTTCGCATGGTCAGATGTTCTTGGAATGCTGGAGTTTAGATATCAGCCGGGAAATCCACTTCCTGATCTGCTGAAACTTCTTCGGTGGGTCTGAAATCTCTGCGTTCGCCGGATAGTGCGGAATTCTGCTCAGTTCCATCGCTTTGCGTGCCTGCGTCAGTTGCCGTATCAGCCGAACCGGAGTGGGTCTGGGCCAATGCCAGGCTGGAGATCATCAGCGCTGAGGCAAGACTTATTGGGATTTTCACTGTGCGTACCTTGCCACGCGAAAGCCGAGATCTTCGCGGCTGCCTTGATGGAAGTCCCGGTAGGCCAGACGTAGCTGTATCAGCCCGCCGTGTGCCCAACTCGAGCCACGAACGACGTGTCCGCGGCCGCTGTCGGGCCCCATGGGATCGGTCTCCTCAGCACCACCAAGAGAGGGCAGGCCGGTGTACCAGTCATGGGTCCATTCGGCGACATTGCCGCCCATGTCGAACACGCCCAAGGGATTGGGGGCAAAGCTGGCGACCGGACTGGCGGCGACGAAGCCGTCATCGTAATCACTGAGCGTGGCGCCGACGGTTCCTTCGGCGCTGCGGTCCGCGAAATTGCCCGACTTGGCACTCGGCGGCATGGCATTGCCCCAGGGGTAGCGCAGGTTTGCGCCGTGGGCAAAACGAGCTGCCCATTCCCACTCCGCCTCGGTTGGAAGGCGATAGCCGGGGGCATTGGCACTGACCAGCTTCATGTTGTTGCTCTCGTCATATGCCGGCGCCAGGTTGTCCTGTTCGGAAAGCCAGTTGCAGAACAGAGCGGCGTCTTTCCACGACACCCGCACCACGGGTTGACGCTCGTTATCCAGTGTCTGTCGCCCGGAAATGCCAGAGGAGTGCTTGCTTCTGAATTGGCGGAACTGGGCGTTGGTGATTTCTGTTGAAGAAAGATAGAAGGCCTTGGTCAGCCTGATTTTGCGTTGCGGCTCATTGGACTGACGTCCCTGCGTGCCGCGCTGGCTGCCCATGGTGAATGCACCGGGCTTGATCAACACCATCTTCAAGCCGCTCTTGCTGCGCACGCTGCGCGGCAAATCGGCGATGGCCTGTGCGCCGCTGCCCTTGAGCCGGACCTCGAGTTTCTGCTCCAGCGTCTGACGCGGGGTGAGCTTCAGCGTTTGCGTGACAAACCCCTTCTTGCTGATCTCGAAAGTGTGTTCGGTGGTGGTCAGTTGCAGTTGCCGGGTGCCGCCAGCCAATACCTTGCCATCCACCGTGACCCTGGCATCGGCAGGTTCAATCTCCAGACGTACGCTCCCCAGAATGGGATCCAAGCGAACGTGAAGGTCTTCTGCAAGGCCGGATGCGACTTTCGCGCGCCTTGTGGCGGGGCGGTGCCCGGGTGCTGAAAGACTGATTTCGTATTCCTTGCCGGGAGCCAGCGTCAGCCCCAGCGGCGTCTGCCCGCGATAATTCCCGTCAACGCTGATCGCTGCACCGGATGGCGCGCTCGTGAGCTGCAGATTGCCGTTGGCTTTGGCCAGTTGGACCGTCGGAAGCTTGAGCGCTTCGCCCGGGCGCACCGTGATGTTGTCGCGCCAACTGCGATAACCCTCCAGCTGCAGTTGGACCTCGTGTGCGCCGCCGCCGACCTCTAATGTTCCGGGCGTTTTCCCCGCAACTTCGCCGTCGATCAGGATATCCGCGCCAGCCGGCCTGGATGAAATCGATACCGGTGCCCAGCCGGGTTTCAAAGTGGCCTTGAAGGTTTGAACAATGCCGCCGCCTTCAATTTCGATCTCTGCCTCATAGGCCTGAAAGCGAGGCGCTCTGAGCAGAAGCTGATGCTTTCCGGGCGCCAGTTCAAGGTCAATCAAGGGTGTAGTTCCGCGGCCGTTGTCGTCCACGAACAGATCCGCGCCGGCCGGTTCGCTGATGACAGTGAGCTTTCCAGGCAGGCGAGTGAGCTCGTAGCGGAAGCGCTGTTCTTTGTCTTGCCCCACTTCAAAGGTTTCGGACAGATCCTGATACCCCTGTTTGCTCGCCTTGAGTTGATATTGCCCTGGCAGCAGCAAGTGGCCATCACCCACCGCGATGCCGAAACCGCCGCTGAGTTTGACCGAATCTGGTGAGGGGACGATATCCAGCCGTACGGCTTTGGAAATTACGAACAGGCCAATCGCCACCAGCAGGAGCAGGCCCAGTAATGCGTACACGCCGTACATCGGAGAAATCTTGCGTGCGCTGCTACGCGCTTGTCCGGAGGGCGGGGAATAGGCCACCGGCGCGATGCGGATCGGGTCTGGATCTGTCTGGCCGCTCACAAGGGCTCCGTGCAACGAATATCTATGGGTGGCGTATCGGCGCTGACAACAAACTCGACACGCACGTCACGGTAACCTGTCCGCTCTCCTACAGCGACGTATTTGCCAGGGACTAACTCGATACTGCGATCTGCAAAGGCGCCTTGCTTGCCAACCTTGTAGATCGTCACCAGGGTTTGATTGTCAGATTGCAGGCGCACGGAAATTGGGCGAGTCGCGGCGGTGATGGCCGAACCGAGTGCTGAGATTTGCTGAGTGAGCAGGGGGCCTGCATCCGGGACCGCTCTGGCTTGGGCCAGCAGTTTTGCAGCCTGTGCGCGCACCGCCGATGACTGCAGGCGTGTTGGCTGATTCAGCATTGTTTGCAGTTGCGTTGCCAGTTCTGCTCTTTGGCGAACCTGAGAAAGATGCTGGCGCGCAAAGGCGATAGTCGGGTCGACTTTCAGGGCAGATTCGAGTGTGGCCAAGGCGCCAGCCCAGTTTTCAGACGCGATCTGCGCGTTGGCTTCATCCTGCAGTGCGGCGAGCTTGCGTTCAGCGCGCGCGCTTGCCAGTCGTGAGCGGGCCTGGCTCAGACCATGGTCTGAAGGTTTGATTTTGCTTGCCTGGCCCAAATAGCTTGCGGCGGCATCCAGGTTGCCCTGATCCAGCGCGGAAAGCGCCTGGCCCATGAGCTGCTGAAACTCGCCTTCGCGGCGCGATGATTCGATGCGTTTGATGCTCTCACGAGCCTCGTGTGAATCCGCGTCTAATTCCAGCGCCGCACGATAGGCCGAGAGTGCTCCGTTCTGATCGCCAATCTGTTCCAGACGCCGGGCAGTCGCCAGTTTTGCCAACACCTGTTCCAGCTTGTTTGCGCGCTCAAGACCGCGCTTCGCCGCGGTGTTGTCGGGGTCGATCGCCAGTGCGCGTTCGAATGACTCGATGGCGGCCTGTTTGTTGCCGTTGCCCAGAGCTGCCTGCGCGTTTTCGACGGCGGCCTTGAGCCGGACATCAACCTGATCAAGCAGCAGCCTGCCTTGTTCTACAGCCTGCGCGTAGCTGTCGCGAGAGGCGGGAAAATTTTGTGCGTCAAAATAATCTTGCCCAGTGAATGCGGTTTGTCGAGCCGCGCTCAATTCACGCGCTCCCCAGTGCTCAACGCCGTGCGCCCGGAGTTTCTTTTCCAGTGTCTCAAACGCCTGCTTCAGTTCCTGGGCGGCGGCGCGTGCACGAAGCAGTTCGGGGTTCTCCCAAACTGGAGGTTTTGTTTGGGTCTCCGTTGGCGCAGCGTCTGCGAGGGCGGTCTCAATCTTGTCAGGCGCTGTGGAGGGTGGGGCAGAAGCGGGCGTGCTGTTGAGCAGCTTGGGCAGTCCGATAATTGCGCTGGCGCCAAGCAGCAACAACAGCGCCACTCCACCGAGCAGCTTGCCTGCGCTGATGCCGTCAGCGTGTGCCGGCTGCGATGACGTGCCGGCTTCGCCATCTTGCCGTGACGAAGGCGTCTGAGGGCGGATGCGTTCAAATTCGGGCTGCGACTCAGCCTCGGACATGGATCGTCATGCTCATCAGGGAGTGGCGCCGGTTTCTGCGGCGTAACGCTGCTGAAGCAGTTGTCGCCACTGGGCGTACTGCTCCTCGGCTGAGCCGGAAAGGGTGATGGTCTTTTCGTCGAGCTTGACGACGCGCGGTGCAACATCGTCGCTGATAGAACTGTTCAGCTCTCGAAGTGACTCGGCGTGCAGTTCCGCTTCCTTGCCCTTGTGCAGGCCGCTGGTAATCAGCCCCACGCCTCCGATGATCCCAACCGATCCCGCTGCTGCAGTGCCCGCGCTTTCCGCTGTTGCGACGGCATAAACGCCGCCCACCACAGCTGCCGCTCCGGCAATTTTGCGGCCCAAAGCCTGTTGTTCGAGTTCGCGCAGAGCAATGACTTCGCTGTAGTTGGCGCGCCGCCATTCCTGATAGGCCGGCCGCATGTTCTGCTGGAACGCTGAGTAATGCGCATCCAGGGTGTCTACGAGCAAATCGTCGCGCAGGCGGACGTCTTCAATGCGCTGGACGATGGGGTCGGATTCCGGTGGCAGCCGCTTGATTGACAGACGCCCTGATGAATCGCTTTGTAGATAGCCTTCAAACCGGGCCGGCGCCAGGTCTGCTGCAAATTTGAGCTTGCTCACTCGTTTGAGTTCCAGCATCTGTTCGGCGGTGAGCTTGTTGCGTTGTGCAAGCAGATCGTTGGCAATGTTGTTGTACAGATCCTGGAAAGGATCGAGCGCGCTGATGGTCTTCTCCGTGTAGGAAAGTTCCGCCGCCACTTCTTCATATTCCTTATCGAGCCATTTGCGACCCGTTGCATCCGTGGCATAGACGCGCACACGCAGGGTTTCGCCATCCGAATGAAGTATTTTTCCGCCGACTTCGATCATCGTGGAAGCGGTGGCCTTGGGCAGAACACGTACCGTGCCCCAGTAACCGGTGTTGTCCAGCGTGCTGCGCAGGACTTGCGGAATGAAATTGGCCTCGGCCTTGCGCACTTCCGGATAGATTCGTTCTTTCTGTTGTTCCTTGATGGTTTCGGGAATGCCCGGGTCGAACTGAGTGACAACGACGCTGAGCACCTGCTCTGTTGGCAGTTCGGTCTTCGCCTGTTGAGCCTGGACCTCGTTGACGCGTTTGACCTGTTTGGATACGCAGGCGCTGGCGAGCAGCAGGGCAGGTATCAGGGCAAGCAGGTGCAAACCTCTAGGTATGATCGACATATTCAGGAGCCCTTTGATTTGTACTTGCGGTACTCGTCCCAGAGCTTGGCTCTGAGTTCGGGATCCGGTTCCGTTTCAGCCGCCTCACGCAGCTGACGCGCAACGACATCGTCGTTCTTGCCACTGGGGACATCATCCGGGGCTGGAAACTTGCGTGCCACGGTGTTGGGCGCGCCGCGACCGCCTTGGCCGTCGATTGAAGAGACGCTCTGTTCGCCTTCAATTTCCGGAGGTACCTCGCCGGCCATGCCGCTGCCGCCGCCGAAGCCATCGCCATCTCCCGCACCGCCGGTATCCGAGCCTTCGATCTGCTGTTCTTCAATTTCGATGCGCTCTTTAGCGAGTCGCTTGTCAAAGTCACCGAGTGCGACGTCGAACTCCTGGTCCCAGGCCTCTTCGAGTTCCTCTTGTGTCATCGCGCCATTACCCACTTGCTCTGCGCCTTCTGGTGCTGCAGAAGAATCTCCGGCTGTGTCTGCGGTCTTGGCGTCCTGTGCGGCTTCCTTGCCAGCCGATGCCTCGGAGGATTTTTGGCCGTCAGATTCTGTGCTTGCAGTCTCTTCACCTTGAGTCTCGCCCGAGGGATCGGATTGAGATGATTTGCCCGACGGTTGGGTCGATGGCGTTGATGGCGGTGTCGGTGGGGCAGGGCTGCCCGCGGGTGGAGGCGAAGGTGCAGGATTGGATGGGCCAGATGACGGCGTCGCGCAGGCGGTGAGCGCGATGGCGGCGATGCTCAGGGATACCCATTTGCAGACAATCGATTTCATGTATTTCCCGGCTCCGGGTATGAGGGCTTCAGTCTTTGCCAGTGGATAAGACTGAATGTCGCGCGTGGAGTTTCGGAACAGTGTCATATCAAGCTGAACCGCCCCGGACCGCTAATCGGAAGCGAACATTTCGCGTTTCTACGGGCACACCGTTGACGATGCGCGGGCGAAGAATGGCAGACCTAAGTGATCGCCTGAGATTCTGGATGGTGGCGTTGGCCACGGGGATGGAAAGATGCTCCAGAATTTGCATTTGCTCAACGGCCCCTTTCTCGCTGACAGTGAACTCAGCAACCACGTCGCCCCCTTTGCCCGGAACCGCTTCAGCGAATGGCGGTGCGAACTCAATGAAGACCGGAGCTGAGTAGGGCGCAGCCTGGCCCACGGACGCAAGCAAGCTCGCGGCTTGCTGATAGATGGGTACGGCGCTGGAAGCTCGATTCTGAGAGATGTGGACGTCTGCAATGCGAATGAGCTTTGCCGCGCGTGTTTCTGCGGCCAGTGAACTGTCTTTTGTGACCAGAGCCTCGGCGCGTTCAAGTGCGCTTCGGGGGCGTGCGTTTCTGGGCAAGGGCGTCTGGTCAAACTCCAAGGGTCGCTTGCTGGCGCTGATGGCTACCTCGATCAGTGCCTCAGTCAGTTCAGGCTCGTGCTCGGAGTCCTTGTCCAGAATGCCTACCGCGAGTGAGTGCAGGGCAATGGCGTTGGAAACTCGACCATTGATGCGAAACCATCGGCCGACCGAAACATAGAGGTTTGCGGTTCCGGGCGAATCCATGCCGAAGATTTGTTCCCCCGCTTTCAGCCTCCTGACTTGCGTGTCATGCGCGTCATCGCCAGCGCCGCTGGCCTGCTGTGCGATAGCCAGGGCATGGAGTTTTTCGAGCTGCGCAAGGTTGTTGAGTCCAAGATTGACCCTGCCCAGCTGCAGGCTCGCTTCGTAGGCGAGTTGCGCGCCCGAAAATTGCCCGGCATTGAGATGGGCAAATGCGACGCCGTTCCAGGCGTCGACGAGTCGGGCATCACGCGGCCCCCCGGCGGCTTCGATCATCTGAATGATCTTCCGATACTCGATCAGCGATTCTGCGTCGCGACCGGTGCGCTGTATTGCGTTTGCCACGTTCAGGCGCGGAATGATGGTGCGCGCGTCTTTTTCGCCGTAAGCGCGCTGGCTTCCAGAGAGCGCATTCTGGGCAAGTTGCAGGCCGGCACCCGGGCCATCTTCTTGCGTAATCCGTTCGATGGCGGCGGATGTTGGCGAACCGGATGGCCGATGCGGATCGGCCAGCATCTGCGGCCGCGCAGGCGGCTCGCCGAAATGGGCAGGGCCAGTAATCTCGACGGTGGCCTGCGCGGTCTGCGACACCATCAGCGCAGCAGTGATGAGTGCCGCAAAGAATGTTCGCAGAGGTGTTTGCTGTTTGATTGGCATGGTTTTGCAATGCATGTCAGTCATCATTACGAAATTGACCCGGCTCGTAGACGCGCTGGAGCGAATTCTACGATTCACTGATGCGACCCACGACGCGGTCGGGACGGCTGGGCTGACCAGCGAAACGGGATGGAATCGGCGCTGCGGCCAAGGTCAAGAGTGCAGCGTACGCTAGAGTACGGTCATAATTGTTGCGTACATACCGGAGTTCTAATCGATGCCAACTTACACCCCCCCTTTGCGAGACATGCAGTTTGTCCTTCATGAGTTGCTGGATGTTCAAGGTGCGCTCAAGAACATTCCCGCATACGAGGACGTAGACCGCGACACCATCGATTCCATTCTGGAAGAAGGCGGAAAATTCTGCGCGGAAGTCATTTTTCCTCTCAATCAGGTGGGTGATCGAGAAGGGTGCACGTATCAGGGTGACGGCGTCGTCACCACGCCCACCGGATTCCGCGAAGCCTACGAGCAGTTTGTTGAAGCCGGCTGGGGCGCTCTCGGCATGGACCCGGAATTTGGTGGCCAGGGTCTTCCGCACGTCATCCACAGTGCGTTCATGGAAATGATGAACTCCGCGAACCAGGCGTGGACCATGTATCCCGGCCTGAGCCACGGCGCTTATAACGCCCTGCAGGCTTTTGGTACGCCTGAGCAGAAACAGGTCTACCTGCCCAAGCTGGTTTCGGGTGAATGGACGGGCACCATGTGCCTGACCGAATCCCACGCGGGCACCGACCTTGGCATTCTCAAGACCAAGGCCGAACCCAATGCAGATGGTTCTTACTCGGTTACCGGCACCAAGATCTTCATTTCTGCGGGTGAGCACGACATGGCTGAGAACATCGTGCACCTGGTGCTGGCGCGCTTGCCTGATGCGCCAGCCGGCACCAAAGGCATATCGCTGTTTATCGTGCCCAAGTTCATTCCCGACGCGAATGGCGCGTGCGGTGAACGCAATGCGTTCAAGTGTGGGTCTATCGAACACAAGATGGGCATCCATGGCAATGCCACCTGTGTGATGAACTTCGATGGTGCAACGGGCTGGCTGGTCGGTGCGCCCAACAAGGGCCTGAATGCCATGTTCGTGATGATGAACAGCGCAAGGCTGGGTGTCGGCATGCAGTCCCTGGGGCTGGCTGAGGTGGCATACCAGAACTCGCTGGCCTACGCCAAGGAGCGTCTGCAGGCGCGCTCGCTCTCAGGTGCGAAGGCAAAGGACAAGGTCGCCGATCCCATCATCGTGCATCCAGATGTGCGCCGGATGCTGCTGACGCAGAAGGCCTATGTGGAAGCTGCGCGCACCTTCACCTACTGGGCGGGCCTGGCAATTGATCGCGAGCACAAGCATCCGGACGAGAAAGTACGCAAGGAAAATGCAGACCTGGTCGCTCTGCTGACGCCAGTGGTGAAAGGCTTTATCACCGATAACGGCTACGAATCCACCACACTGGCCATGCAGGTTCTGGGCGGTCATGGATACATCACGGAATGGGGTCTCGAGCAGCATGTGCGCGATGCCCGCATCAACATGATCTACGAAGGAACCAACACCATTCAGGCGCTGGATCTGCTGGGGCGCAAGGTTCTGGGTGACATGGGTGCCAAGCTCATGAAGTTCGGCAAGATCATTTCTGATCTGGTGCAGTTGCACGCCGAGAATCCCGCGATGAAGGAATTCACTGACCCTCTGGCAGCGCTGGCGGCAGAGGTACAGAAGGTGACCATGGAAGTGGGCCAGAAGGCGATGAAGAACCCGGATGAAGTGGGCGCCGCTGCCGTGCCCTATCTGCGGCTGGTCGGTCACATGGTGTTTTCTTTCTCCTGGGCCTATGCCGCGGGTGTTGCTTTGAAGAAAAGTCAGGATGCGGCAACCGCATCCGACGGCTTCTACAAGGCCAAGCTCGATACGGCGCGGTTCTACTTCGCCAAGCTCTATCCAGAGACCGCCGCCTTGTTGGCGCAGGTGCGGGCGGGTGGTGACACATTGATGGCCCTGGACGAGTCCGTTTTCTGAGGCCTGACCTGAAGCGGCAATATAAAAGGCGGAGAATTCCTCTCCGCCTTTTTTATGTGCAAGCGACAGGCACGGACCTTGCGGGAGACTCGCTGACAGAGCGAGCTGCCCGTACCCACTGTGATCTGGCGCACACGCTCGTCGGGTACAAGGTATGTTTGGTCAGTAGTTCCCGAAATACTGTGTGAAATGAGTCAGGGTCAAACTGGAAGTCCCAGAGCGCGTCTTCAGGATGCCTGATCACATCTAAAACCAAAAAAATCAGTACAGTACATGACGACACTTTCATCAGATGACCAAGGTGCGCAGGGCATCGTCGCCACCGCACCGCGCCAATGCTTCGCGCAAATGGAAGGCGAAACTGGCGAAACAGGTTTCCTAGCTGGTGATTGCGCGCGATCAGCATTGATATGGAAGTTCCGATGACGCTGGTCGCCGGTCTTGCTGTTGCAACGTTTGTTTACGTGCTGGCCGCCACCTTGAGTACGGCGCTGCGCCGGCCACGGGCGGTCACCCGCCTTAATGATGCAAGTCCGCCAATATCACTGCTCAAGCCCCTGCACGGGGCAGAGCCCAATCTGTATCGGAACCTGCGCAGTTTTTGCACGCAGCGCTACCCGGATTATCAGATTCTGTTCGGCGTGCAGCATCCGGATGATCCAGCGGTGAAGGTCGCGGAGCGCTTGCGTGATGAATTCCCGCTGCTGGATATTCAAATAGTGGTGGATGTGCGTCATTACGGCATCAATCCCAAGGTCAATAACCTGATCAATCTGAGGCAACGCGCGCGTCACCCTTATCTGGTGATCTCAGACAGTGACATTGAAGTCACCCCCGACTATCTCGCCAATGTGACGGCGCCTCTGCAGCATGCCGACACCGGCGTCGTTACCTGTCTGTATCACGCCAAGGCCAACAAGGGCCTTTGGTCACGGCTGGGTCGCCTGTTCGTCAACGACTGGTTTGCGCCCTCCGTCCGTTTGTCACTGGCACTGGGACTGCAGGAATACTGTGCGGGTGCGAGTATCGCCATCCGCGCCGAAGTGCTGGACCGGCTTGGCGGCTTTGCGGCTGTCAAGGATCAATTGGCCGATGATTTCTGGATTGGCAAGCTGTGCCGCTCCGCAGGGCTCACCACGGTCGTGTGTGAGCAAAGCGTCACTACCGATGTGCATCTGGGCAGCTTCGTCGAAATGTGGCATCAGGAAGTGCGCTGGATGCGTACGACGCGCTCCCTGACGCCCATCTGTTTTTCTTTCATGTTTGTCACCATGACGACGCCATTGGCGCTGCTCCTGTTGTTCATGACTCCGAGCCTGATGTGCCATGTTATTGCCGCAACCGCCTTGTTCATGCGACTGGTCTTGCACCTGCGCCAGAATTCCTTTCGCCCGCTCGATGTTGCGCTGATACCGCTGCGTGACAGTCTGCTGCTTGCGGAATGGTGCGTGGCCTTGTTGGGTGGCTCGGTGATCTGGCGTGGCCAGAAGCTGCAGATTGAGGGAGGCGGGTCGGACAAGCTCAGCTTGCCCACGCCATGAGCAAGCCGCGACGAACCCTTTTTCTGCAAGCCCCTTCCTTTGACGGTTTTGACGGCGGCGCAGGCTCGCGATACCAGGCTCGGCGCGAAGTAAAGTCATTCTGGTACCCCACATGGCTCGCCCAGCCCGCGGCCATGGTTGAGGGAAGCCGGGTTCTGGATGCCCCGGCTGAAGAGATGAGCGTCACTGACGCGCTGGAAATCGCACAACAGTACGAGCTGGTCATCATTCATACGAGCACGCCGTCTTACGCAACAGACAGCCGGTTCTGTGATCTGCTCAAGGCACGTGATGCCAGCATCTGCATTGGCATGGTCGGCGCAAAGACCATGGTTGATCCCGAGCTATCGCTGTTATCCGCGCCATCGGTAGATTTCGTTGCGCGCGAAGAGTTTGATTACACCTGCAAGGAAATTGCCGAAGGCGCTGATCTGGCGTGTGTTGACGGCATCAGTATCCGCAATAGCGAAGGTGGCATCACGCACAATCGGCCACGGGCGATGATTGATGACATGGACGCGCTGCCGTTCGTGGCGCCGGTCTACCAGCGCGATCTGAAGATCAAGAATTACTTCATCGGGTATCTCAAGCACCCTTATGTGAGTCTCTACACCGGGCGAGGATGCCGCTCTAAATGCACGTTCTGCCTGTGGCCACAGACCGTGGGTGGCCATCGCTATCGCGTCCGCTCGCCTGAAAACGTGATTGAAGAAGTCCGCTGGATTCGGGACAACATGCCTGAAGTGCGGGAAATCATGTTTGATGACGACACCTTTACCGACGGTCTGGAAAGGGTAGAGGCCATCGCCCGGGGCATGGGTGAATTGGGTGTGACCTGGAGCTGTAATGCCAAGGCCAATGTGCCCTACAAGACGCTCAAGGTGATGAAGGAAAACGGACTGCGCCTTCTGCTGGTGGGCTATGAATCCGGCGACGACCAGATTCTTCACAACATCAAGAAGGGCCTGCGCGTCGATATCGCAAGCCGTTTTACGCAGGATTGTCGAAAACTGGGCATCGTTATTCACGGGACTTTCATTCTCGGACTGCCCGGCGAGACGCGGCAGACCATCGAGAAAACCATTGAGTTCGCCAAGTCCATCAATCCCCACACCATTCAGGTTTCGCTGGCCGCGCCTTATCCGGGTACCCGCCTGTACCAGCAGGCCATGGACAATGGCTGGCTGAATAGCGCCGATGCAGATGCGCTTGTCGATACAGACGGAGTGCAACTCGCGGCGCTGAGCTATCCCGATTTGCCCAAGGAAGAAATTTTTCACAACATGGAAAAATTCTATCGGCGCTTTTACTTCCGGCCGAGCAAGATCTGGGAGATCGTCAGGGAGATGCTGGGCAGCTGGGAAATGACGAAACGACGATTACGCGAAGGCGTCGAGTTCATGCAGTTTCTGCGTGCGCACGAGCGTTAGGCGCATCAGCCATACGGGCGGCGCAGGCGGATGAAACAGGCCATGGGCCTGATCGTGACGGCAGACGACTTTGGCCTTCATCCGGCAATCAATGACGCGGTAGAGATTGCGCATCGGCAGGGGATCCTGAGTGCTGCCAGTCTGATGGTGGGTGCACCACATTTTGACCACGCGGTGCAGGTCGCGCGGCGAAATCCAGAACTGCGTGTCGGGTTGCACCTGGTGCTGGCAGACGGGTACAGCGTTCTGCCACACAGCGTCATTCCCGATCTGGTAGATGCCTCAGGCAATTTCCCGGCCGACGCTATGGTTCGGGACGGCTTCCGGTTTTGCTACATGCCGTCGGTTCGCAAACAGCTCGCAGCCGAGATTCGCGCTCAGTTTGAGGCCTTTGAAGCAAGCGGCCTGCATCTGGACCACGCCAATGCGCACAAGCACTTCCACCTTCATCCGACCATTCTGAGTCTGATGCTGGGCATTGGCGCCGAATTCGGTTTGCATGCTGTTCGTGTTCCCGCTGCAGAGGATGCTTCAGTGCTGATCCGTTTCTGGACAGGTCTGCTGCGTCATCGGTTGCGGCGGGCAGGCATGGCATTCAATGATCATCTGGCGGGTCTGACGCACAGCGGCAAGATGGATGAAAATCAAGTGCTGAACGCATTGACGACGCTCAAGGCTGGCGTTACTGAAATTTATCTGCACCCGGCAACCATCTCCGGATCACAGATCCGCGAAAGCATGGCGGACTATGCCCACGCCAGTGAACTGTCGGCGCTGTGCGCGCCATCTGTACGCAAGGCATTGCAGGTTGCAGAGATTCAGCTGGGCGGCTACTCAGATATATATCCGGTACGAGAAGAGATGTGAAACGCATCATTCTGATACTGGGTCTGGCCGGTCTGCTGCTCATGACAGTACTGGTGATTCGCAGTGACTGGCCCAAGCTGCTTGAGACCTTGCGTTTGGCGGGATGGGGACTCTTGCTTATGCTGCCCCTGCACGCATTGCCGATGGCTTGTGACACAGCGTCCTGGCGTGTCCTGCTGTCGGTCTTGCCTCAGTCGCGGAAGCTCAGTGGCAGATTTCTGTTCTGGGTCTGTGCTGTCAGAGAGGCGTTCGGGATGTTGCCGGTCACCAGCCTGGCGGGAGACGTGGCCGGTATTCGCCTGGTTGCAGCGCGCACCGGGCAGGCAACAGCTGTCACCGCGAGTGTAATTACAGAAGCCTTCGTGACCTTGTGCAATCAGTATGTTTTTGTCTGCATCGGGTTGATGGTGCTGCTGAGTTTGCATGGCGCCCTGGATCAGCTGGTGGTGCTGGCAAGCGGTCTGATCCTGGCATTGCCGGTTCCCTGGGTTTGCCTGCATCTGCTGCGCAGGAAGCCATTATTTGCAGGCCTCCAGAATCTGCTCACCAGGGGGGTAGGCGCAAAGATGGCGGCACGCGTCAATGGCGCTGCTCTGGACCGTGCGGTGCAGCAGCAATTCAGCGAGCCTGCTCGCTTGCTCAAGGCCATGATGTGGCAGCTGACGGGGTACTTGCTGGCGGTCCTTGAAACCTGGTGGGTTTTGCACCTCTTCGGCTTTGAAGAGCATTTCGCAACGGCTCTGGTGCTGGAAGCGGTCGTGCTTATGGTTCGGCAGATTCTGGTGGTGGTGCCGGCGGGTATCGGCGTGCAGGAAGCAGGCTTGGTCATGGTCGGCAGCCTGGTCGGATTGCCGCCGGAATCGACGCTGGCGCTGTCGCTCGCCAAGCGAGCCAGGGAGCTGCTTTATTCAACGCCCGTGCTGCTGTCCTGGCAGTGGCATAGCTGGCAGAAAATGCGTCGCGCAGAGCCCGGCCCTGCTCCGCAGTAGCGGTGGCCGTATTTCAGGAGCCGAGTGGCAGGGCCGTCTTGTAGCGCACCTGCTTCAAGGCGAAGCTGGATCGAATTTTCTCCACCTCGGGCAGCGGCGAGAGCTGTTCGATAATGAATCGCTCCAGGGCCTCGATATCAGGTACCGCGACCCGGATCAGATAATCAGCATCGCCTGTCATCAGGTAGCACTCCATGACTTCTTCGTGCTCACACACACGCGATTCAAATGCCTGCAGAGAAGGGCGGCTCTGGTCCTTCAGGCTGATGAAGATGAAAACATTGAGTTGCAGGCCCAGTTGGGCCGGGTCGAGCAGGGCAACGTACTGACGGATCAGTCCGCGCCCTTCCAGCGACTTCACGCGGGCCAGGCAGGGCGAAGGCGAAAGGTGCACCCGCCGCGCCAATTCCACATTGGACAGGCTGGCATCAGCCTGCAGTTCGGCCAGAATTCGCAGATCAGTGGTGTCGAGGTTCATTGTGCTTTAAATAAAATGATATGCCGCAGTATATTCCGATATAAGGCCCCATGGTCGGATAATTTGGCGTCAAATGCTCCGGTGAGCGGCGTAGCATTCTCAACTCCAACTGAGCCTGCCCACGCCGTGAACATGTCCCCATCCCCGATCGACACCGACGCCGCCATCGAGAATCAGGAATGGCGCGATGCCCTGAATTCCATGCTCGTCGAGTCCGGTCCGGAGCGAGTTCAGGAGATTCTGCACATGCTCTCGCGGATCGCGCGGAACCCCAGGATTGGCTGGCAGCCTGAACACGGCACGCCTTACGTGAACTCGGTTCCGGTGGAGCAACAACCGCCGTTTCCCGGCGACCTGGCTATAGAGGAGCGGCTTGCATCCATCATGCGGTGGAATGCGCTGGCCATGGTGGCCAGGGCAAATGCGGCATATGGCGAGTTGGGCGGTCATATCGCCAGCTATGCGAGCGCCGCTGATCTGTTTGAAGTTGGTTTCAATCATTTCTTTCGCGCGCGCACGGATGATTTTGGCGGCGATGTTGTTTTCTATCAGCCCCATTCGGCGCCCGGGGTCTATGCACGCGCCTTTCTGGAAGGTCGTCTGAGTGAGGAAGAACTTGCCCATTATCGGCAGGAGATCACGGCGTCCCGAAAAGGTGGGCGAGGACTGTCGAGTTATCCGCACCCTTGGCTGATGCCGGACTTCTGGCAATTTCCCACCGGGTCCATGGGCATTGGCCCCATCAGTTCGATCTATCAGGCGCGATTCATGCGCTATCTGCAGCACCGTCAATTGCAGAGCACAGATGAACGCCGAGTCTGGGGTGTGTTCGGTGACGGTGAGATGGACGAGCCAGAGAGCATGTCTGCGCTGACCCTTGCGGCGCGCGAAGGGCTCGACAATCTGGTGTGGGTGGTCAACTGCAATCTGCAGCGGCTCGACGGGCCGGTCCGCGGTAACGGACGCATCATTGACGAGCTCGAAGCCCTGTTCAGCGGTGCAGGCTGGAACGTGATCAAGCTGGTCTGGGGTTCTGACTGGGATGGTCTGTTCGCGCGTGATGCTGAGGGTGCGCTGGCCAAGGCCTTTTCACAAACGGTTGACGGCCAGTTCCAGACGTTTGCAGCCAAGGATGGCCGCTACAACCGGGATCATTTCTTTGGGCAGAACCCGGAACTCGCAGCATTGGCCCAGGGCCTGACCGATGAGCAGATTGATCGACTCAAGCGCGGTGGCCATGACCTGGTGAAAATTCATGCGGCCTACGCAGCGGCCCTGCAGTGCAAGGGCAAGCCCACGGTGATTCTCGCGCAAACCAAGAAGGGCTTCGGCATGGGCGAGGCCGGGCAAGGCAAGATGACCACGCACCAGCAGAAAAAACTGGATCGTGATGCCCTGCTGGCGTTTCGTAATCGCTTCAATTTGCCGCTCAGCGATGAGCAGGCAGCCTCTCTGAGTTTCTTCAAGCCTGAAGAAAACAGTGCCGAAATGCGCTACCTGCATGAACGCAGAAAGACGCTCGGCGGCTATATGCCCAAGCGTAATCCCAGTGCGGCAGTGCTGTCCGTTCCGGAGATAAGCGCGTACGCGCGTTTCGCGACTGAGGCCGATGGCAAGGAGATGTCGACCACCATGGCTTTCGTGCGCATGCTCGGCGGCCTGCTGCGCGACAAGGCGCTGGGGCCACGCATCGTGCCGATCGTTGCCGACGAGGCGCGCACCTTCGGGATGGCCAATCTGTTCAAACAGATCGGCATCTACTCCAGCAAAGGCCAGACCTATGAGCCCGAAGATATCGGCTCCATCCTGAGTTATCGCGAGGCGCTTGACGGCCAGATCTTGGAGGAAGGCATTTCTGAGGCCGGTGCGGTGAGTTCATGGGTCGCCGCAGCCACCAGTTACTCGGCGCACGGCCTGGCCATGCTGCCGTTCTACATCTACTACTCAATGTTCGGCTTCCAGCGCATCGGGGATCTGATCTGGGCCGCAGCCGACCAACGCGCGCGTGGCTTTCTGCTGGGCGCAACGGCCGGCCGCACAACACTCGGCGGAGAAGGTCTGCAGCATCAGGACGGTCATAGCCACCTCATCGCTGCGACCATTCCCAACTGCCGTGCCTATGACCCGGCGTTTGCCGGCGAGTTTGCAGTGATTCTGGATCACGGCATGCGCGCCATGCTGGAAAAGCAGGAAGACGTTTTCTACTACGTCACCCTGATGAACGAAAACTACGCACAGCCCTCATTGCCGGAGGGTGTGAGCGAGGACATCGTCAAAGGGCTTTATCGTTATTCCACTCGATCTGCGGACCAGAACGATGCAGCTACGGTGCGGCTGATTGGATCAGGCACCATCCTGATGGAGGTCATTGCCGCTTCCGAATTGCTCGCATCAGATTGGAATGTCGCGTCCGAAATTTGGAGCGCCACCAGCTTCACCGAACTTGCTCGCGACGCAAATGAAGTGGAGCGCTGGAATCGCCTGCATCCTGGCCAGGATGCGCGGCAGAGTCATGTCGCACACTGCCTGCCAGAAGGCCCGCCGATCATTGCAGCAAGCGACTATCTGCGTGCCGTTCCCCAACTGATTGCCGCGCATGTGCCTGCAGATTACACCGTGCTCGGTACCGATGGATTTGGACGCAGTGACACGCGCTCGGCCCTGCGCAGCTTCTTCGAGATCGATCGATTCCATATTGTGCTGGCCGCGCTGACGGCGCTTGCGCGACAGGGCAAGATCGAACGTTCACTTTGCCAGCAGGCCATTGACCGCTACGAGATTGCGGCCGATGCCATTGCGCCATGGATGGCCTAGCCATGAGTACGCCCATCATGGAACTCAAGGTGCCAGACATTGGAGATGCCGCGGATGTTTCGGTTATCGAGCTTCTGGTGGCCGAGGGTGATTGCATCACTCAAGGCCAGATTCTCATTGTTCTGGAAACGGATAAATCCACCATGGAAATTCCTGCCGAGCGGGCGGGGATTGTTCGGGCCCTGAAAGTAAAAGTGGGAAATAAGGTCAACGCCGGTTCCGTGATCGCATCCATTGAACCCGAGCAGGAGCACGCGCCGGGCGGCAATGAATCCAATGAGCCTGTGGAAGCGCCGGTTGAGCCGGAGGAGGCTTCACCTGACGACGAGGGCGAGACGGATAAAGCCTCAGCCGAGATTGATTCGGCGGCGACGCGGCATCCGGCAGCGCCGTTTGCAGATGCAGGTTCGATGACCCCGCATGCCTCTCCGAGCGTTCGAAAATTTGCTCGCGAATTGGGTATTTCGCTGGAGCAGATTCGCGGTACCGGGGCCAGAGGACGCATCGTTGCCGACGATGTTCGCGCCAAGGTTCGGGAGCTGGCGCGCGCAACCGCGTCGTCTGCTGTGCCGGCACATTCGGCGCAGCCGGCGTGGGGTGGTCTGCCAGAATGGCCGAAGCCGGATTTCTCGAAGTTCGGTGAGATCGAGCGCAAGGATCTGCCCCGGGTGCGCAAGATCAGCGGAGCCGCTCTGCATCGAAACTGGATCAGTATTCCGCATGTGACCAATCACGAAGATGCGGACATCACGGAGCTGGAAGCGTTCCGCGTGCAGCTGAACAAAGAGCATGCGCAAACGGGCCAGAAATTTACCTTGCTGGCTTTCATCATCAAGGCCTGTGTTGCGACGTTGAAGGCGTTTCCAGATTTCAACGCCAGTCTGGATGGCGAGCAGATCATTCTCAAACGCTACTTTCATATCGGTTTCGCCGCCGATACGCCCAACGGGCTTCTGGTGCCGGTGATCCGCAATGCAGATCAGAAGGGGCTCGCCGAGATCGCGAAGGAGACTGCCGCGCTTGCGGCGAGAGCTCGTGAAGGAAAGCTGAGTCCGGCCGAAATGTCGGGAGGTAGCTTCTCGGTGTCGTCACTCGGCGGTATTGGCGGTGCTTATTTCACCCCGATCATCAATGCACCGGAGGTCGCCATTCTGGGGGTGGGCAAGGCGCGTCAACGCGTGGAATGGATGGACGGTCATGCGCAACCACGCCTGATACTTCCGTTGTCTCTGAGCTGGGATCATCGTGTGGTGGACGGTGCGGCGGCCGGACGCTTCAACGCCAGATTGGCCAGTCTGCTCAACGACTATCGAAGGGTGGCGCTGTAGGGCTAAAGGGCTGCGCTGCAGGGTGGGGCATGCCCGCATGGTCAAGGGGGCAGCCCTCATCAATAATCGAATGTGGTATCCGCGGAGTGCCAATGTCGGCCTTAGAACAGCGGATCAGCAGGAGGAGAAATGATGAAGAGCCAGATTGCAGAAGAGTATGTGCAGGTAGACCAGCTCGAGTGGGCGCCATTTCCAGAAACCCTTTCTGAGGGCGGCATCCGGTGGAAGCTGCTGCATGTTTCGCCAGAGATGGGATCGTGGACGGCGGTCTTTGATTGCCCCAAGGGCTCCTCTTTCAATGCGCATGTGCATCAGGGGCCGGGTGAATATCTTCTGACCAAAGGACGTATGGATGTCCGTGGCGGCAAGGACGCGGGTGGCGATACCGCGGTTGCTCCCGGGTATGGTTACGAGTCCGCGAGCGCGCGTCACGATGAAACCTGCTTTCCGGTGGACAGTGAGTTCTACATGACCTTTCTCGGTCCCTTGATTTTCATCACGCCAGAAGGCAATCCCATCGTGGCTGTCGGCTGGAAGGAAGTGCAGGCGGCGTGGGAAGCCTTTTTGTCGGGCGCATCTGCTTCCAAACAAGCCGCCTGAGCCAAGCTGCAATCAGAGGCTGCGCATGCTTCGCGTGCGCAGCCTTTCTTATGCGCCCTGGTATCTCGATTTTGCGCAGTTTGATCAAACCTTGCGCGTCTGTCTTCACGGCATCCCTGGCGCAGCTGATGTCACATCTTTAAATGTGACGACAATTCATTCGTTCGCGGTCCGCCCTCGTTCAGGACGAACCCGCGAACCACCCTGTATCCTCGTTTAGCAAGCGTTATGGGTTGGCGCTTGCTTACTTTTTCACGCAGGAGCAGGAGACAGATTTGCGTATCGACGTCGGCACTCTGGATCGCTACTTTCGCTATACCTTGCTGGGTCTGGCCCTGATTCTTGGCGGGCTCGATCATTGGATCGGGCACAGCTATCCGTGGATCAAGCCCTTGTTCGTGATTGTGGTCGCCGGCATGGTGGGCTATTTCACCAATTTTCTGGCCATCAAGATGCTGTTCCAGCCCAAGCGTGGCCATGTGCTTGGCTGGCGCGGTCTGGTGCCCAAGAATCAGGCGCAGATCGCGCAGAGTCTTGGCGCCAATGTGCAGGAGCAACTGCTTTCACCCGACATCATCCTTGCGTACATCCGTGAACGGCAGTTGATTGAGGCGGCCACGCAGTCGCTCGCCGACTGGCTTGACCGCATGCTGCAAGACTCTGAGGTGCGCCGCTCCATTACGGCCCGCTTGATTGGTCTGCTGGACGACCGCGGGGCGGAGTGGATCAACAATGGTTTCGATTTTGGCGAGCAGGCGCTGAAGCGCATGGCGCGCAATCCGACCCTGATCGCCAGCTACTGGGAACAACTACGGGCAATGCTGGTTGAGTTCGTTGAATCTGATGCCAACCGAGCCCTCATCGCCAAGCGCCTTCAATCGGTCGTGCAAGACCGCATGCCGCAAATTGCGCGCTGGCTGGATCACGCTTTGGAAGATTATCTGCGTAGCCGCGGTACGGTCAGCAGTAGCCTTGGGCTGAGCCTGAAGAGCCTCATCTCGCTGGACAAGGACGCCATTGAGCATCTGCTGGCCCGTTTTGCCGATGATCCGGCGGTTTCAGTGCAGTTGATGCAGGCGCTGGACGGCGTCATTGATGGCTTGCAGCGAGAGCTGGAGGCCGAATCCACTCAGGCGCTGGTGCTCGAACGGCTTGCCGCCTGGATTGAGCAACTGGCCGATCTGGCGCGTCGTCACCTGCTGCCCGGCACCATTGAGCAACTGCGTACTTATCTGAACGATGAAGGCAACTGGGCGACCATTGAAGAAGAGCTGATCGGCAGCCTGAGCTGGGCCAAAGACCGCGCTGTCGGGTTCCTTGCTGCCGAGACCGGCCAGCGCTGGCTGCGCGAGCTCATAGAGCGGGCAGTGCAACGCCTCAACGTCACTGAACTGGTGCAAGAGCAGGTGATGAAGCTCGATACCGATGAACTTGAGGCCATGGTGCTGGACAACACCGGCGGCAATCTCACGATCATTCAGGTACTGGGCGGGGTGCTCGGCATCATTGCCGGCACGGTCCAGGTGCATCTGCTGTTTGCTGTGCCCATTGGGGTCGGGGTGGGAGTGGTCTACATTGCGTGGCGGCTCAATGAGCGCAAGCACGCGCGGTGATCACACTCAGTTGAGTTTCACCGCCAGCGCAGCAAAGCGATCCATGTAGTCTTTCAGGAATTTGCGGGTCCCTTCGTTGGTGACATTGTCCTGCGCGTCAATCAAGTCAGGTTTGAACTGCAGGTAGGCTTCTCCACCGACAAGAATGGCCCCCAGAACCCCGAGGATCTGACGCAGATGAAGCTGGCCCGGTGCGGTGCCAATAGCGCCAGGTGATGTGCCTGCAGTGGCGGCGACCTTGTTGCGCCAGACATTGCTCTCCATGGGTTTGGAGCCCCAGTCGATTGCATTCTTGAGTACTGCCGGAAGCGAGCGATTGTGCTCCGGCATCACGATCAGAATGCCATCTGCGCGTGCGATTTCAGAAGTGAAGCGATTGACGACGTCCGGTCGATTCGGCTCCATGTCTCCGTTGTACATGGGCAGATCATCGATCTGCACGAAGCGGCACGCCAGCTCTGGCGGGGCCAGTTTGACCAGTGCCTGGGCCAGTTTGCGGTTGATGGATTCGCGGCGGTTGCTGCCCACGACGACTGCAATATCCAATGTGCTCATGCATCCGGCTCCTTCATGACAACGGTTCTGATTTTGAACTTCCAGCCCTGATCGGTGAGTACGAATTGATCGTGGTAGCGACAATGCAGGGTTTGTGAAACTTCATTCTCGCCCACTTTGCCACGTTCGAGCACGAGGTCCAGTGTGCCTTTTGCAGTTTTTCCGTCTTCGCCCAGTTCAAACGTGAAATTGCGGGTCTGATGTCTTTGCCACCAGTCCTTGGGCCTGTTGCGGATGAACTCACTGATGGTCTGCCGGCCAGCGATCTGAGTGCCAAGCCGATCAAAGACGCCATCCTCTGTGAACAGATCCGCGAGGGCCTCCGCGTCCCAGTTGTCTGCATGTACGCCATATGCGTGTGCAATGGCTTCGCAGGATTGATGTGCTTCTGCTGGAGATGGGCTCATGGTGCAGTGTCCATTATTGATCTGGTGGGGGAGAGGATGCAGCGGCCTGCTCAGGCCGCCATGCCGGCGTGAAAGCCGCTGGCGATGGCCGCTTCGATAAAGCGCGGGCTCAGCGCGTCGCCGACAAGATGTAATGCGATTCCATCGGCGGCCAGCGCATCTCTTATGCCGACATTCGGGTCGTTGTAACCCACCAGGATAAGAGTGTCTGCAGGTACGGTGACCGGCGCGTGATCCTGGGCGGGATCAAAGACGTCGGCCGTGTGCGCATCGACGCTGGCCAGGGTGCTGCGGGTAAACACTTTGAAGCGGCCTGTCTTGTGCAGGCGAGCGTATGCGGGCTCGGCGCGAAAGCAGTTGTCCATCAACGGCGCAAAGGCAGGCAAGCGGGTGACGTAGCTGACACTGAGTCCCTGCTCAATCATGGATTCGGCAACGGCGATTCCTTCATAGTGGCCGACATCATCCAGAACAACTGCGCTGCTACCGAGTTGGTCGCGGGCAAGCGTCAGGGCTTCATCCGACGAGTAGCTGGCACGTTGATCAAGGCCGGCAAGGGATTGTCCCGGTCGATGACGTTGTGCACCGCTCTTGGTGGGTGTCGCGCCGGTGGCAAGAATCACCACATCGGGTTTGCTTGCACGTACCGCGTCTGCGTCAACCCAGGTATTGAGATGAATCTGCACATTGAGGCGGCGTAACTCGCGTTCCTGCCAGCGCGTAATGTCGCCAAAGGCCTGCATCTTCGGTGCATGCTCGGCAGCCAGATGGACGAGTCCGCCGAGCTGATCCTTGGCCTCGAACAGGCTGACCTTGTGACCGCGTAGTGCGGCCGTACGTGCAGCTTCCATCCCGGCAACACCGCCACCGATAACCATTACATTTTTAGTGTCCGCTGCCGGCATAGGCTCGGCAATGGTCGATTCCAGATTGGCCCGCGGATTGACTGCGCAGAATGGCTCCCCGGGCGGCAGGAAGAGTCCGCCAATGCAGCGTTGGTTGCAGGCGATGCAGGGGCGGACCTCATCTGCCTTGTTTTCCAGCGTTTTGCGCACGATATGCGGGTCGGCAAGGTGGGCGCGGACCATGCCCACCATATCGGCCTGTCCGCTGCCAATGGCGTCGTCGGCCTCCGCCACGCTGCGGAATCTGCCAGTAACCAGGACCGGTAACCGGGTGTGCGATTTTGCTTCGCCGTTGAACTTGAGCTGATACCCGCTGGGCTCGTGCATTGCCGCCGCCATTTGTTCCGGGTCGCTGTATTCGCCAAGCGTCAGGTTCAGATAGTCGACCAGATCATCTTTCTCGATCATCTGGACCACCTGCATCATCTCGTCATACTCCAGCAGGCCCGGCCGTGTTTCCGGGCCCATGCGTACGCCGACGACAAAATCTTTCGGCACAGAAGAACGGATGGCCCGGAGAACTTCCAGCAGGAAGCGCGCCCGATTGTTCAGGTCACCGCCATACTCGTCCTCACGACGGTTGATGGCGCTGGCAAGGAACTGGCGCAGCAGGTATCCGTGCCCGGCATGGACTTCGCATCCCTGCAATCCGGCGTCGGCAACGCGCATGGCCGCCCGACGATAAGCCTCAATAATCTCGGCAATCTGCGCCTGACTCATGGCGATGGCGGGCACGCCCACCAGTACGCCAGGCGAGGATGAAGCAGACCATGGCGGCGAGCCGTCGGCTGTAAAGCCGTTATGGCCGCCATGCCAGAGTTGCACGATGACCTGCATGGGATACGGAGCCATTCGCTTGGCAAATGTGCGTAATCCGGAGATCGACTCGTCATCCCAGACCGCCAGTCCATTGGGGTGCAGCAGGGACGAATGGTGAATCGCGCCGCCGCCGGTGATGGTCATGCCCACGCCGCCGCGGGCGGCTTCTTCATGGGCAGCGATGAAGCGTTCGCCAATTCGTCCCCCTGGCGTATTGTTGGCCGTGTGGGCGGGGCGAAAGATGCGATTGGGAATGGTGAGGCGACCCAACTGAATGGGCGATAGCGCGTGCGTGTACACCGTGTTCTCCTCGATGTATGAAATGAAGCGCACCTCTGCGGGCGCGTCTGGTTTGGCCTGACGCCGGCAACTACTCCGTGGGCGGCGGCGGTAGCGTCGTGTAGTTGTATTGCTTTTCTGCGGGAACCGGCGCTGCGCCCAGCTTGAGCAGCTCAGTTTCCGGATCGCCGTTACGCAGCCTTTGCAGCAGCATTGCGGGGTCAAAATCGACGCCGATGGGATTGGCTGCAAACGCTTCGGAGGCAAACCAGTCCTTGCACAGCTGCATGGTCGGGAAGTTATCGACCTGCAGCTCAATCTCATTGCCGTCAGGGTCGCGGTAGTACATGGATGTGCTCATGCCGTGATTGATGCACCAGAAAGGCTCGATTCCTTCGGCTTTGAGTCTTTCCCAGTTCAGAAGCAGGTCGGAAAGCGAGCTATACGTGAATGCGACGTGGTCAATGCCGGTTCGCATGGTGTCTGGCGCGGGCAGGTGCTCTGTGTTGAGAAAGGCAATGCGGTGATGCTCTTCGTCATAGGTCAGAAAAGCGATCACCGGCGCTTCAAAGGACGTCTTCAGGTGAAATACCTGACGATACCAGGCGAGCATGTCCTGGAAATGCTTGGTCCGGATCACGTAGTGCGCCAGCTTGGCTGGCACGATCGGTGTTCCGGTGGCTGCAGCCGGGCCGCTGTTGGAAGTGGCAGAACTCATGAGGTCCCCTCGTAAATTTATGGTCGGTTCGCTGCCGGTGATGGGAGCGATGAAAGTCAGACTCCGGTATCTTGCATTCTCCATATTTTTACCATATGGTCAATACAAGAATGAGGCCGGCATCAAGGGCCTGATCAAATATTCAGCAAAGGAGGAGTTTGAATTGAAACTGGCCATGTTCCGCCATGAAAGCGGCGCGCTGCGTCCCGCCCTGATTTCTGAAGACGGGGTTCACGATATCTGCCAGCACATTCCGGCCGCGCCGTCGGACATGGTGGCGCTCATTGAGCAGATTGACGCCTTCACCAGTGCCTTGGCGCGTCTGGGTAAGGGCATTGCAGACTACAAACTCTCGGATGTCACCCTCGCAGCGCCAGTGACACGTCCAGGCAAGATCATGGCCCTGGGCCTGAACTATCGCGACCATGCAGCAGAGGCGTCGATGGATCTTCCGGAAATCCAGACATGGTTTTCCAAGATGACGTCCTCCATCAATGGGCCTTACGATTCCATTGACTTGCCCAAAGTCTCCGACAAGCTGGATTACGAAGCAGAGATGGCTTTCGTGATTGGCAAGAAAATCAGGCATGCAACCCGCGAACAGGCCAAGGCCGCCATTTTTGGATATTGCTGTGCCAACGATGTCAGCGTCCGCGATTTCCAGTTTCACAGCACCCAGTTTGTTGTCGGCAAGAGTTTCGATACGCACTGTCCGCTCGGGCCCTGGTTGACGACGGCGGATGAAGTTGCAGACCCCCAGAAGCTCGGCATTCGCTGCACCGTCAATGGCGAAGAGCGTCAGAGCTCCAACACCAGTGAGATGGTGTTCGACGTGTACGCGATGGTGGAGTACCTGTCGCAGGCCATGACGCTGGAACCGGGTGACGTGATCCTGACCGGAACGCCGGCTGGGGTTGGCGCAGTTCGCCAGCCGCGCCTTTTCCTCAAGGAGGGCGAGGTCGTGCGAGTCGAAATTGAGGGTCTCGGCAGCATTGAAAACAAGGTCGCTGCGGAGCGCTAAACAGATTTGGACTGGGAAACAGCTCCAGAGAGAGCGCCCGGATAACGAACGATGGGAAGGAGAGCGTTTGTATGAGCAATCAACAATATTTGCGTAATGCCTGGTATGTGGCGGCTTGGTCCAATGAAATCGGTCGCGAACTGTTTGAACGCACGCTGCTCGACGAACCCGTTCTCCTGTACCGAAAAAAATCCGGAGAGGCGGTGGCGATAGGTAACGCCTGCCCGCACCGCATGGCCCCCTTGAGTCAGGGCAAGCTGATAGATGACCAAGTGCAATGCGGTTATCACGGCCTTCGTTTTGATGGCAGTGGTGCCTGCGTGCTCAACCCACACGGCGACGGCATGATTCCGCCAAAGATGAGAACCGCGAGCTACCCGGTGGTCGAAAAGCACGGTTTGATCTGGTTGTGGTTCGGCGATGCCGACAAGGCCGATGCTTCGACCATTCCTGATTTCAGTTGCCACGAAGACCCGGAGATGGGATTTGTTGGCGGCGTGATCGAAATGAAGGCCAATTACGAGCTGATTACAGACAATCTGCTGGATCTTGCACATTCAGAGTTCGTGCATGAAGGCCTGTTATCCAGTCCCGGATATACATCCAGCAGGCTCGAAACCATAGAGAACGGCACCACGATCTACGCTAACCGATGGGCGCCCAGCTGTGATGCCATGCCCGCCTTCCACATGATTTTTGAAGGGCATAAGGAAGGTGACCCGGTCGACCACTGGGCCTACATGCGCTGGGACGCACCCGCGCACATGCTGCTTGATGTGGGCATCACCCATCCCGGCAAGCCGCGTACCGAGGGCGCCTGGATTTATGGAACCGACATCCTCACGCCGAAGGATGCGACCACCACCTACTACTTCTGGGGCATTACCCGCAGCTACAAGGTAGATGACCCGGCGGCGGGTGAGCTCTGGCGGCAGGTGATCAAGGGCGCGTTCGAAGGCCAGGATCAGGTCATTATCGAAGCCCAGCAAAGAATGCTGGGCAGTCGCACCTTGGAAGAGGCCAATCCGGTGATGTTTGCCTCCGATGCAGCAGCGCAGCGGGCGCGCAAGCTTCTCGCCAGGCTGCGGCAGGGCAACACGGTGCCCGCACCGCAGAATCCTGAGCTTCGTAAACAGCGCGCCAGAAGCGAACTTAGTTGTGCGCCAATCACGCCGGCGGTCTGAGGTTCTAGCTAGGCGCTCTTGAATTCCCTGTATTGAAAATTCTGGAACTGAAATGAAATCAATTGAAACACCGGTTCTCATCTGCGGTGGTGGCGGCTCTGGCCTGAGCCTGTCCATCTTTCTGTCTTCGCTCGGCGTGAAGTCTTACCTCGTAGAGCGCCATGGCACCACCTCGCACATTCCCAAGGCGCATTACCTGAACCAGCGCACGATGGAAATTCTTCGCGAGCATGGTATTGCGGACACGATCTATGCCAAAGGCACCCCGTTTGAACACATGGGCTGCGTCTCGTGGATGACCTCGCTGGGCGGCGACGGGCCGGTAGACGGCAAGACCCTCTACAAGATGGATGCATTTGGCGGCGGCTCCCTTGCAGAGACTTATGAGGCCGACAGTCCTTCACGATCCGGCAATCTGCCTCTGATTCGGCTGGAACCGGTGCTGCGCGAGTTTGCTGAAAAAAGTGATCTGGCCTCCGTCAACTTCGGCCACGAGTTGACGGACTGGACGCAGGACGAAAGCGGGGTCACCTCTGTGATCCGCAACGTCGAAACTGGTGAAGAATATGAGGTGCGTTCGCAGTATCTGATCGGGGCCGACCGCAATCGAACAGTTGGGCCGAAGATGGGTATTGAGCTGGAAGGCCCGACCAATATGGTCGACATGGTGGCAACGCATCTGTCTGCAGATTTTTCAAAGTACATCACTGACGACGACCCCCTGATCCGCTGGTTCAGCAATCCGGCCAGCGGTGCCTGGAGCAGCGGCGCAATGGTGGCCATGGGGCCTGAGAAGTTTGACCGCCACTCTGAAGAATGGGTGTTTCACTTTGCTTTCCAGCCGGGTGATCCGACATTCAATGAAAATGACATCGCACCGCGTATCAAGGAATTGCTGAAGACGCCCGACGTGGACATCAAAGTGCACAAGGTGAGTCACTGGATCGTGGAATGTGTATTGGCCAATCACTACGGCAAGGAGCGCGCTCTGGTGATTGGAGATGCCGCCCATCGCCATCCGCCAACAACCGGACTGGGGCTCAATTCGGGCATCCAGGACGCCCATAACATCGCGTGGAAGCTGGCCGCCGTCATCAAGGGGCAGGCGGACCATAAGTTGATGTCTACGTATGAGGCCGAGCGTCGTCCTGTTGCCGCACGCAACACGCAATGGGCGCTACTGACCTTCATGAACCATTTTGTCATCGAGCCGGGTTTCGGCATGGTTCCGGGCGCGCCGCCAGAAGCGAACATTGGCGCATTCATGAATCTGCTATCCGACAGTTGGCAGGGAGAGTTTGCGCGGCAACGCATGCACGAAGTGCTGAACACGCAGCGTACCGAATTCCAGGCCCACGATCTGGAGATCGGATTTCATTACGACAGCGATGCCGTCATTGCTGATGGCAGCGAGGCGCCGCCGCTGGCCCCGATGGGGGATGTCTATGTGCCCACCACGCGGCCCGGTCACCGATTGCCGCACGTCTGGCTTGAGCGAGACGGCAAACGCGTTTCCAATCACGACCTCTGCGGACGCGGTAAATTCGTGGTCCTGACCGGCGCCGACGGACAAGAGTGGAAAGACGCCTCCAAGGCTGCTGCAGAAAAGCTGAACATTCAGATCGACTGTCACTGCATTGGCGCTGACGGTGAATATGCCGACGCCGACCAGCAGTGGCATCGGCTCAGCCAGGTAGAGCCCAACGGCGCGGTGCTGGTGCGCCCTGATGTGCATGTTGGGTGGCGTTGCGTTTCAGCCCCCGGCAACCCCAGTGAGGCACTTAGTCAGGCGCTCGAAGCCATTCTCTGCCGCTGATAGACCCCTACAAACCTGACACGGAGGCTGTGGCGATGAGCTTCGAAGCCCAAAGCGAAAAATGGACAAAGCTGGCCGGACTCCCGAGCGGACCGGTGCCCGTAGAAAGCTATCGATCACAGGCATTCTTTGAACTCGAGCGGGAGCGAATATTCCGGCGGGCATGGCTGGTGATGGGCAGGATTGAGGAACTCCCTGAAGCACATAGCTATCTGGTCAAGGACATCGAGATCTGCGACGTGCAGGTCCTGATCAGCCGTGACGGGGAAGGTCGCGTGCAGGCGTTTCACAATGTGTGCTCGCATCGCAACAATCTGCTGGTCAATGATCGTGAGGGATGCAAACGCCTGCATCAGTGTCCTTATCACGGCTGGACTTACGGCTCTGATGGCAGCCTGCGCGGCGTGCCGGATGAAAAGTGTTTTTCTGGTCTGGATCGAACCACTGCGGGGCTGAGCAAGATTGCGACCGAGGTCTGGAACGGCTGGATTTTCATTAATCTGCAGGACAAGCTAGCCATTACACTCGAGGAGTTTCTTGGCGACTTCGGACCCTTCCTTGCGGATATGGAATATCCCAATGCGGAGACGCCGATCATTGTCGAAGCCGAACTGGACTGTAACTGGAAGGTCGTTGCCGATGCCTTCAGTGAGAGCTACCACATTCCCATCATTCATCCAGAGACTATCGGCTCTACGTTCTCATCTGATGAGAACCGTTATGCCCGATTGCTCGATGCCCGCTTCTTTGGCCCGCATCGGTTTTGCTCCATGTATGGCAATCCCGGCTACGTGCCCAAGGAGACCCAGAAAATTGAGATGCTCGCCTACAGTCAGATTGCGACCGGCAATACCATCGCTGCGGGGCAATCGCGGGACATGGAGCGCTTCCTAGCCAATCCCAACGTGAATCCGACCCAGACGCAGTCCTGGTCGATGGACGTGAACTTCATTTTCCCCCATTTCAATCTTGACACCGGTCCTGGTGGTTTCTGGACGCATCATTTCTGGCCGCTCAGCGTGGATAAGACACGCCATGAGGTGCGTTTTTATGTGCCCAAGGCAACCACTGTGCGCGAACGTTTTCAACAGGAGCATTACCTGTCGCGGGTGATTGAAGTTGTCACCGAAGACGTGGCCAATACCGCCCGTGTTCAGCGCGGACTGCGCTCAGGCGCAAAGCAGTCAATGGTGCTGCAAGACAATGAAGCCCTGCTGCGTCATTCGGTTCATCACGTATCGAAGTGGGCGCAGTCGCCTACGGTTGAAGAAGCAATGAAGGCCTGACCATGACACAAAGCAATCCGATGTTGCCCGCACCATTCAGCGATCTTGAATCTTTCGCGCAGGACTGGGCCTTGCCCAGTTTCAACCAGCGCTTGCAGAAGCGCGCATCCAGTGACATGGAATCCCTGCGTGCCTTCTATGACGCTGTTCAACCACGCGCCGATGCCGCCCTGGAATATCTTGAAGATTTTGATCTGGATGCGTTGCCGCCTCCGCAATTGAACCTGCTTCGCCTGCTGTATGCACTGACACAGGTCTGCATGGCTGTGGAGATGCATGGCGTTCCTAAGGTGCCGCACGCCAGCCTGCCCATTCCCGTTCGCGTTCTGCGCGAGCCCGCCCCTTACTAAGGTTCAATCATGTCCAACTTCAACAACAAGGTTGCCATCGTCACTGGTGCAGGCTCCGGTATCGGCCAGGCTACCGCGCAGTTGTTTGCCCAGCGCGGTGCGTCGGTGCTGGTCACCGATATCAATCCAGATACTGCCAAGGCCACGGCAGAGCAGATTGTCTCGACTGGTGGCGTGGCCGCCTCCATGTCCTGCGACATCTGCAGCGAGGACGCTATTAGAGAAACAATCGCGCAGGCCATCAAGTTGTTTGGTGGTCTGGATATCCTGCATAACAACGCCGCCCTGCAGGACCCGGCGGTGCTCGCACAAGATGCCGATATTGCGAGCATGGACTCGGACATCTGGGATCGCGTGATGCAAACCAATGTCCGCGGCACCATGCTGGGCTGCAAGCACGCACTACCGGCCATGCTTGAGCGCGGTGGCGGTGTGATCGTGAATACATCCTCAACCTACGGGCTCGCGGCATACATCAGCCTGCCTGCCTACAGTGCCTCAAAGGCTGCCATCAACAGCCTGACCCAGCATGTGGCAACGGCCTATGGCAAGCGTGGCATTCGCTGCAATGCCGTAGCACCCGCGCTGGTCATGACACCGCTGACGCACAGCTTTATTCCGCAGCCACTGATTGATATCAACATCGATGGCGCGGCAACGCCGTTTCTTGGCGGTCCGCAAGATGTGGCGCAGGCAGTGGCCTGGCTTGCGTCTGAAGAGGCGCGCTTCATTAATGGACATATTTTGGCAGTAGATGGCGGAACCCTTGTGACGCAACCCACCGTGCCGGCCTCGCGCAAATTCTTTGCTCAGGCAGGCGCAGAATAATCAAATCAGGAGAATCAAACATGACCACCACACGTGACGTTGCACAGAAATTCATGGACTGCCTGTGTGCTCAGGCCTTTTCAGATGCTTTTGACCTGCTTTCGGATGATGCTGACTATCAGATCATTGGAACGACAGCGGTCTCCGCTCCCATGAAAGGGCGCGATACCGTCAAGGCGACCCTGGTGCCGGCACTGGCGAGCTTTCAGAAGCCGCCGAAGCTGACCTGTCATGAAATTATTGTGGACGGTGAACGCGCGGTGGGGCTCGCATCGGGCAGCGGCGTCGGGCCAACCGGGCTGAACTATGAGCAGCCGCATTACGCGATGGTGATGCGCGTGCGCGACGGCAAACTGGTCAGCGTGATGGAGTTTGCGGATACTGTTGCAGTAGAAGTCGCCTTGCTTGGGAAGAAGCTGGTCGACGCCTGAATCCATCCAGAGTTCCATGCCTGCAACTGTGAAAACCAGCCTTGTAAAGAAGAATGCCCGCGGTCGGCGGAAGAGTCATGCCGCCCGACTGGAGACTCGCAGCGAGCTGCCGCCCAGAAATGAGGATGTGCCGGGGAAGCGAAGAAAAGCTCGTGGCGAAGATGTGCGTGATCGCGTTTTGCAGTCTGCCATCGAATGTTTTGGCGCGTTCGGGTTTGCTGGGACTTCTACCCGTGCCGTTGCAGACCGTGCTGGCTTGAGTCATCCGCTGGTGCTTTATCACTTCAAGTCCAAGGAACAACTGTGGCGAAACAGCATGGAAGACCTGTTGGACCGCTATCGCTCAGAACTGGTAGCGAGACGGGCCAAGGTCGATGCTGACGATCCGGTAGCAGGCTTACGGGCCTTCATCGAAAATTTCGTCGAATTTTCGGCGCGTGTTCCGCAGTTGCACCGCATCATGACCCAGCAAAGTACGCAGGGCAGTGATCGGATTCACTGGCTGATTGATTCGCAGTTGCGTGAGTCGGTGCAGGAAATCTGCAAGCTCATTCGCAAAGGCCAGAAGAACGGCAGTGTCCGCAAAGGCGATCCGGCTCGTCTGTATTACGCGGTGATCGGTTTGGGGGGGACTCTGTTTTCGGTATCAGCAGAGTTCCAGCTGTTGACTGATCGCGATGTCTTTGCTGACCGCGAAGTGCGCAAGACCATCGAACAGATTCTTGAGTTTCTGTTTGTCTGATGGTGTGGGTCTGACTAGGCGCTCAGTTTGAATCGGCTCGACAGGCTGACCGGCGTGGCACCTGATCTTGAGTAGGACGTATCGGCAGGGTCGCCTAGCAGGCTCAGGTCCCGCCGTGAGCGGATAGCAAGCAGATTCAGCAGGGCACCGTTTCGCTGATTCTTCTCCTGACAACGATGGGCATGCTGGCGTAGTTCAGCGCTTGGTGCCTGGTGCGCCAGTTGAACCAGCAGGGATTTCTTCTGTGCTGTGAGTTCGAGCAGGGCTTCCGGCGTCCCAGTGCGCAAAATTTCCAACTCCTCATCGAGCACAGCTTCGAACTGGGCCAGAAGATCTTCGGTTTCCGGAATTTTCCTTGCCGGCGTCATTAGCCAATCAGGTCCTGTTCCATTTGGAGTAAGCGGTCGGAGATGCTGGCGGCGTCGATCTTGTAGCTGCCATTGGCCAGCGCGGCCTTGATCGAATTGACTTTTTCGGCGTCAAAACTCGCTTCGGTGGCAGACGCGGCCGAGAGTTGGTGCAGATGACTCGCACTTTGGGTCAGATTCAGGGAGCTGCCACCTGAGATGGGCGAGACATTCTCGCTTGAGGCCTGACCGGCACTGCGAGACTGCGTTTGCGCCAGGATACTGGGCAGATTGCTGTTTGAATCAATTCGTTGGGTCATGGCTCAAGTCCTGCTATCGGGTTGCTGAAGCCTTTATCGGCCATGCTCGGAATTTCTTTAGGACGAGGTTTCACGGCAGGACCTCCACCGTGTTGGGGCCTATCATGCGGCCATTCACTTTTCGGCCCGAACTGAGGTTCTCCACGCTGATGGAATCAGGACTTCGGGCGGTAAGAACGCGACCATCCATCCTGACTTCGATGCCGGAGATGCGGCTGATCAGGGTTACGGGAGCGCCCGGACGCAGCCGCCGGTCGTCGTCAATATCTCCCGGGCCCGGAATGGTTCCTGCACCGAGAGAACGTTTCAAGGATTTGCCCTGAAGAGCGGCGGCGTCTGTGAAGAAGCCATAGGCGAGGGTGGCACGCGGGCGCATTTCCGTTTTCAGATCTGCAGCGGTAATGACATCGCCACGCGCCTTGGGTCTGCTCAGGACCAGTACCCGCACCTGACTCGACAGTCTGACCGGCACATAGAGTTGCCAGCGCTGCTTGCCTTCGCATCGAACCGTTGCGGTCGCACTTGCGTTGCCAGAGAGCTTGGCCGAGGCAGACAGGGGGCGGCTGCAGGCGGGCATGCGGATGTGATCGTCAATGGCAGCCTCGACCTGGGCGCCCGGATGAAGTTGGGTGACCGCTTCTTCAGCGGCATCGCGAATGCTGGTCACGTTCTGCCAGCTGACGGCTGCGGCCAGCGCAACAACGCCTGGCGTCATGATGCGAGCCCTGCCTGAGCATCGACGAGCAGCACGATGACAGACACGGCGTTCTCTCCGGTATCAGTGTTATCTGCTTTTGCTGTGTCCATGCTCACCGCCATCTGGAGTCTGTGGTCTGTAGAGGTTCGTCTGACTCTGTATGACTTGAGTTCAGGCAAGTCGCGTTCCAGACCTGCATCAATTGCGAATTGATTTGAGGCTCAAGCTTTATTGCGGACGGCCGATATCGTGGACATGAATCAGAGACTCCTGGACAGCATTGATCAACAGACCCGCCTGGCTGGGCACAATCGGCTGGCGCTGCTGATGTTTCGCATCAACGATGATGCTTTGTTTGGCATCAATGTCTTCAAGGTGCTGGAAGTCATGCGTACGCCGGCCATCACCTGGATGCCGGGTTCCAGCGCAACGGTGCGTGGTGTGGCAGATGTTCGCGGCAAAGTGATCCCGGTCATGGACCTGGCCACCGTGCTCGGCACCCCATCGCAGGAGAGTGATCAGTATCTGATCGTCACCGAGTACAACCGTAGCCTGCAGGGCTTTCTGGTGGGCGGGATCGAGCGGATCGTGCACCTGGACGTGTCTGATGTCCTGCCACCGGGAGAGGATGCCCCTTATCTGACAGCCATCACCCGGGTCGACAACAAGTGGGTTCAGATTCTCGATGTGGAGCAGGTGCTGGCTGAAGTGGCCGGCGGCCCGCCGAGCCTGAGTGAACAGTTCAAGCGCGATGCCGGTGCGAGTGCAATACATGCCCTGGTGGTGGATGATTCCCGCGTTGCCCGTAAACAGGTCAGTTCCGTGCTCGAACAACTTGGGGTTTCGAGCGTGACGCTTCAGGATGGCAAGCAGGCGCTGGACTGGTTGCGGTCGCAAGCTGATTCGGGCGCGCCGCCGGTCACCCTGGTGATATCGGATATTGAGATGCCGCATATGGATGGATACAGCCTGGTGACGGAAATCCGTCGCGATGCGCAATTGCGTGATCTGTACCTGATCCTGCATACGTCGCTTTCCGGGCAGTTCAATCACGCCATGGTCGAGAGAGTTGGCGCAGACGACTTTATTGCGAAGTTTAGTCCGGATGAACTTGCACAGGCTGTGCTTCGGCGGTTGGAAAGCGTGAGCTGATCAAAGTGCCAGGTCCGTTTTGCGGACATTGGTACAGGTGCTGGTACACGGCTTGCCTCGGTGGGATCACATTCCGCCATGAGGTCTGCCATGACCATGGATACCAACAGATTGCTGGGCATACACGCAGGTTCGCTGAGTCTTCACGGCAAGCGACTTGAACTGCTGTCGCAGAACATAGCCAACGTCGAAACACCTGGCTACAAGGCCAAGTCCATCGATTTCGCCGCCGCAATGCGAGCACTTGAGGCGCAGGCGGCGTCTGGCTCAGAAAGCAGGGCGGGTATGTCGCCTAATGCAGACATCAGTGCCGCCATGCAGCCGGTACTCAGGACTCAGACGCAACCGAGTCTGGATGGAAATTCCGTTGATCTGGGACGCGAGCAAGCCGAGTTTGCCGAGGCCGCGCTGCGTTATCGGGCTTCTCTGGGCTTTGTTGAAAGTCGTCTGCGCGGCATGTTGACCGCCATCACCGGAGAGTAGCGATGTCTTCTTTCCACATCTTCAAGGTGTCGGCCAGTGCCATGCAGGCACAGACGACCCGTCTCAATACCGTTGCCAGCAACCTGGCCAACTCGGAAAGCGTCGCCGGTTCTGCCAATGAAGCGTATCGCGCACGCATGCCGCTGTTCAGCACCGTGCTCGAGGGCGAGATGAAAGGTGCCGTGAGCGTGACCGGTGTTGCACAGAGTGCCGCCGAGATTCCAAGCCGTTACGAGCCGGGGCATCCGCTGGCAGACGAGAACGGTTACGTCTTTGGTTCCAACGTCAATCCAATGGAGGAAATGGCCAACATGATCTCGGCCTCCCGGGCTTATCAGAACAGTGTCGAGGTCATGAATACGGCCAAGGATCTGATGACCGCCACCATCAACATGGGCAAGTAATCATGAATATCGACGGATTGGGCGCCAGCATCCTGGGGGGAACGAGCAGCACCGGCGGCAGTTCCAGCCAGTCGCTTGGGCAAGATGATTTTCTGAAATTGATGCTCACGCAATTCAGTAACCAGGATCCCTTGAAGCCGCTGGACAACCAGCAGTTCCTGGGACAACTCGCTCAGTTCAGCGTGGTCTCGGGTGTGCAAAGCCTGAATCAATCGTTTGCAGGTTTGTCGGGGCTCATCGGCGCTGATCAGGCGCTGCAGGCCAGCAGTCTGGTTGGTCGTGATGTCCTGGTGAATTCAGATTCCCTGGTGCTCGGTGACACCGGCGCACAGGGTGGCTTTGATCTGCCGGCAAGTTCGGCCGGCGTGCAGGTGGAAATTCTCGACATCAACGGCGAGCGCATTCGTCTCATTCCACTTGGAAGTCAGCCTGCTGGTGTAGGCGTCTTTGAATGGGATGGCCTCGATGACGCTGGGCAGGCCGTTGAGCCCGGTCTGTATCACATGAACATCACCGCCGAGCAGGCTGGGCAATCAGTCGCAGTCACCAGCCTGGCACGCGCCAACGTCGAATCCATTCACCTGGGCGGCGCGCAAGGGCCGTTGCTTGATCTCAGTGGTCTTGGCCAGGCACAGATTGGCTGGATTCGCCAGCTCTATTAGATCTTCAAGGAGTACATCATGACCTTTCGAATTGCGCTTTCAGGTATCAATGCGGCCTCGGCTGACCTCAACATCACGGCGCACAACATTGCCAATTCCGGGACAACCGGCTTCAAGCAGTCACGCGGTTATTTTGCCGACGTCTATGCGCTCGCAGCGCAGGGCCTGACAGCGACAGCGACCGGTTCGGGTGTTCGCCTCGCCGATGTCCAGCAGGGTTTTTCGCAAGGCAATATCGAATTCACGGACAACAACCTGGATCTGGCGATCAGCGGCGAAGGATTCTTCACGCTGTCCGACAATGGCTCGCGGGTGTATTCGCGGGCCGGTGCTTTCAGCCCGGACAGAAATGGTTTTGTCGTCAATCCACAGGGCCATCGCCTGCAGATATTCCCGCCGTCGGCAGCTGGTGGCTTTGACACCGGGCGCATGGTTGATCTGCAACTTTCGATCACCGACAGCGCGCCGCGTGCCAGTACTGAAATCGGCCTGGGCCTGAACCTGCCAGCCAACGCCAGCGCACCGACCAATCCTGTCTTTGATCCGGGCGATCCGCAGAGCTATACGCATACCACTTCCTTGTCCGTCTATGACTCGCTGGGTGCCAGCCATGCCGCCAATGTGTTTTTCGCACGTGGAGCCAATCCCAATGAGTGGACGGCCAATGTCACGGTCGATGGCAATGTTGTGGGCTCGCCCATCGCGCTGGAATATTCCAGCGATGGCGAACTGATCACGCCGGCCGGAGGATCTTTCACGCTGCCTCCGATCGCGCAGGGCAACGGATCATCTGACCTCAGCCTGGAGCTGGATTTCAGCCTGACCACACAGTACGGCGATCAGTTCGGAATCAACGAGCTGACTCAGGATGGTTTCACCACCGGCCGTTTGACGGGTATCGAGATCACCCCAGAGGGCGCGGTGCAGGCACGCTATACCAATGGTCAGGCCACGCCGCTGGGCCAGGTGGCGATGGCGCGTTTCGCCAATGCCGGTGGCTTGCAGCAGTTGGGCGACACGTCCTGGGGCGAGACCTTCACTTCTGGTCAGGCGCTGGTGGGGCCTGCGGGATCGGCTAATTTTGGTCTGGTGCAGTCCGGCGCACTTGAAGCGTCTAACGTGGATCTGACGGAGCAGCTGGTGAACATGATCACTGCGCAGCGCAATTTCCAGGCGAATTCGCAGGTGATTTCAACCTCGGATCAGCTGACCCAGACTGTCCTCAATATCCGCTGATCCTCATGGACCGCGCACTCTATGTGGCAATGACCGGTGCAACGCAGAGTCTGCGAGCGCAGGCGGTCAACAACCACAATCTGGCCAACGCCTCCACGACGGGATTCCGGGCAGAAATCGCCGCGCAGTCCGCGCTGCAGGTAGAAGGCGCCGGCTTGCCGACGCGCGTCAACGCGCTGCTTGGCGGGGCGGGGTGGGATGCCAGCAGCGGCGTTGTGATGCAGACGGGAAACGCCCTGGATGTGTCATTGGCAGAAGGTCGCTGGCTGGCCGTGCAGTCGGCGGATGGCCGAGAAGCCTATACGCGTGCTGGCAATCTGCGGCTGACCTCACTGGGTCAGCTGGTGACCCATGCGGGTCAGCCGGTACTCGGGGATGGCGGTCCGATTTCTGTGCCGCCCAATACCAGCCTCAGTATCGGCGAGGACGGAACCGTTTCCATCGTGCCGCAGGGGCAGGGGCCGGAGGTCAAGGCTGAAGTGGGGCGCATGAAGATCGTGATCGGCGGACCAGACAGCCTGGATCGTGGCAAGGATGGATTGATGTACGCCCGCGACGATGCCGAGCTGCTTGCGTCGGCCGGCGCCAGCCTCACGGTGGGCACCTTGGAGTCGTCCAACGTCAACGCCGCCGATGCCATGGTGAACATGATCAATCTGTCGCGGCAGTTCGAGATGCAGGTGCGCATGATGCGCGCGGTCAATGAGAACGAGCAGGCCGCGCAATCCATCGTGCGTATGCGCTGATGCGATATCGTAAAGGAGAAGCAAGATGAACTCAGCTCTATGGATCGCCAAGACCGGACTCGATGCGCAGCAAGCGCGCATGAGCGTGGTCTCCAACAACCTGGCCAACGTCAACACCACAGGCTTCAAGCGGGGACGCGCCAGCTTCGAGGACCTTCTCTACCAGACCGTTCGACAACCTGGCGGGTCCACCAGTGCCCAGACACAGGCACCGACCGGCCTGATGCTAGGTACCGGCGTCCGCGTGGCCTCCACGGAAAAGAGCTTCACGCAGGGCAGTTTGCAGCAGACCGGCAATGCGCTGGACCTTGCCATCAATGGTCGCGGATTCTTCGAGATTTCCCTGCCTGACGGCTCCATTGCCTATACGCGAGACGGCGCGCTGCGTCTCAGCGCAGAAGGCGCATTGGTCAATTCCGCCGGTCATCCGTTGCAGCCCGCATTGTCTATACCCGACGGTGCCCAGAGTGTGACGGTGGGCGCGGATGGAACAGTGACCGTGCAAATGCCTGGCGAGGCAACGCCCGTCACCCTGGGTACGCTGACCCTGACCGACTTCATCAACCCCGCTGGCCTGCAGGCACGCGGGGACAACCTGTTCGATGAAACCGCCGCGAGTGGTCCGCCGCAGCAGGGCACTCCGGGCATCAACGGCATAGGTTCCATTGCACAGGGCGCCCTGGAGTCTTCCAACGTCAATGTCGTGGAAGAACTAGTCAACATGATTGAAACGCAGCGTGCCTACGAGATGAATTCAAAAGCGATCTCGGCCACCGACGACATGCTGCAGTTTGTAAACCAGTCACTGTAATGAACACGGTGCGCCTGATTCTCTGTAGCTTGCTGTCACTCGTGCTGGGTGCCTGTGCCAGTGCGCCACAGGAAAGGCGCAGTACCGTTTCAAAACCGGTCGAACAAGGTCCAGCGCCAGCGGCGAACGGATCGATCTACGCCAGTGCGCGCGGTCAGTCCTTGTTTGAAGACAACAAGGCGCAGTGGGAAGGCGATCTGTTGACGGTGGTTCTGGTAGAGAGGACGCAGGCCAGTGCCAGCGCGGCAACCACCAGCAGCAAGTCTCAGCAGACCTCGATTCTCAATCCGACTGTGCTTGGGCGCGGGGTGACGGTAGGAGGTAATGCCTTGTTTGGCGGCTCGCTCGAGGCAGATCGAGATTTTTCCGGCAGCGGTGGCTCGCAGCAATCCAATCGCCTGGATGGACAGCTCACGGTGCGCGTGATCGAGCGATTGCCCGGTGGCGTCCTGAGGGTCGAGGGTGAGAAACAGCTTCAGCTCAACCAGGCCGATGAAACCCTGCGACTCCGGGGGCTGGTACGACTTCAGGATATCGGCCCCGACAACACGGTGCTTTCCAGCCGCATTGCTGACGCAGAAATCGAGTACAGCGGGCAAGGCGCCGTGGGTGATGCCAACGCGATGGGATGGTTGGCGCGATTCTTCAACTCTGCCTGGTGGCCGCTATGAAATTCTGGTTCTGTCTCGTTCTGGGTCTGGTGGCATGGGCTGGTGGTGCTCAGGCGGAGCGCCTGAAGGATCTGGCCACGGTTGCGGGTGTGCGCGGTAATCCACTGGTCGGTTATGGACTGGTGGTAGGCCTGGATGGTTCTGGTGATCAAACCTCGCAAGCACCCTTTACCGTGCAGTCACTGCGCAATCTGCTCAACCAGCTGGGCGTGACGATTCCGGCCAATGTGAATCCGCAATTGAAGAATGTGGCTGCTGTTGCCCTGCATGCCGAATTGCCAGCATTCAGCAAACCTGGACAGACCATCGATGTGACGGTTTCCTCGCTGGCCAATGCCGGGAGTTTGCGTGGCGGGGCCTTGTTGATGGCGCCGCTCAAGGGTGCGGACGGGCAGGTCTATGCCATTGCACAGGGCAACCTGATTGTCGGTGGATTCGGGGCTTCGGGCCGTGACGGTTCGCGAATTTCGGTCAATGTGCCCAGTACCGGAAGAATTCCTGCCGGCGCCATTGTTGAGCGCGCTGCGCCAGCCGCATTCAGTGGCGCGCCGGTTGTGGTGCTGAATCTCAATGCGCCAGATTTCACGACCGCGTCGAGAGTGGCCCAAGGCATCAATCAAAGTTATGGAGAAAGTGTTGCTCAGGCGCTCGACGCCGTTTCAATCAGTGTTCGCGCACCTGTGGATGCTCATCAACGCACGCAGTTCATCGCATTGCTTGAGGCCATGGAGATCGATCCGGGCGAGGCGGCAGCGCGCGTGGTGGTGAATTCGCGTACGGGCACCATCGTCATCGGCAGTCACGTGCGCGTCTCTCCCGCTGCCGTGGCCCATGGCTCGCTGTCGGTCACGATCACGGAGCGGGCGCGCATCAGCCAGCCCACGCCGTTCTCGCAAGGCGAGACGGTGGTTGTGCCGGAGTCCAGTATTGCGGTTGGGCAAGAGGGAAATGGTCGCGTCTTCCTGCTGGATGCCGGGCCTACGCTGTCTGACATTGTTCGCGCCGTGAATCAGGTCGGTGCGGCGCCAGGAGACCTGATTGCCATTCTCGAAGCGCTGCGACAGGCCGGTTCATTGCGTGCGCAGCTGATTGTGATCTAGGCGATGAAAGCTTCGGCCCTGACGCCACCGGTTTTCTCGCCCACCACCGGTCTGCAGAAGTCGGATCAGTCGCGCGAAAATCTGCGCGAGGCTGCACGCCAGTTTGAATCCGTGTTCGCACAGATGATGTTGAAGTCCATGCGCTCCGCTTCTCTGGGAGATGATCTGATGGGCGACGGCGGTCTGTATCGGGACCTGCATGACTCGGAGATGGCCAAGGCGCTCAGTGCCGGGCGGGGTCTGGGCATTGCTGAGCTGATGGTGCGCCAGCTTCACGGACAGGACGGTGCGGCGCTGGATTTGAGCACTTTGAGAATGCCGAGCCGCAGCCTCCCCGTTGCGCCGGTTCATCACAGTGCCAGGCCTGCCCAGTCCTACGATTCACCGCAGGCGTTTGTCGATGCCATCAGGCCCTACGCCGAGGAAGCGGCGAATCAGCTCGGTGTGCCGGTGGAGTTCATCATGGCGCAGGCAGCGCTGGAATCGGCCTGGGGCCAACAGCCCGCCGACGGAACCGGCAATCTATTCGGGATCAAGGCAGATCGCAGCTGGAAGGGGGCGTCCAGCTTGCAGAGCACGCAAGAATTTTCGGGTGGTGCCTTCCATTATGAGCAGGCGGCATTCCGCCGTTACGAGAGCACGGCAGAGAGCTTTGCCGACTATGTCCGCTTCCTGAAGGACAACCCGCGCTACTCCCAGGCTCTGGATCACGGTGGTGATGGAGAACGCTTTGTACGTGGTTTGCAGCAGGCAGGCTATGCAACTGATCCGCGCTACGCGGAGAAGATCATCAGGATTTCCCGGAGTCAGGCCATACAGTCCGGGTCGCGGGGAGGTGAGTCATGAGTGATCTTTTCCAGATTGGCCGAAGTGCATTGCTGGCATTCCAGCAACAACTCGCGACGACCGGTCACAACGTCGCCAATGTCGGCACGCAGGGCTATAGCCGTCAGAGAGTAAACCTGTCCGCGTTGCAGGGGGCTGTGAGCGGCTCGGGCGTACAGGGTGCGGGTGTTTCGGCAACCGGAATCCAGCGCATGACCGACCAGCTGCTGACCCGGCGCCTGCTCGGCGATGCTGCGGGTCTTGGTCGGCAAAATCTTTATAGCGATATGGCGACCCGTGTCGATAGCCTGCTCTCGGTAGGCGAAACCGGAATCGGTGATGCCCTGACGCAGTTCTTCGATGCGGCCAATGCAGTGGCTGCTGACCCGCGCAGCATTGCCGCAAGAACCGTTCTGCTGTCCCGTGCGGAAGGACTTGCGCAGGGCCTCGACCGGCTTGGCGCTGAGCTCAATGCCAGTGCGCAGGATCTTGACGCACAACTCCAGCAATCGGTGAACACGGTCAACCAGTTGTCGGCGCGAGTGGCAGAACTGAATCATCAGATCGCCCTGACCCGCGGAGACGCGGGTGGTCATCCGCCAAACGAATTGCTCGATCAGCGTGATCGACTGCTCGAGGAAATGGCATCGCACATCGGCATCCGGACCGTGACCCAGGACGATGGATCGATCAACGCATTCTCTGAAAATGGAGAGGCCCTTGTCATTGGCCACGAGTCCAATCCGTTGACGGTGATCAGGAGCCCTTATGGAACAGGTCGCCTGGAGCTAGGACTACAGACCGGGAACTCGGTGATTCCGATTGCGGGGGTCAGCGGTGGCCGCATTGGCGGCATTCTGGACTCGCAGCGTGAACTCATCGATGTGGCCCGTGCACAGCTTGGACGACTGACGATAGCCCTGAGCACTGAGTTCAACCGGATTCATGGCTCCGGCGTCACACTGGATGGCAATGCCGGTGGCGACTTCTTTTCCCTGACACCACCACTGGTGCGTGGTCATCAGGACAATGCGGGAACCGCCGTGTTCACGGCCAACTTTGCCGATCCATCTGCGATTGCCGCTGGCGATCTGTTGCTTGAATTCGATGGCAGCAACTGGAGCGCTCGTGATGCGGGCAGCGGACAGGCCTTGCCGCTCAGTGGCGACGGCTCTGCTGCGAATCCGTTCTCGGTCGGTGGCATCAGCCTGAGCCTCGCGGGTACAGCCTTGCCGGGTGATCGCTTTGTAATTCAACCGGCAGCGGGTGCGATCCGCGGCTTGTCGGTTGCCGTCAGTGATCCTCGGGGTATTGCGGCGGCAAGTCCTCTGGTGGCTCACGTTGATCCGGCCAGCAGTGCCGGCTTTGGTGTGGCGGATCTGCAGGTGGATGCCGGCACGCCGTCATCCGCGCAAAGAATTGTCTTCCTGTCGGCTAGCACTTATCAGGTTGACGGTGGCCCGGTTCAGTCGGTCAGCGGAAACGAGATCAGTGGTCCGGGCTGGACGATGACACTTAGCGGTACGCCGGCTGCCGGCGATGCCATCGACCTCGCTGCGCCCGGTGCCAATAGCTCGGACAATGGAAACGCATCGGCACTCGCCAGCCTGCAGAACAGCCTGTCTCTGGACAATCTCACGCCATCTGGTTTTCACAGCGCCCTGATCTCGCGAATGGGAGCAGGTGCTCAGCAGGCCCAGCTGGCGACCGAAGCGCATGCCACGATTCAGCGGCAGAACCTGGCATCTCGCGATGCGATTTCCGGGGTGAATCTGGATGAGGAGGCGGCGCAGATGCTGAAGTTCCAGCAGGCCTATCAAGCGGCTTCGCAAATCATCAAGGTGGCTGACGATCTGTTCCAGACCTTGTTCTCGGTGGTCAGACGATAGGGAGAAGAATGTGCGTGTTTCCACTGAAGGTCTCTACCGGGTCAGTCTGGACGCGCTGCAAACGCAGCAGTCACGTCTGGCAAGCGTGCAGAATCAGATCGCGAGCGGCAAGCGATATACGGCAGCATCAGAGGCGCCCGATGCCGTGGCGGCCGTGCTGCGGCTGGATCAGCGCGCGGCCGAGCTCGCGCAGTACCAACACAATGCGGACCAGGCGACCCTGAGCCTGAATCTGGAAGAGCAGGCCTTGTCTGATGGACAGAACATCCTCCAGCGCCTGCGTGAACTGGCAGTGCAAGCCAATTCCTCTACTTTGTCTTCAGACGATCTGGCCGCCATAGCGCAAGAGATTCGCTCGCAGGGGCAGGCCCTGATGGCGATTGCCAATCGTCAGGACGGAAATGGTGATGCCCTGTTTGGCGGCAGCCGGGGTGAGACGCCGAGTTTCGAGTCCATTGCCGGTGTCGTGAACTATCTGGGTGATGCCACGCCGCGGCGACTGCAGATTGGAGAAGGGCTGGACATTGCGCACTCGCATCCGGGTGATCGCGTTTTCCAACGCGTGCCGGAAGGGAATGGACGTTTCGTGGTGCGGCCCGGACAGAACACCGGACCTGCCGTTGTTACTGTGCAGGAACCGGCCGGGTTCGACGGGCAGTCCTATCAGCTCGTTTTCGATGCCGGGAACTATGAAGTCAGGGATGCCAGTGGCGCCGTCCTGCAGTCGGGCGTTGCCACGGACAATCTGTCGATCACCGTGGGCGGTTTGCAGCTGGATTTTGCAGGCCAGCCTGCTGATGGTGATGAGTTCCAGATTGCACCCGCACGTTCACGCAGCATCTTCACGACCATTGAATCACTAGCGGCCGCCACGGAACTCGGTAGCAGTGGGGCGCGTGCCAATGCGTTTTCCGCGGCACTCGCCGATCTGGATCAGGCTCAGGAGAATTTTTCGAGTATTCGCTCGGAAGTGGGTTCGAGCCTGCGACTGACCCAGGCAGCGCAGGATGCTGCAGAGGTTACGGGCTTGCAGATCGCTTCAACGCGATCGAGTCTTGCCGATGTTGATTACGCTGAAGCCGCGAGCCAGCTTGCCTTGCGCACCAGCGCCTATGAAGCTGCACTGCAGGCGTTCTCCAGCACGCAGTCCTTGTCGCTGTTCAATCTGCTGCGATAACCGGCGGCGTGTTTGCACCGCTTGTCCCTGTTAACGCTACCGATCATCCTTCAGGCAGATATCAAGCGCAAAGAAAAGCAGGCAGCGGCCGATAAATCCTTGAACGCGGCGGCAATGGGCCCCGCGGGACTCTCTACAGAGTATCCAGACCGGGCACCCCGGGAAACGTCAAGGAGTATTCAACATGTCACTCGTTATCAACACCAACGTCCTGTCGCTCAATGCCCAGCGCAACCTGACTTCCTCACAGAGTCAGTTGGCGACGTCTCTGCAGCGTTTGTCCTCTTCGCTGCGCATCAACAGTGCAGCAGACGATGCAGCCGGTCTGGCCATCTCGGAACGCTTCACCACGCAGATCCGCGGCATCGACCAGGCTGCCCGTAATGCCAATGATGGAATTTCACTGGCGCAGACCGCTGAAGGTGCGCTTGCCGAAATCGGCAAGAACCTGCAGCGCATTCGAGAGCTGGCCGTGCAGTCCCGAAATGCCACCAACAGCGCATCCGATCGAGTGGCGCTCGATGGCGAAGCCCAGGCATTGCGTCAGGAAATTGATCGCGTCGCGCAGCAGACCAGCTTCAACGGTGTGAATCTGCTTGATGGCTCCTTCACCAATCAGGTTTTCCAGGTTGGCGCCAATGTGGGCCAGACCATTTCAGTGAACAGCATTGTTGATGCGACCAGCGCCAATCTGGGTACATCCAGCAGTGCCCAGGTCACCGGTGCCGCGGCTACCGCATTCACAGCGATCACTGCAGGTCACCTGACCATCGACGGTGGTAACGGTAACGGTGCCATCAGCGTCGGCGCAATTGGTGCAGATGCCAGTGCAACCGAGCGTGCCGCGAGCCTGCGGACGGCGGTCAACTCGGTGTCTGATCAGACCGGGGTCTATGCGGTGAATGACACGGCCACCACGGTGACGCTGGTCTCGACGACTTCAGTCACTGTTGCCTTCGGCGGTGCCAGCGCCACGACCGCGACGACGGGTCTGACCGCTGCCACGACTGCGGCATCGACATCGACCGGCTTTGCCACGCTGGATCTGACGCAGGTGGCCGGTGCAGATGCTGCGTTGACGCAGATGGATTCGGCTCTGGATGCGGTCAACTCGGCTCGGGCATCCCTGGGTGCGATTCAGAACCGCTTCACTTCGGTTGTGGCCAGTCTGCAGACCACATCAGAGAATCTGTCGGCATCGCGCTCACGCATTCTGGATACCGACTTCGCGGCGGAAACCGCTTCGCTGACCCGGGCCCAGATTCTGCAGCAGGCCGGTACGGCGATTCTGGCCCAGGCCAATGCAGTACCGCAGAACGTGCTTTCCCTCCTGCGCTGATACGCAAGCGGACTTCTGCCTGGCGGGGCCGAACTCTTACGAGTCCGGTCCCGCTTTTTTGTATCCAGCATCTCGCCCCGGCACACGGCTTGCCTCGGTGTTGATGTTGCGACGCTTATCCGTCGTGTTCGAATCATTTCATTCACCTGCCGTGTCAGTTGAGGAGTAACAGTCATGGCTTCCATCTCTGCAGCGGGTCTGGGTTCGGGTCTTGATCTGAATAGTCTGGTGACGCAGCTGGTTGCCGCAGAAAGAGCACCCGCCGAGAATCGCCTGAATCGTGAACAAACGACCGTCAATGCTCAGATATCCGCGCTGGGAGCGCTCACCAGCACTTCCACGAATCTGCAATCAGCCCTGACCCGACTCGCCAACGGCCTGGCTTTTGGCGGCCGCTCAGCGACCAGTAATTCCGATCATTTCAGTGGCAGCGCGACGGACCAGGCGCAGACCGGGAGTTATCAGATCCGGGTGGAGTCGCTGGCTACGCAGCATCGTCTGGCGTCGGCGCCGGTGGCGGACGCTTCAGCCCCGCTCGGCAGCGGGGAGTTGAGCCTGAGCCTCGGGGCTGAGAGTTTTGTGATCGACTTTTCTGCTGGCGCTTCGCTCAGTGAAATTCGAGATGCCATCAATGACGCGGAAGATAATCCGGGCATCAGCGCCAGCATTCTCAATGGCGCCGATGGCGCTCGCCTGGTACTCGGCGCTTCAAAAAGCGGCTCGGCCAACAATATCCAGGTCCTGGCCTCGGGCGGAGATGGCGGGCTGTCGTCGCTTGTCTACGAAAGTGGCGGTGTACAGAATCTCAGCCAGGTACAGCCCGCGCTTGATGCTGAGGTTTATATCGATGGCTTTCTGGTCAGTAGTGCCGGCAATCAGATTACGGATGCCATTGAAGGCGTAACGCTGAATCTTTCTGAAGCGGAGCCCGGTGTGAACCACACCCTGACCGTGGCCAATGATCATTCCGCCGCCGTCAGTGCCATCGAGAGCTTTGTTTCCAGTTACAACGTCTTTGTGGCTACCGCAGCAACCGTGACCCGATACGACCCGGCCAGCAATCAGGCGGCCAGTCTGGTTGGAGATCCCGCGGTGCGTTCGCTGGGCAACCGCTTGCGCAGCCTTGTCGGCGGTGAAATTGCCAACGGTGAGGGGCCCAGCTTGCTCTCGCAGATCGGGCTCAGCATCAAGACCGATGGATCACTGACGCTGGACAAGACTGCGCTCGAGACAGCGTTGAACGAAAACCCGGACGGGGTGAAGACACTGTTTGCCGGCAAGACAAATAGTGAAGGTCTGGCTGACCAGCTGGATCTCATTCTCGAAAGCTATGTTGGCACGACAGGGGTTTTCACCAGTCGTAGTGAGAGCGTCAAGTCCCGTCTGGACCAGATCAGCGATCAGCGTGAAGTGCTTGATCGGCGCATTGCTGCACTGCAATCCCAGTACCAGGCGCGATTCAGTTCGCTGGATACCCTGATCAGCCAGCTACAGTCGACGGGCAATTACCTGACCCAGCAGCTATCCAACCTTTCAGCCTGATGCACACAGACCACGCTCAAGTTTTCAGGCAAACGGCAGATGAAGTTAGAGTCAATTCAACCGGGGCAGTGTCATGAACCACACCTACGCGGCAATGCAGCAATACCATCAGGCAGGCGTGCAGTCTGCAACAGACGTCGATGCGCATCGGCTGATTGAAATGCTCTACGGCGCATTGCTCGGAAAGCTTTCCAAGGCAAGGCTTGCATGTGGTCTGCGACAACGAGCAGATTTCGGTACCTACATAGGCGAGGCGCTGGCCATCATCGCCGAACTTCGCAATGCCCTGAATCCAGAGCAGGGTGGCGAGATTGCGGAAAGGCTCGACGCTCTCTACAGCTTTTCCGCGCAACGTCTGGTCGAGGCGAATCTGGAACTGGAAGCAGGTCCCATCGAGGAGGTATCCGCGCTGATCGGCGAGATCAAGACGGCTTGGGACGGCATCCGGGACGTAACGGCATGACTTCGTCAGCTTCACAGAGTGATGTCTCTGTCCTGATGGAAGCTCAGCTGGAACTGTCCAAAGCCGTTTCCGAGCAGCGCTTCGACGATGCGGTGCCCTTGTCTCAGGATCGACACCGGCGACTGCAAGAATTCCTGGGCCAGACACAGGATGAAGCTATTCGCAGGCGGCAACTCAGCGAGATGCTGGCATCCAATGCCGAGCTGCAGCGGCAACTTGAGGACTTCAGGCGCAATGCACTGGATTCACTCAAGTCACTCGAACAGGGCGCCCGGGCCAGGCAGGCCTACGATGGCTGATACCTGGAATGCGCTGATTGAGGATTGTCTGGTGGTTCAGACACGACTGCCCTTTGCATGGGTGCCGGGAGGGGCGCTCGAAGGATCTCGGCAAGATGCCTGTGTCCGGCAACTGGAGCTGCTCTACGGTTTTGAGGATGCACGCGCCGAGCTGGTGGATGAGATCAATGGCAGTACGCAGGAGTCTGTCCTGCAGAGAATGGAGTCCAAGCTGGACTTCGCCATGGAGATGCTCGGCTCGCTGGTCATGATGCAGCGACCGCCACCGGCATCGCTGGCCATGGACCTGTGCTCGAGCGGATTGCGGCTCCATGCCTGCGATGCCTTCAAGCCCGGATCAGGGCTTGTGCGGCTACATCTGAACGCCATGGTTCCCGAAGCATTGCAGATTGATGCCCGCATGCATCAGGACAGCGAGCGGGGTCCGGTGTTCATGTTTGAGAACCAGAGTGCCCAGTTGAAGTCACTGATCGAGCGCGCCATTTTCAAGATACATCGCCGGTCGATTGCAGCCGCTCGCAAAGGTTAAGATAGTTGGCCGTCCAGCGTATCGCCGGACCGATCTGAAGGCTCCCTTTGACCCTCCGAAGATGATCAAGATAGTTCTCGCTGACGATCACAGTCTGGTTCGCATCGGTGTGCGCAAAGTGCTGGAGGCAGCCAATATCCAGGTCGTCGCCGAGGCTTCCAATGGTGAAGAGGCTCTGGAGATGATCCAGAAGAATGAGCCGGACATCGCCATTCTTGATATCGCCATGCCGCGAAAAACCGGCATGGAAGTGGCGTTGGAATTGCTGCGCATGGGTAACCCGGCACGGACGATCATGCTTTCCATGCACTCGCATCGGGAATTTGCCCGGCAGGCGCTTGCAGCTGGCGCCAATGGGTACGTACCCAAGCAGTCGGCGCCCGAGGAAATCTGCATTGCCGTGCGCAAGGTTCACTCAGGTGGGACCTATCTGAGCAGCAGTCTCACCGACGGTCCGCAAAAAGGTTCATCGAGCTCACACCATTCTTCGGCGTCAGATGACCGCCTGTCAGTACGGCAGCGGCAAGTGCTTGTTGCCATCGGCCAGGGACACTCGATTTCCGAGATCGCACAGATTCTCGGAATCGGCGAGAAAACCGTCGAAACCCACCGTTCGCGGCTGATGCAACAGCTCGGATTGAAGAATTCGAGAGAACTGATGCGGTATGCCGTCCAGCAATTCACTGAGTAGCGATTCAGTCCTTGCATAATATGTAAGAGATTGCCCTACAAGAGTAAGGTAATCCCTGATCTCAATTGGTCCGCGTTTTCGCCAGAATTTTTTCGACGGCGACGGAATGCCAACACCTCCGATCCGCCGAAATTTTGGCCCTAGCGGAGAAATACCAATGAGAACCAGTCTGGATATGCGCCCCGAGCTTCGCGGAACCATGACCCCGCAGCTGGTGCAGTCCATCCGTCTGCTTCAACTCAGTGGTCTTGAGATGCAGGCGGAGGCAGCCCAGTGGCTCGAAACCAACCCCATGCTCGAACTCGAAGATGATGCGTCTGAGGACGAGGAACTGCCGGAGTTTGAGCGCCCGCAGCTCAGTGTTGAAGAGCATTGGATGCCCAGCCAGCATGGATCGTCGGGTACGCAATACTCCGAAGACGATGAAGACCAGGGCCGGGGAGAAGCCGTCACTCCCGAAGCCGAGTCCATTCATCTTCGTCTGCTCGAAGAACTGCCGCTTGAATGCAAGGATGCAGATCAGCTCGACATCGCCTTCACGCTGCTTGATTACATTGATGAACGGGGCTATCTGGAAGAAAGCATCAAGGTTATCTCAGCACGGTCCGGAGTTCGGTCAGCAGATTTGCTTGAAGCCCTGCAACTGGTTCGCAGGGTTTCCGTGCCGGGTTTCGCGGCCCACGATCTGAGCGAGTGCCTCAGGCTTCAGCTCGAAACACATCCGGTCAGCATGGCGCGCAATGTGGCCATTCGACTGGCCGAGTCCTACCTGGAGTCACTGGCCCGCCATGAATTTGACCAGGTGCGCGCTGAGCTTGGGGTGGACCATAACGATTTCGCCGCTGGCCTGAAGCTTCTGCGCCAGCTTGATCCCGCGCCAGGACTGCGTCGCACAGAGGCGTCACACGTAGTGCCGGACCTGATCGTCAGCTGTGAAGGGGGCAATTGGAAGCTCGAACTCAATCCACTGGCCAGCCCACGTCTTCGCGTCAACGCCGCCTACGAACGCATGCTCGGCAAGTGTGGTGCCCAGGGCGCGGGTATGCGCCAGCAACTCACGGAGGCGCGATGGTTGTTGCGCGGCCTGAGCATGCGAAACGAAACCTTGCTCAAGACGGCGCGTGCGATCTTCCAGCATCAGTTTGCCGCGCTGACCCAGGGCGACGAAATGCTCAAGCCGCTCTCGCTGCGAGAACTGTCGATGCAGATCGGCATGCATGAATCAACCGTCTCACGCGTTACGCAGGGAAAATTTGTTCAGACGCCTCGCGGCGTGGTGGAACTGCGCCGCTTTTTCTCTGTTGCCTTGCAATCACAGAACGGAGCGAATGCCAGTTCCACCGCCGTTCGGTCGCTGATCAGATCGCTGGTGGCGCGTGAACCGGAAGGCCGCCCCTTGTGCGACGGCGCCATCACGGCAGAACTTGCACGTCGCGGCATCTACATTGCCAGGCGCACGGTCGCCAAGTACCGGGACCAGATGCATATCCCGTCGGCAAAGCTTCGCGCGACGATGCTGCCAGCCCCCGTTGCCGCCTGAGAGAGCGATCATGCAGAAAAGCCAGTTTTTCAATCTTGGACCCGCACCCGAGGTCCGCGAGCAACGCATGCCGGTGCAGGATGCAGTATCCGAGAGTGATATCTCTCCCACGGGGAATTCCGAGGCCGTCGTTCATCTGCGGCGCTGCATCGCCAAGGTGGCCACGCACGACACCACCGTGCTGGTGCTGGGCGAGACCGGCACCGGGAAGGAAGTGGTGGCCCGAGCGATACACGCACAATCGCATCGTGCAAAACGGCCTTTTGTGGCGATCAACTGCGCGGCCATTCCGGCAGACCTGCTGGAGAGTGAATTGTTTGGCCATGAGAAGGGCGCATTCACGGGCGCAATCACCGCCCGAGAAGGGCGTTTCGAGATGGCCAACGGCGGCACGCTGTTTCTGGATGAGATCGGTGACATGCCGATGAGCATGCAGGTCAAGCTCCTGCGTGTCCTTCAGGAACGTTGCTTTGAGCGTGTCGGAGGAACGCGGACCATTCACTGCGATGTGCGCGTCATTGCCGCAACGCACCGTGATATTGAAAGTTCGATCAGTCTGGGCAGTTTCCGTGAAGATCTCTACTACCGGCTCGCCGTATTCCCGGTGGACACGCCGAGCCTTCGCGAGAGAATTGATGATCTGCCTGAACTGATTCGCGAACTATCAATTCGCAGCGGCGAGGAGCGGCTCAAGTTCGACCGGCGTGTGATCAAGGCCTTGGCCGCCTATCCCTGGCCCGGCAACGTGCGCGAGTTGGCCAACCTTGTGGAGCGCCTGAGTGTCATGTGTTCTGGAGACAGAGTGCGCATCAGTGACTTGCCGGCGAAATACAGCGCGCATGTCACCGATGACATGGAGCTTCCGGAAGAAGATGAATTGCCGGAACCAGAGCCGGAGTCCGCATCTCCATTCGAGGTGACCCTGCCCGAAGAGGGGCTGGATCTGAAGGAATACCTCTCTGTCATCGAGCGTGAGCTGATCGACAAGGCGCTGAGACAGACACATGGCGTTGTCGCTCACGCTGCCAACCTGCTGCACATGCGTCGCACCACACTGGTCGAACGCCTGAACAAGTACCAGCTCAATCGTTCCGAAGATGCGTCAGCGGCTTGACACATTCGCGGGCATGCGGCTTGCCAGAGTCATGGCAGGATCATAGGAGTCAGATGCGATGAAGGATATGGAAGTCAATCGCTTGCTCACTGAGCTTCGCTCCCTTTCGGCGCGTTCGTCCTTCAAGCCGCAACAGCTTGATAAAGCGGAAGGCAGTCAGTTTGCGCAGACCATGGTGGAAGCGGCGCGCAATGTCAGCGAGGCTCAGATGAGTGCGAGGAAAGCAGCAACTGATTTTGAAATGGGACGTGGCGACCTGGCTACGGCCATGATGCTGGGGCAGACCGCCAGTGTGTCATTCAAGGCCATGACCGAAGTACGCAACAAGCTGGTCCAGGCTTATCAGGAAGTCATGAGCATGCCGCTGTGATGATGACGCCTCGACCATTCTTCGCCGCCTTCTGAGCCTGCCGTGGCTGCCAACAAGACACCGATGACATTTGCCGATGCCGCTCCATTGCTCCGGCCGCTCGCCTTGCTGCTTGGACTGGCGGGTGCGATAGCAATCGGCATCGCCCTGTTTAGCTGGGCGCGAGGATCAGTGTATGTGCCGCTATACAGCGGATTGAACGAGAAATCGACGGCCGACGTGCTCGCCGCACTGGACGGTGCCAGCGTTCCCTACAAGATGGGGCCGGCAGTGGGCCAGATACGGGTACCTGAGCAGCGGGCCTCGGACGCACGATTTGCACTGGCCGCCCAGGGGCTGCCGACCCGCTCCGAGAATGGCATGGAATTCATGAAGGAAGGCACAGGGTTGGGCGTGTCGCAATTCATCGAGAATGCGCGATACCAGCACGCCCTGGAAACGGAGCTGGCCAGAAGCATCTCAAGTATTCGGCAGGTCTCCGGTGCGCGTGTTCATCTGGCTGTCCCCAAGGCCTCCGCGTTCGCTCGGGACCAGAGACAGGCCAGTGCCTCGGTGATGCTCGAGGTTTTTCCTGGAGCGACGATTGATGACGCTCAGGTCCAGGCGATCATCAACCTGGTTGCTTCGGCAATACCGAGTCTTGAGCCCTCGAAGGTGTCAGTAATTGACCAGACCGGTCGTCTGCTGTCTTCCAGAAAAAGCGAAGACCCCGGTCTGGAAGCCGCAGCCAACCAGTTCACTGTTGCACGCAAGCTCGAAGAGACACTCGCTCAGCGCGTGAGCAATATCCTGTTGCCGCTGACCGGTCCTGGCCGCCTGAGCGTCGAGGTTCATGCCGACATGGATTTCACGCAAACAGAGGAGGCCAGCGAAACCTATCGACCTGAGCCACGCGCCATCCGCAGTGAACAAATCTCTGAGAGTTCGGGGGGCGCGGGGCAGGCGAGCGGCGTGCCGGGTGCGGTCAGCAATCAACCCAAGGGCAGTGGCAAGAGTGAGCTTTCAGAAGCTGATGCAGCAGCGCTAGGCAATGTCGGCTCACGTTCCAGTACCCAGTCCAGGAATTTCGAGATTGATCGTGCGGTGAGTTACACACGCCAGCAGACGGGGCAACTGGAGCGCCTGACGGTTGCGGTGCTGATCGACAATCTCCCCAGGCTCAACGCCGAAGGACAAACCGTGGATCAGCCGTTGAACGAGCAGGAGCTGGAACGCATTACCGAACTGGTTCGCAATGCAGTGGGGTACAAGGAAGCGCGTGGCGATTCCGTTACGGTGCTCAACGCCTCCTTCATGCCCAGCGTTGAGATGGAACCGATTGCGCCCATGCCCTTATGGAAACAGGCCTGGGTACGTGATTTTGCGAGAAATGCGGTTGGCGTTATTGCGCTGCTGGCGCTGGTATTCGGGGTGATGCGTCCCGCAGCGCGACAGCTCATTTCAGCGCCGGTCTTCGCAAGCTCGGGGCCCGCGCTGAGTGCAATCTCTGCGCCACGTGATGTCGCTGACGAGCAGGAGATTGCTCGCCGCGCAGGAGATGACCCTGCGCCGCCACCACAGCGTGAGGCTGTGCCTTATGAACAGCGCCTGCAAGTAACCCGCGATCTGATCCGGGACGATCCGAAGCGGGTAGCACAGGTTGTCAGGAACTGGGTGGGTAACGATGGCTGAGGCTATTACCGAGAAGCGAAGCGAGGTCGCCAGGATGGATGGAACACAGCGTGCGGCTGTACTTCTGATGTCATTGGGCGAACAGGAAGGCGCTCAGGTTCTCAAGCACCTGAGCGCCAAGGATGTGCAGAAGCTGGGTGTGGCAATGGCGACCATCGACAGCGTCAGCCGCGACCAGGCAGAAGCAGTCATGAACGAATTTGCCAGCGCCATCGAACAGCAGACCTCCTTGGGTCTGGGCAATGACGACTATGTGCGCAAGGTGATGATCAGTGCGCTGGGAGAAGACAAAGCCTCCGGCATCATTGATCGCATTCTGCTGGGCAGGAATACCAAGGGGATCGAGGCGCTGAAGTGGATGGAGACGCGCACCGTTGCGGAGATGATTCGCAATGAGCACCCGCAGATCATTGCGATCGTTCTGGCGTATCTGGAATCGGATCAGGCTTCGCAGATTCTCATGCAGCTTCCCGAGCGCATTCGCTCGGACGTGGTCATGCGTATTGCAACACTTGAAGGCATCCAGCCGAGCGCGCTGCAGGAGCTGGATGAAATCATGGAGAAGCAGTTCTCCGGTGGTAACAACGTGAAATCCTCCAATGTGGGCGGGGTCAAGGTGGCGGCAGGCATCCTGAATCTGCTGGACTCGGCGGATGAATCGGCGCTGATGACCGGCATTCGCGATATCGATCAGGATCTGGGTGCGCGGATACAGGACCTGATGTTCGTCTTTGATGATCTGCTCAAGGTTGACGATCGCAGCCTCCAGGTCTTGTTGCGAGAGGTTTCCGGCGAAGTAATTGCCGTTGCGCTCAAGGGGGCAGACGTCAAGATCCAGGACAAGTTCATTGCCAACATGTCGCGGCGTGCCGGCGACATGATGCGCGATGACATGGAAGCCAAGGGGCCGGTCAAGCTCTCGGAGGTGGAGGCAGCGCAGAAGGAAATTCTGGCTCAGGCGCGGCGTCTCGCTGACGAGGGCCACATCTCGCTGGGCGGAAAGGGTGATTCCGTTGTTTGACGTTCTGGAATCGGAAGCCGTGTCCGGCGCCACCCGCTGGGAGGTCCCGCAGCTGGGTGACGCGCCGCCGACAGTTCGGCGTATGGAGGACATCGAGGCCACTGCTTTCGAGGAGGGTCGCGCGCAAGGCTATACCGAGGGCTTTGCCAAGGGGCAGGCCGACGGTCTGGAGGCGGTTCGCAAGCAGGCTGCGCTGCTGTCAGATTGTGTTGATGCCTTGCGTGATCCGTTGGCAAGACAGGATCAGGACCTGGAACAGGCGGTCCTGCGTCTTGCGGTGGATATTGCGGCGGTACTCGCAGCCGGTGAATTGCGAAGCCAGCCCATGGCCTTGCGCAATGTCGTGAGCGCAGCGCTGGATACGGTCGCTCCCGCCGCGGGCGAACCGGTACTAGAGGTGCATCCGGAGCGCATCGCTCTGCTGGAAGTGAGTTTGCAGACAGCGCCGCTCAGTCAGCCCTGCCGGATTCGGGGCAATGCTGAACTCGCCCCGGAAGATTGCCGCGTGATTACGGATGTCGGTCTGGCCGATGCCAGCCTTGATCGTCGCCGCAGGGAACTGCTGGACAAGATGCTGGAGGAAATGTGACTTCCCCCGCGCAGAGACTTCTGGGGCGTCTGGATGCGGCGGGTCAGCGCATTCCGGCCCATCCGCACGTCGTCGTGGAAGGTCGTCTGCGCAAGGTTGTTGGCCTGACCATCGAGGCTGTGGGTTGTCGCGTGGGCATTGGCGGTCGCTGTTCGATTACCGCAGCGGATGGTCGCGAAGTGGAAGCCGAGGTCGTCGGGTTTGGTGGCGACAGTACTTATCTGATGCCAGTGAGTCATCCGCTGGGTCTGTTGCCGGACGCTCCCGTGATCAGCCGGCGTCACATCTCAGGCGCACGTATCGGTGAGGACTGGCTGGGGCGTGTTCTGGATGGAGAGGGCATGCCGCTGGATGGTGGTGAGCGTCCGCGAGGAGAGCGTTACATGCCGCTGATGCCGGCACCGCTGAATCCGCTGCAGAGAAATCCGATCAATGAACCGCTGGATGTCGGCGTGCGTGCGGTCAACGCACTGCTGAGCCTTGGACGTGGCCAGCGTATCGGGCTTTTTGCCGGACCAGGTGTTGGCAAGAGCACCTTGCTCGGAATGATGACCCGATATACCGCTGCTGACGTCATCGTCGTAGGTCTGATTGGTGAACGCGGACGTGAAGTTCGGGACTTTGTTCAGGACACCCTTGGACCGGAAGCCATGTCCCGGGCATGCGTCATCGCCACGCCTTCGGACTGTTCGCCGCTGATGCGTCTCAACGGTGCCTGGCTGTCCTCGGCGGTGGCGGAGTACTTTCGTGATCGTGGCCAGCAGGTCTTGTTGCTCATGGACTCGCTCACCCGGTTTGCGCAAGCCGGTCGCGAAGTCGGTCTTGCCATTGGCGAGCCACCGACCACACGCGGCTTTCCACCCTCTGTGTTCGCGCGGATTCCGCAATTGGTGGAGCGGGCCGGGCAGGGCGGTCCGGGTCAAGGTTCGATCACCGGCATCTATACCGTGCTGACCGAAGGCGAAGACGGACATGATCCGGTATCGGAGACTGCGCGCTCGGTGCTCGATGGCCACCTCGTTCTGTCTCGCAGCATTGCCGAAGCTGGCATCTATCCGGCCATTGATATTGAGGCCTCGCTCAGTCGCCTTGCCAATGTCGTGACCACGCCGGAACAGCGCCAGTGCGTTGCGCAGGTGCGCAGTCTGATCAGCGCCTACCAGCGCAGTTACGATCTGATCCGCATCGGGGCGTATCAGAAGGGAAGTGATCCGGTGTTGGACAAAGCAGTGAATGCATGGCCGTCCCTGCAGAAGTTTGTATCCCAGGAATTCGGCGACTCCGCTAATTTTGCCGATAGCCTGTCGGCGCTTTCCCAGCTGATGCGCGAGGTGAATCCATCATGAGTTTTTCCCAGCGTCTGCGTTCTCTGCAACAGGTTCGTGAGTTCAACGAAGGCCGCCAGGCCGGTGTCCTTTCCAAGGCTTTTGTCAGGCAGCAGGAGCGCCAGCACAAACTTGAAGAACTGCGAAGCTATCTGGGCGAATACGAGTCCCGCCAGAGTGAAATCCACGACCCTCTTCTTCTGGCCAATCACGCGGCCTTTCTCAACCGGATTCGCAGTGCGATCCAGTCACAGGGTCAGGCGGTGAACGAAGCGGGCAGGCAGCTGGCTCAGGAGCGCGCCAGGCTCTTGCTGGCACGGCGCGATCGATCGGTGCTGGATCAGCTTGCCGCCCACTACGCCAGGCAGGATGCGCGCAGGGAACAGGCAGAGTCGCAGGATCAACAGGACGAATGCGCACAGCGGCGACGACCGCCGACGGTAATGGCAGGAATATGAATACCGCTGGCGTCGCAAGCGCATCGCCGGCAAAGACATCCATACCGTCTGCGAGCCGAAGCGATAACCAGGCGACATCTGGCGGCCAGGCAGTGTTCACGCTGGCAGAAGACCAGGCGATAAGAGAGTCTGCGCTCGAAGGGGCTCGCGAGCGTTCAGACGGGTCTGATGCGGGGCGCCCGCAGGGCCACTCGCAAGACCCGCTCAATGAGGCCGATGACACGGCAAACCTGATCGTGCAGTCGCAGATGTTCCTGCATGGCGAGCGTTCTGAAGCATTGCCTCTTGCTCCACCGACGCTGGGAGCGGTCGATGGCGATGTGCTTATTGGTGAGGCAGAAGGTGCTGCTGGCACGCAGGAACAGGTTGCGTGGCAAGGTCTTTCCGTTGGCGTGCGAATTGTTTCTGGTGATGCGGCTCGGGCGCCGCAGCGGCACCTGCCCGGGCAGCCGGTTCCGCTTGCAGACAATCCGCAACTGGGTGGCAGCGCCTTGCATCGGGACCAGGTAGCAGCGGCGCTGCGTCTGCCCGCATTGGATAAGCAACCTGGCACAGAGATGGTGTCGCTCACGGATACTTCCGCAGCACTGGCAGATGCGTTTCAGCTCGAGTCTGGCGAGGCCCGCCCGCTACTGGAGAGCACGGTGTTGAGCAAGGCCGTTAGCCGTGCAGACTTGATTTCGGGGCCAGGCCAGAGCGCGTTTGCAATGCTCTCTGGAGCAGGCAGTGAATCCATTCCAGGTACCGCCAGCAGCAAACTCGCTGCTGCGGAACCCTCCTGGTCCCAGGGCGCGGCCTTGAACGCTGTTACTGAGCAGAAATGGTCAGCGGCCATGAACCAGCAGATCAGGAGCATGATCGATACCGGCAATCTGCGCGCCGATCTGCAACTGACACCGCCCGATCTCGGCGAACTGAGAATCAAAATCGAACTTCACGGGCAGGATACGCGCGTATGGCTGCACCTTACTCAGCCCGATGCCCGCGCCGCGATTGAGCAGGCCTTGCCGCGCTTGCAGGAACTTCTGGATTCAGGCGGTCTGAATCTGTCTGAGGCCAACGTATCGCAGCAGGATCATCAGGCCCGTGGTGAGCAGTCTGCTCCGACCGTGCTCGAAGCCGAAGACGAAGAAGTGGCGAATGTCCGACGTGTGCATATCGGACTGGTCGACGATTACGCGTGAGCGTGCCACGTCGCCGGCGCGGTGACGTAATTCCGACGAAAAAGCCGGAACAGGGTTTGCAGCCAGTCAGGGAAACATCCTTTCCTACCGAGCCTGCCATGAGTCAAGCCAGTACCGCACAAGCCGACGATCTTCCGGTTGCAGCTGTTGCCGCAGAGAAGAAATCCATCTGGCCCAAGATGCTCATCGGCATGGTGTTGGTGGGCGGACTCTCTGGTGGCGGTGCCTGGTTCTATCTGTCCGGAAAAAACCCGCCCGCAGAGGGTGAGGTCGTGGCACCGGAGAGGACCATCTATACGCCGCTGGAGCCGGCCTTTGTCGTGAATCTGGACAGCGATGAGATCAATCGCTACCTGCAGATTGATGTTCAGGTCATGAGCCACGACGAGAAAGTCGTCGAGCTTCTCGAACATGAAATGCCGCTCATCCGCAATCGCCTGATCCTGCTTTTTGGGGCACAGAAGTACGAGGCCATCAGTTCTCGTGAAGGCAAGGAAGCGCTGCAACAACAGTCTCTCGAAGAAATCAGGGGCGTGCTGGAGGCCGCCGGTCACCCGGACACGGTCAAGGCTGTCTACTTCACCAGCTTCATCATCCAATGAGCGCGCGGGACATCCTCTCGCAGGATGAGATTGACGCGCTGATCAACGGCGTGGATGACGGTGCGGTTGAAACCGAATCCGACGTGCCGCGTGATCCCAATGCTGTGGAGACGTTCAACTTCGCAACACAGGATCGGATTATCCGAGGTCGCCTGCCGACGCTCGAGATGATCAACGAGCGTTTTGCGCGTCATTTTCGCATTGGTCTTTTCAACATGATGCGTCGAACCCCGGTTGTCGAGATTCGGGGATTGGAGATGCTCAAGTTCAGTGAGTACGTCCAGAGTCTGTACGTTCCCACCAATCTCAACCTGACCCGGATCAAGCCACTCAACGGCACCGCGCTGTTCGTCATTGAACCCAAGCTGGTCTTCACGATCGTGGACAATTTCTTCGGTGGTGATGGGCGCTTTCCCACCAAGATTGAGGGTAGGGAGTTCACGCCAACCGAACTGCGTGTCATCCAGCTCATTCTCCAGCAAGCCTATGCAGACCAGAAAGAGGCCTGGAGTCCGGTGCTGGCCTTGTCATACGAGCACGTCCAGTCCGAGATCAACCCGCAGTTCGCGAATATTGTTTCACCCTCCGAAATCGTGGTGGTTTCGCGCTTTTACGTTGAACTCGAAGGCGGCGGCGGCGAGCTGCATGTGACCTTGCCGTACAGCATGATCGAGCCTTTCCGCGAGCAGCTCGACGCCGGCATTCAGAGTGACCGCGGTGGTCGTGATGAACGCTTCATCTGCTCTCTCAAGGAACAGATCAAGGATGCCGAAATCGAGATTGGCTCCGTTCTGGCCAAGCCCCAACTCACCCTGGGCCAGCTTCTGAATCTCAAGCCGGGTGATGTCATCCCGATCGACATGCCGCGCAGCGTTGATCTGTGCGTCGACAACCTGCCCATCTTCAGCGGCAGCTTCGGCGTTTCCAATGGGCAGAACGCCGTGAAGATCATCAGATCCCTCAGGGCGACACCGCCGGCGCAGATTCATTAATTCAAAGACCTGTGAGTACAGACATGAATTCAGCAAATAATGGTGCTCAGCCCCAGCCAGACGCCAAGACCGCACAGTTCGACAAGCTGCAGGAAGATGCCGTGACGCCGACGGATGCGGTCGCCAGTCCGGACGTGAACCTCGACGTTATTCTCGATGTTTCTGTGACTTTGTCGATGGAAGTAGGGCGTACGCGGATACCCATTCGCAACCTGCTGCAACTCTCGCAGGGTTCGGTGGTTGAACTGGACCGCGCAGCAGGTGAGCCGCTGGATGTCTTTGTCAACAACACGCTGGTGGCTCATGGCGAAGTCGTCGTGGTCAATGAGAAATTCGGTGTGCGCCTGACCGATGTGGTCAGCCCCGCAGAACGCATCCGAAAACTCAAGTAATGGCTGTCACCGAAAACACGGTGCTTCAGTCTCCCTCCATCAGTGCGGGCGAAAGTGTGCCAGTCACCTCCGTCTCCTCCGTCGGCTTGAGTCTGTTTCTGGTCATCGCCCTGATTGCGGCGCTGGCGTGGATGGCGCGCCGACTGCGACCCGCAGGGGATCGTAGCGGTGATTTGAAAATTCGCAGTACCTTGCATCTGGGCGCGCGCGAGCGCGTGGTCATGATCGACGCTGCGGGAACCCATGTTCTGGTATCCGTCGCCGGCGGCCAGATTCGTCATTTGCACACCTATGATTCTGCCCCGGTGATGCAGGAGGACAAGCCGCCCGCAGCAGATTCCATGCAGAGCGATTTCAGGCAGCGGATGCGGGATGCGCTGGGTTTGGAGCGCGAGAAGTGATCCGCCTTGTCGCGCTGGCGATGCTTCTGCTTTTCAGTGCCCTGAACCCGGTGCTGGCACAGGGCGGCTTGCCAGCGGTCACCGTCACGCCACAGGCCGACGGCGGCGAAACCTGGACCTTGTCCATCCAGGTGCTGGTGGGCATGACCCTGCTGACCGTGCTGCCCAGCCTGCTGATGGTCACCAGCGGTTTTGCTCGCATTCTGATTGTCCTCGGGCTGCTGCGCCAGGCACTCGGTACGGGTCAAACCCCATCGAATCAGATCCTGGTAGGACTGGCCCTGTTGATGGCGGCCTTCGTCATGCAGCCAACGTACGAGCGTGTGTGGACGACCAGCCTTTCGCCTTACCTGGATGGTGAGCTGACAATGGAACCTGCGCTGGAAAAGGGCGCTGCGCCGATCCGAGAATTCATGATGGCGCAGACCCGCGAGTCTGATCTGATGTTCTATGCCCAGCTCGCTGGCGACGGCAAGTACGAAACCGTGGCTGATGTGCCCATGCATGTCATGGCGGCGTCTTTCCTGACCTCAGAGCTGAAGACCGCCTTCCAAATCGGCTTCCTGCTGTTCATTCCCTTCGTGGTGATTGATCTGGTGGTGGCCAGCGTGCTCATGAGCATGGGCATGATGATGCTCTCGCCAATGCTCATCTCGCTGCCGTTCAAGATCCTGCTGTTCACCCTGATCGACGGCTGGAGTCTGGTTCTGGGCAGCATCGCGCAGAGTTTCCGACCATGAGCCCGGAACAGGTCCTGACGCAGGGGCGCATGGCGCTGGAAGTGGCGATGATGGTGTCAGCCCCCTTGCTGTTGACCGCGTTGCTGGTGGGTCTGCTGATCGGTCTGTTCCAGGCCGCAACGCAGATTCAGGAAATGACACTCAGCTTTATTCCCAAGCTCTTGAGCATTGCCCTGATGATGGTCATTGCCGGACCCTGGATGTTGCGGGTGCTGTGTGATTTTGCAATCACGCTTTACCGGTCGATACCGGAGCTGATTGGATGAGCTTCGAGCTCGCCAGTCTGGTCGGCTGGATGGAGCGATTTCTTTGGCCCCTGCTCAGGGTCTCTGCCTTGCTGGTTGCGGCACCGGTGCTCGGTGGACGTAATGCGCCTGCACGCATTCGCATGGGGTTAGCGGTGACCCTGTCTGCGCTGCTGGCATTGACGTTGCCGGTGCCGCCCCAGCTTTCCTTGTTTGGTGCGGCTTGGTGGCTGGCCGTCATCTGCCAGGTGCTGATGGGTTTGATGATCGGCTTCACCTTGCAGATCGTGTTTGAAGCCGTGGTGCTGGGTGCTGAAATGATCAGCAGCTCGGCGGGCCTGAGTTTCGCGCAACTGACAGATCCTCTGCGTGGCGTGCAGTCAGCAGTGCTCGGACAGTTCGCGATGATCCTGATTGTGCTTCTGTTTCTGGCCATGGATGGCCACCTGGCCCTGATTCGCCTTCTGGTCGAAAGCTTTCACGGTGTTCCGGTGGGCGCGGGCCTGCCGGACATGATGATCGGAGAGGTGATCATGTTCAGCGCCCGCATGTTTTCCGGAGCACTGGCAGTGGCCCTTCCTGCGGTGGGTGCCTTGCTTGCCGTGTATCTGGCCTTCGGTGTGGTTTCTCGCGCAGCGCCTACGCTGAATCTGTTTGCCGTCGGCTTTCCGGCAGCATTGATCGCAACGCTTCTGATTCTTCACATCACGCTCCCGGGATTTGGTGACCAGTTTGCGGTCCTGTTGCTGGAAGCCATCAGCATGATCCGAGGTTGGTGGCTGGCATGAGTGACAAGAGCCAGGAGGACAAGACCGAGGAGGCGACCCCGAAGCGGATCGTGGATGCCCGCAAGAAAGGCCAGTTGCCGCGTGGTCGTGAGCTGACCGGTGCTGCTGTGGTGCTGGCTGTCAGCGGTGTGCTGGCCATGCAGGGGCAGAGCATGGTCTCGGACATGGGCAATGCCATGCACTTTGCGTTGACTCAGCCAGCACGCTTCGATTTTGAAACCTCTGGCGACATGATGACCGCCATGGCAAGGGTGGCCGGTGCGCTGTTCACTCCGCTGTTGCCGGTCATGCTCGCTGCCGTTTTCGCGGCGCTGGCAGGTGGTCTACTCATCGGTGGCTGGAATATATCCGGCAAAGCGGTGATGCCCGACCTGAAGAAACTCAATCCATTGAGCGGCCTGAAGCGCATGTTCTCTCTCAATGCGCTGGTCGAGCTTCTCAAAGCCATTTTCAAGGCATTTCTGGTCGGGGGTGTCGCGGTCTGGGTCATTGTCAGTACCCGCGAGCATTGGCTCGGTCTGGGCCAGATGGCCACTGAGATGGGGGTGATGAAAGCCTTTGCACTGGCGATCACGGCCTGCATCGCCAGTGCTGCGGCCTATGTCTTGATTGGCCTGATCGATGCGCCTTACCAGATATGGAAGCATCAGCGGGACCTGCGCATGACCCGACAGGAAACACGAGATGAGTCCAAGGAGAGCGAAGGCCGACCAGAAGTGAAAGCGCGTCTGCGGCAGTTGCAGCAGGAGATGGCTCGCGGCCGAATGATGGATGAAGTGCCCAGCGCCGATGTGATTCTGGTCAACCCTGTGCATGTGGCCGTGGCCCTGAAGTACGACGCAGGCCATGACCGTGCGCCGCGTGTGGTAGCCAAAGGTGCGGGTTTGATTGCAGAACAGATCAAGAAGGTGGCATCCGAGCACCGGGTGCCGGTGCTGAGTTCTGCGCCGCTGGCCCGCGTCCTGTATCGCACCACTGATCTGGGTCATGAAATACCGCCAGATCTGTTCACTGCCATCGCGCAGATCCTGACCTGGGTCTACCGCGTGCAGCGCAATCCTGCATCGGTGGGCAGCGGACCTCCGCAGCCTGAAATTCCCAAGCATCTTCAATCGAAGGCAATGCCATGGCAGTGAGTCAGACCTCTTCATTTGATTTCCGGCGGGTCGCCTCGCAATCGCTGGGTGCGCCGCTAATAGTGGTTGTCCTGCTCGCCATGATGGTGGTGCCACTACCGGCGATGGCGCTTGATTTGATGTTTACCTTGAACATCACGCTGTCGATCATCGTCATGCTGGCGGTGGTTTATGTCATGCGACCGCTGGAATTTTCCATGTTCCCGACGGTGCTGTTGGTGGCCACCTTGTTCCGCCTGACCTTGAACGTGGCTTCAACCCGCGTGGTGCTGATGCGAGGTCACGAAGGCCCAGATGCAGCAGGACACGTGATCGAGGCTTTCGGCGACTTCGTGGTGGGTGGTGACTACGCCGTGGGTCTGACGGTGTTCATGATCCTGACCCTGATCAACTTTGTGGTGATTACCAAGGGTTCGGGTCGCGTGTCCGAGGTATCCGCGCGCTTCACCCTGGACGCGATGCCTGGACGCCAGATGGCCATCGATGCCGATCTCAATGCCGGTTTGCTCAGCCGTGAAGATGCCAAGCTCAAGCGTGAGGAAGTCCGCGAAGAAGCAGATTTTTATGGCTCTATGGATGGTGCTTCCAAGTTTGTTCGCGGTGATGCCATTGCCGGCCTGCTGATTCTGGCGATCAACATCATCGGCGGCATTGCCATCGGCACCATGAGTCATGGCCTGAGCTTTTCGCAGGCAGCTCAAACCTATACCTTGCTGACCATCGGCGACGGTCTGGTCGCGCAGGTCCCTGCGCTGCTGCTGTCCACGGCCGTGGCCATTCTGGTGACACGCGTTTCACGGTCGCAGGAAATGGGCAAGCAGCTCATCCATCAGCTGGTCGGACGGCCCAAGGTATTGGGCATATCGGCTGGCATCCTGTGTGTTCTTGGTGCGATTCCCGGAATGCCGAACCTGGTGTTCCTGACGCTGGCTGCCGTTTGCGGCGGCCTGGCCTGGTGGATGGCGCGATCAGCGGTGCAGGCACAAAGTCAGCCCGAGGCTGTGGAAGAAGCCCCAAGGGAAAGCGAGGAACTCAGCTGGAACGATGTTCCGAACGTCGACGCCGTGGGCATCGAGGTGGGTTACCGGTTAATTCCGCTGGTTGATCGCGCACAGGGCGGTGAAGTGATGCCGCGGATCAAGGGCGTGCGGCGCAAGCTGTCTCAGGAACTGGGGTTCCTGCTGCCGGCGGTGCACGTTCGTGACAACCTTGAGCTGCCCGCAAGCAGTTACCGCATCCTGATTCATGGGGTTCCCATGGCAGAAGGTGAAGTTCATGTCGATCGCGACATGGCCCTGGACCCCGGCGGAACACTGCCTCCAATTGAAGGCGTACGCGGCAAGGACCCCGCATTTGGCCTGCCTGCGATCTGGGTCACTCGCAATGCCAGGACCAGTGCGCAGGTGCAGGGCTATACGGTTGTGGACCCGGCAACCGTAATGGCGACGCATCTTTCATCGGTGCTCAAGGAACAGGCGCACGAGCTTCTGGGATTTGAGGAAGTGCAGAAGCTGGTGGATCACCTGGCCACGCAGGCGCCGAAGCTGGTGGAGGACAACATTCCCAAGGTTGTGCCCCTAGCGTCACTGGCGCGGGTGCTTCAGGGCCTGCTTCAGGAACGTGTCTGTATCCGCAATCTCAAGGTGATCGTCGAGACTTTGACGGAGCTGGCGCCGCGCGGTGTGGATCCGACACAGATGATGGAATCCGTGCGGGCGCGTCTTTCTCGCCAGATCGTGCAGGAAATCAACGGTCTGACTGACGAACTTCCGGCACTCACGCTCAATTCGGCCTTGGAACAGGTTCTGCAAGAGGCAGTACAGAACCAATCTCAAGCGCTGGAGCCCGGACTTGCCGAACGACTGCAGAAATCCATTGCCAAGCATGCTGAACGCCAGACCGCGCTCGGCAAGCCGGTGGTGCTGCTGGTGGCAGGACCTCTGCGCCAGCTTATCTCGCGCTTCGTGCGACAGGCTGCGCCCGGCTCACACGTGCTTGCCTATCACGAAGTCCCCGACAGCGTGCAGGTCCGTATTGTCGCCACTGTCGATTGATCACCACGCCTTAGTGAGAGTCTCGATATGAAAATAAAACGATTTTCAGCTGCAAGCATGCGTGAGGCCATGCGCCAGGTACGTGAGCAGCAAGGGCCGGATGCCGTCATTCTTTCCAGCCATCGGGTGACCGGCGGTGTCGAAGTGGTTGCTGCCATTGATTATGACGAGGCGCTGATTCGCGAGGCGCTGAAAGTGCCCAAGTCAAAGCCCAGGCCATCTGAAGTTGCGGCCAGCCAGGCGGAAGTGTCGAAGATCACCTGGTCGCAGGACCCTGCCTTGCAGGCCTTGTCGCGCGAGCTGATGGGCATGCGTCGCCTGATTGAAGCGCAGGCAGAAACGCGTCGGGATTCCGAAGTCAATCGTGACCCGCAGCGCGCAAGAACGCTGCGCATGATGGAGGGACTGGGCTTTGCACACGACATTGCCCGCGAAGTCTCTCTGGAGCTTCCCGACGGAACCGATGAGGCGCGTGCACGCTATCTGCCACTGGGCTGGCTGTCCCGCCGCATCCCGGTGCTGTCCAAGGATCCCCTGGCGCAACCCGGTGTTCTGGCCTTGGTAGGGCCTACCGGCGTTGGCAAGACCACGACCCTGGCCAAGCTAGCGGCGCGTGCAGTGAAACGTTACGGGCGGCGCTCCGTCGTGCTGATGACGCTCGACACCTATCGAGTCAGTGCGCAGGAACAACTGTCCTATTACGGACGACTGCTGGGGGTTCCCGTGTCGGTGATCGGACCGCAGGACAATCTTTCCAACAGTCTGGCCCGCGTCGCTGATTGCCCTGTGGTGCTACTGGATACCGCTGGCATCAGCCCGCGAGACGCTCGTCTGCACGGTCAGCTTGAACGACTGGCGCAGTGCGGAAAGGTTCGCTCCATGCTGGTGATGCCAGCCAATGGCCAGCTCGGTGATCTGGAAACGGCCGCAGGACGATTTTCCGAGGTCAAACCTTTTGCCAGCATCCTGACCAAGGTCGATGAAACCCACCGTCTGGGTGAGTCTCTTTCAGTGGTCATCCGGCGCAAGTTACCGGTTGCATTCATTACCGATGGTCAGCGGGTGCCGGAAGACCTGCACCCGGCGCGCGCGCCGGACCTGACGGTACGCGCGGTGCATTCGGCGCGTCAGCCTGATGATCGTCCAGAGGGGATGCAGAGGAGTCAGGAGGCTGTCACTAATGGCTGAATTCGACTACGGGCAGGCCGACGGCCTCAGGGCAGGCGCTGGTAAGCCGGTCCGGGTCATTGCGGTGTGCAGCGGTAAGGGTGGTGTGGGCAAGACCAGTCTGTCAGTCAATCTGGCGCTGGCCCTGCGCATGCTGAATCTGGAAGTCATGTTGCTGGATGCTGACCTGGGACTGGCAAACGTGGATGTGCTGCTGGGTCTGCAACCGGCGTTCAATCTGTCGCATGTCCTGAGCGGCCAGTGCACGCTGGAAGAGACCATGGTTGAAGGTCCAATGGGCCTGATGATCGTGCCGGCAGCATCCGGGCAGCGACGAATGGCCGGGCTGGATCCGGCGGAGCATGTCGGACTCATCAACGCCTTCAGCGAGATCAAGCGGCCGCTCGATGTGCTGATCATCGACAATGCTGCTGGCCTTTCAGACAGCGTTCTGACCTTCAGTCAGGCCGCTCAGGAGGCCATCGTGGTGGCATGCAATGAACCGGCCTCCCTGACCGATGCCTATGCCCTGATCAAACTCTTGTCCCGCGATTACGGCGTGTCGAGAATCAATGTCGTAGCCAACATGGTGCGCTCAGCGGCAGAAGGGCGCGAGGTCTACGAAAAGCTTCGGCGAGTCACGGAGCGTTTTCTTGATGTCAACCTCGAACTGCTGGGTTCGGTGCCACACGATGAAATGCTCAAACGCGCCATTCGCAAGCAGAAGGCCGTGGTCGAGGCGTACCCCGGCAGCGCATCAGGAGCAGCGTTTAGGCAAATTGCGCTCAGGGCGAGTCGCTTTGAACTGCCGACAGGCGCACGCGGCAATCTCGAATTTTTTGTCGAACGACTGGTGGCCTCGGCGTGCCCTCAGGTATCCGCAGGAGCCTTTGCGTGAGTGTCGCCCGCGCCTATCTGCAGGTCAGTCAGCCTGCGGTGGACACGGTGGTGACGGAGCACTCCGAACTGGTGCGACGCATCGCCTATCACCTGGCAGCACGTCTTCCCGCCAGCGTGGAAGTCGATGACCTGATTCAGGCCGGCATGGTGGGTTTGCTGGAAGCGGCGAGACACTTTGATGCCTCACAGGGCGCCAGCTTCTCGACGTTTGCCGGTATTCGAATCCGCGGCGCGATGCTGGATGAATTGCGACGTGGAGACTGGACGCCGCGCTCTGTTCATCGCAAATCACGCGAAGCGGCAAAAGCGGTTCGGGCGATCGAGGCCCGTACGGGCAGGGCAGCCAGCGATGCTGAAGTTGCCAGGGAACTTGGCATTGACGCGCACGAACTCCAGCAACTCAATCGCGAGGCCGCCAGCGCGCCCCTGATGAGTCTCGATGAACTCCCGGCAGATGTTGTGGACGGCATCGGCGCACTGGATACCCCCGAAGAAGACGTTGAGAACAGCGAGTTTCGCAGCGATCTGGTGCATGCCGTTGCCAATCTGCCAGAGCGTGAGCGACTGGTGATGTCCTTGTACTACGAACAGGAACTAAACCTGCGCGAGATCGCCGCGGTGATCGGTGTCAGCGAGTCGCGCGTTTGTCAGATCCATGGTCAGGCACTGGTGAGATTGCGCGCTCGCCTGGGCGACTGGCTGCACTGAATCTTGAATGGAGAAAACAATGAAGACCGATATGAAAATTCTGGTGGTGGATGATTTCTCCACGATGCGAAGGATTGTGAAGAACCTGCTCGGCGAACTGGGCTTCACCAACATGCAGGAAGCCGACGATGGATCAACGGCGATTACCGCGCTTCAGGCTGGCGATTTCGAGTTTGTCGTGACCGACTGGAACATGCCTGGAATGACGGGTATCGAGCTTCTGCGCGCGATTCGCGCCGATGCCAAGTTGGCACATCTTCCGGTTCTGATGGTGACCGCGGAAGCGAGTCGCGAACAGATCATTGAGGCCGCGCAGGCAGGCGTGAACGGCTACATCATCAAGCCTTTCACGGCCGTGACGCTCAAGGAGAAGATAGACAAGATTTTCGAACGACTGGCGGCTGCGGCCTGAGGCGCGGTCGTGAAATCCAGCACAGACTTGCTCGGGGAGATGCGCCAAATCGTGGCATTGCTCGAGGCCGGCAAAGCCTGCGAAGCGGAGGCAATCCTGTCCGGGATGTACGGTGATGCCGCCAGAATGCGCAAGGGTCTGGCCCAGGTGACCCACGTACTCCATGAGGGTTTGCAGAATCTGCCGGTGCGCGGGACGCTCAGCCGTCTGGCAAGCCATGATCTGGCGGATGCCGGTTCACGCTTGGATCATGTGGTCCACATGACCGAGCGTGCGGCCAATGTCACTTTGGATCTGGTCGATGAAGCCAGGCAGTTGCTCAGCGAAGGCGCAATGCCAGCCGGACAGGTTCGTCTGCGCGAAATTCTCAATGAAATGACCGAAGCTCAGGCATATCAGGACCTGTCTGGGCAGATCATCAAGCGTGTGGCGGCGCTTCTAAAGCAAACCGAAGACGCATTGACGCAACTGCTTGGCGATGCGCCTGCGGAAGCAGAGTTTGTTTCGCCATCAGCAGCTGGGCCGGAGTTGGGAACGCGGGTCCCGGGGCTGGATAAGGCAGCTGACCAGTCAGAGGCAGACAGCCTCTTGTCAGGTCTTGGTATCTGAAGCGCCGCGGGTGAACGGCCATGCCCATGGATAATGAACTCGCTCAGGATTTTCTGGCTGAAGCAGGCGAACTGCTGGAGGCACTGGGTCCGGACCTGATGGGCCTGGCGGAGTCAGGCGCGGACGCCGAGCGAATCAATCGGGTCTTCCGGGCGTTTCATACCGTCAAGGGCGGGGCAGGATTTCTGGATTTGCAGCCGGTCGTGTCGGTCTGCCATGCCGCCGAAGATGTCGTCAATGCACTGCGTGGCGGAAAGCTGGTGCCGAGTCGTCAGGTGGAAGACGCGCTGCTGGCCGCGCTTAGCGTCATGGAAGAGCAGTTGGCGAGCGTGGGGGCAGGACAGGATGCGATCGATGCACCTGAGGCCGTGCTCTCGAGTCTTCGCGATCTGCTGAGTCCGAAGGCTTCCGGTAACATCGATGAGGACGAATTCGAAGCCCTGCTGGATCAATTCCATGGAGCTGGCGCTGCACCTGGCAGTGGGAATGCAAAGGCCGCAGAGGATTCGCCGCCACCTGCGCCTTCGCCCAAAATTGAAGAGACCGCAGCGGCGCTTCCGGAGAAGACCGCCACTGCCGCGTCGAGACCATCGGCCAGGCCAGCTGCCAAGCCAGCTGCCGAGAAATCCGCAATCGAATCGACTTTGCGTGTCGAGACCCGGCGCCTGGATGCCATCGTGAATCTGGCTGGCGAACTGATCCTCGCGCGCAACCGGCTGAAAACTATTTCCGAAAAGGGTGACCCGGTTCTGGCCAGAGCGGTCAAGGAAGTGGATCAAGTCACTTCATCCCTGCAATCTGCCGTGATGCGCCTGCGCATGCAGCCGATCGGCAAACTATTTTCCCGCTATCCGCGCATTGTTCGCGAACTGGCACGCAATCTGGGCAAGGAGGTAGAGCTGAGCCTGATCGGTGAGTCGGTAGAGTTGGACAAATCATTGGTCGAGGGGCTGGCTGATCCTCTGGTTCACCTGATCCGCAATAGTGTGGATCACGGTATCGAGTCATCCGATCAGCGTCGCAGCAGCGGAAAGGCTTCGGTAGGTCATGTGCGACTTGAGGCCGAACAGCACGGTGATCACATCGTGATTCTCATTGCCGACGATGGGGCGGGTATTGATCCGGACGTCATCCGCAGCAAAGCGCTGGAGAAAGGTCTGATCGAGCATGAGCAGGCTTCACGGCTCACTGCCAGAGAATGTCTGGATCTAATCTTCCTGCCCGGGTTTTCGACCAAGCAGGTGGTAACCGATGTATCGGGGCGAGGCGTGGGGATGGATGTGGTCCGTTCACGCCTGAGCGAGCTGGGTGGCAGCGTCGAAATTGATTCTGCCCTTGGCGAAGGTTCAAGGTTCCGTCTCAGGGTGCCACTGACTCTGGCAGTTCTGCCGGCCCTGATGCTCGGCGTCGGTGGCAGGCCTTACGCCATACCGTTGTCACAGGTGAGCGATGTGACTGACTTCGACGCCGGAGATGTACAGACAGTCGGGGGCCGGCGACTGCATTGCGGTCGACAGGGAGACCTTCCGCTGATGGACCTGCGTGAGTGGAGTGGCGCGCCGCTGGCCAAGCAGGGCCGCATCATCAATGTGCGATGCGGTGAACAACTGCATGCATTGCTGGTGGATGAAGTCTCCGGACGCGAGGAAATCGTGATCAAGCCGCTGGGGCGTGGTTTGCAGGGCATGCCCGGCTTTGCGGGAGCCACAGTCACCGGCGATGGCCGTGTTGCCCTGATCATTGATCCGGAACAGGTGAATCAAATTGACGCCCGCTAAGCCCAGCATGGACAAGATGACAGTGGTCGGCATCGTGCTGGCGCTGGTTGCAGTGCTGGGCGGAAGTGTCCTCAAGGGCAGTGGCATTGCATCGCTCTGGAGTCCGGCGGCCTTTGTGATCGTGATTATCGGCACCATTGCGGCGATCAGCCTGCATACGCCACTGGCCACGCTCAAGCATGCACTCAAGATTCTCAAGTGGACCGTGTTTGCACCTACGCCGAATCTTGAGCGTGAAGTAGAACGCATCGTCGAGTGGAGCTCACTGTCACGCAAACAGGGATTGCTGGCGCTGGAGTCCATTGTGGAAAGCGAACCCGATGCCTTTATCAAGAAGGCGCTGCAGATGCTGGTGGATGGCACCGAGCCGGAAACCATTCGTGGCATTCTCGAAGTAGAGGTGTCGGCCCGAGAGCATCACGACCTGACCGCCTCCAAGGTGTACGAGGGCATGGGCATTTACGCGCCCACTCTTGGCATCATTGGCGCCGTGCTGGGCCTGATGGCAGTGATGAAGAACCTGGCCGATCCCTCGAAACTGGGCGTTGGAATTGCAGCGGCTTTCGTCGCAACTATCTACGGCATTGCGTTCGCGAACCTATTTTTCCTCCCCGTATCCGCAAAGCTGAAGGCCATCATCAATGAGCAGTCCAGACACCGTGAATTGCTGATCGAAGGCATTGTCGCCATCGCTAAGGGTGAAAACCCGCGAAACATCGAGCAGCGGCTGGCGGGATTCATCAGTCATTAGGACGCTCCATGGCCCGCAAGAAGCCCCATGAGGATCACATTAACCACGAAGCCTGGGCTATTCCCTACGGCGACCTGGTCACCTTGCTTCTGGCCTTTTTTGTTGTGCTTTATGCGATCTCCTCCATCAACGAGGGCAAGTATCGCGTGATGTCTGACGCCATGTCGCAGGCTTTTGGTGGTCCACCGAAGTCGCTCAAACCGATTCAGGTGGGGCAGCACCGGCAACGCGGATCCAACTCTGATCAGAGCATTAGCCTCAACAAGTCCGAGCAGGTCGATCAGTCCATTGGTGGCACGACGCGGGACTTGTCGCATCCCTCGCACATACCGTCCAAGCTGGTGAGTAAGTTGCCTCCGCGACCCGGTGGAGGGCGACTTCATGAAGCGCGAACCCAGGCCGAGAAGGTGGCACGTATCCAGCTCATTCGAATGGGTGAGGAGATTGCTCAGGCGCTGAAGCAGCTGATCGATGCGGACATGGTCAAGGTTCGCAACAAGGAATTCTGGCTGGAACTGGAAGTGCGCTCGGATATCCTGTTCCGAAGCGGTCAGGCCGATCTTGTTTCGCAAGCCTATGCAACGATAGACCTGATCGCTCAGGTACTGGCGCAGTTTCCCAACGGCATGCGCATAGAGGGGCACACAGATGATCAGCCCATCTCAACCCAGCGCTTTCCTTCGAATTGGGAATTGTCGGCATCTCGCGCTGCCAGCGTGGTCAGGCGCCTGATCGAAAGTGGAATCGAACCACGCCGATTGACCATTGTGGGTCTTGGCGAACTATGGCCGATCGCGGACAACCAGACAGCAGAAGGCCGCAATGAGAACCGGCGGGTCACGATCGTCGTACTGGGTACCAGTGAGATGGCAGACAAGCTGCCGGATCTGAGAACGCCGGGACCGGCTCCACAAGTGCCGCCCGGCAGCGAGACCATTACGATGGCACCTCATTCGCTTGCGCAGAGTCTTCCGGATGGAGGTGCCTGATGCAGACCTGGGTCGTGGCGAATCAGAAGGGCGGTGTTGCAAAGACCACCACGGCCCTGTCGCTGGCCGGATTATCTGCTGGCAGTGGCATGCGGGTGCTCTTCATTGATCTCGATCCGCAGGCTTCAGCCAGTCACTATCTCGGTGTTGAGGATTGTGCGGACAAGCATTGCAGCATCAGCCTGATGATGAATGAGGCGGGTGCATTGCCGGTGGGCTCCAGGTACGAAGGCCTGGATATTTTTGTGGGTAGTGCGGGCCTGGCGACGCTCGAGCGACAGGCACCTGCGAAGGGGCAGGGTTTGATGCTTCGCCGGGCAATCGCATCGTGGCAAGGCCGCTATGACCGCGTGATCATTGATACGCCGCCGAGCCTGGGAACCCTTCTCATCAATGCACTGGCTTGTGCGAATCAGCTGATCATTCCCGCGCAGACAGAACCCCTGGCGGTTCACGGTGTGCGGCGGTTGCTGCGAACGCTGCAAATGCTGGAGTCGGCCGGGGCAGATCCTGTTCCTCGACTGATGGTCGCAACCTTGCACGATTGCAGAACGCGATCCGCGCGTGAAACGCTCGAACGGATGCGCGCCGAGTTTTCTGGCTTGCTTTGGGATGACCTGGTGCCGATCGACACACGTCTATGTGATGCGAGTCGTAGGGGCGAGATCCTGCCTCTGGAAGACCAGCAGATACGCGCGGCCGGTGCGTACTGGCGACTGTTCCAGACACTGACCAGGACGCTGCCAATGCCGGGCGCAGGGAGTAATTTCGCATGAATGAAAATCTCAATGACTACGTCCGGGACATGCTGCTCGAATCCGGCGATGCGCCGTCTGCCCAGCAGCCGTCTTCTCCGACGGCACCGATAGGCCCAAAATTGCCGGGCGACGTGCCAGCGGTGACCGCTCCATCATTGATGAATGCAGCGCAGTCACTGCAGGAGAAGCTGCAGGCTGCGCAGCAATTGCCGGACCAGCCCGAAGCCCTGACGACGCCTGCTGATCGCTATGTGAGCTTCGAGTTAGCGGGCCAGTGCTATGGCCTGCCCATTGTGCAGGTCAAGGAAGTACTGCCCATGCCAGATGTCACGCCAGTACCCGGCGCGCCGGAAAACTGCCCCGGCGTAGTGAACATGCGTGGCGATATCGTCACGGTTATTGATCTTCGCAGCGTGCTGGGCTTGCCGAGTCAAAATTGCGACGTCCTGATTGTGCTGAACGATGGAATGGCACTTTGTGTTGACGCTATCGGCAGCATCATTGATGCGCAGCAAGAAAATTCCGCCGCGCCGCCGAACGTCGGTGCTGCTCGACCGTTCATCGGTGGTCTCAGTCGCCATCAGGGGCGGTTCATTCTTCTCGTCGACATCCAAATGCTGGAAAACAGCTTGTTTTCTGCATCTTCAAGCAGACGGAGCCAACACCAGACGGGAACGTGATTTGCCTGAATCCATGCAAGACGACAGGAACTTGCCGCAAGCATGGAGCAGCCAGTGTCATCACTCTCAAGTCAATCCGAAGACGTACCAGAGGCCACCAGCACCTTGAGGCTGGCCGGCAGATTGTCAATCTGCGAAGCGCATGCATTGCATGAGACCTTGATCTCGGCGGAGCATCTCGATGCCGTCGATCTGGATGCCAGCGAACTCGAACATATCGATACACCAGCGGTTCAAATGCTGGTTGCGTTCTTCACCCAACGCGAACAACAGGGCCGGAAAACCCGATGGGCAGAGGTGTCCGATGCCCTGATCAGTGCCGCCAGCCTGTTGGGCGTCACACGCAAGATCGCCATCAACACTCCGGAGTAAAAAGGGATGTCAACGGTACTCACAGTAGATGACTCTGCGTCCATGCGTGAAATGGTGGTTTTCACGCTCAAGTCGGCCGGCTTCGATGTCACAGAAGCAGAAGACGGCGTAGACGCACTCGAAAAAGCGCAGGGAAAGCAGTTCAACCTGGTTCTGGCGGACGTCAACATGCCGCGAATGGATGGCATCCAGCTGATCCGTTCTCTGCGTGAGCTGCCGGACTACAAGTACACACCGATGCTGATGCTGACCACCGAGTCCACGGCGGACCGGAAGGCTGAAGGCAAGGCCGCCGGGGCTACGGGTTGGCTGGTCAAGCCGTTTGATCCGGATCAGTTGGTGGCCACTATCAAGAGAGTGCTCAGCTAATCCCATGAGCACCATCGACCTCGAACGATTTCACGCTACTTTCTTTGAAGAAAGCCGCGAAGGCTGTGAGCAGATGGAAGTGGGCCTGCTGTCCCTCGATCAGATTGCAGAAGGCGAGGCGATCGATCTGGAGGTGGTCAATACCATTTTTCGTGCGGCGCATTCCATCAAGGGCGGCTCATCAACATTCGGGTTCACGGAGCTGGCAGACCTGACCCATGCCCTGGAAACCCTGCTTGATGAGATGCGAGCCGGGCGCAGGCCGGTTCGACGCCAGGAAACCGATGTTCTGCTGGAATCGGTTGATGTGCTGCGTGCTCTGCTGGATGCACGACAACACAAGCGCAGTTTCGACGCGGTTGCCATCGAAGCACTCAAGCAGCGTCTGGACGTGCTGTTGTCGGATACAGAGCTGCCTCGCGCGGCGGCATCATCCGACATCGCTGATGCCAGGTCATGCCGCGGCGGGAAGCGCTGGGCGATCAGATTCGCGCCGGGTTCGGACCTGTTGCGGACCGGTAACGAACCCTTGAGGATTCTCCGCGAGTTGGCGGAAATGGGTCACATCACAGTAGAAGCCGATACCGGACGCATTCCGCCATTGGCATCGCTTGAGCCGGACACGGCCTATATGGGCTGGACCATTGAGCTGGATGGAGATGCGACCGAGGCCGAAGTAAAAGAAATTTTTGCCTGGGTCGAGGATGAATGTGAACTCGATATCCGGGAGTTACCTGATTCTTCAAGCAGCCCGGAAGCTGTCGAAGACAAAGCTGCACAGACTTCAGCTCCAGGCTTGAAGCCGGTTGTGACGCCGGCAGGTGCCAGTGCTGATGCGGCTTCGATTCGAGTATCCATTGAAAAGGTTGATGCACTGATCAATTTGGTCGGGGAGCTTGTGATCACCCAGGCCATGCTCGCGCAACACGGGAACGAGCTCGATCCTGTTGCGCATGAAAAGCTCGTCGCCGGTCTTGCACAGTTCGAGCGCAATACTCGCGATCTGCAAGAGGCAGTGATGGCGGTGCGCATGCTGCCAGCAGGCATGGTGTTCAGCCGCTTTCCGAGAGTGGTGCGCGATACCGCCGCGAAGCTGGGCAAGTCGGTGCAACTCCTGACCAGCGGTGAGACCACTGAACTCGACAAAGGGGTGATTGAGCGAATCGTTGATCCCTTGACCCACCTTGTCCGCAACAGTCTGGACCATGGTCTTGAAACCGCTCAGGAGCGCAAGGCGGCAGGCAAACCTGAGACGGGCACCATCAGTATTGATGCCTCGCAGCAGGGTGGTCACATTCTGCTGGTCGTCAAGGACGACGGCAGAGGACTGAACCGCGAGAAGCTGCTTGCAAAGGCGCGCCAGCAAGGCATCGAGATTTCTGACGAAGCGCCTGACAGTGAGGTCTGGCCGCTGGTCTTTCTTCCCGGTCTATCCACAGCCGAAAAGCTGTCGGATGTTTCCGGGCGTGGCGTCGGCATGGACGTGGTGAAGAAGAACATCCAGGCCCTGGGCGGTTCTCTTGAACTCAGTTCCAGCACGGGCAAGGGCACCACCGTACTGATTCGTTTGCCCTTGACTCTGGCCATTCTGGACGGCATGTCCGTCGGCGTTTCCGACAACATCTACATCCTGCCACTGGCCTCGGTGATTGAATCCCTGCAACCGCTGGAGAAGGACATCAAGACCATAGCGGATGCAGGCAGGCTGGTTCGTGTGCGCAATGAGTATCTGCCACTGGTTGATCTTCGCCAGTGGTTCTCGGTCGGTGGCAATAGCCGTTCGCCACATGAGGCGATCGTGGTCATCGTTGAATCCGAGGGACGCAAGCTAGCCGTGCAGGTTGACGAGCTGGTCGGTCAGCAACAGGTGGTGATCAAGAGCCTGGAAGCGAACTATCGACGTGTTCGCGGCGTATCAGGCGCCACCATTCTCGGTGACGGGCGCGTGTCCCTGATTCTCGACGTGACCTCGATCATCCGGCTGCTCAGCCAGCCCCCATCTTCACAGGCACTTGCAGCCTGAACCCAGACGAGGTCATCCCATGAGCATCGCAGAAAACGACACTGATCCTGGACAGGCACGCTCCACGCCGACTACGCCGAATGAATTCCTCACCTTCACGCTGGGCGAGGAGGAGTATGGCGTCGACATTCTCAAGGTCCAGGAAATTCGCGGCTACGACACCATGACTCGCATCCCTGACGCGCCGGACTTCATAAAGGGCGTCATCAATCTTCGCGGCACGATTGTTCCGGTCGTCGACATGCGCATCAAGTTCAAGCTCGGCAAGGCCGAGTACGACGAGTTTACCGTGATGATCATTCTCAACATTGCCAACCGCGTGGTCGGCATGGTGGTAGATGGGGTGTCGGACGTCATGCAACTGACGCCTGAACAGATTCGACCTGCTCCCGAGTTTGGTAGCGCGGTGAACGTTCGCTACATCACCGGCATCGGAGCGCTAGACGAGCGAATGCTGATTCTGCTGGATATCGAAAGGCTGATGTCTGGCGCAGATATGGCGCTCATGGACTCGGCTACCCAGACGCTGCAGTAAGCGCATTGCAAAGGAGAACTTAAATGAAGCCTCGTATTGACCATCCGACCACTGCAATGCAAAGCGTTCTGTTGAATGAGGCCAGACAACGGCGGCCGCACAACCACGACGACAAGAAGATTCCTGTTTATCCACCCATGCTTGCGTCAGTCCTGTCAGCGCACATCGCTTAGTTGCATGGCCAAAGTCATTCCTTTCAAGTCCCGATCAATACACACGCTCTGAAAATTCACACTGGAGGATGCTCAATGAAAAGCACATCAGAATCTGCGGAATCCGTGCTACGAAACTGTTCCCGTTTGCTGCTGGGGCTGCCCGCGATGGTGGCCGCAGCCTGCTTTGCCCATGGTCACGGCGCGCTTGGATCTCAGGTTCTGAGCCTGCTCCTGTTAGTGGCTTTCGCGCTGGGAGCTTTGGGCGCCTATGCGCTGCTTCGCATCGTGCAACAGGGTGGTGGAAGTCGAGAAGCAAAGACTGAAAACCACGTCCGGACCGCCGCAGCGAAATGTGCTGCTCACCCTAACCCTTACTCATAAGGCAGGAATTCGATGAACGCCAAATCTGCAAAAAAGACTTCAGCCTCAAGCACCAGCAAAGCCCGTGGGCAGACCAAGAAAGCAAGGCCAGCGCCGCTGATACGGCGTGATTCCATTCCCAAGACTGTCGCCAGCAAGGCGAAGGCTGCTGAACTGGAACGTGCCAATCTCGAGGGGCAGATCGCTGCCATACACAAAGCCCAGGCGGTCATTGAATTCACCCTGGACGGCAAGATCATCACCGCAAATGAAAACTTTCTCGGGGCGATGGGTTACACGCTGGAGGAGGTTCAGGGTCAGCATCATTCCATGTTCGTCGACGCGTCGCATCGTGACAGTGCCGAGTATGCAGCCTTCTGGAAGAAGCTTGGTCGAGGTGAGTACGACGCAGGTCAGTACAAGCGGATTGCCAAGGCGGGCAGGGAGGTCTGGATTCAGGCGAGCTACAACCCGATCTTCGACAAGAACGGAGAGGTGTTCAAGGTCGTCAAATACGCAACCGACGTCACAGAGCAGAGGCGAATCGCGAGGGTTAACGAACGCCTGATGCTGGGTCTGGATGTGGTGGACACCAACGTCATGGTGGCTGATGTTGACCTCAATGTGGTCTACGTCAATGCCTCCATCAAGAAGATGCTGGCGTTGGCAGAATCCGATATCAAGAAGGATGTGCCCAGCTTTTCGGCATCGTCCGTGGTCGGGACAAACATCGATACCTTTCACAAGCAGCCCTCCTATCAGAGAAAGCTGCTCGCTGAATTGCAGACAACCCACAAGGCAAGACTGTCCCTTGGAGGGCGAACCTTTTCGCTGCTGCTGAATCCGATTGATGCGCAAAGCGGCGAGCGTCTCGGCTATGTCGTGGAATGGAAGGACATGACGGCTGAACTAGCAGCAAGGAAGGCCGAGGAAGATCGACAAGCAGAAGAACGCAGGCTCGCAGATGAGAATCTGCGGATCAAGAATGCCCTGGATAATGTCTCTGGCAATGTGATGATTGCCAATAATGATCGTGAGATCATTTACATGAATAAAGCGGTATCAGAGATGCTGACCAGTGCAGAGGTCGAACTGCGAAAGGCGTTGCCGCATTTTGATGCCAGGAAGCTGATGGGCGAGAACATCGATGTCTTTCACAAGAATCCGGCGCATCAGCAGAACATGCTGTCGGCCCTGCGCAGCTCCTATCGTACTGAGATCAAGGTAGGTGAGCTTACATTCGGACTGATCGCCAGCCCCATCGTCAACGACAGTGGCGATCGGCTGGGAACGGTCGTGGAATGGAAGAATCGAACGGCAGAAGTCGCTGTCGAGAACGAGATCGGTACCATCGTGGGTGCCGCCGCCAATGGGGATTTCACCCAGAGAATTTCGCTGGAAGGCAAGGACGGTTTCTTCAAGCTTCTGGCCGAGAACGTGAACTCGCTGCTGGAAACCAGTGAGGTAGGTTTGAATGAGGTGGTTCGCGTACTCGGGGCCCTGGCCCAGGGCGACCTGACCGAAACCATTACCGCCGAATACAGCGGAACCTTTGGCCAGCTCAAGGACGATGCCAACACCACGGTGCGCCAACTCACCGAGATCATTTCACAGATCAAGACCGCAACTGAAACCATCAGTACGGCTGCAAAGGAAATCTCGGCGGGCAACACCGATCTATCCGGACGTACTGAGCAGCAGGCCGCCTCGCTGGAAGAAACCGCCTCTTCCATGGAAGAGCTGACCAGCACGGTGAAACAGAACGCCGAGAATGCTCAGCAGGCCAACCAGCTTGCGAGCGGAGCCTCTGATGTGGCGCGCAAGGGCGGGCAGGTGGTCAACGAGGTTGTCACCACCATGAGCGCGATCAACGAGTCGAGCAAGAAAATTGTAGACATCATCAGTGTGATTGACGGGATTGCGTTCCAGACCAATATCCTGGCCTTGAATGCCGCTGTCGAGGCAGCTCGTGCCGGCGAACAGGGACGTGGTTTCGCGGTTGTAGCTGCTGAGGTACGCAGCCTGGCGCAGCGTAGTGCAGGGGCGGCCAAGGAGATCAAGACGCTGATTGGCGATTCGGTCGAAAAAGTCGGCAACGGCGCCAAGCTTGTTGATCAAGCCGGGGCCACCATGGAGGAAATCGTTACCAGCGTGAAACGCGTGACCGACATCATGGCGGAGATTTCTGCGGCCTCGCAGGAGCAAAGCCAGGGTATTGAGCAGGTCAATCAAACCATCACGCAGATGGATGAGACGACGCAGCAGAATGCGGCCTTGGTGGAACAGGCATCTGCGGCGGCGCGTTCTCTGGAAGACCAGACGGTTGGACTTTCCAGTTCTGTTTCACGCTTCAGGCTAGTGGCAAGCGCGCAGGAAGAATTCGGCCAAAGGCTGATTGAGGCAGCCCCACAGCCTGTGCGCAATGCCCCGGTACGTTCGGCCAAGCCTTCGTCACCTGCTCCAGCCAAAAGCAAGCCGGGAGCAAATGGCGTCGCCTATCTGAATGGAAACGGCAAGTCGAGGCCAGGCGCGGAACACTCCGATGCCGGTGGCGATCAGTGGACTGAATTCTGATCCTTGCCTTGGCCCGGAGAAGCGATGTGCTCGTCGCCTCTCCGGGGCTTTGTAATTCCATCCCTTGCCTGCCGGAGCTCCCAGTGAAAATGCTGTCACGCGAATGCCTTGCTTCACTTGTTGCTCCGGCGGATGGGCAGCCTGGCGCACGAACCGGTCGCGACGGGTAAGACGCTCATGGCTGACGACGTTCCCGACTTGCGAGACTTCGAGTTTGCACGCGGCGACTTTGAACGTGTGCGGAAAATGATCTATCAGCGTGCCGGGATATCGCTGGCAGACTCGAAGCAGCAGATGGTCTATAGCCGTCTGGCGAGACGTCTGCGCAGTCTTGGCCTTCATTCGTTCCAGGCCTACCTGGATCGTCTCGAATCGACAGACGCAAACGATGAGTGGCAGGAATTCACGAATGCGCTGACGACCAACTTGACCTCGTTTTTCCGCGAGGCGCATCACTTTGAGGTTCTGCGCGAGCATTTGCTGGAAAAAATCTCGGCCAGGCGGCCACTCAAGATCTGGTGCGCGGCGGCGAGCACAGGCGAGGAGCCTTATTCGCTGGCAATGACGGCCTGCGAGGCTTTCGGCTCTCTGAGTCCGCCCGTGGCTATTCTGGCAACGGATATCGACACACGTGTATTGGAAACGGCTCGAGGCGGCGTATACCCGCTCGACCGTGTTGAAAAGATGAGCGAGCCTCGCAAGCGTCAGTTTCTCCTGCGTGGCAAAGGCAGTATGCAGGGGCAGTGCCGCGTCATTGAGCCTCTGCGCCAGATGATCCAATTCAGGCCGCTGAATCTACTGGATGCTCAGTACCCCATGAAAGGACCTTTTGACGCTGTTTTCTGCCGCAACGTCATGATCTATTTCGACAAGCCCACGCAGCTATCGATTCTGAGCCGGATGGCACCCTTGATCGCAGCAGATGGACTCTTCTTTGCAGGACATTCAGAAACGTTTTTCCATGCCGACAAACTGATTCGTCCCATAGGCCGAACTGTTTATCGGCGCGCAGGCGGCTTCTGAGCCATGTACGCCATCCGTCCCTCCCGGAGTGGTCCGGCACCACCGAACAGCGCCGAATCCGGCTACTTTGATAATCGCTTTGGGGCTACGGCCCTGAAGGTCTTGCCTGGAGAATTTCGCGTGGCGTCCGACGACGTGATGCTGGTTACTGTGTTGGGCTCCTGCGTGTCGGCCTGTATTCACGACCCGCTGACAGGCGTCGGTGGCATGAATCATTTCATGCTGCCGGAGAACGACAAGGAAGCAGGGCGCTCGAGCTGGGCCAGTGAGTCGGCACGCTATGGCAGTTACGCAATGGAAATGCTGATCAACGAGCTCTTGAAACAGGGCGCCGAACGTCAACGGCTGGTAGCCAAGCTCTTTGGCGGTGGAGCGGTGCTCAGCGGGCTGACCACCTGCAATGTAGGGCAGCGCAACGGTGAATTTGCCCTGCGCTATCTGCAAGCGGAACAGATCAAGCTTTCAGCCAGTGACCTGTTTGATGTGTTTCCACGACGTGTGCACTACTTCCCGCAGAGCGGTCGCGTCATGGTCAAGCGGCTGGCCAGTGCCCGTGATGCTGATGTCATCAAGAGCGAGAAGCTCTATAGCACGCGCCTGCAGAGTTCTCCCACTTTGGGCAGCGTGGAGTTGTTCTGATGCGACCGATCCGCGTTCTCGCCATAGACGACTCAGCACTGATGCGCGCGCTACTGGTGGAATTGCTCTCGCGTGACAGTGATATCGAAGTAGTGGGCACCGCGCCGGATCCTCTGGTGGCGCGCGAGAAGATCAAGCAGCTGGAGCCTCATGTCCTGACGCTGGATGTTGAGATGCCGCGTATGGACGGGCTCACGTTTCTGGAGAACCTGATGCGACTCCGGCCCATGCCGGTTGTCATGGTGTCGTCTCTGACGCAGAAGGGAGCAGATGCAACGCTACAGGCGCTTGAATTGGGCGCCTTTGATTTTGTCGCCAAACCAAAGCTGGGCGTCGAAGAAGGCATGCGAGCCTACGCAGACGATCTGATCGCGAAGATCAAGATGGCGGCGCGTTCGCCAGTGAATCGAACTCGCTCTCGTACGGCAGAGAAGCCTCGACTTGCGACTCCGGTTGCGCATCGCTTGCGCACCACAGACCGCATCATCGCAATTGGCGCGTCCACCGGTGGTACCGAAGCCATTCGGGAAGTTCTGGAAAGGATGCCTCCGGATGCACCCGGCATTGTGGTGACACAACATATTCCGCCGGCTTTCAGTAAGCCGTTTGCCGAGCGCCTGAACCGGGCCTCAGCCATGCAGGTCTGCGAGGCCACTGAGGGCGTGATGGTCAGGCCGGGGCATGTCTATGTCGCACCTGGTGACCAGCATTTGCGAATCGTCGCAGACGGTGTGCGTTGGTACTGCAGACTGGATCAGGGCGAGCCTGTGAACCGCCATCGTCCCAGTGTGGATGTGATGTTCGAATCGGTGGGGCGATCTGCTGGCGCCAACTGTGTCGGAGTGATTCTTACCGGCATGGGAGAAGACGGCGCACGGGGTCTTCTGAGCCTGAAGAATCTGGGCGCTCCGACCATTGCCCAGGACGAGTCCAGCTGTGTGGTCTGGGGGATGCCGGGTGCTGCCGTGCGCCTTGGTGCGGCATCCAAAGTGTTGCCATTGGCGTCAATTGCCCAGGCGATCTTGCAATGCAGCGGTGCAGTTTCAAAAGTCACATAGGGCTCAAGTCTTGAGACTTGCAGCCGATACAGGATTAAACAGAGTAATCGCCATGAATACTGAAATACTGAAAACCTGGAGTGCCCCGGTCTCGCTTACGGCAGCACATTTTCTATGTGCGAGTTTGTCGGGTCCCTATGTTCTGACCTTGGCCAGCGCCATCGCAGCCGCTCTGGCCTGGAGCTGGAGCCTGTTGCAACGCGACAGGGCGGCGCGAGCGGTCAGTGGCGCGTTGCCCGACGAACTTGAGGCACTGCACAAGGCGCTCTGTGATGAGCTTGCGAGTGCCAAGGAAGAGCACGAGAGAGCCCGCAAGCTGATCGCGGATTCAGTCAGTGGCCTTGGCATCAGTTTCAAGGGCATGCACGAGAAGACCAGGCAGCAGGGTGATATTGTCCGAAGCGTTGTAGATCGCCGTGAACCTGGCGGTGGAGAGGTACGGCGGGTCGCCGAGCAAGCCACCGGCCTGGTGGGCAAAACCTGTGATGCGCTGAGTGGCGTGGCCCAACGAAGTCAGGAAAGTCTGACGCACATCGACGAGATGGTCGTCAGCCTGGATGCCATTTTTGCCCTCCTCGAGGATGTACGAACCATCGCCGACCAGACCAATCTTTTGGCGCTCAATGCAGCGATCGAAGCGGCGCGTGCCGGAGAAGCCGGCCGAGGCTTCGCCGTGGTGGCTGATGAGGTGCGAAATCTTTCCCAGCGTTCGGGTAGCTTTAACGAGCAGATTCGGTCTCGGGCCGGGGTAGCGCGCGACGCCGTGGCCAAGGTCAGAAGCATGATCAATGAGCTGGCTAATAATGATCGTGAGCTCAGCGAACAGGCGAGGCAGGATGCCGACAAGCTCGTCAGCCAGGTGTCGGGCATGAATGACGCTCTGGGGCAGGCCATTACTGAAGTTGCCCGGATAGGAGAGGGTCTGGGATTGGCGGTGGGGGATGCGGTCAGGTCCTTACAGTTTGAGGATATTGCGAGTCAGGCGCTGGGTTCAGCTACCGCGCATCTGGTTCGCGTGGAACGACTCTCTGCGCAGCTCAGCCAGCTGCGGAACGCTCGTCACACACATGGTCCCACCGACATTGCGCACGCCAGGGAAGAACGTGTCAGCAACAGTGCACCGCTGCGCAAGCCGGTGTCTCAGGAATCGATGCAGACCGGATCGGTTGAACTGTTCTGAGATAGTAAATTCAGACTAGTTTTGCGCGTGAGTCAGGCCCTTGCTTGAAGCGGCGTCGGACCAGTCTGCTCATTGCTACCGTTTGACGGGAGGGCAGGGCTTTCAGCTAGGTGCAACCTTAGAGTTGTTCGCACGGGCGGCTTGGCGACAGCTACGCAGTCGAAAGTCATGTTACACCCGAGGGGAGCTTCAAATTTCTGATCAACTGAAATGAAAACCGATGATTCTTCTTGGGAAGCCGAGCAAATTGATTCTTTCCTCAGCCTGGATGAGGGGGCTGGACCGGAACAGGAGACGGAGGGCTTCTACCGCCAACTGTTCGATCTGTGCCTGAATGAGATCGTCGTCTACGACCCGCGTTCACGACAGATCGTGGACTGCAATGAGGCGGCCATTCGCAATCTGGGATACTCGCGCACAGAACTCATAGGCCGTTCCATTGAGTCGCTGGGCTGTGTGCTGACGCCCGAAGCGTTGGAAGCAGGCGTTGCCAAGCTGCTCAACGGAACGCAATCAAGGATGAGTTGCCTGGCCAGACCTGAAAGCAGATCTGGTACGTCTTATCCGGCGCGGCTCCACTTTCATCGGATCACCGGAAAGGGTGCGACCGGCACTCAGTTGGCGATCGTGGCGCAAAGGCTGGATGAACGCCTCAACTATGCATCCCTTGCGCGAAGGCAGTGCTCTTTGAGAGAGCGGGAGCGTCGACAGCTGGCGAGCAATCTTCATGACTCGGTATCGCAATCAGTCATGGCGACGATTATCGATTTGAAATCCAGGCAGGTAGCCTTCACGGAGCAGGATCGTGGCGAGCTGATTCGGACGCTCGAGAATACGCTGGAACAGGTCCGTTGCGTTACTTCGAGCCTGATACCTGAGTGGATTACCGAATTCGGTCTGGCGCAGGGGATCAAGGCGCATTGTGAGCGCATTGCCAAGATTGGCAATATTTCCATCAAGGTGAGGATCAAGGGCAATCTGGAGGCCGTAAGCAGCAAGGCTAAATCAGATTGCTATCACATCGTGCAGGAGAGCATCAGTAATGTGATTCGCCACGCACATGCCGGAAACGCCCGACTATTCGTCTGCGCAAATGCCAAGGGTGTGCAGATCGATGTTCGGGATGACGGCAGAGGTTTTGATGGCGGCCGCATCGGCAGGCGGGCTTCTGATCTTCCGGGTCTGGGCCTGTTCGGTATGTCTGATCGCGCCCGCCTCTGTGGCGGAGACTTCAAGTTGAGCAGCCAACCTGGAAAAGGCACTCATGTCCGTGTTTTCCTGCCGCGCAGCGCCTGTCCTCCCGAAACGGTCAAGCGCCTGACTTCAGTTGCAGAGCCAGTGTCGGGCCGCCGCAAGACAGCCGATCGGGTCGTTGCGTATCCAGAAATCTAGCATAGACCGAAACGGTTTCATGCCAGTCGAGATTGCTCGTAAGTAGCGCTGCCGATCAGCAATCCTGAAAGCTCATGCCGCGAGTGATTCGCGCTGGCCGCTGGCCGGATTAAGGCTGGAGAACAACACAGTGTCGCCCCCGGACGACTTTGCAGACAGCAAGCGCTCCTGAACACGCTGTTCGATGTAGTCGATCGATATCCCAGCGTAGCCAGGTTGCTCGATCAGACCGATACTGGCCGTAACAGGCGCGCTTGAGTCCGAATTGTCATCCCGAATCACTCTGATGATCTGTCGACTTCTTTGAAGCCCCTGCACGACAGTGCAGTCGAACCAGACAATGCCGATTCGGCGTGACGAGAGCAGGCAGCAGACATCTTCAGGGTGAAACTTGCAATCCTCTAGGCCGATGTGAACTTTGATGTTGCTGCGGGCGGCGTGTTCATCTGCCGGGGCAGGGCCAGCATCAAGTTCGATATACGCAACACATGCGGGCAGGGCTTCGTCCTGGGCACGGCTTAGCGCTGTTGCGGCTGAGCGTGTCCAGGTTTGACCGATGGTTTCGATGAATGCCTGAGAGTCCCGATCCGTTCGCGAGAGTGATGAGCGCGTGTCGGACCGCTTTCGCATGAAAAGCATGCAAGTAAACGCAGCTCCAACTGCAAACAGAACCGCAATCTCTATGACCTGTGTGCCGGCAATGCCTGAGGTATGTGCCGGTCCGAGGAGAATCGTCGAGATCAGCGTCAGCGGCAGCAGGCAGTTGGCGATCAGTGCCAGGTAGAACCATGCGCGTGTTCCGGTGCGTGGACGTGCGTCAGACAGAGGCGACCTGGTGACAGATGAGGATTCCATGACAGTGCTCCAGCAGTAGATGCTGGAACCACGGCAAGGCGCATGCCCGCGCAGTGTCAGATTACTGACACCATATTCGAGATGAACCTATGTCGGTTTCCCGGCATGCGCCGATGAGCGCTCAGCGAGGAGCGATAATCATGCCGCGCACAGTCTTCGGCTGAGGACCTGAGGCGTGCTGCGTTTGTAGTACCAGGACAAGAACTCATCGCGTGGCATGGGCCGTGCAAACAGATAGCCCTGCTGCAAAGGCACGCCACGGCTGATGAGCATATTGCTTTGGGCTTCGCTCTCGACCCCTTCTGCAACGATGGCCAGTTCAAGACCTGTGGCGAGCTGGGAAAGAGCCGAGGTTATTTCGCGAGACTGCTTCTCCGTTGCCAGGCGTTCAACAAAACTGCGGTCGATCTTGATCTTGTTGATCGGCATGGTCTGCAGGTGTGTAAGCGAGGAATAACCGGTGCCAAAATCATCAAGGGCAATGCGAAAACCTGCTGATCTCAGTTCCTGGATCAGTGGCATGACTCTGGCCACGTTCTCGATCAGAGATGTTTCGGTGATCTCGAACTCGATACTGCCCCTGGGCAGTCCTGTACTGGCAAATGAATCCATCAGTTTGTGGATGTGATCCGCCTGAAGTTCGGCGGCCGAGAGATTGAAAGCCAGAGGGATATCAATCCGGCGCAAGCGAAAATCAGCCAGATGCTCGCAAGCCCCTGCGAACAGCTGGGTAGAGAGTTGCGTGATCTTTCCGCCAGTTTCCATTGCGGTCATGAAGTGATGCGGCGACAGCACGCCCCGTTCGGGGTGGTTCCAGCGCGCCAGTGCTTCGACACAGACCACCGCGCCGGTCTGGGTATCAATGACGGGTTGCAGGTGTGCCTGGAATTCTCCTTTTTCGAGGGCGCGATCAATTTCGGACAGATGTCGGAACATTTCCATGGGCTTGCCACGGAAAGCACTCCTTGCAACTTGGGCATTTGATCTGCCGAAGCGCTTGGCATCGGTGAGGGCACTGTTTGCTGCACCGATCAGCTGGAACGCGTCTCGTCCATGTCGCGGCGCGTGGGCAACGCCGATGGAGACAGACAGGCTGATGCGGTGTCCGCACCGCATGTAGGGTTGCTCCATGGCAGAGATAATGTTTTGCGCCAACAGGGGCAATTCCTGGGAACGCTCCTCTCTGGACGAGTTTTGCAGCAGGGTTGGCGAGATGATCAGGAATTTGTCCCCGCTGTAACGACCCATCAGATCCCGTGCACCGAGCAGCCTGGTGATTCGTTCGGAAACTTCGCGGATGCACATATCGCCAATGTGGCTTCCCAAGCCAATATTGATCTGGTTGAGGCGATCAACGTCTACGAGCAGAACGTGTCCTTTCTGACCTTCGGCAGCGAACTCCTCTATCCACTGTTCGCAGCGATGGCGGTTGGCGGTCAGGGTGAGGGGGTCGGTGTGTGCGGTCTCATCCAGACGCCGGTTGAGGTTGCGCAGCTGCTTCAGGACCTTGTGAATATGTCCGAGTCCGTGCCGCGGCTGTAGATCGAGTTCGGGTACAGGTAGCCCTGCTGCCAGTTTCCTGAGTGCGTCGCTGAGGCCTGTCCATGGACGCAACACGTAGTGAAGCAGGCCCGCGAAGAACAGGAATGCGATGGCCGTCTGCCAGACTGTGGATTGTGCCCACCGCTGATTGGCAATGCCCATCGCGGGCGTGTCTGGAAATCCGTGCGCGAGCTGGTCATGCAGCTGCGAGGACTTGAGGCCAGCCTGCTTCAGATCGCTCAGGACTTGTCCGCGAGCTTTTACCTGTGCTTCGAACCCGAGCTTGTTGGCATCGCTGGCGGTTTGCAATGCACGATCAAGATCAGCCTCGATTCGCGAAGTCTGCGTGGGATAAGCGGCCCGCAGGGTGGTAAGCGCGTCAATAAAGCGATGGCTCTGTTGGGGGACGATCAGCGTCTGATAATCGTTGTACTGTGATTGAAGCTGCTGGTAATTGCTGATTTCGCTGCTGATGATCTGGGCGGCAGCCATCTGGCGTGAGAGGTTGAACACATGGTCGTGCTGCGTGTGCGCGACGCTCAGGTCTCGATAAAGGATGAGCGGCGTGATGTAGCCGGCAACCCAGATGCCCAGTACGAGTGCGAGTAAGCGATTGCGGATACTCATGGATAGCTCCGGCCGAACTCCTAGATGACGGATACAGCCTGCGTGGTCAGCCCATTGGGCAGTGCAGGTTCAAGAACCGTTTCGGCGGCAGGTCGGAAATCTTCGGGGCCAGGGGGATGAAAGGCCTAGATCAGCCCGCTGAACGGTGAGCAGGTTCACTCCGTCCAGCGCGCAGGCAACATGTGGATTCGTTCAGCGATGCGGTTTGGCTTGCGTACTGGCTTGTGGGATTTGGGTGCATGATCAGGCCTGGCCGGAGTGTTCGTTGTCAGTAGGCGGATTGAAGGGCTTGGCAAACCAGATCGGTCTTCATGCGCTCGCGAATCGACCGGCCGACAATCCTGCAGCTGGCCAGGCCCATGATGCAGGCCACATGCAGGGCTGGGGTCGATTTCGCATCAGGGCCGAAGTTGGGGGGCGCTTTCCATCTGCATGAACCCATTCTCAGCTCAATAAATTTGTCTCAGGCAGTGACGAGCAGAGCGGATCGATCCTCGTTTTCGGCGGCAGGCGAAGAGAGACCTCCACCACCGTTCCCAGTCCAGGCTGAGCGTGCACGCAAAGGACTCCGGACATGGCCTCGATGCGCTCTCGCATGCCGGTGAGTCCGTATCCCGCAGAAATTGACTTGGGATTGAAACCGCGACCATCGTCCACTACGTGCAACAGCAGTTGTCCCTCGTCTTCCATGAGCCTCACCCATACCGTACTAGCGCACGCGTGGCGTGCGATATTGGTCAGGCTTTCCTGCACGATGCGGTAGAGGTGCATTGCGCTATCGGGCGCAATTTGTGGCTCGTCTGGCAAGATGGCTGCATTGAGCGCGATCTGGGGGTGATCCTCACGCCAACGGTCAAACAAGGTCTGCAGCGCGCTACTCAAGCCTAGACGTTCGATCGCGGGTGGGCGGAGACGCTGAATCACCCGCCGGCTGGCACGATGTATCTCGGCGACGAGCCCGCGCAGTACCAGTAGACGTGCCTGGCGCTCAGACGCATCTTGCGTATCGAGTCGGCCAATGCGGATCGTCTCTATCTCGATTGCGGCTACGTGCTGGCCAATCTCGTCGTGAAGTTCGCGCGCGACCATGCGCCGTTCTTCTTCCTGCAATTCGAGGTGTTTGAGATGCATGGCGCGCAGCGCCTCGCGCGAGCGGGACAGGCGGCCGGAAAGGCGCGCCAAGCCCCGGAACAATCGACGGATCTCCGGAGCGCTTCCACGTGGTAATGGCCCAGGTAGATCGCCACGTCCCAGTCTGTCCATGGCGGCTACCAGGCCGTGCAAGGGAGAAAGCGTGCGCGATACCACCGCGAACACGCTCAGGTTCACGACGAAGGCGAGCAGAGCAGTGAGAATCAGCTGGCGATAGACCTCACCCCAGGCCTCTTGCAACTCATCGTGCGGATCGCTGACAAGTATCACCCTCAGCGGCTGCGGGCCATCCGTAATGTTTCGCACTACGGGTGGCGTCGCGTCATGAACACCAGCCTCAAACCAGTCTGGGACTACGCTTGCAGCCGTTGGTGGACGACATTGCAATGGCGCGGAGGGGCCGCGTTCGATGGCCGCGCACAGGTGGCGACTCTCGGAGTAGGCTTGGCTCCACAATTCGATCGCGGACTCGACCTCGGTAGTTGTGCGGCCTTCGAGCAGGGTCAGCATCACGTCCAGATTGGCCTCAGCGGCTCGCAGGCTCGCGCCGACTTCCTCGCGCACGGCAGCTTGCGCGCTACGGATAGACATCCAGGCGGCGAGCAACAGGGTTGCCGTGAGCAGCAGCCCGATGATCAGCGACAGCTGCCAGCGAAGTTCAAGTCCGCGGCGTCCGCGGGCATGCCAAGGCAGCCCACTCACGGTAGGGTCACCACACCCGCTGCAAGCGCCACTCGGGCAAGCTCCGCACGATTGTCGATGCCGAGCTTGCTGCGGATTGCGGTCCCGTGATTGGCGATGGTTTTGGCGCTCAGGCTCAGCGCGCGCGCAATGTCTTCCACCGGGCGTCCCTCAGCCAGTTGGCGAAATATCTCGAATTCGCGGTCAGTCAGCTGCGCCAGATCGGGCGACATATCATTGGCATGGTCTGGAGCAACGCGGCAGACGGCCGGGTCGATGAAGCGGCGGCCAACGGCCACCTGGGCCACGGCCTCAACGAGGAGTTCTGGATCCGAGCGCTTGCACAGGTAACCGTTTGCGCCAAGTGCGAATGCACGATCCGCCATAGCGGGTTCATCGTGCATGCTCACCACCAACACACGGGGTGACAGGCCACGCAGCCGCATGCGTCGTAAGACTTCCAGGCCGCCGGCACCGGGCAGAGACACGTCGAGCACCGTCAGGTCGATATCACCGCGCAGCAGGCAACGATAGCCTGCCGCTGCTGTCGCAGCCTCGGCCACCACGCGAAGGTTCAGACCCGGCGCACTCTCCAACAGGAACCGGTAACCCGCACGAACCAGTGCGTGATCGTCGATGACCAGGACGCGGCGACAATTCTGAGGAGTGGGATTCATGTGAGCATCCACTAAGCCGGAATAACAAGGAAAGAACGCAAGCCTATCCGACTGCAGACCTTACTGGGCAGCGCTAGCCCGCGCAGAATGCGTCTGTTTATCCGGGCCAGAAATATTGCCCATGCGACGAATTCGGGACTTTTTCCCGATCTTCGCCACCCGGCGCTGTATTCATGAGAATCCGGAATACCATTGCCTCCGCAATCGCCACGATCTCCTGTACCAGCGGGCCGTCTTTCCCATTCCGAGTAGGAAAGACGCAAGGTGCCTGGATGATCCCTTATGGCGCATGACTTGAATCACTGGAGGAGTGAATGTTGAGAATCGCTGGATTGGTCACCTGCCTGGTGGTCGCTCTCGCGCCCGTCAGGGCGGAAGAGGAACCAAGTGCGAAGGTGGGAACAATCGAGGTCTATGCAGCGACACCGCTCGATCCGGTAGGTCGGGTCAGCACGCAGGCTCCTGCCAACGTTCAGTCCCTGACCGGTGAGGATTTGCGCGGAACCGGATCGCGCAGCATTGCCGAGTCCGTGCAGCGTTTCAACGGTGTGTTCAGGACGGACGCAACCGGTAATCCGTTTCAGCCCGACCTTTTCTATCGCGGCTATTCGCTCTCACCCTTGCTGGGACTACCTCAAGGGATGGCCCTGTACCAGGATGGCGTCCGCATCAACGAGCCCTTCGGGGATACCGCCAACCTCGACCTGGTCCCATTGTTTGCGATTCATCGCGCGGACCTGATACCGGGCTCGAATCCGGTCTTCGGGCGCAATACGCTGGCGGGCGCGCTGTCCCTGACGACCAAGGATGGGTTCAACAGTCCGGGTTTGGAGGCGGAGCTTAGCGGTGGGTCCTATGGCCGCGCCGGGGCCGCAATAGGTTATGGCTTGGACCTTGGCAATGTCGGGCTGTACGGCACTATTGAAAATTACCGGGAGGATGGCTGGCGCGACCATTCCGAGAGTCGCGTGCTGCGCATCTTGACCAAGGCCAGTTGGCAGGCAAGCGATGCAACCCAAGTGGGACTCATACTAAACGGCGCTGATAGCCGCTTGCGCGGTAACGGGGCAACGCCGCTCGATCTGATCAGGGCCGAGGGCCGGGAAGCGGTGTTTACACATCCCGACCAGACCAGCCCGCGGCTCGGGCAGGCTACCTTCCAACTCAACCATCTTTTGAACTCCGGCGCTGAGCTCAGAGCGAACACTTACTTTCGCTATTCGCGCATTAACGCATTCAATGGTGACGGGACCGAGTTCGAAGAATGCGAAGACCCACTCAATGTCGATGCCAACGGCGACCCCTTCCTGTGCGAGGAAGACGATGGTAGTGAAGAAGTGGTTGATGACCTGGCTGGAAACCCAGTCGTGGCCGGAGACGAAAACGACTCTGCCACCCAGAACAGAAGTCGTACCCAGCAGCGCGGGTACGGACTGAGCCTGCAATGGTCACAACAATTTGGCGAGCACCGGGTCGTTGCAGGGACCAGTGCCGATCTCAGCGACATCGAATTCTTTTCCGACAGCGAACTGGCGGCGCTGACGCCCTCGCGGGGTACGATCGGTAGCGGCACACGCGTCGGCGAGTCCGTGGTCAGTGTGCACTCGAGCAACGACAGCATCGGCGTGTACCTGATGGACACCTGGCAAGCTTCGCAAAGACTTGGCATCACGCTTTCGGGGCGATGGAACCTGACCACAATCGAACTCGAGGATCAGGACCCGAATGGCGATCTGTCTGGCAAGCATCGCTTCTCGCGCTTCAATCCGATGCTGGGGTACAGCTACGAGATCGCTTCGGGCTGGACGAGCTTCGGTAGCCTTTCGCAATCGACGCGCGCGCCTACGCCGGTCGAGCTGACCTGTGCCAATCCAGACGACCCATGCCGTTTGCCCAACGGATTTGTTGATGATCCTCCTCTGGATGAGGTCGTGACCCGCACTGCAGAACTGGGTGTGCGTCGAACGTCTGGACATCTGACCGGGTCGCTGGCGGTATTCCACGCGGTTAGTGATGACGACATCATCTTCATCACCGACAGCGGCCTGACCAATGCCGGTTACTTCGACAACGTCGGCAAGACGCTCAGGCAGGGTATTGAACTTGCTTTGGAGTGGGCCATTGGCCGCGGATGGCACGCAGACCTGCAGTGGACAGGGCTGACAGCGGAGTTCCAGGACAATTTCCTCGTCAACTCTCCCAATCATCCGGTGCGAGACCCGCTCGATAGTGATGAGCCGGATTCGTCGACCGGCCAAGTCAGCAAGGGTGATCGTATTCCGCTGATTCCGCGTCACCAGCTGAGCGTGTCACTGGGATATAGCGAGCCACGGTTCAGCATCGAACTCGAAGCGGTCGGGCGAGGCAGCAGCCGTTACCGCGGCGATGAAGCGAACGTTGATTCGCGCGAGTTGGGCGGATTTGCCTTGGTCAATGCCCACGCCAAATGGCATCTCTTGCCGAAGGTGACGCTCTTCTCCAGTGTCAGCAACCTATTCGATCGTGACTACGAAACCTTTGGCGTGTATGGCGAGGCAGATGAAGTATTAGGTGGCGCGTTTGAGGATTCCCGTCGATTCGCCGGTGCTGGTGCGCCTGTCACAGTCGAGGCAGGTGTGCGAATTCAGTATTAGCGCGAGCGATGCTGCGCGCCTATTCGCCCATCATATGGCCATGCTGCCGAGTCGGAGGATGTGACTCAGGGGGCTTCCTGCTAGCAAGCAGGTCGTCCCCAAGCGTCAGGCCCTTCGGCGTGATCCAGGCGACGACCGACTCCTGGGTTTCCTCGGAGGTCTGGAATCAGACCGGCTCTTGGGTTTCTTCTGCATGGCCATGGCGCGACCTGGGACGAGGCGATTGAGGTGGTCCGCCTGCGGGAGTTCGTTGAGGAAGGCATTGCAGAAGACGATGCTCAAAGCCTGCCAGCACTGTCCTGACTGTCTGCGGGCCAGGCTCAGGTCTGGCTTACGACGACCAGATCATCAGATGCGACATCAACACCAGCTGGCATAACGCTGTTTTGCGCCATCAGCCACGCGTCCAGCTCATGACTGAGATGGGTCAGCCAGGTGTGCCGTGGCCCGGCCTGAGCAATGCAGTTCATCGCCATATCCCAGTCGTTGTGATTGACAGGATTTTCCTGGGGTGGAAATGAGCAATCCAGCGCCATGTCATATCGGCCCCAGGCTTTCAGGAAGTCAATGCTTTCTTTTGGCAGACCGTTGGTGTCGGTGAGGTAGGCAAAGCGTTCACCGGTCGGGCTTTCGATGGCATAGCCAAAGCTCATCTTCGAATGATTGAGCGGCAATGGCGTCAGTTCTATATCCCCAATGTTGAGCGGCTTGAGTTTGCTGGCATGGCGAAAGTCCAGTAGCCCAGGATTGCGGTAGAGATCAGCGCAGCCCTTCTCGTCAGGTGGGGACCAGACTGGAATACTTGGGCCGACGCCCCAGCGCAAATGAAACAAGCCCTGCACGTGATCCGGGTGGTAATGCGTGAGCACAATCGCATCAATGTTTCCGGCGGCGAAGCGTGAATGCAGGTTCATGAGTCCGGCATCCAGCAGAATGCGGGTCGTTTCCGTTTCCACCAGCGCGCAACAGGGGCGGCGTACCCGCGAAGGCTCATTCATGGCACGCGTGCAGGCAGGGCAATGACAGCCGTACAAAGGCACGCCACCGGCAGCACCCGTACCAAGAAATGTTATGCGCATGCCTGATCCGAACCCAGGCTGCGGATCAGGGCAACCAGCTTGTCTCCGGCGGATGAGAGCGAGCCGTCATTCAGGATGATGCGAGAGGGCTGGATCTGGGCGCGAAGGGTGCGATTCCGCTTCAGCCTCTGCTCAATGTCACCGATGGACTCTCTGCCTCTGTCGGTCAGCCGCTGACGCAGCAGTGCCTCTGGTACCTCAACAAGAATCGGAACCAGTTGCGGATAGAGAGTCAGAGCCTCGGGCAGATAGGCACGTGATCCGTTCACGACTACGGTCATGCCCCTGTCTAGCCATTGCTCGATCTCGACCCCGATGCCGTAACTGAATCCGTGGCTGGACCAATGCATTGCGAACAGATCGGCATCACGTCGGATCGAGAACTCCTCCTCGCTCAGCGCTACGTGATTTTCTTCTCCTGCGTTGGCGGGCCGGGTGATGTAGCGGTGTGCAAACAGACAGTCTGATCCAGACGCCAGCGCGCGGCGTGCATGGAGCATCAGGCTGTCCTTGCCACTTCCTGAGGGGCCGACAATGTAGATTAGCGGGGCAGCAGACATTTCAGGATCATGCTTGGCAGGCGCGTGTCGAGAAAACAGCTTTGCCCTGAGTCCATACGCGTTCTACTTGCGGCAGTTCGCCAGAGTTTCTGACGCAGATCAGGTCTGCGCGTTTGCCGAGTGCTATTTCGCCACGATCATTCAAGCCAGCAGCCCGCGCCGGATTCTTGCTGACAAGGGCAATGGCCTGTGCAAGGTTTATATCGGCCAGTGCAGGCAGGCGCATGACCGAAGGCAGCAACGCCGCTGGCGAATAGTCTCCGCACAGGCAGTCCGCAACCCCTGCGAGCACTGCGTCCAGGGCCCGCATGTTTCCAGACTGGGATTTTCCTCGAAGGATATTGGGCGCTCCAAACAAGGTTGCCAGGCCATTCTGCTGCGCCGCACGCGCCGTTTCCATGTTGATTGGAAACTCCGAGATTACCGCGCCCATGGCGGACACGGTGGCAACCTTGCTGGGAGAGTCATCGTCATGACTGGCAATCGATATCCCCAGTGCCTGGGCTTGTGAAGCCAAGCTTTGCATACGCTGGGCAGCACCTTGCGCTGTCTTGGCTTTGCTGGCCAGGATCTCATCCAGCTCCGAATCCTCGGTCTTGTAGGTGCGCGCCAAATACTGCCGATAGGCCTCGACATCATGAAACTGGCCCTGTCCGGGACTGTGATCCATGAACGAGAGCAGATGTGCATGTCCACCCTCCAGAAGCGCGGACAACACCGGCGGGGCAGACTCATCGGTGACTTCATAACGCGCATGCACACGGTTATCGATCAATGCATGTTCGCGCCATTGGCCCACGGCTCTCGCAATCTCACCTGCCATTCGATTGTTGCGAACGCCCAGCTCATGGTTGGCGAATGACAGGGCATGGAACACGGTGGTGATGCCTGCCGAGGCGTTGCGTCTATCGGCCTGTGCGCAGGCAAATTCCAGTGGAAAATGCACGCCGGGCCGTGGTTCGACTTCCTTCTCCAGGGCATCGCAGTGCAGGTCGATCATGCCGGGCATGAGCATCCTTCCGCGCAGGTCTACCAGCTCGGCTCCGGCGCTCGAAGTTGGGTCCAGGGCAGTGATTTTGCCGTCTTGAATCAGCACCGCGACATCGTCTCGAACTTCTTTTGGGAGTACGACTGTGGCGTGGGTGAGGAGGATGGAATTCATCAGGTACAGGTCTCAAGAAGATCCGCGGCAGCAACGGGCGGCGTCAGCGTGATGACGCGATCAGCCAGGCGCTTGACCAGTTCGGGATGGTGGAAGATGGCCAGCATGGCGATGCCTTCCTGTTTTATGGATTGCAGAAGTTCTACAACCCGGTCAGTGGTGGACGGGTCCAGACTGGCGGTAGGCTCGTCAAGGAGCAGCAGGCGCGGTCGGGCGATGAGTCCGCGGGCCAGATTGATGCGTTGTTTTTCGCCGCCAGAGAAGGTGGCCGGCGGCACAGCCCAGAGACGCGGCGGAACGTTCAGAAGCGTCAGCAGGTCCTTGGCTTTCTTGTGTGCGGACGCTGGGCTTTCTCCGCGAGAAAGGAGCGGTTCTGCGACAACCTCCACTGCAGATTTTCGCGGCAGGCAGTGTAGAAACTGGGTGACAAAGCCTATGTCGGCGCTACGCAACTCCAGCATGCGGTGTTCCGAGCATGTGGCCAGATCAATGCTGGCTTCGTTTGCATCGCGGTAGAGAATCCGTCCTGCCGTTGGTAGATAGCTGCGATAAACGCACTTGAGTACCGAAGATTTTCCAGCTCCCGTGGGGCCGACCAATGCGCTCAGTTCTCCGGGATAGACCTGCAAATTTACGTTTTCGCAGGAAGGAATCAGCTTGTTCTGGTCATGCAGCAGGAATTGCTTGCAAAGGCCGTCGATGCTCAGTACAGGGTTCATTGGGGACCTTTTCAGAGTGCGGAAGCGACCAGCCGCTGTGTGTAAGCGTGCTGAGGGTCTTCGAGAATTTGGTCGGTCAGGCCCGACTCGATGACATGCCCGTACTTCATTACGATGGTTCGACCTGCGAGCAATCGGATCACACCCAGATCGTGGGTGACGACCACCATTGCGGTACGCAGTTCCTGCTGAATCTCAAGAATGAGATCGAGAATGCGCGCCTGAACAGACAAATCCAGCCCGGTCGTGACTTCGTCCAGGAACAGAAGCGGGGGCTGCGTTGCCAGCGCCTTGGCAATCTGAACACGCTGCTGCATGCCGCCAGAGAATTGACGTGGGGATTCGTCCATCCGTTCCGTCAGCACTTCGGTTCGTGACAGTAGCTCGCGGGCGCGTTCGCGAATCTGGCCGTAGTGCGACAGATCGCTCATCAGCAGCCTCTCAGCGATATTGCCGCCAGCGGAGACTTTGAAGTTCAGTCCCAGATGCGGGTTCTGGTAGACCATGCCGAAGCGATGATTGCGTAACCAGCGTTGCTCGGCGGCGTTGAGCCTGAAGAGATCCCACTGTTGTTGTTCGTCAATGAACAGGGCCTCTCCTGCAGTGGGGGCGTCGTCGAAGAAAAGTGTCTTGACGATGGTGGATTTGCCGCTGCCTGATTCCCCCATGATGCCGAGGATCTCCCCGGCATGAAGATCAAAGCTCACGTCATGGGCCGCAACGACGGAATGGCATCGTGAACAGATGTTGGTGTCCATTTCCGGGCCGGTGCTCTCGATGCAGTAGGCGCATCCTTGCCCGTGGATCTTGCTCAGGCCACGTACCTGAAGAATCTTTCTCATGCGCGCTCAACCCGGCTGTTGCGAGTGGATTGCAGTTGATCGCGGCAGTAGTCGGCATCAGAGCACTGCCATGACTTGCATCCGTTATCGTCAATGAGCTCGTCAAGGAAGCTGTCGTTTGCCTCGCAGATGGCGCATGTGCGTCGCTTGCCACTCTTGTCGTGAAAGTCTTCGGTGCGAAACGGAACATCATCAAATGCCAGTGGGACGGCATCGGTGTAGGGCGGCACCGCGTAGATCTTCTTCTCGCGTCCGGCTCCCAGCAGGATCAGGGCCCTGGAGTGATGCATTTGCGGGATGTCGTAACGCGGAATCGGGCTGGGGTCGATGACGTAGTGATGGTTGATGCGGGTTGGATAACGATGGGAGATGGTGATTTCCGAGAACTGCACTATGTCTTCATAGAGCTTGGTCAGCAGCCTTGAATAGTCACCTTCACCGTGCATGACCTTGCGCCGCGTTTCGGACGGTTCAACGATCACCAGAGGGTCCGGGTAGGGCACTTGCAGGACCAGAATTTGTTCCTCGGTCAAAGGCGTTTCGGGAATGCGATGACGCGACTGAATCAGTGTGGCGTCTCCGGTACGCTCTGTGGTGCTGATGCCCGGGCAGGTGAGCTCGACAAACTGACGCAAGCTGACCGCGTTGACCGAGTCATCCGCGCCCTGGTCGATGGCTTTGAAATGATCCTCGGGGCCGATCAATGACAAGGTGAGCTGAAGCCCGCCAGTGCCAAACCCACGACCCATGGGCATTTCACGCGAGGCGTAAGGCGTCTGATAGCCGGGAATGCATATCGCCTTGAGGATGGTCCGGCGGACTTCGCGCTTGGCGAACTCATCCAGAAAGCCAAAGCTGTGGGCGGTTTCATCCTTGGGTAGTTCGTAACCAGGGTTCATGCCAGGGCTCCATCTTCCGGAGCGGCTTTGGCCTGAGTAGCCCGCAGGCGATCCATGTCTGACTGAAACGTAACGTAGTGGGGCATCTTGTAGTGGCTGGCAAAACCCATGGAATCGGTGCCGTCGATGTGCAGCAGCACGAACTCAGGATCTTCTGAAGGATTTCCCGGGCCATCGCGCATCCCTTTTTGCAATGCCCGATCGAGAATGGCCATGGAAATTGCCTTGACCTCGTTATGTCCAAAACAGGCGCCATAACCAAGCGTGAATTTAGGAGGGCCGTCCTGTTCGTGACCTTCGTACATCGCGACGACTTCGCACTCGGTCATGAGCACTTCACCGGCCTCAATGGGCTCACCAGTGACGGGATGCGGGACTGTCACGGGCAGGTAGCCCACGCGAAGTTCGGCTATGGTGGGATGGACATCGCCATAGCCGCGCATGTTGGAGTAGGCAATGGCGAGCATTGATCCGGTTTCAGCGCGTGCCATGGTCGCCAGTGCGGCCGAGCGCGGTACCGGGAACACCAGCGGATCACGGGTAATGTCGAAGGCGGTGTTCCTGTTTTGCCTTAGTGGTGGCAAGAGTCCGTCAGCGCGTAGCGCGTCCACGACTTTCGGAAAGCTGTCTGGAAGTCCGCTTTCATCCACACCGTCCATGAAGCGTGCTGAGACCTTGCGAAACGCCTCTTGGGATTCGTATGCAAGGTCCAGGCGAAGCAGGCGCAGGGCATAGTCCGATGACGGTCCGAGCATCTGACCGCCGGGGATGTCCTTGAATGCGCTGGAGATCCGGCGGATGAGTCGCATCTTGCTACTGTCCTGCACCGGCGCTTCAAGCAGGCGAGGCTTTGTTGAGCGGTAGGCGCGCAATGCAAAGGCGGCTTCCAGCGTGTCTCCCTGCGTTTGCTTGATGGCCAAGGCGGCAAGCCGTGGGTGATACAGGCCGCCCTCGGAAACGACACGCGATGTGAGCAGTCGCAGCTGATGTTCAATAGTGTCCAGTGTGAGCGGCGCAGCCGTATCAGCTTGTGCCGTTCGCATCGCCTCGAGAGCCGCCTCTGCACCACGAATCGCGTTGCCGCCGCCTCTGATCGCTACATAGCCCATTAGCGTTCCTCCACAATGCGAATCTGAACCGTTCGGGGAATGGCCAGGAGCTGTGATCCGGTCAGGATGATCATGTCTATGCCAAGCGGAAATGCCTGGTTCCAGTGATGTCGTTGCGACCACCAGCCAGGATGCACGCCGGCAACGGCCAAAATGCGCTCTCCCTTGATGCCGGGGCCTGACAGCCTCAGGGTGGTCGGCTCATTTCCTTCGCGTGCGCGAAGCAGAATGCTTGCACCGTGCTCAGGGCTTTCCAGCGTGCCCAGGCACGGCTTCATGTCCGTAAGAATTCCGGCATCGGCCACCACGAACTGCGCAGTCTCCGCAGTTGTCATGGTGCAGGCCAATCGTCTTCGATCGTCTGTGCTTACGAGATTCTGTAGATCACAAAGACGCACGCTGCCGTCAATCAATGTAGCGAGCGCCAAGGTCAAGGCCTGTTCCGGCGGTACACCCAGCTCGACGAGCTGACCCGGAAACGAGAACGCACTCAGCATTTTTCGAAAGGCACGTTGTTGCGTCTGCGCCAACCAACTGTTGTTGGATGCCAGGACTTGAGCTGCTGGCTCGGTAGTGGCGATTTCAGTCATCGTCGCCCTCCGCACCCAGCAGTGAGAAGTCGACCCTCGTTGCCGCTAAGAGTTTGTTTCTCTGGCGTTCGATGGATGTCACTTCTGCCCGACCTTTGTCGAGCAGATCCACGGCGTTCTCCCAGCCTGACAGTCCGCACATCAGGACGCCGTCGAGTATGGCAAGTGCGCGCGCCATGCCGGAACGGTCGTCAAGCGCAACGGCAGCGCCTTCGCCGGTGCGTCCCTGGCCGTCGCGGATGCGAACATGGGCGCGAGTCACTGGAACTTCGCCGAGGAAATAGTGCTCTCCCAGCGCTCCGTCCTTCAGCGGAAGAAGGCCCAGTCCAGACTGAGGAAGATGCAGGTCCTCGACCCGATGATGCGTTTCGAGCGTTCGGACAGTTTCAGTGATGAGTCTTGCAGGAAGCGCGGTCCACAAGCGCAACCACTGACTTCGTGGAATGCTGGTGTGAGGGGAGCTCATGTCCAGGGTCGGTCTTTTCTGTACTTCATGGATTGATGGCGGAGGCTAGGGTGGATGCATGCATGTAATGAGCTAAATGAGCTTTGCCCTGAGTCGCGCGGACAGCTGATCGAGCACGAACACGAATATGAAGATGGCGATCAGGATGGTCATGACATGGCCGTACTGGAACATGTCAAAGCGCCCCTTGAGTTCCTGGCCGATGCCGCCGGCGCCGACCAGTCCGATGACGGTTGCCATTCGCAGATTGCGATCCAGAATGTAGGCGGTATAAGCGATGTACTGCGGCAACACTTGCGGTACAACGCCGTACCACAGGGTCTTTAACTTTCCTGCGCCGATGGCTTCGAGCGCCTCCTGAGGATTCTTGTCCGCGTTCTCGATGTCCTCCGCGTAGAATTTTCCGAGGAAGCCAGCCGCATGCAGGCCAAGCGCCAAAACCCCTGCTATCGGGCCAAATCCGTAGGCGAGTACCAGAATCAGAGCGGAAATCAGTTCGGGTATCGAGCGCAGGAGGCTGATGAACCCACGCGCCATGGTGTAGGTGAAGCGATTGGGGCTGTAGTTGCGAGCGGCGAAGTAGGCCAGTGGTGCCGATAGAAGAACCGAGAGAATGGTGCCCCACAGTGCAATCTCCAGCGTCTCGATCATCTTGATGAAAACAGTCCAGACGTAACCTGCGGGTCTCACGAGGACTTCGATGCTCTGGTGATGCGCCTCAAGCTCAAGCGTCTCGAGATTCATCCGCTGCTCTGTTTTTTCCAAAGTCTCCACGTAGGAAAAAATGGGCAGGTCGTCGCGATTGAAATCGCTGATGCGGGAAATCTCTTCTTGCTCGGACACCACCGGTGGCCACATGGATTTGCCGATTCGCGACAGTCCCCGAACCACCTGAGAATCTTCCTCAATCCCGGCCAGATGACCCACGGCCTCCGCGCTCATGAGCGCCATTCGGTCCATTTCGGTTCTGTGGCCGGTGGCGACCAGGAAAACCAGGGCCGCAAACAGGAATAGCAAATGTCGGGCGGAGAATGGTGCTGGCAGATGCCAGTTCACCGTAGCGCCCTGCGCCGGAACTGGAATGGGTTTGATGAGCATTGTGGTGTCAGGCCGGTGCCAGTTCGTAAGTCGGTGTTTGGGCGCCGTCTGCATGTTGCGGTTCTTCCCAGCTTGCGCCGTGATAGAGATCCTGAATGCGCTCGTCGGTGAACTCTTCAGTGGTGCCATCAAACACCACCCGACCATCTCGCATGCCGATGATGCGGTCTCCGAACTCCCTGGCCAGTTCAATCTGGTGCAAGCTGCATAGAACCGTTGTGTTCCGTTCCTTGGCAGCGTCCCTGATCAGGCAGAGGATGTCGCGGGAGATCTTCGGATCCAGGCTGGCCACCGGCTCGTCAGCCAGGACGATTTCCGGGTCCAGCATGAAAGCGCGAGCAATGCCGACGCGTTGCTGCTGACCACCGGATAGATCGCCGGCGCGGCGATTGAGATGTGCCGGCGAAAGTCCGACACGCTTGAGCATGGTGCAGGCCTTTTCCCTTTGCTCGGTCTTGAACCAGCCTGCCAGTGCACGAATGGTGGAGACGATGGGCAGCAGTCCGCTAAGCACGTTGGCCGCCACGCTCAGGCGCGAGGTCAGGTTGAAGTGCTGGTGAATCATCGCGATTCGCTGCCGCAGTTGCCGTTGCGTTGTGGGGCCGAACGTCACGTTATCAATCAGCACCTTGCCGCCACTGGGTTTGCTCAGTCCGTTCACGGCGCGAAGCAATGTGGATTTTCCTGCACCCGAAGGTCCCAGAATGATGCAGAACTGACCTTGAGGAATATTGAGTGAAACATTGCTCAGCGCCTGCGTTCCATCGGGCCAGACTTTCTCTAGATTCTCAAAGCGGATCATGGCGTTCTCCTGATCGATTCCGGTAGACGGCCGCAGTACAGGGTGAGTACTGCGGCGGTCATCTGATGACTTCACGTGCAATCAAGGGATGGCCTGACGTGGCGTCTTGAGCTGGCTGGATACTTAGCGCTTCGCAGCTTTTTTCATGATGTCTTCCTTGACTTGGTCGGTGACCAACTCAAACATCTTTCCTGCCTTGGCCATGTCTTCTTCACTGACGTCAGCGTTGTAGCCGTCAACCATGGTTCCACCGTAGCCGCGAATCTGTTCCTTGCTGATCCCCGGCAGCTTGTCGATTTTGTTGAAGGACTCTCGCAATGTGGCCTTGATGCCGGCTTCAACCCCGGGGTGAATGGCGAGTGGCGGGTAGGGAAGTGGCAGGCTCTTGACGACCACCTTGATCATGCTCGGGTCAATGGCTTTGCTGTTGACTGCTTTCTCGAACGAATCAAACGAAGCGCCACCTGCGTCGACCAGACCTTCTGACAAGGCGCTCAGTACATTGGCGTGGCTACCCGCGAGATTGATGCCGCCAAGGTCGCGCGATGGATCAACGCCGGCTTCAATCATCATTGCAACGGGTACGTTGAAGCTGGAAGTGGAGTTCACGTCACCGAGCGCAACCCTCTTTCCTTTGAGGTCGGACAAGCTGTCGATGCCGCGATCCGTGCGGGCAAAGATGCCGGAGTAGTACACCGAGCCGCCTTTGCGAACGGCCAGGGCAAGCAACTCTGCACATCCTCTTTCGCGGGCCTGCAGATAGCTCGCGGGCCCATACCATGCGATATCCGCAGCGCCATTGCACATGGCCTCCACAACCGACGAGTAGTTCTGGCCAACCTTGATATCGAACTTCAGGCCCGTCGATTGCTCGATCGCAGAGAAAATCGGCTGGAAGTCCTTCTTGGTGCCATCCTCAGTACCGCCGTCCGCAGGAATCAGAATGACGCGCAACGGCTTTTCCTTGCTTCCGTCGTTCTGTGCATGGGCAATGCCACTGAGCGGAACTGTGGCCGCGAGAGCAAGGCTGAACGCCATCACGCGGCGGCGCAAGAGTGAGGTTATGTACATTAGGAAAGCTCCTGAAAATGGTAAGAGGCGAGGGGTAGAGAAGGTTTATGGATTGATGCGAAGCTGGATGCGATCCGCCCTGAATCGGGTGATCGCGTACTCAATCGGCAAATCGCTGCGAGCATCTACATTGATGCTCTTGACCCGCAGTACGCATCGGTTCTGGGGCATCTGAAGTGACTTGGCGTCATCGCCTTGCGGCAGAACCGCGGTCACCAGGCTTTCAGTTCTGCGGACCTGACAGCCATATGTGTCTGCCAGGAACGCGTGAAGCGAGCCACCTTCGTATTGGGCAAGAAGATCCGGGAAGCCTTGGGCAGGCATGAAATGGGATATCACGCACATGGGCCGTTCATCGACCGCACGCAATGTCTCGACCCAATGCACCGGATCGCCTTCGTTTAGCTGCAGATGTTCGGCAACTCGCCGGATGGCCGGGATCGTCTGTTTGCGCAGAATTCGATTGGCAGTGAGCATGCCCATCGCCGCGATGTTTTCTGTGAATCGCGTGCCACTGCCAATCTGGTAGTCCAGCTGATGATCAAGTACGACCACGCCGCGACCGTGGCGACGCTCCAGCATTCCACTGTCCACCAGTTCGTCAATCGCGCGTCGCAATGTGTGGCGATTGACGCCGAATCGGGCCGCGAGATCACCTTCGGATGGAAGGAAATCGCCGGCCGAGTACAGATTGATGACATCCTGTTCGAGCTGATGGGCAATCTGTGCGTACAGGGTTTGTCCGCTTTCTCGCGTGACGGCGTAGAGGCTCATGATCAGATATCTAGATAAGCAGATAACTGAAAACTACGCGCCGCCTATTTCAGGAAAGTGACGCTTGAAAGACAATTTTGGGAACTCTGTTGCTGGCCTTGATTAAAACTAAGCAAGGCGTGGGCACCGGGGCAGTGCGAGATTAATTTTAGGTGCGTGTTCACCCGCGAAGTCCGCGAGCGACATAGTGGTTACACTGCCTTGAAAGCACTTATGATTTGCTTTGTGACCCATGGCCTCTCATAGAGGCCTGTCGATTGGGCCGATAACAAGACTGTTACAAGAACGTAAGGAGAGAAACAGATGAGTCAGAACGCCGAACAGATCGTGCAAGCATTCCTGGGTGAAATGGGAACTCGAAAGGGCTTGATCAGTTCTATCGAAAACCACTGCGCGGACCGATGCAGTTGGTCCAACACGGGTCTGCCCACGGCAGATAACAAGGCGGCCATGATTGCCACCATGCAAAGCTTTATTGATGGTTTTCAGCTGGATCGCATGGTGGTCGAGTTTGTGGCGATTGCCGCCAACGGAAATACCGTGCTGACGGAGCGAATCGATCACCTTGAGCGTGCTGACGGCAGCAAGATTTTGTCGCTGCCCGTCTCCGGAACCCTGGAAATTGTGGATGGCAAGGTGGTCCGATGGTCGGACTATTTCGATCCACGGCCCTTCCTGCCGGGCTGAGGCAGACGATTGCCTCGGAGGCGCTCAAAGTGAGCGCTTCCGAGGCTTCCCGGCGGGCCAGTCTTTAAGTTGGGGCGCGCCGTGACCGGCACTGCATAGTGACGCTATAAATTAAAGCAGACCCCCGCTGGAGGATCGTCGGATGAATTTCCCGCCCAATGAAATTGCAGACAGCCTGAGCCTTGAGGATCGCAGTGCCTTCAAGAAGCTCATCAATGTGCAGACCGTGGCCTGGCCGACGGTTGTGACCTGGTTGCTGATGTCTTTGGTGTATTTGGGCAGTATCGCGGCGGCGGTGACGGGAATGATCCCCCTCTGGGTGGGTATGCTCATCAACGGCGGTGTCGGATACCTGGCCTTCACGGTAGGGCATGACGGTGTGCATCGCAGCATTGCCCGGAATCAGCTGCTCAACGACTTCATCGGCCAGTGGGCGATTCTCCTGATCACGCCTTACCTGCATATCAAGCTGTTCCGCTGGTGTCACATCCAGCATCACCGATTTACGGGTGAGAAGAAGGATCCAGACTTCATCCTGCATGGCGCTTGGTGGACGCTGCCGTTCCGCTGGCTCGTGATCGACATCCTGTACCTGCGTTACGTCATCAAGCATGGCGACAAGATCTCCAAGCCCTACCTGATATCTTCGATCAAGATGGCCAGCGTGGTGTTTGCCGTTGTTGCTGCGCTGACCTACCTGGGATACGGCATGGAAGTGCTGATGCTGTGGTTTATTCCCTCACGCATCATCTTCCTGAGTCTCGGATTCAGCTTTTTCTGGCTTCCGCACGTACCGCATGACGTGGAGCAGAAGGACAACTTCACACAAGCCACGACCCTGCGTCTGGGCCAGGAATGGCTGATGGCCCCCTTGTTGCAGAATCATCATGTTCACCTGATTCATCACCTGTACCCATCAACGCCGTTTCACAACAATTACAAGGTGTACAAACTGATCGAGCCAGAGTTAAGAAAGCGCGATCTGGCAGTCCAGCACGGGTTTGCAATTCAACCGACGATTTATCGGGGTTCAGGTCAGGTCAGCTGAAATGCATTTGGATTTCACAGAAAATCGCGGTGTACCTCAGGTGAGGTCGCTTTTTAGGGTCGGGCAGGCGTGCTTCTATTGATCCGCCGTTGAGTGCCTGTATTGAGGCATTAGCGACTTGGATACAACGGAGTACTGCCGGCGAACATACGCCCGAGCAAGGCATCCCGGGGCGTCCTCGCGCGTTGCGTTCTATGATGAAGAATCTTCCGGATTCTTTGAACTCGTATGGCTACGCTAGAAAGACGCCCCACGCGCGCGACACGCGCAAAAAATGCTGCAGGGAAACGTCCGTCCATGGAGTTAAGACTTCTGCGGGCGATGGAGGCGCTCCTCGAACGCGGGCAACGACTGTCCACCGTTTCCGTTGAGAAGCTGATGGAAGAGGCGGGGATGTCACGCGCTTCGTTCTACAAGCATTTCAAGGATCGCGGTGAACTGGTGACCCGTCTGATTTCAGTTCTCGAGCAGGAATTCGCTGCCAGTACCGGAACCTGGTTGGCGGATCCTGAAAATGCCTATCCGCGTGACATGCGAGACGCCCTGGATGGAATGGTCGACGTTTTCAATAAACATCACGCCATTCTTGTCGCCATCGAAGATCTGGCGCCCCAGGATCCTTCGGTGGCAATGGCGTGGGAGCGATTGATGAACGCTCTGAGTATGGGCGCCAGACATTCTCTGAGTACGGTCAAGAAGGAAGGGCGTAGCCGACCTGGTGCCACCAATGATGTGGCTGACGCGATGTGGTGGATGGTCGCGCTGTACTGCACACGCTTCGCCGGTCAGAAGTCCGGGCCCGAGCTCAAGCGGCTGAAGAAGACGCTCGGGTATATCTGCTCATCCGTTACGTTTGCCGATGAAGTGGATAAACAGGCTCTGGGCTAGTTAAGAAAATTGTGGCGAGCCGAGGGATGCAGTGGATATAGAAAAAAGTAGACAGTCTGTGTAAAAAAGGGCAGGCTCTTGTCGATAGCCGGCCAAGACCGGTTCGTATGTGACATCCATGGAGGAGAGCCATGTTATTCAAGAATTCCGCACGGGCCTTTGGCCTGGGTATCGTGCTGTCCCTGGCGAGTGGCTGTGGTCAGAGCCCGGGTGGTGCGGGAGGGTTCAATGTGGGCAGTGCCGGTCCGGTTTCTCGCGCGAGTTGCGGTGCTGGATCAGCTCCAGAAACCGGATTGCAGGGTCAGGTATCTCGTGAGGATCGCATCAGTGGACGCAATCTCGCGGCTTACAGCTGCAATCTTCGCAAGGTCGGGCAGTATCAAGGAGAAGGCGCTAGCTGGGTGAATCCTTCTTCTGGAAAGTGCGCTTACATGGCGACTGCTTTCCTCGGGCTTGCAACGAAGTTATCTCCGGGCGTGCAAGTCGTGGATGTGCGAAATCCAGCAAACCCGGTGTTGTCGAAGAACCTCACCTCCCCAGCGTTCCTGCTCGGTACCTGGGAAACTCTGTCGGTCAATGAGGCGCGGCAGCTACTCGGCGGCGTTGCGGTGGGGGAAGCTCTGGCCCCCGCCTTTATCGACCTTTACGACATCTCGGCCGACTGCGCGAATCCCGTGCATCTGAACGGTATTGCAGGCACCTCGCTTGAGTTGCCAGCCAATTTCCTGGGACACGAAGGTAATTTCTCTCCCGATGGCAACACTTACTGGTCTACCGGTTTGGCTGGGGGCTCCATCACTGCGATTGATGTGAGCGACCCGACAACACCTCGCATTCTGTATACGGGCATTTCCGGCTTCGCCGCCAACCACGGCATCGAGTTCAGCCCGGACGGAAACCGCGCCTATCTTGCCAACGCCTTGCCGGGTGGTCTGATTATTCTGGATGTCAGCGACATTCAGAACCGTGTGCCCGTACCTACGGTGCGACAGATCTCTCTGCTGACTTGGAACCTGGCCAGTATCGGCCAGCATGCTTTGCCGGTGTCCTATGGTGATCGACCCTATGTGTTTGTGGCAGACGAGTTTGCAGCCGAGGGCGTGCGAGTCGTCGACGTTTCCGACGAAACCAATCCAACGATCGTGGCGCAGATTCAACTTGAAATTCAGCGACCCGAAAATGCATCCATCCGCGCTGCCGATACTGCGGGCAATGGCTTTTTTGGCTACGAAGCCCATTACTGTGACGTTGATCGCAAGCAGAACCCGACTGCGCTGGCGTGCGGTTTCATGCAATCCGGCATCCGGGTGTTCGACATTCGCGACCCCGAAAACCCTCGCGAAATTGCGTATTTCAATCCGCCGGCGCAGGTGGGGAAATCATCGATGCTTCAGGGCTCCGAGCACGCAACGGGTCTGGGATTGGCGCCAACGGTTTCGGATATCGTCGTAGGTGGGCTCGAGGGCGCTGGCAATTACGTGATTGACCTGGCCACACGCTCGGATGCGAATCTCAGCACGGACTGGTGCTCTTCGCCGCCTCGCTTTGTCGGGGACCAGCTTTGGGTGACCTGTCAGGACAATGGCTTCATGGTGCTTGAATTCACCAACGATGTATTTCCATTCAACTGATCTCGACGGGATAGCAACGCCTGCGGCCGGACTAGTGGCGCTTTGAAAGTGACTGGGCGTTCTCGGGCCGCAGCGGTTCTGGTGGCCTTGATGCTGTTTGGCATCGGGTTTGCTACGGTTACGCTGCGGAAGGCACAAACTGCTGAAACCACTCGCATGAGCAAGCGCTTGCTCGGCCCCATTGATATTGGTTTCGCACAGTGGATGGCTCAGCACCACGATCAGGCGATTCTGATGTCGCAGATCATGATGGCGAAGCCGGGGAGTCAGCTCGGACGGCTGGCAACGGCTATCCAGACCAAGCAATTGATAGAAGTGGGGCAAATGCAGGGTTGGTTGTTGCTTGCAGGAGAAGCACTTCACCCTCGATCCCGCGAAATGGACTGGATGCTGCTAGGTCCCGCTTCGCTCGATCAAGGGCTTTCTGATTACCTTGCCGCCTGTCGCGCTTCAGAGGGAGGCATGCCAGGCATGGCCTCTACCGATGAGCTCAACGCCCTGCGTGAGCAGCAGGGCGCCGAAGCGGATCGCTATTTCATCGGTTTGATGATCCGTCATCACATCGGCGCACTGCCCATGGCGCAGTTCGCATCCAAGTACGCGGAAGCCGAGCAGGTTCGAGGGCTGGCCACCAATATGTACAACGAACAGAATCGTGAAATGCAATATTTGCAGGGACTGATGTCTTCCAAGTTTTCCTTGCAGGACTGAATGCGGCGATCCCCGAGCCGCTTGTGAAAGTGGGCTAATTTTTTTTCGCGCGGAAGCCGCGCAGCGCGGTCTCAGGCCAGAGCATTATCCGGTCTGGATCACCAAGGCAGCATTCAGTTGTAATCGAGCCAAAGCGCCGCTGTTCAGCCTCAGACTTTGCCCACCTCCACCCGGTTATCGGAGAAGCTCGGTGCACAGCCCAAGTCTGCAAAGGCCGTCGGATTGAGGGCGGCGGGTGTGGCTTGCGCCTTTGAGCTTGCCACCCAATGTCCCATGGGGGCGATCACAACGCCCTGAATGGTTTTGTCGCCAATGCGGGCCACGGCTTCAAACGACCCTCGATCATTGAATACACGAACGATGTCGTTGCTGGCGATGCCTCTGGATTCTGCGTCAATCGGATGCAGAATGATTTTCTGCTCGCCTTCGTTGGAGGTCTGGCGCGGATGATTGGCGTAGGTTGAATTCAGAAAGGCGTGACTCTTTGGAGACATCATGGCCAGCGGATATGACTGCTGGCCCGGGTTGTCGAAGCCGGATTCGCGCGGGGCGACATAAGTGGGCAGAGCAGGGACGGGCGATCCATCCTGATGATCATTTGAACCCTGCCGAAACGTGGGCAATACAAAGTTTCCACCAGCGGCCATCGAGGCCTTGATCTCGAGCTTGCCCGAGGGCGTAGGGAAATTGCCCTGTGCATGCGGTGCAAACTGATCGGCCGGCGGCAGGTTCAGGCGCGCATAGCCTTGCTTCTTGAGCAGTTCAACCGTGATGCCCTGCAGTGCAGGATGGTTCCAGTCCATGGAGTCCTTCAGGATTTGTTCGTCGCTGCGCTGGAAGAAGGCGTCTGTGAAACCCATGGTCTTGGCCAGTCGCCTGAATAACTCGGCATTGCTCACAGCTTCGCCACGTGGCTCGATCGATGGCTGGTTCAGGGTCAGGTAGAAATGCCCCCAGGAAAACATGAGGTCCAGTTGCTCAACCTGTGTGGTCGCGGGTAGCACGATGTCTGCGTAACGCGCGGAATCGGTCAGGAAGTGTTCGCTGACCACCGTAAACAGATCCTCGCGCGCGAGGCCTTCTTTCAGTCGCAACTGATTGGGTGCTACCACCAGCGGGTTGCTGTTGTAGACAAACAGGGAGCGGATCGGTGGATCAAGATCGAGCTCACCGCACAGCGCGGCGCCCAGCTTCCACTGGTTCAGCACCCGGGTCCCAGGCTTTATCAGGTCGGCGCGATGCAGCTTTTCCCAGTTGGCGGGGAATGCCCAGAGCGTGAGTTGCAGCAGGCCGCCGCCCGGTTGGCGCCAGGCACCAACCAATGCCGACAAGCTCGCCAGTGCACGAACCAGCTGCCCGCCACCGGCAGAGCGCTCAATGGCCACGCCGATGCGAATCGCAGCAGGCTGTGAGGCAGCGTATTCACGCGCGAGCGTGCGAATGACCTCGGCATCAATGCCGGTTTCGGCCTGCGCGAACTCGGGCGTGTACTGCGCAATGTGCGGTACCAGTTCTTCGTATCCGACGGTGTGCTGGTTTACATAGTCCTGGTCCACCAACCCTTCATTGATGATGACGTGCATCATGGCCAGTGCCAGCGCGCCGTCAGAGCCGGGTCGCGGGCGAATGTGCTGATCAGCAAAGCCGGAGACTTGGGTCTTGGCAGGGTCAATCACCACCAGTTTGGCGCCATTTTTCCTGGCCTGATCCACAAAAGGCCACATGTGCGCATTGGTGCTGAGCATGTTGCAGGCCCAGAGAATGATGAACTTGGAGTGCACAAAACTCTCAGGGTCCATCGAGGGCGTCGGCCCCATCGACATGACAAAGGCTGTGGATGCGCCCGAGTCGCAGAATGTGCGCTCTGAAATCGTCGCGCCCAGCTGATTGAAGAACGGATCTCCCACGGTCAGGCCGTTGACCATTCCCTGAGTGCCGAGGTAGCTGTAGGGCAGGATCGCGCTCGGCCCATCTTCCTCGATGATGGATTTCCAGCGCTCAGCGATGGTCGACAGTGCCTCGTCCCAGGAAATTTGTTCAAACTCGCCAGCGCCCTTGGGGCCAACGCGTCGCAGCGGATGTAGCACGCGATCCGGGTGATAGACCCGCTCTTCGTAATGGCTCGTCTTGTTACACAGGCGTCCACGTGTAAAGGGGTGATCCGGATTGGCCTGTACGCCGGTTACACGTCCGTCCTTTACGGACACCCGCATCGAACAGGTATCAGGGCAGTCATGCGGGCAGGCGCCCAGTACCGTGGATTGTTCGGACGAGTTTGGTGACATCTTGATTCTCCTCTACTGCGGGTTGAGGCCTTGGATTTTTCTGCAGGCGGTTGGCGCAATCGCATAAGCCTTCTTGAAAGACCGGCTGAAATGCGAGAGGTCACTGAACCCGTTGCAGATGGCGATATCGGTCACGGAGCGGTGCGGCTGCGACTGCAGCTGACTGCGACAACGCTGGAGGCGCTGACGCAAAATCCATCTGGTCGGTGTCGTACCCAGATCTTCGAACAATCGATAAAGGCTTCTCTCGGACATGCCCTGCGCACGTGCAATGCCATCAACACTCAAATCAGGATCAGAGAGCTGCGCTTCAATATCCGCGCATACGCGTTGCAGGGTGGGAGAGCAGATATTCGAATGATCTTGCTTGGTGATGGGCGCGGCATCTCGAAGCAGGGTCATGATGGCGCCCATGACACTGCCTCCAACCAAGTTGGCGGTGCGAGGATCACCGTGAATCTCCAAACCTGCGGCCTGCCGGACGACGCCGGATGTCCAGTCCAGCAGACCCCGATGCCTCTGTGCAGGGATGCCCAATTCGCGAGGTAAACCTACCTGCCGGATCAGTTCGCGCTTCGGCAGCTTTACAAACAGCACCTCACCTTCCACTTCATAGGTATAGGGCAGATTGACGTCATAGATGGCCATCGCCCCAGCTTGCAGTCGCAGTTCCTGTCCGCGCTGGCGCAACACACCGTTTCCTGAGATTAACTGTGAAAACAGGAACTGCTCGCGCGGCGCATCACGGATATGCCGTTTGGTGCGCTCCCAAAGTTGGCGTGGCGCGGAGACTGTGCAGATCGTCGTGGGGCCGAGCTCATTGACGGTGAAACGGGCGTCCAGAGCTGAGCCCCGCGGAAAAACGCCATGCGCTGGCGCGAATGTGCGGCACATCAAACCACTCCAGAATCGGAAGCGATCGCGTGGTTCTTGCAGGGCAGTGTCGTATACCACTGTCATTTCTGGTTCTCCTCCCAGTGGCTTGCCTTGCAAGCCTGAGCCCGACGTTAGCGCCGGATGGCAGAAATAGACAAGCCGCGTGGCAGAAATAGGCGAGCAGCATGAGGCCGGTACCTGAATACTTTCGGTCGGTCGTCGTGTTTGCTCGCGGCGCAACAGAATAATTACAGGAGGATTGTTATGGGCTCAAAAGAGCAGGCTCGGCAGGTCGTCACTCATTTCATGGATGTTTTTTCAGGCGGGGATGCAGCTGCCACTACCGCCCTCATGACCGACGACGCGACCTGGTGGGTCGCAGGTACGACCCAGCTCTCGGGTCTGTACGACAAGGAAGCTTTTGCCAAGCTACTAGGGTCCGTCAACGATGTCTGTACCGGCCCGATCAAGCTGATGCCAAAGGAATGGACGATCGATGGTGACCGTATTGCAGTAGAAACTGAATCACTGGCGCATACGAAAACCGGGCGCACATATAACAATCACTACCATTTCCTGTTCCTGCTGCGAGATGGAAAAGTGGCCGGTGTTCGAGAGTATCTGGACACCATGCACACAGAATCCATCTTCTTTGCGCCCTGAGAAAATCAACTATGAGTCATTCAAAGGGGGTTGCCATCCTGGGTGCCACAGGCGGGCTTGGGCGTGCGGTGGCACGCCGTATCGCGCGCCGGTCACCGGTCATCGTAGGCTTCCATGCTGCAGAAGCATCGGCCGCCGCGCTCGTTGACGAGATCAGGAGCGATGGCGGAAAGGCCACGGCATTACAGGTGGACCAGACATCGGAAACGTCGATTATTCGCTTCCTGCGGCTGTCGGTTGACGCCTTTGGCGGGCTTTCATCCATTGTCACCGCAAGCGGTCCGGCGCTGCCGCTGGGCAATCTCTCTGACATATCGGAGGCCGATTTCCGCAAAACTTATGAGACAGACGTGTTTGGTCTGTTTCGCGTACTCAAGCATGGAACAGAAACCTTGAAGGCTGGTGGTGGCGGCGCGATGGTGCTCACCGCCACGACCGCTGCCCTGCGTGTGCTGGAAGGGGACGGCATGTCGGGTGGGCCCAAGGGCGCGGCGGTGCTTTTGATGAAGCAAATGGCGCGAGAGGCAGGCGCTACCAACGTCCGGATCAACGCAGTGGCTCCGGGCATCATTGATGCTGGCGCGGTTCAGGATGTTACTGCGATCAGCCAGATTGGACGCGAAGTGGTCGGACGATGCCTCGAGCGCACGCCGCTGGGGCGCATGGGCCGGCCAGAAGAGTTCGCTGCGCTGGTCGATTTTCTTGCCTCTGAGGACGCTTCCTACATCACGGGACAGTTAGTGGCAGTAGACGGCGGATACAGCCTTTGACACCGCTGCATGGATGACAGGCAGGGCCTCAACCGATATTTGATTTACAGGAGCGTGGTGACGTGAATACAGAGATTTCTGATCTGTTCTCAATGAAGGGCAGGGTTGCACTGGTGACCGGTGCAGCTTCCGGCATGGGCGCGCAGTTCGCGCGTACGCTGTCCAGAGCCGGCGCCAAGGTGATTTGCGCCGCGCGGCGTAAGGATCGACTCGACGCCCTGGCAGGCGAGATCAATGCAGGCGGTGGAGAAGCGGCATCGGTGGCGATTGATATCGGCAGTCTGGACAGCATTTCCTCAGGGTTCGATGCGGCGGAGCAGGCATTTGGCACGATCGATACGCTGGTCAACTGTGCCGGTCAGCTGATGTTTGCGCCGCTGCCTGACATGACCGATGACGGCTGGAGCAATCTCATGCGCGTCAATCTCGATGGCACCATGCGCATGTCGCAAGAATTTTCACGTCGATTGATCGCTGCCAGGAAGGCCGGATCAATTGTGAATATCACCTCTATCACTGGCATTGGCGTCATGTCGCAAGTGGCAGCCTACGGCGTGGCCAAGGCCGGGCTGAATCACCTGACGCGATACACCGCTGCCGAAATGCTGCCGCACGGGATTCGTTGCAATGCCATCGCGCCGGGGTATTTCCATACTGAGATGTCGCAGGATGTTCTGGCCACGGATGCTGGCAAAGCCATTGAGGCCGCGCTGCCCTACGGCAGAGTCGGCAGGGTGCATGAACTCGACGGTGCGCTATTGCTGCTGGCCAGCGATGCCGGGTCATTCATAAACGGTGCCATTCTGCCGGTCGACGCGGGGCAGCATGTTCGCATGAGCTGACCCAGGCGAGTCAGCTTCTGCTTACTATCGCGACGCTTGGGAAGCTGCTGCGAGGAGCTGATCGTGGAGTTCTCGCTTCTGCACCTTGCCGCTGGCCGTCATTGGAATTGCGCTGACAAACTCCACCTGCTTGGGCACCTTGTATCCTGCGATCAGCTCGCGGCAGTGTTCAATGACGCGTTCCGCGGTGAGGCCGGCAGCCGGGTCTGCGACGATGGCCGCTACAACACGTTCGCCCCATTTGGGGTCGGGCAGTCCCACGGCGGCGCACATCTGGACGCCATTGAGCTTCTGAAGAGCCTGTTCCACTTCAGTGGAATACACGTTCTCGCCACCGCTGATGATCATGTCCTTAACGCGATCAACAATGGTGAGCAGTCCTCGCGAATCCCGAAAGCCCGCGTCTCCAGAGCGATACCAGCCATCCTTGAATGCGGTAGCGGTGAGTTCGGGCTGCCTGAAGTAGCCGGTGCTGAGCGAGGGTGAGCGAATCCAGAATTCGCCCACAGTTCCGTCTGGCACTTCTTGGCCGTCGGCATCCATCACCTTGATGTCGATCAGGGGCAGGGGACTGCCGCAGGAGGCCAGAGCGGCCTCGTCATCAAGTTTGTGATCTGCGGGCCGCAGAAAGGTCACGCCGCAGGCGGTCTCAGTTGCACCGTAGAATTGGATGAAATCACAGCTGATCGTCTGCATTGCCCGGCTCAGCAGATGCTTTCCGATGCCGGATCCTGCGTAGATCAATGCCCGCACGGACGAGTAGTCCGCACTTGCTGCGTCCGGATGATCCAACAGCATCTGAATCACCGTAGGCACCAGCGGCATGACTGTTGGTCGCTCACGTGCAATCAGCTTGATCAGATCGCCCGGTTCCGGCATCGGGTACACCGCCACCGCGACACCGCTGTACAGCGCCTGGGTCGACAGACTGATACCCATGGCGTGGAACAGGGGCATGACGGTCAGCATCACGTCGTCCTGCTGGTAGCGGAAAGACGGCTCGAGGTGCTCGCAGAGTCGCAAGAACAGTTGCCCCTGATGAGAGAACTGCACGCCCTTGGGTTTGCCCGTGGTGCCTGATGTGTACATCAGGATTGATGTGTGCAGCGGGTTAACTTCAATGTCAGGGTCGGAATCGCTTGCCTGATCGCAAAGTGATTTCCATTCGGTCTGAGCGCTTGCGTCGGTTGAATCAAACAGAACGATGCGGCAGTTCTGGCCGCTGCCCGCAACCGCTTTGCTGGCTGTTAGCGCGTACTCGCTATCAGCCACCAGCACTGTCGGGCCAGCGTCTTCAATGATCGAGGATAGCTCCGGAGCTGCCAGACGCCAGTTCAGTGGCAACATCGCGGCGTCAATGCGATTGGCGCCAAAGAGAACTTCATAATATCGCGGCGTATTTTTCGACAGGATTGCGACGCGATCCAGTGGTTTCACGCCCAGGCCTGAGAGGGCGTTCGCGACTTTGGTGGAATTTGCATGGAGCTGCGCAAAGCTCATCGTGCCCGAAGCGTCGATCAGCGCAGCCTTGTCTGGCGTGACGCGCGCGTAATGCTTTGGAATATCACCAATCGTGCGGATCTCGGAAAACAACCACATAGTTCTCACTCCTTATATATGCAATTTATCCAGCGCTTACTGACCGGTGAAATTGGGCTTGCGCTTGTTTGTAAATGCCATGATGCCTTCGCGTGCATCGTGTAAGGCAGCGACGTGGGCGAGGGCTTGTGCTTCGTCTTCTAGTTGGCTTTCAAAGGGCGTGGCCAGAGAACGGGCCATGAGTCGGCGTACCGCTCCGTAGGCGCGTGTCGGGCCGCGGCTGAGTTTCAATGCCATTTGTTCGGCTTGCGCGACGACGTCCTCGTCGTCAAAGATTTCATCAACCAGGCCAGTACGCTGAGCCGCTTCTGCACCGAGCGTTTCGCCAAGTAGCAGGAAACGTCGCGCGCGGGCTATACCCATGCGTGATGCAAGACCAAAGGTGGCACCTAGATCACATGTGAACCCGATGTGCGCGTATGCAGCGCCGATCTTTGCGCTCCGCCCTGCGTAAACCAGATCGCAGTTGGCAACCACGGACATGGCACCGCCCATGGCCGCGCCATGCACGCACGCGACGATGGGCGCATCAAGGCGCATGAGTCTGGCCATGCCCATGTGCAACTGTGCGGTCTGGCGAAGCACGGTCTCTGCGATTGCATCGGGATCATCCGAGAACATCGACAAGTCACCGCCGACGCTGAAGAAGCGACCGCGGCCGCTCAGCAGCACGGCTCGCACATGCTTGCGGGCGCCGAGATCACTGGCCACATCGACAAACTCGCGGCAAGCCGTTTCGTTGAAAGGGTTGCCGAGATCCGGCTGATTCAAATTCAGACGCGCAAGACCATCTTCGACCGTCAGTTCGAAAGTCTCGTAACTCATGCTGCTTGCCTCCGCTTGCGCGCCATCATCAATCGACTGAAATACCACCGTTGATGCTGATTGCCTGACCGGTCATGCGCTTGGCTGCCGGGCCGGCCAGATACAGAATCATTGCGGCCTGGTCTGCGCAGTCTGCGACGCCCAGGTGCGCCATGGCAGAGGCTTTCTCGAACATCTTGGCGCTGAAGGCCTCGTTGAAAATCAATTCTGCACCGGGCGTCCCTGCAATCAGTGATGGCGTGAGCAGGTTGATGCGTACATTCTCCCGCTTGACCTCCAGTGCCGCTGCCTTGCAGTACATCATGATGGCGCCCATGGCTGAGCCCACCAGGGTCTCACCTGGCGTGGGAATCTTGCCTGCGTCGGAGGCGACCACCACGATCGATCCGCTCTTCTGCTGACGCATTGCGGGCAGGGCTGCGTGGATCAGGTGTAGGGGCGGCAGCATGATTTCCTCGATGCGAAGGCGAACATTCTCGATCGGGATGTTATGCATCAGGCGCGGTGGCTCGCTGGGTCCGGTGCTGGTTACGATGACATCAATGGCACCTAGCCGTGCGCGACATTCGGCTTCGGCCCGAACCGCGTCAGCCGCATCGCAGGCGTCGACTTTGACAAATCCGACGTCGGCTTTCGGAACGCGATCTCTTAGTTTTGTGCATGCCAGTGCTCCGCGTTCATCGTTTCTTCCGAGAAGCAGAACCCGGGCACCTTGCTCTGCAAATTGACACGCCGCTTCGTGCCCGACTCCGGCAGTGCCGCCGAGAAGGACGACGCCACATTCTGATATGGGTTTGCTGCTCATGAATTTGCCTTTCTATATAAAGTGTGTGGCATCAGTTGGCGCGTAAGAGGGCCGATTGCTGCAGGATGTTTCGAACCGAGTCTGGAATTGGACGGGACCTGCGGGTGGCTTCGTCAATCAGGACCAGCTGGGTTTCAACCAGACCGGTACAGCGCTCACCATCGAACAGCGCTTGTACCATCGTGCATGACCGGTTTTTGATACCGGTCACCGCTGTTCCGACATCGATCAGTGCTGGCCAGTGCATCTCGCCAAGAAACTTCAAACGCTGCTCAGCCATGACCAGCACCGAACGCGGATCAGCATCGGGCTCCATGAAACGGCGCAGTAACAGCGCGCGGCCGGTTTCTGAAAATGCTGCGAACGCAAGGTTATTGGCATGGCCGATGCAATCAGTGTCCGACCAGCGAACGTGCTCTTGCACCCATTGCGGATAAACGTCTCGCGACTGAAAACAAGGGTCGGACAGCTGATCAGACCCGGCCGTCATCAGAGCGGGCTTGAATTGACGCCGACGCGGCCTTTGTCCTTCTTGTCCAGGAATTCCTGCGAACGGCGCACCAGTTCCGGGTTGCCGCCGCACAAGGCGTAGCCGTACAGACACTCAACCTTGAGCTGTTCGTCGAGCGTCCGGCCAACGACCTCGAAAATGGTTTCCTTCGCGCTCTCGACTGCACGCCGATCATTACGCAGGATCTTTTTTGCGTAGTCGTGCGCGGTTGCCATCAGCTGATCATGCGGCACGACTTTGGAGACCATGTTGGCGTGGAACGCGCGCTGCGCGTCAATCGGCTCGCCAGTGAGTTCCATCTCAAGTGCGATGCCAGTGCCGCAGGTGTTGACGATGCGCACGATGCCGCCATCTGCAGGGTGCATGCCGCGACGCAACTCGAATGACCCGAACTGCGCATGCTCGGAAGCAATGCGGATATCGCAGGCCATTGCCAGTTCAAGGCCGCCGCCCAGGACCCAGCCATTGCAGGCGGCGATGATCGGCTTGTAGATGCGATGCACACCGCGCGTGATGCCGCCGGCAAAACCGTCGGAAAGTTTGTCGCGCCCCAGGCTCGGCCCAACGCCGTCCCATTCGGGGACATGTGTCTTGAGGTCTGCGCCGGCGCAGAAGGCGTCGCCGGTGCCGGTGATGATGGCGATACGCAGATCGGGATCGTCGCGGAAGTCGCGCCAGATCTCGCCCAGACGGTTATGCATCTCCAGGTCGATGGCGTTCTTGCGCTCGGGACGGTTGAAGGTGATCGTGGCGATATTGTCGTTTTTTTCGTACAGAATTTTGCTGCTGGACATAACGGGTCTCGGTGGTTGTTTATTCGGACGGTTCAGCAACCGACAGTGGCAGGTCGTTCGCGGGTCGTGTCTTGGTGTGCTTCGCCCAGCCAGTCTTCCCAACCGGCGGCGCGGTTCTGTTCACGCGCCAGTTCCTGTTCTTCTGGCGTGGCGTATTCCAGATCCCAGCGCTTAAGCGCTGGCTTTGCAATTAGCTCGTGCCAGATGGGCGGGATCAGCGAGGCGAAGAAGCACATGAACAGGCTGGGCATTGGAATGGATTCCTTGTGCGGAACCAGTTCGTAGTAGCGCTTGTAAGAGTTGAGGTGATGGTCTGCGTGGTTGGTGATGTCAAATGACAACACCCGCGACAGCCATCTCAGATGATTCCAGAGGTGTCTGCGGCCAATCGGCGCGCCGACCGCGCGGACCAGACCGTAGTGTTGGAAGTAGTTGAATGATTCGGCCCAAACCCGGGTGAGCAACATTGCGCCGGTCGTGATTGCAGCCGCTATCCATCCGCCAATAAGCCAGACGACAGCCTGAAAAGCGAGCTGTGCCGCCATTCCGCGCCAGATGCGGTGGCGCCAGTTCCAGGAAGAAAGGCCGCGCATGCGCAGGGCTTTCGATTCCGTCGAAATGTCCCACAGGGTTTGTTCCCAGACCGCCTTGAAAATGAAGCCGTAGAGCGTGGTGCCTCTGGGTGCAGTGTCTCCGTCCTTCACCGTGGCGACATCGATGTGATGTCCGACGACGTGTGCAATGTCACGCGTAGGGTCAAATTGGCAAAGTTGTGCGTAGCGTCCCAAGGTGCGGCTGAAAGCCGATCGCTTGTGATAGAGCTCATGCGCGGCTGGTGCGAGTGGCACGATGGAGGTCCAGGCCAGACTCAGCACGGCTCCGGTGATCTGGAAGCCCGTGGTATAGGCACCCTGCGAATAACGCCACGCGAATATGAGATAAAGCAGCAGGGGGCCGACGGCGCAAATGATCAGTGGCACATCGGCGAGCCATTCGATCTTCATACGGCGCGGCGCATAGTCCCGCGGCATGAAGGAGTCGATCAGCGTCAGTAGGGGGAACATGATGAAGCCTGCCCACACCCAGTCGCCACCGGCGAGCACGCCAGCATAGGCGACAGCGAGAACGCCGACGCCTGTCCAGTACTTCAAATAATCGAGCATGTTTCTCCTCCAATGCCGATAGATCAATCTGTAGCCTGTTTGTGAAACGATCCGCTAGGTTGGCGCTGTCCCGCGTTCTTCTGTTGCTTCGCGACCGGCGCGAGCACGTGCCACGATCAGCTTCATGATGCCTGCAGTGCCGTCACCGATTTCCAGCCCCATGACGTCGCGCATGCGTTGCTGATGGGGTAGATCCATGGACCAGCCGTAATGCCCCAGGGTCAGCGCACATTGATGCGTGACATCGAATGCAGTTTTAGGCGCTAGCCATTTGACCTGTGCTGCCTCCACCGTATGTGGCTGTCCCGCATCACGGAGCGCTAGCGCGTGGTAAGAGAGTTGTCGTGCGGCTGCGACCAGTGTTTCGCCTTCTACCAGAGGGAAACTCACGCCTTGGAAACGGGCGATAGGTCCGCCGAAGGCTTCGCGTTCCTTGACGTAGGCCCAAGCCTCATCAAGTGAAGCCTGGGCCGCGCCCAGACATTGCAACGCAATCAGCGCGCGGCTGTAGTCAAAGCCCGCCATGACCTGGGTGAAGCCTTTGTTCTCGTCGCCGATGCGATGGTCAGCAGGAATGCGTACATCGTCAAAAAAAACAGAGCCTCGTCCGGAGCAGTGGCTCCCGAGGTCTTCGAAGCAATTCACCTGCAGTCCCGGTGTATCCGAGGGAACCAGAAATGCGGTGACACCGCGTGCACCGCTCTCGACCGTGCCGGTGCGGGCAAAGACGATGAAGGCGTCCGCACTGTCGCAGTAGGTGGTGGAGGTCTTTTCTCCATTTAGAATGTAAGTGTCACCATGGAGACGGGCTTTGAGTTGCAGAGCGCCGGCATCCGAACCACAGTGCGGTTCTGTGATGGACAAGGCGAGGATGGCATTTCCTTGCGGAATTTTCGGAAGCCATTCTGAGGCGACAGCCGCTGAGGCGTTGCGCGCGATGATGGCGCCGCACAGGGACATCACCAGAATCACGGCTGCGATATTGAAGTCACCGTAAGCGAGCTCTTCAACAATCATGCCGGTGGTCACGCCATCAACACCGAGTCCGCCGTACTCGCTTGCCACGTCTGCCCCGAGCAGGCCGAGTTCGCCCATCTCGCGCAGCAATTCCCGGTCCATTTTGCCGTCGCGTTCGCGTTGCTGATAGTTGGGCAGCAGTCGTTCACGCGAGAATCGTCTGGCGGCTTCCTGTAGCGCTAATTGGTCTTCGTTCGGAATCATGAGGTCGGGGATGCTGGTGTCGGGTCAGGCGGCGGCGCGCATGGCAAGAGCGCTCTTGTCAAAGGAAACGATGAGCTTGCGCATCAAGGTATCGAGTACTGCCATTTCTTCATCGGAGAGTTCGGAGAAAGCAATTTGCAGCGGTCCGGAAATCTCGGGCACGGTGTCTCGCACCTTTTTTCTACCCTCACTTGTGATGCTGATGATCTGGCGACGGCCGTCGCGAGGCGCGGTGGCTCTTGCCACGAAACCATCCTCTTCCAGCTCATTCAGGATTCGGGTCATATTGGCGCGGCTGGTGCCGACCATCTCACTGAGTTCACTCGGCGAGTTCGTGCCTTTGGGCGCCGCAACGAGCAGGCACAGCACGTGAAATGAGTTGTCGGTGAGCCCTACAGCGCGGAACACGGGTTCAAAAAAATCACTCATGCCAAACACGCCAATACGTAGCAGGCGGACCATGACGGTGCTGGCCATCGGCAGGTCGGGGAGGGCACGTTCCATGCGCGGGGTGCTGCTTTCCACATGGCGGAGGCGCTGGCTTCCTCTCATCGGGTGGTACTCCAATAGTTAGTCACTAAACTATCGTGGCATGAGAGCAGGCCGGGGACAAGTGTTTTGGACGTTCTCGTGAGGAACCGTCGGAAGCGACCGCCGGAAAGCGCCGGCAAAGCATCAGTTGCAGAGGTAGCAGGCCAAGGAAGTTGGTCTGGTACTGCCGACAGACGGTCTTGCTCAACACTGCGCGTTCATGATTATATAGTTCAGCGATAAACGACAACAGTAACAAATATGAAGGGTTCTGATCGCCTGGCGCAGGTTGCCGCAAGCACGCCGTTGATGGGGAGTGCCATGCCGGAGCTTTCCATGCCGGGAACGGTGATGGTGCGGCTCCTGCGCATCACCGAATTCGGATTGCACAATTTCTTCGAACCCGTCTTTCGCAGCATGGGGCTGACCGAGAACACCTTTCATATTCTCTGTCTGCTGGAAGCCAGCGAGAGCGGTTCTGCATCACCGGGTGTTCTCAGTGAAATGGTCGGGACCAGCCGCGCCAACATGACGCGACTACTTGAAGATTTGATTGGCACGGGTTTCGTCGAGCGCAGCATCGATCCTCGCGATGCACGCCGCCACGTGATCACCATTACCCAGCCCGGTCGTGACAAGGCACAGGAGACGGCTCCGCAGTTGCGCGAGCCCATTGAGAGAGCATTTTCAGATTTGAGCGCAGACGAATTCGAACAACTCAGTCGCTTGCTGCATAAGCTGATCATCTCTCTGGACAAGAGCCCGAGACCGTTGGGCGCAATGGTTTGACCGGCGTAGAGATCAGGCCAATCTAGTGAAAAGGGAATGCAGATGACCAGCAAGAAAGTGATCTATGAGAAGAAGGGGGAGGTCGCCTACGTCACGCTTAATCGTCCTGAGTGCAAGAACGCGGTGGACTATGAAACCCATCTATTGCTCTGCGATGCGTGGAAAGAATTTCGTGATGACGCGGATGTGCGCGTCGCAATCCTGACCGGAACCGGCGATGCGTTCACGGCCGGGGCAGATCTCAAGACACACGCGCCGGAGTGGCAGAAAGTAGGTCCAATGGTCGGGCGGGAGCGTATCGAAGACGGGCTGTCAGGTATTACGCGTGGGCCTTTGTCACGTATCACCAAACCCATTGTGGCCGCCATCAACGGCTGGTGCCTGGGGCACGGCATTGAGCTGTCCATGGCTTGCGATATCCGCGTTGCCTCCGAGAGAGCGCAGTTCGGCACCTTTGAGGTGCGCCGCGGAATGCATTCCGCTGATGGCGGCATCGTGCGCATGCTCAATAGCTGCGGCGTCGGGCTGACGATGGAGATGATCCTCACGGGAGAGCCTTTCAGTGCCGAGCGTGCATTGATGGCAAACATGGTGAACAAGGTGGTGCCCCATGACGATCTCATGGAAGCAACCGAGGAAATGGTTGCCAGGATTCTGCGTTGTGATCGAGCAGCGACGGAATCAGCCAAGGAAACACTTCTGGAGTGCATTGGACGCCCGCTACATGACCAGCTGCGAGTCGAGGCCATGTGGGGGTATGCCTTGTGTGGCGGCAATCAGACCGTCATGGAACGCTCGCAACAATTTTTTGAAAAGACTGACAAGGGTCGCGCCGGCGAAACATCCAGCTCGCTCTAAACCGGGAAATATTCATATATGAGCTATAAATCGATTTACCGTTCTGATCTGTTTGAAGGCCAGATTGTGATTGTGACCGGCGGTGGTAGCGGCATTGGCCGCTGTACGGCGCATGAACTTGCGAGCGTGGGCGCAACGGTAGCCATTGTTGGCCGCAAGCTGGAGAAGCTCGAAGCCGTGAAGGCCGAGATCGAAGCCACGGGTGGCAAAGTCTCGGTCCACGTCTGTGACATACGTGAAGAGGAAAGTGTCATTGCCACCATCGATGCCGTTCTGGCTTTGCACGGCAAGATCGACGGTCTGGTCAATAATGCGGGTGGTCAGTACCGCATGCCTGCTGAGGACATCAGCACCAAGGGTTTTGAAGCCGTGGTTCGCAATAACCTTGTTGGCGGATTCATTTTCATGCGCGAGACTTACAAGCGCTGGATGAAGGCTAACGGCGGTGCCATCGTCAACATGATTGCCGACATCTGGCATGGCTGGCCAAACTACTCGCACTCCGCCGCAGCGCGCGGTGGCATGTGGACATTGACCGAGAGCGTCGCATCAGAATGGGCAAGCGATGGCGTCAGGATCAATGCAGTGGCCCCGGGCTGCATCGCCAGCAGTGGCCTTGATACCTACGAGCCCGAAGCGCAGCAGTTTTTCCGCGATATCCCGAAGTCGATTCCGCTGCAGCGATGGGGAAATTCCTCTGAGATTTCCAGCGCCATCGTGTACTTGCTCTCACCCGGAGCGGCCTACATTACCGGCGCTTGCATCCGTATTGATGGTGGCTCGCCCAATGCCCGCATCTGTTGGGGGCCGTTGCGTCAGGAGTGCAATTCAGAAGCTTTCGACGGCTTTCATCTGGAGGCTCCGCCGAAGGTGCTTGTCGAGGGCCCGAAGAAGCATTCCACTCGCGCCAAGAAGGCATAAAGCCATGTCGGTTGTCGAAGTGGAAGCAGCTGAGCTTTTGTCCGATGAGTCGGCAATTCATTCACGCCTTGCTGATTATTTGCAGCAGCAGACCCAGCGTCGTTGGACGTTGGGGCCATTTACCCGCTATGCGGTCGGCTTCTCCTGGATCACCTACGGCTTCAGCGCGAAGCAGGAAGGTTCGGATTCTGAGCAGGGCCTGATCCTTCGTCTGGGGCCGCCGTATGGTTTGTTCGCGCCCTACAGTGCCTTGCCCCAGCATGCAGCGCTGAAGATTCTGGAGAGTAGTGATGTTCCGGCACCGCGCTCATTCTGGTGGAGCGACGATGCCTCCATTCTGGGCGCACCTTTCTTTATCAGCGAACGCGTTCAGGGAACAGCGCCCGTGCCTTGGGTCAGTGGCAATGACTCCGGTTTTGATGAGTCTTATCGCAAGAACATTGGCGCGCAGTTCGTCTCTGCCATTGCCGGCCTGCACAAAACCCAATGGCGTGGGAAAGAAGGCTTCCCGGATGATGGGATCACTGTTGAAAACGCGGCGGTCCGCCAGGTAGACGAATGGGAGCGCAACTACACGCGATGGGCACTCAAGTCCTACCCGATGCTGACCTGGGCGTTTCGCTGGTTGCGCCAGAATCTTCCGGTGGCTCCGCGGGTGAGTCTGATCCACGGAGATTATCGACTGGGCAATTTTCTGGAACACGAAGATCGGATCACCGCCATTCTGGATTGGGAGCTGGTTCACCTGGGTGATCCACATGAAGATCTGGGCTGGGCCTTTTTGCCGCAGTACACCGGAGGATCAGGTCTGGTCTGCAGGCTGCTGAGCAAGGAAGAATTCATTGCGCAGTACGAACGCGAAGCTGGCTTCAAGGTGCAAGAGGCTTCTCTACAGTTCTACCTGGTCTTTTCACTGGTCAAGCTGGCCCTGACCCATATTGCTGCCGTCCGCTGCTTTGAGGATGGTCGCTTCAACGACATGCGCATGCCCGCAATGGGCACCCAGATCACCCCGGTCTTGCGCCAGATTTCGAAGATGCTTGCTCATGGATAATTCATTAAACCGCCTGATCGACGGCATGGTGTCGACACTTCGACAGGAAGTGATTCCTCACATTGACACCGAATTTGCCCGCGGCCAGGCGTTTGGCGTGATCTATATGCTCAAGAGTCTGCAGCTTCGTGCCGAGTGGTCTCCTGAATTCATTGGCAAGCAATTGTCGGAGCAACTCGAACTCGCTGATCAGGCCAAGGCCTATCTCAAAGGCGTAGAAGCACCGAAGTTGCCTGAAGCAGCGGCACCGGATGCGAGCGTCGCAGAGCTGCAGGCCCAGCGTGATCACAACGATCAGCGCATTTGCGCCCTGATTGAATGGCACGGGAATGCAAGCAGTGCGCTCGGCGCTGAGAAGTGGGCAGGATTGGAACGAGAACTCAGAACATTCATGGACAAGCAGATGAAGCATGAACTGAAAACCTCAGCCAAGCCGATGTTCGCAGAAATCTCTTCAGGCGCTGACTAAGAGCTTGAGTGTTCGTCTCGCCAGCCCTGGGCAATCAATAGGCCGGAAATCCCGTCTCACTGCCGCAAGCGTTTTCACTCCATCTGGACCGTGCCGCTAGAAATTCATCAGCTAGAGAGCGGCGCTGTCACACCATTGTTTAAGGAATATCCATGCTCACCGCACAAGATGATCTGATTGGACACCAGCTGCCAACCACGTTTGATCACGTTGGCAACAGCGATCCTGCCTGGATGGAGCGTCTCTGGTACACCGGACACCCGGTTTCGGGGACGGACAAGGGCAAGGTTATTTTTGACATTGGTCTGGGATATCACCCCAATCGAAATGTCATGGATGTCTTCGCTGGCGTGACCATCGGGAAGACACAGTACAACTTTCGAGCCTCGCGTCGTTTGCGACCCAATCCCCTGGAAACCGCAGTGGGCCCGCTGAAGATCGAGGTGCTAGAAGGTCTGAAGCGGCACCGGCTATCGCTTGAACCCAATGACTCTGGACTCAGCTTTGACATTGAGTTCATCGGAACAATGAACGCGCACGAAGAAGAGCCACATTTTCGTCGCCGAAGTGGCCGTGTGACCGAACACATGGCCCGCGGCCAACAGTTGGGCGCATATCGCGGCTGGCTGGAGGTAGACGGAAAGCGCTACCAGATCGAGCCGGACACATGGCTGGGGCAACGTGATCATTCATGGGGCATTCGCGCGGAAATGCGAACGGATGAGAGCCATCCACCGGTCACGTTCTATCCGCCGTTCTTCTACGCATGGACAACGGTGCAGTTCGCCAATCGCGGTTTGCATGTCTTCTTCAAGGAGCGCGCTCCGGGAGACTTCATTTACGTCTCTGGCGAGGAAGTATTGCCGCTAGGTCACCGGCCGGACCGCTCCAAACGCATGGCAGCTGCAACACACGAAGTGCAGTGGGTTGATGACCCGCATGGGCAGTCTGTTGCCTCTGCAAAGTTTGAAATGAAGCTGGATGACGGCACCGCGCATCTGCTGGAGATCAAGACATTGCCAGCGCGCTATTTCCTCAAGGGCGGCCTCTATGGCGGTCTCAATGGCTGGTTTCATGGCGATGACAAGGGAAAGCTGCACATTGAGTATGAGAAGTGGAATCTTGATGACCCGGCAACCCGCAAGTTGGTGCGTACCTTGGCCGATCAGGTGATTGAGGTGCGCGTTGGCGACGAGGTCGGCTACGGCATCATGGAGTACGGCGTCGGAAAGGGCTACGCCAAGTACGAGAGCGTGCAGGCACATCCCGCCATATAAGCGAGGCCTGCGGGGAGGAGAATTCCCAATGAGCGATTATCTGAAGTTCTGGCTGATTCCGAACGGCATTGTGGCTGTCGGCATCGCTGGCTTCGTGTTGGGCGGCGACTGGGTCTGGCTGGGAATTGCAACGTTTCCCGTACTGGCATTGGTCGACAGCCTTTTGCCGCGAAACATGCGTCCGCGACACATGCCCAACAGCTTCCTGTCGACCGCGCCGGTGTGGATGGCGGCCATCGGGTCCCTTCTGATCTATTTCTTCGCTGCATGGCGTATCGCTCAGGGGGACCTTACTGCCTCGCAGATTGTCGGGAGCGTTGCTTCACTGATGTGGATCTCAGTGGTGCCTGGCGGCCCGGCAGCACACGAGTTATGGCATCGCCGGCACAGGCCCTCACGCGTACTGGGTCAGGTGACTCAAATTTGCATGTTCGACGGGATCCGCGATATCGGGCATGTTGTCGGCCACCATATTGAGGTGTGCACGCCTGAGGATGGCGACACGGCGCCACGCGGCCAGACACTTTACTGGTTCGCCTTGCACGAGCTGTATGTGAGTTTCAGCATCGGATTCAGGTTAGAAAACCGGTCGCTTAAGCAGCGTGGGCTGAGCTTCGGGAACTGGCGTAACAGGGTGTGGTCCTGGCTGGGTGTGCAGCTCCTGTTTCAGGCGGCAATTTTCATGGTGGGCGGTTGGGCTGGGGTCGCGCTCACCGTGACTGGCATGCTCGCGGCGCGCCTGTGGATTGAGTCTTTCAATTATTTTCAGCACTACGGTTTGATCCGCGTCCCGGGCTCAAAAATCGGCAATCGTCACGTCTGGAATCACATGAGCGAGCTGTCTCGCATTGTTTCGTTCGAGATTACCAACCATGCCGGTCATCACCAAGATTCCTACATGCCCTATCAGAAGCTCGTTCCGCACCAGGAGCAGATTCCGATGCCGAGCCTGTTTACCTGCTTTTTTGTGGCCCTGATTCCGGCCTTATGGCATCGCAAGATCATCATGCCCGCGCTCAAGCGCTGGGATCTGGAGTACGCCACGCAGGAAGAGCGGGAACTGGCACGCGAGCAGAATCGGCGAGCGGGCTGGCCTGATTGGGTTGGCGAGGCCGGTGAGGGCGTCGGGCGGGCAGCGACGACAGGCTGTTAACAGATCGGGGCTGGCGCTGGAATCACGCTGATGTAGATGTCACGGCCCAGCAAGGAGCGGCGTGATTCGGCGTAAGCAGCCTTGTCAGGCATTAACTAACATGTCAGCATGTCGGAACGCTGAGGGGTCATTTTGACGCCTCGTCCACGTTTGGGGATTGACTCGTTTCTGGAGCGGCTGGATGAAGATTTACAACACTGATGGCTCCATCCTGATGGAAGTTCAGACGCTAGAGCGCAATGGTTCGAATCTGGAGTTCAAGGGCACCGTCATGGGCGCAATGCCGGTCAAGGGACGACTCACGCCAGAACAGGCGCGTGGTGTCATCAAACTGATCGGCTCGCCTTCAATGTGGTGGTTTCTATTGACCTTCCTGTTTCGCCGGGGCTGATCGCGCCACGAGTCTACGGCTAAAAAAAGCATTCTCTGGGAGGAGATTCATGAGCAAGTCCTACGACGTCGTCATTGCCGGTGGTGGTTCCAACGCTTTGTCTGCTGCTGCCTATCTGGCCAAGTCCGGCATGAGCGTCTGTGTTCTGGAGAAGAACGAGGTGGTGGGCGGAGGTCTGGTCAACCGCGAGTTGACCTTGCCGGGCTTTCAGCATGAGCCTCATGCAACAGGACTGATCATCGTCATGGCCAATCCGATGATTGCCAATGATGAACTGGGCCTCAAATCAAAGTTTGGACTCAAGTTCTTTACACCCAAGAAGACGATCGCCACGGTCTACGACGACGACACCTGGATGAGCACCTGTGTGTCGCTAGATGAAACCTGTGCAGCCATCGCCAAGTTTTCAGAGAAGGACGCGGAGAGCTATCGTCGTTTTGTCACGCGGGTGATTCAGATGGCACCGCTGCTGAAATCGGCCATGTTCAAACCACCCATTCCATACGGCCAGTTCGCCATGATGCTCGACCAGAGCCCGATCGGACAGGAACTGTTGCGTGGAATGATGATGAGTTGTTCCGCCTTGTTTGACGAGTTGTTCGAGAGCGACAAGGTCAAGGCTCACTTCATGAAGTGGATGGGCATTTTTCTGCTTCACCCGGATGAGCGCGGCACCGGCCTGATGTTCTACTCGGCGACAGCAGTCGCCCATACGCAGGAAGAATCGGGCGTGATCGGTGGGGTGCAGGCCTTTTCAGATGCGCTCTCAGCTTGTATCAAGAGTCACGGCGGCGAAATCCGAACCAATACCCTGGTCAAGAAGATCCATGTATCCGGGGGCAAGGCGACCGGTGTTGAACTAGCAGATGGGGAAATCATTACTGCGAAGAAGGCGGTGATTGGCAGCATTCATCCGCATCTGCTGGGTGATGTGATTCCGGGGCTGGATTCAGACATGGTGGACGAGGCGCGTCGCTGCGAACTCTCCAGCCACAGCGGGGTGATGACGCACTGGGCGCTCAATGAAACGCCCAACTATCGGTGTGCCGAAGTCAATGATGCGCTACTGGTTCAGGCAGTTCCCTCCCGTCTGGCTGACCTGAAACAGGTCTTTGATGACGTGGGGGCAGGGCGTATGCCTAGCCGTCTGGCCGCCATTCTTGCGCAGATGTCGGTGCATGATTCAACGCGTGCCCCGGACGGCAAACACACCTTGTACTTCTTCAACTTTGCGCCGCGCAAACTCAATGGCGGCTGGAATGATGAAGCGCGGGATCGTGCCAAAGACTGGATGATGCAGGAGTTGCGCAAGTACACGACCAACATGGATGACGACAACATTCTGGCCGGCATGGCGGAGTCGCCAGAAGACCAGAACCATTGGTCGCCTTCGTTTCAAGGCGGCGACTTCATGGGTATCGGTATGTTCCAGCATCAGCTGATGGGACGTAGACCCACACCTCGACTTGCCCAGTACGCGGTGCCCGGCGCACAGGGACTTTATCTGGCGGGACCCTTCATGCATCCGGGTGGCGCCATTACCGGTGGCGGCCGCGCTACGGCAATGAAGATCATGGAAGACCTTGGCATTGATTCGTCCAAGCATATGGCGATTTAGACGCCTACCAAACTGAAAGCGGTAATCCTGGAGGAAGAATGATCGGAGTTAGTGAATTGGGTTATCTGGGGCTGGAAGTATCCGACCCCCAAGCCTGGAAAGATTACGCCACGCAATGTGTCGGGATGGAGGCTTTCGACGAGCAGGAAGCCGATCGCTTCTATCTGCGCATGGATAACTGGCACCACCGCTTCGTCGTTCATACCGGCCCGAGTGACGACATGCTCTATATGGGTTGGCGTGTGCCTGATGCGGCGGCGCTGGAGCGGGCGCAGACAATACTTAAGGACGCTGGCATCGACTGCAGGCCGGGGACGCCAGAAGAATGTGCCGAGCGTCGCGTGCTGGGACTGCTCAAGTTGCAGGACCCTTCGGGAATCGCGACTGAAATCTTTTATGCGCCACAGGTGGATCAGCATCTCCCGTTTCATCCAGGTCGACGCATGCACGGCAAGTTCGTCACGGGTTCCCAGGGCCTGGGACATATCCTGGTGCAGTCCGCGGACCCTGCGGCGTCTTACAAGTTTTATAGCTTGCTGGGCCTGAAAGGGGCAGTCGAGTACCACCTGCAGACGCCGATGGGGCTGGCCAAGCCGATCTTCATGCACTGCAATGATCGCCAGCATTCCATTGCATTCGGTATTCCAAGTGACAAGAAGCTCAATCACATGATGATTGAGTATCAGGAATTGGATGATCTCGGACTGTCTCACGACATCGTGCGCAAGCGTGACATCCCAGTGGCTCTGCAGCTCGGCAAGCATTCCAATGACAAGGCCTTGACCTTCTACTCAGCGACGCCATCCGGATGGCTGATGGAGTTGGGATGGGGCGCCGCGAAATCCAGTGATAACCAGCAGTACCACCTGCTTGATGTGTTTGGTCACGGTCCTGAAGCCACTGGCATGGGACTCGACGTAGAACTTTGAGCATCGAGCTGGAAATGGCAAAGCGTTTTGAGGAGAAGTGTCATGTTTGATTACATCCGTTACTACTTGTCACCGGCCACGTTGTTGTTTGGCGTTGCCGGTCTCTATCTCGGTGGCAACTGGGTCTGGTTAGGGTTGGCGACGCTGCCGATATTGGCGATTGGTGACACGATTCTGCCCAAGGATCTCGCCGAACGCGGCAAGATGAAAATGGGCTACGCCTTCATTCCGGTACTGATGTCATGTGCATTGGCATTCGTCAGTTACTCCTTGCTGGCCTGGCAGCTCGGATCAGGCATGCTGTCCTGGTACAACGTGATCGGTGCTGTCGTATCAACCGGCTGGATTGGCACCATTGTGGGCATTCCCGCTTTTCACGAATTGTTCCACCGGCGCGAACCCTTCCTGCGCAACATGGGCCTGATTCTGCAGGTCATGTACGGAGACGGATCGCGGGAGATAGCTCATCTGGTCGGTCACCATATCGACGTTGATACGGTTGAAGATTCGGACACCGCGCGGAGAGGGGAGACGCTTTATACCTTCGGTTTCAGGGCGGCATGGGGCAGCTTCAGCACAGGTCTCAAAATGGAATGTGAGGCGATGCAGAAGCGTGGCCTTCACCGCTGGTCGATCCGTCACCGAATCTGGCGAGCGCTTGCCGGAAGTATTCTTTTCATTGCCATCATGTTTGTCATTGGCGAGTGGGCAGCTGCTGGCGGTGGCTGGGCGGCAGCGGCAGGGTGCTTTGCTGCGACCATGCTGGCTCGGTTTCTTCTGGAGAGCTTTAATTATTTCCAGCACTACGGTCAGGTTCGGGTGATCGGTTCTCCGGTGTGCAAGCATCACGTCTGGAACCATTTCGGGATGCTGAGCCGTTCAATGACCTTCGAGATCACCAATCACTCCGGGCACCATCTGAATTCCTACGCTCCGTTCTATGAGCTCAAGCCGGACCGTGATGCGGTGATGTTGCCGAGCGTCTTCATATGCTTCATGTCTGCATTGATCCCGCCCGTATGGCACCAGCTGATCATCAAGCCGGCGCTGAAGGAATGGGATATCCGTCATGCTTCGCCTGAGGAGCGCGAGCTTGCGCGTGAGGCCAATCGTAAGGCGGGTTGGGAGGACTGGCTGGCTGAACACGAGGCCTCCGGTATGCAGGCCGCGGCCTCCGCGCGCTAAACAGGTCAGGCAGTGGCCGCTTGCCTCGATCGTGCCAGGGTCGGGGAGACGGCGGCTCAGGCCTGGATGCTCTAATTACTCTGCGGTAATGCCGCAGAGTGCGGGCTTGTGACGGATGTGAGCCTCCATCAAGTTTGCTGCCGTTTGTGCATCACGCGCCACGATGGCCTTGGCAATGGCCGTGCGCTCGCGGTTTAACTTCTGCGCGGCGCTCGGTGCAAGGGTAGGGATACCCTGCCAGAGATAAAAGTTGGACAGGCGTCGAATGCCGCTGATCTTGCCTTCCAGAAGCGGTGCGCGTGCCATCTTCCAGATCTGGGCATGGTAATGATCAAGATAGGCGACGTAGGCCAGGCGCTTGTCCTGTGCGTCCAGGGCCGAGACATCTTCCGGGGGCTTGATGGCGAGCAATTCCTTTCCTTCACTATCTTCATATCGTTCTGCGGCAAGTGTCACCACAGCAGATTCGATCTTGCTGGATATGAAAAAGAAGTCATGCACCTCCAGCGGCGAAGGAACGACGACGCGGCAACCGACGTGCGGAATCACTTCAACGAATCCGGCTGCACGCAGGTGAAGAATGGCCGCACTGACGGGTTGGCGGCTGACGCCAAACTCTTCGGCCAGTGTATTGAACGAAAGCATCTCGCCGGGTGCGTAATAGCCCAAAGTCAGTCTCTGTTCGAGCAGGCTCACCAGTTGGCCGGCTTTGCCGGTAGGTTCGGGCATTTTGCTGCGAGAGATGCCGATTCCCGAATCGGTGCGCCCTCCAGGGGGCTTGGCTTTGATGGGGCTATTCATCTGGTCATTCTGGTGGATTTTGGAACCCTGAAAATTGGATGCTCGCCTTCGCGACCGGATGCATCTTAAAGGAAGGCGATGAAATATGACGTATGCCAAGTGGCTGGAGTTCGCACGCGCTTGATACAGCGCCAAGCCGCTAGTAACATGTTGGCATGCCACAAATGGCGATTGTTCGATTTTGTGGATTTGCATCTAGTGATGGGCAATTGAGGAGAACTGCGATGCCTGATGATCAGAGAAATGCCCACGCCATACCGCTGTCCGAGCTCCAGCGCTCAGGATTGTCAAACCTTGCCCTGCAGAGACTGCGAGACGATCTTGTCGGACAGGCGCTGGTCAAGACGGATGGCGGCATTCATCTGGGCGCACGAAACATCTATACCGACCCGGATTTGTTTGAACTTGAGATCAAGCATCTGTTCGAGGGAGGATGGCTCCTCGCGGCGCACGAAAGTCAGATGGCCAAGCCCAACGATTTTCTGACCATGAACATTGGTCGCCAGCCGATCCTTCTCACACGCGATGCCAAGGGCGAGCTCCACGGCTTTTTCAATGCCTGTCTGCATCGCGGCGCACGGGTGTGCCGCGAAAAGACCGGCAATCGAAAGAGCCATGTGTGTCGGTTCCATGGATGGGTCTACAGCGGTCAGGGCAAGTTGCTGAGCGTGACCGGGGAGAAGGAAGGCGCCTATCCGCCAAACTTTGATCGGGGCGACTTCGGTCTGGTTCCCATCCCGCGGATCGAGAGCTATCGCGGTTTCATATTTGTCTCCCTGAGCGATGAGGTGACAGCGCTCAAGGACTATCTGGGTGACGCAGGAAAATTTATTGATTTGTTGGTAGACCAGTCGCCAACCGGTGAGCTCGAAGTGCTCCGAGGGGAAACCAGCTATACCTATTCGGGTAACTGGAAACTGGCCACAGAGAACGGCGTGGATGGTTATCACGTCCCCACGGTGCATCAGAACTACCTGATGACGGTTGCCGAGCGCGCCAGAGTGGTTGCCGAATCACAGGGGCAGCAGACCAAGACCTTTGACATCAGCAACTGGGGGCAGGGCGAGGCTGGGTTCATGGCTTTCGAGAACGGACACGCACTGCTTTATGGTCCGTATTTCAATTTTGAAGACCGGCCCAACTTCGTCAATTACGAGCATTACGCTACAACGCTGAGTCCTGAGCACGCCGACTGGATGGTCAAGCGCTTTCGCAATTTGCTGGTCATGCCCAACGTCTTGCTGATGGACCAGATGAGCTCGCAGATTCGTCTGGTGCGCCCCATTTCAGTGGACATGACAGAGGTAGTGACCTGGTGCATTGCGCCGAAGGACGAGCCGGCTGAACTGCGTGAACGTCGCATTCGCCAGTACGAGGATTTTTTCAACGCCACCGGCATGGCCACCCCCGACGACATGGCTGAGTTTCACAACTGCCAGGTGGGTTACCGGGCAACGCAAGTCCCGTTCAGCGATTTGTCACGGGGGCAGCAACGCTGGGTTGAAGGGCCCAATGAAACGGCCCGGAGATTTGATCTGAATCCGATCCTCAGCAGTTCACAGACAACAGACGAAGGCATTTACGTCGGTATTATTGATCAATGGCGTAAACGCATGACTAGAGCTGTTCAGCGCGAATTGGAGCAAGCCGAAGCATGAGTGTCTCTGAGCAAACCTGGCAGGCTGTCACCCGTTTTGTCGGCATGGAAGCGCTTTCCCTCGATACTCAGGATTGGGACCGCTGGCTTTCACTCTATTCTCCGACATGCACCTACTGGCTACCCGCCTGGCGCAGCGACGGGACCTTGGTCGAAGACCCCAAGGCCGAGATCTCGCTGATCTACTACAGTAGTCGCGCCGGACTCGAAGGCCGTGTCTATCGAGTCAGGACCGGGCGGGCCGCATCGGCCTTGGTGCTGCCACGTACGGTTCACATGATCAATCCAGTTGATGTGCAAGAGAGGGAAGATGGTGGCTTGAAAGTACGTGCGAACTGGACCGTACATTCCTCCTATGAAGAGCGTGTTGCCACCTGTTTTGGATACGCTCTGTACGAGTTGAGCAGGAATCATGAAGGCGCTTTGCAGATCCAGTCCAAGACAACCGTTCTGCTGAACGATCGAGTGCACGAAGTGCTCGATTTCTACAACGTCTGATTGGGGTGAGCGCCTCATCTCTCCCCATCGTCGGCATCGTGCCCGGCGACCCGAACGGAATCGGCCCTGAGATCCTGATCAAGGCATGGATGGACGGTAAGCTTCACGCCGTCTGCAGGCCCGTGGTCATTGGCGATGCCATGATCATGCAGGATGCCATCAGCATGCTGGGCTCAGAACTGAAGATTCAACTGTGTCAGGCGGATCAGTCATTGTCTGAGGCGCTGAGTTCAAATGCATCGGTACTCGACCTCATACAAGCCGCACCATTTGCTGTGTCCTCTGTGCGGCGCGGGCAGGATATGGCCGACGCGGGCCTTGTCAGCGGACAGTGGCTCAGGGAGGCTGATCGCCTTGCCTGCGAAGGAATTTTGCAGGCAACGGTCATGGGGCCCATCAGTGCCAAATCCATGGACATGGCTGGAACGCTGCACGACATCGCCAGTCACCACCCAACAGATCCGGCCTATCTGCTATTGCGCTCCGGTCCGCTGGTGATTGCACATCTGACAGATCACATCTCCCTGCGCGAGGTTTCAGCCGCCATCACACCTGCTGCCGTGCATCGTCTGATCAGCAAGCTCAGCGATTCTCTGGTGCAATGGGGGCTACCAAATCCACGGATTGGCGTTGCGGGATTCAATCCTCATGCAACCGGCGATGAGGAAGACCAGGCGATCAAGCCCGCAGTCGTCAAAGCCCAGACAGAAGGCATCAACGTGGAAGGGCCGATCAGTCCGGACTCTATATTCCGGCATTGCATTGAGGGCCGTTATGAAGCAGTGATCGCCATGTATCACGATCAGGGACACATCGCGATCAAGACCTGGGGTTTTTCAGGCAACAACGTCGTTTTTCTGGGACCAGCGTATCCGCATACGACCGTAGCGCATGGCGTCGCCTATGATCTCGCCGGAACCGGCCGGGCAGACTGCTCGATGTTGCGCAACGCGATTCTCAACGCGGCTTGCCTGGCCGCTGGAAAAGGGTTTCATGAGGAATCGGCTTAGTTCGTGCTTATTTCAAATCGAAGCTTCCGCTTCGGATCGAATTTACGAGCGACCAGACCCATGCATTTGCCTTTGGCCCTGATTGCACGGACACGCAGAAGCATGAATCGGATTCGAGCGGCTCGCCGGACCGCCTATGAGCAGATCAGAAGGAGACCAAGCAATGGAGAAGAGACTTCCCGCCGGACAGTTTGAGCTCAAGGAGTTTCCGAGGTTTGGCCTGTCCCGATTTGCCCCAAAGTTTCCAGCCAACCCGGACCAGATCCGCTTTGAAATTGTCGGGGACGTCGAGAAAACCCTGATTCTGGAAGGCCCGTTTGAGGGCCTGTCAAGGCAGGAGCGGACCGAGGACTTCCACTGCGTCACGACGTGGTCGGCGCGCGGCCAGAAATGGGGTGGGGTGGCTTTCTCCGAGTTCTTCGACAAGGTGGTGTTGCAGCAGGCGCGGCCGGAGCCAGGCGCAGAACTGGTGGTTTTTCGCGGCGAAGACGGCTACTGCAGCAGTTTGCCTCTGCAGGATTTGATGGCCGATGGTGTGCTTCTGGCAGACCAATTAAACGGTGAACGTTTGGGCATTGAGCACGGTGCCCCGCTGCGCCTGGTTGCGCCTGCCCATTACGGCTACAAGAACGTGAAGCACATTGTGCGAATCGAGTTCTGGCGAGATGGCCGCAACTATCGATTCCCATTCCCGTATCCCCGCTTCATGGATCACCCGCGAGGCCGGGTTGCCTACGAAGAGCGTGGCCGCTGGTTTCCCGGCTGGCTTCTGAGATACCTGTATCGAATGATCATTCCGCTGTCGATTGCCAACTTCAAAAGCAAGACACGCAAGTACCGGCAGCAGCAAAACAAGTTGAAATAAAAAGGAGCAGTGCTGCTGGTTCGTGCTGCTCTCGATAGTCTATTGGAGAGTATTGGGTGATGTTGCCGCGAACGCTGTTCAGTTCTGAACACGAAGATTTCCGCAGAACCATTCGTCGCTTTTTTGACGAGGAAGTCACCCCAAATCAGGAGCATTGGGAAGAGCAGGGAATGGTCCCGCGCGAACTGTGGAATCGCGCAGGTGAGCTCGGATTTCTGTGCATGGGAGTTCCGGAGGAATACGGCGGATTGGGTGCGGACAAATTGTTCGGTATCGTTTTGATGGAAGAAAAGGCGCACTCGCGTTCGACATCCACCAACTTTGAAGTGCACTCAGATATCGTCGGAGGCTACATTCAGCATTTCGGTACAGAAGAACAAAAACGCCATTGGTTGCCCAAGATGGCAACTGGCGAGGCAGTAGGTTCACTGGCAATGACAGAGCCCAGCGGCGGCTCGGACTTGCAGGCGATCAAGACCCGCGCGGTGAAGGATGGCGATGACTACATCATCAATGGCACCAAGATTTTCATCAGCAATGGCTGGCACGCTGATGTCATTGTGCTGGCGGTACAGACCGGAGATACGCGCGAAGGTAAGAATGATATTTCGCTGATCCTGGTCGAGGGTGATCGCCCGGGCCTGTCGAAGGGCAAGCCACTGAAGAAGATCGGCCTCAAGGGCCAGGATACCGTCGAATTATTCTTCGACAACATGCGCGTCCCGCAATCCAATCTTTTGGGCGGCAAGGAAGGGCAAGGCTTCAAGCAACTCATGCAGGAGCTGGCGTTCGAGCGCTTGACGGTTGCCATTCAGAGCGTCCAGGCGGCACGTTCTGCGCTGGAGCTCACGATCGAGTACACCAATAATCGCAAGGTGTTCGGCAAGTCTGTGTCCTCGTATCAGAATGCCCGTTTCAAGCTGGCAGAAATGAAATCCGAAATTGCGATAGCACAGGTATTTGTCGATCGCTGCATTGAACTTTCACTCCAGCACAAACTGACTGGAGAAGCATCCGCGACGGCCAAATACTGGGTTTCAGAGTTGTATTGCCGAGTGGTAGATGAGTGTGTGCAACTGCACGGCGGCTATGGGTACATGCTGGAATATCCAATTGCACGTGCTTACTGCGATGCGCGGGCCAGCCGCATCTATTTGGGTGCTAATGAGATCATGCGAGAAATCGTTGCCCGAACGCTTTAGAACAGCAATTCAATCCGAGGGTAGCGCATGAGGATTACGACATCAGCGGCTGGGCCCGATCCAACTTCGGTTTCGGAATGGTTTCGGTGGCGTGCGGCGCGCGATTCTTCTGCCCCGGCCTTGGAGCTTTGAGGGTCGGCACTTTCGTTGTCGTCAACATGCTGACATGTTAGTGTGCGTTCAGGAGAAACGGAGGCCCTGACAGATGGGATGGTCAGGCCCCGCCGCGAAAGGCGGCAAGGAGAAAGAAAGATGTCCGATTACCTGCGCTACTACCTGTCCCCGCTCATACTCGCGGCATCGGTTTACGGGCTGTACCTCGGTGGCGCCTATGTCTGGATCAGCCTCGCCAGCCTGCCGATTCTCGCGATCGGGGATGCCCTTTTGCCGCGCGATCTCGCCACACGTCATATTCGGAATCATGGGTTGGCGTTAGTTCCCGTGTTTCTGTCCTGCGTCCTGTGGGCGGCATCTTTCGTTCTGCTCGCGTGGCAGGCCGGTCGCGGTGAACTGTCGACGATCAATCTCATTGGCGCAATTTTGTCGACTGGCTGGATCGGTACGATTGTAGGTCTGCCGTCCTATCACGAGCTGCTGCATCGTCGGAATCCGCTGATCCGCAATTTCAGCTTATGCATGCAGGTCCTGCTGCTGGACGGGACGCGAGACATCGGCCATGTGACGTCCCATCACATTCATGTGGCTACCCCCAAGGATTGCGACACGGCGAGGCGAGGCGAGACGCTGTATAGCTTTATGTGGCGAGCCGCCATTGGAAATTTCATCGAGGTGCAGCGTTTGGAGAACGAAGCTTTGCTGAAAAAGGGCAAGGCACGGTGGTCTATCGAACATCGACTGTGGAAGGCCATTGCAGGATTGATGATTTTCCAGTTGATGATGTATTTCATCGGAGGCTGGCCCGCGATGGGGGCGACACTCGCAGCTGCCACCATGTCGCGCTTCCTGCTGGAAGCGTTCAACTACTTCCAGCATTACGGCCAGGTGCGAGTGGAAGGCGCACCGATCTGTCGGCGGCATGTCTGGAACCATCTGGGCATGCTGACGCGTGCGATGACATTCGAGATCACCAATCACGCAGACCACCATCTGAACTCCTACGCGCCTTACCACGATAACAAGCCCGATCTGAGTGCCATCAGGATGCCGAGCGTGTTCATGTGCTTCATCGCTTCGCTGATTCCACCTTTGTGGCATCGCGGCATCATCATGCCGGCACTCAAACGCTGGGATCTGGAATTCGCAACGGCTGAGGAGCGGGAGTTGGCGCGTGCACAGAATCTTGCGACTGGTTGGCCAGACTGGTTCGCGGAGGTGCCGGCGCAAGGCGCGGCCCTAAGATCTTGATGGCAAAACGCAAGATCAGAAAGCTTGGGAAACCGAGCGGTGGCTGCAGCGGAGATTGAAAAAATACGCCCTTTGATCGCGCCATTGCCTTTTCCGGAGCCGATCTATGTTCTGTTAGCGTCAACTGTTGATGGGCGGCGTTAATAATGACGTTGTGTCCTATCTGTTGACACCCTGCAAACAGAAGTCCGCAGGCATGTTGCTTTGACAGGCGGGCGCGGCTCCGGGCGATTCAAGCGAGAGCTGACTGCCGTGAGCCGTGGGTGGAATAGTTGGAGTGGCGCGGCAGAGTACTTTGCCAAGACGTCACTGAAAGTGACGGATGCTCCGCCGCAGCCGATGATCGACCGCCAGATCGCATTCGCGAATGCCGCAATGACAACTTGGGCATCACCGATACGGGCCAATCGCAGGGTGAGAAACTCGCAGCAGGCTGTGGCAAAAAATGATTGGCACGGTCAAGCTGGGACTGCGACCGTTGGGTGTGGCCGAGTTCCCGGTCAGATGGCATGGGACTCGAGACGCTTCCGGTATCCCAATGTGGTGGACGACAGGCTGTCTGTATGCTGACCAACAGGGACACGAACGCAAAAGTTTGTATTGCACAGGGCTGGCCTCGCATTGACCTAAGCTTGTGTCGTCGCACGTGCAGCCTGGATGTGAATGATGACGCAGTGAGCTGATCAGAAAAGAATGCATTTATAACGAGGAGACCGCGATGGCTTTTGATACGACGCTTTATCGACTGGACGGAAAAGTTGCTCTGATTACCGGAGCTGCCCGAGGCCTTGGGGCCAAGATGGCCCAGGTTTATGCAGACGCGGGTGCAACCGTGTTTGTCACCGATGTCATGAATGATCTGGGTGAGAAAACGGTTTCTGAGATCTCGAAATCAGGAGCAAAGGCGCACTTCATCCATCAGGATGTGACCGTCGAGCGTGATTGGGAAAAGGCGATGGAAGCAACAGTGGCGCTTGCAGGGCGTCTTGACATTCTGGTCAATAACGCCGGAATCGAACGCATGGTTTTGACGAGTGAGCAGACGCTCGAAGATTTTGAACAGATCATGAAGGTCAACGTGTCTGGCGTTTTTCTAGGCTGCAAACACGCGGTTCGCGTGATGTCACCCGGCGGCAAGTCGGGTCATGGAGGTTCCATCATCAACCTGTCGTCCATAGCCGGGAAGGTCGGGATTCCTGCCGTTGCCGCCTATTGCGCATCCAAGGGCGCTGTCTCACTGATGACTAAATCGATCGCAGTGGAGTGTGCAGCCCTGAAGAACAATATCCGGGTGAACTCTATCCATCCCGGCGTGGTGTGGACCGACATGGGCAAGGCCTTGCCTCAGCAGATGGTCGACGTTGGCATCGCGCCAGATGCTGAAACCGCGGAATCCCTGTTCAGGGCATCGCACCCCATCGGTCGATTTGGCGAGCCTCAAGATATTGCCAGCGCCGCGCTCTATCTGGCCTCAGAAGCGTCAGCTTGGATGACGGGTTCAGAGTTTGTTGTCGACGGTGGATACACTGCCATGTAGTCGGCCGAAGTGACCGCAAAATAAAAAATGGAGGAGAAAACAGGATGAACAAAAACAAAGAAGCGGCGAACGCCATGGGGCAGCAGCGCCGGGCTTTTCTCAAGGGCTTGGCCGGCGCATCTGCCGCAGTGTCGGTGCCATCATTAGCCGTTGCCGCCGATCTGGCGGATCAGCAGACGGTCTGGCGCGACGAGGCCGACGTCATCATCGTGGGCAGTGGAGTTGCGGCAACTGCCGCTGCAATCGCTGTGACGCGCAAGGGTGGCTCCGTCATCATGTTGGAAAAGATGCCGTTCAAGGGCGGCACTACGATCAAATCGGCTGGCGTTTTCTGGATTCCGAATAACACTTACTTGCGGGAAATGGGCGTCAGTGACGAGCGTTTGGACAGCCTTCGATATATGGCCCGTCTGGGATATCCGCATCTGTATCGTGGAGACGATCCAACGTTGGGTTTGCCAGCGGACACCTTTGCACTGCTTGAAACCTTCGTGGATCGCGCCAGCCCGGTGCTGGAGACCTTGATCGAGGAAACCGGTCTCAAGATCATGCCCTGGATGTTTGCACCGGATTCGGTGTGGCCTGACTACTACGGACATATTCCGGAGAACAAGGTTGCGCAGGGGCGCTCACTGGTGCCGGACGTGAGAGACATTCCAGAAAGACATTTCTGGGCCGGTGGCGGCGGGAGTGGCGAGTCCCTGCTTTGGATGCTGCAGCAGGGGTTTGACAAGAGGCCGATCAAGCTGCTTCTTGAGCATACGGTTCAGGCCGTCACCAAGAATGCGGCGGGTGAAGTCAATGGTGTCGTGGTAGATACCGGAGAAGGCGCACCGCAACGTTTTCGGGCACGCAAGGCAGTCGTATTTGCCAGCGGCGGATTCACTCACAACCCCGCAATGGCAGATAGCTTTCTCCGTGGAAAAATCTGGGGAGGCTGTGCAGCGCCAGGCAGCACCGGTGACTTTATCGGCATAGCTGCCGGCTTGGGCGCGCCGCTAGGCAATATGAGTCACGCATGGTGGGCGCAGGTACTGGTGGAAGTCGCCGTCAAGACCAGGAGCGTGCCGTCGAATGTCTGGAGTACCCCGGGTGACAGCATGATTCAGGTCAACCGGTACGGTAAGCGCTTCGGCAATGAAAAGGTGGCCTACAACGAGCGTGCACAGCTGCACTTTGCTTGGGACCCGGTGAAGCTGGAATTTCCCAATGAGCTTGGTTTCATGATCTGGGACGCGCGCACGGCGAAGCACTATGGGGGTTACGATCCGATCCCCGCCGAGGGCACCAAGGCCGAACACGTGATTTCTGCGCCGACCTTGTCGGGACTTCGCGAAGCCATATCTGCACGGCTCCAGCAGCTCACACCACACACGGGTGGGCTCGGTCTGGACGCCGAGTTCGACAAGAACCTGGCTGCGTCGATCAAGCGCTTTAACGGTTTCGCCAAGCAGGGTGAGGACGAGGACTTTCAGCGTGGCGAAAGCCCGAATGAAAATGCGTGGCAGTTCGCGGTGGTCAAGCCAGTGGAAAACCCTTACAAGAACAAGACGCTTTTTCCCATCGCATCGGAGGGACCTTTCTACGCCGCCATTCTGGGTGCAGGAACACTCGACACCAAAGGTGGACCGAGAATTAATTCAAAAGGGCAGGTACTTGATGCCAGCCAGAAGCCAATTGCCGGCCTTTATGCAGCTGGAAACTGCATCGCCAGTCCGGCGGGTCAGGCTTATTGGGGCGGTGGAGGAACCATTGGTCCTGCGATGACGTTTGGATTTCTCGCCGGAACGGCCGCGCTGGAAGAATCGGCCAAGGAGGTTTGATGTGAGCCGATCCAATCGTCTGCATTCACGTTGGCTCGTTGCCGGCGTCGGCATGGTGCTGTTGCTCGGCCACGTGCGCGGTCACGGGCAGGAAGCGTCGCGCGTCAGTTTCAAACAGGATGTGCAACCCATTTTCAACGCGCGCTGCGTTGTGTGCCATGTGGCGGGTGCGGAAAGTGGTGAACTGAATCTGCAGCGCTCAGTGGCTTACGAGAATCTGGTGGGTGTAGACAGCGTTCAGGCTCCGCTCGCACGCGTTTCCGCGGGGGCGCCATCCAAGAGCTATCTGATGCATAAGCTGCGCGGCACACAGGCACTAGCAGAAGGATCGGGCGTTGCGATGCCGTTTTCCGACGGCAGCGCGATTCCACTTCCCGCCGCTGAGATTGAGCTCATAGAGCGCTGGATCGAGCAGGGAGCCGAGAAGAACTAAGCGTGCTTTGGATACTGGCGGGTTAGCCTTCGTAGGTCGGAGGCATTTTCTCGTGTGCGCGATCTGGGGAATCCGAATGTAATCGCGATTGCGCTCGCGTTTGTTCGAAAGCTCGGTCGCCTTTGCACATTGGTGTCGCTGATCTCCATGCTGTGATGGAGTGTGGAACCAGTGGGCACGGACGCCCGAAATGCAGGGGCGGGGACCTGATGCTCTGGTTGTGTTGCGAGCCAGGAATCCTTCAAATAAGCGATGGCACGAAAATGTTGATCAATCAACATTCTGCAATGGTGGCCGGGGACGGAATCGAACCGCCGACACGAGGATTTTCAATATATAAATCATGAAATCTCGTAAATTCTGATTTGGTCCGAATATATTGATTTCATGAGGTTAATTTCGGCTTCGTTCCATCCGTGGTTTCTTTGCAGTTCTTAAAGTTTGTGTAATTTTCTCGGCCTGATTACACAAGAATTACACAGATTCAATCTCTGCTTGAGTTTCTCTTCGGAGCTGCTTTGGGCTGGCCGCGGAAAATATCATCTGCGAAATCGAAGTCCAGCAATCCAATTTAGGCACTTGTACAGGTGTCTGGATCTTCGATTAATTGTTTGTAGGGAACTCATCATGGATTTGACATTAACTCCATTACCTTTCCAATTGCGGAAGCAGCTCCCCTTAGAGTGAAATTTGTATCAATTTCCCTCCCGCGGGTTGTGTAGTAGCGCACTTGAACGGACTCTCCCTCGGTGAGTTCGCTAATGATGGAGGTTTCTCTTTCAATCGCTACCCATGTTGGGTGAACTTCAACTTTGGCTACATCCCTACTATCCAAGCCATCCACATTTATGTCATATCGTTCTTTCGTGATCGAAAAAGCCGTCGATAGGTCGTTTGCTATTTGCCGAATTTCTTCGGGATCATGAGCTTTTAGATCATCAATTCGAAACATGGGAAGATGGTCGGCAAGGGTTTCGGATGACGACTGAGGGATCGAAAGCTGGAGCCAAATTTCATTGTCGGAGGCGAGCCAAACGCTAAGCGTATGCCCTGTCGCATTTACTGCACTGGCAGATGGGCGTACCACGTCCGACATCGCATCCTTTTCCTGATGAAATTTCCAATCGGCGAACGTTATGGGTGGAAAGAGCGTCAAGATAGGAATTGCGAGAAAAATCCAGCTCCGTTCGTTTTTCATTGAAATCTCCTGTAGGCCGGGTGGTGCATTGTCATCAAAGAATCGCTGTTGCGAGCCATATGAAGCGGCACAGCTCAAAAGAATTGCGGTGCGAGAGGTTCTACATTACATTTTGCCCCTCGGTTTCCTCGTTGCAAGGTCAGAGGAGGGGAACCCGGAAGCGGCATCCAAGAACGGTCGTTTCGTAAGGATAAACCATTCTCTCTTGGTCTCCGCCGAGCTAACAGCGGCCACTAAAAAGCATGTCCTCCTCAAAGTGCATCGAGCATGCTTTGAATGTTCCGTCGGGCTTGGCCTTTCGCATTTCTATCGAGAAGCTAGGCTTGTAGCCATTGCTGTTGGTCAATTCAGTTTTGTAATTAGCTCTCACTCTCACATGACCGTCTGAGGTTATGCTCACGTCGCAGCTTGGCGTGTCTAGATTCCAGCGATCTGTGCCGAAAATACCATCCTCTATGGATGTCTGAATGTAGAGCTGATACGCCGCGACACACTCTGGCGATGCCGACGCCTGACTTGCTTGCGGCCACAGGGGAGCAACTAGCATCCACGCGGTGAGCTTAAGTATCTTCAAGGCCTTATGCACTAGCTTTTCCGAGTGATTCGTCTGCCGCTAGTCTACCAACCCTTAGCTCAATCAAAGGTTGGCCCGTTATGTCCTGCGGCCTGAATGTCCTGGCTCGGCTGGGAGTGTGGGGCGCTTACATTTTTTCCATAGGAAATCTAGATGGATTGCGGTTGTCGATTCTTCTAAGAGCTTCTTGTCAACGATCGCTGTGCCTAGGCACGCTCTCGCTCCATGGCGACTTCCAACTCCCTTAGCAGTTCTTTAGAGGTCTTCTGGCCGTTGTCAGTGGTGCTATGTAGGTGTCGGAGAACTTCGCCCTGGCGAACCGGATCGAGTTCTCCGTAGCCGATGTACGTTGTCTTGACGTCATCATGGCCCAGATTCTGGCTCCACGCTTTGAAGTCCTCTCCGGATTTACAGATTTTCATTCCGAGTCGCGTTAGGGTGCTTCTCACCGAATGAGGGTGAAAGTAGGGGAGGCCCACATCGTTAAATGCCTGCCGAAAGATGCGGCGAATGGGGGAGGCGGTCGCCCAGTGCTTTGCGAGTAAGCCAGTCGCCTCAAACTGACTGCTGCTACCCACTTCGATTCGCGTGGCGGGAAAGAGCGGATGATTGTCATTCGCTTGTTTCGCATTCCGTAGGTAAACAATCCAATCGGTAACGATCTTTTCGACTTCTTTGCCAACTGGGAAAAAATAGGTAGTGAATGTCTTACTGAATTTGGTTTTGACATCGCGGGCGTCTTGAAAGACCAATTTTCTGTCCAGATCGACATGCTTCAGCTTAAAGCTGGCAATAGCCATGTCGCGGGCACCCGTCAGGAGGGTGAAAGCTATCAGCGCACGGTTGCGCTTTTCGATGGATGTCTCGCACGGCATTTCGTTGATGACGCGTTTTATTTGCTCGATAGTGGGAGATGGCCTAGTGCGTCGAGCGCCCGCAATGCGCGTTTCCTTCTCCGACAAATTGAAATATTCGGCGTCTGAATATTGGAGTGCGGAACGGAACCCAGGTTGGCCTGCGAGCCAAAGGTAGAAGCGCTTGAGGTGCGACAGAGTGGAGGACAGTGTCGCCTTGCTCAGGCTCTTACCACTCCGGATGGCGACTTGACTCGTCAGATGCTTTTTGAAGTTGATCGCCTGTTGGATATGAAACGACTTGAAGTCGCGATATTTCGTGTAGCTCTCAAAGCGAGAAAGGGCCTTTGCCACCGCGTCGACTGTCTGCTCATCATTGCGCTTGGCTTCCTTCAAGTAAGCGAAGTAGCGTCGTTTGATACGCTCATTTTTAGGGTTGTGCTTTGACATGGCTTTTGCCTCTCTGAATCAGTTGCGATTGCCCTTGAGTGATGAATAAGGTTTGCTAGACAGCAGATGCATTAAAGGACGCGTTTGAGCCACGTACTGCCCTGTTTTGGCGCTCCAACTTGTCGATGGCGCGCTTGTAACCCTTGGCTGCCCGCACCGCTGCGTTCTTCTCATTGGTCAGGCCGCGGATGACCCCCTCAAGGTTTTCGACTTTCTGACGCAGCCGCTTGCCTTCTTCGATGATGGCCGCGCCCTTGTCCTCGGCCTCGACGATGCGGCGCAACATCTGGAGTTCTGCATCGGCGTCTTCGAGGAGGCTGACGGTCTCCTGCGCGTTTTCGACGTAATCCTCGAATTCAGCCTTGACCTTGGCCAGTTCTTCGCGGACGGCTTCGAGAGCTGATTCGGTGTCGCCAGAAGCAGGCTTGCTCGCCTTGGGCTTGGGGGCGGGCGCCTCGACCGGCTGGCCTTGAGCCATGGCGGCCTTGGCTTTTGCCACGGCTTCTGGGCCTTGTTTGGCAATCTCAGCGGATTTTGTGGCCCCGATCTTGCCGTCGCGGACTTCATCGCCCAGACCGGCGCTCTCAATGGTTTTGGCGCGCTCGATTGAGCGTTCGCCAACCCCGGCCATTTTCGCCATTTGTGCTGCTGTGGCGGTCGGCTTGGGAGGGGCCGCCAACTTGGCGGACCCTGTGGATTCTGGAGCCTCCGCACCGGGGGCGGACCCTGCGTGCTGATTGCTCCCGTTTTGGCGCCAACTGGTAGCTTTGGAAATCGCCTGCGCCTTTTGTGCTTGGGTCAGGTGACGGCGGTGTCCGTTCTTGCTGATGACAAACGCAATCGGATCGAGACCGCGATACATGTAGGTTTCGGCCTCGACGCCTGCCATCTTGCAAGCTCGCAAGCGATGCCAACCGTCAACGACCTGGCCCTCGAACAGCGCAATGGGTTCTCGCAAACCGTTTACGGCGATGTCACTCGACAGCACCTCTAGTTCCTGGCTATTCATCGCCGGGAATGCTGCGCTCAGTGGGTGCTGGCTCAATTCATTTTTCTCCGGTTTGGCATCTGCAAACGCCTGCTCAATCGCAGGGGTGTTAGCGTTTGTTGGTACGTGCTTTGACATCACTCAAATCTCCACTCTCTAAGTCACTGTTTAGGGGGGTATAGGTGCTCTCTGTTATGTGTTCCATTGCCTGCGGTACGTGTATCCGCAAATTTCCAAGAACTGCATCCAACTTGGCCTCGCTGACCCGCCTGTTCATGCGTAGGCCGCAGTCCGAACAAGTGCCCGTCAGGTTGCCAACGCTTGTGCCGGTCGCTTGGTAGCCGACTGTTTCTCGGAGGGGACTGCGAGGGGTCCTGCAACGAACGCAGTAGAGTTGACCGGGTTCGCAAGTGCGTTTGTGTTTCACGCGCTTCTTGGCCAGAAATTGCGCCAAGTGCCTTCCAAGAATGAGTGTCGGTCTCGCGCTGTCACAAGTCTCCAGACCTTGTTCGATCCACAGCCTCACGGTGTTTCTGTGTACGCCCAGAAGAGAGGCGGCTTCTTCCATCGTGTAGTTGCGGTGAATCTTGGGGAGTTTCGGGTTTGGCGTGCGTCGCGGCATGTCCTCTCCTCGGATTGCGGGCAGCCGTTTCCCCAACGACTCGCATTCTCAGGGAGGCGAATGGATTCTCAGCGGCGAGGGTACTTTCTGGAGTTCGTGGCTTTGGTGAAGGGCTTATCGCCGTTTCAAGCGGCTAGCCGGACTTGATCCACTCATCCAGGTCTTCCTTGAAATAAAAGACGCGCCCACGCTTGATTGAACGCGGCCCGGTTCCCTTACAGGCATGCATAGCCAGCGTCTTGACAGAAAGGCCCGTGTAGCGGGCCGCATTCTTACGATCCATGCGGCCATCGGGCAGAACCACTACTGATTGTGTTTGGATCGGGTTAATTGCGCTATATATTGAGGTTGCTAAAGACAGCGCAAGAATAAACTTACATTCAATGTATTGAAATAGAACACATAGCATCATAGAATGGATGAGAACTTTCGACACAGGGATAGGCGATGACAGAACAGGAAAAGCGAAAAGGGGGCGGGGGGAAAATGTCCCGCTCAGAAACGGTCACAGTGCGCCTAGACCCTAGGCTCCGGTACTTAGCCGAACTAGCGGCGCTCAAGCATCGCCGTAGCCTCTCCAGCTTCATCGAGTGGGCGATTGAGGATGCCCTTGGCCGAATCATCCTGGGTGACGGTGCATCCAGTAACGCGGATTCCGCTCCATCCGTATTGGAAGAATCCGCGACACTATGGGATGTGGATGAGCCTGACCGATTTGCCAAGTTAGCGTTCAACTACCCAGAACTGTTGACTCACGAAGAGCAAAAGCGTTGGAAGCTGATTCGCGAGAATGGCGGGTTATGGCGTGGCACGTTCGAAACGCAACAGCCGCATTCATGGATTTGGCAAGTCAGTGAGCAAAACTTGGATGTGGAGAAACTTAGGCGCTACTGGCCAGCCTTCTGCGCAGTCGCCAAAGGTGAGGAGCCTGCTTCAGCGCTTCCAGATTGGGTCAAAGAAGATCCCAACGCGATTCCCTTCTGAGACCGATCCATGGCCAAATCCTTCGCTAAACTCACCCGCCCGGCAATGCGCAAGCTCGCTGCCGGGAATAAGCTCAATGAGCACGGCATCAGCTTCGAGCGCCTTGCCAATGGCGACGGTGTCTTTGCCGTCAACATCATGGTGGACGGCCAGCGCATTCATCGCGTTGTAGGCCGCGAGTCGGACGGCACCACTCGCACCCAGGCTGAGGACTTTATTGCTCAGATCCGCAATGACGCCAAGCATGAGCGTCTGGCTCTGCCCAAGGGCCGCAAGGTGGCACTGTCGTTCAAGGACGCCGCAGACCGGTACATCAAGCGCCAAACGGAGGCGGGTGCCAAGGACGTTGCCAAGAAGGCGTCACGCCTGAGTCTGCACCTCGTGCCCTTCTTCGGCTCAATGGCCTTAGTCAAGATCAGCGGATTCCATATTGAGCGGTACAAGCGCCAGCGCCTGCAGCAAACCAACAAGATTCGCCCACGGGGTAGGACAGTAAGGCTCGCGGCCGACAAGCTGTCCTGCGCCAAGCCCGGCACCATCAATCGAGAACTGGCGGTGCTCTCGCACCTGTTCAATAAGGCGATTGAATGGGGATGGATGGACCGCCGACCTCCCAAGATCAACCGATTTGCAGAAGGGCAGGGACGCATTGAGTACTTGACGGCGGAGCAGGCGGCTTCGTTGGTCGAACACGCCATGCAGGACAGCAATCCGCATGTTTATCCATTCGTCGTGATCGGGCTCGCCACCGCTATGCGAAAAATGGAAATTCTGAGCATCCGTCGCGAGCACGTTGACCTTGAGCGGCGCATGATCTCCATACCCAAAGCCAAAGCTGGGGCAAGGGAGCAGCCCATCACCAGCGATCTGGCCAAGTTTCTTGAAGGTCACATCAAGGCACTGCCCCCCGGCACACCATGGCTGTTTCCCTCCGCATCTGCCGCCAGCGGTCATGCCATTGACATCCGCAAAGGCTTCCGGCGTGCTGTGATAGCGGCCGGGTTGGACCCCGACAAAGTCGTGCGCCACACGCTGCGGCATACGGCGATTACCCATCTGGTCCAAGCGGGAGTAGACCTGCCTACCGTAAAGCGCATCAGCGGCCACAAAACCTTGTCCATGGTGGAGCGTTACGCCCATCAGAATGGCGCACACATTGCCGATGCAATGGACAAACTCCAAGCGCGTTACGCTGTCCCCGCAGAATCAGCCACTCAGAAGACCAAAGCCGCCGCGTGATACGGCAATGTCCGTTTCGACATTCCCATAAAAGAAGAATTAGAAAGAACCATGTTTGAACAAGCCTTCAAGAATATTGACGACGTACTCTGGAAAGAGGCGGGCTGTACCACCGAGTTGGACTACACCGAGCAGACCTCGTGGCTGCTGTTTTTGAAATATCTGGACGGCCTGGAAGAAGACAAGGCCACCCAGGCCGAACTGGAAGGGCGCAGCTACAGCTACATCTTGGAGCCGCCGTATCGCTGGGAGACATGGGCCGCGCCCAAAGACGCTGACGGCAAGCTGGACCACAACAAGGCGCTGACCGGCGAAGACCTGCGCGAGTTTGTAGACAACCAGCTCTTCCCCTATCTGGACGGCTTCACCCAGAAAGCCAGCGGCCCCAATACGCTGGAATACAAGATTGGCGAAATCTTTGGCGAGATCAAGAACAAGATCCGCAGCGGCTACAACCTGCGCGAAATCATTGACCACATAGACGAGCTGCGCTTTCGCTCGCAGACCGAAAAGCACGAGCTGTCGCATCTGTACGAAGCCAAGATCAAGAACATGGGCAACGCCGGGCGCAACGGCGGTGAGTACTACACCCCGCGCCCATTGATCCGCGCCATGGTCAAGGTCACTGCGCCCAAGATCGGAGAGCGCATCTATGACGGAGCCTGCGGTTCGGCTGGCTTTTTGTGTGAAGCCTTTGATTATCTGAACCAGCCCGGCATCACCACCAGCGACGCCAAGACCCTGCAGGAGAGCACCTTCTACGGTAAGGAGAAAAAGAGCCTTGCCTACGTCATTGCCATCATGAACATGATCCTGCACGGCATTGAAGCGCCCACAATCCTGCACACCAATACCCTGGCGGAGAATCTGGCGGACATTCAGGAAAAAGACCGCTACGACATCGTGCTGGCCAACCCGCCTTTTGGTGGCAAGGAACGCAAGGAAGTGCAGCAGAACTTCCCCATCCGCACCGGCGAAACCGCCTTTCTGTTCCTGCAGCATTTTATTCGCATGCTCAAGGCCGGTGGACGCGGCGCCATCGTCATCAAGAACACTTTTTTGAGCAACAGCGACAAGGCCAGTGTCTCGCTACGAAAATTGCTGTTGGAATCCTGCAATCTGCACACCGTGCTCGACTGCCCCGGCGGCACCTTTCAGGGCGCAGGCGTAAAGACCGTGGTGCTGTTCTTTGAAAAAGGCGCACCCACGCGAAAGACCTGGTACTACCAGCTCGATCCGGGCCGCAATATGGGCAAGACCAATCCGCTCAATGATGCGGATTTGGAGGAGTTTGTGGAGCTGCAAGGAACGTTTGCGGATTCGCCCAAGAGTTGGAGCGTGGATGCGACTGGCATTGACGCGGCGACCTTTGATCTGTCGGTGAAGAATCCGGACGGCGGGGATGCCGCGGTGCATCGCAGTCCGCAGGAGATTTTGGATGAGATCGCGGCGCTAGATGCGGAGAGTGCAGAGGTGTTGGCAAAGATTAGGGCGCAGATATGAGGGAAAGCTGGCGCGGTATGTCACTTTCAGAGGCGTGTCATATCAAGCCGCCGAAGTCGCTTGCACGGAGAAATTTGGACGGAAAAGAACTGGTCTCGTTTGCTCCCATGGAATGCCTTGGTATTGAGCAAAAATTTTTGCGTCCCACGACAACTAAGCAGCTCGATGAAGTGGTTGGCAGCTATACATATTTTGCTGATGGGGACGTGCTTTTGGCGAAAATCACTCCCTGTTTTGAGAATGGAAAGCTCGGGATAGCATCGGATTTGATGAACGGGATCGGATTCGGGTCGAGCGAGTATTTGGTTTTTCGACCGCATGAAGAGCTATTCAATGAGTGGCTCTATTATTTCTTGTCGACAGATGAGTTTCGAAGTGCCGGAGAACGTAATATGGGCGGTGCAGTCGGCCATAAACGCATCTCTAAAGATTTTATTGAGAGTTGTCAGATTCCGATTCCGTCGCTGGCAGAACAACAGCGCATCGTCGGCATCCTCGACGAAGCGTTTGCGGGCATCGCCACCGCCAAAGCCCTCGCCGAACAAAACCGCCAAAACGCCCGCGCGCTGTTTGAAAGCTATCTTCAATCAATTTTCAGCCATGGCGGCACGAATTGGGTACGCCATAGATTGATGGAGGTTTGCGAAAAGATTACAGACGGAACTCACCAGACGCCGACCTACTTCGATGAAGGCGTAGTGTTTTTGTCTTCTCGGAACGTCACTTCTGGAACGGTTGATTGGGACCGCGTTAAGTACATAGATCAACATCAGCACCTTGAGATGCATAAACGAGTGGCCCCGAGGCGAAATGACATTTTGTTGGCGAAAAATGGGACAACTGGTGTCGCTGCTATGGTTGATCGCGATACCGTTTTCGATATTTATGTGAGCCTTGCTCTACTGCGTGCCCGTGACCTCTTACTGCCGAAATTGCTCCTATATTTTGTTAACTCACCGGTTGCAAAGCATCAGTTCAACAAACGGCTAAAAGGATCAGGGGTGCCGAATCTTCATTTAGGGGAAATCCGAGAGGTGCAGATTTCATTTCCTGCATCACTGACTGAGCAGGGCACCCTAGTAAGGAAAATTGAAGAAATGCACAAGGTGTGTCAACACCTCGAATCCATCTGCACCCAAAAATTCGCCGCCCTCGACGAACTGAAAAAATCGTTGCTGCACCAAGCATTCAACGGCGAGTTGTAGGAAGGTATTCGCAATGGACATGACCGAAGCCGAGCGACGCATTGCAGACAATGCGGTCGCCTATGCCAAGGCGAATCGCGCACGGATCGTGCGGGAGCGGACGGACCCCGCGGTGTACGTACCGGAGGATTGTCCGGTATCGGTGTTCATGGCGGGTTCGCCCGGAGCAGGCAAGACCGAAGCGTCCATCGAGTTGTTGGAAGGACAGTCCAAGGACGGCAATCGGATTCTGCGGATTGACCCCGACGAGCTGCGCGCCCTGATTCCCGGCTATACCGGGGCCAACGCCTGGTTGTTCCAGCGTGCGGTGGTGCCCATTGTGGAGGCCATCCACGACAAGGCGCTCAAGAAGGGCCAGAGCTTTGTCATGGACGGAACCCTGTCCAGCTATCGCGTAGCCCACCAGAATATCGAGCGTTCGCTCAGGAAAGAGCGGACCGTTCAGATTCTCTACGTGTATCAGGAGCCGCAGCAGGCGTGGCAGTTTGTTTTAGCGCGGGAGAAGGCAGAAGGCCGCCGGATTGAGCCGGAAACCTTTGTCACCCAGTATTTTGCCGCCCGTCAGGTAGTGAACCAACTCAAACGGGAGTTCAGCAAAGATATCGGCGTCGACCTGTTGATGAAGAATAATGACGGCTCACACCGTTTCTACAAGGCGGGGGTGGATCAAATTGACAACCACATACCGGAACGGTACAAAGAATCCGATGTCAGACGAATGCTTGGCCTGCGCTAACAAGGCTTGAAGACCATGTCACTGTTTAAGCCCAAAACCCCCACTGTTCCATCCACGTCCTTCTCGGATTTCATCCGGAACGCTTCTGCGCGTGAGAAAAAGCGGGTCTATGGCGAGGTGCTTGAGAAAGCCACCGAACGCCAGAATCGCCTGCTGAACCCACAAGCCCAGCCCGCCAAGTAGCGGCGCACCGGGTAGTGTTCCTGGAAACAGGCTTCACCCCCAACGAATCAATGGCTTATATTCTCCGAGAACAACGGGGAATGACTGGCCGTGAACGAGGCTGAAACTCGCGCTGAGCATGTAGATACTGCGCTCAAGGCCGCTGGCTGGGGCGTGGTCGAAGGCAGCCGCATCCGGCGTGAATACCCCATCACGCTTGGACGCCTGGACGGCACCGGCAAACGCGCCAAGCCGCTGATAGCGGATTACGTCCTTGAATACCGCAATACCAAGCTGGCGGTGTTGGAAGCCAAAGCCTGGGACAAAGCGCTGACCGAAGGGCTCGGGCAGGCCAAGGACTACGCGGCCAAGCTGAAACTGCGGTTTACCTACTGCACCAACGGGCAGGGTCTTTACGGCTGCGATATGCAGAGCGGCCACGAAGGCGTGGTCGCGGCCTATCCCACGCCGCAGGAGTTATGGGACCGCAACTTTGCCAAGACCAATGAATGGCGAGACCGTTTTGTTGCCGTGCCGTTCTCGGACAAGGGCGGCGGCTGGCTCATCCGCTTTTATCAGGAGCTGGCAGTCAACAGGGTGCTTGAGCAGATTGCCAATGAGAAAGACCGTGTTCTACTCACCCTGGCCACCGGCACCGGCAAGACTTCGATTGCTTTTCAGGTTGCGTGGAAGCTGCACGAGGCGCGCTGGAATCTCAAACGCGACGCACAGCGCCGGCCACGCATTCTGTTTCTGGCAGATCGCAACACACTGGCGACGCAAGCCTTCAATGACTTCACTTCGTTCGCCGCATTCGACGATGACGCGTTGGTGCGGATAGCGCCGGACAGCATCCGCAAGAAAGGCAGGGTGCCGACTAACGGCAATGTCTTCTTCACCATCTTTCAGACCTTTATGAGCGGGCCGCCAAAGAATGGCGAACCGTCTCCGTACTTTGGCGACTACCCGCCAGATTTCTTCGACTTCATCATCATCGACGAGTGCCACCGGGGCGGCGCAAGAGATGAGAGCAATTGGCGCGACATCCTCAATTATTTTTCGCCCGCTGTGCATCTTGGCCTGACCGCCACGCCCAAGCGCAAGGACAACGTCGATACCTATGCCTATTTTGGCGAGCCGGTGTTTGTCTACTCGCTCAAGGAAGGCATCAACGACGGTTTTCTAACCCCGTTCCGGGTGCGGCAGATCGCCACTACGCTGGATGACTACGTCTACACGTCTGACGACGAGGTGATTGAAGGCCAGATCGAACAGGGCAAGCGATACGAAGAGAAAGACTTCAACAAGATCATTGAGATCCCTGAGCGCGAGAAAAAGCGTGTCCGCATCTTCATGGAACAGATCGACCAAAAGCAGAAAACGCTGGTTTTTTGCGCCACCCAAAAGCACGCGCTGCTGGTGCGCGACTTCATCAATCAGATCAAGACCAGCCGCGATCCAGGCTATTGCGAGCGTGTTACGGCGGACGAGGGAGCCCGCGGCGATCAGCACCTGCGCGAGTTTCAGGACAACGAGAAGACCATTCCCACTGTCCTGACTACATCGCAGAAACTGTCAACCGGTGTGGATGCCCGGAACATCCGCAATATTATTCTGCTGCGGCCGGTGAATTCCATGATCGAGTTCAAGCAGATCATCGGACGCGGCACCCGTCTCTATGATGGCAAGGACTATTTCACCATCTACGACTTTGTCCGCGCCCACGAACACTTCAATGATCCGGAGTGGGACGGCGAGCCGATAGAGCCAGATACGTGCAAGAAATGTGGCTGTTATCCATGCGAATGTGAGAAGGAAACGCCGCCAGAGTGCGCCGTCTGCGGTCAGCAGCCCTGCGAATGTCCCCCGGGGCCGTGCAAGAAATGCGAACAAGATCCCTGTGCCTGCGAGAAGAGGCAGAAGGTGAAAGTAAAGCTGGCAGACGGCAAAGCCCGCCAGATCCAGCACATGATGGCGACCAGCTTCTGGCACCCGGACGGCACGCCAATGTCGGCGCAGCAGTTCCTAGCCTCCATGTATGGCTCTTTTCCGGAATTCTTCAAGGACGAAGAAGAATTGCGCGTCCTATGGAGCGACCCCGGAACGCGACGGAAGCTGCTGGAGGGGCTGGCAGAGAAAGGCTTTGGTGTTGACCAATTACGCGAGATGCAGAAGATCATTGATGCCGAGCACAGCGACCTGTTCGATGTGCTCGCCTACGTGGGCTATGCGCTTGCTCCAGAAACCCGTCAGGAAAGGGCCGACCGGGCTAAGATCGCAACGCAGGCGAGCTTTACTGACAAGCAAAGAGCATTCGTGGAGTTCGTGCTCGCCCATTACGTCCATCAGGGGGTGCAGGAACTGGATTCCGAGAAACTTGCTCCACTGCTGCGCATTCGCTACGGGGATTCACTTGCAGATGCCTCGGCAGACCTTGGCAAGCCTTCCGAGATCAGGGAGGTGTTTGTCGGGTTTCAGAGGCATTTGTACGCGGCAGATGAGTCGGATGTGAGTTAGCCCTCAATTGCGTAATCTCTATGTCAAAAGTAGACTCAAATAGCTCGTCCGCCCTCGATTTACCTGAGGCTGTAGTTACCGCGGCCAGTGGTTATCAAGGTCTTCTGGATTGCACCAGAAGCCGCTACTCCCGGTGCCTAGTGCTACCTGGATGCTTCGGCAAAGAGAAAGTCGGGGCGCGGGCGAGCACTATTGAAGGAAGTACGTCGTGCTAAAGGTGTCGACGGCCGAAATCACTCAATTCAAAAAAATTCGGTCAATTGTTGCTTTGGCGGAGTTCTTTGAGGTTTCGGAGAAACAGCTACGTTTCAATCTCTATGCTAGGGCTCGTCCGACGTACAGGCATTTCGCTTTAAGGAAGGCTGCTGGGGGAACACGGAATATTTTCGCTCCTCCCGAGAAGGTGTTGCATATTCAGCAGAAGGTCCTGAGATGTGTTTCTGGAATGGTTGTCCCAAAGGAGGGTTGCCATGGCTTCTCCAAGGACCGCAGCATTGTGACGAATGCGCGAGAGCATCTGAATTCACAATGGCTCCTGAATATTGACCTTCGTGACTTTTTCCCGAGCATTCACTTTGGGCGAATTCGTGGACTGTTTGCGAATAGACCTTTTTGGTTTCCGGATCCAGTCGCTACCTTATTGGCGCAGGCTTGTTGTCACCAAGGCGTTCTTCCGCAGGGAGCGCCGACCTCTCCAATCCTGTCAAATTTGGTCTGTCGTGGGCTTGATCGAGATCTTCAGCGGCTTGCCAAACGCAACTCTTGCCGGTACAGCCGTTATGCGGACGATATTACGTTTTCGGCGCAACAGGGAGAGCCTCCCGAGGCTTTGGTGGGCAGTTGGGTGAGTGGCGGGAGCAGGGGGCTTGAACTCGGACGCGAACTGCTGGCACTCATTTCTCATCACATGTTCACAATCAATGGCACTAAGTCACGCCTTGCGTTCCGGAACGAACGTCAGGAAGTGACTGGGCTTATTGTGGGTAGTCGGGTGAACGTCCCCAGAAGTTATGTGAGATCAATACGGGCAAGTATCTGTGATGTTCGCAGGAATGGTAAATCGATCGCACAGACGCGATTTGAAAAGCAATTCGATAACGTGAACAGACTCGGTCCGTCGCCGTCGATAGTCAGGAATATCGAGGGGCGATTAGCCTTCATGTCGATGGTCCGTGGTAAGGACGACCCACTTACGGCAAAGCTTCGACTCCAAGCGCAACAGGTATTGGGAAGCTACCCGCACGGTGTCGAGGTATTTGGTAGGGCTGTTCCCCATGAACTCATGGAATCGTGCGTCTGGGCGATCTTTATGGTGGGGCCGTCAGGGACTGACGTATCAAACGGAACTGCCTTCTACCTCAAAGAGGTTGGGTTCGTAACTTCTAATCACGTGTTCGATTCAGTAACGAAAGCTGGATTCTCAGTCCAAAGGTGGGAAATAGCGCCTGCAAATAATCTCGGCAATAGAAAGCCAATTACTCACGCGCGGCGCTTTTCACATGGGGACCTGGCTACTTTTAAGTGCGGCCAGAACCCATTAGGTGCACTAAAGGCTAGCGTCTCCTCACCAAGTGTCGGGGACAGAATCCGTGCTTTTGGGTTCCCTGAAATAAAGCCGGGAGATCACCTGTATTCAAGTAACGGGGTAGTCACTCAGTTGAGCGCGATCAGTGGACTCAGATACCTGAGCTCCAACGCGGGCGTTTCGGCTGGAGCCAGCGGCGGACCACTGATTAGCGATGACGGCCTCGTGATCGCGGTCATCGCTGGGGATACAAGCCACAGTCTTTGGGCGAGCGGAGGGCCGTTGATCACCGAATTGAGTCACCTTGCATCAGTTCCCCTGACTACATTGTGACCTGTAAATCTCGGCTCAGTTACACAGGAATTACACAAGGTCAAACTTGCCTTTACCTGAGAATGCCGTAAGTCATTGATGCAATGGTGGCCGGGGACGGAATCGAACCGCCGACACGAGGATTTTCAATCCTCTGCTCTACCGACTGAGCTACCCGGCCATTTCTACTTATTTTGATACCTCAGAGCGCTGATGCGTCACAAGAGGGTCGCGCATTAAACCGGCGGCTCGAAGGAGTGTCAAGGAACCCCTGCATTCTTGGGGGGAACATAGCTGGTTTGCGCCAATTCTCCGCCTCCGAAAAAGTATTTTTCCATTTCTTCGCTGAGGAATTTTCGCGCTTTGGCTTCGGAGAGGGTCAGCCGATATTCATTGATCAGGCGCGTTTGATGCTGGAGCCAGCCCTGCCAGGCTTCTTGCGAGACATTTTCAAAGATTCGTTTGCCGAGATCGCCGGGATAGGGCGGTCGCTCGAGGCCTTCGGCTTCTTTGCCGAGCTTGATGCATTGGACGGTTCGGGACATGTTGACTTGCCGGTATTGAGGTTTGATGGTGTGGCTGCCTGATTGCTTGCTTGGCGAGCCCGTTCCAACAGTTTACGCAATGGCGCGGGCATTCCGGGCCAGAGCTCAGGTTTGTGCAGGTCCAGCCACTGCGAGTCGGCTGATTCCCGCGCAGATTGCGCGTTTGAATCTGCTGTCAGCTTGCAGATGCAAATGCCCAATTCCAGCTCGAAGTGCGTGAAAGCGTGGCGAACTGGCGGCCAGTAGGCCAGATGCTGCTCATCGCCGACGTAGCGCTGCGCCAGGCTTTGTGGGGTTTCGTCTCTGATGCTCAGCGGGAGCGACCACAAAGCGCCCCATATGCCTGCAGGAGGCCGCTTTTCGACCAGAACATGGCCTGCGTCGTCTTGCACGATCAGCGCCCAGCTATGGCGCAGTGGGCGCGCTTTGCGCGGCTTGGGCGTCGGTAGTTGCGCGGTGAGTCCTTGCTGGCGTGCGATGCAGTCTTCGGCGACGGGGCATTCATTGCATCGTGGTGCGCGCGCGGTGCATAGCAGGCTGCCCAGATCCATGAGCGACTGGGTGTAGTCGGCGTACCGCGCATTCGGAAGCCGCGCTTCGGCCTGCGCCCACAGGCGCGTCTGTACAAGGGGTTTTCCGGGCCAGCCTTCTTCTGCGGCATGACGTGCCAGAACGCGGCGCACATTGCCGTCGAGAATGGCAAAGCGCTGATCGAAGGCCTGCGCAAGAATGGCGCCGGCAGTGGATCGGCCGATGCCAGGCAAGCGAATCAGGTCTTCAAAATTGGAAGGGATCTGCGAACGATGATGTGTGTGCATCTCGATGGCCGCACGGTGAAGGTTTCGCCCTCGCGCGTAATAGCCAAGCCCTGCCCAGTGTTGGAGGACCTCATCCAGTGAGGCCTGCGCCAACGTCGCGACATCCCCGAAGCGCTGCATGAAGCGCTCAAAGTAGGGGATGACCGTGGCCACCTGGGTTTGTTGCAACATGATCTCGCTCACCCAGACGCGGTAGGGCGAACGGGGCAGCTGCCAGGGAAGGTTGTGACGGCCATGCGTCTGATGCCAGTCGAGCAGGCGCGAAGAGAAACTGGATGTGATGCGGCTCATTGGCCAGCTTGATGCTTCTGCGCCAAAGCTTCCAGACCGGCACTGGTTTGCCTGGCCTCTTCGCGCATCTTGCGTTGAATCAGCCAGGGGCCAATCAATGGTGGCACCCAGAAATCGGGTTCAAGAGCAGCATCAAAGCGCAGGCAGGTCTTGCCTGCACAGCTCGTGAACAGCCATGCCGCCTGTCCGTACCGGAAATCGCTGAGCGCAGGAATGACCGATGCGCTGACGGCCCCGCCCCGATCATGGGTGTACGTGGTGAAGCGCATGTCTTGCACTTGATCGAGTGTCCTGCAGAAGAAGCTCACGCATCCGCGAACCTGCGTCTGTACCCGCTTGCGTTGTGCGGTATCCGGGCCCAGAACCTTCACCTGAACCACCGCCGAATTGATTTCTGTCAGATGCCTAACGTCAGAGAACAATTGATAGACGGTATGCGCATCCGCGTCGATGATCACGTCCATGTGAATCTGATAGCGATGCTGCTCATGGCCGACACGGATCGTGCTGATTTCGTAGGCCCATGTTGAGGCCATAAAGCCCAGCGCCAGCACACTCACCACTGGGCAGTAGCGACATCGAAGACCGCTCATCCGCAATCAGTCAGCGCGACCAGGCGCGGACATGCGGGTTATTGTTCTGCAGGTGCGGCTTCAGCTTCGGGTTCAGGCTCGGCCTTCTTGCCGCCGCCAAACAGTTTGTTCAATCCACGCCCCAGTTCCTTGTTGAGCTTCTCTGCGGCCTTGGCTTTGAGATCTTCTTGCGTGATGGGCGTGGCCTCTTCGCCATCGGCACCGTCGCCGAGTCCAGTCTTGCCCAGCAGCTTCTCTGCCACCTTGTCCTTGAGCTCCTGACCGGCTTTCTGTTGCAGCGCCGACTTCAGATCCAGCTTGTAGCTGGGTGAATACAGGCTGCCCGTCAGCTTGATGGGAATCGTCAGGCCTGCCAGTTCCTCCAGACCTTTGCCGCCTTGCCCCTTGGAACTGCCCACGACGGTGGGCGAGGCCAGGTAGTTGATGGTTTCGTTGACCAGATCGATCTCGCCGCTACCGGCCAAGCGAAACAGGGGGCTTTGTGCATTGAGCTGGTCTGATTTGAGAACGCCATTGACGATTTTCGCTGCGAACCCGATGCTGCTGAAATCGGTTTCCTTGGCCTCACCGGCATTGAAGGATTCGCCGCGCAGTGCGGCCTGACCTTGGCGCACGATCTGGCCAAGATTGAAGCCTTTGACGGCACCGTTTTCAAAGTTGAGCGCAACGTCGCCATTCAGATTTCGGCGTGCATCGCCAACCGTCGTGCCGCCAGAATTCAAATCCAGTTTGATGGTGCCCAGTCCGGATAAAAAATCCTTTCCCATGAAATTTTGCAGCATGGGCGCCATCTGCATGGTCGACAGCGACGTATTGAGTGAATAGCTCGGCGTGCCGCCTGGGGCAATCTTGGAACTGGTGGAAATCTGCCCGCCGTAAGCCTTGGCGTCGAGCTTCACCACCTTGGGCGCATTTTTGGGGCCATCAACACGCAGCCTTACATCCTTGAGTGTTGCTCCCTTGAGTTTGAGTTCGCCTACGTCGAGGGTGCCGCTGGCATTGAGTCCTTCCAGTGCCTTGACCGGAATCTCGGTCTTGTTAAGTTCCTTGCTGCCGGACTTGCTCGGCTTTTCCGCCGGCTTGCTTTCGTCCGCTGTGGTGTATCGGTCTGCGTTCAACTGATCAGCCTTGAGCGCAAATTCCAGTGCCTGGGTCTTGAAATCGCGGACTGCAAAGGCGCCCGTGACGTTTGTGTCGTCCAGACTCAGCTTGAGGTCTTCGAATCGCGCGGAATTGAAGCTGCCGCTGTAGCGTGTCGAAAGGCTGGCTTTGCTCAGCACGCTGGCGTCGCTGGTCTTGATATCGTCCTGTCCCAAGGTCTTGAGCAAATCACGGGGGCTGAACGAGGCCACGTCGATTGGCCCGGAAAGGCGAGGGTTGTCGCCGTTGAGGCCTTGTCCGGTGATCGAGGTGCTCACGTTCAGACCTGCCGCCCTGATCTTGCCGTCATTGAATTTGAGCGTGCCCTGACTGCCGTTGTAGAGCGCGTTGCCGCTGAGCGCGAGCTCCTGGGCGCCGCCGGGAATGGCATCACCTGAGGCGTCGGCGTCCAGCTTGAGTCCCGCCACTTCAAACTGCTGCTCAGCGAGCGCCGCCTTGAGCTTGCCTGTGAGCGTGCCCTTGGCCGACAAGTCCGCCATTTGGGTGTCGAAGTCCAGCTTGAGGTCCGAGACATCCACCAGCTGCGTTCCCAGATTGGCCGCGACATTGCCTTCGAGTTTGGCGCTGGCATTCATGCCATCGCCCTGGGTCGTCACTGCCAGTGATAGATCACTGATGCTGGCCTTCTGCGCCACCATGTCGGCCAGCACGGTAGCTGACAGCGTCAGGTCGCCGGACATTTTCTGAGCTTCCGCGATGGCAGAGAGCGAGGCCTCGATATCAATCGACTTGCCCGGTTGCAGGGCGCCCGTGTCCAGATTGAGCTTCTCGATGCGATAAGCCTGACCGGTTTGCGCATCGCGATAGCGGATGTTGGCGTCTTTAAGGGCGACGCCGGCAATGTCGATGCTTTCAAGGTCCACCGACTTGCCTTTATCGGCATCAGGATCTGCGGGCTTTTCTGCTTCGGAAGCCTTGATCAGATCATCCCAGTTGGTGACGCCATTGGCGTCGACTGCCAGATCGAGGTCAAGCCCATTCAGGGTGACGGTGCTGACTTCCACCTTGCGATCGAGCAGCAAGGGCATCAACTGGACGCCAACGGCTGCGTTGTCGATGCGCGCCATCGGTTGTGAGCCAAAACCGGGGGCATTGCTGAAGCTGACATCGTCGAGTTGAACATTGAGCCACGGAAAAATGCTGAGCTCGATATTGCCCAGGCTCAGATCGCGCCCGGTCTGCTTTTTGACCAGTTCGGTGATTTTTCCGCGGTAGTCATTGGGGTCGATGAACTTGGCAGCGATCGCCAAGCCTCCGAATACGACAATCACAAGCGCAACAACAGTGATCAGTAAAATCTTCAGCAGCCTGGCCATAACCATCTTTCCGTGTTTGCGAGGCATAAATTGTAGCCTCTCAAAATGAACCGCCGGCGGGGATCGGGCCTTTAGGCTTCAGATCTGCGCGAGCGATGAAATCCGTCCAGATCTAGTGCCAGCAGGGGCAGCATCTGTTTCAGAAACTCTTCCTGTCTCTGATTGAGTTGTGATGTCAGCGCAAGTTCAATAACGGCCACGGTTCGACCGTGCATCGTCAGCGGCAAGACTCGCAATTCAGCGGCCGGCACTTGCCCTAATCCAGCGGAAATATCGAGATAACCTTGGGGCGGCGGTGTCATCCGCCGTTCCACGCCGGTGCGCGCAACTTCGCCGATAAGCCCTTCGCCGAGGCCGAATTCCCGATGTGAGTCGGTCTGGGTCAGGCCGTAGCCGGCAATCAGACTGGAGCGTCGGTTGCGAACAACGTAGATACAAGCCGCAGCCAGGTTCACGTGGGGCGCAATTTCTTCAAGTGCCATCGCCCCCAACTGCTCGGCGCTCCGCGCAGCAGATAGCTTCAGGCTGAGCTGATAAATGCGATCACGTATCCACGCGCGTTCTGCGTTATCGCGGGCGTTGCTTTCGAGCAGGCTCTGCCGTTCTCTCTCTGCGATTGCACTGCGTTCGCGAAGGCTCACCACAATTGCGCAGCCCAATCCAAGGGCAATCAGTATCAAAACAAACAACCCAATGAGATAGCGACCTAGCGCGATCTGAATCCCTGCGCGGTGATGGCTGATCACCAGATCAAATGCCGGGGATTCTTCGAAATAGCCATTATCGACCAGGTCCTGGAGCGGGCGAAAGCGCTGGGTCAGGTACTCACGCGTTCCTACGGTGAATGGCGCCGGTTCGGTGCCCAGATGCCTGGCGATCTCGGGATGTTTATTCTGGACGCGATTCTGCGGATTGAGCTGTGCGCCCCAGGGGACGGTTCTGTCCGGGTGTATCAGCCAGTAACCTGCCTCATCCAGCATCCAGGACTCACCGTCGTTGGCTGCGAATATGGTGGTCAGACCCTTGAGCAAAACGTTGCCACGAAGATTCGCGACCAGAACATATGCCTTCCCACTGTTCGATTGCAGGCGCATCGACAGTCGTAGGGTCGGATTGATGGGCTTTTCGATCACGCCAAACTCAACATTCAGATCAAACCGGGAGGCGTGCATGACCCCGGGCCGCAATGCGATGGCAGTGGTGAAGTAGTCGCGCTGGGATTTATCCTGCAATCGCGAAGTGGGCACGACGACGGGCCCTTCTGACGTGCGGTCAACCCGGATCAGTTCAAGGCCATTGGCATCCAGTAAGCGAATCTGTCTGTATTCCCATTTCTGCTTTGTAAAGGCAGACATGATGGACTCGACGTAGCCGCGAAACTCAGCTGAGGGCGTCTCTATGTATCCCAGCACGGCCGGCGTGCGCGCGATGACGCCCAGATCGTGGGCCGAGGACGTCAACTCTTGTGAGAGGCTTTCACTGGCAAGTTGCAGGGTGGTTCTGTCGCGATTGATTCGCAGCTCGTTTTCCTGCAGGGCCTGAACGCGCGCGTATCCCAGAAAGATCAATGCCACGATCAAGGCCAGTGGCAGGTACAGACGCAGCCAGTGGCGCAAGATCATGGTGATTGAAGCGTCCTAAAAGGCATGTGCTTGTTAAGTCGCGCTCAGTGTCTGGCGGAAGCGCAGATAGTCTTCAGCCGACAGCTCTGGCGCCTCCATCATGGGCAGATGCCCAATATCTTTCATTATCGTCTTGCTGGCATTGGGCAAGATGCGTGCGAGCACATCGGCGCCACCGACATGCAGCAGCCGGTCCGAATCTCCCCAGAGAATATGCGTCGGAATGGGTAGATCCGAAATGAGCGGCTCCAGTGTCAGACCTTCACTGATGATGTCTTTGAACTGCTGATTTCGAAGCGGCTGCGCGGCGATTGCGCGGTCAGACAATACCCTGATTACCGCCGCCGGCATGTAGGGCGGCTTTTCCATTGCGAAGTGAATGAGCGCGTCAAATTCTTCTGGTGTTTCTGCAATCAGCGGATTGCGTCCATCCGAGGCTTCCAGCAGATGTCCAAGCTCACTGGTCGGAGCGCTGCCAACTCCAGCCGGCGCCAGCAGCCACAGGCTGCCTACCTCATTGGGGTATGCCGCAGCGTAGGCGGCAGAAATGGCGCCACCCATGGAATTACCGCCGATATGGACATGGGTCAGGCCCAGTGCAGTGACAAATGCGCGGACTCGTTCCACCTGTGAAGCAATGGTGTAGGGCACGTCAGTCGGGCCATCGCTTTCGCCGTAGCCGGGCAGGTCCGGTGCAATGACCCGGTAGTGCTTGTGCAGACTTCTCGAAACACGCGTCCAGTTGTCCTTGTCTGCACCGAATCCATGAAGCAGCAACAGCGGAGCGCCGGTCCCTTCGCTGTCCAGATACTGCACGGTAAAGCCGGGAATCTCGACTTCATGCTTTTCCAGGCCAGCGGCTCGGCGTTCGGCGCTGATGGCGAGATCGACGAATGTTCCCGGTGCAACGACGTACAGCAGGGCCGCACCCAACAACGCGAGTACGGCAACGATCAGTAGAGATTTAAGAATGCTCATGCGGAAGGGTGAGGTGTGGGCGCGTGGGCGCTGATGTCTTCAATGGCCTTGTGGATGCCGCGTCGCCAGTACCGGCAAAGGGACGTGGCGAGCAGGGCGCCAGCAAATGGCAGGCGGGAATCAAACTCAATCAGGTATTCGAGTTGGGTGCCGCCAGAATCGGCTTCGAGTCTGATGCGCCCCACATGGTTATGAATGGGCCAGCCTCGCGTGACGCGATACTCAATCAAGCTTGGCGGCTCGAAACGGGTGATGGTTTCCACGATGCTCATCAAGGGCAGGCGGATTTCCCGGGCAGAGCCAATACCGTTGACGGGATTACCTTCCGGCGCGTCCTGAATTCGGCGGGTTCGGCCGGGAAACAGTTTGCCTACGTTCTCGTGTTCCGCGAGCCAGGCAAAAACAGCCTCTGGCGGGGCCGCGAAAAACTGTTCGAACCTGACGACATGCTCGGCCATGTTTCAGCAGCGCTCAGGTCTGTGGATTCTGGGCAGCATCGGATTCCTGGCGTCGGTGCCTGCGCGGCTTGTAATGCAGGTCCAGCGAGTGAATCTGCTGCTGACCTGCCGCGCGATCCTCGAAGAAATATTCGAGGCTATGAAAAATGGTCGGAAAGGCGATGTCCTTCCAGGGAATTTCTTCTTCGCTCATCAGGCAGGTTTCGCTGCTTTCGGGCGTCGGACCGTGATGCTCCGACAACATCTTCGCGCGGTGTACGAGATAGACCTGCGAGACGTAGGGCACGTTGATGACGGCCAGTAGTTCGCCCACTTCAACTTCCGCTAGGGATTCTTCGCGAGCTTCGCGAGCGGCGCCCTGTGCACTGGTTTCGCCAAGCTCCAGAAACCCGGCCGGGAACGTCCATAGCCCAAGTCGCGGCTCGATGTTGCGCTTGCACATCAGGATGCGGCCATCTTCCCACTCTGGAATACAGCCCACGATCATGCGCGGGTTGAAGTACTGAATGTGGCCGCAAGCCGGGCAGATGTGCCGGGGCAGGTTGTCGCCATCGGGCACTCGGTGCTCTACGGGTTTGCCGCAGGCGTTGCAGAAATTGACGTCCATTTTTTCCGTTGATTGAGCGCGCTAGAAGCTTACGCGCATTGGCGATTGATGCCGTAATCATTACCCTGCAAGAGGCTGGCCTCAAGTCGCGGCGTATACCCCGCAGGGAGAAACCACAGTTGACGGCCATATTTGGCCCATCTTTGCAGTCCAGCGGCCGTGTTCACCAGAGGCAAACGAGAATCATGGATCGGCCCTTTTCGCCCAGTAGCGAGCGTAATCGCGCTCCGATTGAGCAAATTCTCAAGCGTGCATTTGCGGCGCGCCAGAATGTGCTCGAGATCGGCAGCGGTACCGGGCAGCATGCTTGTTACTTCTCGGAGGCCCTTCCGCATCTGCGCTGGCAGTGTTCGGATCGGGCAGAGAATCTGCCCGGGATCCGAAGCTGGCGGGCACATGCACAGCGACCCAACATGCCCGAACCCATCGAATTGGACGTCAATCAGCCGATATGGCCAAGTTCCCGATTCGACGGCGTATTCACGGCTAATACCTTGCACATCATGGCTTGGGAGGAGGTGCAGCAGCTTTTCGCGCGATTGCCAGAAGTCCTGGCGCCACAGGCAAGCCTGGTCGTTTACGGACCGTTCAAGTTTGAGGGGGCGCACACCAGCGACAGTAATGCCGCCTTCGACGCCCGACTCAAGTCAGACGACCCTGTGCGTGGTATCCGGGATTTCGAAGCGGTCGAGGCTCTGGCGCAGGCTGCTGGATTCGAACTGCAGGATCACCACCACATGCCCGCCAATAATCGGTGTCTGGTCTGGACGCGTATGGCTTAGCCGCTTGGCGCACCAGGGTGCTAGGCCGGTGCAAATGTCAGCCTGGGCTGCCAGCAGGTATCAGACGTCGGCATCCCAGGCTCGCGAGCTGACTTTGGATCATCAGAAGGCGACGCGGACGCCTATGCGAACATCGCTGAAACTTTCGTCAATGTCGAACTCGTCCGTTTCGAGCTGACTACCGCGAAACTCCAGAAAGCCACCTACGGTTCCGGGCTGAATATTGATGCCGACGGTGTACTCGTAGCCGTCAATATCATCCAAATCAGCAAAGCCAATCTCGCCGTAGCCGCGGACCATGCCGCGGCCCAACATTCCGCCAGCGTGCACGGCGTAACCGTCTTGTTTGTCGCTGGCCGAGCCAAACCCCTGCACATCGATATCACCATCAAACTGGACGTACTCAGCGCGTATCCAGGCGCCCTGAGCCGGCTGGTTGACGAATCGATACCCCATGCCCGCCCTGAGTGTGCGCGCGTCAGCATCTACTGCATTGCCCTGTACATTGCCGTCGAGCTGATTGGTCTGGATTTCGGCTGTGAATAGACCAATTCCGTTGCCAAACCAGAAGTCTAGGCCGTAGCCGTTGCCGTCGATACTCTCCTTGAAACCCGAGGTTTCGACTTCGAAATCCAGATTTGTGAAGTAGAAATCGACATGGCTGCCGCTTGGATTCTGAGGAAGTGTATTGGCGTTTGCCGATGTCGCGAATACGCAGCCGACAGCAAAAGCAAATGCCTGTGAAGGTCTGGTTCTCATGGTTGTCTCACTCCGATAGTTTTTTGTGAGCCGGGAGGGGTGCCCGCTCATTCTTTAGCGTCAGCATTGAAGCTCTGACGGGAGTCTATATCTGGGGTTTTTCTGCGCAAAGGGCCGGCATATCGAACGACAGCCATAGCGTTGCGGGCCGCTCAGCGCGAGGGACGATACTGGCAGAGGTCGTCTTGGGCGGGGTTACGCGGAGTCGCTGATTACGCAAAATCTTACGCATAATCAGAACAATATGAGCAATATCAACGTCGTGATGGTGCCTAGGGAGAGACTCGAACTCTCACGATGTTTCCATCGGGGGATTTTGAATCCCCTGCGTCTACCGATTCCGCCACCCAGGCCCGGCGTCGTGCCGTGCTCATGCTAGCCAACAAAACGAGGGCGCGGATTGTACCCTGCACGTGAGTTTTGCCAAGTCGTAAGCTTCATGAATGTTCAGCGACGCTTGTCGCGCCGGATTTGCCAAAGATCAAACAGCCATACGATTAAACCCGCCAGGAGCATGACGGCCGCCATTCGCTGGTTGTTTAGCGCTTGCAGGGCAACGCTGAGTGCAAAGACCGCGAGAACCCACCGCTGCATGGGCCAACGATCGGTAAAGCGTCGCTTCTGCGTACGGCGATCTTCTGTCTTGTGCTTCGGGTCCTTGATCATTTCCAGTGCCTAAAACTGACGCATGAGTCATATCGTAATGCGTAAACGAACCATGGGCCGATTAAGTTCCCGAATCCGAATCAACATCCGTTGATGACGCAGCGGCGGCGTTCGGGAACAATGCGCGCCGGATGAAAATTGACGATTTCGACTACTCGCTGCCAAAAGAGCTTATTGCGCAGCAACCTGCTGCCAAACGATCGCAGAGTCGACTGCTCCATTTGGGCAAGGATCTCTGGGATCGCAGCGTTTCCGATTTGCCCGGTCTGCTGCAGCCAGGTGACCTGCTTGTTTTCAATGACACCCAGGTCGTCAAGGCGCGCTTGTTCGGCACCAAGCTCACGGGCGGAAAAATTGAGATTCTGGTCGAGCGCGTGCTCAGCGAAACAGAAGCGCTGGTGCAGCTCGGCGTCTCCAAGAAGCCGGTGGCGGGCAGCACGATCTCCATCCACGGGGAGGCTGCGCCGGTGAAGGTTCTTGGCCGATCGGGGGAGTTTTTTCACCTATGTCTGGCCGAGACCGGAAACTGGCTCGATCTGATGGCGCGGGCGGGGCAACTGCCACTTCCCCCTTATATTCGCCATACGCCGCAAGACGAGGACGCTGATCGCTACCAGACCGTGTTTGCCAGAGCGCCTGGCGCGGTGGCGGCGCCAACGGCAGGCCTGCATTTTGATCAGGCTCTGCTTGCTCGTCTGGACGCCGCCGGCATAGAGCGGGCGACTTTGACCTTGCATGTGGGGGCGGGGACCTTCCAGCCGGTGCGGGTGGAAAATATTGAGTCCCACCAGATGCATGCGGAGCGTTATTCCATTAGTCAGGAGCTTGCGCAGCGCTTCGCAGAGACTCGACGGCGAGGCGGGCGCATCGTGGCGGTGGGCACGACCAGCGTTCGAGCCCTGGAATCGGCTGTGCAGGCTGACGGCCAACTACGCACCGGAGATGGCGAGACGCGTATCTTCATTACGCCGGGCGTTGCTTTTCGCGCCGTGGACCTGCTGATGACCAATTTCCATCTGCCACAGAGCACCCTGATGATGCTGGTCTGTGCTTTTGGCGGACATGAGCGCGTGATGGCGGCTTATGCTCATGCGGTGGCCCGGCGCTACCGATTCTTCAGTTATGGCGATGCCATGCTGATTGAGCCCCTTGGCAGCTCGACTGCAGCACAAGCCTGAGCAGAAATCCTGCTTCAATCAAAAAATTTGCCTGCGCGATTTGCGCATAGATTCCTTAAAATGACCGACGCCCATCAGACAGCCAGCGCCGTGAATATTCACGCCGATCGAATTCTCGTAGTCGACTTTGGATCTCAGTACACCCAGCTGATCGCGCGCCGCGTGCGTGAATTGGGCGTGTATTGCGAGCAGTTTCCCTGGGACGCCGATCCGGCTGATATTGCCGAGTTTGCCCCTCGCGGTGTGATCTTGTCGGGCGGTCCCGAGTCCACCCTGGATGCCAATGCGCCTCGAGTGGCCGAGGCCATCTGGAATTTGAAAGTCCCCGTACTTGGTATTTGCTATGGCATGCAGGCCATGGCAGCGCACTTCGGAGGCAAGGTTGAGGCGGCCGACAACAAGGAGTTCGGCTATGCCGAGATTCGGGCGCGAAATCACTCGACCCTACTGATCAATATTGAAGATCGGGTCAACAGCGAAGGTCACGGTCTACTCGATGTCTGGATGAGCCATGGCGACCGTGTGATCGAGCTGCCGGAAGGCTTCAAGGTCATTGCTTCGACCGAAGACGTGCCGGTGGCAGGCATTGGAAGCGAAGAGCGCCACTACTACGGGCTGCAGTTTCATCCGGAAGTGACCCACACCACACAGGGAAAACGCATCTACGAGCGTTTTGTCCATGAAATCTGCGGTTGTGGGCATGCCTGGACGCCGGACAACATCATCGAAGACGCCGCCGAGCGAGTTCGTTCGCAAGTCGGTCAGGATCATGTGTTGCTGGGATTGTCCGGTGGCGTGGACTCATCGGTGGTAGCGGCCCTGTTGCACCGCGCCATTGGCAAGCAGCTGACCTGCGTCTTTGTTGATACGGGTCTGCTGCGACTCAATGAAGGCGATCAGGTGATGCAGGTGTTCGCACGGCATCTGGGCGTGCGGGTCATCCGGGTCAATGCCGAAGCGCGCTTCCTTGACGCGCTCAAGGGCGTAACCGACCCGGAGGCCAAGCGTAAGGTGATCGGGCGTTTGTTCGTCGAGGTGTTTGACGAGGAAGCCTCCAAAATCGACAACGTGCGCTATCTGGCACAGGGCACGATCTATCCAGACGTGATCGAGTCCGCCGGGTCGAAGAGCGGCAAGGCGCATGTCATCAAGAGTCACCATAACGTGGGTGGCCTGCCGGAAAAAATGAACCTCAAACTGGTTGAGCCGCTGCGCGAACTCTTCAAGGATGAAGTTCGCGCCATTGGCGTCGAACTTGGGCTGCCCAGCGAGATGGTGCATCGTCATCCCTTCCCGGGACCAGGCCTGGGTGTGCGTATTCTGGGTGAGGTCACCAAGAGTTCGGCAGACATTCTTCGCAAAGCAGACGATATTTTCATTACCGAACTACGCAAGGCCGGCTGGTATGAAAAGACCTCGCAGGCATTTGCTGTTTTCCTGCCTGTAAAGAGCGTTGGCGTCACCGGTGACGGACGCCGCTATGAGCCGGTGATCGCGCTGCGTGCCGTACAAACCATCGATTTCATGACCGCACGCAGTGCACATCTGCCATGGGAATTGCTGGATACCTGTTCGCGTCGCATCTGCAACGAAATTTCCGGTGTCTCCCGCGTGACCTATGACATCTCCTCCAAGCCGCCTGCAACCATAGAGTGGGAGTAGCAGACCAACGCGGTGCCGTTGATGCATTGAGTGTGATTACTGTGTGTCTGCCGCGCTCTGGAGGCGAAAGCATCGCGGCAAGGATCTGAAGGCGCAGAACGCTGAAAGCGCATTGATCGTTTCCGAGCTGACCCATGCAAGATCTGTCAGGTGGAATAGCCAGCCACTCCGAGTTGCCTACAAGCAAACCAAATAAATCCCATGGACCTCAAAATATTTATCGCCGTCTTCGGCACTGTCTTTCTTGCAGAGCTGGGTGACAAAACCCAGCTTGCAACTCTGCTCTTTGCGGCGGACAAACCGGCTTCCAAGTGGACCGTGTTTGCCGCATCGGCCAGCGCATTGGTCCTAGCTGCCGGCATGGGCGTCCTTGCGGGCACTCTGATTGCCGAGCACATCAATCCAAAAGTTTTACAGATTGTCGCTGGCGTTGGCTTTCTGCTCATTGGTGCCTGGACGCTCAGAGCGGGATTGTCAGCAGGCTGAGCAGATGCAGGAAGCCGACGAACAGTGGATGCGGCATGCGCTGTCACTGGCGCAGCGTGCTGCCGACGAGGGCGAGGTGCCGGTCGGTGCCGTCCTGATTCGAAACGGTCAGATCGTCGGGGAAGGTTGGAACCGGCCCATTGCAGAGCATGATCCCAGTGCCCACGCTGAGATCAAGGCACTAAGAGCGGCCGCTGCATCTGGTAAGAATTATCGGCTGCCAGATACCAGCCTGTACGTCACCCTGGAGCCTTGTGCGATGTGTGCTGGCGCGATCATCCATGCCCGGGTTCAGAGAGTAATATTCGGTGCATGGGATCAGAAGGCGGGGGCCGTACGCTCCGTGTATGACCTGATCTCCAATCCAAAACTGAACCATGCGCCAGAGTGGGTCGGTGGCGTGCTGGAAGTACAATGTGCAGAGCAATTGCGCGCCTTTTTTCGTGCGCGGCGAAAGAACAAGAAGGAAATTGAATGACGTTCAGATATTTTGAAGACTTCGAGATCGGTGAAGTCATTGAACTGGGAAGTTGCACGGTGAGCGAGTCAGAGGTTCTCGAGTTTGCAAACAAGTTTGATCCGCAGTCTTTTCATGTGGACAAAGAGGCTGCAGAGAAATCCATCTTTGGCGGCCTGATCGCAAGCGGCTGGCATACCTGCAGCCTGATGATGCGGTTAATGGTGGATGGCCTGCTCAAGCAAACCGCAAGCCTGGGATCACCCGGTATTGATGAGATTCGCTGGTTGCTCCCCGTTCGACCTGGCGATGAACTGCATGCGCGCTACAAGGTGCTCGAGCTGATTCCTTCAAAAAGCAAACCTGATCGCGGCGTGGTCAGCTGCGAATGCGAGATGACCAACCAGAATGGTGAACGGGTCCTATTCATGCGCAGCAAGGGCATGTTCGGCCGCAAGCCCTGATGTCATCAGGGCGCAGAATTGACGGACCATAGGTGGCATCACTAAGATTCGCGCCCGATTCGTCGGATATGGATGGTTAGCTCAGCGGTAGAGCATCGCCTTCACACGGCGGGGGTCACAGGTTCAATCCCTGTACCATCCACCAATATAAACAAGGAGTTGAGCGTTGCTCAGCTCCTTTTTTATTGGCCAAGGAACGTTCACTTTCTCGTGTTCGCACTTGCTCGTGCGAGATGAGGGGATCGCTGCCGTGCAGCGCACCGGAAGCCCAGTAACAATCCTGACTAATTTGGACGGACTGGATTCATCCGGTGCTCCTATGTGCTTGGTTTCGTGGTAACGGGCAAAGAGCAATTGCCGCGGGACTAGAACATCCCATCGATAGCCGGAATGGCGCAGATGTCGATCACCAGTGACATATGTCGTTGATAGCTTTGATGCCACTGCCAGAGCAGGCGAGGCCAGTCCGGCGAGTTCCACCCTGAATGGTCCCATCCCGTCTTCCCCCTGAATGAGGGGGGTGCGTCTGCCTCGGCCCCCCGGTTCGTGGTCTACCGCCGCAAGGGCGACGGCTTTAGCTTGGCTGTCATTCAATCGCAGTGCATGAGCAGCTGCGCAGTTCATTCAGGGCAAGTGCGTGAGGAAGGGCCATGAAGCATTGGGGATCCATCGTCGTTGTATTGGGGGCCGCACTCGGCGGCGCAGCTTGGGCTGGACAGGCGAGCATTCAGTCCACGGCTGGCGGCCAGACGACCAGTGTTCAGTTGGAATATAGCGGCAGCAAATATCTGCGAATGAATATTCCTGAACAGCAGGACAGTTACTTGCTGGTTCGCGACGGCCGCGCCTACAGCGTCGGCGTGCAGGAAGGTCAGGCGTATGTGATGGACCTTCAGAGTCTCCCCAACGTGGGTTTTGCCAGCGTGGGTACTTCTGAGGTCGGTGCAGTCAGTGACCTCAAGAATACTGGGCGGGTCGAGACCGTGGCTGGGGTGCGCGGCGAGGTGTGGCTGCTGACCTATTCCGATGCCAATGGCGCGATTCGCACAGACGAGCTTGTCCTCAGCAGTGATGCGCGCGCCCGTGAACTGACGCGGGCCATGACAGCCATGGCGCAATCCATGGCGAACGCGCCATCGAATCCGCTTGCGCAGCAAATTGGCGACAAGGGTGTTCTGCGACTTGGCGATCAGATGCGCGTTACGGCGATATCAGCAGGTGAACCAGATGCGAGCCGCTTCGAGTTGCCGGCGCAACCCACCGCGGTGCCGGCCCTGGGAAGCATAGGCGATGCCATTGGCGGGCTTTTCGGAAAGAAAGTGGATCGTCAGATCGATCGCCAGCAAGACCATGCCGATCAGCGCGTTGACTGGGAAACCGATCAGGTTCTGGACGAGAAGGTCAAAGGATTCATGGACAAGATTTTTGGCAAGTAAGCCGTTTCAGCCAGAAAACATCTTTCACAAGGGAGAACCAAGATGAGTCAAAAGTTTGATAAGAAAGCCGTTGTCATATGCGTGCTTGCTGCGGCCGGAGGATTGACCGCTGCGGAGCAGTCCGGTCTGGAAACGCACGTTGTGGATCTGTTGGCAGGCCAGCTGATCAGTTCGGCACATGCGTCGGGTGATTCGCTGTCCAATCTGGTCCGTCAGTACGATGCCAAACGAGTGGCTGTCGAGAACAACAAGATCGTATTGTTTGACGCCAAAGGCGGAAAAACCGTCGCGCCGGATGGCACGTATCTTTTTCCGAACGGCACTCGTATCAAACAGGTCAGCGGTAAGTCCAAAGACGTTCGCAGTCTTGGCGGCAAAGGCATTGGAGACAAGTCAATCTGGATCGAGCATGTGAACCCTGATCCCGATCCAGATCCTTTTGGAGAGTGGTTGCGTGATGCCAGCGGCGACGCGCCCAAGTTGCAGCAGACCAACCCGAACGTGCGGGATTCGCTGAGGGACGCGCAAGGCCCGTCTGTGCAGAAGCCGCAGATTCAAAAGATTCCTGGTGACACGTTTGAAAAGTCGCCCAAGGAATTTAAGTTCGGCGGCTAAACCGGGGAGTGTCCGATGGCGCTGCAATTTGTAATGAAGCTGTCCAAGCTGTGCAATCTGCGTTGTACCTACTGCTACGAGTTTGAGGATTTGCACAAGAAGGAGCGAATGCCGCTGTCGGGCATCGAGTTTTTCCTAAAAGGCCTGGCGGAGCATTATCGTGAGCGTCCGGATGCGCCCGAAATACGTTTCATCTGCCACGGTGGCGAGCCGCTGCTGCTGCCAGCAGAGTATCTGCGCGAATTCCGGCGGCTTCAGGATCTGTACCTGAAGCCAGCCGGATTGCGCTACACAACCTCACTGCAAACCAATCTCACGCGTTTGAGTGACAAGACGGTGGATTTGCTTCGCGAATTGAACATCAGTCTGGGAGTCTCGTTCGATGTTTTTGGCGAGCAGCGAGTCAATCGAAAGGGCAATCCGATGGATGAGCGGGTGCTGGATAATCTCCAGCGTTTGCTTGATGCCGGGGTGCCCTTTGGCGCGATCGTCGTCATGCATGCAGCCAACCGTGATCGCGTTCTAGAGACGTATCGGTTCTACAACGCCCTGGGCATCAACTACCGAATCCTGCCGATCTTCTCGCATATCGAGCCGCCGGCGCGCGTCGCGCCTCTCATGCTCACCCACGAGCAGGCCCTGGAGTCACTGAAGGCAGTTGCGTACGAGCACCTCACACAGCCCACTCAGATCAAGGTGATGCCGATCAGCGACCATCTCGCCGCGGCGGTTCGCCATCTGGCGGGTCAGAAGGTGAGTGACTATCGGCCCACAGAGTCCTACGAGTGGGCCTTGATCGTCGGAACCGACGGCGCGGTGTATAACCATGGTGACTCCTATCTGGCAGAAGGCCGCATCGGAAATCTGTTCCAGACCGAGTTCGGAAAGCTCATGAACGGTGCAGATCATCGCGCGATGGATGCACATCGAATGGCGCGCGCAAGTACCTGTCAGAAATGTACCTATGCTGGCGCATGCGATCAGTTGCCAGTTATCGAATCCATTCCCAGCGAGCGCCGCTATGACGCGAACGGGCAATTGACATGTCCGCTGGCGCGCCCCTTGATTGATTACTGCATTGAGTTGATTCGCAGCAACGAAAGGGCGGGAGAGATCATAGATCTGGCGCGTGCGGCCTAAGCTCTGGCCGAAGCAAAACGAAAGTCTCCGTGGCCAATATGCGTTGCCCGTGCAGGAAAGGAGCGGAAATCAGCGCGGAAGTTCTAAGTCAAAGAAAATGACATGTGGGCCGCGCACAGATGTGCAGATGTTCTCAACGGAATGATGGATTTCTCGCTAGGCTCGCAACAGGGGCTGAGCAGATTTTCCAGAGATAATCCATGAACTCCATTGCGCCGAATCGTATTGCAAGCGAAGCACGCCCATATGTCCGAGGACGCCTGGCGCCACGCAAGATGCTTCTGCTGGTCGCCATTCTGGCAATCGCACTCAGTGTGGCCGGTGCCTATGCAGTCCTCTCGGCGCCTTGGTTGGGTGTTAGTTTTTCCCCGAGTACGCAGCCAGAAGGCTTGCGTGTGGAGTCGCTGCAAGAAAATTCCCCCAACCTCGACCGATTGGTCGAAGGCATGGTCCTGGTTGCTTTCGAAGCAAAGGATGGACACGCAATTGCTCTGACGGGAAATTTGATTGTCGAAGATCCCGACCTGATGTCCTTCGCCGATTTGCGCGCCTTCTACTCCCGTCAGGAGGCCATTGACACCATGCTGAAGAGTGGCCCGGTTACTGCAGTGACAGACGCAGGGCAAAGGATCGAGTTAGGTGTTGCCAGTGCGCCGTTTCGGCAACTGAGCTACTTCGGTATGCACAGCTTCTATGGCGTCGTTTCGCTGTTGATCGCACTGAGTATCTGGATCTATCAACCGGGCCAGCGCAGCACACAATTATTTGCGCTTTCCGGTGCATCGGTGTTTGTGAATACCGTCACAATTGGTGCCTATGGCGGTCGGGAGCTGGCCATTGATGGTCAACTTTTTCAAGTTCTGGCCTCTCTGACGCATGGTGCAACCCTGATGGTGTGCGCCAGTCTGGCCGGACTGTTCTGGGTTTACCCACGGTCGCTGGGGCGCAGCAACGTACCGCTTGTTCTTCTCGGTTCGGCACTGCTCCTGTGGATCGTGGACATCGCGCAGATCGGTGGCAGTGCCCGCGCGACGATCTATTTGCCGGTGTTTGTGGGCTACCTCGCTGGATTGGGTTTTGCTGCGATGCAATGGCGCGCTTCGAGCAACAGACCACTGGATCGTGGCGCGATCAAGTGGTGCATCCTGGCAATATTCGCAGGCAGCTTCCTGTTGATGGGCCTGCTGATCATTCCGCCGGCGTTTGGAGGCGAAGCATTGGTGCCGATGGTGGTGGGATTTTCCGCCTACATCATCTTGTACCTGGGAATTGCGATGGGACTGCTTCGCTACCGTCTCTTTGATCTTGAGCGCTGGTGGTTCAAGACCTGGTTGTGGTTTGCCGGTGGCGCACTGGTGATCGTGCTTGACCTTGCTCTGGTGTTCGGACTGGGCTTCGCTGGCGAGCACGCTCTGACCCTGTCTTTGGCGTTCTCTGGCTGGCTCTACTTTCCACTGCGTCAATGGATATGGCGCAGGATGGGCGAGCGGGAGTATGTCCCGCTGGACGCGGCCCTGCGCGAACTTGTGGACAAGCTTTTTGCTGCTGAGACGGAAGAGCAGATTCGTCACGCTTGGCCACAGCTGTTGCAGAACAGTTTTGCACCGCTGAGTCAGCGCCAGAATGGAGACGGCTTGAATGGCGTATCGGCATCCGCCGATGGCGTGCGTCTGGCGCTACCGGCATTGCCCGGTGATGACAAGGGACTTGTCGTCGAGTTTCCAGCAAACGGCGGGCGCTTGTTCACCCGACAGGATGTGCGTATTGCCCGCTTGTTGTACGACCTGACAGGGGAGGCGATTCGCGCCGTACGTGCCCGCGAAGCGGGGGCGGAAGTTGAACGCAATCGCATCATGCGTGACTTGCACGATGATCTTGGCGCGCGCCTGCTCAGTCTGGTTTATGCAGCCGAGAGCGAAGCCAATCGAGAGCTGGCGCGCGCAGGCTTGAAAGATCTCCACGATCTGATTGGCACTACGGCGAGAGTGCCCATGCCTCTCAATGAGCTGGTGACCGCTTGCGAGGCCGAAGCCCGTTCCAGGCTGAGCAATACGCAGATTGCGCTGGACTGGCAAGTTCAGTGTCAGATACCTGACAGGAAATTGAGTGCCCGAGCTGCGGCGAATATCGCGCGTATTCTTCGCGAGGCGCTTTCCAATGTCATTCGACACGCCGCAGCCGGTCAGGTCAGGGTCTGCTGGGATCACCCGTCATCCGGGCTCTTGCGGCTCCTCATTTCTGACAATGGTCAAAGTTCCGAGCCGCAGGGCTGGAGCGGTGGCAGCGGCTTGCGAATCATCCGGGTGCGTGCGAAAGATCTGGGCGGCCAAGTCAGCTGGCGGCGCAATGAGTCCGGCGGCTGTAGTTTGCAGCTGGATTTGCCCTTGTAGGCCTGTTAGCCGTCAGTCGAGATTAGTCCCATGCGCAAAGCCTCCTGAGTCACTTCTGCTCGGGTGGAGACTTCAAGCTTGCTGTAAATGCTTTTCACGTAACCGGCGGTCGTGTGACGGGAAATGCCCAGCGCGTCTCCTGCTTGCACAATGGTGAATCCTTTGGCGATCAGTCCCAGGACTTCCTCCTCGCGCGAGGTGAGATTTGGCCGATTGGCGGTTTCCGGCTGTGCAAATCGTGACAGCACGCGTTGTGCAATGGATGGTGACAACGGTGGTTCGCCGGCCACGATGCCGCGCAGCCGGCGCGCCAGTTCAGGCTGCGACTGTTGCTTGAGCAGGTACCCACGTGCTCCAGCGCGAAGGGCTGGAAATACGTGCCGGTCGTCATCGTGGATGGTAACCACCACGCAAGGACAGTTTGGTGCCGATTCGCGCATGTCACGGATGAAGGCCAGACCGTTACCGTCAGGGAGTGAAAGATCGACCAACGCGATATTCGGCAGTAGCCCAGCCGCGAGCAGGTGGCCCAATTTTGCACGGGCCTCGGTCAGGTTCGGCGCAAGCAGCACATTGATGCCGGGGAATGCGTCATTTACAACAGCGCTAAGCCAGTCGCGAGCGCCGGCATGGTCTTCAAGTATCAGCGCCGTTTGCATGCGGTCTTCAAAATCGTCGTCCCCGCGGCGCGACTGTGAAGCCTCGGATTGGGGTGTCGCGTCGTCTGACCCCGGGCAGCTGACCTGCTCCTGATTCTTGTGTTCGTCCTCAGTCGGGTGAGCTTTCATGCGCCTTCCTTTGATCCGTTCCTTTCAGTGTCACTATAGGACTCACAGAACGCGCGTCTGGCCCTCACACGGTGTCATCTTCCTTGAATATGCCAAAGTCATGCTCAATGTGCCACGGTGTCTGACCGTTCGGCACGTTCGCACCGAGACCGGCTTTGAATCTGTTCTGGCGCAGGCGTGTCTGGCACGGCTGCGACTGGTTCCATACACGCCCTGATCATCCGGGTTTTCGATGTTCCTGCAAACGCGTAGGCTATCGGCTCTTTTTTGCGTCGGCGTTGCCGACAGGCCGGAGCCAATCATGAACATCACCCCGGAAGCGCCAGTGCTGGCATCGACCGGCGACTTCATCATGTCGCAAACCATGTTGCGTATCCGTGATCCCGAGAAATCGGTGGCGTTTTATCGCGATGTGCTCGGGATGACTCTGCTCAATCGGTTTGACTTTCCGGAAATGAAGTTCTCACTGTATTTCATGGCATATCTGCGCGAGGAAGATGGCCCGCTGCCGGAAGATCCGGTAAAACGCGCCGAGTTTACTTTTCGCCAGAAAGCCGCCATCGAGTTGACCCACAACTACGGCACGGAAAGCGATGCCGACTTTCCCGGTTATCACAGTGGAAACGAAGAGCCGAAGGGTTTTGGCCATATCGGCATTACTGTGCCTGACGTTTATCAAGCGTGTGAGCGCTTCGAAAAATTGGGTGTGAGCTTCGTCAAGCGACCCGATGACGGGAAGATGAAGGGACTGGCCTTTATTAAGGACCCCGATGGTTACTGGATTGAAGTGCTTTCAGCGACCCGCCTTGGAAGAATGGTCACAGGGAAATCCTGAGAAGCGCAATTTGAGTTCAGGTCACGGGGGCGGCCTACCTTGTTGGGTGGGGGTTTTTGCGGCTGACACTGCCAATAATCGGTGAGCCCCATGAGGGCGCCCTAATGGAGGAAGACAATGGGACGAGTACAAGACAAGGTCTGTGTCATCACGGGTGGCGCACGCGGTTTGGGCCTGGCGGCAGCAGAACTGCTGCTGGCTGAGGGCGCCAAGGTTCTGCTGACGGATGTGGATACTGCAGAAGGTGAAAAGCAGGCTGCGCGGCTTGGAGCGCGCGCGATGTTCATGCAGCAGGATGCTACAGACCCAGATCGATGGAACGCTGTTCTCGATGCTGCAATTGAGAAATGGGGCAAGCTCGACGTGCTGGTCAACAATGCGGGAATCGCCATTATTCAAGACGTTGAAGCCTCTTCTCTGGAGGCCTGGAAAAAGACGCTCGACATCAATCTCACTGCTGTGTTTCTAGGTACACAGGCGGCCATAGCGCGCATGAAGGCCGCGCAGGGCTCCATCGTGAATATTGCCTCTATCGAAGGGCTGATCGGTGAGCCACTGGTGCCTGCGTACAATGCCACCAAGGGCGGCGTTCGCATTTTCAGCAAGTCGTCGGCCATCCATTGCGCACGAGCCGGCTACAAGATCAGGATCAACAATGTCTGCCCCGGCTTTGCGGAGACGGCGATGGTGTCCGGTGCCGTCGGCTCCCTCAGCGCTGAAGAAGGCGAGGCCTTTGGAGCGCGAATTCTGGGACGCATTCCCATGGGGCGCTTCGCACAGCCGTCCGAGATCGCAACCGCGATTCTGTTCCTCGCATCGGATGAGTCGAGTTACATGACCGGCTCCGATCTCGTCGTCGACGGCGGCATGACCGCCTGATTTTCGATTTTTTTCAAGTTCGGCCTGTCTGCATCGGCGGGCCTTGTCACACCTTAAGTATTCTGGAGAATTTCTGTTGAGAACCATCGTTGCAAAGACCCCCGCTACGCTCGACCGTCTTGAAATCGTAGAGCGCCCACAACCCGAGCCCGGCCCGGGAGAAATTTGCGTTCGTATCCGTGCGAGCTCTCTCAACTACCACGACTACGCCGTGGTGACGGGCATGTTGCCGGTTGCCGAAGATCGTGTGCCGATGTCTGACGGCGCAGGCGAGGTGGTGGCAGTCGGTGCGGGTGTGCGTGAGCACGCCGTGGGTGATGCTGTGATGAGCACGTTTTTCCCCAACTGGACGTCTGGCCACGAATCCGAAGCGCGTCTCAGCGGTATTCCCGGCGATCACGTGGATGGTTTGGCAGCCGAGTATTTTTGTGCCCATGAAAGTGCGTTCACGCGCATTCCTGCTGGTTATTCAATGGAAGAAGCTGCGACTCTGCCGTGCGCTGCACTGACGGCCTGGCGTGCACTGTTTGTTGAAAACAAAGTGGGTCCTGATTCCTGGGTGCTGACCATGGGCACCGGCGGCGTTTCAATTTTTGCACTCCAGTTGGCCAAGTCCGTAGGGGCGCGGGTCATTGCAACATCTTCTTCGCCCGAAAAGATGAAGCGTCTGAAAGAGCTGGGCGCGGATCACGTGATCAACTATCGCGAAACGCCGGAATGGGGCGAAGAAGCCAAGCGCCTGACCGGTGGCCGTGGTGTTGATGAGGTGGTTGAGATTGGCGGACCCGCTACGCTGGCGCAATCCATCAATGCGTCCCGCATGGGTGGTCACATCACCCTGATTGGCGTGCTCACCGGTTTCTCCGGAGAAATTCCAACGGCCGCGCTGATGTTCAAGAACATCCGTCTGTCCGGTGTCATGGTGGGGTCGAAGGACCAGCAGCTGGATCTGGTAGAAGCGCTGGAAAGCACCGGAATTCGCCCGGTCATTGATCGCAGCTTCCCGCTCGAGCAGATGGCAGAGGCATTTCGTTATCAGGAATCCCAGAAGCATTTTGGAAAGATCTGCCTGACGCTGTAAGTATCTGTAAATGGAAGTGGAGAGCGGAGCATGAGTGTTCGGGTCGAGAAGAATGGGGCGGTCACGACCGTCATTCACAGTCGCGCGGAAGCGCGCAATGCCATGGACCCGGAAAGCGCGGTTGCGCTGGCTGATGCATTCGAAGCCTTTGACGCGGACCCGGAAGCCTCGGTTGCCGTGTTCTGGGGCGAAGGCGGTGCCTTTTGTGCCGGTTGGGATCTGAAATACGCCAGCACCCTGACGGATGACAATGAGCACCTCAAGTCGCTCGACTTTCCGGATGAGATCGGCATGCCCGAACCGCGCGGGCCGATGGGGCCCAGCCGGCTCAAACTCTCCAAGCCTGTCATCGCCGCGGTCGCTGGCCCGGCGGTGGCAGGTGGTTTTGAACTGGCCCTGTGGTGCGACATTCGCATCATGGAAGAAAGCGCCTACTTTGGCGTGTACTGTCGCCGCTGGGGCGTGCCGCTGATTGACGGTGGCACGGTCAGACTGCCGCGCCTGGTTGGGCAGGGGCGTGCCATGGAAATCATTCTCACCGGGCGTAAAGTGCCGGCTGAAGAGGCGTTCAGGATCGGTGCCTGCGAACAGATTGTTGCCGATGGCACATCTCGTGAGGCTGCAGAAGCCATGGCAGCGCAGATCGCCCGGTTTCCACAAAATTGCGTGCGGGCGGATCGTCTAAGCGCCATTCAGCAGCAGGGCATGTCGCACGATGAGGCTATGCGCAACGAGTGGAAAACCAGCGTCGGTGTTTTCACGGCGGAGGGAAAAGCTGGCGCCGCCCGATTCAGCAGCGGCAAAGGCCGCCACGGTGATTTCTCCGATATCTGAGGGCCGGCAAAGTATGTGCCCCTACTTTTGAGGTGGGCGCAGTCTATAGTTGAAGATGACACTGTTCCAAAGTATGGGAAGCCCGCCAACAGGGAGGAGAACCGTGCAGTCAGCCAGTGAAAACATCTCTCGAACAAGCCTCAATTACGCATTCTCTTGCGCTGTGGTTGTAGGGCGAGCTCAACGGATACCGCGTTGAGCGATGAGTGAAAAGCCCAGGCCAAGATCGCCCAAGACCACTCGAAAACCTGTCAAGGCCGGCGTCACACGCAGCAAGGCTGTGAAAGGATCTGCAGTCGCGCCGACAGACCCTCACAAACGACGCGGGCAATGGCACGCCTCCGGGGCCATTGTGCGCAACCGGCTGCTGGAGGCCCTGGACACCGATCCGCGTGCACGTCTGATCGTCGTCCAGGCACCTGCAGGCTATGGCAAGTCATCACTGCTGCGTCAGCATTGCAATCGCTGTGCGGAGGCCGGAGAGAAGGTGGCTTGGGTCCGTATGGACTCGCAGTCTTCTGACCCCGGCCATTTTCTGCGCCTTCTGTGCGAGGCGGTCGAAGGCCTGGACATACCGCCGCGCAAGCGTGGCAGCAAATCACCACAAAGGGCCGCCACATTGCAGGACCTGCTGCGCAGCCTTTCGGCCATCTCGGTTCCGGTGGTACTGGTCGTGGACAACTTTGAAACCGCGGCTGTGCCGGAATTTGAGGCTGTCTTTGCGCAGGTGGTGCGTAGCCTTCCAGAAAGTGTGCAGCTTTGTGTGGGAACGCGGGTGCTCCCAACAGCCCGCCTGGCCCGCCTGCAGATTCGCGACGGCACTGTCATCGTTTCCAACGAAGAACTTTGCTTCAGACCGGCAGAAACGCGCGAGTTTTTCGCTGAATTCAAGAGTCTGAATCCTGTAGAGATCGCACAGATTCATGAACGTACGGATGGTTGGCCGGCCGCCTTGCAGGCTTATCGTCTGTGCCTGCGTCGTGGTGCACGCTTTCGCATGGAGGCCTGGGCGGGCAAGGGCATCACACGGGAGCTGATGGATTTTCTTGCGGCGGAGATGTTTGACCAGCTTGCACCCGCTCTGGGTCTGCTGCTGTTGGAACTCGCAGTGCCGGAGAAACTGTCCGCCGAGCTCGTGGAATACATCACAGGAGAGTCGCGCGGCGCTGAGCGACTGGCAGAGATTGAACGAGCAGGCCTGTTTCTCGGGCAAGCGGACCTGGGCGGAAACTGGTTGCGCTTCCACAACCTGTTTCGCCAGTTTCTTTTGGACCGGGCCGGCAAGACTTATAGCGCCAGTGACATCGCCCTGAGACATCGCCGCATTGCCCAATGGTACGCGGACCATGAAATGACTGAGTCCGCCATCGCGCACTGGATTGAAGGTGGGGACTCGCGCCGAGCAGCTGACTTGCTGGCCGAAGTCATCGACAGTCTTGTGGCCCAGGAACGTCTCGGGCTCATCGAGTCATATGCAGACCGCCTGTCGCCAGAAGCATTGCTGCGCCACGACAATCTGGTTCGGGGTGCCGTGATTGCCTACGGATTTCGCCGCGCTTTTGACAAGGCAGAGAGCCTGTTGGCGCAGCACCGCGCCATGCTGGAAGCGGCGAAGGCGGATCAGAATACGTTCGGTCTGCACAATTTTTCGCGGTTGTTTCTGCTCGCAGCGCAGGACAAGATTGAGGAGCTGGGCACCATCGCGGTGGAGGCTGCGAGCCAGCTCAGCGACAAATCCAGTTCGTCCATCGGCATCACCTTGAACGCAGGCAGTGTGCTTGTGGCCGGGGAAGGGCGTTTTGACGAAGCCCGCAACATGATGTTGCAGGCTCGTCCATTGCACGATCGTGTCGATTCGCTGTTCGGCCGTGCATATTGCGATGCGATCTACAGTCTGTGCCTGTGTGGGGAAGGGCGGATTGATGATGCGCAAAGGCATCTGGATGATGCACTGCGCCAGACCGAACGGCGTTCACTGAGCAGCGTCTCTGCTGGATCGGTTACGGCGGCTTATCTGGTCAGCTGCCTGTACGAACAGGATCGGCTTGAGGAGGCACAGTCTGTCATTCGTGACTATGCGCCGCTGGTAGATCAGCAGACGATTGTGGATGCGGTTGCCACTATGGGTGTTCACCGCGCCCGCATCGCCTGCAAGTCTGATGCACGCGGTGAGGCGGAGGAAGTGCTTGAGCGAATGCTCTATCTCGGCTATCGGCATGGACTGGATCGGCTCGTCATTTATGCCCACGCAGAGCTGGGCAGACAAGCCACCCTGGATGGCGATTTGGGGCAGGCGCAACGCTGGTTGATGGAGTTACCGCCCCAGTTTCGAGAGGAATCGGGTTTGTCGCTGATGTTTCACGCCGGAGAATCCGAAGCCTGCACCGTGACCTGGGCGCGTTGGCTGATTCGGGCCGAGCGCAGTGCAGAAGCTGTCAAGTTGCTGGCAGTGGAAATTCGCCGAGCTAAAACAGAAGGTCGCCGACGTCGCGAGCTCAAACTGCATTTGATGCATGCGCTGGCGCTATCGGCGGAAGGCAAGGTCAGGCTGGCGGGACGCAGTCTGCTGGAAGCGTTGGAAATTGGTGCGCGCGGCGGCTTTGTACGCAGTTTTCTGGATGAGCAGGAACTCGCCATTGCGCTGTTGTTGCAACTCAAACAACAGCAGGACGAATCATTGCGTGCGCCTGAAGCTGATCCTGTGATGCGCTATCTGGACCGACTGTTGATTGCAGGTGGGGAAGGCGTCAACACCAACGCGCAAGCCTCAACGATAGAAGCTGAAGACGATTCGGCAGCGCTGATCGAAACCCTGACCAAGGGCGAGAAAAAGATGCTGCACTTCGTCGCGGCGGGTTTGTCGAACAAAGACCTTGCAGACCGACTGTCTGTGTCAGTGAACACAGTGAAATGGCATTTGCGAAACGTATTTGAAAAATTGCAGGTCAAGAACCGCTTGCAGGCAACCGTACTCGCGCGACGCCACGGTCTTATCAAATGAATATTGAAGTCGGGGAGGTTGCAAGATGGGGCAGCCCACAACAGGTGGTCATGCGTATCTCCGGAATCGCTCATTGAAAGCATCCAACGATCGGAGACTGGGCTTCAGGCTCTGCACCGATGCAGGCTTGGATGGTCGACGACAAGGGTATCGAGCCCCACGTGCCGGTAGGGGGGCAAGACTCAGGGAACTGATGGCACGCTGTCGAGCAGTGACTTTGAGTAGGACGAATTCACTGTCGCAGCAACCGCACAGAATCTTTGTCGACTGGTCAGGCTTACTCCTCGAGGGCCAGCAATTCTCGGGAGATGTGCGCCCGCTTGCTGACCAGCGGTAGTGGTACAAATCGTTCCTTGGAGCGCCGTGAAATTCTGCACATTCGTGCAGACTCAGGTCAGTTGAGGAACCAGCCTGAAATGCGATGCATGCTCTTCTCCCTATCTCCTTGGAGACAGCCAATCTCACCAGAAATGACTATTTTCTCCGCTTCATGAGACAGCTGGACCTCGTTGACCTGTGCATCTCCAACCCCGCGGTGGCAGGCGAGTTTGCTGTCGAGGTAGAGCACTTGAGCTGAATACGGTTCGGCAGGGGATTCCCCCTTGATGCCGAAAGTGACCAACGCGTTGGCGCCGACGAGATTGAAGTTTGTCACGGGGCCAATCTTGGATGGCATCACCAGCCTTCCACTCAATGAGGGCTGACCCTCAACCTCCACAAGCCATTTGTTGTCCTTCGCTGCGGACATTGGAGCGATGGTGAGCGCGGCCAAGGCGACGCAAAGGGAAGCCAGAGTTTTCAAACAGGGGCGTTTCATTGTCGGTCCTCGTGCAATGCAAAACTGATTGATAAGGCGCTAGTGTTCTCAGCCTCGGACGAAGTTTTAAGAAGCGCATTCAGATGGAGCCGTTCACACGCTCTCGGGATATGTCGACACGGCTAGGGCTTGGTGAAGAACATTTCGGCACCCTTGTGATCGACGATCAGGGTATCCGAGTCAAATTTGATGACTTTCCAGGGTTGTGCACCCCGTTTGTCGGAGTAGCGGATGAAGTCTCCATCGATCACGTAGTTCGCGCGACCATTCTCCTCGCCCTTGCGGTCGTAATTGACGATTTCCCCGGACGGCAGGAACTTCATGTCCCTGTTGACGAGTACGGTGCGCTCTCCATCCAGGATCATGTGCGTGAACTTCCATGTGCCTGACAGAGATTTGTTTGAAAGCTCTGCCGCATCGGCTGTGATCGACGCCAGTATCAACAAGAGCAAGGGAAGCCCGATTTTCATTGCCTAAGGTCCCTTAACGTGGGTTCGTATTGCGCATCTGATACCTCCGATCCAGGGGCGCGACCGACCGGCGCTCATTTTGGCCAGCCGCCTTTCTCCGCCCAGAACGCGTCGATCCCGGGCATGATGCGATCAATCTGGGCCTCGTCCATGCCTTGCTGGCGCAATCCCGCGATGTACTCGGCGCGAGATTGGTGGGCCGGTGCAGCGGCCGGTTCGGCGGGCCCGCTTCTTTGTTGTGCGAGCTTCTTCAGGCGACTGTCTTCTGCCCAGCACGCGCGCAGTTTCACCTTGCAGATCGGCTTGCACTCCGGCGACAGAGACGCAATCGGCTGGCAGTCACAGGCGCAATTGGGGAAGGATCCGACCGGGCTGGCTGGCAGGTGCCCGCCGCTGCCAGATGAGCCGTCCTGCGCGCCAGGAGATGTGATCGCCGATAGGTCGCGGTTGCCTATGGCGGGAAAGGCCTGAGGGAGGTCTTGCATGGCCGATTCGGTGGACGCCTGCACGTAGTTTGCAGCGTCGCGGTCGCCTTCCCATGGCGCGGCAACGACAAACTCACCGCTGATTTGTCGATGAACCGGGAGCGGCATGTCGTCCCCCGCGTGGCTGAAATCCACCGCACTGACATCGGTCAGGCTGGCTTCGAATCGGCCGCGCATGACATAGGGTGTGAATTCCAGGATGTTGACGCGGCCCGACTGGAGATATTCGCGTCCGCGTCCGGGAATCGAGTCTTCGGGTCCGCGTGCCTGGTAATTGCCACGCCCAGCGCCGCCATTGACCACAATCTCCGCATTGCTGAAGACGCCGCTGAACCCATAGTCGATCAGGGGAATTGTGAGCGTCACCGTGGAGCCCTCGGTGTCCCGGACATGCTCCATTGCGGTTTTCCACTCCGAATCGGTGCGTTGCGCGCCGTGGTCCGCAATCGCCGTCATCTGCGCCATGAACTGGGCCAGACCGCCGCCGGTGCCAGTGGTCTGGGTTAAATCGCCCATAGCGCCCGGGGTCAGCGATAACTGGATGGATGTAATGGGACCGCAGCTCGAGGTGCCAAAGGGTTTAACGCAGCGGGCTCGCTTCCTTTCGAAGGTGGCATGCGAGCCGAGTGCAGTTTGGTTGCTCAGGGCTTCCAGTCCCGTTGCCACTTCGCTTTTGCCCGATTCACGTGTTGCGTCTTTTGCTTTCGCGGGACTGGCGGAGGCCGCTTTCTTGCTCGCATCGGCTTTGGCCTGTGCCTTCGGCGGGCTCATGTCGCTGACCCATCGGCTGTACGTCGCGTTTAGGTTCAGGTCCGTATTCAGGGTGGTTGCCGGATCCGATGCCACGTTGCTGGCGATGAAGACGATCGGTATCCCCGTGTCGATTCGGAAACGCCAGTGCCCAAGATAGCCGCCGCCAGCCGGCGAGGGGATGATCTGGGCGCTGCCAATGCGCTGGCCTCCTGCCGTTCCGATCTGCACCGCCTGCAGCGCTGCGACCGTTTCAGCCCGTGTCTGCAGCGACAGGTCGGCCCGGCCGGTCCCTGCGACATTCACCTTGAAGCAGCGCGCGCCGTTCTTCCGCAAAGGCAGCAGCGTCTCTCCCGATGGGGAGCGGTTCGAGAGCGCAATCTCCGTGCAGCTGCCAAACACATATTTCAGCCAGCCGTCCTGGGCTTCCTGTGCCGAACCGCTGGGCTTCTTGGTCAGGCGGTCGGGCACGTAGCCTGCAAAGGTGGAGACAAAGCCTGCGAATAAGCGTTGCAAGCTCAGCCCGGTCGCCTTCTTGAGCCCGCGGTCCAGCCATTGCAAGTCCGTGGGGCCGGATGCCTTGTTCGTCAGCGGCTCATTCAGGACCGTGGCGAGGTAACTGTAGTCCGGATTGATTGGCTTCAAGCCAGCGCGACCATTTTTCCTGGACGCTGCGTAATGTTCGGCGACGTAACGCCAGAATGAAGACGTTCGGTAATCTTCCGCATGAGATTGTCGAGTGTCGACGTTCCACAGCGCCTGATAGTAGGGCCTACCACCGAGGCGGTAGCCGTCGTTATTGATCCTGTGCACGTCGACACCTTCGAATTTATGGGCGGCATGCATTCCCATGGCCTGCGCTTGGCCCTCGAGTATCCACTCGCGATCGTCGACTTTGTCGTAGCCGATGTAAGCGTGCTGGACGTTGTGAAACAGCTCGTGGGCCAAGTTATCGAACATTTTTCGAACGGGCTTTCCGTTGACGATTGCGCGGGATAAATCCGCCTCGAGTTTCGTCGAATTGTCCGGACGAAGGCCTGCTCTGGCGATCTTGTCGCCATCGGCGTAATCGTAGAGATAGACCCGGTAGGCCTTGCTCCCTGTCGTCATGGGCAGCGGTGGTGCCTTGAACCCCATGGACTCGTAGTAGGTCGCCACCTTGGAAAGGTAGAGCTCGAACTTGCGCACAGCCGGTTCCTGCTGCTCGCTGTAGCCGGAGTACGGATGCAGGGAGCCGGGTACCCTGTTCTCGAAGACGAATTCCGTAGTGGGCCACTTGGCCAGTGCGGACGTCGAAAATGCGATGCTCAGAACACATGCCGCCGCACCGTCCCTGAGTATTTTCGGCAATGTCATCCGTTTCCCCGATGTCGAACGCAGCAACAATGTAACCCGAACCCAACAGACGTCAGGGTCTTGAAGTGTGACTGACCGCACGGAGTGAATGCAGGAATGCGAATTGGGTCGGATCGAAGTACTTCGACGATGCCAACGTCGTTGCCCGTGAGCGAAGGGCAGATGCTCTCTTGCCGCTCATCGAGCGCAGTCGCTTTTCAGAGCTTGCCTAACTCGCTTCGCGATACTCCGTCAGGATCTCAGCAGCTTTCAGAAGCGTCTTGGTAACTGGGGTCTTGTCTGCAATCTCCAGCAAACGGTCGATCTGCTCCTTGTTTAATGCTGTTGAGGACGACACGAGGCGGCTGATTCTCACATCGCCCTCGGGGTTCTTCGCCAGTTCCAGTTCTATGCGCAGATTCTCCAGCGCCCATTCCTTTCTGGCCGCGTACATCCTTAGCGTCATGGCGGTACAGGCACCAAGACTCATCAGCAGGAAATCGTAAGGAGCAGGGCCTGCACCCTGGCCGCCGTCCTCCACGGGTTCGTCGGCCGTGAGCGAAAAGCCCCGAGCCATCATGTCCTCCCGCCAGGGCACGGACGAAGAATCAATCACAGCGGTCGAGATTGTTTTCATGACCCTACTCCATCCATCCGGCGCAGGGCTGTCAACTGGCTGAATGCGTTGCCAGTCGCTCAAAGCCCCTCACACGCCGAGCGTCATTCCGAGGAACCCATAAAAAACCGACAGGGCGAGGAGGGGACATTTACCCGGCGTGACGGGTGGGCAAATCAACGCTTATGGCGGGTTCCGTTATGTGCCATATGCGGACGGTCGGTTCGGTCTCCCGATTTTTCCGGGAAGGGTTCATTGCTGGGAAAACGGGACGGCTGCTGTTCCAGAATACTGTCTTGGCGAATCGACCCACTGCAAGTAATCCCGAAGCCCCTGTTCCGGCATTCAGATGATTTACGGGGTGAGTAGAGATTCCTTCGCACCCGAAGGCCGAACGCCTTGGGCGCGGCGAGGGTTCTTGCTTCGCCGAGATCGCTCGGTGAAACCAGATGACAGCAGCGTCGATCAAGAACATGTTCGCTGATAAAGAGAACTTCAAGGCCTCAGTTCCGCAAGAGAAAGGCCCTAATAAAGGCATTGATTTGGCCGGCCTCCTCGGTGGATGATGCGCGGCGCCGCTAGGGCGTTTGAACCGACCCCGCCCCATCATGTTGCGAATCACGGAACTCTCGCTGCCGGTTGGGCACCCACCGGATGCCCTTGGCCGGGCTATTCAGACCCGGCTGAAATTGCCCGAAGGTGCTCTCATCGAGTTCGCGGTGTTCAGACGCAGTTACGACGCGCGCAAGAAGAATGCCGAGCTGTGCTTCGTCTATACCGTGGACTGCCAGGTGCGCGACGAGGCACGCGTGCTGGACCGATTCAAAACAGACCGCAAGATCGGACCGACACCTGACATTGCGTACCACCCCGCCGCCGCGGCGCCTGAAGGTTTCGACAATCGTCCGCTGGTGATTGGATTCGGACCCTGCGGATTGTTCGCTGCGCTGACGCTGGCTCAACTGGGGTTTCGGCCGATTGTTCTGGAGCGAGGCAAGCCGGTGCGTCAGCGCACGCAAGACACCTGGAACCTCTGGCGGAAGAAAACGCTCGACCCTGAATCCAACGTCCAGTTCGGCGAAGGCGGCGCCGGTCTTTTCAGCGATGGCAAACTCTACAGCCAGGTCAAGGATCCTGAGCATCGCAGCAGAAAGGTACTCCAGGAATTCGTCAAAGCCGGCGCACCCCCCGAGATTCTGTATGTCAGTAAACCGCATATCGGAACCTTCCGACTCACAGGGGTCGTCACCCGCATGCGACAGGAACTCGAATCACTCGGCGGCGAAGTTCGGTTTCAGAGCAAGGTCGTTGATGTTCTGATCGAAGACGGGCGCATGCGCGGGGTGGTCCTCGGCTCGGGCGAAATCTTGTTCGCCGACCATGTCATCTTCGCGCCTGGACACAGCGCACGCGAAACATTTCGCATGCTCCATGCGCGCGGCGTTCACATGGAGGCCAAACCATTTTCAATCGGCTTTCGCATCGAGCATCCGCAATCACTGATTGATAAAGCGCGACTGGGAAAATTTGCAGGGCATCCGCTCGTCGGTGCTGCCGACTACAAACTCGTCCATCACGCCGGCAACGGTCGCTCGGTCTACAGTTTCTGCATGTGCCCAGGCGGCACGGTTGTCGCTGCGACCTCCGATCCGCGGCGCGTGGTCACCAACGGCATGAGCCAGTATTCCCGCAACGAACGCAACGCCAACGCGGGGATCGTGGTCGGCATTTCGCCTGACGATTTCCCTGGGGGTGCGGCAGCCGGTCCATTGGCGGGTATCGCCCTGCAAGAAGAGCTGGAGTCGCGCGCCTTTATTCTGGGTGGCGAGAACTACAACGCACCAGCACAGTTGGTCGGTGATTTCATTGCAGGAAAGCCTTCCGTCGAGATCGGTCGTGTCCAGCCGAGCTATACACCGGGCGTAAACTTCTGCGATCTGTCTGCTGCGCTTCCGGATTACGCCATCCAAGCCATTCGCGAAGCCCTGCCGGCCTTCGACAAACAGATCAACGGCTTCGCAATGCCCGACGCCGTTCTCACCGGGGTTGAGACCCGCACGTCATCGCCGCTGCGTGTCGTCCGCGATCATCATTGCCTGAGCAGCAATGTGGCTGGCCTGTATCCCGCCGGCGAAGGCGCGGGCTATGCCGGAGGCATCATGTCTGCCGGCATTGACGGCATCCGGGTTGCTGAGGTGGTAGCGCGTAGTCTGCTTGGCGAGACTCGCAACAGCCGTTCCGGGGCCGACCTGTCAGCCATGACGCTGTAGACATTCTGAGAACAGCCCGAAACTTCGCCTGAGCACTTCGCGATACGGTTTCTGGGTCAACCGCGTTGAGGGCGTCAAATCGACGGTGCGAGTACGCATTCAGTTCTGCGACTAAATGCAAGAGCGACGCAAGCTTCTGCGTCTGAGCGGCGCAAAGTGGATGGCCGCTACGCCGATAGCAAATGTGAGCACGATATGGCCGTAATGACGCAAGACCGGCCGTGAACCGACCAGGTCATGATGCTGTGGAAGTCGCTGCGCTGTTCTGTCCTCGGCAGCTCCCGCAGGCAGTCTTCTGCCGTGATCTCGTGCTCCACGCAGCTGTCCACGTGGAGCCGGATGTGATCGGGGTCGCCGGAAAATTATCGCGCGAATTTGCCCAGACCGAATCGTGGGAAGTCTGAGCGCTTCTGTTGGCTAGGTAGCAGGGCCGCGGGGAGGGTGTGCTCAGCGGCCCGTGAAAGACGGTTTGCGCTTTTCGCTGAAGGACCGCAGTCCCTCGCGTGCGTCGTCAGTCGCCGCTACGCGTGCAAGTGCTTGCGCTTCTAGTTCGAGCTGGGCTTCGAGCGGCTGATTCTGCGCCGTCAACAGCAGGCGCCGGACCTCGCCATAAGCTTTGGTTGGTCCGACCGCGAATTTCGCGGCGATCGCCTCGGCGTGCGCAAGGAGCTCGTCCGCGGGGACCACCTCGTCGACCAGACCAGCGGCAAGCGCCGCGTTCGCGTCGAGCGTCTGGTTGCGCAAGAGGAAGTTGCTTGCCCGTGCCAGGCCCATGCGCCGCGAAAACATGACCGTCGCGCTGGCGTCTGTGCTGTAGCCGATGCCGGTGTAGGCCGCGACCCAGCGGGCCGTGTCTGCGCTGACCACCACGTCGCATCCGGCGGCGAACGCTGCAGAGCCGCCTGCACAGATGCCCTGCACCGCGACGACCATCGGCGCATCCATGCGCTGGAGGCGGGCAATGGCGCTGTGGATAGTGGCGGTCATGCGCTTGATCTCGGCAGGCAGCGCGTCACCCTGCGCCACGAAGTGCGCGATGTCGCCGCCGAAACCGAAGTTCCTGCCTTCCGCGGTTACGAGCACCGCCCGCACATCGGAGTGACAGGACATCTCGATGGCGCGATCGCAGAGTTCGTCGCAGAAGCGTCGATGGATCGGATTGCCTGTCTCGGGATCGGTGAGTCGAAGGCGCGCGATGCCGTTTTCGATGCTCAACGCAGTGCAGGTGTTGTTCATGACTTTTTCCTTTGAGAGCTGTCAGGCCCGGCGTAGGCGACCGGCGCTCAACAACAAGAGGTGACGCGCACCGGCGATGAAGCCCAAACCGACGAGCACGCTGATCAAGCAAGCCGGTCCTGTCACGTCGAATCCGGCGCCGTCGCGGTACAAGGCAACGGCGCCGGGAAGGCTGACCGGGCCGTACACCGCGATGGCGGCGAAGGGCGCGGCGAGGACGGCGATCCATCGTGCAGCGCCCTTCAAGTGATCCAGGCAGTAAGACGTTGCAACGGACCAAGCATAGACGGCTGAGATGTTCGTCAGTGACACCCAGATCGGCAGGCCGGCGACGACGAACGGGTTGTAGTCGAAGAAGAACCAGACGCCGAGCCAGATGCAGAAAGCCTCGGCGCCCCACAGCAGCAGAACGATGCCGACGAAATCCATCCAGTAGCCCGCGGCGGACACGCCTTTGGACGCGCGCCACATCAAATATGCACCTGTCGGTGCGAAGTAGAGAATGTAGAAGAACAGCAGCTGCCACGGCACCGTCACGTCGAGCCCGCTCAGGAGCACGTAGGCGTCAATCGCGGGGTGATGTGCTTTGACCATGAAGCAGGCGAAGGGCTCCATCAGGATGGTGATGGACGCGGCGACGAGCATGATCAGCCAGCGGTCGTTGTGCTTCGACGAAAACGCCTGCCACAGCGCAAACAAGTAGAGCAAGGCCACGAGTCCGCCGGTGACGGCGGTGACGAGGTCCTGTGGCAGAGCGGGCATGATCGCGTCGAGCGGTCGTTGTTCCACGCCGATGTACTGCGTTCCAATGGCCAAGGTTACTCCTCCCGTTTTTCTAATTGCTCAGCCGATGCGCGAGGGCAGCGGCTGGTGTCCGATGGTACGTGGGCTGACGCCTGGTTTGAGTTTCCAGTCCTTGCCGAAATCCTCGACGGGGTGTCGCGGCTTGAGCGGGACCTCCTCGAGCCGACGCAGTCGTTCCGCCAGACCCTGAAGATAGAGCCCGCGTGCGGCGTCATCTTCGTAGCGAACCGACCAGGTCACAAACGGTTCGAGCACGTCGAAACCCACATAGGCGAGCGTCCCGTACTGCAGGTGCCACAGCATGGCGTCGAGGTGACCCATGATGCCGCCTTCATCAACCATGCCGGGAAAGCAGCCGGTAGTGGTGGATACCATCGCGCGCTTGTCACGCATGCCGCCTTTGTCGAAGCGCCCGAAATGTCCGTACATCAGGCCGTTGGCAAAAACCCGATCAAACCAGCCCTTGAGGATTGCCGGCGCGGAGTACCACCACAGCGGGAACTGAAGGATCAGCAGGTCACACCACATCACCTTGTCGATCTCGGCCTGAATGTCATCGCTGAAGCTGCGATGCTCCACCGCGTGCTTCTGCTCGCGGTCGTACTGTAAGTGTCCTTCGAATCGGCGCACCTTGAAATCCGCGGCCGAGGCCACGGGATTAAAGTTCATCGCGTAAAGATCCGAAACGCGAACCTCATGACCCTGCGCCTCAAGCGTGTCCACCGCGGTGCGCAGCAGCGCGCCGTTGAAGGAGGTGGGCTGTGAGTGTGCATAGATGATAAGGACTTTCATGTTCGTTGCTCCCTTGCTCAGATTCCAATGCACGCTGCGGGGATGTCCCAACGGCGAGCGCGCAGGTGTGCCGCTTTGTTTCGTAGATCGCTTTCCATGGTGAGTCCGTCGCGGAGGCGCCCTTGCGATGTGATCCTGCGCGTCATCGCCATCTGCAGCATCCGCCCGGTGTAGCACGGCCAGAGCGCCCCGGCGCAGGAAGCTGCTGTTGCTGCGAACTCTGATGCTGCAATTCCGAGCGCGTGTCGGCAAGCAGACAAAGGTGGTCACATCTACCGGTCACCCGCCCAGCCCCTTGCGGGTGAGGGTGTAGAACGTGGCGAGAATGCGCTGCTGGGGGATGCAGGCGACCAAGTCGATCGTCGCCGCATATTGGTAGCCGATGCCCGCGGGGACGTGATACTCAATGTCTTCAGGCTTGATCACGCTAGATCTCCGGACCGCAGGGCTATGTGCCGTAGCTTAGGGGGCTTTGGTCAGAAAAATCTGTCGTCAAAACGACAATCCCTTAATCGCGGTACACCGCCACCGGTTGGCCAACGTCGACGAGGTAGCCGTATTTCTTCTGCACCGCTTCCAGGCCAAGTAGACGGACGGCTCCGTAACCGGATTCGATCAGCCCCTCGCGCTGCAACTCCTGAAGCACCCGGTTGAGGGCTTGGCGCCCGGCATCGAGCAACTTTGCCAACTCCTCTTGCGGCAGCGAGATCGTGACCTCGCCCGTGGGGGCGCCACGTGAATAAGCTTGGATGTAGAGAACTTTGATCACACGTTCCTTCAAGCTCAGCACACTGCGGTCGACGCTGGTGTGATAGAGGATGCTGAACCGCTGACTCAGTACTCGCAAGAGTTCTTCGGCGATCGTCGGATGTTCGCGCATCAGTTCCAGAAGCGCCGAGCGGGAAACTGAACGCAGGCGAACAGGCGTTATCGCGGTGACATCGGCGTTCCCTGGAAGGCCGGAGAAGATCTCCGAAAGTGACACCCAGCCACCTGCCCGAATCAATGCGACGACGGTTTCGCGTCCATCATGGCTGACGGAAGACACCTTCACTTCGCCGGACATCACTTGGTGCAGCTGATGGCTGGTTTCCCCCTGCTGCATCACCCTGCCGCCCTTGCGCAGATCCTTGAACGTGCTGGCAGCGTCAATGGCAGCACGCACGCAGGGCGGTTGCGCGCCATAGAAATCGTGAGGGTAGGACAACGGGATCATGCTGCATTTTACCGACAGAATGCGTGTCGGCTTGTGAGAGGGGCGGCCTGCCTCTGCGGAAATCGCAGGCAGGAGGTGACACCCCTTCATGGCATTGATTTCGCCGCTAAATTGCGAATGATGAAGCGACACAACTCTTGGCAGACGAGTGGAGGCCCGTCAATGCTCCGCGCCGTAAGGTTTGGCCAGCAGCGGGCTCTCGCGCGTCATCGACAGGGTGTTCCGATTCGATCGGATCGTCGAGGCTCAGGGCATGCTGGCGATTCGCCCGATGATCTGGCCGACAGCGGGCGGACGTGGGCTACCGCTCCCGGCACGAACCGGACCGATCAGGCTCGATCTGATAGCAGCGACGGGACCAAATTTGGAAGCCCGACGGCGGTCATCTGGTTACCGCCGCTCTCGCGCAGGATCGACCGTAAGGTTCAGCGGACTGACTGCAAGCGAACAAGGGCTGCTTCTGCCTGGGGCATTTTTCGTTTCAGCCGCAGGGCGCCTGTCAGGTAATCAAACAGGGTTTCCTCATGCAGCAAGTTCAGGCGACTTTTGCGTAGCCAGACGAGCATGTGTTTGTTGGCCTTGAACAGGTTGCGAAAGCTCGCAACAACGCAGGTCGGGTGATCTTTGTTGTGCTCCGGATGCGGAACGACTTCGCAGATGCCATTGCGGGTCGCGTCATCCAGTTTCAGGATTTCCATGCGCGCAATGATGGCGGCGCTGAAGACCTGCTGGCACATGAACAGGGATTGCAGTGTGATCTTGCCGCTTTCGAAGATCGGCTGACGCGCTCTGCGTTGCAAGCCATTGGCGGTACAGTCCACATGCAATGTCTCGGCGTCAGTAGGGATGCTGCCGCCATCGAGTTCGATCTGATCAGCCGCAATCCGTTTGATGCGGCCCATACGCACCACATTCTTGATGCGCTGTAGTTCGCTGACTTCACGTCGTGAAATGGTGGCGCAACGCCACTTGGTTGGCGCTACGTTTTCGTCAATGCGGTACACGCTGCCCTGTCGTTCCAGCTGGTGGAAAATATCGTCCACTGTCTTTGCCGCGATGATGCTTTCGAGGTGCTTCTCAAACTCAACCAGAGCTGTTCCTGCCTGCACTTTGTCTCGTGCCCACAGCCAGGAATCATTGGGTGCAATCCAATGAATCTGTTCTGGCGGCACGCCTGCATCGAGCAGGAATACGATGGCGTCGGTGCCGGTCTTGCCCGCACCGCAGATCACGTAGCGTTTCCAGGGCCTGCTCAAGCGCGGAAGCGCGTTGGGCGGAACCAAGGTCAGTGATGGGTCAACCTCAAACTTGGGCGGTACCGCTGCCGGCACGTCCACGTTCATGAAGCTACCGTCTACGATTCGGCGTCTGGCCGTGACTTGCGTGATGTGATCAGGCGCCGCGATGGGTGCGAACTTCCCATCTCCGAGGTAGTTGCACATGTTCATGAAACGTACGCGACCACTGGCAACCATGCGCTTCATGCGCTGATGGTAGTAGGCAAGAATTTCCGCGCCGGAAGCCAGGTCTTCACCTCCCTGGCCCAATGGTGCTGAGTTCACGCCGTAGAATGCGGCTGGCTGATGAAGCGCGACATAGGGATAGGCGTCTACCCAATGCCCGCCAGGCTTGGCACGACGCTCAACGATGATCATCGTGGCATCGGATTGTTCATCAAAAATTGTGTCTGCGAACGCCATGCTCATGGCACCGGCGCCGATAATCAGATAATCGGTTTCCAGTTTTGTTTGCGTCATTTGAATCAACCTTTACCAAGTATGGTTTAACTATCGGGCCGGTGCCCTGCAGACTAGCGGCTGGAGCCTGAGAAGCCCTGACGCGCAATGATGACCATTGCGATCATCGCGACGACGGCAAATACCAGTGCGGGGGCGAACCCCAAAATGCCGGCGATGTTGGTTTCGCCCAAGCGGTTGTCACCAAAAGTGAGCGCGCGGCTGGGTGCAAAAAGGGCGCCCCAGTAGAACGCGGTATTGGCATATCCCGTACCCACCAGCATCCAGTAGAGCTGGGATGCAAGCTTCTGAGGCAATGCCATTGCGTGGGTCAGCAGTGCCACGGAAATCACGAACAGACCGTTTAGGATTCCACCGACATGGGCGCGTGCCCAGGCGCTGGTTTCTCCAAACATTTCAAAATTAATGATGACGGTAGGCAGAATCTCGAAGCCGCCAATCAGACTCATGACCAGTCCGAATCCGCAGGCCAAACCGATGAAAATGACGATGGCACCGTGGGCGATCATCCGCCTTTGTTGTTGTTGCATGTTTCTTCCCCCTGTTTGCTTTATGAAAGATTTGATTTTGCTAATGCCGCTGCGGGCACAGTGTCTACTATCCGGCGATATTTCTGAACTTGCCGTACCCGCCCACTTTTAACCTGAGCCAGCAAGATAGTGACCCCGCCGTTCGATGGGTAGCGGCAAGTCAGTGCCCCTCCCGAGCGGTCCCAGATGCAATAGGGGCGCGCCCCTGCAGTGAGTTGAAAGCCTGCATGGCGGTATGGGGCGGGAAAACCTTTTATGGCGCCAATAGGCCAATCCCATCTTTTGGGGTGGGGTGAGGGTGGGCATGGGCCGCTAATTTACCGTCACACGAGGCCGATTCTTTGGCGCAGACCCACGAGAGGAGAAAGCCGATGGGGAAACTCATCAATATTGACAATGGCGGCACGCTGACCGACATCTGTGTCAGTGACAACGGAAAAGTTTTCCGCACCAAGACCCTGACCACACCCTTTGATCTGTCCAAGTGCTTTTTTGACGGCCTGGTCAAGGTTTCGAAGGAAATCTACGGACAGGAAGACATTGTCTCGCTGCTGTCCAGTACGGATCACATCCGCTATTCGACCACTCAGGGCACCAACGCCTTGGTTGAACGCAAGGGACCTCGGCTGGGCCTGATCCTGACCGGAACCTTGAACGCCGCGCAGATGCAGACCGGGGCAGAGCAGGGTGAGCTGTTTGGTTCCATCATTGGCGAGCGCGTTGCCAGCCTTGATCTGAATCTGGAAGAAGAGGCGCTGGAGGCTGCCGCGGTCAAGGCCGTCAACGCGCTGGCTTCCGCCGGTGCCAACCGCGTGATCATTGCCCATGGCGGCAGTGATCGCCTGGTGCATGAGGTGCGAATCAAGAAGATCTTCCTGCGCAAGTTCCCGCAGCATCTTCTCGGCGCTGTGCCCATTTTGTATTCGCATGAGGTGGTGGAGGACGACGATGACGTGCGCCGGACCTGGACCGCGGTCTTCAATGCCTTTCTGCATCCGGCCATGGAGCGATTCCTCTACAACGCCGAACACAAGCTGCGAACCAACAAGGCGCAGTATCCGCTGTTGATTTTCCGCAATGACGGTCATTCGGCGCGTGTGGCCAAGACCATCGCGCTCAAGACTTACAGCTCGGGCCCGCGCGGCGGTATGGAAGGTACGCGCGCACTTGCCGCTCACTACGGAATGAAGCATCTGGTGTCGGTTGATATTGGTGGCACCACCACGGACATTGGCGAAGTCTCCAATGGCGATGTGCGTGAAGACGCGCGTGGTCAGGTGGAAGGTGTGCCGGTCTCATTCCCGCTGTGCAATCTGATCAGTGTGGGTGTGGGCGGCAGCTCCATCATCAAGGCCGATGGCAGCAAAGGCATCTCAGTGGGCCCGGAGAGTGTTGGTAGTGCGCCCGGACCAGCCTGCTTTGGTCTGGGTGGAACACAGGCCACGATTACCGATGCTTTCCTGCTGACCGGACTGTTGGACCCTGCGTCCTACTTCGGCGGTGAGCTGCAGATCGATGTCGATCGTGCACGCAGTGCCATCGAAGAAAATGTTGCCAAGCCTCTGGGCATTAGCGCCGAGGCGGCCGCCGAGCAGATGCAGGATGCCTGGGTGAAGAAGGTGGCCGACAGCATCAAGAGCTTTACCAAGGTCACGCCGGACACCACTCTTGCTGCATTTGGTGGGGCGGGTCCTTTTGTGGTGTGTCGGGTAGCAGAGGAAGCTGGCATCAGCAAGGTTCTGATTCCGGGCCTGGCGGCTGTGTTCTCTGCCTTTGGACTTGGCTTTTCCGATATTGCCCATGAGTACGCTGCGCCGCTGAGCGACGTCAGCAAGCTTGACGCCTGCATCGAAACCCTGCGCAAACGTGCCCAGCGCGGTATGTACGCAGAGGGCTTTGGCCTGGACGACTGCAGCCTCGAGACTTATCTGCAGATCACCGGTCCGCAGCGTGACGAGCTGATGCCGCTGCCCAAGACGCTTCCGGCGCCTAAGGAATCTGAGCGGTTCACCATTGTGCTCAAGGCGAGCAAGACAATTGCCCAGCCGCAGCTGAGCGGTGCCTTTGGCAGTGCCCAGACAGCAGCCAAGTCAGGCGCGAAGCGCACGGTGAATATTCGCGGGACCTCTCAGGATTTGCCCCTCTACCGGGCAGAGGAGCAGTCGGCCGGTGCGCAGGCTACCGGCCCCGCCGTGCTCGAAGAGGCCTTTTTTACTTGCCGCATTGATCCGGAATGGCGCTTTGAATTCAACGAGAGCTCCGACGTTCTGTTGAGCCGCGGCTAGCCCCGAATTGGAGGAAGAAAATCATGAAAGTTCTGATTACTGAAAATCTTCGCATCGACCTGGATTCTGAACAGTGGGAATGCCGGGCGTGCTCGGCGCAGATCATGCCGGCGCGCGAAAACTACAAGCGTGGCCTGCTGGTTCATAACCGGGATCCCCGCGAAATTCACAAGCCCCTGCTCGATCCGGAAAAGTACGAGTTCACGTATTCGCCCAACCCGCAGTGGTGCCGCATCCTCGAATACTACTGCCCGAAATGCGGCACCATGATCGAGACCGAATACCTGCCGCCGGGTCATCCGCCGGTGCGCGATATTGAACTCGACATCGATGCGCTCAAGGCGCAATGGAAGGACCGCAAGGAGGTACGGGAAGCGCCGATCGGAAAGGACCCTGTTCGCCCGGTGGCGCATGGGGGGCAGCGAGTCGCCCAGTACGGCGAAGAAGGCGTAACCGGAGGACATCGATGAAACGTGTATCCGTTGATATCGGTGGCACCTTTACCGATTGCTTTGTTGCTTGGGACGGCCAGCACATTGAGTCTAAGGCGCTGACGACGCATCAGAACCTCGCGCTGGGATTCAACGAGGCGCTGAAGAATGCCTGCCAGCAACTCAAGGTGTCCGAGCGCGACCTGCTCACACAGGTGGATTCGGTTCGTTATGCGACAACGCTGGGTACCAACGCTCTGATCGAGCGCAAGGGCCCGCGCCTGGGTCTGCTGACGACGGCGGGATTCAAGTCCTCAGTGCCTCTGACGCGAGCCAAGGGCTACGCAACGGGCTTGTCGCACAAGGAAAAGATGGATGTGCCCAACGCCCAGCGTCCGGATCCCATTGTCCCGATTCCGATGATTCTGGAAGTGCGCGAGCGTGTGGACTACACCGGCGCGGTGGTCATGCATCTGGACGAAGAGGATCTGCGCGACAAGCTGCGTGGCCTGGTCGACAAGGGCGCTGAAGCCATCGTCGTCGTGCTGGCCAATTCCGTGGTCAACCCGGTTCACGAGCAGCGTATTCGCGAGATTTTCCTTGAGGAATATCCCGGTCACATGCTCGGCGCTATTCCGATGCTGCTCTCTCATCAGGTGGCGGGACGCAAGGGCGAGTATGTGCGTGCCATGTCGACCATCATCGACGGCTTCCTGCACCAGGTGATGTATCACGGGCTCGGCACGCTTGAACTGAATCTGCGCAATGCGGGTTACGACAAACCCATGCTGTGCAATCACAACTCCGGCGGCATGGCACAGCTCAACTCCACCGACGCGCTGCAGACCGTGCACTCGGGTCCGGTGTCCGGAATCGCCGCGAGCGAGCATCTGGCCACGCAGACCAGTCTGGGCAACATCGTGGCCACCGACATGGGCGGCACGAGCTTTGATATCGGCATCGTGGTCGAAGGCGGCGTCAAGCACTACGACTTCAATCCGGTCATCGAGCGCTGGATGGTCAGTGTGCCGATGGTGCATCTCGTGACCCTGGGCGCGGGCGGCGGTTCCATCTGCTCTTACGACCGGATGTTCCAGACCGTGCAAGTGGGTCCGGAGAGTGCAGGTTCTGATCCTGGCCCTGCCTGCTATGACCGCGGCGCCATGAAACCAACGGTGACCGATGCCGATCTGATGCTGGGTTATCTCGACCCGGCCAACTATGCCGGCGGTCACATCAAGCTCAATCCCAAGCGTTCCAAGCAGGCCATCGAAGAAGACCTGGCTGATGATCTGGATATGTCGGTCGCCGACTGCGCCAAGCTGATCAAGCAGACGGTTGACGCCAACATGGCCAACGGTATTGCCCGTGAGCTGAGGACCCGTGGCTACGAGCCGGAAGATTTCACGATTCTGGCTTATGGAGGCAATGGTCCCCTGCATGCCTGCGGCGTGGCACGTTCGCTCGGTGTCAAGCGGATTCTGGCGCCGCCGTTCGCGTCAGTATTCTCGGCTTGCGGTGCAGGCAACATGAGCCAGCTACACATCCATGAGATGAGCACCTGGACAACGCTGTTTGATGCCAATGCCCAGGTTTTTTTCCAGGACTACGATTATTTCAACGGCATTGTTGAGAAGCTCGAAGCACGAGGACGCGAGGATTTGCTGCGCCAGGGCTTTGCGCCCGAGCAGCTGGGTTATCGGCTTGAACTGGACATGCGCTACGGCAACCAGCGCGTTGAAACCGCGGTGGTGACGGATCTCAACCGTATTGAAGGGCCGGAGGACGTGCTCAAGTTGATCGAGCAATTCTTTGCCCGCTATGGCGAGCGCTTTGGCGATGGCAGTCAGACGCCAGAAGCAGGCGTTCGAATCAACACGATTCGAGTCTGCTCCTACGTTGAACTGCCGGGTATTTCCTTCGGCGACATCAAGCCCAGCGACAAGACCTTGGCGCCGCCGGCACCGGTGGGAGAGCGCAGCTGTCATTTCGTCGGACACGACGAAAGCCTGAAAACTGCGATCTACGACGATGCTGCCCTCGAGCCTGGAACGCAGATCGATGGGCCTGCCATTGTCGTGACGCGAGCCACCACTTACCTGATCGAACCCGGCTGGCGTTACCAGGCGGCGGCGCAGGCAGCCGTGTGGTTTACACGGATCTGAGCCCTTAGTTCGAGTTCATGAGAAGCGCCACATCAACGCGCTTTAGATAGCTGCAGAAAGCGGCACAGGAGAACCCAGATGAATGACCCGACGATTACACCCGAACAGCAGGAATTGCTGAATCGTTTCCTGAATGACAACAAGATGTTCTACGGGCCAGACCCGGCGATCATGGAGAACCATCGAATCGAGCCGCGCACGGAGATCGAGGAAAAGCTGCTCTCCGGCGAAGTTGACCCACATAAGGTCAACGAAGTACGCGGACTTGTGGTGGCGGCGCTGGACGAAAGCCACACCATGATCGAGCAGATGGGCGCTGCACCCGGTGCGAAGTGGGGCGACATGACCACGGCTATTTTTACGGCCTCCGGTGATCTGTCCATGATTGCGCCCACCGGCGTTGGCGGCTTTGCTGCCGCCGTTTTCTATCCGATCAAGTTCATCAACAAGTACTGGACCAACGAGCCAACGGTGGGGGTGCGTGAGGGTGACGCCTTCATTCACAACGATGCGCGCTACGGCGGCATTCACAACACCGATCAGTCCATGATGATGCCGGTGTTCTGGAAGGAAAAGCTGGTCTGCTGGATTTCCGCCACCATTCATGAAGGTGAGAATGGCGCGACCGAACCAGGCGGCATGCCTGCGGCGGCCGAGAGCAAGTTCGATGAAGGCCTGAAGATGCCGCCGTTCCGCTGTGCTGAGAATTTCCAGCTCAAGCGAGATCTGGTGACCTTCCTTCAGAATTCGGTACGCGACCCCAAGCTGCAGCTCGAAGACATGAAAGTGCGTCTGCACTCCGTGATCCGGCTGCGCGAGCGCATCATGAGCATGCTCGAAGAGCACGGCGAAGAAGCGCTGATCACCATGTTGCGCAAGCAACTCGAGGACGTGGTGACGGAGGTGCGCAAACGCATCACGGAGCTTCCCGACGGCGTGGTGCGAACGGTGTCATTTGCCGATTCCACCCTGCGCGAGAGCGCGATGCTCAAGATGAACATGGAGATCACCGTCAAGGGCGACAAACTGACGGTGGATATGCGCGGCTCCTCGCCCGAGATTCTCAATCGGTCCATCAACACCAATCTGGCATCGTTCAAGACCATGTTGTTCTCGGGCTGGATGCAGAACATCTGGCCGGACCTGCCATTCACCATGGCCTTGTTCACGCCATTCGATTTTATTTTCGACAAGAACTCGCTGCTCAACGGCTCTTTTGAAACGCCGCAGGCCATGAGCCTGATTCCGCTGTTCAAGACCATGACCATTGCCTGCATTCCGATGGCCAAGCTCAACTACAGCCTGCCGCATCGCTACACCGCCATGGTTGCGCCGCAATACGACCAGCCAGCGACGCTGATCTACGGCGGCCTGACCCAGCACGGTGAGAACGTGGGTAACTTCTGCGCCGACATCAACGGCATGGGGCAGGGTGGTCGCAGCCATCGCGATGGCGAGCACTCGGTGTCGCCGCCGTTCGCCGCCCACTGCGACCTGGGTGAGATCGAATTGATGGAAGAAGATCTGCCCATCGTGCGTCTCGGCGCGTTCTCGCTGACCAAGGATCGTGCGGGCTTCGGCAAGCAGCGCAGTGGTATGGGTTACGAGCAGATTCACACCTTCCGTCACAGTGGCCTGTGGGGCTTCATGACCGGATGCTCGGGTTCGCTGTTCCCATCGGCGTTGCCTTTGTTTGGTGGATATTCATCACCGACTTATCCGCTGTGCAAAATCAAGAACACCAATGTGTTTGATCATCTGGAAAAGAATCCGGAGAACATCAAGTTCGACATCCTGGACCTGATGAACAACCAGACCATTGGCGATGGTGATTACTCCACGCACACCATGGGCATGACCTTCGAATTGGCTGCGCCGGGCGAGCTGTACATGATGTGCCAGGGCGCGGGCGGTGGTTACGGCGACGTGCTGCAGCGCGATCCGGCCATGGTCATGAAAGATCTTGAAGAAGATCTGATTTCGCACGAGACGGCGCTGGACATCTACAAGGTCGTCTACGACCAGCAGAGCCTGATTGTCGATGAAGAGGCGACCGCCGAACTCAGGAATGCGGAGCGGAAGAAGCGTGTGAGCCAGGGCGTGCCTTATGACGAGTTCGTCAAGACCTGGACCACCCCTGAGCCGCCCAAGGACCTGCCGTACATGGGCTGCTGGGACAAGAAGGATGAGGTCTACGGCATCGTGATGGGCCAGCGCATCAAGATGAAGGGCACCGAACTGCAAGGGCAGTTCATGCTCAATCCAAAGGACGTGGAGATCGCGGCGCTCAAGGCCGAGGTTGCCTCGCTCAAGCAGGGAAGCTGAAACTGGCTGGCACCCCGCGGCAGCTTGCGGGGTGCCTAGTCGAGGTCAATTTTTGAGTGGCTTTTCGGCTCGGGCATCTTCCAATAGATGAGCAAGGAGATGCTGATGCAACTCACCACGTACCAGTAAAAGCCGCTTTCCATGCCCTGCGCCTTGAACCACAAGGCGACGTACTCGGCAGTGCCGCCGAACAGCGACACTGTCAGCGCATAGGGCAGGCCAACCCCGAGAGCGCGTACTTCTGCCGGGAACAGCTCGGCCTTGACCACCGCGTTGATGGATGTGTAGCCGCTGACAACGAACAGCGCCAGGCACATTAGGCCAAATGCGGCGAGCGGGGTTTGCACATTTGTCAGCATCGTCATCAGGGGAAAGGTGCCCAATGCACCAAAGATGCCGAAACCCAGCAGCAGGGGGCGGCGACCGATGCGATCCGACAACGCCCCCATCAGGGGCTGCATCAGCAGAAATACCACCAGCGCCGCCGCTGTCACAGAGGTTGCTGACGCCTTGGTGAAGCCTGACGTGTTGACCAGGAACTTCTGCATGTAGGTGGTGTAGGTGTAGAAGGCCAGGGTGCCGCCCATGGTGAGGCCGACGACGGTGGCCAGCGCGCGCGGATGGCGGAGCAGTTCGCGAACCGGATTGACCTTCTTCGCCGCGCCGCGGGCGTAAGCGTCGGTCTCAACGAGGCTGCGCCGCAGGTACAGGGCGACCAGCGCCAGCATTGCGCCGATCACGAAAGGGATTCGCCAGCCCCAGGTTTCCAGCTGTTCCACACTCAGCACCGACTGGAGCACCAGCAGCACCGCCAGCGCGCTGAGCTGACCCAAAATCAAGGTCACATACTGGAAACTGGCGAAAAAGCCACGATGCTCACGGTTCGCGACCTCCGATAAATAGGTGGCGCTGGTGCCGTACTCGCCGCCGACACTGAGTCCCTGAATCATCCGCGCAGCGACCAACAGGGCAGGTGCCCAGATGCCGATCTGCTCGTGACCCGGAGTCAGGGCAATCATCAACGAGCCGAAACACATCAGCAGAACCGAGCGGGTGAGCGCCGCCTTGCGTCCGCGCCTATCGGCATACCAGCCAAACAGCAGCCCGCCCAGCGGGCGCATCAGGAAACCCACAGCAAAAATGGCCGCCGACTTGAGCAGCTGCGCCGTCAGATCTTCGGACTCGAAGAAGCTGCCCGCGAAATACAGTGAGAAGGCGGCGTAGGCGTACCAGTCGTACCACTCCACCAGATTGCCTACAGAGCCGCCGAAAATGGCGCGCAGACGTTCACGCGTACTTATGTCGGATTGCTTGCGAGTATCAGGCTGCACTGCGTGGCCCCAACAGGATGATGGCGGCGCCGGCCACACACGTTGCCGCGCCAATCAGGTCCCAGCGATCGGGGCGTGCGCCCTCGAACAGCGAGATCCAGAGGAGGGAGCAGACAATATAGATGCCGCCGTACCCGGCATAGGCTCGCCCGGCCAGGTCGGCGTCAATACGGGTCAGAAGCGCAGCGAATGCACATAGGCACACAATGCCGGGGACAAGCCACCAAGCGGACTTGTCGAGACGCAGCCAGGCCCAGAAGGCAAAACAGCCCGAGATTTCGAGCAGCGCCGCGGCGACCGGAATGCAGAGGGAGGCGAGCGAGGTCGTCATTCACACAGGGCTGATTGAGCGTGGAGTCATTAATTCTGTCATGCGTTTACCATCGCTGCCGACGTCGTCGCGGCGAATATGCACTGTTCATGGGGTTGATCCTATTGAGCTTTGGGGTCGGCTTGCCTATGATGCGCGGCCCGAAGTCTGCCCCGGCGGACTTTGTTTGCCTGCCCCGCTACGCGGCGCAGTTCATGAACATGCAGGAGAGTCCAGCATCGCCCAAGAACGTGATGACCGGCGCAATGATCAAATCACTGCGTCAAAAGTAAGAGTGATCGGCCCGGAAGGCGAAATGATTGGCGTCATGATGACGCGCGATGCCATCGCAAAGGCCGCAGATCTGGATCTGGAGTTGGTTGAGGTTTCTCCCAACGCGGATCCCCCGGTCTGCAAGATCATGGATTACGGCAAGTACCTGTACCAGAAGGACAAGGCACAGCACGCTGCCAAGAAAAAGCAAAAGCAGATCGAGGTCAAGGAAGTCAAATTCCGGCCCACGACTGAAGAAGCCGACTACCAGACCAAGCTGCGCAACATGACGCGCTTTCTGGAAGAGGGCGACAAGGTCAAGGTGACGATTCGCTACCGTGGACGCGAGATGGCCCATCAGGAATTGGGCATGCGCGTGATGGAGCGGGTCAAGGGTGATCTCGACGAGCTGGCAGCGGTTGAGCAGCACCCGAAGATGGAAGGTCGCCAGGCAGTGATGGTGCTTTCGGCAAGAAAGCGCTAGTCGCAGCAGGCGGCAAACGATTTAGCGGTAACCAAGCAAGCCCTGCAGCAGGTTCGTTGCAGGCCCGGTCAACGCCCTGGGTAGGGTTGTGAAGCCGGAGACATCAGATCTCTGCCTAACAGAGAAGGAGTAAACATGCCCAAGATGAAAACCAATCGAGGTGCTGCAAAGCGCTTCAGCAAGTCCGGCAAAGGCGGCTTCAAGCGAGGCCAGGCCTTCAAGCGACACATCCTGACCAAGATGACGGGCAAGCGCGTCCGCCAGCTGCGCGGTCCCACGCAGGTGCATGCGTCGGATGTGAAGGAAGTCAAACAAATGCTTCCCTACGCATAAGGAGATCCGGAAATGGCACGAGTCAAAAGAGGCGTAACCGCCCACGCACGTCACAAGAAGCTTCTGGCCAAGGCCAAGGGCTATCAGGGTGCTAAGTCACGCGTTTATCGCGCGGCTAAGCAGCAGGTCATCAAGTCCGGTCAGTACGCCTACCGCGATCGCCGGGTCAAGAAGCGCGAGTTCCGCGCTCTGTGGATTCAGCGCATCAACGCGGCGACCAATGAACTGGGTCTGTCCTACAGCCGCTTTATCAATGGCATGAGCAAGGCCGGCGTGGAGCTGGATCGCAAGGTGCTTTCGGACATCGCAATTCATGACAAGCCAGCTTTTGCTGCGCTGGTTGCGCAGGCCAAGGCGGCCCTGGCTTAAGTCAAGCCACTGTCTGTCTGCGGCGTCGCCTGACACCGCAGGAGCGAAAAAAGGGAAGCTGCGCGCCGCGCTGCTTCCCTTTTGTTTTTTTGGGGACATGGATGAGCGATTCACTTGAAGAGATCCAGCGCCTTGCGCTGAAGGATATTGCGGCGGCCTCCGAAAGCCGTGCGCTGGAACAGATTCGCGTCAATTACCTGGGCAAGAAGGGGCAGGTGACGAGCCTGCTCAAGCAGCTCGGTAAAATGGAGCCTGATCAGCGCAAGGCTTACGGCGATCAAGTCAATCGAACCAAACAGACGGTTGCGGATGCGATCACCAAGCGCGCTTCAGAGCTGGCTGCCTCCGAATTGGCAGAACGTCTGGCGGTTGAGGCCATTGACGTTACTTTGCCGGGACGCGGGCAGGGCAGTGGCGGGCTTCATCCGCTGACGCGCACGCTCGAGCGCATCGAGAGCCTGTTCAATGACCTCGGGTTTGAGACCATGGACGGGCCGGAAATTGAGGACGATTTTCATAACTTTGCGGCTCTCAACATTCCGGAGCTGCACCCGGCGCGCGCGATGCAGGACACCTTCTATGTGGACGGTGGCAAGCACGTGCTGCGCACGCATACCAGCCCGGTGCAGATCCGCACGATGAAGGCCATCGTCGAGTCTGGCCGCGAGCCGCCCATTCGTATTATTTGTCCGGGCCGGGTTTATCGCGTGGATTCAGATCGTACACACAGCCCGATGTTTCATCAGGTGGAAGGCCTGTACGTGGCCAAGGACGTCAAATTCACCGACCTGAAGTATGACCTTCAGACTTTCCTGTCACGCTTTTTCGAACAGGACGTCGAGGCTTTGTTCCGGCCTTCCTATTTTCCGTTTGTGGAACCCGGAGCGGATGTCCACATGCGTTGGAAGGACCCGAGCAAGGGCGCGGATCACCCCGGCAGCTGGCTGGAGCTTCTGGGCTGCGGCATGGTGCACCCCAAGGTATTTGAAGCGGTTGGGATCGACCCCGAGCGCTACACCGGATATGCCTTTGGCATGGGCGTGGAGCGTCTGACCATGCTGCGTTATGGCGTGGATGATCTTCGTCAATTCTTCAACAACGACCTGCGCTTTCTGCGCCAATTCGCCTGAGCATCGTATGAAACTTTCAGAACAATGGCTGCGTGAGTGGGTCAACCCGAAGGCGAGCATTGAAGAGATTGCAGAACGCCTGGTGATGGGCGGGCTTGAGCTCGAAATTGAACCAGCGGTGAGAGAGATCCCCACCGGCGTGGTAGTTGGCAAGATCATTTCGCTGGAGCCGCATCCTGACGCGGATCGGCTGCGTGTGTGCGATGTCGATGTCGGGGGCGGAATGCGGGCCAGCATCGTCTGCGGCGCAGCCAATGCGCGTGCAGACATGATGGTTCCGGTGGCGTTGCCGGGTGCTCGCCTGGCTGGTGGCATGGAAATCAAGGCCACCAAGCTTCGCGGTGTGGATTCCGGCGGCATGCTGTGTTCGGCTGCCGAGCTGGGCCTGGCGGATACTGCGGACGGCCTGCTGGAGCTTGATCCGGACGCCAAGCGTGGCACGCCAATAAAGAATCATCTGGGGCTGGACGACAACATCCTCAATCTGGAGATCACGCCCAATCGCGGCGATTGCCTGTCCGTCATAGGTCTGGCGCGAGAGATTGCGGCGCTGTTTGATGTGCCAATGACGCGCCCGCGAACCCGCCCTGCAACGGTGGTGGGCGCCAATCGGCATCTCGTCGAGGTAGAAAGCCCGGCGGATTGCCCGGTCTATGCCGGTCGGGTCGTCTATGGACTGGCCGCACGGGCGCGCACCCCGGACTACATGCGCGAGCGACTGCGCCGCAGCGGCATTCGAAGTCTTTATCCTTTGGTGGATATCACCAACTACGTGATGCTGGAGATGGGCCAGCCCATGCATGCGTTTGACGGCGCCCGTCTGAGCGGCAATGTGCAGGTGAGGCGCGCCAGGGCCGGCGAACAATTGACGCTGCTCAATGATCAGGTCGTCGAGCTGAATCATCGCGAATTGCTGATCTGTGATGACAGCGGCCCGATTGCGTTGGCCGGCGTCATGGGCGGAGCCTCTACTGCGGTATCGGCTTCCAGTGCTCGGGTGTTCTTCGAGAGTGCCTGTTTTGCCATGGATGCGGTGGCAGGAACGGGGCGCCGCCACAAGATCAATACCGATGCCTTACATCGCTTCGAGCGAGGCGTAGACCCGGATTTGCAAAAGGCGGCGCTGGAGCGTGCCACCGAACTCACCGCCCAGATCTGCGGTGGTGATGCGGGCCCGATCACCTTCAGCGGACGCAGCACTGCTGAAGTCGTAAGCATTCGGCTACGCCACGAGCGCATTACTCGGCTGCTGGGCCAGGAGATTCCGGCTCGCGAAGTAGAGGCTTTGCTGGCGCGGCTGAATATCAAGACACGTAACGAAGTCGGCGGAACCTGGAGCACGCAGATTCCAAGCTGGCGTTACGACCTGCGGATCGAACCTGACCTGATCGAGGAAGTGGCCCGTCTTTACGGGTACGACCGAATCCCGGCCCAGCCCTATGCCGCATCCATGGCGCCGGGGCGCCCCAGTGAGCGCACTCGAAGCTCCTCCGTCATCAAGTCTGGCCTGGTTGCACGGGGCTGGCAGGAGGTCATGTCGCTGGCCTTCAATGACCGCGAATTGCAGGCATCGCTCAACCCGATGAGCGAGTCCATCGAACTGGATAACCCCATTGCGGACAATCTGGGCGTCATGCGCTCCACGCTCTGGTGTGGGCTCACCGAAAGCCTTCGCTACAACCATGCGAGACAGGCCGGGCGCATGCGCCTGTTTGAATGCGGCGTCTGCTTCGAGCGCGTCGAAGGGCGGATCCACGAGATGTCACGCATCGCCGGAATCAGCTCAGGTTCGGCATTGCCCGAACAATGGGGCGCCGACAACCGTGCCACCGACTTTTACGACATCAAGACCGAGATCGAGTCCTTGCTGGCTTCGAGCCAGGATCTGAGCTTTGCCGCAGCCACACATCCGGCCCTGCACCCGGGCCGCACTGCCAGAATCAGTGCCGGTGGCCGACCGGTGGGCTGGCTGGGAGAACTGCATCCGGGACTCATCACGGAACTCGACCTTCCGGTTCGCACGATCGTCTTTGAGCTCGATTGGGAGGCCGTCAGACAGGTGCCTGTTCCGGTAGCGAAGCCGGTTCCGGAGTTTCCTACCTCACGTCGCGATATCTCGGTGGTGGTGGAAGAATCAGTACCTGCGGAGACGCTGAGAAAGGCTGTGTTCACGGCAGCGCCTGCTACACTTCGGGAGGTCAAATTGTTCGATGTCTACCGCGGTGAAAACCTCGGGACTACCTTCAAAAGCATGGCTTTAGGCTTGATTTTCCAAGATTACTCGCGCACGCTGACCGACGAAGATGTAGACTCCGCCGTAGAAAGGGTCAAGCTGGAACTAGCCGCCGAGTTTGGAGCGACTGAGCGTCAGCAATAGACCTTGCGGCAACGTTGCGGGACACGGGGATATTGATATGGCGCTCACCAAAGCTGAGCTTTCCGAAGCCTTGTTCGATGAGTTGGGGCTCAACAAGCGTGAGGCCAAGGAATTCGTCGATTTGTTCTTTGAAGAAATTCGCGGCCGGCTTGAAGCCGGGGAAGAGGTCAAGTTGTCTGGATTTGGAAACTTTGAATTGCGCAGCAAAAATCAGCGACCAGGGCGAAACCCCAAAACCGGCGAAGAGATTCCCATTTCCGCACGACGCGTGGTCACTTTTCGTCCAGGCCAGAAATTGCGCCTGAGGGTGGAACTCGATGCACGCAGTTGAAATCTCAACATCCGATTTGCCGGAGATTCCGCGCAAGCGCTATTTCGCGATCGGTGAGGTCTCCGAGCTGTGCTCGGTCAAGCCCCATGTACTGCGTTACTGGGAGCAGGAGTTTTCGCAGCTCAAGCCCGTCAAGCGCCGTGGTAACAGACGGTACTACCAGCACGACGATGTCGTGATGGTCCGGCGCATCCGCAGCCTGCTCTATGAACAGGGCTTCACCATTGGCGGCGCCCGCCAGCAGCTCAAGGAGCAGCTCAAGCTGGGAACCGAGCTTCCCGAGAATCTGGCAAATGGCCCGGCGGCTAACTCGCCGGATACCGAAGTGACCAACCGGGTTTCCGAGATTCGCGAAGTACGCGACGAACTCGAGTCACTGCTCAAACTTCTTCGCTGAGCTTTCCTCAGCGGCCACACGCGGCTATCATCCGCGGCCCGAGCAGAAGCTCGGGCATATACAAGCTTCAACAGTCGGGGCGTAGCGCAGCCTGGTAGCGCACTTCCTTGGGGTGGAAGAGGTCGCAGGTTCAAATCCTGTCGCCCCGACCATTTCGCAGCCGGTCCGCCGGTAGCGAAATATCTTCGTTCAGTACTCTGGACAAAAAGCTGGCGTAAACGCCTCAGCAAAGTCGTCTGACGCTGGCAGTGACCTGCTGGCGCTATCCGAGCGACGTCAAATCTGCAGAACCCTTACACAGGTCACCTGCGTCAACCCGCATTTGAATACTTGGCGCGCAGCTCTGTCTTGACGATCTTGCCATTTGGATTTCTCGGCAAGGCATCCAGCAGGTGAAGCTCTCGCGGCAACTTGAATCTGGCCAGCCGAGTTCCGATGAACGCAAGGAGTGCATCCAGATCGAGTTCGGCCCCCGGTTTGAGTGCGGCAACCACGACAACGCGCTCTCCCCAGCGCGGATCGGGCGCTCCGATCACCGCGACTTCAGCGATGGACGGATGCTCATAGAGCAGACTCTCGATTTCGGCGGGATAAATATTCTCGCCGCCGCTGATGATCATGTCCTTGATGCGGTCGCAGATGTAATAGAAGCCATCCTCATCAAAGTAGGCCCCGTCGCCGCTGTGCATCCAACCCTCGGCATCAATTGCCTGGGCAGTTTCCTCAGGGCGATTCCAGTAGCCGCGCGTGACGTTGCCACCGCGCATGCAGATCTCGCCTCGCTCACCGGGAGTGGTGATGACCTTGCCATCGGGATCAACCAGCCGCACTTCGTTGAGCATGCCTGCGCGGCCGCATGAGCCGAGTTTCTGGCTGGCGCGGCTGGTCTCCAGGAAAGTGACGCCGGATGTGGCCTCGGTCATGCCGTAACACTGACTCACGGGAATGCCGCGCGCCATGTAGGTTTGTAGCAGTGGCTCAGGCACGGGCGCACCGCCTGCGACAATCAGGCGCATGGCGGAAAGGTCTGCACTGGAAAAGCTGCTCTCCTGACTGGTGAACAGCATCATGGCGGGTACGCCAAAGGTGACGGTGACCCGATAACGCTCCAGATCGTGCAGATACTGAGCCGGCTCAAATCCAGTTTGCAGAATCAGATGGCCACCGACCATCAGGGTCGGCAGCAGCACAACGCAGAGACCGCCTACATGAAACAGGGGCGCGCAGTTCAGAGTGACGTCATCTGAAGTGAAATCGCTGGCGAGAATCCAGTTGAGATTGTTGGTCCAGATGTTGGTGTGGCTGAGCATGACGCCCTTGGGTTTGCCGGTGGTCCCGGAGGTGTAGATCAGCATCACCAGATCTTCGCCATTGCCCGGAACTGCCGCGGGTGCCGAGCCGCCTTGACCCATCAGATGCTGCAGCGATTCCCAATCCGGCATGTCCTCGTCAATTCCGAGAAATCGTGTGCAAGGCAGTTGGCTGCGATTGGCGTCCAGCAGATGGGCGTGCTGCGCGTCTGCAATCACGGTCTGCGCGCCCGAATCGTCGAGGATGGCGCTGACCTCGCTGGCCGAGAGTCGAAAATTGATCGGAACGAATACCGCACCGATGCGAGCGCAGGCGAATAGCGTTACCAAGGTCATCGAATGATTCAGGCCGACATAGGCCACTCGGTCTCCGGCGCTTACTCCTCCATTGGCAAGGACGCGTGCCAGCGACTCGATGTGCTGTTGCATCTGACCGTAGGTCCAGTCCTCATCGCAGAAGCTCAGCGCGGTTCGTTCCGGTGCGCGTGCAGCTCGCCGCTGGAACCAGTGATGAAGAGCGGTGGGTTCGTCCGCTGTTGCAGGGCTGGAAAGTGAAGTATTCATCAGCGTCTCGTCAGGCCAGATTTGCATGTCAATTTGCTATGGTACCGAACTAATTTCTGCTGTTCGCGCCGCTCAGGCCCGCGGCAGCTCAGATCATCTGGGAGCGTCCGCTGGTGAAAGGAAAATCAGTTCATCTGGAAGTGCTTGATTCGGTAGCCCGCATCACGCTGACGCAGGGTGAGCGCGGTAATCCATTCGATCAGGTGTTTTGCGCTGAACTCTGCGACGCAGCTGTTGAGTGTGACGAGAATCCGCAGATCAGAGCGATCCTGATCACCGCACAGGGCAAGTATTTCAGCGTAGGGGCGGACCTCAAGGCGCTGGGGCAGGACATGGAAAAGCTGCCGCGCTGGCTCAAGGCAGCTACTGCGAACTTGCATATGGCCATTGCGCGGTTCTCTCGATGCGATGCGCCGATTGTGCTCGCCGCGCATGCCCTGGTGACCGGCGGCGCTGTCGCGTTGACGGCGATGGCAGATTTCGCCTTGGCTGCACCTGAAGCGAGCTTCTACGCCGCTTACGCTGGCATTGGTTTTGCCAGTGATGGCGGCGGCAGCTATTACCTGCCGCGTCGCGTTGGTTCGCGTCGCGCCAGTGAATTCCTGCTACTCAATCAGCGCTGGACCGCGCAGCAGGCCGAGCAGTATGGGTTGATCAATCGCATCGTGGCGGCCGAGGCCTTGCAGGCTGAGGCGCTACAGCTTGCACAGCAGCTGGCGCGGGGACCGACGCGCACGTTGGGAGAAACGCGCCGATTATTATTGTCGAGTTTTGACCAGCCACTGGATGCGCAACTCGAACTCGAAGCACGCGCGATCGCGCGCTGTTCGCGTACGCAAGATTCACAGCGGGCAATTGCTGCCGTTCTGGCCAAGCAGAAGCCCGAATTTTCTGGGCAGTAATGCCACTACAAAAAGACATGGGGAGACACTCTTGAGTACCAGCCATTCCGAATCGAAAACTGTTCCAGATGCTCGACTGGCCGCCACCATCCTGTTGCTCCGCGACGGCGAGCAGGGGCTGGAAGTCTTCATGGTGGTGCGCCATCAGAAGATTGATTTCGCAACCGGAGCGCTGGTATTTCCAGGCGGGAAACTCGCGCCCTCGGACAGTGCCTCTGGTTTGGAAGCGCACTGCACCGGTTGTCAGGATCTGACTGCGGATCAGCGTGCCTTGCGTGTTGGTGCAATTCGAGAGGCATTCGAAGAGTGCGGCATGCTCTTGGCGCGCAAGAAGGGAGAGCGCGATCTGATTGATGCTGATCGTCTGGCACCCATCGGGGAGCAATATCGAAAGCCGCTCGACCGCGGCGAGACGGGCATGTTGGACATGCTGCTTGCAGAGAGCCTGGAGTTGGCCTGCGAGACGCTGGTGCCTTTCGCGCACTGGATTACGCCAACTTTCATGCCCAAGCGTTTTGATACGCACTTTTACCTGGCCCGGGCACCAGCTGGGCAGGTGGGCCGCCATGATGGTCGCGAAATGGTCGACTCGGTCTGGATTCGTCCGGCTGATGCCATTGCCCAGGCCAAGGCGGGCAGTCGCACGATCGTCCCGGCAACGCTGCTCAATGTGGAAAAGCTCGCCAAGTCAGACAGTGTCGATCAGGCCCTGGAAAATGCGCGAGCCAGCCAGGTGGTGACAGTCCTGCCAGAAGCGCGGCAAGAAGGTGGCAACATCCATCTGAGTATTCCCGCGAATGCGGGGTATGAGGTTACGGAATTCTCATTGCCCGGTTCGCTCTGAATTCCGGGTGATGGGCGAAAGGCGCCGGCTCAGTAGACTTTGTCGTCTAACAGGTCAAGCAGATGTTCGCCGTAGCCACTCTTTACCAGTTCGGCGGCGAGGCCCTTTAGCGCCTCGTCGTTGATCCAGCCATTTCGCCAGACGATTTCTTCGGGGCAGCAAAGCTTGAGGCCCTGACGCTTTTCGAGTGTCTGTACAAACTGTGAGGCCTCGATGAGTGATTCGTGGGTGCCGGTATCCAGCCAGGCATCGCCGCGGCCGAGAATCTCCACCTGCAGTTGTGCCTTGTTCAGGTAATGCGCATTGACGTCGGTGATTTCCAACTCACCGCGTGCTGAGGGCTTCACGGAACGGGCAACTTCGACCACGTTCGCGTCATAGAAATAGAGTCCGGTTACCGCGTACCGGCTGCGCGGCTTCGCAGGTTTTTCTTCGATGGCAATGGCCTTGCCATCGGCATCGAATTCGACGACCCCGTAGCGTTCCGGATCGTGCACAGGGTAGGCGAAGACGCTGGCCCCGGATTCACGCGAAGCTGCCTTTTGCAGGCGCTCCGAGAGATCGTGACCGAAAAAGAGGTTGTCACCGAGGATCAGTGCGCAACTGTCGCCGTTGATGAAAGATTCTCCAATCAGGAAAGCCTGAGCCAGGCCATCGGGCGAGGGCTGTTCTGCGTAGTCAAGGGTGATGCCCCATTGACTGCCATCTCCGAGCAAGGCCTTGAACTGAGGCAGGTCGCGGGGTGTGGAAATCACCAGAATCTCGCGAATGCCTGCCAGCAGGAGCGTGCTCAGCGGGTAATAGATCATGGGCTTGTCGTACACCGCCAGCAATTGCTTGGAGACGACTTTTGTCAGCGGATACAGCCGTGTTCCGGATCCGCCGGCGAGAATAATCCCTTTCATTCTTGATGTTTGCGTCAGTGGTTAACGAGGGCGCCACTGTATCACCGGGCAAAGTCCTTCCGGTCGCCGGGTACAATCCGGCAACACCCTACTCTGATTTTCAGCTATCAAGATTCTGGAGCCCCACTATGAAATTTGAAGAACGTCACAGCTTTGACGTGGATGCCGACACGGTCATGAAAATGTATTCGGACCGTGCTTTTTTTGACCGAAAGTATGAGGCGCTGGGCGCCCTGCAATGTGAGCTTCTGGATCATCAGCAGTCGGGTGACAGGTTTTCAGTCACTTATCGCCTGGAAATGAAATCGGATGCGCCGCTACCGGAAGTTGCAAAGAAGATCATGGGCAACACCGTAAAAATGGTGCAGACCGATTCCTGGGATATCGCGAAACGCGAAGGGCGTATTGAGATCGAGATCAAGGGCGCGCCGATCAAGATCGAAGCCGACATGAGGCTTCAGAATGAGGGCGGCAAGGGCGTCAATACACAAAGCTGGAATGTCAGCTGCAAGATTCCGCTCGTAGGCGGAAAGGTGGAGGCCGCGGTTTCCGAAGACATCAAAGCCAAGGCCCGTCGAGATCTCGAAGTCTCGCGCAAGATCATTGCCGACTACTGATTCTTGCTGGGCTCAGTAGACCCGTCCGAGCCCGGGGGGCTTTAGGCAGGTCCGTCAAGATGTGACCGATCCAGACAGCCGGACAAGAAAAAGGCCCGACCAATATTGGTCGGGCCTTTTTTGCATCTATCGCATGCGTCTTACTCGATGACGCGGAACTCGACTCGGCGATTTTCTTCCTGACCTTCAGGTGTGCCGTTCGACGCAATCGGCGAAGCCTCACCGTAGCCCACAGGTTTGAGTCTGCCAGTGTCAACGCCGCGGCCGCCCAGATAACGCTGCACCGCAATAGAGCGTCGTTCCGAGAGTCCGAGGTTATAGGCATCGGTTCCCAGTGAGTCTGTATGACCTTGCACTTCAACCTTCACGTCCGGGTAGGCGGCAAGGGTTTCGGCAACATCATTGAGGATCAGCTGAGCCGGTGCCGTCAGTCGGTCGGAGTCAAACTCGAACTTGACACCGCGCAGGATGAATCGCTGATCCAGCGCACAGCCATTTGCATCGGTCGCTTCGCCAGGACGTGGTCGGCGGCAGTCACCAACCAGCGCGCATCCATTAGGCAGAACCTTCAGGCCCTCTGGTGTGTTCGGGCACTCGTCCAGATAGTCCGGGATGCCGTCGCCATCACTGTCGAGCGGACAGCCATCCGGGCCAACCGCCTGACCGGCCGGGGAGTCCGGGCACTTGTCCAGATGATCTGGAATGCCATCGCCATCAGCATCGCTCAACTCACAACCCTGAGCATTGACCGCTGCACCTGGGCGCGTTTGCGGACATTGATCAAGATAATCGGGAATGCCGTCGCCATCACTGTCGAGCGGACAGCCGCGAGAGTTGACCTTGACGCCTGCCGGTGTGCCCGGGCATTCGTCCAGATGGTCGGGAACACCATCGCCGTCCGAGTCAAACGGGCAGCCATTGGCATCAACGGGGGAGCCCGCAGGAGTGTTGGGGCATTTGTCCAGATAGTCAGGCACGCCGTCCTGATCCAGATCAATGGGGCAACCATCAGAGTAGACCTGCACACCGGGAGGTGTGTCCGGGCACTCGTCGCGGGAGTTGGGAACGCCGTCACCATCATCATCGCCGGGATTGGCGCCGAACTTGAATCGGGCACCGGCGCTGGCGTTCCACAGATAGAAGGTGTCCTCGGGAACAATGCCTTCTTCACTGATGAAGTCGAGGTTGTAGCGGCCTTCCAGGCGAATATCCCAACGCTTGGAGAGCGGGATGAACAAACCACCGCCGGCTGCGACGCCGCCGCCGGTGAGATCTTCACCGAGGAACTCAATGCTGTGCGCGTTGACGTTGGCCAACAAGAACGGGCGAACGGCCCAGGTGGAATCTCCCAGCGTACCCAACAGATTGATGCCCAGGGTCATCCGGTCGTAGTCGTTGAGCGCGGGAAGATTCGATACCTCTACAGTGGAATAGCCGAACTCGAATTCCACTGCGAAGAACTGGTTGATGGCGCGGCCGATGCCGATCTGGCCGTGAGGGCCATTGTCACCGTCTTGCTCGTCGGTAAAGCTCAAACCGATCGACGGCGACAGGTACCAGCGCTTGTCGATTTGCGCACTTGCCGACGCTTCCTGAGAAGTTTCGGTAGCACCTGCCTTCGGGTTCTCAGGCAAGTCCTGAGCCGAACTCGGTGTACCTATTGCACCAAGCAAAAACAGTCCTGATACCCAGCCCCAGGATTTGGACATTCAAATTCTCCCAAAAAACTTCGTTGATCGTGACCGGGTTGGCCACGTGACCCCAAACTCGGATTGCCGGACATTTACACGTACGGACAATCACATAATTCACTGCCGGAATTTCCTGAATTTCCTGAAAATTTGCTCCGCCAGCACGTCCAGAGATTTGATTATGATTCGCCATTCGTAAGACGTAAACTGACGCTGTTGGCAGGGGAATAATTGCGCCACACACTTGTGAATCTGACAGAGAGAAATAGGCGAATGAAACGTTCTGGTTTGTTGGCAGCACTGCTGCTTGGGGCATTGGGTTTGATTGGTTGTGGAGACGGTGGACTGCAGAGTCCTGACTTCACGCCGGTCTTGACGGGCGTCAGCCTGGGTTCGGATGGCGCAGTAGATCCAAGCGCGCCGGCCGGTACAGATCAGCGCGTGCTGGCCGCAGGTCAATCCGCTTCACTCGTAGCATTGGGCACTTTCACAACGCCTCCGGGTTTCACTGATGCGTCGGGTGCACCTGCTTCCACGCAGGACAAGTTGCTTGGAGATGCGGGCTTCAGCCTCACACCAGATGGCATCGCCACCGTCAGCAATGGCCAGATCACCGGCAATACGGTTGGCGGCATCGTGACCGTCACGGCGGTCAAGGATGGCATCAGCAGCAACCCGATCAGCTTCCGGGTCGCGCCGCCGGTCCTGGTGAGCCTGGACGTGACGCCAGACACCATCACGATTTCGCCACTGGAAACTGCAACCTTCAGCGCGACGGGAACCTTCTCTGACGGAACGGTGGCTCCGGTTGTTGTGGACTGGACAGTTGCACCCGGTGGTGTGGTGACGTTGAGCAATTCAAATGCCCAGAACACCGTGGCGACTCCGGCAACCGGCAGCAATGGTCTATCCGCAACCGTGACGGGAACCATCAACAACGCTCAGGGCACGGCGATTACGGATTCGGCCACAATCGACATCAGCGACGAGATCATCACGGCGCTGACAGACCTGCGTCCCACCAATCCAACCGTTGCGCCGGGTGCAAGCATCGAGTTCACCGCCATTGGTACCTTTACCGACGGCACCAATACGCGAACAGGCGATCTGCCTGACAGCGTCGTGGACTGGTCCAGCAGTGTCACGACCGTTGCGCCGATTGACGCTGATGGTATTGCAACGGGGCAGGCACCGGGCGGACAGTCGACTACGATCACCGCTACGCTGAAACCTTCAGTGGTGACTCCGGCGAGTAACAGCCGAAATGCCAGCACGGAACTGTTCGTTACTGACGCACGTTGCACTGGCCCTCTGCTTTCAGCGCAGGGTGCGACCACCAGCACCAGCGTCGATCCTCTGTGCATCGGTTGCTCGATCAGTAATCAGGGCAATGTCATTGACGGCAACATGAACTCGTTTGCTTCCATCAGTTCTCTGCTGGGTCTGCTGACGGGCAGCGCCACCTTGAATGTCGATGCGGCGCCGACAGCCACTGACTTTGCTGCAGGGCAAAGAGCGGGCTTTGTGGTTGCGCAGCCAGCAGGTCTGCTCAGCGTAGAACTGCTGTCAGCCCTGAGCGTGAGCACGCGAAACAACGGTGCCGTTGTGGAAGCGGCGGGCGCACAGGCCAGCAGTCCTTTGACCATCACGGCACTGGGGACGATCGGTGGTCAGTCGGCATCTCTGATCAGTTTCGTGACATCCCAGCCTTACGATGGTCTGGCCCTGACTTTCAATTCAGGCGTTGCCTCGGTTCTGCCTACAATCAATGCCTTCCAGGCCTGCGCAGTTGCGGTGGATACCACGCCTTGAGCGCTTGATCATTGAAGTTGTTCAGAGGGACTCCTTCGGGAGTCCCTTTTTTTTGCCGGACGCAAACGGATTGGATTCAGTCCAAGCATCGCCGGGTGCTTTAGAATTGCCGGCCTGATGACATTTCGTTTTTGCCGCTCCCAGTCCCGTGACCATTGAAACTCAGATCATTGCGGGACTCGATGAAGTAGGCCGGGGATGTCTGGCGGGGCCTGTTTTTGCTGCGGCGGTGGTGTTGCCGGAGCATTTCGCAATCCCCGATCTGAGAGATTCCAAGAAGCTGTCCGCAAAGCGACGGGTTCAGGTTGATCGTGAGGTCAAGGCGCAGGCACTGGCCTGGTCCATCGGGAAGGCCGACCCAGGCGAGATTGATGAGATCAATATTCTGCAGGCCACGTTCCTGGCGATGCGGCGCGCCCTGTCAGGGCTGGGGATGGCGGTCGACATCTGCCGCGTCGACGGCAATCAGGATCCGGGGCTTTCGATGCCAACGCAATTGATCATCGGAGGGGACAATCTTGAACCTTCGATCATGGCGGCATCGGTGATTGCCAAAGTGGCGCGCGATCAGGAAATGGAAAGTCTGGATGTTCAGCACCCGGGCTACGCCTTTGCAAAGAACAAGGGTTATGGAACGCCCGCACATCTGGCGGGCCTGAAGCAGTTTGGCCCAAGCAGCATACATCGCATGAGTTTCTCACCCTGTCTTGCCGCGCGTGAGCAGTGGCTTGCGAGTGAGGTGCGCTGATGTTTGTTCATCTGAGACTACATACCGAGTACTCGATCAGCGACGGCCTGATTCGGGTCCAGCCGCGAAAGGGTGTCAATGGCGAAACGCTGACATCGCAGGCCGAAAAGTTGAATATGCCGGCGATTGCGCTGACCGATCGCATGAATCTGTTTGCGATGGTCAAGTTCTATAAGGCCGCAGAGAGTGCCGGCATTAAGCCGATTGTCGGCTGTGATCTTTGGCTCAGTGAGGCGGAGAAGGGCATGGCGCCCGAGCGACTCACCTTGCTGGTCATGAATGATCAGGGTTATCGCAATCTCACCCGGCTGATTTCGCAGAGTTATACCGAGGGTCAGGCGACCGGCGTTGCGCTGATCGAGCGTCACTGGCTGGCCGAGAATGCCGAAGGCCTGATCGCCATTACGGGGCGTGACGGCGGCGCTTTCCAGGCAGCCGAGCAGCACAAGGTCGAACAGGCGGTTTCAGCGCTGGAGTCTCTCAAGGCGATTTTTCCGCAGCGTCTTTATCTTGAAGTGAGTCGCTGTGAGCGTCCGGGCGATGAGAGCTGGGTTGAGGCTGCATCGGCGCTTGCTCGGCACTGCGATTTGCCATTGGTGGCGACCAACGATGTCCGTTTCCTGAAACGGGAAGAGTTCAGCGCGCATGAGGCGCGCGTCTGTATTGCTCAAGGTCGGGTGCTGAGTGATGACAAGCGCCCCCGTGACTACACGGAAGAGCAGTATCTGAAGTCAGCCGATGAGATGCAGGCATTGTTTTCTGATTTGCCTGAGGCGATCGAGAATACGGTCGAAATCGCGCGGCGCTGCACACTCAGCCTGGAGTTCGGCACCTACCATCTTCCGGATTTTCCGGTACCGGAAACGCAGACCCCGGATTCGCATCTTCGTGATGTTGCCCATCGGGGGCTGGGCAAGCGCCTGTCGCAAATCGATGCGCGTCAGCCGGAGGCCGAATATCGCGCCCGTCTCGACTATGAGCTGGGCATCATCGAGAAGATGGGTTTTGCCGGGTACTTTCTGGTCGTGGCCGACTTTATCGGCTGGGCAAAAGAAAATGGCTGTCCTGTGGGGCCGGGACGCGGCTCCGGTGCGGGCTCACTGGTGGCTTATTCAATTGGCATCACCGATCTGGATCCGCTGCCTTACAACTTGCTGTTTGAGCGCTTCCTGAATCCCGAACGCGTATCCATGCCCGACTTCGACGTCGATTTCTGCATGGACAATCGTGATCGGGTCATTGAGTACGTTTCGCAGAAATACGGCCGCGAACGTGTCGGGCAGATCATTACCTACGCAACGATGGCAGCGCGCGGAGTCGTGCGCGATGTCTGTCGAATCATGGGGCACGGATATGGTTTCGGTGATCGTCTGGCCAAGCTCATTCCTGGCACACCGGGCACGACGCTGGCCGGAGCCCTGAAAGATATTCCCGAACTCAAGGCCGCTTTTGAGGAAGAAGAGGATGTCCGCGCTGTTCTGGAGTTGTGCCTAGAGCTGGAGGGCATCACCCGTGGCGTGGGCGTGCATGCGGGCGGTGTTGTCATTGCGCCGGAACCGCTGACGGCCTACGCGCCGCTGTTGTGCGAGCCCGGTGGCGCTGGTTTGCGTACCCAGTTCGACATGAAAGATCTGGAAGCCATCGGTCTGGTGAAGTTTGATTTTCTGGGGCTCAAGACCCTGACGATCATCCAGACCGCACTGGATACCATCGCCCGTTCGCGTGGAGAGCATGTGGACATGCTCTCGGTGCCGCTGACTGATGAAAAGACCTACCAGTTGTATGCCAGCGGCGAGACCGGGGCCGTATTCCAGATGGAATCGCCCGGTATGCAGCGGGCCTCGCGCGACCTTAAACCAGACACTTTCGAAGACATCATCGCGCTGGTATCCCTCTATCGGCCCGGCCCGATGGAACTGATTCCGGAATATTGCGCGCGCAAGCGAGGCGATGCCGAGGTGACCTATCTGCATCCTGACATGGAGCAGGTGCTGGCCCCGACCTATGGCATTTTTGTCTATCAGGAACAGGTCATGCAGATGTCGCAGCGTCTGGCGGGCTACACGTTGGGTGGAGCCGATCTTCTGCGCCGCGCAATGGGCAAGAAGAAAGCTGACGAAATGGCGCAGCAACGGGTGGTATTCACCAAAGGCTCTGCTGAGAAAGGTATCGAGGAGCAAACGGCCACGGGGGTGTTCGACCTGATGGAAAAGTTTGCCAATTACGGTTTCAACAAATCCCACGCTGCGGCTTACGCCCTGGTCAGCTATCACACGGCCTGGCTCAAGACGCATTACCCGGCCGAGTTCATGGCAGCGGTGATGAGCTGTGACATGGACCATACCGAGACGGTGGTGGTGATGCTGGCGGAATGCCGGCGCATGGGTTTGACCGTGCATCCACCGGATATCAATCGCAGCAATTTTTGTTTTGCCGTCCCCAAGCCTGGCCAAATTGTTTACGGTCTTGGCGCGATCAAGGGGGCGGGGGAAGCGGCGCTGAGCGGCATCATTGAGGAGCGTGATCGCAAAGGGCCTTTCAAGGATCTGTTCGATTTCTGCCAGCGCATTGATACGCGCAAGGTCAACAAGCGCGTGCTCGAAGCCTTGATTCACTCAGGAGCGCTCGACAACTTTGCCTTGAACCGCGCCTCGCTGATCAAGAATCTGCCTACGGCGCTGGCCATGGCAGAGGCCGCGCAACGTAGCCTTGATACCGGGCAGAACGACATGTTCGGCATGGCCGCAGATGCAGGTGACCAGAATGCGACCATCACGGCCGAAATCGTGGACGAATATGGAGAACGCGAGCGGCTTGAACTTGAGCGCCAGACACTGGGCTTCTACCTGTCAGGTCATCCGATCGAGGCCTACGCAGCGATCATGTCGCAGGTCTGCTCGGGGCGTCTTCCGGAATTGATTGCCACGCACGCCCAGCCGCCTCCGGTGGTAGGCCCGGATGAGAAGCCGGTTTGGCAGCCAAGGGCAAAAGTCCTGTTCGCGGCCTGGATTGCCGATGTTCGCTTCTTTCGCGGCAAGGCGGATGCGGATGGCCGGGGTGGGCGGCCCAGTTACAAGATCACCCTGGACGACCAGGGTGCGCAGATTGGGACATGGATCGATATCGAGCCTTACCAGCGTTCGCAGGAGCTGCTGAAACCGGATCATCTGGTGTTTGTGCTTGCGGAGATGGGTTCTTCCGTCGCACGTGAGGGCAGGGAGGCCGAACCACGCATCTATTCCCCGGAGTTTCTGGGGCTGGACGCGATCTACCAGCAATACCTCAGCCGGCTGAGCTTGCACTGGGAGCTGCCTGCCGCACAGGTTTCAGCGCTCCACAAGCTGCTGGCGCCCCTCAAACAAAGCGGCAATGCCCGCCTGCAGGTTGATGTCTGTTGTGAGGCTGGGCAAGCTGCACTGGACTTCCCCGGCGACTGGAATCTGGGCCTGAACGAAGTGGCTTTGCGGCAATTGCATGAGATGCTGGGGCAAGAGTGCGTAAAATGTGAATTCAGGCGTTATGCGCCGCCGGTCAGCGAGCGGCGCGCGTCGCGTAATTTTGTTCCGAGTTTTGATGACGAGTAAGACGGACTCCAAGATTCTTCTATGAACCTCAACTACCTGGATTTTGAGCAGCCCATTGCCGATCTGCAGCAGAAGATCGAAGAGCTGCGTTTTGCCACTGCGGGGAGCGAAGTCAATCTCACCGAAGAGATTGCCCGCCTGGAGGTCAAGAGCTCCGAGCTGACCAAACAGATATTCAGCAATCTGAATGCCTGGCAGATTGCGCAGGTCGCGCGTCATCCGCAGCGGCCGTATTGCATGGATTACATCAAGGCGCTGTTCACCGAGTTTGAAGAGCTCCATGGTGATCGCCATTTCAAGGACGATCCGTCCATTGTTGGCGGTCTGGCGCGTCTGGACGGACGCGCGGTCATGGTCATTGGCCAGCAGAAAGGACGCGATGCCAAGGAACGCGTCTATCGCAACTTTGGCATGCCGATGCCAGAGGGCTATCGCAAGGCGCTTCGCCTGATGAAGATGGCAGAGCACTACAACCTGCCGATTGTCACCTTCATCGATACCCCAGGGGCCTATCCCGGCATCGGTGCTGAAGAACGAAACCAGTCGGAAGCCATCGCTCGCAACTTGTTTGAGCTCGCACGGCTACGCACGCCTATCGTGGCCACGGTGATTGGTGAAGGCGGTTCTGGCGGTGCCTTGGCCATTGGCGTGGCAGACCACGTAATGATTGCGCAGTACGGCATTTATTCGGTGATATCGCCGGAAGGCTGTGCCTCCATTCTGTTCAAGTCCGCGTCCCGCGCCAAGGAGGCGGCCGAAGCAATGAAGATCACCTCAAAGGATCTCATTGACCACAAGCTGGTGGACGAGATCGTGCCCGAGCCATTGGGCGGGGCACACCGCGATGTCCCCGGTATGATGGCTGCGGTGAAGAGTCGCCTAGTCAGCAACATTGATCGTTTGCGGCGGGTCCCCAATGCGCAGCTGCTGGACACGCGCTACGAGCGTCTGATGTCCAACGGCGTGTTCGACCTCAAGACCTGACCTGATTTCCTTCTATTCCCGGCCGTTTGGTCACGCAGAAGTGAACTCAAAAACTGACGACGAATTCAGGTTGGGAAAACTGCCGCAGCGTTCGCGCAACGCACGCATCGTCGTTGCGTTCAGTGGTGGCATGGATTCAACAGTGCTTCTGCACGCCTTGAGTAGCAGAAATCCGCGCAATCTCTGTGCGGTGCATGTGCATCACGGTCTGCAGGCGCAAGCTGATCAGTGGGCCGCTCATTGCGGGCGCGTCTGCACCGCGCTGGACGTTCCATTGCAGGTTCAGCACGTCATCGTGCGTACGGCGGGCAAGGGTCTCGAAGCCGCTGCGCGCGAAGCTCGCTACTCGGCGTTCTCAGATGCGATGCGCAAGGGCGATGTCCTGGTGACAGCGCATCACCTTGAGGACCAAGCCGAAACCGTCTTGATGCGACTGCTGCGTGGAAGTGGTACGCGCGGCATGGCCGCGATGCGCGAGTCCGTGCCGCTGCATCCCGGTGTGCTCTGGCGGCCGCTGCTCCGTGTATCCAGATCGCAGATCGCCCGCTATGCACAGGTGCATGCTCTTGAGTGGATAGACGACCCGCACAACCAGAACCCGGACCTGGCGCGCAGCTACTTGCGACACGAAATCCTGCCGCGGCTTCAAGCTCATTGGCCGGGTGCGGCCGGCAATCTTTCGCGCTTCTCGGAATTGAGCGCCGATGCCGACGAGATTCTGCGCGAGGTGGCCGAGCTCGACTTTCATGAGTGCACGGCGCCGGGAGGGCCTTTGCCAATTGAAGTGCTCAAGAAAATGACACGCGCGCGGCGTCACAATCTGTTGCGGCACTGGGTTGAGCATGCTCAGCTGCCGCCACCATTTCAGGACTCGCTGGATCGGCTGGATCAGGAGGTGATGGGAGCCGCCCAGGATGCAGACCCTGTCCTGAACTGGCCAGGCGCACAGATTCGGCGCTATCGGAACTATCTGTTTGTCATGGCGCCACTGCCTGATGCGCCGTTGTCCTTTTCGCAAACCTGGGACGGCTGTTGCGAGCTCGTCCTGCCGCAGGGATGTGGACGTCTGAGGCCTGTCAGCCCGCCGCGGCGCGCGGTAGAGACGGTCGTCCGGATGGCGCAGTCCAGTGACCGGTTCAGTCCTTTCGGAAGCAGCATGTCGCGGACCTTGAAGAACCTGTTCCAGGAGCGGGGAGTGCCAACCTGGGTCAGGGCGCGGACACCCGTTGTCGAGCGAGAGGGACGCCTGATCTGGGTGGGGGGGCTGGGATGGGCGAGCGGGCGCGACTGGACAGGTCTGCGCACGGAGATTCAATGGGCTGATGCCCCGCCTGCAGCCATCGCTGTGGAATAGTTCGTTTTCGCGAATTGCAGCACCCCCAACCAATGGCGGGTTTGGAAATGGTGAGAAATTAGCTACATTGGCCACCAAATGGGCCCGCTGTCGGGCTTGGTTTGCCGTTACTCAGAAAAATACTGAACAGGAGATGCTTGATGCTCGGCCAAATGATGGATATTCCCTTGATGATTTCCTCGTTGCTCGTCCACGCGGACCGCAACCATGGAGACGCCGAGATCGTAACCCGGACGGTGGAAGGGCCGATCCATCGCTACACCTACCGGGAGGCGCACACCCGAACTCGCAAGGCAGCCAACATGCTCAAGAAGTTGGGCATTGAGCATGGAGATCGGGTTGCCACTCTGGCGTGGAATACCCACCGCCATTTCGAGCTTTATTACTCCGTGTCGGGTGTAGGGGCCGTCATCCACACCATCAATCCGCGACTTCATCCCGAGCAGGTGGCGTGGATCGCCAACCATGCCGGCGACCGGCTGATGTGTTTTGACACGACCTTTGCGCCGATCATCGAGAAGATTGCTGCAGAGTGCCCGAACGTGAAGGGCTGGATCGCCATGACCGATCGCGCCAACATGCCGGACATCAAGGTCGACAATCTGCTGTGCTACGAAGACCTGATCGAAGCCGAGTCTGATCAGTTCGATTGGCCTGAGTTTGATGAAAAGAGCGCGGCCTGCCTGTGCTACACCTCAGGCACCACCGGCAACCCCAAGGGCGTGCTGTACTCCCATCGATCCACCATCCTGCATGCCTGGGCGGGGCAGTCACCCGATGGCATGAGCATCTCCTGCCGGGATGTCATTTTGCCGATCGTGCCGATGTTCCATGTCAGCGCCTGGACCATGCCGTATATCGCCGCCATGGTGGGTGCGAAGCTGGTCTTCCCCGGTCCGGGCCTGGACGGCCCCAACGTCTGCGAACTGTTCGAGCAAGAGAAGGTTACGTTCAGCGCCGGCGTGCCCACTGTCTGGCTCGCCGTTTTGCAGCACTTGCAAGCTAGCGGAAAGAAGCTGTCGACCGTTCGCCGCATGATGGTGGGTGGTTCTGCCGTGCCGCCCTCACTGATGAAGGCGTTCAATGAAGAATATGACGTAGAGATGCTCCATGGCTGGGGCATGACCGAGATGTCGCCGCTGGGAACCCTGGGCAATCTCAAGGGCAAGCATGACAGCCTTTCAGAAGAAGAGAAGTTCAAGATTCGCTTGAAGCAGGGCCGGCCGCCATTCGGCGTTGAAATGAAAATTGTCGATCCTGACGGCAAGGCACTGCCACACGATGGCAAGGTTTCGGGCGATCTGTTGGTGCGCGGTCACTGGATCATCGACAAGTATTTTGCACTGGACAAGAGCCCCCTCATTGATGGCTGGTTCCCTACCGGGGATGTCGGCACCATTGATGAAGACGGCTATCTGCAGATTACGGATCGTTCGAAGGACGTCATCAAATCGGGCGGCGAATGGATCAGCTCAATCGATCTGGAAAACTTGGCGATGTCCCACCCCGCGGTCGCCATGGCAGCAGTCATCGGCATTGCCCATCCCAAATGGGATGAGCGGCCCCTGCTGGTTGTGGTGAAAAAGCCCGGTGCCGAGATTGATGCCAAGGAACTGATCAAGTTCTACGACGGCAAGATCGCCAAGTTCTGGACGCCAGATGATGTCCAGTTCATTGATGCCCTGCCGTTGGGCGCCACGGGCAAGGTTCAGAAGAACAAGCTGCGCGAGCACTTCAGCGACTACAAACTGCCAAGCGCCTAGTTTTTCCAAACCGCGTCAACCGATCTGCTGCTCGCTCGTTTAATCTGGGTGAATAGCAGAAATCTTTCCTGGACTGCACTGAACAGGAGTCGCAAAGATGATCGGTATGAACGCAAATGAATCTGGCCGGAGCTTCGGCCAGGCTTTTCATGCGCAAACCCGGCTCGTCCTCGCGAGCCGGGTTTGACGCTGACCGGACTATTGAGCGACGCGTCCGCCACCGGCCTCGCGGCAAGCAAGCGAGAGGGGAGTATCGGGCAGTCATTGGAGGGCTTCCTTGCCAGTGTCGAGCGCCGCGCTTTTCGAATGGCGCAAATCGCCACCCGTGACCGGGATCAGGCGCTGGACCTTGTTCAGGACGCCATGATCCAGTTCGCCCGCCGCTACTCTGAAAAGCCGACCGATCAGTGGACGCCATTGTTCTACCGCTGCCTGCAGAACCGGATTCGGGACTGGCAGCGTCATCAGACGGTACGTAAACGCATCTTCTTTTGGGCTGACCATCGTGGCGATGACGACTTTGCGGATTTTGATGCGCCGGATCAGTCACAGCTTCATGGTGCAGATCAGTTACAACAAGGACAGGCCATGCAATACCTGGAGCGCGCGTTGCGCAAGCTTCCCGTGCGCCAGAAGCAGGCTTTTGAGTTGCGCATCTGGGAAGGTTTGGATGTCCGCGACAGCGCGATGGCAATGGGTTGTAGTGAGGGCTCGGTCAAGACGCACCTGTCACGCGCGCTGGCGAGATTGAGGGCGGAACTGCAAGGAGTCTGGCCATGACACAAGAAGACCGCGACGCAAACGCCGCTCGCCTGGGCAGGATGTTGCGTGACAGCGAAGAGCTAGACGTCGTCAGCCGCGCCAAGCTGACCGCCGTACGTGCCCGGGTTCTGGAAGCGAGCCGGTCTCAGGAGGTCCAAGGTCCAAATCGGTGGTGGCTGGGGCTGGGTGGCGCGGTAGCGGTGGCCGTGATGATGAGCGTCATTCTGCCGCGCGTAGGGATACTCGAGAAAGACGAAAGAGAGCGCTCATTTGAGCAGGCCAGTCTTGCTGCTCAGCCTCAGCCTGAGATCCTGGAATTGCTGGCCGAAGACGATCCGATTCTCCAGTCGGACCTGTATGAAGATCTCGAGTTCATGACCTGGCTTGCTCAGGAAGAGGAAGACGAGCGTGCCTGAGATTTGGCGCAGCTTTGCAATTCTGGTGCTTCTGTTGAGTAGCACGACGGCTTTGGCCGCCCCGCAATGGGAAGACCTCAGCGCGGAGCAGCAGGCTGCGCTCGCGCCGCTGCAAGAGCGGTGGGATGCGCTTTCCGAGCATCGCCGTGAGCGGCTCCTGCAGGGGGCCGAGCGCTGGCAGAGCATGAGCCCCGAAGAGCGTCAGCATGCCAGCGAGCGCTTTGAGCGTTGGCAGAAGATGAGTCCGGAAAAGCGTGAGAAGCTACGTGAGCGGCGCGAGGCTTATCGGCGCTTGCCGCCCGAACAGCAAGAAGAGCTGCGAGAACGTTTTCGTCGATGGCGTGCGCTTCCCAGGGAAGAGCGGCATAAACTGCGAGAGGAGTACCGGAATCGAGAACATGAGGGCGGTCCGCCTGCGCATCGGGATATGTTTGATCACCGGAAACCTTGCAGGGATCGGGATGAGGACATGCATGATGCCTGCCCGGAAAAGCGGCCCTCACCGCCGCCGCCCAACTAAGGCTTGGGTGCCTAAAACGATCGGGCCCCGCCAAATGCGGGGCCCTTAAGCGGTAGAAATCTAGCGAGGGATGCGAAGCACCTGACCGGGATAGATCTTGTCCGGATGTTTAAGCATGGGCTTGTTGGCTTCGAATATTTCTGGATAGCGACTGGCGCTTCCGTACTGTTCTTTTGCAATCTTGGACAGATTGTCGCCGCTCTTGACGGTATAGAACGTCGACGTGGGTGCCACGTCTTCTTCCGGCGATAGCGGCGCAGGCGGTGCCTCTTCTTCTTGCTGTTCTTCGGCTGGCGTGTCAGTAGTGGCGGCTTGTTCCGGTGCAGGCTTTGCTGGTGCCGGGCCGATCCGCAGATGCTCCACAACCTTGCTGATGCCGCGCACATTACCGACGGCCAGAATCAGTTTTTCCTTCACGGCCAGGTCGGGGACGTAACCGAAGATATCCACGGACTCGCCATCCTCGTTGAACGATGCCAGGAAGCGCTCTACGGGAAGGCCGAGAGATTTGATATGTGCAGAAAGTTCTTTCTTGTCGATCTTGTCGCCACCGGAAAGCCTTTCTCCAATCGACTTTGCAAAGCTGAACAGCCCCATATTTTGTTACTCCTGAAAGTGAATTTCTCGACAACAGCTCGTTTTATGACAGCCCATGCAGGACTGAGGCAAGGCCACAGTGCCCACAGCCGCTGTCGGGAATCATCGTAGGGGCTGAAATCTTCCGACCGCCTTCCAGAAGGATTCCCCGGATTTCAGGGTTTCATTCCTGGCCACTGATGCCGGGTCCGGGGATATGCTTGCAGAGGTTGCCGGCTTGTCGCTGGCTTCGGCGGAAGGACGCTGGCCTTTGCCCTTTTTCTTGGAGTGCTGTGCCATGAGTTGCTCGTTCTCCTGGAGCTTCCGGTGACGCCCGGAACGCCCGATCATGCATTCGCAGGCAGTGTATCGCGCGTGAGGGCTGGCGGGGAGCCGGTTATCGGCGTCCTTATCAATGGCCGGACGATCGGTAGTCTCGGCCGACTTGTTCCACCAGCGCGCGATATCGGCGGCTGAGTTCTATTGCGCGCTCAAAGAGGTGCGAATTGGTTTTTGACTCCGCGCTGGCTTCGATGTCCTGACACAGGGCCGCGACTTCCTCGGCGCCGACCATTGCGGCGCAGGAACGCATCGTGTGGGCATAAAACTTGACCGCTTTGCTGTCTGAGGAACGCGCTGCATCGGCAATGCCAACGCTCAGTCGTGGCATGTCTTCAGCCAGTGCATCAAGCGTTTCGAGGACGCTTTCCTGGCCCAGCGCGTGCTCCAGGCCTTGCAGGGCAGAGGGATTCAGTTTTTCCCCAGTCTGGCTTTGATCTGCTGTTTCGAGCACTGGCCTGTCTGGCTTGCTCGATCTTGCGCTCGTGATGTGCTGTGTGTTTCGCTGCAGCGCGTCTGCAAGATTGGCCAGCTGCACGGGCTTGGCCAGAAAATCCTGCATCCCGGCAGCCAGGCAGCGTTCGCGTTCACCTTCCAGAGCACTGGCCGTCATGGCAACGATGGGCGGGGATCGTTCCGGATTAAGAATGCGGCGGATCTCCCGCGTGGCGGATATCCCGTCCAACACCGGCATGTGCATGTCCATCAGAATCAGGTCATAGGTATTCTGCTCTGCGCAGCGAACGGCTTCTCGCCCATTTTCAGCAACGTCTACCGTGCAACCGAGCAGTTCCAGCATCTTGACTGCGACCATCTGGTTAACCGAGTTGTCTTCGGTCAGGAGAATCTTCAGATTAAGGTTGCCGGAGTAGTCTTCTTCGCGTTCACTAAGCCGCCTTTCGCCCGGAAGCGTTTTTCGGGCAGAAATGCCGCCTTTGGCGAAGAGCCAGACCAGGACATCAAATAGAGCGGCCTGGCGAGTGGGCTTTGCAAGCACACTGGCGAAGTATCGAGAGCCGGGACTCGCGCTTCCTTGTGCCCCGAGCAAGACCAGCGGCAAAGACTGGCTGCCATGCACAGCTTCCTGAATCTGCTGCGACAGGCCAGCAGGGTCTTGTTCACAGAACGACGAATCAATGATCGCCGCATCAAAATTGGGTGGGCTGCGAAGTTGTGCAATGGCGTTCTCAACATCATTGGCGACCACGGCACTGATATGCCATGCCTCCATCATTTGCCCAAGCATGGCGGCCAGCGCCGCGCTCTTGGCGACTACCAGAATCCGGCGGCCCTCCAGTGCCGGGAGTGAGTCTGACGCGAGGCCTTGCGGCGGCTCCTGGGGCAAGGCCACCTGTAGCGAAAACCAGAAATTGGAGCCCACCCCAGGCTCACTGCTTGCCCCCACGCTGCCGCCCATCATTTCTGCCAGACGCTTGCAGATGGCAAGCCCAAGCCCGGTTCCGCCGAATTCCCGTGTCGTGGAAGTATCGGCTTGGCTAAAAGATTGAAACAGGCGATCACGTCGATCTTCGGCGATACCGATGCCGGTATCCTGGACTTCCATGCGAATCTGGAATTCGCCATGGGGTAGCGGACTGGCGGTACCAGTAACGACGATCTCGCCGGTATCCGTGAACTTGATCGCATTGGACAGATAGTTCACCAGGATCTGGCGTACCCGGGTTTCATCCCCAAGCACCCACTCGGGTACAGATGCCGCTATCAGGCAGATGACATCGAGTGATTTTTCGCTCGCCCTGACCGACACCAGTTCGATGGCGGATTCGATGCAGTCTCGCAGGCGGAAGCATCGTTTTTCGAGTTCGAGCTTGTCGGATTCGATCTTCGAGAAATCGAGAATATCGTCAAGGATTTCGAGCAGGTGTGCGGCACTGCTCTGAATAATATTGACGTGTTCGCGCTGGACTTCGTCGAGCGGGGTTCTCCTGAGCAAATCAGTAAGACCCACCACAGCGTTCATGGGGGTACGAATCTCGTGACTCATATTGGCAAGAAAGCTGGCTTTGGTATCGGTTGCGGTTTCGGCAACGCGTCTTGCCTCATCAAGCTCCTTGTTCCGTTCTGCCAACTGCGTGTGAATTTTGACCAGGCCCTTGTTGTTGGTTTCAAGCTCCTGATTCAGGCTACGAATCTCATCAACACGGATACGCAGTTCGCTTTCGCGTCTTTGCAAGGCGAGCATGGTTTGTGTCAGCTCGCGATTCTGCTGCGCCAAAAGCTCATCCGCAGTCACCCCGGAGCGGCGCTGCATCATGGCGCGCCATTGTTCGAGTGTGATGGCGTCCGGAGGTTTGCGTTCAATCAGAGGCAAGCTGACCGTGACAGCAAAGCCTCCGCCGGTCAGGGGTTCTACATCAAGAAAGCTGTTGAGTTTTCGCGCTGCGTCCAGGCTCTCTTCGCGGCGCGGGCTGCGCGGGCCAGGGTCAGGTGTCAGAGTGCCTTGATCCCGCACGACCACGTGCAGGGTCGATCTCTGGTCTTCGATCTCGATGGCAATTTCGGCGGTGCCGCCGCCGTGGCGTACCGCTTGCCGCGTCACCTCAGAAACTGCGGTCGCAAACCGTGTTGTCTCCTGGGCCGAAGACTGGGCTTCACCGCAAAGTTCCCGGACCTGCTGGCGACAATGTGCCATGTCCTTGGCACCGCTCAGGGGCAGGGTGATGAGGACTGTTCTCATGCAATTTCCTGTCGGGTGTCGTGAATCACCAGAACCGACGCATCGTCGTTGCCTTTCAGGTGATCGCGGTGCAGAAGCGCAGCCAGTACAACCGGGTCTGAATGCCGGGTGAGGCGTCGAAGCCGGTCCTCAAACCTGATACGCAAGCCGTCGGTGTGCATGACCAGGGACGCTCCCGGTTCCCAGTCGCCTGAAGTGACGTGAACCTTGGGGGAGGTCATGCTGAGGCCGAGGGTGCCCGGTACGGGCATCAGCCCGGAGTCCCGAACTTTGCGGAAGACTCGAGCTTCGACATTCCCGGCCCCAGCAAATTGGAGTGAATTTTTGTCGGTATCAATCCGGCACAGGCTGGCCGCTCCGCCGCGGGTTTTTCGCATCGCCGCATTAGCGCGCGAAAAATAGTCTTCCACCGAGCTGTCGGCTTGGTCGCGCAGGCTCGCCACTGCCGCCTGTGCCGCGATGGCCGCCTTGGCCCCGTGGCCCAGGCCATCCACCAGAAGTGCAGAAAAGCTTGCGCCGGAACGGATCCATCCCCATCCGTCCCCGCAGCCATCAGCCTCGATGGCGGTACTGACGGCGCCGCATCGAAGCGGGGAGGCATTGGGCAGGTGATGAGCTGTTTCGTAGAAGCGGCTCAGCAGCACCGTGCCCACTTTCGGTTCGCTGAAGATTTCAAATTGGTCAGCAAGCGCCTTGACGCGTGGCAGGCCCAGCCCCTGTCTTCTTGGAAAGAAAATGCCGCTTTCGGCGGGGCTGACGCGTGGTTGATCGTCCGTTTCCAGAAGGTGCTGCACCTGCGCGGGAATGCCTGGTCCATGATCAATGCTGATCACCTCCATGCCAGCAGGCTTAGACGTGCTGCGCAACATCAGATAGGCCTCAGGCAGCGCATGTTGTTGCAGATTCAATGTCAGTGCGAGGCTGGCCTCTACAGCACGCTCAATGAGCTGGCTGCCAATGAGGGCAGGTGCGGCGGCTCCCAGCACGGCAGATCTGACGGAGGCTTCGTCGGCTGCACGCGTGACCCTGAATTTTTGATGTGGCGCTTCGATCATCTCGCCCACTTCGTGATGGTGACGGTCGTGCCCTGTCCCGGAAATGACTGGATATCAAACTCGTCGCAGAGCCGGCGCGCACCAGGTAGGCCGATGCCCATGCTGTTGCCCGTACTGAAGCCGTCTGTCAGGGCCAGTTCAAGGTTGGCAATGCCCGGGCCCTGATCCTCGAAGCAAACCCAGACGCCGTCTTGTACATGATTCTTGACCCAGTTCGCGCGCGCTACGCCGCCGCCACCGTAGCGAAGGACATTTCGCGCCAGTTCGGAGCAGGCGGTAATCAGCTTGGTGCTATCCACTGCGCCCATGCCGATGGCATCGCACATTCGGCGCAACATCAGGCGCACTCGTACAACGTCCGCCTCAGCAATGATGTTGCAGGTCTCGAGGGTTTCGACAGCATCCGCAACCAGGCCGGCGGACATATTCTGATCAGGCCTGCAGGCGTCTGAGCAGGTCCATGCCCTTACCTGCATTGAGCGCGGTATGAACCTGGTCCATATTGACGCCCAGCTCAACCAGCGTGATGGCCACTGCAGGCTGGATGCCGACGACCACGGCTTCGCTGCCGAGCAGGCGAACCATGGCCACGATGCGCGCGATGACTCGTGCGATGAAGGAGTCCACGACTGCAAGTCCGCCCACGTCGATCAGCGTGCCCTTGCAACGCGTGCGTGAAACCTCTCGCGTGATTTGGTCTTCGAGGCGAACCACGGCCTCGTCGTCCAGCTCGCCCTGCAGGCTGACCAGCAGGTTATCGCCTACCCGAATGATGGGGACCACTTCCAGCGCCATGCTCAGACTCCCCTGTGGAGGGCAGCATCCGGATCCTTGCGCAGCGTCAGGGCCAGTTGCAGCGCATCGCGCATGGTGCTGCGCGAACGCAGTGCGCCGATATCAATGCCAAGGTGGACCATGGCCTGCGCCGTTTCCGGGCGCACCCCGGAAAGAATGCAGTCGGCGCCCATCAGGCGGGCGCCCTGTACGGTCTTGAGCAGGTTCTGCGCAACCTGCGAGTCGATGGTGGGGACGCCGGAGATGTCCAGGATCACCCACTCGGCTTCATCAATGCCAATTTTCTGGAGCAGGTTCTCGGTCAGGCGGCCAGCACGCTGGCTGTCCAGGGTGCCGATGATCGGGAGCGCCAGAACCTTGTCCCAGACCTGCATGACCGGGGTCGACAGTTCGAGTATTTCATCACGCTGCCGCGCCAGCAGCTTTTCGCGGTCTACGCGCTCGCTGATGTCGGCAATCGCCGCGATGGCGAAACGCCCTTCTGTGGTTTCAATGGGGTTCAGGCCGATTTCCACCGGGAACTCGGAGCCATCCTTGCGTGCGCCGGTGAGGTCACGGCCCATGCCCATCATGCGTGGGCGGGGATCGGCAAAGAACCCGTTACGCATGGCAGGGTGGCGGTCACGAATGCGTTCCGGCACCAACATCTCAATCTGCTTGCCCAGTAATTCGTCACGCTTGTAGCCAAACAGCTTTTCGACCTGGTTGTTGGTCAGCACGATGGTGCCGCTGACATCGATCATGACCATGGCATTGGGCGCCGACTCCACCACGGCTCGGAATTTTTCTTCCGCGCGCCGTCGCTCACTGATGTCGGCGATGGCGGCGATGGCGAACTTCCCGTCCGAGGTTTGAATCGGATTCAGGCCAATCTCGACCGGCACCAGCGTGCCGTCCTTGCGCTTGCCGTGGAGTTCCCGGCCTGCTCCCATGGTGCGCGGTCGCGGGTCGGTGAAAAATCCTTCACGCAATTTGGGATGACCCGGTCGCATCGCATCCGGAACCAGTACATCGACTTTCATCGTGAGCAGCTCTTCACGCGAGAAACCGAACAATCGTTCGACCTGAGCGTTGGCCAGCACCACATTGCCCGCCTCGTCGATCATGATCATGGCCGTCGGCGCCGCCTCAACGACGCTTCTGAATTTGTCATCTGCGCGCTTGCGCTCAGTAATGTCGTTGACCGCCGCGAGGACAAACTCACCGTCCGCAGAATTGATGGGCGTCAGCGCAATTTCCACTGGAAATTCGCTGCCATCTTTACGGGTTCCGGTGAGATCGCGGCCAACGCCCATGTAGCGGGGGCGGGGGTCCTCGAAGTAGCCATCACGCAATTTGGGGTGTTTTCCGCGAATGGCGAGTGGGACCAGAGATTCCACCGGCTTGCCCACCAACTCTTCGCGCTGATAGCCAAACAAGGCCTCGACCTGCGCGTTGATCAGAACGATGACACCTTCGCGATTGACCAGAATCTTGGCAATCGGGGAGCCTTCCACGATGGCGCGATAAACGGCTTCGGAGAGTTGTTTCATTTTCTGGACCATATTGACTGTGTTCCGCGTTGATTTTTTTCTGACCTGGGCGCGACCAGAACACCGAGGCTCCCGTTATCGGCCAAGAGTTACCGTATGCCGAATTTTTCACACGAGGGTCAAACTGACAAGGGTAGTATGGACTTGTGTTCGGCAGATTGCCGGTACTCCATACGGCAGTGGAATAGCTTGATGAGTGACGCGCCACCGAGCGATCAGATGACAGCGCCTTCAGGCACCAAACGCCTGCTGGTGGTTGATGACGACCTCGCAGTGGTGCAGTACGTGCGCTCCCTTGGGCGCCATCAGATGTTTGCCGTAGACGGCGCAGCCAATCTCGCCACGGCCGTTGATTGTGCTCGCCGGAACAAACCGGACGCCGTCCTGATTGACATGCACTTGGGCCCGGAAGAATCGGGCCTGGACCTGCCCGCGATGCTCAGGCGCATTCCGGGCATGGAAAAGACGCCGATGGGCTTTCTCTCTGGAAACAGTAGTTTTGCGAGTCGGATTGCCGCCGTTCGCGCAGGCGCTGTGCTGTACTCGATAAAACCCTTGGAGCCGGACCAGCTATCACTGGCCGTCCAGCACCTGCTTGCCAGCGGGACCGCGGAAGCGGCGCATATCCTGATTGCCACACACAACCGGGACGAGGCAGTTACCTATGGCCAGGCACTCAGTGCAGCCGGATTCCCGGTGAGTTACTGCCACAACGGTAGCCTGCTGCCTGAAGCACTGAGTGCTGTGCGACCCGATTACCTGCTGTTGGATGACCAACTGCCACCGTACTGTGGATTGGATACGGTGCGCCTGATTCGCAGCATGATTCGCTGGTCGGATCTTTATGTGGCGCTTCTGACGGATTCACAATCCGAACAAAGCCGCCGGGTGGTGTGTGATTCGGGCGCGGACGAGTGGCTGTATCGACCGCTTACGAACGGCGAGTTGTGTGACCGGGTGAGTGCGACCGTCCGCAGGGTCCGCCAACTGCGCGAGCGCTTTGACCGTGATCAGGTAACGGGCTTGTCACTGCGGCGACCCTTTCTCGATATGGCCGGCGCGCAGTTTGAGGAAGCGCGTAGGCGGGGTCAGTCCCTTGCAATCGGCATGCTGGACCTGGACCACTTCAAGCGGGTCAACGATACCCATGGCCATCACACGGGTGACCGGGTGCTGGCCAGTTTGGGTCGGCTGTTGCAGACACGGCTACGGCCCCAGGATTTGAAGGCGCGTTGGGGGGGCGAAGAATTCTGCGTGGCGTTTGAGGGCGAGTCGGCTCAGAGCGCTGGCGCCCACATTGAGCGGCTGCTCGTGGAGTTCATGGGCCAGCGCTGCGTGAACGAAGCCGGCGATCGTTTCGAAGTCAGCTTTAGTGCGGGCGTGGCAGCGCTGCCCGGTGATGGCAATAGCGTTGAGACCCTGATTCAGCGAGCGGATGCGCGGCTCTACGAGGCCAAGCGCGGGGGCAGGGCAAGGGTCGTGAGCGCTCAGGACGCCGCCTGACAGGCCTCTCCTGCGGTCGCCGGTTTGCGTCCGTATGGGACTCGCCATTAGGGTGCGCGCTCGCCCACCCGTACTGAGCACGTGCAGAACATCATTTCGGTCCAGAATCTGAGCAAGGTTTATGCGTCGGGGCACGTCGCCCTCAAGGGCATCAACCTGGAAATCCGGCGTGGAGAGATCTTTGCGCTGCTGGGTCCGAACGGGGCGGGCAAGACCACGCTCATCAGCATCATCTGCGGGATCGTCAATCCGGGTGAAGGGCAGGTGCTGGCAGACGGCTACGACGTGGTCCGGGACTACAAGGCCGCGCGCAGCAAGATTGGTCTGGTGCCGCAGGAGATCGCCACGGATGCCTTCGAGACGGTTTGGGCCACCGTGAGTTTCAGCCGGGGGCTTTTTGGCAAGGCGCCGGACCCGGCGCACATTGAAAAAGTGCTGCGCCAGCTGTCCTTATGGGACAAGCGAAAATCGCGTATCCGGGAGTTGTCTGGCGGCATGAAGCGCCGCGTGATGATCGCAAAGGCGCTGTCGCACGAGCCCGAGATTCTGTTTCTGGACGAGCCCACTGCCGGTGTCGATGTGGCTTTGCGACGTGACATGTGGGAGGTCGTGCGTGGCCTGCGGGCGGGCGGGGTGACCATCATCCTGACCACGCATTACATCGAAGAAGCCGAAGAGATGGCCGATCGCATCGGCGTCATCCGCAAAGGCGAGTTGATCCTGGTAGAGCACAAAGATGCCTTGATGGAGAAGCTGGGCACCAAGCAGCTCACCCTGACCCTGAAGTGCGCCATTTCCGAGATTCCACAGGGACTTTCCAATGAGGCTTTGGAACTGATCGACGAGGGACGCAAGCTGGTCTACACATTTGACGGGCAAAGCGAGGAAACCGGAATTGCGGCCTTGCTCAGAAAACTCGGAGATCACGGCATCGACTTCAAGGAACTGCGCTCCAGCGAGAGCTCTTTGGAAGAAATTTTTGTCAATCTGGTGAGCGAGCACGCATGAACTTCCACGGTATACGTGCCATCTACATGTTCGAGATGTCCCGAACTGCCCGCACGCTGATGCAAAGCGTCGCCTCGCCGGTGCTCTCTACCTCCCTTTATTTTGTGGTCTTTGGCACGGCCATTGGCACGCGTATCGGCGACATTGACGGCATCGGCTACGGTGCCTTCATCATTCCCGGACTGGTCATGCTGGCCTTGCTCAACCAGAGCCTGTCCAACGCCTCGTTTGCAATCTACATGCCCAAGTTCTCTGGCACGGTCTACGAGATGCTCTCTGCGCCGGTGTCCTATGTGGAAATTCTCCTGGGCTATGTCGGGGCGGCGGCGACCAAGTCGGTCATTCTGGGCTTCCTGATCCTGCTCACAGCCATCTTCTTCGTGGATTATGAGATTCAGCATCCAATTTGGATGGCTTTCTTCATGGTCCTGACGGCGGTTACTTTCAGCCTGTTCGGTTTCATCATTGGTATCTGGGCTGACAACTTCGAGAAATTGCAGGTCGTGCCGCTGATGATCGTCACCCCTCTGACCTTTCTCGGTGGAAGCTTTTACTCCATCAGCATGCTGCCGCCGATCTGGCAGAAGATCACGCTGTTCAACCCCGTGGTCTACCTGATCAGCGGATTCAGATGGAGTTTCTATGGTGTAGCTGACGTCAATGTCTGGTTGTGCCTGGCCATGATCTTGCTGTTCCTGAGCCTGTGCCTGATCACGGTCTGGTGGATTTTCAAGACCGGTTACAAGCTCAAGAGCTGATGTTGCCGCCAATTACGCCCTGATCACGAACTTGGCGAGGCCGTCGGCTTCACAGGCTGTTAGAATCTCGCAAACCAATCGCCCCCCTAATTGCCTTATGGCCGACGCCGGCTCAACTCGCTTTGTATTTGTCACCGGGGGCGTCGTCTCCTCACTCGGAAAGGGTATCGCCGCGGCGAGCCTGGCCGCTATTCTGGAATCACGCGGACTGAAGGTCCGCATGATCAAGCTCGATCCCTACATCAATGTTGATGCCGGGACCATGAGCCCATTCCAGCATGGCGAAGTATTTGTCACGGAAGACGGCGCCGAAACCGATCTTGATCTTGGCCACTATGAGCGCTTCCTGCGCGGCAAGACCAACCGGTATTCCAATCTGACCACGGGTCAGATCTATCGCAACGTGCTCGAAAAAGAGCGTCGTGGCGACTACCTGGGACGCACTGTTCAAGTCATTCCTCACATCACGGACGAGATTCACGCCGGTATTCGTGCGGGTGCCGAAGGCTCAGACATCTGCCTAGTAGAGATCGGCGGCACGGTCGGTGACATCGAGTCGCTGCCCTTCCTGGAAGCCATTCGCCAGATGGGCGCTGAGCTTGGCCGCAGTCAGGCCTTGTACATGCACCTGACCCTGGTGCCGTATATCAAGGCCGGTGGTGAGCTCAAGACCAAGCCGACCCAGCACTCGGTCAAGGAACTGCGGGGCATTGGTATCCAGCCGGACGTGCTGCTGTGCCGCAGCGAAAAGCCGCTGCCGGAAACCGAGAAGCGCAAGATCGCGCTGTTCACCAATGTGTCCTACAACGCGGTGATTTCGGCCATCGATCTGGACGACATCTACAAGATTCCCGGCTGGCTGCACCAGCAGGGTCTGGATGAACAGGTTGTGCAGCACTTTGGTCTTGAAACACGCCGTGCGGATTTGTCGAGCTGGGAGCGTGTGGTCGAGGCCCGTGAGCAACTTGATGCCGAGGTGCAGGTGGCCATGGTGGGCAAGTATGTGGATCTGGCCGATGCCTACAAGAGCATCAATGAAGCCCTGTACCACGCCGGCCTGCATACACATACGCGGGTCAAGATTCGCTACATCGAATCCGAAACGCTCGAGTCGCAGGGTACGCGGGTGCTGCAGGGTGTTGACTGCATTCTCGTCCCTGGTGGCTTTGGCGAACGCGGCATTGAGGGCAAGGTCCTGGCTGCGCAGTACGCTCGCGAGAACAAGATTCCCTATCTGGGTATCTGTCTGGGCATGCAGGTTGCGGTCATCGAGTACGCGCGCAACGTCTGCGGCTTGGCCAATGCACATTCATCAGAATTCAATCCGCACTCGCCGCATCCGGTCATCGCGCTGGTGACGGAGTGGCTGGATGCCAGCGGCAAGCTTGAAACGCGTGCCGCCGATTCCGATCTGGGTGGCACCATGCGCCTGGGTGCGCAGCGTTGCCGGCTCAAGTCCGGCTCGCGATCGCGGGCCATGTACAACGCCGAAACCGTCAGCGAACGCCATCGCCACCGCTACGAGTTCAACAACACCTATCGCGACGAGCTATCTGCCAAGGGCCTGCAGCTTGCCGGTCTTTCGGAGAACGAACAGCTGGTCGAGATCATCGAAATTGCCGATCACCCCTGGTTTGTGGGCGTGCAGTTCCACCCGGAGTTCACCTCAACGCCGCGTGACGGTCACCCATTGTTTGAAGGCTTTGTCAGAGCCGCACGTGAGCATCATCTGGTCAACCGTGAGGCCGGCAGCGCCAATGTGCCAGACGCGGCGACAGTCGCTGCCAATGCCTGAATAGGCCTGATCCACAGGAAAACAAGTAGATGAAACTTCTCGGACGCGACATCGGACATCAGCATCCCATCTTCCTCATTGCTGGCCCGGATACCCTGGAATCTCAGGAACTGGCGATGGAAGTTGCCGGGCATATCAAGGAGCTCACCGACAAGCTGGGTATCCTCTATGTCTTCAAGGGCAGCTTCGACAAGGCCAACCGAACCTCCCACAAGAGCTATCGTGGTCCGGGCATCGAAGGCGGCCTCAAGATCATGGAGAACGTCAAGAAGCAGATCGGTGTGCCGGTTCTGACCGACGTGCACGAGGACACGCCGCTGGGTGAAGTGGCGCAGGTGATTGACGTGATCCAGACGCCGGCCTTTCTATGTCGTCAGACCAACTTCATGCAGAACGTGGCCAGGACGGGACGTCCTATCAACGTGAAGAAGGGTCAGTTCATGAGCCCCTGGGAAATGGGCAACGTCATCGAAAAGATGACCGCCGTTGCCGAGCCCAACTTTATGCTCTGCGAGCGTGGATTCACCTTTGGCTACAACAATCTGGTGGCAGACATGCGCGGCCTGGCCATCATGCGCAAGTTCGCGCCGGTGGTCTTTGACTCGACTCACACCGTGCAGTTGCCGGGTGGGCAGGGAACCGCATCCGGCGGCATGCGCGAGATGATTCCGGTTCTGGCGCGTTCGGCGGTGGGTGCGGGCGTCTCCGGTCTGTTCATGGAAACACATCCACGCCCGGACGAGGCGCTCTGTGATGGTCCCAACTCCCTGCCACTGAAAATGATCGGTGAACTGCTCGAAACCCTGGTTGAGCTCGACCAGGTGGTCAAGAAATCTGGCCTTCTCGAAACTCAGCTCTCTTAATCAAACAGTCTCAATTTTTTCTTCAGGAAACACAATCGATGTCCATCATTACCCGAGTGACCGCCCTCCAGATTATTGACTCACGCGGCAACCCGACCGTGGAAGCTGAAGTCCAGCTCGAAACCGGCGTGGTGGGCCGCGCTGCATCACCTAGCGGCGCCAGTACCGGTTCGCGAGAGGCTGTCGAGCTGCGCGATGGCGCACCAAAGAAAGGCAAGGCCAAGTATCTGGGCAAAGGCGTGTCCAAGGCGGTGAAGAACGTCGAGACCACGATTGCAAAGGCGGTGGAAGGTCTGGACGCTCAGGACCAAGCCAAGCTTGACCGGGTGATGATTGAACTTGATGGCAGCAAGAACAAGGCGCGCCTCGGCGCCAATGCCATCCTCGCCGTCAGCATGGCCGCGGCCAAGGCTGCTGCTCAGGAAAATGGCATGTCGCTGTTCCGTCATCTGGGCGGCATCAGCGCCAACGTGTTGCCGGTTCCGATGATGAACGTCATCAACGGTGGTGCGCATGCAGATAACAACGTCGATATTCAGGAATTCATGATTCTTCCCGTTGGCGCACCGAGCTTTTCCGAAGCACTGCGTTGGGGTACGGAAACCTTTCACTCACTCAAGAACGTGCTCAAGAAGCGCGGCCTGAACACCGCAGTGGGTGATGAAGGTGGTTTTGCCCCAGACCTGGAATCCAATGTTGCTGCTCTTGATTGCCTGCTGGAAGCGATCGAGAAGGCCGGTTTCAAGCCGGGCAAGGACATCTATCTCGGGCTGGACGTAGCCTCTTCCGAGTTCTTCGAGAAGGGCAGCTACAACCTGCACGGCGAGGGCAAGAAGTTCACGCCGGAGAAGTTTGCTGATTTTCTTGCAGGCATCTGCGACAAATATCCGGTGATTTCAATTGAAGACGGTTGTGCAGAGGATGACTGGAAAGGCTGGGCGGCCCTGAGTGCCAAGTTGGGCAAGAAGGTTCAGCTGGTCGGGGACGATCTTTTTGTCACCAACACCGAGATTCTGGCGCGCGGTATCCGCGAGAACATTGCCAACTCGATCCTGATCAAGCCGAACCAGATCGGCACCCTGACCGAGACGCTCGAAGCCATTCAGATGGCGACAGACGCGGGCTATTCCAGCGTGGTCAGCCATCGTTCCGGCGAAACCGAAGACGCCACCATTGCGGACATCGCTGTAGGCACTGCAGCCACCCAGATCAAGACGGGGTCGCTGTGCCGCTCGGATCGCATGGCCAAGTACAACCAGTTGCTGCGCATCGAGCGCGAACTGGGCTCACGGGCCCGCTATCCGGGACGGGCTGCGTTTCCTGTCACAATATAGGCAGAACTGGCAGCTTCGCAGGCAAAGGCATGCTCAAGAACGCATTCATTGTTGTACTGGCCATGATGTTCCTCGGCCTGCAATGGCGACTGTGGTTGTCGGACGAGGGTGTGGCCAGTCGTGAAGTATTCAGTGCGCAAGTACAGGCCGCAAAGTCCGGTAATGAACAACTGGCCATTCGCAACGCGGAGCTGGAAGCCGAAGTGAGAGACCTGAAGTCCGGCCAGGCCGCGATTGAAGCCAAGGCCAGGGTCGAGTTGGGGATGATCAAGCCCAGCGAAACGTTTTTTCTGGTTGTTCAGTGAACTTTGCGGATCCCGATTTCCTGATTCCCAGCTTCCGTGACCACTGCTGACAAACCTGCCTACTGGGTGGTTTTGCCAGCAGCCGGTCGCGGATCGCGAATGCAGGGTGAGGGCCCGAAACAGTACCTTCCTCTGATGGGCCGGCCCTTGATCGAATGGAGTCTGGAGCCATTCCTGCAAGCAGCTTGGATTGAGGGTGTTGTCGTGGCGTTGGGTGCTGCGGATACGACATTTCAATCGCTGAGCATTGCCGACCACCAGAAGCTGGTTTGTGTGGCCGGTGGCCAGGAGCGTGCTGATTCGGTCCTCGCGGGCCTTGCGGAGATCAGCAGGCGATACCAGGCTGCGGGACGCGATTCACACGATGTTTTCGTGTTGGTACACGATGCCGCCAGACCCTGCGTCTCGATGAGTGATGTCGAACGCCTCAGGAACGAAGCCAGTCATGACGATGGTGGATTGCTGGCACAGACAATGACCGACACGCTCAAGCACGCGACCAAGGGGCAGGTGCATAAGACCATGGATCGTCGCGAGTTCTGGCGGGCGCAGACGCCGCAGATGTTTCGCCTGCCCCTACTGGAAAAGGCACTGCGTGATGCTGATAACGACGTGACCGATGACGCCAGCGCCATGGAGCAGGCCGGGTTTCATCCCTATTTGATCGAGGCCGGGGAGAGTAATCTGAAAGTGACCTATCCCGAGGATCTCGCGCTGGCTGAATTCTGGCTCAGACGACGAGGCAAGGACGCATGAGCATGCGCATCGGACATGGCTTTGACTCGCACCGGCTTGCACAGGGCGAAGGCCTTACCTTGGGCGGGGTTTTTATTGAATGCCCCTACCGGATCATTGCCCACTCCGATGGTGACGTGCTGATCCACGCCCTGTGCGATGCCCTTCTCGGTGCTTGTGCTCTGGGAGACATTGGCAAGTTGTTTCCGGATACGGATGACCGCTTCAAGGGCATCGACAGCCGCGAGTTGCTGCGCGAGGTCCTGAATCGCGTTCGCGGGCAGGGGTATCAGGTGGTGAACACGGATCTGAGCCTGATTGCACAAGCACCGAGGGTCGCAAAATATATTGAGGCGATGCGCGCCTGCCTCGCCCAGGAACTCGATCTGGCTTTGGATGCGGTCAATGTCAAAGCCACTACCGCTGAAGGTATGGATGCGATTGGTCGCAAGGAGGGCCTTGCCGCCCACGCCGTGGTGTTGCTGGAGTCGGTTCAAGCTTGAAATCACTACAAACGCCAGATCGGCCCGTGTCTTGCAGGCACATGCGGCAAAGAAATAGCTGGAATTTCACTTGATGCTGTTGACTGAATTTATGCGTGAAATGCGCAATGCAGGGCAGGCGAGCAGGACCTGCTACTGCGCCATTGCAATGCTCCTGGCGGTGACGCTGGTCTGCCCTGTCGCGAATGCCGCGCCGTGGCTCAATGTCGGTGACCGTGGCCTGCGCAGCGATGTGGAGTTGCTTGCATCTCATGGCCTGATCACTGGCCTGGTCACGACCTGGCCTATTCCGGCGGGCCAGCTTGAACCACTGCTGGATCGTGATGTGCTGGCCGAGCAGACAACGCATGTACGTCGAGCGGCAGCGCGTGTTCTCGATCTCATCGGCTATCCGCAGAGCAGTGCCATCCGCCCGGTTCTTGATGTGCGGCTGGCGGAGTCCGTGAACCTGGTGCGCGGGTTTGGCCAACTTGCACGGAGTGAGGTGGATGTACGCGCAGGCGCTGATTGGCAGAACAATCATTTCGCGGTGACGCTTAGAGCCGGTGTCCAGAGTGAGCGCGACGGCGAGCAGCGGGCGGAGTCGCTGGACGGCACTTATCTCAATGCACTTTGGGGCAACCTGCAGTTCTATGGTGGATGGGCAGACCAGTGGTACGGACCGGGGTGGAATTCCAGTCTGATCCTGTCCAACAACGCGCGACCGTTTCCAAAGATCGGCCTGATGCGAAACAATCCGGAGGCCTTTGAGAGTCGGTGGCTGCGCTGGATGGGTCCGGTACAGATCAATTTCTTTGTTGGGCTTCTCGACGGCCCGCGCATCGACAGCAACACGCTGATCAGCGCTTTGCGTTTTGCCATGTCACCTGTCGAAAACCTGGAATTTGTCATCACCCGCATGGCGCAATTTTGCGGAGCCAATCATCCCTGCAGGCCAGTCAACGTTGCTTTCAGCTTCAGCAACGACGATGAAAACCCCAACGATCCCAACGAGCAATCAACCGTTGAGTTCAAGTATCACGGCCGTGCGGGCGCCTTGAGCATCAGTCCGTACGCGCAGTTGATGAATGAGGACACGGGACCTTTCGCGCATTCCACCACGAGCTATCTCGGCGGCGTCAGTCTTGCTGCGCCCTGGGGTGAGCGGGGCACGCACTGGCGCGTGACTGCCGAGTATGCGGATTCGGTTTCCACGCGAAACTGGTTCAGCTTTGGAAAACGTGAGTACGGCATCGCCTACAACAATTTCGGATATACCGATGGCGCGAGGTACCGCGATCGCACGCTTGGATTCTCGCTGGATAGTGATTCCAAGCTGTTTTCGATGGGCGCGTTGTTGGTGGACGCACGCGGCTGGCAGTATCGGCTCGCTTATCACAACGTCCGCATATCAACCCCGCAACTGGCGCTCATGCAGGCCAATACGGGCTTTGTCCGTAACGTGGTGTCCGCTGAACCAGTCCAGTATGACCAGGTTGAAGCCGGTCTCAGCGTGCCCTGGCGCCGTTGGTCCTTTGGTTTGTCGCTGCGGGCACAGGACGACCAGATTCAGCCGGGGCAGGGCAGTGATGTTTCTCTTGAAGGTGGATTCAGTTACAGCTACTGAGTGCTTTGCTTCCGCTGTGCCTCAAGCGACTGCGCGCACATCAACCTCCATGCCATTGAGCGCTGCATTGCCAGAGACTTCGTCCAGAAATTTGTCGTCCGTCAGATCGTTGAGACTGACGCCTGCGTGATCATTGGCAATTTTCATCTGCGTTCCCGGCAAGCCGTGGCCCCAGCCATGGGGCAGGCAGACCACGCCGCGCATCATTTCTTCGCTGTGCGAGACACTGACGCTCAGTTTTCCGGTGGGCGATTCGAGGCAAGCCGTGGCGCCGTCCTGCAGATTTCTTTGCGTGGCGTCTTCAGGGTGAATCAGTAGCTGGCAGCGTTGCTTGCCTTTGACCAGCCGCTCGAAATTGTGCATCCATGAATTATTGCTGCGGATGTGGCGACGGCCGATCAGTTTCAGGTGGCTGGGCGTGTCCGCGGCTAGCAAGGATTGAGCGCGGGCAACATCGGCGAGCATTTCCGGCACATCGCAGTGAATCTTTTTGTCTTGCGTGAAAAGCCTTTGGGGCAGACAGGATTGCAGCGGACCAAGGTCAATGCCGTGCGGATGCTTCTTGAGCTTCGCCAAGGAGAGTTTGTGAGGCCCGGATTTGAGGCTCCCATAGGGACCCAAACGCAAACCCAGGTTCAGAATCTGATCGGGCCGCAGTTTCTGTCTGGCCAGCTTTGGCAATGCCTTGACGCGTTTGGCGAGCGCTTGCTCCGGATCTGAAAGCTGGCGGTAGGCGCTCGCCAGACCGTTGTAGATTTCCCAGTCATGCCGGGCACTGTCCGGTTTCGGCATCAAGGCTGGTGACCACCGGGTGGTGTTTCGCACTGCCAGGTGATGAAAGATCAGGTCGTAGTGATCGTGCTCCACGCCGCAAGTGGGGGGCAGAATGATATTGGCGTGGCGCGTCGTTTCATTCAGATAAAAATCTATTGAGACCATGAATTCGAGATCGCCAAGCGCACGATCCAGTTGCCTTCCATTGGGCGTTGAAAGCACCGGATTGCCCGCAACCGTGACCAGCCCACGCACCTGTGCGTCTCCCGGCGTCAGGATTTCTTCTGCCAGGGCCGAGACCGGCAACTCCCCGCCAAACTCCGGGAGGCCGCGCACGCGGCTCTGCCAAAGGTTGAAGTGGCCGGGGCTGGCAAGTCCTTTGAGAAGATCGACTGCAGGCAGGGTAAACATGGCACCGCCGGGGCGGTCCAGATTCCCGCTCAGAATGTTGAGCAGATTGATGGCCCACTGGCACAGACTGCCGAAGCGCTGTGTGGACAGCCCCATTCGACCATAGGCCACAGCGCTTTGTGCGGTGCAGAACTCACGGGTCATGCGGCGAATATCGTCGGCAGCAACGCCGGTCACCTTTGCTGCCGACTCCGCAGTGAAAGGCTGAACAATCTTCCGGATCGCATCGACACCGCTGGCGATGGTTTCAAGAGCGCCCAATCTGATCAGGCCCTCATCGAACATGGTGCGGATCATGCCCAGCAGCAAAACCACATCACTTCCGGGCTGTATGAAGTGGTGCTCGTCAGCGACCTCGGCAGTCTCGGTTCGGCGCGGATCAATCACGACCATCCGACCGCCCCTTTGCTTCAGCTCCTTGAGGCGACCGCGGAAATTGGGAACCGTCATCAGGCTACCGTTGGAAGCCATCGGATTGGCGCCCATCACCAGGAAATACTGTGTGCGGTCAATGTCGGGAATGGGCAACAGCAGTTGGTGGCCAAACATCCAGAAGGCGGCCAGGTGATGCGGCAGCTGGTCGACAGATGTTGCAGAGAATCGGTTTCGGGTTTTCAGCAAGCCCAGGAAGTTCTGCGCGTGGGTCAGATTGCCGTAGTTGTGTACGGAGGGGTTGCCCTGGTAGACAGCAACGGCATTTGCACCATGCTGGCCGCGAATCTGATACAAGCGATCCGCAACCAATTCGAATGCGGCCTGCCAGGAAATGGGCTCCCACTTGTCGCCGTTCCTGCGTATTGGGGTTCGCAGCCGATCCGGATCTTCGTGAATGTCCTTGAGCGCAACGGCCTTGGGACAGATGTGTCCCTGCGAGAATGGGTCGTTCTTGTCACCGCGAATGGCGGTGATCCGCTGAGCTTGTACCGTGTACTCCAGCCCGCAAATGGCTTCACACAGATTGCAGGCACCGTAATGAATGCTGGGCTGATCCAAGGTTCACCTCGCGTCTCTACAGAAATTTAGTTGGCCCGATCCGGATGCCGGGCGCACGGCAATGACCACTGCTGCATCCTACGCTGTGGCCAAGAGCTTGCCCACACGAGAGCTCATTTGACGGCACAATACGCTGCGCTTATCTAAAATTTTTGAACGAACAATGAGCCAGCCGTTTCGCTTTTATTTCAGAGTTCGCTACGGCGAATGTGATGCACAGAAAGTGGTCTTCAATGCCCGCTACGGTGACTACACCGACATTTCCATCACCGAGTATTTTCGGGCCATCGGTTACGAGCAGGAGATGGTCTCTGCAGAGCTTGATTTCCAGTTGGTCAAGCAGACCACCCAATGGAAGGCGCCTGCACATTACGACGAGATTATCGAAGCACGCGTTGCCTGCACGCATACCGGCAACACCTCGTTCTCTTTGCAGGTGGTATTCCGTCTGGCTGGGAAGGAACAGCTGTTATGCGAGTGCGAGACGGTCTACGTGCTCATTGACAAGCATACGCAGGCCAAGCGACCGCTCGATGATGAATTGCGCCGGCGTTTGCAGGCTGGAGCGCCCGGCGTCGTTACCGATCACGCGGGCTGGAGCAAGAAGCAGAACTGATCGCGGTTCTGCTTCAGGCGGTCGGGCCCTCGGCGTCGAGATCGGGGAGCTGCTTATAAAGACGCACACCCTGTTCGAGAAAGTCTCCCGTCACATAGGGGCACAAGGCTTTGCGTGTTGCAATCCGCCAGCCTTGATCCTGTCGTACCAATTCATCATGGTAGACAGCGGCGATCACCCAGTGATTGTGGCTGCCGTCTTCCCGGATCTGCAGATGCACGGCATGGACTGGCGTGCGTGCGGTGGCGCGATCGCCATCCAGCGAAGTGACTTGCGGGGACACCAGGTGCTGCGTCCAGTAGCAGCGGTCATGAAAATACTTGAACTGAGCCAGTCCTGCGGGCATGGAAAAATCAATGCGTTGGCCACGTAGCCGATAGAGGATGCTGGCGTCGTCGGTGAAGGCGGCAGGCAACAAAGCGTCGTGCTGCTTTTCGTCGAAGGCGCGGGCCACGTCCCGTATGACTTGGGAAATTGCCAGATGATCCTGCGGTGATCCGATATCAGCCATGACGCAGCTCCTCTTGGTAAATTCTCAACGCTTGGGTTTGAGCATGGTGCCCGTGCAGTTGGGCTCGCCGCATTTGCAGGCCCAGATTTCCTTCATGCGCTTGGTGTGGCGCTCTTCCAGCGTAATGCCGTAGTCGTAGGTGAGTTCGACACCCTTGCGGATCGGCTTGATGGTTTCGATGTAGATGCGGTCTTTCTTCTTCTTGCCTTTCTCGTTTTCCTCGATGACGGCTTCGCAGTTTGGATCACAACTGTGATTGATCCAGCGCGCTGCATTGCCTTTCTTGTTGGCATCAATGATGTACTCATCGTTGAGCGTGAACAGGAAGGTGTGTCCGGAATCAGGAGCGCCCTCGGCTAGCTCATCGGCTTCTTCGTGTGTGCGAAGTTTGCCGCGGTACTGCATGACGCGCGTGCCTGCAGGCAGTTTCTTTGCGGCGAAGACACCATTTCCATGAATGGGTGAACGTTTGACGTTGACGTGACGAGGCATGTTCTAGGCAGAAATGAGTTCAGCGGGAATTGTGTCGCAGCAGGACGGTGAATGCACGTGACAGCAGTGTGACGTGCAAGTCTGTCACTTGTCATGACGGGTTAGTGCGCCAATCAGCGCGAAGGCGTCAATGCAACGCGCGAGCCTAAAAGATGCTGTAGGCGATGCCTGCAGCGAGGGTTTGTCCCAATTCATGAGCCGCTGCGATGGCCTTGTCATCTGGTTCGCCCATGTGAATCAAGGGTTCTGCGACGCGCTTCCACTGATAGCCAGAGGCAATGCGTTCGAGCGCACGTACCGCGCCACTGCCATCGTTGCCGCAGGAGACAAACATGGCGTAAGGCAGACCAATGGTCTTGCCCTCCAGCGGATAATAGGTGCGATCCAGAAAATCTTTTACGGCACCCGACAGATAACCAAAATTTTCAGGTGAACCCACGAGCAGGCCATCGGCCCATAGCAGGTCTTCTTCGCCGGTCTCGAATGCCGTCTGGAGCCGGACCTGCACTTCGTCCTCCAACTCGGCTGCGCCCTGCGCAGCGGCTTCGGCTAGGCGCCGCGTGCGGCCTGTCTGGGTGCTGTAGACAATCAGAAGGTGCTTCATGTTGACATGCTGCGACAAGCAGACGCATTTGTCTGCGTTTGGGTCATTCTGGGCGCAAGGCTTAGACTTCGCGCCCGACCTCTCCAAGCGCCTGTTTTATCCATGCCCAATCTGACGATCGACACTATTCGCGCCGCACTCAAGACCCATGTAGACCCGCTGGTTGGCAACAATCTGGTCGATGCAGGCGTGCTGGGTGATGTGCGGGTTGAAGCTGGCAGAGCAATTGTCGAAATCGAACTAGGCTTTCCGGCGGCGGGATACCGTGATGAGCTGATTGCTGGCGTGCAGAAGACCCTGCTTGCGGCAACCGGGGCGTCCAGCGAGGTGCGGGTGAACTGGAAAATTCAGAGCCACGGCGTACAGGCCAAGCTTCAGCCCTTGCAGACGGTCAAGAATATTATTGCAGTGGCATCAGGCAAGGGCGGGGTGGGTAAGTCCACAGTAGCGGTCAATCTGGCCCTGGCACTGAAGGCGGAAGGCGCCCGGGTGGGCATATTGGATGCTGATATTTACGGACCCAGCCAGCCGCGCATGCTGGGCACCAGTGAAAAGCCGACCTCGCCAGACGGCAAGGTCATGCTGCCCATTCACGCTCATGGCATGCAGGCCATGAGCATCGGATTCCTCATTGATGAAGAGCAACCGATGATCTGGCGCGGCCCCATGGCCACCCAGGCGCTGATGCAGCTTTTTGGTGAGACCCGCTGGGACGAGATGGATTACCTGGTCGTCGACCTGCCGCCGGGCACCGGCGACATTCAGCTGACCCTGTCACAACGCATTCCGGTTTCCGGAGCGATTGTGGTGACCACGCCTCAGGACATCGCACTGCTCGATGCACGCAAGGGCCTGCAGATGTTTCGCCGGGTAGAGGTGCCCATCCTTGGCCTGGTGGAAAACATGAGCTTCTTCTGCTGTCCCAATTGCGGGCACCAGAGCGATATCTTTGGTACGGGCGGCGGACAATCCATGAGCGAGCAATACGACGTCGAACTGATCGGCCGAGTGCCGTTGGATGCACAGATTCGCCAGCAGGCGGATAGCGGAATGCCGACGGTCGCTGCCGATCCGGAATCTGCGGTGTCAGCCATCTATCGGGACATCGCCCGCAAAGCTGCGGCGCGCTTGGCACACGGGACCCCGGCAGACGCCTTCCCCGACATCGAGGTTGCTGAAGATTGATGCCCTCGCGCGCCAGCCTGACGATTCTGGCGCTGCTGTGTTTGTACGGGGGCTGGCAGAGCTGGCAGCAGCGGGAACTGCATCAGCCGCCGGGAGTGCTTGTCGATGCCTTGCCACTGCAGGAGATGCTTGAGGTCCCGGTAGAGACTCTCAAGAAGCATGGGTTTGATCTGTTGCCGCAGGCTCGTTACGACATTGAGGCGCGTCTCCTGTCACGGGAGCGCTACTACCTGGGCGTTGGTGCCCGACTGGCACCCCTGGATTTCGCGCTTGGGTGGGGTGTCATGTCCGACTCTGCCGTGCTGGACACAGTCGATGTTTCACAATCCGCGCGATATTTTCATGTCCGCTGGGAGCGCGCGCCCGTGGATGCAGAGCAGATCATGCACAACTCAGCCAACGTGCATTTGATTGCAGCAGACTCCAGTATCCAGCGCAGGCTTGATAGCATGCGGCCCGGGCAGCACATCCGCTTGCAGGGATTCCTGGTCAACGCACGTCGAGAAGAAGACGGCTGGCGCTGGAAAACCTCGCTGAGCCGGACAGACAGCGGCGCCGGTGCCTGCGAGCTGATGTGGGTGCAGCAGGCGGACCTCCTATAACCAAGTACACAATCAATGAGCATCAAATCCGACAGATGGATTCGCAAGATGGCCAGCCAGGGCATGATCGAGCCTTTCGAGGCCGGCCAGGTTCGAGAAAACGCGGCTGGCAAGATCGTCAGTTACGGCGTCTCCAGCTACGGCTATGACGTGCGCTGTGCCGACGAGTTCAAGATCTTCACCAATATCAATTCCACAATTGTGGACCCCAAGGCTTTTGATCCCGGAAGTTTCGTGGATGTGAAAGCCGATGTCTGCATCATCCCGCCCAATTCATTTGCCCTGGCCCGGACGGTGGAGCTGTTTCGCATTCCACGGCAGGTGCTGACCATCTGTCTAGGCAAAAGTACCTATGCGCGATGCGGGATCATCGTCAATGTCACCCCGCTGGAACCCGAATGGGAGGGGCACGTGACCCTGGAATTTTCCAATACGACGCCGCTGCCAGCGAAGATCTACGCCAACGAGGGTGTGGCGCAGATGCTGTTCCTCGAATCTGATGAGGAATGCGAGACCAGTTATCGGGATCGCGGTGGAAAGTATCAGGGGCAGCGCGGCGTGACCTTGCCCAAGACCTGATTAATTGAGTCAATGATCGATCAGCGATCTTGCCTAGAGTTCCTGATATTGCATGCGGACGGCATTGAACTGATCGCGGACCTTGTCCAGTAGGTCAACGAGCCGGGGATCGAAATGCGTACCGCTGCCGAGGCGAATTTTCCTGATGGCGTCCTCCACAGGCCAGGCGCGCTTGTAGGAGCGCGCGCTGCAGAGCGCATCAAAAACGTCGGCGAGGGCTAATATTCGTCCGGGGAGGGGAATATCCTCGCCGGCGAGGCCTTTAGGATAGCCGGAACCATCCCACCGTTCATGGTGGGTCAGTGCCATGGTTCTGGCCATGTCGAGCAGTTCGGACGGACGTCCCGAGAGGATCTCGGCACCAATCTCGACATGCTTTTGCATGACCAGCCATTCGTCGCTGCTGAGCTTTCCGGGCTTCTTGAGAATAGAATCAGGAATGCCGATTTTGCCCACATCATGCATTGGAGCAGCATCGAATATCAGATCTGCTTCGGTCTCGGTCATCCCCACTTCGAGTGCCAGAATCCGCGCGTAGTGGCTCATGCGCACGACATGGAGCCCGGTATTGTCATCCTTGAATTCTGCAGCCTTCCCAAGGCAACGAATCACATCGATACGGGTTTCGCGCAACTCGGCGGTTCTTTCCCGGACCTGTCGCTCCAATTCTTTGTTCTGATTGGCCAAAGCCAAGTGTGTGCTGACTCGGGCAAGTACAGTCAACGCTCTGAAAGGCTTGGTGATGTAGTCCACTGCCCCGGCCTCGAATCCTCGGGCCTCATCCTCAGCCTCATTCATGGCGGTGATGAAGATGACCGGAATGTTTCGGGTTCGGGTGTCGGTCTTGAGTCTCCTGCACACCTCGAGGCCGTCAATATTCGGCATCATGATGTCCAGCAAGATGAGGTCGGGCGCGGGCGCGGTTCTGGCGATCTCAAGTGCCCGGAGCCCGTTGATCGCAGCCTTCACTTTGTAGCAGGAGTCCAGCATTCCAGTTAGAACGTCGATATTCTGGACGGTGTCATCAACGACCAGAATGGTCGCGCGTTGGCCATCTGAGGATGCAACGTTGCTGTTCATTTCTAGCCCAAATGATCGCCTGCGAGGGCGTCGCGCAGCAAGGGAAGTTTCTCCAGCGCTTCGTCATATTTGTACTCGGATACTGCCAAGCCAATCTCAGCCAGTGCCCGCCGGGTCTTCGGGGCACTCAACGCCCTTTCAAGCCGAGTCAGGGTCTTGATCGCCGCTGTGTCGTTGTCCTCGATTTGCGCAACGAAGGTGTCGAACAGGCTTTGTAATTCGTTGGAACTGATGTCCTCATGGATTAGCGTCGGGGAGCTCGCAGGCTGGTCCGCTAGTGAGCCCAGCGCATCAATCAGAGCCTCAAGTGTGACCTGGGCCGACCGCGCCAGAGTTTGCCAATTCGGGGCGCCGGATTTCAGGCTTGACTCCAGAGCCCTGACCTGTGATGCAAGGGCGTCAGCGCCAAGCGTGGATGCCAGTCCGCGCAGCGTATGCGCCTCCAGCATCGCTTTTTCCCGTTGACCTCTCTCCATGGCGGATACCAGACGATCAACGGCCCCGGCTTGCGAATCGCGAAAGCGCAACAAGGCTTGACGCAGTTTTGCAGGCGAATTATTAAATCGCTTTGAGGCTTCTTGTTGGTTTACGCCAGGCAGGTCAGCGAAGTCCAGGTAGGCTAGCGGCCGGCTTGCGAACGAGGGCGTTCTCTCACTCACGGTTCGACGCCCCGACCAGCGCGCCAGTGTGGAAAATAGCTCCGATGCATTGATTGGCTTTGCGAGATGGTCGTTCATGCCGGCGGTGAGGCATCGGTCCCGATCCTCGGCCATGGCGTTGGCCGTCATTGCGATAATGGGCAGTTTGGAATGCGGCGCATCGGCTCGAATCAGTCGCGTGGCCTCCAGCCCATCCATGATCGGCATTTGCATGTCCATGAGAATCAACTCTATGGCTCCGTCAAGATCGTTGGCCAAGAGTTGGAGGGCCTGCTCGCCGTTGTTTGCGGTGAGTACATTGATTCCGGCTTCCTCCAGCATTTTTGTCGCAATTTCTTGATTAATGTCATTGTCCTCGACCAGCAGGACATTCAGGCCCATGAGTGTCTTGGAAGGCCAGATCATGCTTCCGCGAGCCGGATCTGCTGCTTTCGCCGCGCGGATCGCGTCGAATAGAGCGATCGGGTCGATCCGAGCGTCCAGCGAGTTCGGTGATTTGGTGTCTCTCGGTTCAGGCAGGATCTCGTTCAACGGCATCACGATCAATCCCGGGGCCAATTCTCGGGCTGATTCGCGGATGATTTCCATGCCGCGGCTATCACCTGGGTTGCGCGTGATCTTGCCCACGATCAGAACATCGAAGCCAACAGAGGCATGCTGCAACAGGTCGAGCACATTACCCCAGGATTTGGCGGGCCAACATTCGATTCCAACTGATTCAAGCTCATCGCAAATTCTTTCGCTACCAAAAGGGTCCTCTTCAAGAATAATGCCCTTCAAGCTTTGTAATGCCTGTGCCGCAGGGAGGCCCGATACCGACGCTAACCAAGGTATCTCAAAGTGTGTGGTGAACCAGAATGTGGAACCTTCGCCGAGAGAAGAATCAGCATCGATTTCGCCGTCCATGAGTTCGACTAGCTGCTTGCAGATTGCAAGTCCCAGACCTGTCCCGCCATATTTTCGGGTGGTGGAGCTATCCGCTTGAGAAAAACTACTGAACACGCGGACTTGCTGTTCCTGACTCATGCCGATTCCGGTGTCATGGACCGAGAAAAGAAGTTCAATCTCGCGGGCAGTCCGCGCGCGAGGTTCTACGCGTACATTGACGGCGCCTCGTTCAGTGAACTTCACAGCATTACTTACAAGGTTTATCAGTATCTGTGACAAGCGCAAAGGATCCCCAATCAAGGAAGCGGGGATTTCCTCGGAAATTTCAATTCTGAAAGCAATGCCCTTTTTCGCTGCTTCAGGAGAAATCATGCTGGACATTGTGGTCAGTACATCTTCCAACGAAATTTCCACGCGCTCCAGCCGCATTTTGCCTGCCTCGATTTTTGAAAAATCCAGGATGTCGTTGATGATGCCGAGCAACAATTTTCCGCTGCTATGAATTTTGCTCAGGTATCCACGCTCGCGTGCCGGCAGCTCAGATTTCAAGGCCAGTTGAGTCAGGCCCAGGATGCCGTTCAAAGGGGTCCGAATTTCATGACTCATATTGGCGAGAAAGTCTCCCTTGATTCGCGCCGCAGCTTCAGCCTCCTCACGCGCCGATGCGAGCTCGGCTTCCAGGGCTTTTTGCTCCGTAATGTCAATGACATGTCCCCGCCAGATCAGATGATCACATTCTCGACTGGGTGCCAAAGTATGGGTTTCAAGCCAACGCACCTCCTGATTATCACAACGTCGAATGCGAAATGCGTGGCGAAACTCGCCACCTTTTTGCAAGGACTGGTCCAAGCACTCCATGTAATGGCCCAGATCTTCTTCGACGAACTGCTTGAAGAAGCGATCCGGCTTTTCCAGAAACCAGTCGCGAGGTGCACCCATCAATGATTCGATTCCGCGGCCAACGAAGGTGTACCTGGATTTCCCGTTGTCGTACTTCTCCCATTCCAGCACGAATCCCGGTACGCTATCGGTGATATTCACGACCCATTCGTGCGCCTCTGAGAGTGCGTCCTCACGGCTCTTTTCTTCGCTGATATCTATATTGACTCCGATACAGCGGATGGGATTTTTTGCGGCATCATAGAGAAATGTGACGTCGCTGCGGAGCCAGCGAGCAGTGTTATTGGGCCGTGCAATACGGTACTCGAATACGAGTCGTTCCAGTCCGTTTGCCTGAGCGTTTGTCCAATCCTTCAAGACCCGCTCGCGGTCGTCTTCATGAATCAATTTTTCCCACGCTGCCATGCTCCCATCGAAATCCTGACGCTGTATCCCATACATTTCGAGAAGGACGTCACTCCAGAAATTTTTGCCGTTAACCAAGTCGAGGTCGACGATGCCTACCCGACCGGCGCGCTGTGCCATTTCGGAGCGAGTCAGCGCGATGTGCAGATCAGACTGCATCTGCCGTTCTTCAGTGACATCAGCAATGTACCCTCGCCAAAGGCAGGAGCCGTCCACGACGCTTGGCTTGTTCGTTCGCACAGTGAGCCAACGGACCTGGCCCGTGATTTGGTGATGGATGCGGAAAGTGTGGTGAAGCGCTGTTTTCTGAGCAGCAGAGCTCTCGATGGCGGCGAGGTATCCGGCCCTATCTTCTGCGTGTACTAATCGAAAATGCAGATCAATATCCCTTATCACCGAATCGGGGGCGAGGCCCATAATGGCCCGGATACGCTCGCTTACGAAGGGTAGTTCCTGGCTGCCGTCTGGTCGGATGCGGTACTCAAATACCAGCCCGGGTACATTGTTAGTTGTTTCCCTGACTCGCTCGTGTGCCGACGTCGCCAGTTGATGCGCCTCCTGCAGTTTTGACTGCAGCATTTTTTCTGCTGTGATATCCGTAATGTACCCACGCCATAAAAAACCTCCGTCGACGCGTTGAGGTGCATGTGCCCTCACAAATAGCCAACGAATGTCTCCACTTTGTTGGTGATGAATGCGAAATGTGTGCGAAAAATCCTCCATATCGCGCGCAGAAGCGTCGATTGCCGAAGCGTAAGCGTCGCGATCTTCCTCCAGCACAGTATTGAGGTAGGAAAGAACGTTTTTGCTGGCGGCTTCGCAGGTGATGCCTACAATCTGCTCTATTCCTTTGCTGACGAAAGGGGCACTTTGCCGTCCTTGGCTGTCTCGAAAATATTCAAAGATAAAGCCTGGAGTGCTGTCCGTGATTTCCAGGATTCGCTGTCGTGAGGTTTCTGCGACTCTCGATGCGTTTTCGAGCTTTTCCTCGAGCAACTTTATTTTGCTGATATCCGTCCAGCAGCCATACCAGGTACAACTACCATCTTTCGACAGGAAGGGTTGGGAGACAGCGTTGATCCAACGCAATTCTCCCGTCACCGCATGCCGGAGGCGGAACGTTACGTTCCACTCTGTCTTGTTGGTAAGGACACTATCAATGCCTTCAAGTAATCTTTTCTGGTCTTCGGGGAGGACGCCTGAGACGATGTTGTATGGATTCTCTTTCGCTTCGCTCTCACTGATGCCGATAAGGCCGCTCAGACGCTCGTTAACGAAATCTAGGGAAATCTCACCGTCCGGCATCATTCGGAGTTCGGTGAGCATGGTGGGCACCGAGTCTGCAATGTGACGCAGGCGCCTCGCGGTTTCGCTCGCCACGAGCTCTGGTGACTGGAACTTTGCGATTGGAGATTTGACAGAAGCGGCGTGCTTTTTCGCGGGCGCGCTTAGTACTCCTTTGAGTACGTGCAACCCCTCCGGGGGGCTGTCTTGTGCATGGGCCGGGTTAATTAATGCTTCAGATCGGGAGCCGTTTCTTCGTGCCATGAACAGCGCAAATACAACGAGGACCAGCACAGTAATGCTGATTGCGACTACGGTAATGATCTGGGCGTGCCGTGTGTTTGAGCGTTGATGCTGAAAGAGTCTCTGCGCTTCAATGCGCTGTATGGAACTCAAGCTGTCCAATTGGTCCGATATTGACCGAGTCGTCTTGAACGAATCTTGTATGAAGTTTTCCAATGCTGGACGGTTGCCACCCTCGAGGATGCTCACTAGATTGTGTGTCGCCATGTCCGCAACATTGCGCTCGTCGCGAATCTCGACGAGCCAACGTCTTTCTGAATCGTTGAGGGCACTCCGCTCGAGAGCAGCCCACAATTGCCCGGACTTTGCCGCTGTCTCTTCGACAGCGCGGCGCCCCTGTTTCCAGGTAAGGCTGCCTTCAATAACCCTGCTGGGGATTCGCGTGAGGCACAGCTGATAAGTATCTTCAATGCGTCTGATATGGTTCAAGCGATCAAGGATTTCGGTATGTCGCAGTTCCGTATGTTGGACCCGACGATCCAGTTCAGAGAAGGCGACGTGCACGATGCCGGCCACTGCGATCATTGCAAAGAGAACAAGCCCTAGGCCTTGTGCGTAATAGGTCTTGTCGTTGAGACTCATGATGATTCCTCGGTGCATCGCGCTTCTCGTGGTCGCATAGGAAGCTTGAGGGCAAGTTTCGTTCCTTAGTGCGCGGCCAAGGGGGCGCGTCCCTGTCAAGCAGGATCGCAGGGGCTGCCCTGGCCGACAATAGCGGCTAGAGTACCGGGGCTCGCACTCGAACGGTAAAGAATTCCGTTTGGTCTTTTTTGCCGTGAGAACCAAATTTTGAGGTCAAAATCATGAAGCGTTGGTCGACTGGATCCCTGCTGCTGGTTTCGGTGCTGATTTCTGCCTGTGCCAGCAATCGAGTCATCGTGGATACCAAGGGTGTGGACGCCGCAGCGTATGAGCGTGACCGGTCTGAATGCGAGTCATACGCCGCCCAGGTCAACACAGGCGGGCAGGTGGCCAGAAGCGCGGGATTTGGAGCCGCGGTAGGTGCGGCTATTGCGGCAATCTTCGGCAACAGCGGTGATGTGGCGCGCGGTGCGGGTGCTGGCGGCGTGCTGGGCGGAGCCAAGGGCGCGGTCAAGGGCGACAACGAGAAGGAACAGGTTCTGCGAAATTGCCTGCGGGGCCGGGGTTATCGCGTATTGAATTGAGGGCGGTCAGAACCCTCGTTGTTCAGGCTGGCCACAACCAGGCCGCCCCACGAACTCCGCTGGAGTCTCCATGCAGAGCGGGCCGCAGATCAGTGTTGACGGTGTCTGAGAAAATCCATTGGCCCCAGAGGGCCGGTACGTTCTGATAAAGCCTGTGCACGTGCGACAGCCCGCCGCCTAGCACGATGACCTCGGGATCAAGGACATTGATGACGGTGGCAAGTGCTCTTGCAAGCCGATGTTCGTATCGCTCAAGCGTGAGCGCACAGTCGCCGGCGCCCATGGCAGCACCGGCGGCGATCTCGGCCGCGGTCAGTGAATCTCCCGTTCGACGCAAATGATCAGCAGACATGCCGGGGCCGGACAACCATGCCTCAATAGCACCATGTCGTTCGTCCCAGTGCAGTGGGCCCGGCACTTCGTCCCAGTCCGGATCCGGCCAGGGCAGGGGGTTGTGCCCCCATTCACCCGCAATGCCGTTGGGCCCGCTCAGCAAGCGGCCATTGATGATGGCTCCCCCGCCGACGCCGGTTCCCAGAATCACCGCGAAAGTATTGGCAACACCTGCGGCTGCGCCGTCTGCCTGCTCGCTGACGGCCAGACAGTCCGCATCGTTAGCCATACGGATCTCGCGCCCGATGGCCGAGGCCAGGTCCTGGCGTAGCGCGCGTCCGTTCAGGCATGTGGAGTTGGCGTTCTTGATCTTTCCCGTGGCCGGCGAGACCGTACCGGGGTGGCCCAGGCCGACTCGCAGATGACTTAATCCAGAATCGAGCTCAAGGGCGGAAACAATTGATGCAATTGCACTAATTTGACCGGCGTAGTCGTTGACCGGAGTCGGTATGCGGACGCGCTTGATGATGCTGGAATCGTCCGCCATCAGGACGCCTTCAATTTTGGTTCCACCCAGATCAATTCCGATTCTCATGAGTCGCCTTGCATTTTCGTTCATCGGCTACAATCGACCGCTGGTCGTTTCCTGACTCCACCCTTACTGGCATCTGCATGTTGCCTGCCGATTCTTCAATGACCCGACATCATCAAGCCTCGGGCATAGAGGCAGACACACTGCGAAACGAACCAAAAACTGACATCTCGTTCAGTAGCTTCTACGAAGAGAGCGCCTTGTCGATGCGCATCACAGCGCTTTGGGTCGGCATCCTGCTCGTGGCCATTACGCCATTTTACGACAGGCTCCTGCTGCAAGTTCCGGAGAGCTTCGTCGCCTTCTCCCGCTGGATGCAGTTTGGCGTGCAAGTCCCGCCGCTCCTGCTGGCCTTGTTCTGCTCCTGGCATCCTTCGCTGCGCCGATGGTCAGCGCCCGTGACATTGAGTGCCGTCATGCTGACTGCGATGGGACTATCGGCTCAGCATATCGTGGGCAAAATGCATGACTTCCACGTGCCACATGATTTCTCCGTGATCGCTCTGAGTGCCTGCCTGCTTTGCAGTCGCATCCGTGTTTCCTACATGTTGCCGTGGATCACGATGAGCGTTCTAGTCATCACTTCTGCACAGATGTATAGCGCGGATTTCTCTTCGGCTGCTCTCTACGATGCAGCGTCCCTATGGATGATGTTCGGCTTCAGTGTTCTGGCAGCGCAAACGATCGAAAGAGCAACCTACGAAAACTGGCGCCAGCGGCTGATGCTCGAAAGCCAGGCAGCGCATGATGGTCTCACCAGCCTGCCCAACCGTCGGCACTTTGATCGCACCATGATCAGCCTGATGCGACAGGCCTCGCGTGAAGGCAAGAATATTTCGCTGATGATCATGGATGTGGATCACTTCAAGCTCTACAACGACCGCTATGGGCATCCGGCTGGTGATGAATGTCTTCGCAGGATTGCCAGCTGTATGCGGGATGCCATGCGTCGACCGAATGATTTTTGTGCCCGTGTGGGCGGCGAGGAGTTTGCAGCAGTCTGGTTTGATGCACGCAGTGACATCGCACCGGCGCTTGCTGACCAGATGCGGGCCTCGGTAGCAGACCTGAATATTGAGCATCTGTCTGCGGTGGGAACTTCGGTCGTCACCTGCTCGGCAGGATTCGCGCAGGTTTGTGCCATCGGTGGTGAGGAAGCAGCAGAAGCGGCGGTATCCGAGCTCTATGAACAGGCGGATCGCGCCCTCTACGAGGCGAAGCGGGCGGGGCGGAATCGGATGGCGCATTTCGGAGAAACCGCCAAGAAGCGCTCTGGTGCCGCGCTCTGGCCGATGATCTGAAGAAAACGTGCTGTAACCGTAGACTGATGATGGCCTGGCTATTGCGTGATACGCAATAAGCTCCGGGGCAGTGAACACATCACTGCACAAGCACTTCAACCGGAGTCTCTCGCTTTTTGAAATGGAGATTCCAGATGCTCAGGCCAAATCGATTCGCCATGGCTTTCCTGGCGATAGGTTCATTCGCTGCCAATGCACAGGCAGGGATATCACTCGACCTGTTCAGGCAGGTGCCAGCGCCTCCTGCGGACGAAGCGACAGCGCTTCGCTGGTGGAAGGACGGCAAGCTCGGCGGTCCGGAAATCCAGCCTTTTCTCGATCAGCTCGAGAAAGAACGGTCAGTCATTCTCGATCTCAATGGCGGTCATTACCCAGTGCTGGAACCGCTCTCGCCAGGCGATGATGCGCCTGCTGTAGTTCAGGATATTTCCGCCGGCTACCAAAAGTATCTAGCCCGTCACGGCGAAGCGAACAGTGCTCAAGCGCAGCTGGGGAAACGCTCAAGGTGGTTACAAGCCGCAATGGGTGGAAGGTTGTCGGTGGTGCTCAAGCTGCTCAAGCCTTGCGCGGTGCCTTGTGAAGACGCAGATATCGTCGCGCACAACGCGCCGCATCAAGCGGAGGTCAGCCGTCTTGTCCGGCAGGATCTGGTGCAGTGGGGCGCCTTGTTTGCCGACTGGAAGCAGAAACGGGAACCCATTGTGCTTGCAGAACAGCCCCGACTGGAAGAAGCGGACAAGGCGCTGCCCACACTCAACGATGCGTCAAAGTCCTTACTGGCCCGCTATCGGGCTGCGATGCTCAGCGAGGTGGAGGCATTGCTATCGATCACCGAAACCGCCGTGCGTCGAACCTTTTCCATCGGTTCAGGAGAAGTGGACGCTGTCACCGGTCCCAGTCGTAGCGCGAGTGCCAAAGCAAAGAATTGAACATTGAACATTGAACTCGGGACCGGTTGGTAAAAGTGGATAAGCCGCTTTCGGCAATGGCTTACCAGTGCCCGAACACAATAGGCTGATCGACCACCACGACGGTAGCGTGCTTGCAAGCCTCGCTCGGCACAGGCCGAAAACGACCGATTCGTCTGATGACGTCACGGGCCTCGATATCCAGAAGCTCGTATCCACTTCCACGCAGCAGATCGGACTCCAGTACGGCGCCGTCGCGAGCAATGGACATGCGCAGATAGGCGGTCCCACGGTGTTGGAGCTCACGCGAGTATCTGGGGTAGCGCAGATCGTGACTGATGCTGCTGCTGACCGATTCCAGCCAGGCCCTTGGCATGCACGACGCGGCTGAAATAGATTTTTGTCCGTCGCTCGCTTTAGCAGGAGTCGGCCCCTGCAATGCAGTCTGCGTGCTGCTCATGGCCTGCCGGGTATTGGGGGTGGCCGCTTCTGCGGCCAGATTGAGAACAGGTTTGCGAAGACTGGATTCAAGAACAGGCAATGTTGCGGGTGAGATGCGCACTGATAGAGGGAGCGCCGGCTGGGATACTGCAGAAGGGGCCGGCGCTATTGATAGCAAGATCGTCACGCCCTCCTCATTGTTGCCCTGATCCAGCGCAATATCGTTCTCGCTGGACTTCCAAAGCAGCGTCGCCAGCAGTATGGCGTGAACAAAGAATGTTGCTGCCAGCGCCAGGCATCGATGCAATGCCTTTGGCTCTGATTGCATGATGCTCACGGCTTGGAACTGTCTTGTGACAGTCTTGCTTTGGAGATTAGCGCCGACGTGTTCGCAAGCTTTTGTGTGAGTGCCTGGGCAATCTGTCGATCAGGATAATGAGAACGGCGGCAATCATGCCGACACAGACGATGGCGTACATGGCGGTATCCATGTGCATAAACAGGTTGGTGTCTGTCATGGAAGATTCCTGATGTTTGGAAGGCGTCATCGAATTAAAAAAAGGCCTGCCGCCGGGAGTGTGGACGGCAGGCCAGTGCAGGCTCTCAAGGAGGAGGACGAGCCATGCTCAGGAGAGTTACTCGACGACGATGGTTCCGGTCATTGATGGGTGGATGGTGCAGCTGTAGGCATAAATGCCGGGTGCATCAAAGCTGCGTTCGAAAGTGCCGCTTTTCTTGAGCCGGTCGCTGGCCTGGTCATCAAAGCTGACGTTGTGGCCTGTTCCATCCTGGTTGGTCCACTTCACCGTGGTGCCCGCTGGAACGGTCAGGGTCGCTGGTGAGAACGCGTAGTCAACAATGGAGACCGAAGTGCCGCCCTCTGCTGCCGGAGGCGGGGCCGACTCCGGTTCAAACACCGGCTGCTCAAGACGCGTGACACTTGGATCCGGGGGCAGGCTGACAACCCCGCCATCAGACTTGGTGACCTTGAGCTCAACCCGACGATTGATCTCGCGACCTTCGTCCGTTTCGTTGGTGGCAATGGGCTGCAACTCACCGTAACCGACTGAGGTCATCCGGCCGGGGGCGATCCCTTTGCCGGTCAGGTAGGTCTTGACCGACTTGGCGCGCCGGTCGGACAAGCCAGCGTTATAGCTGTCAGAACCCTTGCCATCGGTGTGTCCGCCCACTTCCACTTCAATGTCCGGGCGAGACTCGAGGGCTTCTGCCACACCATCAAGAATGGTGCGTGCATTGGCCGTGAGCGTGGACTTGTCAAAATCAAAGTTCACACCGCGCAAGACAATGGTGTCACCCACTCCGCAGCCCTCGAGTGAAACTCTTTCGCCGTCGGCGGGTGTCTCGCACTTGGGTGCTGGATCAGCCTCGTCACCATCGTCGGCAGACGTACAGCCCGGGTCTTCGGGAAAATCGATCAGGCCGTCACCGTCGTTATCCAGGCCATCACTGCAGATGGGTGGCGGCGGCGGTGGTGGTGGCGGCGGGGGAGGCGGCGGCGGCGGGGGAGGTGGCGGCGGTTCCGGGATGTTTCCGAAGGGGATGCGCACCCCTAGATTGAACAGTGGCTCCTTGAATTCAGGACCGTTCACGTTGGAGTTTGATTCAGTATGGTGCAGGGCTTCTGCGCGCAGACTGAAATTCTTGCCAAGGGCAAGGTCGTAGCCGAGTCCCATGTTGAACATGGTCTCGTCTCCGCCCATCACATCGAAGTGCAGGTATGGTGCATTGCGGCCAAACAGAAAGCCGTTGAAGGCAAATCCGCCCGCTGCAATATCAACGTCATCGAAACCCGCTTCACCCGCGAAATTGAGAAACGTGCCCCGGAGTTCGAACTCCGCATTGCGCGAGAGATTGATGCCAACGGCGAGGGTGCCACCGATGCCATCATCTGCGTGCCTGTCGTCCTCGCTCATCACGTAGGTGCCCATCGGCACGATGTAGAAACGATTATCTTCCTGCGCGAACACTGGTGTGACTGCTGTTGCGAGGTGCGCCACCAGGATAGGTAAGCAGTGGCGAAATTCTAGTTTTGGCTTTTTCATGGTGCTATTTGTTCCCTGTGCTTGGGATGGAAATTGATCAAGGTCAACTGCGCTTCCATCGTGTTGGTTCTGGTGCAACGATTCCCTGATAGCGGGCAAAAAAAACCACCCGGCTTTAAATAAGGCGGGTGGACGTCACTGTCCGATCAGTTTGTCCGGGTCGTCGTCGACGCGGTGTGCAATCAAGGAACCAGGTTCTCGATTGTCAGCGAATTTATCAGCAACAGACATGCCAGCAGCCGGCTTTCCCGTTGGTCCGATATCGGTGCTTCTCATGCGTCCGACGGTTGCCGATGCGTCCTCTTGTAGCAAGGACGCACAAGGATCGTGCGTGTCATCGTGCAGGGGACCGTGATGCACGGCACGAAGCCGCCAACCGTCTGGCGTTGATTCACTCGATATATATATGGCAGGCCTGTAGCGCGCAGTTTTGGTTCACAGCCGCTGGTTGGCACAGCGATTGCTAACCCTTGTTTCAACACACCAGCAGCGGGTGTGAGGCGGTTACCGATCCAGCACTGAAGCCGGATCAGCCGGACACCAGAGTCCACGTTTCCTGAATTGGAAGACCAAATCAGGGCGTGGACTTTTTTTTGTTTTTTTGAAGTGACCGACAGAGACGTCAGTCCAAATTAAAAGCGTCGTCAGAGCAGTGATTCGCGTTGCTCAGTTCTTCAAATATTTTCTCTTTCAAGGAGTTGGGGCGAAATGAAATTCAAACACAACCTAGCAGGGGCGAAAGGCATCATGCGTAATTCCATTCGCGGTGCCACCCTAATTTTGGTGGGTCTCTTCAGTCAGGGCGCAAGCGCTGGCTTCTATAACGATGGAAAGGTTTTGCTGACTGGCGGTGTCGTGACTGTTGATGGTGCAGGCGGTGGTGGCATCACACCTTGGGCCACCATTTCAGGTTACGGCACCCGTGACGGTGTGAACGGTGGTCTGCACTACACCTTCGCTTACCTTCCCAACTACAGCCTCAGTTCCTATGGGGCGACCGTTGGTATCTATGATCGCCTGGAGTTGTCGTACACGCGTAGCACATTGCCTACGGGCAGCACCTTTGACACCGTCGGCCTGATTGCAAGTCTGCTGCCGGCAACCGGCGGAACCGGTATTGCACCGTTCAATACCACCATCGAGATGGATGTCTTCGGTGCAAAGTTGCGTCTGTTTGGTGATGCGGTTTACACCTCCGACAGCCTGATTCCCCAGGTTGCAATCGGTGCGTTCTACAAGGACAACAAGAATGCAGATCTCTTGCGGACCTTGCAGGCAGCTGATGACAAGGATTGGGAAGCTTATGTGAGCGTCACCAAGATCTACTTCCCATTCAGTACTCTGGTCAACTTTACGGGTCGATACACATCCGCCAACCAGACCGGTCTGACGGGCTTTGGCTATCACAACACCACTACAGGTGAGGTGGATGATGACAAGGAGTTCCGCTACGAAATCTCGGTGGCAACCCTGGTCGCCAAGAACACCGCTTTCGGGTTTGAGTATGCGCAGCATGGTACGGCGCTGGATGGCGTTGGTGTGAACATCAATGGTCTCGGCACTCAGGGAATCCTGGGCGCACTCTCAGCAGTTGATCTGCAGACACTGGGCGTGGCCAACACCAATGATCTTCAGAACAACCTCACGCAGTACGAGGATGACTGGTTCGATCTGTTCTTCGCCTATGCACCGAACAAGAAGATCTCCTTCACCGTCGCTTACGCAATGCTGGGCAACATCACGCTGACCCCCGATCAGCATGGTTTCTACTTCTCCACGCACCTGACTTTCTAATTCAGAGGAAGCCGCCCTGCACACGGGGTTCGGCACCTGACTACATTAACCGGAGATACATCATGAAATTCGCAAAGCTCAAATCTGCAACTGTCGGAGTGCTGCTCGCAGTGGCCCCTCTGCAGTTCGCTACGGCCGGAGAAGAGAGAACCAAACCGCTGCCAGGTGTTCCATCCAATGCCCTGGAACTTTGGGGTGGAAAAGAGGGTGTCCACGAGTGGGCCAAGGCCTTGTTTCACTTCATTCTGCTCGACACCCGCATCAACTTCATGTTCAAGGAATTTGGTAACCCTGAGCGGCAGATCTTCCTTAACACACAGTTGGAAACCATGGTGCTTGGTGGCCCCAATGAGTATCAGGGCGCGAGCATGCTGGCGGCACATGCTGATCTGAACATCAACATGGAGCAGTTCAATGCAGTGGTTGAAGCGGCATACAACGCCTGCGAGCGAATCAACATGCATTACTGGACCTGCAACCAGGTGATCGCGGCACTGGCTCCCTTCACGGACGACATCGTTACGCGCTGACAGGCTGCATCGAGGGTGGCGGTCCGTTCTGGGGCGCCACCCTCTCAGGCAGTCCTGTCCAGGCTGGGAATGTAGGCCCTGATACACCGGATCAGGACGGAAGGGCTTACCGAGCAAGTGTCTTGGTGCATCCACTTCCCAGCTGGGTCCTTCATCACAGACGCACCCTCAAGCCATTAGAAACATCAGGAGCAGCACAATGAACCAGCCAAACTCAAAAAAAATGCTGAGTCGCCGAAGTCTAGTTAGAGGTTTACTGAGCCTTCCCTTTGCCGCGTTTGCGCTGCCGGGCAAGGCGACCGACCTGAACGGCGGTCTGGAACAGTTCTACAAATTCAATATCAAGCCGGAAGTATTTCTGGCGGAGGTCTTTGGCGGCAATGTGCCGGCGCCCAAGGCCATGGCGGTAAGCGGCCCGATACCCAGCATGATTCAGCCTTTGCCTCAACGGATGCGCTACTGGCGTGCCGAAGGAAAGACGGCTTGGATCTTCGATGAGTTAGGCAAAGAGGGCTATGCGCCAACTACCTGCGGTTTCGTGGTCAAGGATGAGGTTATCGCGCGAGCAAAAGTCTTGATCTATCGCGAATCCCGCGGCGAGCAGGTCGGTCAGCCGTCGTTCCTCCAACAGCTGGTTGGCGCGAAGATCGCGGGAGGGGGGCTCAGCACCAGCGTGGATAACATCAGCGGGGCAACCTACTCGGTCAAGATGATGCAGCGGATGGCGCGTACAGCGCTGATGCTGGACAAGATGGCGGCCTGATTCCAATGGGAGATAACCCGGTCAGCTTCGGATCGTCAGAGGAAAAAGTCTTGCAGACGACGCCACCATCAGCAGCTACAGGCTCGCGCCCCGTGGCCATGCGGCGCAAGTTCAACCTGACCATCCTGCTTCGAAACTGGCACAAGCGCGCCGGTCTGGTCGCCTTCCTCTTCATGGGGTGGTTGGGCCTAAGCGGCATTCTCATCAATCAAAGTCCCAGTTGGGGCTATGACACGGACAAGGTCTACTGGAGCTGGGTCATGTCGCTGTACGGCCTGGAACCGCAACCACCGCAGAAGGGTTTCCTGTCAGGAAGCAAGTGGTTGGCTGTGACCCCGGGAGGTACGGCGCTGGATGCGCAGGTGCTGGTTCCACCGATCCAGACTCCGGTAGGCATGGTTGCCAGCCAGACCGATGGTCAATCCTTGCTGTTCATCGCTACACCGGCTTCGGTGGCTGTGGTGACTGAATCAGGCGAGCGGTTCGATGACATGCATCCGCCGATTCTCCCGGTTTCCGCGGTGCGCCGCATCGGAAGTATGCCGGATGCCCCGGGCTCCGTTGTTGTGCAGGACCTGGATGCTTATATCACCCGCGATGCGGGATTGAGTTGGACGCCAGTTGATCCAACTGGCGTGAATTGGTCAGGCGAAGCTGCCTTGCCGGAGGCCGAAAGGGAGCGGCTGCTGCCGCTGTCCAAGCCTTTTGTCACGCTCGAACATGTACTGGTGGATGCGCACAGTGGCGCCATCTTCGGGCGTGGTGGGGTGTACGTCATCAACACCATTGGTGTGCTGGCGATCCTGCTTGCCATTAGCGGCATCTGGATGTGGTGGAGAACCGGCCGGCGATTGTGATCGGACGGTCCATCTCGTTGTTTTGACGTTGAAGCAAATTCAATCTTTTTCTGGACCCAGGAGGTTTTATGAACAGCAGAATCCTTATCACAATGTGCACGGCCTCCGGCCTGTTGCTGAGCGCTGGCAGCGCATCAGCACAGTTGGATAACGTCTTTCTCAAACCGGATGACGTCTCGCATATCAGTGCACCGGGGGTGGACAAGGACGAAGACGGCTGTTTGTCCAAGTCCGAGGTGACACCCGGTGGGCAGCTGGACAAGCGTTTTGCCACCCGCGATGCCAATGGCGACGGCAAATTGTGCAAGGACGAGTATTACTTCCCCTGATATTCGCTCCCACTGACGTCTCCAAATTCGGGCGCACGCTATTGGGCGTGCGCCCGTTTTCGATCAACGCCCGCATCTGGCATTGAAGATGCTTTGATCGGCTCAGGTGTGCTCGCGCCGTTGGATACGGATGCGATCTGTTCCGAGTTTCTATCGGTTTTCGCCTCGTATCTTGCGAGGGATCTGCCCCAATACATGAAATCCTGGCTTAAACGATCACCACCACAAGTCAAACTGTCCTTCTTTGCGATGGGGACAGAGGTGTCGGTGAATGTGGTTCTGCCCCATCAGGGGCGGACGCGCGAGGACGCCGTCCGCGTCATTGCAGACATCGAAGAAAATCTTCAGGCCTTTGGCGATGATTGGTGGCCCTGGAGTGGCGGCAAGCTTTCGCTGATCAATGCCAGTCTGGCACGCGGCGAAACGGCTGAGGTACCTCCACAGATGCGAACCCTGTTCGCCAGAGCATGGGCCATTCGACAGGTGACCAATGGCCTGTACGAGCCGCGCATTGCGAAGCTGGTGCAACTGTGGGGTTTTCATGACCTGGCGGCCAATCCGCAAGCGCCGCCCGATCAGGAAAGAATTGCCCAGTTGTGTGCGGCGATTCGTGAGGCGCCTGCTTACGATGGTGGGGCGCATTACGGTCCGGCCGCGGATGTTGCCTGGGATTTTGGCGGCATTGCGAAAGGCTGGATTGTTGACGAGGCGCTGGATCAGCTGGCGCTGTGTGGCTTTGAAGATGCGGTCATTGATGCCGGTGGCAATCTCGCCGTGCGCGGATCACGGGGTTCTCGTGCATGGCGCATTGGCATTCGCATGCCGGACTCGGATCCTGCTCAGCCAGAGCTGCTTGGAACCATCTCGGCAAAGGACGAGTCAGTCAATACGCACGGCGATGATCAACGCTTTTTCTTCCACGAGGGACGCCGTTACTCGCACCTGCTGGAACCCTTGAGCGGAATGCCCGCACAAGGTATCCGCTCGGTGACGGTCGTACATCGCGATGGATTCCTCGCTGAGGCAGGTGGGGCGGCGCTATATGTCGCAGGCCCTGGGCAGTGGCTCGGCCTGGCCCGCAAGCTGGGCCTGAGCCAGGTCCTGGTTGTGCTGGAGGATGGCAGCATCGAAATGACTGCTGCCATGAAGAAGCGCGTTCGATTGCAGGGGAGCTTTCGCGTACGTCAGGTTTGAAGCTGACGACGCCCCTGCAATCCGCGTTACCTATTCTTCTTCTGTTGTGCTGGCGGGTGCGTCGGCCAGCGGCTCTGACACAGCCCAATCCGTGGTGGGTGCAGCCTCGTTCTCTAAATAAAAGACCTGACGATCCTTGTCGTAGAACTCCGTGTCAATCAGGCGCCAGCCTGCCGCATACAGGTCGAGCAAGGTGCTTGAGAGCTCGCCGTTGCGGCCTTCGCACCGCAGTTTGTCGCTCGGTGTTACGGCGAAGCGATCATCGCTGGCGCAGCCCAGAATTTCGGTGGCCGCGGCAGGCAAGGGCAGCAGAGAAGCGCAAAGGCTGAAGAAGATCAATCTGGGGTGACGTCCGTTCATAATTGTTCTCAATAGGGCGGCAACATGAAATGTGTGCGAGGTCTTGGGAGGCCGGCCATCTGCCCGGGGCTGCAAGCGGCCCCGAGCGGTTGATGGCATGCCTGTGTCGAATCAGCGGGCTAGTGGTTTCGCATCAGGCGCTCGCTGCGATAGGCCCGTCCCACGGCATAGTATTGAGTGGCTCGCGCATAGCCTTCGGCCCGTAAAGCCGTGGCAGGCTGGTCATGCACGCCAGGCGCCTGCAATACATCTGCACGTGTCTCTTCTTTCCACGGCGCAAGAAAAAGTCCGAGTGGAGCATCCTGGTCACCCATGACCGTGATCCCCATCTGCTGAAGATCCGCCGCTGCCTCAGCAGCCTCGGGTTTTGATTCTGCAGCGATGGTCAATGGCAGCATCAGAGCGGTGGCAACAATCAATTTTTTCATGGAGAAACCTCTGCAAGGTGAGTGGTGGTACTGCTTTGTTCAAGTCCGGATTCGATCTTTCGGATCCAGGCGGAGACGATCAGGTCTTCTTCCCGTGTCAGCTTCTGAAAGCCTTGATAGGCCTGCAGCGCCTTGAGTGGTTTATTCATCGCCAGGTCATAGAGGATGGCCAGATTGAATTGCGCGTCGGCATAGTCCGGGCGGGCTTGCAGGGCTTTCTGGTATGCCTGCTCTGCAGCGCCGTATTGGCCGGCCTCTCGTTGCAAAATTCCAATCCAGTTCCATGCGATGGCATTGTCGGGTTTGAGTGAGACAGCGCTCTTGAGCTGCTCCAGTGCCTTGCCCGGCTGATCGAGTTGGGCGTAGACGATGCCCAGGTCGGTTTTGGGCCCGGACAATTTCGGAAACTCTGTGCTCAGAGCCAACAGGGCGTCGCGGGCAGATTCGTATTGGCGCGACTTCATGAGTTCCAGAGCAGCCGCGAAGCGTTCTGCAAGCGGAGCGGCGACATCAGCATTCTCGGTACTTGGCTGAGCGGCAGATGGCTGAACCGTCGGCGCAGGCTGGGGCGTGCTGCCGGGGCGACGCGACGGACCGGGCGCGCAAGCGGTCAACACCAGACTGGCCAGCAAGGCGTATAGGCCAGATCGGCGGGGCATCGTATTAGTCCAGTTGTTCATAGAGATCCTCGCGGCGTTCCTTCTTGGCGTACTGCGCCGGCGACAGGCGTCCGAGCTCATCGACGCTCATTCCGATATGTGTGTTCCAGGTTCCGTTGCGCACGCGCCCAAGATTGATTTCATGCGCCGTAATGGCTTTCTCCTCGAAGGGATAAGCCTGTTCTTCCAGCAGCAGCACATATTGCTGGGCGGCCTCGCCAGCGAGATCCTGCGGCGGCTCGGAAGCCAGCAAGGCGCGACTGAATTCCCAGTAGACCGCGGCAAGCTCGAACGTGGCAGCACTGGTGATGTCTGCAAAATCAAACTTTGATGCGTACTCAAATGCACGAATGGAGGATTCCGTCAGCGCCTTGCGCGCGGCCAGTGATGAGGCCAGCGGCGATTTGAGAATGACGGCTTTTGCCTTGACCGCATCCATTCGGCCCAGCTCCAGACTGGATTCGGCTGCCGCACGGCGTGACAGCTGCGTGTTGCTGCTGCCCGCTGCGCGATCGGCCTCAATCATCGCGGTCAGCCAATGACGATGTGCTGTGCTGTCCTTGAGCTTCTCCGAATTAATCTGTGCCAGCCGCAAGCGTGCCTGCATGGCTTCATCCAGCGGCGAAGGGTAGTGGCTCACGTAGTGGCTCCATGCCTGCAGGCTCCGCCCGTACTGACCCGCTTCGTCATACAGTTCCGCCGCAGTCCACGAGGCGACGCGGCGGGTATCCGCATTCTCTGTGTCGCGCCTGGCAATGCGTTCGAAGGTTTGGGCGGCGCGGTCCGGCATCTTGTTTTCCTGATAGGCGCGTCCGAGCTTCTTGTCAGCATCAGCAAGCAGACGATGGTCCGGATAGCGCTTGGTAAAGCGCTCCAGAGCTGTGACCGCAGCAGGCCAGTCTTCAAGTTCGTAGAGCGCGGAAGCCGCATCAAAGTCAGCGGTATCGCGAATGGCTGCACCCGGTGCGACGCTCGCAACACGCTGGAAGTGTTGCGCAGCACTGCGCAAGTCGCCGGTCTCGCGGGCCGTCTCGCCCTGTTTGTAGACACTGGCCGCCATTTGATCGAACAACTTGCCGCGTTCTTCCCCAGAAGCCGCTGGCAGTTTCAACATTCTGGCGTAGGCGGCTTCAGCTTCCTCGTAGCGATTCGCCGCAAAGCGCGTATCGGCAATGATGCCCAGGGCGCCGAGCTGCAGGGCTGGCTTTGGATCAGAAGCCAGAACCCGTTCAGCAGTGGTGACAGCTTCGTCCAGGTCACCGAGAAGATAAAGATCTTCAGCAGCCGTCATCAGCACCTGTGAACGCTGCGGATGATCCGGAAACGTCTCGCCCAGTTTCTGGCTGGCGGCAATGGAGGCGCGTCGCGGGGTGGCCTGCTCTTGCGCTGGCAATTGCCGGGTGAGGCGCTGCCAGGTTTGTACCGCACCCAGTGCCGCGACTGGCGATCCCGCATGGCTTGGAAGATCGTAGGCCGTGCGTTCGTACTGCTGCGCTGATTTTTCCAGCTCACCGGCTTCCAGCCAGGCATCGGCCAGGAGCAGACTCGTTTGCGCGGTTCGCTTGTCGTCCGGGAATTGCGCAAGGCTGCGCTCATACCACTGGGCAGCCTTGAGATAGGCCTGCCGACGCTGTGCAGGGTCGCTGGCATTTTGTCCCATGACCTGGAAAAGACGGCCCAGATCGTCCTGATAGCTGCGAACCTTCGCCAGTACCTGGGCGTCTGCTTCGCGGTTCGTCCAGTAGCTGGCACTCGGCTCGTACTTGATCGCGTAGCCCTCGATCTGAGCGGTAGCAAGCTCAGAGAACCCACCACGCTGATAGGCGGTGATCGCAGATTCCGAAAACGCGGGTGCGCGGCGATGATCGGGGTGGCGTTCAACAAATGCCAGGTAGGTACCTGCCGCGTCGGTATAGCGCTGCTTTTCTATCAAGGCGTCGCCCAGCGCCGAGTAGACCAGGGTTTCCATCCTTGAGGGCTTGGGCTGGGCGGCAAAATACTCGCTCAAGGCAGGTCCGCCACCCAGTGCGGCGAAGCACAGTGCGGTGATTCGAAGGGATTCACTGGCACGCTCTGACTTGTGCGCTTCCACAGCGGCCAAGGCTTGAGCGGCATCTTCCAGCGTGCCTTCGGGCAGGTCCTGATCGAGCAGGCCTAGGAACACTTCGGCTGCGCGTTCGAACTGTGATTGCTTGTACAGGGACCAGGCGTATTTGTACTGGGCCAGCTCGAAGTAGGGCGTGCTGTTGCCATGAGCCAGAAGCGCTTCATAAGCCGGCTGTGCTTCTGCATAGCGTTGCTTGGCAAACAGCATTTCCGCTGCACGGAAACTGGCATCGGCAGCGCGGACAGACCCCGGGTGATTCAGGGCGATCTGCATCAGCGCATCGACCGCCGGGTCAAACTCGTTGATCAGCTGATGCGCGCGTGCGAGCTGATACAGCACCCGATCATTGTTGGCGTGACCCGGGTAATCCTGCAAGACGCGGTTGTATCCGGCGACGGCGCGCCGCACTTCCTTGACGTGAAAGCCCTCGCCCTTGGCCGCGTCAGCATCGGCAATCTGTACGCGCAGGTCTGCGGCCCGCCGCAGCGCCTCGGCACGCATTTCCGGTGCAATGGCATCCATTGGCAGGGAGAGCATGCGGTCATACTCTGCGATGGCCGCGCGTGCATCGGCTGGAACCGGGTCGCCCGGTTCAACTTTCAGGATGCTGCTGGTGCGGACGCGAAGATAACCGTTCTCCTTGAGCCGGTTGCTGCTTGCAGTGCTGCTCACAGTTGATGGCGGCGTATCCCAGAACGCGGCCTGCGCACTGCTGCAACTCAGCAACACCGCGAGGGCCCAAACCTTGTGGCGCGCGTTCAAGATGCGTCTCCTTTGATGATCTCGAATTCGGGTTCGGGCTCACTGTCGTAGTGACGCGCCATTGCGAAATGTGCATAAGCCAGATAGCGCTCAATGCGCGCCTTGGTATCGCGTAGCAAATCCAGAGCTGTGCGTTCCATCAGGGTTCGTGTGCTGAACAGCTGCGGCTCATGACCCTTGCGTGCCTGCGCCACCTGTCGCACCAGCGTGTCTGCAGTCGTGCCCTGTGGCAGGTCCAGGGCGCGCTTCTCACAGGCCGCGAGTTCGTCCGCTAGCAGTTGAGCGGCCCTGAAGTCATCCAGCTGATCTACGAAATTTGGGGACTTGAGCAATGCCTTGAGATAGCGCGTGTCGCTGGCATAGGGCAGGTCGGACAGCCAGGCTTTCCAGCCGCTGCTTTCATCATTCAGGCCATCAGCAAAGGCCTTCGCGGCGTGTCCACTGGCAACGTGTTCCATGGCCTGTGACAGCAGACCGCGCGCGCCGGCCAGTTGCGCGGCAGAGCGCTCATAGTAGGTGTGGGCCTGCTCGCCGGTGTCGAGTTCATCCAGTGCCCATGCGACAGCCAGTGCGCCTTCCTGTGCGGCAATGTCCAGCACATCAGCACCGATCAGTTCGGTCCACGGCACCAGGGCGCTGCGCAGCGCGTCTTCGCGGTCTTCATCGTCCAGTTGTCCGGAGTCGGAAGCGCTCGCCTGTGCGGCAGCCAGGACAAAGTTCGGATGTGATGTGTCTGCAGATGAAGCCCATGCATCGGGCGCCAGTTCATCGAGCAGAAACGTCCAGCCGTAGCCGAGCATGGCTTCATGGGCGTGCGGTCCCGGGCTGCGAACCTTGCCCAGGGCTTCGCGCGCTTGCTTGACCTGTCCGCCGCGCAGGAAGTGATAACCCAACAGAAGGTTTGCGTTGTCGCGCACGACCCACAAGGGCTCTGATTTTGCCTCCTGATCGGCGAGCGCGAGCAAGGCAGCGGCATTACCGGTCTGAAGCTGTGCCGTCGCGCTCTCAAGCATGCGGGCGCGTTCCAGAAGTGCAGAACTATCTGCGAGCGATTGGGCGCCCACGAACTGCTGAACACTCTGTTGCGCGAGCGCGCTGTACTCAGCAGGTAAGGCCTTGCCGGCGCTGCGCTGCCTGGAAAGGATTCTGGCCGCAAGGTAAGGGCGATCCGACCAGAGCCAGTACTGTGCTGCACGCAGCCAGGGGTGATTGGCAGCGCGCACCGAACCCGGCCAGGACTTCACGTTGATCTCGGCGCCGCCGAAGCGTTTCTGTACCAGCGTAATTTCGAGGCTTTCTTCGTCGCCGATGGTAATGGTCTGGTCGATCCACTCAACCGCTCGCGGATCGTTGGGGTCGGCATCCAATGCACGCGCGTAGACCTCGACGCGCAGACGATGATTCCCGGCTGCAACTCGCCCAGACCAGGCCGGGTGCACTGCGCCATTGGCAATGGCCTGCCACTCGGATTGCGCGTATTCGTATTCCCGCGAATGAAGCTCATCAATGCGCACGCGAACCTTGCGCAGACGCAGCTCATTGCGCTCGCTGCCGATAAAAACATTCAGGGGATATTTGTCCGGCGTTTGAGCAGACTCCAGCTCAAAGAGTTGCCGGTCCAGGTTCAGCACGGAATTGACTCGTTCTGCAGAGATGGCGGTCTGTGCAAGCGCAGCGTTGGAGGTGAGCGCGCAGCAAGCTGCCGCAAGGCAAATTGGAATCAGGAATCGCGGAGAAAATATTTGCCTCATGCTTAAGCCCATCCGGAGAGTTCAGAGGCCGCACGCGCCTGTGTGGTGCGTGTGTCTGAACTCGTTATCTGTGCGGACGGCTGTGGCCGCTGGAACGGTCTGCGATGACCTGTTGGGATCAAATTCGCAAAGCTTGTGCCAGCTATGTGCTCTGCATGTGTGCGTGTGCGCCTTATCAGCGCAGAGCGCTTTCGTCGGCACTCTGTAGCGCTGCTCTTGCCGCTTCTATGCCCCAGCCCCGCTCAGTCAGGTAAGCAGCGGGATTTTCTGGATTCAGCTCGCCACCGCTGAGGAAACGGGTTTCCACCGTGCTGCCATCCATGCCCAGTGCAACGCGACCGGCACCTTCGCAAACGGTGTCAACGGCAGGAATCGGCAAGCGCAGTGCGGCAGCGGCATCAGCGAATGCAGCGCTGTCACATACCTGTGAACAGAGCCGCGAGAGTGGTTGCGGCTTGTACCATTGTCGCCAGCGCAGCATTTGCAGTGCACACCAAAGCATTTGCGACTGGCGCGGAAAGCCATTGAGGCTGTTGGCAAATCGCGGCGGACTCAGGGCCTGGGAGCCGACCAAGGCGCTCTTGATCCAGGCCTCGGGCACAGCCAGCACTTCCCGTTGCAAGAGCAGGGCGGTCAGCTCCTGCGTGACATCTTCCGTGGCCAGATCTCTGAGTGACATCATCAGTGCACAGATCAATGCCCGATGGGTCTGCGGATGAGCGCGCGACCATTGTCTGGTGACGCCCAGCACCTTGTCGGCGCCACCATCCCAGATGGCGCTGGTGGCGGTGACGATCTGCCCGAGCTTTCCTCGTACTGCTGCCGTGTTCCAGGGTTCGCCGGCGCAAAACCCGTCGATGGCACCGCTTTCGAGCAACCGCACCATCTGGGCCGGAGGCGCGACAAGGAATTCGATAGAGGGATGGTCTAGCTGAATCCCGCCCAATGCCAGCCAGTCACGCAGCAGGTAGTGATGCATCGAGAAGGCGTAAACGTGCGCCAGCCGCAGGCGTCCACCCAGACGCACGTAACTGGCAACGGCGCGTGCGCTGTCGAGTGGATTCATGTCCGGCTTCAGGCCGATGCGTTTGGTCACGCTGCGCGAAAGCGTGATGGCAGAGCCGCCTTGCGACAGACTCAGGCCTGTGACCAGAGGCACACCGACACCATCGATGCCGAGTGTCGCCGCCATGGGCATGGGTGCCAGGCATTGCGCGGCATCAAGGGCGCCGTAGGCCAGGCGATCACGCAAACTCGCCCAGGACACCTCGCGAACCAGAGAGACGTAAAGACCAGCATCGCGAAAATAACCCTTGTGCGCGGCCCAGAGGATGGGCGCGGAGTCCAGCAAGGTCATGTATCCGATCGTGAGCTGGTTGGTCTCCAGCCGGAATCGGGGGATCCGGCTCACGACGGATCCTTGGTATCAAATATGTCAGCAGCGGCGAGCACCGTGCGTGCGGCTTCGCCAATGGTCACGCGATGTGCCATGGCGCTGCGTCTTAGCAGTGCATAGGCTGCGGCTTCATCGAGGTTCCGCATCCGGGCCAGCGTGGCCTTTGCCCGTTCAACGTCGCGACGGTCTGCCAGACGAACGCGCATGTCTTCGAGTTCGGTGCGCAGTTTCTGATGTTCCTGGAAGCGAGCAATGGCGACATCAAGGATCGGGCGTAGCCGGGATTCGCTGAGTCCATCGACCACGTAGGCACTGACCCCGGCGCGAACCGCATCAAAAATCTTGTCGGGGTCAGAGTTCTTGGCAAAGAAAATGATCGGCTTGGGTATCTGCTGGGTGACGGCGGCGCAGTTGTCCAGCACATCGCGCGCCGGGTTATCCATGTCAACCAGGATGATGTCTGCCTGCACACGCCGGACGCTGCTCAGCAAATCCTCGGTTGAGGACAAGCGCGCTACGACGTCGTTGCCCGTTGCGAGCAAGGCCTGGGTCACAAAGGCTGCGCGCGTATCATCATCATCGACCAGCATGACCCGCAGGCTGATTGCGGCCTTGGGTGCGATGTCGCTTCGCTTGCCTCGGGTCGTCAATCGCGGCATGGGTTTCTCACAGATTGCCATTGGGTGGTGCCCTCGCTTGTGATCAAACCGGGTGAGATCGAAGGCCGCTAGCCCAGAGCCCGATTTGGCCCAGAGCTCAGCGAGATCGAACGCGGCGTGATCCGGTGAAATGCTCGGCAGTGAGGCTGGTGTGCCAACAGGAGCAGCTTTGGTCCGGTTGGTTGAAACCCTCTATAGCCAAAGGCGTGCCACTGTTAAGAATTGGTGCAGCCGATGGGCGAAAAGCGCCATTTGCCGCCATCGGCAGCAGATATGCACAGTAATGATTGGCCATTCGCCGCGATGCAGAGGCGAAGGTGCAGGATTGGTGCAGTGCTTGTCAGCGAGCTCATCACCGGCAGCGGCCAGCCGGTTCAAGCTGCGTCGGCGAACCGAACCTTGCTTATGATTGGTGCATCAAGTGCCGGCGGCTCGCGCCAATTCGATGCGTGCGATCACTTCGCGATGAACTTCATCAGGGCCGTCAGCCAGACGCAGCATGCGCGCCTGGGCAAAGAAGCCGGACAGTGCGAAATCCCGTGAAACGCCTCCAGCACCATGAATCTGCATGGCCATATCCACAACCGACTGCAACATGCGTGGCGCTGCGACCTTGATGGCTGAAATTTCAGTCATCGCATTGCGAGCACCGGATTCGTCCATTTTCCAAGCGGCATACAGGGTCAGCAGGCGTGCCTGGTCAATGGCAATGCGTGCTTCTGCAATGCGTTCCCGATTGCCGCCCAGGTCAATCAGCAATTTGCCGAAGGCCTTGCGAGAGGTGCCACGCGCGATGGCGAGTTTCAGTGCCTGTTCGGCCGCACCGATGGCGCGCATGCAGTGGTGGATACGTCCTGGCCCGAGGCGACCCTGGGCGATTTCAAAACCGCGGCCCGGACCCGCGATGAAGTTTGAGACAGGCAGTCGCACGTTGTTGAAGTGGACCTCGCCATGACCGTGGGGCGCATCGTAGTCACCCAGCACCGGCAACATGCGTTTGATCTCCACTCCGGGGGTGTCCAGTGGCACCAGGACCATGGAGTGCTGGCGTTTACGGTCCAGGTCGGGGTTTGGCGTAAGTGCCATGAAGATGCCGATCTTGCAGCGCGGATCACCAATGCCGCTGCTCCACCACTTCTTGCCATTGAGAACGACCTCATCGCCTTCGACGACGGCGGTGGCCTGAATATTAGTCGCGTCACTGGACGCAACATCTGGTTCGGTCATGCAGAACACGGACCTGATGTGGCCATCGAGCAGGGGTTGCAGCCATTGCTTCTTCTGTTCGTCCGACCCGTAGCGCCACAACACTTCCATGTTGCCGGTATCGGGTGCTGAGCAGTTGAAGATTTCCGGTGCCATGAGACTGCGGCCGGTTTCCTCGGCCACCGAGGCGTACTCGAGCACCGACAACCCGGCGCCCAGTTCCGCATCCGGAAGAAACATGTTCCACAGTCCCTGTTCGCGGGCGGCTTGCTTCAGAACGTCTACGCGATCAGGGATGCGCCACTGCTGCCAGTCACCGCCGTGCCCGGCGTCGTGAATCTCGGCCCAATGCGCTTTCTCCACGGGAAAAATATGTTCCTCCATGAAGCTGCGTACCCGACCCACGTAATCCTTGCAGCGCTCGCTGGCTTGAAAATTCATCTTATTCGTCCGGTGGCAGAGGGCTCATGCTAAGCGCTTCGGCCGATTCGGTGCAGGGCTTGGGCTGATATCGAATCAAATTGGTGCACAAATCCACCCGGCGGTAGCAAAACCATTATTGGCTGCTGGGCATGGATATTGCTCACCAGGTCTCAGCCCCTAACAAGCCAACGGAATCAGATCAGTGCGTGTAATGCTCGTCGACGATGATCGAGAACGTGTACTCCTCCTTGAGGAGGCGCTGCACGCTGCCGGCCATACCGTCATCGGGCGCTTGAAAGACACCGACAACATCATTGCGGCCGTCGACGAGCTGCACCCGGATATCGTTCTGATTGACGTCAACAGCCCTAACCGCGACACGCTCGAGTCACTGGGCCAGATCTCCCGCGACCGGCCACGCCCCATTGTCTTGTTTGCACAAACGTCCGGCTCCGAGACCATCCGCCGCGCCATGCGCGCCGGCGTGTCGGCATATGTGGTGGATGGTCTGTCTGCCGCACGCCTGCAACCGGTGATCGAAGTCGCCATTGCCAGGTTTCAGGAATCTCAGGGGCTTAAACAGGAACTGGCCAGTGCCAAGACCAAGCTGGCGGATCGTCGTGATGTCGAGCGGGCCAAGGGTTTGTTGATGCAACGCAAGGGTATTGACGAGAACACGGCGCACGAAACGCTAAGGAAAATGGCCATGGACAGGAACATCAGGCTCGGCGAGGTCGCGCGTTCACTTATTGCTGCATCGGAGTTGTTATGAAAGCACTCTCGGTTAAACGTCGCCATGTGCGTATTGGCATGTTGCCCTTGGCAGATGCGGCGCCACTACTGGTAGCCCGTGAACTCGGATATTTCGCGGGGCAGGGACTGGATGTGAGTCTGTCCGTTGAGGCTTCGTGGGCCAATGTCCGCGACAAACTGGCCACGGGCCTGATCGACGCCGCCCAGTTGCTCGCACCGATGCCCTTGGCCGCCAATCTTGGTGCCGATCAGCTCGGAGTGGAAATGGAAACCGCGCTGGTGCTGTCTCGCAATGGAAACAGCATCACGGTATCCAATGAGCTATACCGCGAAATGTGTGCGCCTGCGCCAGAGCCCCAGGCTGCGGGCAGGGCGCTGCGCAGAGTCATCGAGCGCGAACGGAGCCCGGGATATCAGCAACGACGCAGGCGTCGCGTATTCGCTCATGTCTTTCCCTTTTCTACCCATCACTATCTGTTACGCGACTGGCTGAGTGCGTCGGGAGTCGATCCGGATCTGGATGTGAATCTGATGGTCCTGCCGCCAGATCGGGTGATAGATGCCATGCGCGAAGGCCGCATCGACGGCTTCTGTGTTGGCGCGCCGTGGGGCAGGGCAGCAGAACTTGAGGGCGTTGGGCGCAGAGTTCTTGCAACGCACATGATTCGGCCAGGCTGCGCAGAAAAGGTCCTGGGTGTGGCGCGAAACTGGGCCACGCTCAATCCGGCTGCTCATTTGTCCATTGTGGCCGCCTTGATTGAAGCGGGCCGATGGCTGGAGCAGCCCGGTCATCGAAGCGAAGCGGCGCAGATGTTGATAGATGCGAAGCTGATCAATGCACCTGACGCTTCGGTTCGTGCCGCGCTGAGCGACAACGGCGATGATCCTCTGGGCGCGCAATTCATATTCGGCGTCGGAGAAACGCTGTCTCCGCATCACGACGATGCGAGATGGTTTGTCAGTCAGATGCAGCGCTGGCGACAGGCCCGAGAAAACCGCGACGTCCAGCATTTGGTTGATTCCAGCTTTCGCCTCAGGATTCATGGTCAGGCCAGTGCGATGGCTACCTCGGTCGCCGCGGCCGCCGCGCAATAGATTGTTCGCCTATTGCGGATCATTTTCGCGCGGTGCTGGCACAGGCATTGCTTAGCTTGTCTGGTCGCATTACAGCAACACAGGCTGTTCTGCATGACTGAGCATCACCGGACCACCGTAGGTCCTTCAACTTAATAAGAGCAGTATTCGGGCAACGACGTCCGCACAGATTCTAAACGGATCTGTGCGGACGTTTTTTTGTGCTGGCAGAAAATCAGGGGTCTGCATTGGGCGACCTCTGAAGTGTGAGGACCACCGCTGGTCCTTGAGAAAAGCTGAGTTGTATCCGGGCAAAGAAGTCCGCGCAGGTCCTGACCGGGACCGGCGCGGATTTTTTTTGCGCGAGTGGTAACAGTGGCTGGCGCGTACGCGCTTTCCGCTGAGCAATATCGGACCACCGCAGGTCCATCAAAATCCATTTTCGGGCAACGGCGTCCGCATAGAACCTCACGGGTTCTGTGCGGACGCCATTTTTTTTTGCCTGTCTTACTTGAATCAGGGAGTTTTTGAACATGAATCGGGCTATTTCAAAGGCCGTATTTGCCGCCACAGCAGCCGGCATCACATTGGGCGTTCAGGCGGAGCCCCTGTCTGCACTGTCTGCGGCTGTGACCACCGGCGACATCAATCTCAATCTGCGCGTTCGTTATGAAGCCGTGGAGCAGGATAATCTTCTGGAAGATGCCGACGCGCTGACCATCCGGACGCTGCTGGGATACACCACCCAGAAATGGAATGAGCTGACAGCGTTCGTGGAAATGGAAAACGTCTCCGCGCTGATGGATGACTATTCGTCCACGCCGCCGCCGACGCGCTATTCGCTGGTGCCCGATCCGGACGAAACGGAAACCAATCAATGGGGCCTGCGCTTTACCGGCATCCAGAACCTCGTGGCAACCCTTGGTCGCAGTCGTCTGGTTCTGGACAACGCGCGATGGGTTGGCAATGTCGGTTGGCGGCAGAACGAACAAACCTACGATGGTGTTTTTCTGAAGTTCACGCCACGGAAATCGCTAACAGCGCAGTACGCGTATCTGAGCAACATCAACAATATTTTCTCCAGCAATGTCGATATTGACGCGCACCTGATCAACGTTCAGTGGACAGTCTCACCGCTGCTCACGCTGACCGGGTACGGCTACCTGCTGGATTTTGAAAACACTACGGCCAATAGCCCGGACGCGGACACTCTGGGATTACGTCTAACGGGTGGCCACGAGTTCTCAAACGGGATCGGCATGAGTTATGTCGCCGAGTTTGCTTCGCAGGAGGCAGAAACTCCGGCAGGTGGGTTCGACGCTGACTACAGCCTGCTGGAGTTGGCAGCCAGTTTCAAAGGCACGAAGCTGGCCCTGGCCCAGGAGGTTCTGGGGAGTGACCAGGGGCAGTACGCGGTGATGACGCCACTGGCCACGCTGCACGCCTTCAACGGCTGGAGCGATCAGTTTCTGTTCACCCCGGCACAGGGTTTGGTGGACAACTTCGTGACGCTCTCAGGCAGCTTGGGAAAGACGAAATGGCTCGCGGTTTATCACGAATATGAGTCAGACCAGTCGGGTCTGGATTACGGCACGGAATGGGGCGTGGTTGTAAGCCGGCCGCTGCCTGGGAATCTGCTTGGAGGCATCAAGTACAGCGCGTACGAGGCAGAGGATCGACCTACAGATACGGACAAACTGTGGGTGTGGCTGCAATGGGGGTTCGGGGGTTGAGACCTGCACCAGCAAGGGGCGCGACGTGCCAACGCGGTGCGATGTGGTGAGCATCTTGTGCTTCTGCATGCTCATGATCGCTGGCACGCTCTGTGCTCCAAGACTTGAAAGCGTGATTTGCACCAAGTTTGTCAATGCTGGGTGTGGTAGCGGTAGGGACATGGCCAATGATGGCCACTCTGAAAATCTGATAACGCGGTCACACACAAGTGACTACGGGCAATGGCGTCCATGCGTGATCTGAACGATCACGTGTGGACGCCTTTTTTTTCGAAAATTGTGAGGACACGATGAATACGCAAAGGGAATCAATCAGCAAAAAGTCACGCTTCGGTGCTTCATTGCTGGTGTCACTGCTTGCCCTGGGCATGGCAGCTTGCGGCGAGAGCAAGACGCCGGAAACGTCTTCGGTGAGTACGGACTTGCCTGCACCCAAGATCAAATCGCTGGAGCCGGAAAAGGCAGAGCTCAAGTTTGGATTCATCAAGCTTACCGACATGGCGCCACTGGCGATCGCCTATGAAAAGCAGTACTTCGAGGATGAAGGTCTGTTTGTCACGCTGGAGGCTCAGGCCAACTGGAAAGTGCTGCTCGATCGGGTGATCTCGGGAGAGCTGGACGGCGCGCACATGCTGGCAGGCCAGCCTTTGGCAGCAACCATTGGCTTCGGGACCAAGGCGGATATCATCACGCCGTTTTCCATGGATCTGAACGGCAACGGCATCACGGTTTCCAATGCGGTCTGGGAACAGATGAAAAAGCACGTGCCGATGAAAGATGGCAAGCCCGTTCATCCCATCAAGGCGGATTATCTCAAGCCGGTAGTAGACGAATACAAGGCACAGGGAAAGCCGTTCAAGCTGGGAATGGTTTTCCCGGTCTCCACGCACAACTATGAGCTGCGCTATTGGCTGGCCGCTGGCGGCATCCATCCAGGCTATTACGATCCGGTCAATGGCGATGTTGCAGGGCAGGTGAAAGCCGATGCGCTGCTCTCCGTCACGCCACCACCGCAGATGCCGTCCACCATGGAGGCAGGCACCATTTATGGCTATTGCGTTGGCGAGCCATGGAACCAGCAGGCGGTCTTCAAGGGCATCGGCGTGCCGGTGATTACCGATTATGAAATCTGGAAAAACAATCCGGAGAAGGTGTTCGGCATTCGGGAAGATTTTGCGCAGAAGTACCCGAACACGACTTTGGCGATGACCAAGGCGATGATCCGGGCCGCGTATTGGCTGGATGAGAACAACAACGCCAATCGCGGTGAAGCTGTCGAGATTCTGTCGAGGCCGGCCTATGTGGGCGCTGATGAAAAGGTAATTGCCAACAGCATGACCGGCACCTTTGAGTATGAGAAAGGCGATACGCGACCCGTGCCTGACTTCAATGTGTTCTTCCGCTACAACGCGACCTATCCGTATTACTCGGATGCAATCTGGTACCTGACCCAGATGCGTCGCTGGGGGCAGATTGCAGAAGCTAAGCCCGACAGCTGGTACATGGAAACCGCGAAGAAGGTGTATCGCCCTGACCTGTACGCCGCGGCGGCAAAGGCCCTGATTGAAGAGGGCAAGATGAAGGCCTCGGATTTTCCGGATTTCGACAGCGAGTCCGGGTTCAAGCCTGCCACCTCCGAGTTTCTTGACGAGGTCACCTACGACGGCAGCAAGCCTAACGACTATCTGAAGTCGCTCACGATCGGCCTCAAGGGTGATGAAAAGCCCTGATCTGCCTTGTCACGGGAGGGCGGGATTCTTGCTGGGTTCTGGCCAGGCTCAGGGCCGCAGCTGAATCTTTGCCCCCCGATGCAGATAGATGCCTCTTTCAAAGGGATAAAAAAATGCTCAATCAAACCGTCAATATCCTCACGAAATCAGGTCTGACCTGGTTTGTACCGATGGTGCGGCTGGCGGCCGGGGAAGATCCGCGGGAACAGCTGCGCGAAATTCTCTACAAGATCGGCGTACCGATTGTCGCCTTCGTTTGTTTCATTCTTCTATGGGGCGGACTGGCCAAGTCGGTCCAGACCAGTCTGGGAGAACTGCCCGGGCCTGTCGCGGTCTGGCAGGCGGCAGGCGGACTTGTAGATGAACACCAACGTGAAAGAGCCAAGGCGCAGGCCTTTTACGAACGACAGGAAGAGCGCAATGCAGCGAAGCTCGCGGCCAACCCTGATGCCCAGGTGCGCATTCGGCCCTGGACCGGCAAGCCCACGTATTGGGACCAGATCAAGACCAGCCTGGTGACCGTGTTTACCGGCTTTCTGCTGGCCACTCTGGTGGCGGTGCCCCTTGGTGTTGTCTGTGGTTTATCGGGTGCGGTGCAAACAGCCTTGAACCCGATGATTCAGCTGTTCAAGCCGGTATCGCCGCTGGCCTGGCTGCCCATCGTCACGCTCGTTGTCAGTGCCGTTTACGTAAGCGCTGATCCCATGTTTGAAAAATCTTTCTTGATCTCAGCAATCACGGTGACGCTGTGTTCGCTGTGGCCCACGCTGATGAATACCGCAGTGGGTGTGGCATCGGTCGACAAGGATCTGATCAATGTGTCGCGCGTGCTCAAGCTCTCGTGGTTCGCCAAGGTGCGAAAGATCGTGCTGCCATCTTCACTGAAACTGATCTTTACCGGGTTACGGTTGTCGCTGGGCGTGGGCTGGATGGTGCTGATTGCGGCCGAAATGCTCGCGCAGAATCCCGGCCTCGGAAAATTTGTCTGGGATGAGTTCCAGAACGGCAGCAGCGAGTCGCTCGCACGCATCATGGTGGCGGTATTCACCATCGGCGTTATCGGCTTCCTGCTGGATCGAATCATGGCCACTCTGCAACAGCTGGCCAGTTTCGGCGAACCGGTGAGCTGATGATGATCAATCCAATTCGTGACAACCTGAATCAGCAGGGTCCCGCATCTTCTTCGGTGTCCGCCCACGAGCAGCAGGAGCATGATGTATGCATGGAGCTGCGCGGCGTCGACAAGGCCTATGGGTCTGGTTCGCAGTTGACACAGGTGCTCAAGGGTATTGATCTGTCCATTCGTGAAAACGAGTTTGTCGCCATCGTCGGCTTTTCGGGTAGCGGCAAGACCACCTTGATTTCACTGATGGCCGGGCTGATATCGGCCGACGCAGGGCAGGTGCTACTCAAGGGGCAGCCGGTTACTGGGCCCGGACCAGATCGCGGTGTCGTGTTCCAGAGCTACTCGCTGATGCCGTGGATGACCGTGCGCGAGAATGTTGCGCTGTCGGTTGATCAGGTTTTCGCACATCTGTCCAAAGCGGAGCGCCGGGAGCGGGTCGAGCGGTACATCGCCATGGTGGGTCTGACCCCGGCAATGGGCAAGAGGCCCTCGGAGCTTTCCGGTGGGATGCGTCAACGCGTTTCGGTGGCGCGATCGCTGGCTGCTGATCCGCAGGTGCTGCTGCTCGACGAGCCGCTTTCCGCCCTGGATGCACTGACCCGTGCCAAGTTGCAGGATGAGATTGTCGATATCTGGGGGCGCGAGAAAAAGACCTGCGTACTGATTACCAACGATGTGGACGAGGCCCTGTTGATGGCCGACCGTGTCATTCCGCTGGATCCCGGCGGCAAGGGCGCGGGGGCGTCATTCGGGCCCGAGTTTGTGGTGGACCTTGATCGGCCACGTGATCGAGGCGCAATCAATCATGATCGAGCATTCATCACGCTGCGCAAACAGATCACGCAGTACCTGATTGAGGCCGGGCAGCGAGCCAGCGGTGGGGGTTCGAGCAAGGTGGTGGAACTGCGCCCGCAAACGCCTAACACCAGCGACGAACATCCTGCCGCGCTCAAGAAGCAAAAGCAGCGAGCGCCCACCCAGCCGCATCGTTATGTGGAGTTCTCGCAGGTTTCGAAGATTTATCCTTCAAAGAAGGGCCCGACAACGGTTGTCGATGGCTTTGATCTGAAGATCAAGCAGGGCGAGTTTGTCTCCATCATCGGGCACTCGGGCTGCGGTAAATCGACCGTGCTAACCATGATGGCGGGGCTTAACGACATCAGCGAAGGCGTGATCGTGCTGGATGGGCGCGAGATCGATGGCGCCGGGCCAGACAGAGGCATCGTTTTTCAGGCGCCAAGCCTCGTGCCCTGGCTCAGCGCAAAAGACAATGTGATGCTCGGCGTCAATCAGGTCTTTCCGCATATCCCCAAGGCTGAGCGCAGCGAAATTGCGGAGCACTTCCTGGGGCGGGTCGGGCTCTCAGATTCGCTGGGCAAGAAGGCCTCTGAGCTTTCCAATGGCATGAAGCAGCGTGTAGGCATTGCCCGTGCATTTGCACTGCAACCCAAAATGCTGTTGCTCGATGAGCCCTTCGGCATGCTGGACTCGCTGACGCGATGGGATCTGCAGGAAGTGCTGATGGATGTCTGGGCCAAGACCCAACTCACCGCCATTATGGTGACCCATGATGTGGATGAAGCCATTCTGCTCGCGGATCGCGTGGTGATGATGACCAACGGACCCAATGCAAAGGTCGGCAAAGTTCTGGATATTGATTTGCCACGGCCACGTACCCGCAAGGCCCTGTTGGAGCATCCTGACTACTACCGTCTGCGTGAAGAGCTGATTCAGTTTCTCGCCGACTGCGACAAGCATTGAACTGCTCCGCATCCGCGGACTAGGAGATTCAGGCCGCCTGCGCAGCGCGCACCACCGGGGTGCGTGCGGGCATGGCCCTGCGCGCAAGTAGTGCAGGCTCCCCTGATATCCGCCGTTTCCAACCCGGCACGCACATTGCAATAGCACCTGGGCGTGGTTAACGGCGATCACGTGAGTTGATATTCACGTCCAATGACGGACGCGACCTTCACCACACGGAGTTGTCCATGTCTGTCGCCGAACCCCTCGCCAAGGCCACGAGCATCAAGCTCAACAGCTTGTCCACGCCGCAGATGCGCGCATTCCATCTCACGTGGATGGCCTTTTTCATCAGCTTCTTTGCCTGGTTCGCCTGCGCCCCGCTCATGCCCCTGATCAAGGGCGAGTTGGGACTGAGCATGAATCAAGTCGCCAACATTAATATTGCGGCGGTCGCCATCACCATCCTGGTGCGGCTCATCATCGGTCCACTGTGCGATCGCATCGGACCACGCAAGGCTTACACCGGTTTGTTGCTGATTGGCGCGATTCCTGTTTTTGGCGTGGCCTTCAGTCAGAGCTACGAAAGCTTTCTGTTCTTTCGGCTTCTTATCGGTGCGGTGGGTGCCAGTTTTGTAATTACCCAGTACCACACCTCGGTGATGTTCGCGCCCAATGTGGTCGGCACCGCCAACGCTGCTTCGGCGGGTTGGGGTAACGCCGGAGGCGGTGCGGCGCAGGCGCTCATGCCGCTGCTACTGGCTGCGCTGCTTTTTCTGGGGGTGGAGCATTCAGCCGGATGGCGGATCGCGCTGCTGGTCCCCGGCGTCCTGATGGTGATCATGGGTCTGCTGTACTGGCGCTACACACAGGACTGTCCTGCAGGCAATTTTTCTACTTTGCGCGCAACCGGCCTGATGCCGGACAACGGCAAGAAGGCAGGCTGGTCCAGTTTCAAGCAGGCCTGCTCCAACTACCGCGTCTGGATGCTGTTCATGACCTACGCGGCCTGCTTTGGCGTGGAAATTTTCATTCACAACATGGCCGCGCTGCACTACGTGGAATATTTTGATCTGAGCATTGCCCAGGCGGGCATGGCGGCAGGATCGTTTGGCTTGCTCGCTCTGTTTGCGCGTGCACTTGGCGGAATGGTTTCTGACCGGGTCGCGAAATCCAAGGGTCTGGATGGGCGTACCGGTTTGTTGTTTGTGCTGATTCTTGGCGAAGGCCTTGGCTTGCTGTGGTTCGCACAGGCACCGGGCGTGACAACGGCCATCTTCGCCATGATCACTTTTGGTCTGTTCACGCACATGGCTTGCGGGGCGACCTATGCCCTGGTGCCGTTCATTGACCACAAGGCCCTAGGCGGTGTTGCCGGAATTATCGGTGCTGGCGGAAACGTCGGCGCCGTCGCCGCCGGGTTCCTGATGAAGGGTACCGGCGACACCCAGCAGACCTTGCTGATTCTCGGCACGGCCGTTTGTGTAACCGCCGTCTGCGCGATAGCTGTTCGCTTTTCTCCAGAGCACAAGAGCCGCGAACAAGCCCTCTACGAGGAAGCGGTTCAACAGCGCAGTGCACTCGCTTAAGAAGGAAAATCAAAATGAAAATCGTTGTTGCCGGAAACGGCATGGTGGGTCAAAAGCTGCTCGAAGAAATTGCGAGCCAGCCCGATATCGAAGTCACGGTGCTCTGCGAGGAGCCACGGGCCGCGTATGACCGTGTTCACCTATCCGAGTTTTTCAGCGGCAAGACGGCAGAGGATCTGTCGCTGGTCAGCGAGGGATTCTTTGATCAGCCCAACCTGAATCTCAAGCTCAATACCAAGGCGGTGTCGGTGGACACCGCTGCCAAGACAGTCAGCACCGCGGATGGGCAAGAAATTGCCTATGACAAGCTGGTTCTAGCTACAGGATCTTATCCCTTCGTACCGCCGGTGCCGGGACGCGACCGCGGCGGCTGCATGGTCTACCGCACCATTGAAGACCTGGAGGCCATGAAGGCCTGGGGCGCCAAGTCACGCAAGGGCGTCGTTGTCGGCGGCGGCCTGCTCGGCCTGGAGTGTGCAAAGGCGCTCAAGGACATGGGCCTGGAGACGCATGTGGTCGAGTTTGCTCCGCGCCTGATGACCATGCAGGTCGATGACATGGGCGGCGCCCTCTTGCGCAAGAAAATTGAAGCCCTTGGGGTGCAGGTACATACGCAGAAGAACACCCTGGAAATCGTCGATGGCGCGGGCGTCGGTATTGGCGGACGTCACGTCATGAAGTTCGCCGATGGCGGTCAGCTTGAGACTGACATGATCGTCTTTTCCGCGGGTATCCGTCCGCGCGACGAACTGGCCCGGTTGTCCGGGCTCAAGATGGGCGAGCGTGGTGGTATCGTTGTCAATAATTACTGCCAGACCAGCGACCCGGATGTCTACGCCATCGGCGAATGTGCCTTGTGGGAAGGACGCATCTTCGGTCTGGTGGCACCGGGCTACGACATGGCCCGAATCTGCGCGCAGCACCTGCTGGGTCAGGCCGCGGCGGAATTCACCGGCGCGGACATGTCCACCAAACTCAAGTTGCTCGGGGTAGACGTGGCCAGCATCGGTGACGCGCAGGGCAGCACGCCCGGCGCATTGACCTATGTTTTCAGCGATGGCGTTGCAGGCCACTACAAGAAGCTGGTTGTCAGTCAGGACAACACGACGTTGCTTGGGGCCGTCCTGGTCGGTGAAGCCGAGGATTACGGCAGCCTGTTGCAGATGGCGCTCAACAAGATTCCGCTTCCCGAGCATCCTGACGAATTGATTCTGCCGGCCCGCGAAGGTGGCTCCAAGGTCGGTCTGGGTGTAGATGTGCTACCGGCATCGGCGCTCATCTGCTCCTGCAATAATGTGACCAAGGGTGATTTGTGTGCCGCAGTGAAGGGCGGGGCGACCTCACTGGGCGCTTTGAAAAAGTGCACCAAAGCCGCCACGAGTTGCGGCGGTTGCCAGCCGTTGGTCAAGCAGGTGCTGGATGCAGAACTCACGCGAAGTGGCGTACTGGTGCTCAATCACATCTGCGAGCACTTCGAGCACTCGCGGCAGGAGCTTTTTCATCTGATCAAGGTGGGCCAGTTCGACAACTTCGATGATGTGCTGCTCAAGCATGGCAAAGGACGAGGCTGTGATATCTGCAAGCCCGCAGTCGCGAGCATCCTGGCATCGCAGCGAAATGAGTTTGTCCTCAAGCCCAAGCTGGCAAGCACGCAGGACACCAATGACTATTACCTCGCCAATCTGCAAAAAGACGGTACTTATTCGGTCGTACCGCGGGTGCCCGGTGGTGAGATCACTCCTGAGAAACTGATGGTTCTGGGCAGCGTGGCGCAGCGCTACGGCTTGTACACCAAGATTACTGGCGGTCAGCGCATCGATCTTTTTGGCGCGCGCGTTGAGCAATTGCCATTGATATGGAAAGAGTTGATTGACGCCGGCTTTGAATCGGGTCACGCCTACGGCAAGGCTCTGCGTACGGTGAAGTCCTGCGTGGGCAGCACCTGGTGCCGCTACGGCGTGCAGGACTCGGTGAAGATGGCCATTTATGTGGAAGAGCGGTATCGCGGCATGCGCTCGCCGCACAAGGTGAAGATGGCGGTGTCCGGTTGCACGCGAGAATGTGCCGAGGCGCAGAGCAAGGATGTGGGCGTCATTGCAACCGAGAAAGGTTGGAATCTTTATGTCGGCGGCAACGGAGGCATGAAACCGCGTCACGCCAACCTGCTGGCATCAGACATCGATGACGAAACCCTGATCCGCTACATCGACCGCTTCCTCATGCTCTATGTGCGCACCGGGGATCGACTGCAGCGTACTTCGGTATGGCTGGAAAACCTCGAAGGTGGCATCGACTACGTCAAGAAGGTGGTGTGCGAAGACTCGCTGGGTATTGGCGCGGAACTTGAATGTGAAATGCAGAAACTGGTCGATACCTATGAGTGCGAATGGAAAAAGGCGATTAATACGCCTGAAACGCTGAAGCGTTTCCGCCACTTTGTGAACTCTCAAGAATCGGACCAGAACATTCAATTCGTCGATGAACGCGGGCAAATCCGTCCGATGAATAAAGACGAGAAACTGGCGGCGGAGAAAGTGTCATGACGGTAGAGCCAAAATGGACTCTGGTCTGCGGTTTGCAGGATATCGTGCCCAATACCGGTGTTTGCGCCAAGGTCGGAAAAACGCAGGTCGCGGTGTTTCGCCTGGTCACGCCCAATGGCGAAGAAGATGGCGTGTATGCCATTGATAACTTCGATCCTCGCTCAGGAGCCAATGTGCTTTCGCGTGGTCTGGTGGGTGACATGGAAAACGAGATGGTTGTCGCTTCACCGGTGTACAAGAACCACATCGTGCTCAAGACCGGACGCTGCCTGGAAGATGAAGAGTGGTCGGTCAAGTCTCATCCGGTTCGCGTGAGCGAAGAAGGCGTTGTCCTGGTGCGAACGGGATAAATCATTCGAATGAGTGCACCCAAAGGGACTTCGGCACGCGCGCGGCTGGTTGTGATTGGTAACGGTATGGCGGGCGTGCGCGCCGTCGAGGAAATTCTCCGGCTGGATCCGGATGTCTATGACATTCACATGTTCGGCTCCGAGCCGCATGGAAACTACAACCGGATTTTGCTGTCACCTGTATTGTCCGGGGAAAAGAAGTTCGAAGAGATCGTCACCCATCCGCGCCAGTGGTACGCCGACAATGGCATCACGTTGCACGCAGGTGATCCGGTCATCGAGATTGATCGCCAACGTCGACGGGTCAAGGCGGGTTCGGGCCTGGAGGTCTCCTACGACCGCTTGCTAATCGCCACCGGGTCCAAGCCTTTTGTGATTCCGGTGCCCGGAAGTGACTTGCCGGGTGTCATTGCCTACCGTGATATTCAGGACGTGGAGCACATGCTGCGCGCCGCACAAGATCATCGCAGTGCTGTCGTCATCGGCGGCGGCTTGCTCGGGCTGGAAGCGGCAAATGGTCTGATGCGACAGGGCATGGATGTCACCGTGGTGCATGTCACAGATTCGCTGATGGAGCGTCAACTCGACAAGCCGGCATCGGGCCTGCTCAGGAATGCACTGGAGAAGCGCGGTATCCGCTTCATGCTGGAGGCACACACCGCAGAAATTATTGGAACCGATCGCGTCAGCGCGGTGCGGTTCAAGGATGGCGTCGAGATCGCCGCAGATTTGGTGGTGATGGCGGTCGGCATCCGTCCCAACATTGCGCTGGCGCAGGACTGTGGATTGCACTGCGAACGGGCCATCGTGGTCGACGACACCTTGCAGAGTCTGTCTGATCCACGCGTGTATGCGGTGGGCGAGTGCGTGCAGCATCGCAAGAGCACCTATGGTCTGGTCGCTCCCTTGTATGAACAGGCAAGGGTGTGCGCCGCGCATCTGGTGGGCATGGGGCATAGCCGTTATCCAGGTTCGGTGGTTTCAACCAAGCTCAAGGTGACGGGCATTGATCTGTTCTCGGCCGGTGACTTCATTGGTGGGCCGGAGACCGAGGATCTGGTCTTTCGTGATCCACGTCGCGGGGTCTACAAGCGACTGGTCCTGAAAGGGTCGCGCGTGGTGGGTGCGGTTCTGTACGGTGATGTGGTGGACGGCCCCTGGTATCTCGATCTCATCCAGCAAGGGCGTGATATTGCCTCGATCCGATCCAGACTGATGTTTGGCCGTACCTTCTGCGAGCGCAACAACGCGACGTTCACCGCGAGCGAACCTGCCTGATGGACGGAGTCAGCCCTGAGGGCAAAGTGATCAAGACGACCTGTCCGTATTGCGGTACGGGCTGTGGCGTGGATGTTCGCATCAACAACGGGGTTGTCGAAGTCTCCGGAGATGAAGAACATCCAGCCAACCGCGGCAAGCTCTGCGTAAAGGGCTCAGCGCTCAACGAAACCGTGGGCCCGGGCGGTCGCTTGCTCTATCCGGAATTTCGCCGGGCTTTGTCGCCGTCCAGAGGGCGCCGCGTGTCCTGGGATCAGGCACTGGATCATGTTGCAGAAAGCTTCGCCGGAATCATTGCCGAGCACGGCCCTGATGCGGTGGCCTGGTATGTGTCGGGCCAGTTGCTGACCGAGGACTACTACGTTGCCAACAAGCTCGCCAAGGGTTTTGTGGGCACGGCCAACATCGATACGAATTCGCGTTTGTGCATGTCCTCAGCGGTGGCTGGACACAAGCGGGCCTTCGGCGAGGACATCGTTCCGGTCTCCTACGATGACCTGGAGCAGGCTGAACTCATTGTGCTGGTGGGCTCCAATACCGCTTGGTGCCATCCGATCCTGTTCCAGCGCATCGTCAAGGAAAAGGAACGCCGGCCGAAACTGAAGCTGGTGGTGATTGATCCGCGGCGAACGGCTACCACGGAAATGGCGGATCTCCATCTCCCTGTGCGCGGTGGCACCGATGTGTGGTTGTTCAACGGCCTGTTGTCCTTCCTTCACCAGCACGGGATCGAGGACACCGCCTTTATCGAGGCGCACACCTCGGGTCTTGCACGGACGATCTCCATTGCGGAGAACACCGCTGGCGATATCCGCTCCGTGGCCGCGCAGTGCAAGCTGCAGGAAACGGCCTTGTCCGAGTTCTACCGGATGTTCGCGCGCACGGAGAAAGTGATTACTGCTTTTTCCATGGGGGTCAATCAGTCTGGCGCCGGTACCGACAAGGTCAACAGCATCATCAACTGTCATTTGCTCACCGGCCGCATCGGCAAAGCTGGCGCGGGCCCGTTTTCCATTACCGGGCAACCCAACGCCATGGGCGGCCGAGAAGTGGGCGGCCTGTCCAACATGCTGGCGGCGCATATGGATCTGGATAAGGCTGCGCATCGTGATCTCGTGCAGGGTTTCTGGCGCAGTCCCGTCATTGCAGACAAACCGGGCCTGAAGGCGGTGGATCTGTTCGACGCCATTGATCAGGGCAAGGTCAAGGCCGTGTGGATCATGGCGACCAACCCGGTGGTGAGCCTGCCCGATGCCGACAAGATCAAGCGCGCGCTTGGCAAGTGTGAGCTGGTGGTGGTCTCCGATGTGATGGCCCGCACCGATACCAGCGAATTTGCCCATGTGCTGCTGCCAGCACAGGGTTGGGGCGAGAAAGATGGCACGGTGACCAACTCGGAGCGTTGTATCTCTCGGCAACGCGCATTTCTGCCCGCCATCGGGGAAGCCAGGCCGGATTGGTGGGCGCTGTCCCAGGTCGCGTGCCGAATGGGCTTTGCGGAGCATTTTGCATACGAATCTGTGCATGAAATTTTTGACGAGCACGCGCGGCTCACCGCCCATCAGAACGGTCCTGAGGATGCACTGCCGCGATATCTGAATCTGGACGGTCTGGTCGGTTTGGATCGCACCGATTTTGATGATCTGCAGCCTATTCGCTGGCCGGTACCCGCCGCGGGCAAGGGCTCAGCAGCGGGCATGTCCCTCGCACCCTTCAGCGACGGGCGTTTCCAGACTGCTGATCAGCGAGGCTGTTTCGTGCCGACCACGCCGCGTCTGCCTCAGCATGCGATCGGTGATGACTTTCCCTTTGTGCTGAACACTGGCCGTGTCCGTGATCATTGGCACACCATGACGCGCACTGGCCTTGCGCCCAAGCTGGCCACGCACGTCTCTGAGCCATTCGTGGACATGCATCCGCACGACGCACTCATCTGTGGCGTGCGTGAGGGCGAACTGGCGCGGCTGAGATCGCGCTGGGGCAGTTGCGTGGTTCGGGTCAGCCTGTCTGGCCAGATGTCGCGCAAAAACGTGTTCGTGCCGATTCACTGGAACGGACAGTTCGCTTCCGATGCCCGGGTCGGGGCGCTGGTCAATCCGGTGGTCGATCCGGTGTCGGGCGAGCCGGAATTCAAGCACACACCAGTTCAGGTCGAGCCATTTCTTGTGTCTTGGTATGGCTTTGCTTTCAGTCGCAGCCGCTTGCCCATGGCAGAAGCAGCCTGGTGGACCCGCATTACCGGCGAGGACTTCGCGCGTTACGAGTTGGCCGGACGTCGCATCGACAAACCTTGGTCGGAATGGGCGAGGGGGCAGTTGGGCGTCGCCACCGATGATCCGGCGGCGGACTGGCTGGAGTACGAAGATCAAAGTGCTGGCATTTATCGCGCTGCGCTGGTGGTAGATGACCGTATCGAGGCCTGCGTCTTCGTCTCGCCCCGTCAGGATTTGCCGTCCAGGGCCTGGCTTTCCAGTCTGTTCGGAAAACCCAGCCTCGAAGAAGTGGACCGCATGGCGCTGTTGGTGGGCGAGCCCTTTTCGCCAGGTGAAGACACCGGCGCGACGGTCTGCTCGTGCTTTGGCGTCGGACAGAAGACCATTGAAAAGGCCATCGAACAGGGCTGTCATACCCCGTCTGCGCTAGGCAGGAAGCTCAAGTGCGGCACCAATTGCGGATCTTGTGTGCCTGAACTGAAAGCGCTGATCGCACAGACCCTGGCACCGGCCTGAGTTCGGAGCCTGCCACAGACGAGTCTGTCGCGTTAGGCTTGGGCGATGAACAGGCCCGTATCCATGAGACCAGTGAGCGCTGGCATTCTTGCCGGCGGCGCCGCCTCGCGCATGGGCGGCCAGGACAAGGGGTGGATTGAGCATCGGGGGCGCTCGCTGATCGAACGGACGCTGGATGCCATTCGCCCCCAGGTCTCTGAAGTCCTTGTTTCGGCCAATCGGAATCTAGAGCGCTACCGCGGGCTCGGATATCCGGTATTCACCGATGACACGGCCGATGACTATCAGGGCCCCTTGGCAGGCATGGTTCGCTTGCTTGAGCAGGCAAGTCAGCCGTGGCTGGTCTGTGTGCCCTGCGACGCGCTGGAGGTTCCGGCAGATCTGGTTGACCGCTTTTTGCAGCGTGTCGAGGAGACCGGGGCCGATATCGCGGTGCTGGCCGATATCGATGGCATTCACCCCACGTTCTGTCTGATGCGCACGAATCTGGCCGCCGACGCACGTGCGTGCTTCGAAAGAGGGGAACGTGCTCCGCGCCGATGGTTCACGCGGCACAAGTGGATTGAGGTCCAGGGCAATGCTCCAGGCAACATCAATACGCCTGCGGACCTGAGAGCGTTAAGATAGGCCGGTGAACCAGCCACTTGTCCAGCCACCGCAATTCGGTACGCTCAGCGATGCTCGCGGGCGCACCAAACGCAAGCTGCGCGTCTCCCTTACTGATCGCTGCAACCTGCAATGTCTGTACTGTATGCCTGAGCACCCCAAGTGGCTGCCCAGAGAGCAGATTCTGCGGCGTGATGAACTGGTGAGGATGGTTCGTCTATTCGTTAGCGAACTCGGCATTCGCGAGATTCGACTGACCGGTGGGGAGCCGCTGCTGAGGCGCGATGTCATCGAAATTGTGTCCGAGCTTAACGAGCTGCGTTCTCTGGGATTGGAGCGCATCGCCATGACCAGCAATGCGGTGCGCCTGGCTCCGGTGGCGCAGGACCTGCGTGACGCCGGTCTCGACGATATCAATGTCAGCATCGACAGCATCACACCCGAGCGTTTCAAGCAAATGACCAACGGGCGGGTCGAGCCCGTGTTGCAAGGCTTGTCAGCAGCGCGTCAGGCAGGTTTGAAGACTAAGCTCAACGCCGTGGTCATTCGCGGCTACAACGACGATGAAGTCCTGCCGCTGGTTCGCTGGGCAAAGCAGGAAGACATGTCACTGCGTTTCATCGAATTCATGCCGTTGGACGGGCGTGGTTTCTGGAGCGAGGAAAAAGTGATTCGTCAGGATGAAATCGTGGACAGCCTGAGGACAGAGTTCTCGGTCAATGAGCTTCCACGCACTGCTGAGCCTGCGCAGTATTTCCAGTTGGACGGAAAGTATCAGCTGGGCATCATCCCGACCATTTCGCGGCCGTTCTGCGCCAGTTGCGATCGGATCCGCTTGTCAGCAACGGGCGCGCTGTACTCCTGCCTGTTCTCGGAGCAGGGCCACGATCTGAAAACGCCACTTCGCAATGGGGCTCCGGATGAAGAACTCGCCGCACGGGTGCGCCAGCACGTCTGGCACAAGGAAGCCGGGTATGCCCTGCGACCTGGCTACGTGGAGCGGCCCATCACGATGCATCACCTTGGAGGCTGATGCAGTGCGTGCAAATTTTCTCATAGGCAACCCTGACGCAACGCTCCGCAATTCATGAAAATTGAAGTGCAATTCTGGGGCGCGCTGGCGCGCCTCGCCGGGGAAACAAGACGGGAAGTCGTCGTGGAGGAAGACGCGACAGTTGCGGATCTGATGCGCGTTCTGGCGCAGGACGCCAGCATCTGTCACTGCGTGGAGCAGTGCGCCTTTTCCATCGGGACTGACATCGTTCCCTTGACACACACGTTGCAAGACGGCGATCAGCTTGCCGCATTGCCGCCGGTTAGCGGCGGCTGAAATCACCTGATTGGCGACAGCCCTGGCGGCAGTGCTGATCAGGCATGGCACACGAAAAGGACTCAATTTCATGGGGCAGGACACACCCGAACTTGAAGCGGCAAGGATTCAATCGCAGGCCTTGTCACTGGATTTATTGCTGGCCGACACCGAGCGTGCCGATTGCGGCGCACTCGCTATTTTTTGCGGCACTGTCCGCGATCATCATGAAGGCAAGGCCGTTACCGGCCTTGAGTACACCTCGCATATTCCGCTGGCGGAAAAAATTGTCTGTGATGTGGAAGCCGAGACCCGACAGAAATTTGATGTGCCGGTGTGCCGCGTGCAGCACCGCATTGGTCGTTTGGGCATAGGCGAGACGGCCATCATTGCCGTCGTACGCTCGGCCCACCGCGCCGAGGCGTTTGCCGCGCTGCGCTACGCCGTGGATGCCACCAAGCATCGCGCGCCAATCTGGAAAGAGGAGTTTTATCCGGATGGCAGCAGCACCTTCGTCGAGGGCTGCTGCATCGCGCCGGAAGGAGAAACCTACGATGCGTGACATCACGCTCAAGCCCACCACATTGCGAACGGCTAGGGCCGAAGGCTTCGTCAAGCTGCCGCCGGAGGCTCTGGCCTGCGTGCGTGAGGGCAGTGTCCAGAAGGGTGATGTACGCGAAGCCGCGCGCCTGGCCGGCCTGATGGCGGTCAAGCGAACTCCAGATCTGCTGCCGCATTGCCATCCGATCGGCGTGCTGCGCGCCGAAGTCACCGCCACCGTGCAGGAAGACGGGATCGCCCTTGCCGCAGAAGTGGAAACGGTGTCGTCCACGGGTGTCGAAATGGAGGCGCTGACAGCGGTATCGGTTGCCGGTCTGACGGTCTACGACATGCTCAAGGCACATGCCCGCGCCGATCAGATGCTGATTGGCGGTATTCATCTGGTCAAGAAGAAAGGCGGCAAATCTCAGTATTCGCGCAAGGCCAAGGGCATGAGCGCGGCAATCATTGTCATGTCTGACACCGTGGCGGCGGGCAAGAAGCCGGACACTGCAGGCGCATCGGTGCGTGATCGGCTGATGGAAGCCGGATTCGAAATCAGCGCTTACGAGGTGCTGCCCGACGAGGCTGATCAGATTTCTGCACGCGTACAGCATTTCGTCGCCCAGAAAACGGATTGCGTCATTACGGTCGGCGGCACTGGCCTGGGACCGAGAGATTGCACGGTAGATGTGGTGGAACCGCTGCTGACGACGCCATTGCCCGGGTTCATGGAAGCGGCGCGCGGCTTCGGACAATCACGTACGCCCTATGCCATGTTGTCGCGAGGCGTCGCAGGCCTGATCGGCAACAGCTTTGTTGCGACCTTTCCCGGTTCGCGGCGCGGTGCAGAAGAAACTCTGTCAGCGGTATTACCCGGGTTGATTCATTTGCTGGAGGTGTGCCGCACCTTGCGTCCCCATGAAGGCGGCTACGAGTGAGTCTGGTGGAGATTGATCAGGCGTACGCCCTGATCGAACATGCCTGTCCAAAGCTGCCGGAGGTCGCGCTTGAGCTTGCGCAGGCCTTGAACCGGGTGACGGCTGCACCCCTGACGTCCCAGTGTGATCTGCCGCCTTTTGACCAGAGCGCGATGGACGGCTACGCCCTGAATGCGGCGGACACGACGCGCTTGCCGGCACGACTACCGCTGGCGCAAACAATTGCGGCAGGCGCACATGATTCGGTGCCGGTTCTGAAGGCGGGGCATGCCTGCCGGATTTATACCGGCGGCATCATTCCCAACGGTGCCAACGCCGTGGTGCGACAGGAGTGGGTACAGCGCGACGATGCACACGTGGTGATCGACCGCAATATTCCTGTTGGTCATGACCTTCGCAGGCAGGGTGAAGAACTCAGTAAGGGCGCGCATTTGATCGATCCGGGGCGGCGGCTCAATGCAGGTCATCTGGCGATGCTCGGCATGGCGGGTGTCGCGACGGTGAAGGTTCAGCGTGCGCCGCGTATCCGCGTTCTGGTCAGTGGAGATGAAGTCATTGAGGCGGGGCGGCCACTGCGGCCCGGTGAGGTCTATAACGCCAACGGACCGCTGATCTCAGCCTGGTTGCAACGCAGCGGCTATTCAGACGTGAGCGTGGAGGCACTGGCTGACGATGAACGCGCCGTGAGCCATTCGCTCGACAGTGCATTTTCAGAGTCGGATCTGGTGCTCACCAGTGGCGGTGTTTCGGTAGGTGATCGCGATCTGATTGCCCCGGAGGCCGAGAAGCTCGGTGCCCGTCGCATACTGTGGAAAGTGGCCCAGAAGCCGGGAAAGCCCTTGTATGTTGCGCAGAAAGATCAGTGCCTTCTGATGGGCTTGCCGGGCAATCCCGGTTCGGTGCTGGTCAATCTGGCCAGCTTTGTCCGCCGTGCATTGGACACCATGGAAGCACAGGCAGAACCAGGACCCGCCATCAAGATGGGGGTACTGCGCGGCAGCGTGAAGGCCGATGCTGCACGAGAATGCTGGGTGCGCGTGCGTACTGAAATTGATGCCAATGGCGTGATGGGTCTGCATCCCCAGACCGGTCAGGCGTCGCACATGCTCAGTAATCTGGCGCGCGTGGATGCCATCGTACGAGTTCCCAGGGGTGATACGGTGTTGCCTGCCGGAAGCCTGCTGCCTTGGCTCAGTCTCGGCCTTTAACGGCGACTCAATCCAGCAAATTGGAAATGCGTGCGAATGCCTCCGCTGACAGACGCTCTGCGCGAAGGGATGGGTCAATATCGGCTTGTGCAAACTGTGCGGGCGAGACCAGCTGCCGCAGGCTGTTACCGAGCTGTTTGCGCCGCTGCGAGAACGCTGCAGTGACCACCTGATTGAACCGGGCCAGATTCCTGATTTCAAACTTGGGCGCGCGCGGCACCAGACGCACAATGGCGGACTCAACCTTAGGGGGAGGGTTGAATGCGCCCGCGCCAACATTGAACAGGTGAGTGACTTCTGTACGTGCCGCCAAGGTCACGGACAGGCGCCCGTAGTCTGCTTCGCCGGGAAGCGCCACCATGCGGTCCACCACTTCCTTCTGCAGCATGAACAGCATGTCCCGAATGCAGGCCGACTGATCCAGCAGGTGAAAGAGCAGCGGTGTGGAGATGTTGTAAGGCAGATTGCCAATCAGGCGAATCTGCCCCGGGGCCTCATTGGCAAGCGCATCGAAACGAAACTTGAGGGCATCGCCCATGCGAATGTCCAGCCCCTTTGCATCGCCGCATTGGCGGCGCAGGGGTTCGATGACATCGCGATCAATTTCCACCACCGTCAGTGACGGCAGCTTCTGCAATAAGGGAGCTGTGAGCGCTCCACGCCCCGGTCCAATTTCTACTACCCGGTCCTCTGGCTGCACGGACAGCGCCTGGAGAATGCGCTGGATCACCATGGGGTCGTGCAGGAAGTGCTGGCCGAAGCGCTTCTTGGCCCCGCCCGAGCCGCTGTGCATCACGACTCCGGGGTGCCTGCCGAGCTCAGGGAGATGGCGAGTTCAATGGCTGCGATGAGGCTGCCGGCATCGGCCTCGCCAGTCCCGGCCAGATCCAGCGCGGTCCCGTGGTCAACTGATGTGCGGATGATGGGCAAGCCCAGGGTGACGTTGACCGACTCGCCGAAGCCAGCGTACTTGAGCACTGGCAGGCCCTGGTCGTGATACATGGCCAGGACCGCATCTGCTTGTTCCAGATACTTTGGCGTAAACAAAGTATCAGCGGGCAGGGGACCAATGACATTCATGCCCTGCGCGCGGGCGGCTTCCAGCGCTGGGATGATGGTGTCAGTTTCCTCGCGCCCGAGATGGCCGCTTTCTCCGGCATGTGGATTCAGGCCGCACACCAGGATGCAGGGTTGCGCGCAGTTGAATTTGGTTTGCAGGTCGTGATGCAGAACGGCCAAGGTTTTCTTCAGCCGCATCCGCGTTACGGCTTTGGCCACGTTCTTGAGTGGAAGATGAGTGGTCAGCAGCGCTACGCGAAGCCGGTCTGCAACCAGCATCATCACCGGGGTTTCCGTGCTGGTCAGTTCGGCAATGTATTCCGTGTGGCCCTGGAAGCTGTGTCCGGCCTGATTGATCACGCTTTTCTGTACGGGGCCCGTCACCCAGGCCTGCGCCTGGCCACTGACACAGCTGCGACAGGCTACTCGCAAGGTTTCCAGAACGTAATCCGCATTGGCTGGATTCAGGACGCCCGGCTCGCAGGCCTCCGGCATTGCGACTGGAAGCACCGCAAGACTTCCGGCCTCATGGGTCTCCGCAGCTTGTGACAGGTCAATCTCGTCAAACGCGACCGGCAGCCCCAGTGTCATTGCGCGTTCGCGCAGCAGGGCAGGGTCGCAGACTGCAACCAGCTCCACCGGCCAGCGTTCCTGAGCGAGCTGCAACAGGAGGTCTGGACCCACGCCGGCCGGTTCGCCCGGCGTGATCAGAATTCTGGCTGGCAATGCGGACTCAGGTGGATTCGTCTTCGACGACAACGGATTCCGATTCCTCGTCACCGATTTTGCTGCGATCACTGTTACCGCGAAACTCCACGTAGGCTTCAGCGCGCAGACGGCGCAGCCAGGTGTCATATTCCTCGGCAGCCTTGCGGCTGTGAATGGCGCCGCGAGCGCGAGCGCGCTGCGATTCCTTGGTCACGTCCCGCGTGCGACGGTCAAGCACCTGGATGATGTGCCAGCCAAACTGGCTACGCATCGGATTGCTGATTTCATTGATGTCGAGTCGTTCGATCTCGGCCTGAAATTCCGGCACGAACACGCCGGGAGGCTGCCAGCCCAGATCACCACCCGAATTCTTGGAGCCGCCGTCGTCAGAGAATTTCTTGGCCAGTTTCTCGAAATCCTCGCCCGCGACAATTCGGTCATGCAGGTCACGAACCAGCAAACGAGCCTGATCTTCGTCGCGCAGGGTGCTGGTCTGGATCAGGATGTGGCGAGCCTTGGTTTCGTCCACGCTCTTGCGTTCTTCACCGCCGCGCGAATCCACCAGTTTGATGATGTGAAATCCGCCGGACGTTTCCAGGATTGGACCCACCTCACCAGGTGCGAGGCCGCGCGCCACGCGCAGGAAGTTCAGCGGCAGGGCATCGGTGCCACGCCAGTCAAGGTCTCCACCGCTCAGCGCCTGCTGCCCATCGGAGTTGGACACCGCCAGTTCTGCAAAATCCTCGCCTTCCTCAATCCGATCGAGCAGGCCTTCGGCTTTCTTGCGCGCTGCCAGCCGGTCCGCGCTGGAAACGCCGTCGGGGACCGCAACAAGAATGTGCGAGAGGCGATATTCGATATTTGAATCAGCCTCGGTCTGGGCAGACAGGTAGAGGTCGATGTCCTGCTCAGTCACCTGCACGCGGCCGTCGACTTCGCGCTGGCGCAGTCGGGTGGTGATGACTTCATCTCGAACCTGCTCGCGAATGGCGAGGTAGTCGCCGCCGTCATCCCGGATGGCTTTGGCGAACTGCGACAGATTCATGTTGTTGCGCTTGGCAATGCCGGTCAGAACCTCATTGAGCTCGCGGTCATCCACGCGAATCCCCGCGCGCTTGGCACGCTGGGTCTGGATTCTGGTGAGAATAATTTTCTCCAGCACCTGCGATTTCAGAACCTCAGGGTCCGGCGGGCTGATGTCTCGGGCGCGCAGCTGGACGAGGGTGTAGCCGATCTCGCGCTCCAGGTCACTTTGCAGGATGACCCCTTCATTGACCACCGCAACGATGCGGTCAAGCATTTCGCTGCGCGCAGTGGCTGGCAGCAGGATGGCAAGGCCGAGAAGGAGTGCCGAAAGGAACCGGATATGGGATGACATCTGCATCAGAATCAATTCTCTGAGGGCGTTTTTTGGGGCGCAAAGCTTATCACGCGGGAATGCCCTCACTGACCACCCGCCAGACCCAAGGTTCAGCGCAGTTCGCCTTCCTGCTCTTCGTTGGGCAACAGGGTTTCGCCACCGGAACCGATATTGGCTAGGCCCTTGAGCTGAAGCTGGACGTAGACCCCGGTATCGAACTCGCCGGAGACATCACCGATGTAGCGTCGCCAGGAGGTGCGGATGGCCCAGCAGCACGTGCTGTACTCAATGCCAAGGAAGTTCTCACGGCTCTTGCTGTCGCGCAGAGAGAAGCGCGTGCGGCCAGCCAGTGACCACGGTCCATAGACGGGTGTGGAGAAGCTGACATCGGCCTGTTCAATGAGGTCGCGCCGATACCGATAGGAAAAATTCATGCTTCGATTGCTGTGGGAGCCCCGATAGCGCAGGGCGACCTGACTGCGCTCGAGCTTGTTGTCTTCTGGCGACCATTGCCCGGCCACGATGCTCCGCCAATCCTCGAGTATCCGGTAGGTGAACTGGCCGACGAACTCTGTCGCGCCGCGCTCGGGTGCCGGGGCATCGGGGATTCCCACACGCGCTTCAGTGACCCGGTATAGCTGGCCTGCGGTGGCGCTCCAGCGCATCTTGCCTGTTTCAGGATCAAAGTCGCGCAGGGTGACTTCGCCAGCGACATGATGCGCGTCAGCGATTCTGTCTTCGCCCGAGAATCGGTTGCGTGCGAAGAGCTGCACAAAGTCGAAGTCTGGCTCACCCGTATCGAACAGGGGGATGTCGTCCTGATTCTCGTAGGGTACATACAGCGCAATGCCGCGCGGCGTCAGGGTTTGTATGCGTCCGCTTTTTGTAATGCGCTCCAGTCGCAGGCCGGTTTCAGCGCTGAGAACGGGCAAGGTGCGATCACGCGTCTCGGAACTCCCCATGCTACCGCCGCTGAGTTCGTATCGCGTGTAATGAAGGTCAGCCTGACCCTGGAAGTACCAGTTGGACTGATCGTGTTGGTACTGCAGGTACGGCGCCATGATCAGACGGCCACCCTCAATGGAATCATCACGCGCGAAGTTGACGAACTCTGCGCCAATGCCTGCGCGGGTCCCCAGCAAGGCCTTGCGCGTGAGCGCGTCCAGCCGGATTTGTGGAAGGCGTTTGTAGGGGTCGTCGTCGGCGACCAGATTAGAGGCAATGGGCTGAAAGTTCTGCACCATCGCTGTCAGCGTATAGGCCGCCGGTGCCTGGTAGGTCAGAACGGCGGTCTGTTCCAGATGAGTCAGCGAAGCGCTGGAGATGCTGCCGCCCAGATCCTCGAGATAGTGGCGGTCGCTGGTCTCGGCGTAGTACGCCGCCAGGCTCAGCCGCTCGTTGAGCAGACCTTGATGATCGAAGCGGAAGAGGCTGCGACTGCTGCCAAATTTGCGGTCGTCCAGATATTCGTATTGGGCGCTGCCTTCGCTTTTGTCCATCAAATAGCGGAATTCCACCCCAGGCTGCAGGCCACGGTCACTGAGAAACCGCGGCGTCACAGTGGCATCGTAATTCGGTGCCAGATTGATGTAGACCGGCCAGCGCACATCTGCGCCTGAACCGCTCAGCTGGCCGATGGTCGGGTACAACAGGCCAGTGCGTCGCTCATCATTAATCGGAAACTGGAAGTAAGGCAGATAGAGCACCGGGACGCCCATGAATCGGAGACGTGCATTGCGTGCCGACCCGAGACCCGTTTCGTGATCCAGCCGGATATTCGAGGCCTCCAGATACCAGGCGTTGGATTCTGCGGCGCAGGTCGTATAAGAGGCACCGGCGAGTTGGGCTCGGCCAGCGGCGCTGAGTTCGATCCGCTCGGAGCTGCCGCGGGCAGCACGGCCGGGCAGGGCGAATTCGGCACCATCAAAAAAGCCTGACTTGCTGTTGAGGTCCAGGCGCGCGCGCGTGCTGCGAATGATCAGGTTCTGATTCCTGAATACCGAGTCACCATCGATATCGACCACCCGTGCCTGCTTGTCAAAACTCAGTGATTCGGTCAGAAACGATTGTCCTCCCTGCCGCAGACGTACGCCGCCAGCGAGTTTGGACAAACCCTCGGATTCAAGCAGGACCTGGTCTGCATTCAGCAGCAGGCGCTCATCAATCTCGACTTCCGGGGCTTCGTTTGCCAGCTGCAACTGCGCGCAACCGGCACCTTCCACCGGTGTCATGCCCCGTGCGGGATTGGCCGCAAGCAGCAGTGCCAGACACACAACTCGTGGAATGCTCAATTTGGCGTCGGACACAGGCAAGATGGAGGACAATGTTGGGTGCGAGCGCACCTCTGATGTGCAAAGTATCCCGTTTTGCCCGCTATTGGCGCAATGGATAACCTTTGGTTCCACCCACGACGACCCCGGTTCAGATTGATTTGAATACCTTGCTTGATGCACGCGCTTCGGCGGCCCGATCATGGGCCTTGACGCAGTTGGGGCTGGACCAATGCACATTTGCGCCAGCTTCTGCGGATGCCAGCTTTCGTCGCTACTTCCGGATTTCCACGGTTTCTGGCGAACAGAGTTGGGTGGTCATGGACGCACCACCCGACCAGGAAAACAGCGAACCCTTTGTGCGAATTGCGCGATTGCTGGCCCAGGCCGGACTTCACGTGCCGCAGATCGTGGCAAAGGACATGGCGCACGGATTTCTGCTGTTGTCGGACCTTGGCCACCAGACCTATCTGAATGTTCTGGACGCTGAAAATGCTGAGGCACTGTTTTCCGATGCCATCGACGCCCTGATACAGATCCAGCTTTGCCCTGTTCCTGCAGGGTTTCCCGCCTACGACCGCGAACTGCTGCAGCGCGAACTGTCCTTGTTTCCTGACTGGTACGTCGGGCGGGAACGGGCATGCCAGCTCACTGCACCGCAGTTGCAGGCCTGGCAGCAGGTTTGTGAAACACTGGTCGGCTCCGCGCTAAGCCAGCCGCGGGTTCTGGTACACCGCGACTTCATGCCGCGCAATCTGATGATCTCCACGCCGCAACCGGGGGTTCTGGATTTTCAGGACGCCGTGCTGGGGCCCGTCACCTATGACGTCGTTTGCCTGTTCAAAGATGCGTTTCTGTCCTGGCCGCAGTCGCGGATTGATGCGTGGCAGCAACTCTACCTTGCGCGCGCCAAATCCGCCGGCATCGCCTTGCCTGAAGACTTTCAGCGCAGCCTTGACCTCATGGGCGTGCAGCGGCATCTCAAGGTCCTTGGGATATTCGGGCGTATCTGTCACCGCGATGGCAAACCCAAATACCTGGAAGACACGCCGCGATTCCTGCGTTACATCCTGGATGTCGCACCGCGGTACCCGGAATTGCAGCCGCTGGTGACCTTGTTTTCTGATTTGGGGCTGGAATCTTGAAGGCAATGATTCTGGCCGCAGGCAGAGGCGAGCGGCTACGACCCCTGACCGACACCATACCCAAGCCGCTGGTGTCGGTGGCCGGGACGCCCCTGATCGAACATCTGATAAAGGCATTGAGACGCGCCGGTATACAAGAGCTGGTGATCAACCTGGGTTATCGAGGCGATCAGATAGAAGAAGCACTCGCGGATGGATCGCGGTTGGGGGTCAGCATCTGTTACTCGCGGGAAGAGGACCCTCCGCTGGAAACCGGTGGCGGCATCCTGCGCGCGCTCCCGCTGCTTGGAGCCGGTCCTTTTCTGCTCGTCAACGCAGACGTTTTTACTGATTTCGATTTTGCACCACTGATTGCACATGCGAGCATGTTCACCGAGCGCGATCTGGCGCACCTGGTGCTGGTTGATAATCCCGAGCATCGACCGGATGGCGATTTCGCGCTGTCAGGAAACCGTGTCCTGCTCGATGGTGCTCCAAAGAAGACGTTCAGCGGCATCTCGATCCTGCGGCCCGAGTTGTTCTGCAATTGCGAAGAAGGTCGCTTTCCGCTCGCGCCGCTGCTGCGTCATGCCGCCGCTTGCGACCAGCTCGGCGGCGAATACTTCAATGGCCTGTGGTCGGATGTGGGAACGCCACAACGTCACGCGCAACTCGAAGCGAGACTGACGCGCCGCGGCTGAGTTTGCTGAGTTTGTTGTCCGCGTTTTCCAAACCAAGATTAATTCCGAGATGGCTTCATGTTGATTACCCTGCGCTCCCTCAGCTACCGGCTGGGTTCCACTGTTCTGCTTGAAAATGCCGATCTGGTGGTGTCGCGCGGCGAAAGAGTGGCAGTTCTGGGCCGAAACGGCACCGGAAAATCCACCATGCTGCGTTTGATTGAGGGCGAAACGGCGTCGGATTCAGGCGAGATCATTCGCGCGCAGGGGCTTCGTGTTGCGCGTCTGGTGCAGGACGTGCCGACCGACGTGACGGGTTCGGTATTTGAAGTGGTGGCCCAGGGACTGGGCGAGGTCGGACAGTGGTTGGCGCAATACCAGCATTTGATTGAAACCGATCCGGAAAACGTCAAGAAACTCGGCAAACTGCAGGAAAAGCTCGAGGCACATGATGGCTGGACACTCGATGCCAAGGTGCGAGAAGCCATTTCACGGGTTGAAGCGGACGAGCACGCATTGTTTGAAACCTTGTCCGGCGGCATGAAGCGCCGTGTGCTGGTGGCGCGTGCCATCGTGCGCGAACCTGAACTGCTGTTGCTCGATGAACCGACCAACCATCTGGATATTGATTCCATCGCCTGGCTGGAAGGCTTTCTGGAGAACTTCTCCGGGGCCCTGTTGTTTGTGACGCACGACCGGGCTTTTCTTAAAAACCTGGCCACGCGCATTGTTGAATTGGATCGGGGTCAGCTCACGGATTGGCCCGGTGACTACGACAACTATCTGCGGCGCAAAGAGGAGCGTGCGCACGCAGAAGAGCAGGAGCGCGCCCTGTTCGACAAGCGACTGGCACAAGAGGAAGGCTGGATTCGCCAGGGCATTCAGGCGCGTCGGACGCGCAACATGGGCCGGGTCAAACGTTTGTTGGAAATGCGCGATCAGTTTCGAGCCAGACGCGATACACCCGGCAAGGCGAGCATGGAGATCAGCACCGCCCAGCGTTCGGGAAAACTGGTCTGCGAAGCGCAGAACATCGAGTACGGTTTCGCGGACAAACCGCTGGTACAGAAATTTTCGACCACCATCATGCGCGGCGACCGGGTGGGCCTGATTGGCCGCAACGGTGTGGGCAAAACGACGCTGATCCGTCTGCTGCTGGGGCAGCTTGAGCCGCAGGGCGGTGAGGTCAAACTCGGGAGCAAGCTTGATATTGCTTACTTCGATCAGCTTCGCGGTGGCCTGGATGAAGACCAGCCTGTTTTCGAGGCTGTCGGCAACGGAACCGAGTTTGTCGAAGTGGGCGGCAAGCGCCAGCATGTCATGGGTTACTTGCAGGACTTCCTGTTCACCCCGGACCGGGCACGCAGCCCCGTGCGCAGCCTGTCGGGCGGAGAGCGCAATCGACTGCTGCTGGCAAGGCTTTTCTCGCAGCCCTCCAATCTACTGGTGCTCGATGAACCCACCAACGATCTGGATCTGGAAACGTTGGAACTGCTGGAAGAATTGCTGCTCGATTACGACGGCACGATCCTGCTGGTATCGCATGACCGCGCGTTCCTGGATGCCGTGGTCACCCGCAGCCTGGTTTTCGAAGGCAAGGGCAGAATCGGTGATTACGTTGGTGGCTACGAAGACTGGCTCAGGCAGCGCGCAAAGCCCAAGCCTGTCGCCCAGGCCAAGGCCCAGGCGTCGTCCGCTCCGCCTCCTCGCAAAGCATCGGCAAACGCGCTGAATGCCAAGGAGCAGCGGGAACTGGCTGCTTTGCCCAGAAAGATTGAGCAGATGGAGGCCGAGCAGGCCGAATTGGCTGAAACGATCAGTTCGTCCGAGTTCTATGACCAAAACCGCGCCGAGGCGATCAAAGTTCAGGCCAGGTTGTCAGAGATGGCGCAAAGTCTTGCTCAGGCTTATGAGCGCTGGGAGCAGCTGGAGGCCCAACGTTCGAACGGCTGAAGCACCCGCCGAAATCTCTGGAAGAACCTTATGACGATGTCACGACGTAGTTTTGTATCGAGCCTGATGGCCTTGGCAGCGGGTGGCTTGTCCGCCTGCGTCCAGGCTGATGAAGACAAGGCGCTGCCTCTGAAAAAGTCTGATGCCGAGTGGAAGTCCCTGTTGCCCGAAGACGCCTATGCCGTGTTGTTCAAGGAGGACACCGAACGCCCCTATTCGAGCCCGCTGAATGATGAGAAGCGCGCGGGCCAGTTTATCTGTGCCGCCTGTTACCAGCCCCTGTTCGAATCAGCGAAGAAGTTTGAGTCGGGAACAGGCTGGCCCAGTTTCTGGGAGCCGCTGCCGGGCGCTGTGGCCACCAAGACGGATTACAAACTGGTGCTGCCACGCACGGAGTATCACTGCTCGCGCTGCGGCGGACATCAGGGACATGTGTTTGAAGACGGTCCCAAGCCGACAGGCCTGAGGTACTGCAATAACGGGGTCGCACTGAAGTTTGTCGCGGAAGGCGATGCACTGCCGGCGCTGCGGACATGAGCGTGTCCATGAATTGGCGTGCTTGCGCAGTCGCACTGGTGTTGCTGGCGGGTTGTCAGCCATCGGCCTCGGACGGCAAGTCCGTACCCCTTGAGGTGCCGGCCAATGCCCAGAAAGCCATATTCGCGGGCGGCTGTTTCTGGTGCACCGAGTCTGACTTCGAAAAGCTGCCCGGAGTTGTCGCAGCGGTCTCGGGCTATACCGGTGGGCACACCGAGAATGTCCGGTACGAGGACACTCATGATGGCTCCACCGGGCACACCGAGGCGGTGGAGATTACGTTTGATCCGGATCAGGTGAGCTATGGCCAACTGGTCGAAATATTTTTTCACGAGCACGACCCTCTGGACGGCGACGGCCAGTTCTGCGATCGCGGCAATCAGTACCGGCCCGCTGTTTTTTATCTGGACGATAAGCAGAAGGCTCTGGCGCTTGCCGCCAAGAAGAAGGCAGAGGAGCAGTTGTCGCTGCCGATCAAGACAGAAATAACGCCGGCATCCACGTTCTGGAAGGCAGAGGAATACCACCAGGACTATTACAAGAAGAATCCGCTGCGTTATCGCTACTACCGAAGTGCATGCGGTCGGGATGACCGTATCGAGAAAATCTGGGAATCGGTCAAATAGCCCGTCTGGGATCGCTCCTCATGAGGTACGGGCAATGCTAGAGTCGCGGCCGTTCGCTGGGCGGCTTTTCCAGATGCCTGAGTCCTGGAATGGTTCGGGAATGCCGCGGTTCCGGGAGACCTGCCGTGAATACAATTGGATTGGTGCTGAGGTTTGGGCGGCTCTACTTTCTCCGCAGCGCCCATAAGGTTATGCTTCACTAAATGCTTGGAAGTTGCTGATCCGTCAATGTTTTTAGGAGCCGGGGTTTGAGTCGATCGAGTGAGTCACAGGCGGGAGCCATTCAAGGTGTCTTGTATGCCCTGACGATCGCTGGTGCTCTGGCCCTGATTGCCCTACTGGTCGAACAGCCGTTTACAGTCCCGTACCAGATTCTGGCCTTTACCAGCGGCGTCCTCGGATTCATCTTTCTACGCCGCTACGACCTGCTGACGCCCTGGCTGCCCGGCCGTCAGGGATCCGTTGGTACTGGTGTTTACTGGACCTGGGTCGGCATTGTTGGACTGCTGCTGCTGATTGGTTACCTAACCCAATACTCCGAATATTTTTCTCGCAAGATTTTGTTGATCTGGTTTGTCTCGGCACCGGTTCTGCTGCTGGTACTGCACAAATTTGCCGTTGCTATCGCCACGCGCTTTCTGCCGCACTCTGTCAGGCGGCGTACTGCGGTGATCGTATTCGTCAACGAATCGGCAAGAGGGCTTGCTCGCAACCTGAAGAATTCACAGTCCTTTGAACTCGTGGGATTCTTTGAAGACCGCGACATGGACCGCATTGGTGGTTCTCTGGATTCAGTATCTTATATGGGCAAGGTGCGCAGCGTTGCCCAGTATGTTCGCGACCACAACATCGACGTGGTGTTTGTGGTTCTGCCGGACGATGGCGGGCGGCGGGCATTGAGCATTCTCGATGAACTGGGTGATACCACGGCCTCGGTCTACTACGTTCCTGATTTCGTGATCATCAATCTGTTTGAGGCCCAGGTGCGGGAAGTGGAGGGCATCACCGTGCTGGAAGTGGCGGAAACCCCGTTCTACGGTGCAGACGGTGTTCTCAAGCAGTTATTCGACTTCGCCTTTTCATTGAGCGTGATCATTTGCCTGATGCCCTTGCTGTTGCTGATCGCCCTGATCATCAAATTGACTTCGCGCGGACCGGTGATATTTTCCCAGCGTCGCTATGGTCTCAATGGTCAGCGATTCATGGTCTACAAGTTTCGCTCCATGTACGTAGGCGAAATCAACGCCAATTCGGATACGCAGCAGGCTTCTCGAAACGATCCACGCATCACACCGATCGGTCGATTTATTCGTCGGACCTCGATTGACGAATTGCCCCAATTTTTCAACGTGCTCAAGGGTGAGATGAGCGTGGTCGGGCCCCGGCCTCACACGGTCGCGCATAACGAGTATTACCGCAAAGCGGTCAAGCGATACATGGTGCGGCACAAGGTCAAGCCGGGCCTGACCGGTTGGGCGCAGGTTAACGGCCTGCGCGGAGAGACGGCACAACTTGAGCGAATGGAAGAACGCATTCGCCATGATCTCGAGTACATCAAGGGCTGGTCACCGTTTCTTGATATCAAGATTATCTTCATGACGATCATGATGATCTTCAGAGACAAGAACGCGTATTGAGGTCGTTTAGCCGGTAGATCAGATGATTCAAGCAGCCGGTTCATCATGAACCGGGCGAGATAGGGAAGGGGAAGACATGAACGGAATCAAGGTTTATCGAATTGGCCTGAGTACCGCCGCAGGTTTGTTCGGGGCAGCGCTGACAAGCCCGGCATATGCCGTTCTTGAAGCCACGCCATTCGCGTTTTATCGGGTTGAGCGCGACGACAACGTGTTTCGCCATCGCGATTCTGCCGAAGCCGCAGCGCAGTCGGCGACCAATGATCCGGAGATGGCAGACACTTTGCAGATCTATGGTGTGGGCATGGATGCCAGTTACACCATCAGCAATCAGACATTCTTTCTTGATGGGCGAATCAACAAGACCACTTATTCGCGCTTCGATTTCCTTGATTTTGACGGCAGCGATGTCAATGGCGGACTGGAGTGGAAGCTCGGCTCAAACCTGAATGGTGATGTGACGCTGGGCCGCACCCGTAACTTGCGTGATTTTGCCGATTTTTCCGGAGGCGTTCAGCGCAGCATCGAGACGGCCACGACCGGTAGTGCCGGGGCAAGCCTCGCCATTCTCAGCGATTACGAAATTAACGGGCGAGTCGGAACCAGCCGGATCCGGAATTCGCTTGCGACATCTCGTGACGCGGATCTTGATGAAGATTCGGTCACCATTGGTGCAGCCTACAAGGGCCGCACCGGTATCAGCCTGGGGGTCGAAGCTGTATTTCTGTCGGGCGAATACATAGAGCGCACGCCGATTGAAGGCTATGACCAGCGCACCTATCAGGTCGTGGCGACCTGGAAGCCCAGTCCCGTGTCGTCGTTCGAGGGCGCCATCGGCTCCACCGAACGCGACAACGACATCAGCAACCAGGCTGACTTCTCTGGCGCTACAGGGTCACTTTCCATGACCTACAATTTTTCGCCAAAGACCTATGGCATGTTGTCGGTACAGCGCAATGTGTCGAGCGTTGACGAGCAGAACGAGAACTTCGTGGTCGTCAACGGCGGAAGCATGTTCCTGGCCTGGAATCCCAGCGCACTTCTGGAAACTTCCTTCTCGCTTCTGCGACAGAACGAAGACTATCGTGGGCAGGTACCGGGCATGATGGCGCGAGAAGACGATCTTCTGAGCATGACGCTCTCAGCGGATTACAGTGTGGGTCGTTATGTCGTGCTCAGTCCGTCGATCGCTTACGAGGACCGGACCTCCAATCAGGATTTTCAGGAATACGATGACTGGCGCTACGGTCTGGAACTGCGTCTCCAGTACCCCATTCCCTGAGGCTCGAACCGCCAATTATTCAAATCTCAGCGCCAGCAGCAATTGACGGACTGACTCGGGTCCCTGCAGCCATTCCTGACTGGGGACGGCGAGGTAGAACAACCTGAAACGACCCTGGTGCTCGGTCACCATTTGCAGCACATGGCGCTGGGGTTTTTGTGTTCGACGCGGTTCAATGAAGACGGTCACCATCGCATTCCAGTCTTCGCCCTGTAGCGAAAAATTTTCGCGCGTTTCCTGATAATCCGCTCCGATCAGAGCGATCATGCCGGCGGTCTTGCTGATCTGCTGAAGCGAGGGCGCGTCCTGCGGCGGTATGAATGACTCCGACAACGAAGCCCCGCTGGTGCTGATCATGGTGAAGTCAGGATGTGCCAGTGACCAATGCTCCGGGGCGTCAAACCAGTAGCCTTGTTCAACATTTCCCAGCCGTCGTGCCTGGGCATGCTGAGTACTGAGCGCCAGTCCCAGAACCAGGGTCACCATCCACTTTGTCATTGCGGGCTCTCGTCTTCCTTCACATCATCGGTGGGATCGCTTTCGCTAGCAGGAGTCTCCGCGCCACCCTCTGCAGGGGATAATTTTTTGGTGAATTGAGGTGGCGGCGCTCGGCCCATCATCTTGAGCTCAGCCGGCAAGGTCCATTCGCTGAGGTCATAGCCACCCGCCAGCATTTCCTTGACCAGTTTTTCCAGCTGCTGCTGATTGCCACGCGTCGCCTGGATACTGCCGGGGCGTGACACCAGGACCTGAAACTGATCCAGAAAGCGTGCTCTGTCGCTGAGCAGATTGGAAGTTGGCAGTTTGGACTGCGCCCATTTTCGAGCCTGGGCAAAGTCCTGCATGTAAGTGACCACCGCCCCGTTTCCATCCATGATGATGCAAGCAATATTGCCCTGGCGAAGGACGCGGCCCCGGCCGGTCGCAGCTTCAAACAGATTTCTTGCCTGAGTGGCCATGGTGGATTCAGAGAGGGTGTTACCGCGGGCGCCACATCATTGCTGATGGCGAGGTGACTCCACAAATGCGCATGGCCAACTGGCTGCAAGCTGCCTTGGAAGATCTATTTCGTGGCGACAGATCGGCCGGCCAGCCCCAGGCTACGTGCACGCTTTGCCATGGGCATCAACAGCATTCGTGGCGCTCTGAATTTCACCAGCTGCCGGTATAGCAGTCCGTAGCTGACGATAAACAACAGAGTGAAGGCAATCAGGATGGGAGTGGAGTCCCAGAACATGACGGCCGGGATTGCGCACATCAGACCCAGCAACCAGACATAGGTTGATGCCAGGGAATTGAGAATGACTCTCTGCTTGGCATGGCCCATATCGTACGGGCGTACCAGACGTCGATAGATCAGGTGGTGCAGGTGCATGGCATCCGCAGCGCTCCACGACGATCTCTGCTTGAACTCGCGGCGATACGAAGAGAACAGAGTGTCCCAGATCGGGTAGGCCATCAGAAGACAGCAGAACCAGGGCGATACTTCCGGATTGCGTGCGACTAGCAGCACCGAAATCTCACCCAGTGCAAAACCAATGAAGTAGGCGCCGCAGTCCCCGAGAAACACGCGGCCGAAAGGAAAGTTCCAGACCAGGAATCCGAGCAGTGCGCCGCAGAAAATCAGCGACAGACTTTGGATCATTGGGTCATCGACAATGGTCGCCACAATAAAGATAGCTGCAAAGCAGATCACGCTGTAGAAAGACGACAGGCCATTGAAGCCATCGATGATATTGATCGAATGTGCCACGCCGCCAACGGCGAAAGCGGTGAACAGGATGGCCGCCAGCCAGTAGTTGGCCAATAGCCAGTCCAGTCCCGGGACATCCACCGTGCGCAGCTGTGCGTCTACCAGGAACCATGCGAGCCAGGCCGCTGCAAACGTGGCCAGCAGTCTTGCCCTGGCACCGAGATTTTCGCGCAGGTCTTCGCTGAGGCCGGCGAGTACGGCGGGCAGGGCGCAGGCAACCAGCATCAGGGCAGTGAGCCGCTCCGGCAGATCTACGGAAATCAGCAATGCAAGCGATACGGTCAGGAAGATCGGTACGCCGCCCATTCGAGGCGCCCAATGGCGGTGCATCCTCTGCACGCCCTGCTCACGATCAGCCAGCAAGCCGTAGCGTCTGCAAGCAAAGACGGTGAGCCATGTGAAAATGGCGGCTGCCAAGCCCGTTCCAAACAGATATCCAAGGCCGTTGGATATCAGCATGCCGCGACCGCCTTCAGGTCCTTGAACGAGTTATCCGATGTTCGCGGTAGGGCCATACAGCTCAATCTCTTTCTTTTGGATTTGTTCAGCCGAATGCGCGGAACATTAATAGGCCGGAAAATCACAATTGGCCGTCAGACCGCGCATCATGCCTATGGAATGATGCCCTGCCAAGTTTGCAGTTTTTGGTGTGCACCAAAAGTGGGCGAAACCTGCATTGCACCGCCTGATCCTGTCTCGTGAAATAATGATTCATTCAGCCCGCAACCTGTGTGCCACCCTGGTGCAAGTTCGTTCAGGTTGCCGATCAATCCGTTCACTTCATGACTGTAATACCGCTGCTTGCCACCGTGCTGGCCCTGATGAGTGGGCCTGTCCTGTTTGGTCTGGCACAGCGCCGCCCTGCGTTCCTGTCCTTCCTGGACGGATTTGTCCTGGTCAGCATCTCGGGTCTGGTCCTGCTGGAGGTCCTGCCCGAGTCATACGGGCAGGGTGGCATGGGCAGCCTGATCTTCGTTCTGGTTGGCGCCCTGGGCCCGAGTCTGGTGGAGCGAACGCTGCATCAGGCTCGACGCGAAGCGCACCTCGCGACCTTGGGACTTGCCGTCCTGGGCTTGCTCCTGCACAGCGTGGCGGACGGTGCGGCAATGAGCCCGGCAGAGCCCGGTCACGATGGCCACGGTCACGCGCGTCACGCGCTTGCGCTCGCCATCGTGGTCCACAGCGTTCCAGTGGGACTGGTCATCTGGTGGGTGATGAGACCCGTCTTTGGCGCGCGGCTGCCCTTGATCACGCTGGGGCTGATGAGCCTGGCGACCATTGCGGGTTATCTGTTCGGGATCGAACTCAACCATTTTCTGGGTGAGCGTGCCATCGCCTGGTTCGAGGCACTGGTTGCAGGCTCCATCCTGCATGTGGTCTTTGGTCGGCCGCACCTGGAAGAAGGTTCTGTGCACCGCGCAGCGCCGCCACCATGGGAAGGCTTGGGCAATGTGGCTGCAATGATGGGACTGGTGGCCCTCAACGCCATCGACCCACACGGCGGTCCTTTGCATCAGATCTTCAGCGAGACCATTGGACTGCTGGCACCCATGGCGCCCGGTTTTCTGCTCGCAGCCCTTTTGCTGGCAACGCTCCGTTATGTGCGCAAGGCTGAGACGCTGCCAGCCGATATATCGGCGGCTCTGCTGGCTGCTGCGGCGGCCTGGCCGGTGATGGGCTGGACGTTCACGGCAACGTTCCTGGGGGCAGCGCTGCTGTTGCAGTGGGTCCTGCAAATGTCTGGACTTCGTCGGAGCACTGAAGAACCTCATGCTCACGCCGATGGGCATTTGCAAGCGCCATCGCTGCTCACAGCGCTGAATCAGACTATCGATCAGGCCGTGCCCTGGCTGTTGCTGGGGACATTGTTGGCGGGCATTACATCGGTACAGATGGGCAGCCTGTGGACCCCGCTAATCGCGCCTGCCGCCTTTGTTTTCATTGTCGCGATTCTGGCGGGAGCCGGCCGGCTGCACCCTCTGGCCGGTGTGCCGCTCGCCTGGATACTGATGGCAGCCAGCGGAGAGGCTGGAGTGGGGTTTGCTCTGCTGCTGGCAGGTACGCGTGATATGAAGGCTGGGCTGGGGCGCCGAGCGGCGCGCGTCTTTGCCGCTGCTGTAATCGGTTTGGGCATCTCCATTTTTAAGATTGAATCCATTACTCCAGAACTAGCGGAAGGCAGGATTGTCGATGCAGGTCCGGGCCTGATTTTCCTGGCAATTCTGATGGCGCTGTCCTTGCTGCGAAATGGAAGTCGCAGTTGGGTCGCCCAGCTTGTCGGTGAATCCAAGCCTCATCCGCACTGACTACAGCCTTCGGGATAAGCTCTGTTGCCATGAATCAGAACCAATTGCACGCGTACCCTCTCGCTCGCCTGGATATTTTTGCCTGGGTGATGATGGGTATTGCCCTAGTATTGATCCTTCACTTGCACCTGTTGCCCGCACTCTTGGGCGGACTCCTAGTCTTCGAGCTTGTGCGGGTACTGACACCGGTTGTGCGGAGAGTCGAGATCAGTCGGGACGGAGCTCGTATTTTGATCATCGCCCTGATTTCCGCGCTGGTCGTGACGGGCCTGGTCTTCCTCATTTTTGGTTCGATCTCCTTTTTCAGGAGCGATGCAGGGAACTTGTCGGTTTTGTTCCGCAAGCTAGCGGAAATCATCGATCAGTCCCGCAGCCGCTTGCCGCTCTGGATCGTGGCCTACATTCCGGAGTCAGCAGACGAGCTTCGCACCTCGATCACGACCTGGTTGCGACAGAACTCCGGCGCACTGCAGGGCTTTGGAGCGGACTTTGCCCGCGCATTGGCTCATATCCTGATTGGCATGGTCGTGGGCGCACTGTTGGCCCTGAGTGAAGCCATTACGGTTGTCGGCCGCCGGCCACTGGCAGCGGCCATGGTCGAGCGCACAGAGCGACTGAGCCGCTCGTTTCGGCGGGTGGTCTTTGCACAGGTCTGGATTGCAGCGCTCAATACCTCGCTGACCGCACTGTATCTGGTGGTCGCACTGCCCTTGATGGGCGTTCATCTTCCGTTGATCAAGACCTTGATAGCGGTGACCTTCATCTGCGGATTGTTGCCTGTGGTGGGCAACCTGATTTCCAACACGATCATCGTCGTGGTCAGCATGAGTCAGTCCCTGTTCGTGGCCATTGGTTCGCTGACTTACCTAGTCGTCATCCACAAGGTCGAATATTTTCTCAATGCGCGGATCATTGGTTCGCGCATTCGCGCACGGGCCTGGGAAATGCTTGTCGCCATGTTGTTTATGGAAGCCGCATTCGGCATCGCCGGGCTCATTGCTGCGCCGATCTATTACGCCTATGTCAAGGACGAGCTTCAGGATCGCGGACTGGTCTGAGGTCGGGCCAGAAGGGCTTATCGTCCTAATGCTGCCAGCTTGAGGGACAGCTCCAGCGCCTGCTCGTAATTCAGTCGAGGATCGACCTGCGAGCGATAATCCCGCGCCAGGTCGGCCTCGGTGAGATTGCGTGCACCGCCAAGGCACTCGGTGACGTCCTCACCGGTCAGCTCGAGGTGGACGCCGCCAAGATGCGAGTCACACTTCCGGTGAATGTTGAGTGCCTGCGTCAGCTCCGACAGCACATCGTCAAAGCTGCGGGTCTTGGTGCCATTTGCAGTGCTGTGTGTGTTGCCATGCATGGGGTCACACATCCATAGCACCGGATGGCCTGCGTCTGAGACAGCCTCGATCAGGCTCGGCAGATGCGACTCGATCTGACCAGCACCCATTCGGTGAATCAGCACCATTCGGCCTTTCTCGCGGTCCGGATTCAGGGTTTCGCAAAGCCCGAGCAGCCATTTTTTATCGATCGCCGGACCAATCTTCACGCCGACAGGGTTGCGGATGCCGCGACAGTACTCCACGTGCGCACCGGCCAGATCGGCCGTACGCATCCCAATCCAGGGGAAGTGCGTTGACAGGTTGTACCAGCCGCTCTTACGCGGCACCTGGCGGGTTTGCGCCTGTTCGTACCACAGCAGCAAGGCTTCGTGACTGGTGAAGAAATCGACGCGATTGAACTCGTGAAGATCTGTCCCGGCCAGTCGCTCCATGAAGCGCAGGGAGTCCCCAATGGCATCAACGCGCGCCTGGTATTCGCGTGCCAACGGTGACTGCTTGACCCAGGCCAGGTCCCAGTATTCAGGGTGATGAAGGTCCGCGAAACCGCCATCAATCAGCCCGCGAACAAAGTTGATGGTCATGGCTGAGCGCATATGCCCTTCGATCAGCCTCGCCGGGTTTGGGCGCCTGGCCTGGGCTTCGAAGGCCGAAGCGTTGACCAGATCGCCGCGATACGCGGGCAGGGTAACGCCGTCGCGGGTCTCGGTGTCTGTTGATCGCGGCTTGGCGTATTGCCCCGCAAATCGTCCAATTCGGGAGACGCGGGTCTTCATGCCGTGACTCAGAACCAGGGACATCTGCAGCAAGACCTTGAGGCGGTTGGTAATCAGATCCGGTCGACATTCGTCGAAGGACTCTGCGCAGTCGCCGCCCTGAAGCACAAAGCGATGGCCGTCCTGGGCATCTGCCAGCTGGGCACGCAGGGCTTCGACCTCCCATGATGTGACGAGCGGGGGGAGCGTGCTCAGTTGGGCAAGCGCGTCTGCGAGTTCCTTTGGATCAGGGTAATTGGGCTGCTGCACAGCTGTCCTGGATTGCCAGGCTGCGGGTGTCCAGCTCATGAGCTTCTCTCTGAAAGCTGCGTCGCAACTTGATGTTTTACCTGCTCTTTCATGCGCAATACCCTGATTTCCATGAAACCGGAAACCAGTCTAGCCCGAATCAGGCAGCACGTTCATAAGCCTGCACGACGCGCGGCTTCAGCGTTGGGGTACTTCCGGAGGCAAAAAAATCGCGTGGCAGGCCTATTGCGGAAGGTCTGCCACGCGCAGGAAGTAACACCACTGAAAATCGTTCACTGACGGATGCTGGAAACAGGTTGAATAACCAGTACCAACACTCCTTGAGTGTTGTCAGATGTGAACACGTAGCAGGCCGGAAAATGGTTCCATCCGGCTGCTGATAGGCCTTCGAGGGCTATTGGCGCGGCGAATCCGGCACCGTCCGGCTCGATTTCACACTGAGTCTGGCCTTGATGGCCAAGACCTCGTCGATGTTCGCGAGAAACAGGCGAACCAGATCCGGATCGAACTGGACGCCGGCTTGTTTCCGGAAATACGACATCACATCCTCTATTGGCCAGGGTTGCTTGTAGCAACGGGTTGTCGTCAGCGCATCAAATACATCCGCGATAGCGGCAATCCGGCCATAAAGATGGATGCCTTCTCCTTTAAGACCAAGGGGATAACCGCGGCCGTTCCATTGTTCGTGGTGTTGGCTCACCACAATCCGCGCCGTGCTGAGAATTTCGCCGGACTGTCCTTCCAGCAGTTTGTCGCCGCGCTCAACATGCAATTCCATCTCGGCTCGCTCCTCGTCGGTGAGCCGTCCCGGCTTGTTGAGAATCGCTTCTGGTACGGAGATCTTGCCAATGTCATGCATGGCAGCGCCGACAGATAACAGTTCCACATCTTCTTCGGGCAAGCCATACAAGCGTCCCAACAGCTCCGAATAGCCTGCTACACGCTCTACGTGATTCCGAAGGTCTGTGGAACGTTCCTCAATGGAGCCGCTTAGCAACATGATCATCTGTCGCTGTGACTGTACGACCTCCTCATGCAGGCCCATATTTTCGAATGCGAGGCCGACGCTTTGGCAAAACAGTTCCACCAACTGCTCATCATCCGGGTCAATCCTGGAATCGGTTGCGAGGTAGACGACATAGTGATTGTTGTTCTTCGTGACAAAGTGCTGAGCGAAATGGCGGTCGGAAATTTGGGGGGATCGGGATTTGAGCGCGCGTTTGATCAGCAGCAGGCCCTCCGGATCGAGCACGTCTGGCGCGTTTGCTCCCTCCGCTTTTTCATATTGTCCTACGCCTACAAGCACCTTGAATTCGCCGCTATCGTCGATAGAGGCAGTGATGCCCTCGGTGACGATCATGGCGTCGCGGCGTGTATAGAGCAGCGCGCCAAGTTGCTGCAGAACGCCCTTCGCGAACTGTGAGAACGACTTCAGTTCAAAAATTGTGGATGAGGCCGCAATCACTTTCTCCAACCCTTGTCGCGAACGGTCCATGGCGACCAGTTCGCGGTACAGACTCAGGCCGGTGTGCATCAAGGTGAATAGCTTGGTAGCCGTGAGTTCAGTCTTTTCCTTGTAGTCGTTGATGTCGTAGGTTGACACCACCTCGCGTTCCGGTGCCTGACCCGGCTGGCCTGTCCGCAGGATGATGCGAACAAAGTGGTTATCAAGTTCCTGTCGAATCTGCTTTACCGCATCCAGACCGGCGTGCTCGGTTTCCATCACCACGTCCATCAGGATTAAGGCTGTGTCCGGGTTCTCGCGAAGCATTTCGATTGACGCTTCGCCAGAGTAGGCATGGAGAAACTCAAGTCCGCGACCATGCAGCTCAAAACCTTGCAATGCCAGCGTCGTTACGGCGTGTACTTCTTCCTCGTCGTCAACGATCATGATTTTCCAGGGCTCGGCATTGTTGCCGGGTCCGCTGGTAGGTGGATGATCCGGCGCAAAGTCCATCAAGAAATCTTCGTCATTTTTCATGATCTCTCCTCATGATGCTCATCGAGTTGTTGTAATGGTGAACGTCGTACCTTCTCCCGCGGCGCTAGTGACATCAATGCTGCCACCAAGAGTCTGTGTGATCAGATTGAAAACAATATTCAGCCCAAGGCCTGTGCCGCCCTGACCCCGCTTTGTAGTGAAAAACGGGTCAAAGATTTTTGGCAAAACCTCCGGAGCAATGCCTGCTCCATTGTCAGAAATACTCAGGCTTGCCCCTGATCCTTGCTTGACCGCATTGATTGTCAGAACGCCTTGCGTGCCCGCCGGCCACGCATGCGTGACCGCATTGAGGATCAGGTTCGTCATCACCTGTGACCACGCTCCGGGGACTGTGCGGATGTCGATATCCTCATCGCATTGAATATGTATCTGGTGCTGGCACACTTTAAGACGGGGTTTGAGGCTGAGCATGATCTCCTCGATATACCGCCCCAGATTGACCTGCCTGCGCTCGTCCGTCGATTGATCGACGGCGACGCGTTTGAAACTCTGGATCAGCTCGGCAGCCCGTTGCAAATTGCTCAGAAGCATCTGGCCAGACTGCTGGCTCAGTGCCAGGAATTTGTCGAACTCCTTGCGCGTCAGCTTGCCGTCTGATGACAGCTGATTGACTCTCTTTGCTTCATCCAACAGATGCGATGCCGCAGTGACGCCGATGCCAACAGGCGTGTTGATCTCGTGTGCAACACCGGCGACAAGTCCGCCAAGTGACGCCATTTTTTCTGCAAGAATCAATTGCTCCTGTGTGTCCTGAAGGCGGCTCATTGCAAGATTGGTTTCTTCGACCTGTCGGGCCAGAGACTGGTTGAGCTCTTCCTGAATCTTGGCCGCTCGCCTGCGCTCCGTAATGTCAATCACAGAGGCCAGGACAAAGCTGCCATTGTCGGATTCAATTGGGTTCAGGCCAATTTCGATTGGAACCTCCCTGCCGTCGCGGGTCAGCCCGAACAGGTCGCGGCCAGAGCCCATCGCCCGTGTACCGGGGTTTTCGAAATATTTTTCGACCAGTTTCGGGTGTGCTGTCTGTACGTGGCGCGGCACGAGCATTTCTACAGGTTGCCCAATCAACTCCGCCCGTGAATAGCCGAACAGCTTTTCGGTCTGGGTATTGATCAGTTCAATGGTGCCGTCACGACGAATCATGATCATGGCGTTGGGCGCAGCTTCAACCACCTTGCGAAAGCGATCCTCCAGTTTTTTGCGCTCGGTGATGTCAATGACCGCTGCCAGAACGAACATGCCCTCGGATGTCTTGATGGGACTCAGGCCAATTTCGATGGGGACTTCACGTCCATCGCGGGTCAGGCCGAAAAGATCACGGCCAGAACCCATGGAGCGGGCGCCGGGGTTGCGAAAGAAGTGGTCTCGCAGCGCAGGGTGGCTCTGCCGTACTTGTTTGGGGATGAGGATTTCCACCGGCTGGCCGAGCAGCTCAGATCGCTTGTAGCCAAACAGTTTCTCTGTCTGGGCATTGATCAAGTCGATCGCGCCGTCCTGCCGGATCAGAATGGTCGCGTTGGGCGCCGTTTCGACAATCTCCCGGAATCTCTCGTCCATGCGGCGTCGCTCAGCGACATTGCGTATGGACGCGATAACGAGATCGCTGTCTCCCGTTGACATGGGGCTCAAGCTGAATTCAACAGGGAATTCGCTGCCGTCCTTACTCCGGCCTGCAAGCTTGCTTCTGGCACCGTGAGTTGTTTGCGAGTGACCCGCTGTAATTTTTTTACCTGGTCGGATCAGCTTGGACCGCAGCGCTTCGGGCACCAGGTCCCGAATCGATAGGCCTGGCAGGCTGCCGCGGGCGTAGCCGAACAGCTTCTCGCAGTAGGCATTGGCCTGAACAATTTGCCCATTGGCGGCGATCACCATGATCGCGCCCGGATGGTGATCGAAGATCTGGCGGTACAGATCGGAGGTTTGCGAACCCCGGGGGGCTCCAGAGGCTTCTGTGAAAGCATCGAATTTAGATTTCGATTCAGAGACTTGTGTCGTCTTATTGCTGAATTTCGCGTCTGGGTCGCGCTGCATGCTCTGCCCCGATGTCATTCTTTAAACTTCCTTCACGACTCTCGCCGTATGGATTCGGTGTGCGGCTCCACTGTAGGTCAGCCGACGTGAATGGCCAGTGAGTGCTGTGCCCACACTGTGATCGAGATCACACAGCGGTCGGCGTTCGCTACATGACCCGGTAGCAGGATTTGAATCTGCCGGTGCATGTCTCGTGCCAAGGTATGGGCCTTCCTTGATATTGAACCGCAGCGATTCGCCCTTGGGCTCAGGACGAGGTTGGATGTCATGTTCGAACCCGCTGTCGCCGCTCTCCCACCACTCTGCGCAGCAGGGCCAGAGCAGAATTTCTCAGGGACGTTGCCACGGACGTCATGAGTTGCGTATCTCCATAATCTCGCCGCCATGCGACATAGGCCGGGTAGGGAAGCCTTGGCGCAGATGGGACAACGCGCAGGGCTCCGGAGGCAATATGCGCTGCCGCCACCACATGAGGTACGTAACCAGAGCGCTGGTGGCGCAGCAGGAATTCAATGCCCAGCGAGCCGATGGACAAGGACAGGCCGTCAGTGTTCAGGTGCGGGTGATGCTCAGCATGAAACATGCGAAACTCTTCGCCCCAATCCAGCAGCACATAACGGTCAGCGTAGTGACCAGCCGGATCGGTGGTGACGAGCAAGAGTTCGTCCTCGACCAGTTTCTCCACCTGGACACTGTTGGCGGCATGGCGCTGATACATCACGGCGAAGTCCAGCACACCCTCTTGCAGGCCCGAGAGCAGATGCTGGCCCGCAGCAACCTGCGCGCGTATGGCAATGAGAGGGTGTGCTGCCCGCAACTCGGGAAGCCAGGGGATCAGCAGGCATTGCCACAGACCATGCTGGCTGCCGATGGAGAGGGCGCGTTCGAAGCCTTCTGGAATGCCCACCTGCTGCCGGGCTTCTTCCCACACACGGACGAGCGTACGTGCATATCGATCAAACCGCAGACCTGCTGGCGTGGGTACGCATTCGGCCTTGCTGCGTTTGAACACGGAATGGCCAAGCAGCGTCTCCAGTGTCTTGATTCGCGTGCTCACGGTGGACTGCGTGACGTGCAGGTGCTCGGCAGCATCAACAAAACTGCCCTGCTCAGTAACGGCAATGAAGGTTCTCGCCAGGGTAATGTCCATATATAGATAAAATCGATGTAATCGTGCAATAAAATTCGCTGTACGGAAGTATATATGAGCCGGAGAATGTGTCTGGCCCGCACTTGGTGGGCATTTACCGGAGTCGAATCAAATGAATACAACGTCAGGCAAGCAATGGATCACCAAAGGCATCTTGCTGGCGCCAGCGCTGCTTCTGGGAGCCTGTGCCAGCTCTGGCCAGGCGCGCTTCTCGGACAATCTACGAGCTGAAGGCTCGCATATGAACGGGATTGCCGAACGCTGGGAAGAAGGTCACGAGCAAATGAGCAAGGGCGAGAAAATGCGTGATCAGGCCCGCGATGATCTCAAGGAGAGTGAGGCGGCCATGCGCAAGGGTGACAGCCGAGTCAACACGGCTCGGGCCCAGATCGAAGGTCAGCAATCCGCCTATCGTGCAGCGGTCCGTGTGCTGGGTGGTGCGAGTACGCCCAAGGACGTTCGCAAGGAAGCAGACAAGCTTGAAGACATCGCGAGTCGCTGGGAGGATGGCCTTGAAATGCTTGGAGACGGTACCGAACTCGCTGAAGAAGGACGTGCAGGGATACGTGAAGCAGAGCTCAAAATGGCCGAGTCGGGTCGCCTGATTGAATCGGGCCGCCAGAAGATGCAGGCCTCGGAACTGGCGTACCGAGCCACGGTCAATCCTCATGAACCGGCCGCCAAGGCCCAGCGCAGGGATGTGTCAGACGCGCCACGCCCTTTGCCTGCGCAGTACTAAGCGTCTGCCGGCATCAGCCCGCTTCGATCATTTCGAGCGGGCTGATGCTGAGCCCACTACAACCCAATAGAGGCAGGCCCGATGAAAATTGTTCAGCGAACCTTGTTCATTCTGATCGCCGTTCTCGTGGCGATCTTTTCCGTGCAGAACCTGACCATGGTCGAGGTGCAGTTTCTGGCCTGGAGCCTGGTCATGCCGCGGGCGTTGCTGGTTGTGGTTCTGCTTGGGCTTGGAGCCCTTCTGGGGCGACTGCTGCGGTGATTCCGCGATCAGCGATTCGGGCGCACACTCAGATTGCGGCCGCAGGCTTCGCGCAAATCTGAGCCGCAACTGCGGGGCTTGAGCGAGTGATCCAGGCAGATGCGCACTTCTCTCAGACGAGAACGCTTGCAATGAAACGTGATGGCATCTGCAGATAAACCGGGATTCAGGTCAATGAATTCCTGCTCCAGTTCCTGACGCGAGGAGGGCTTGATCTGTGCGCCGCGAATGGCGCGCATCGGAACCTTGACTGCGCCAGCGGCGGCTTCGAGCGTATCGAAGTAGGCCTCTGGTGACAGGCCGCTACAGGTGCCGTGCTTGCGCCATTGGTGGAAGACCAGACCGCGGTCCGGAATCAGGGGCTGAAGGCGGTCGGCGATGGCGCCGTCAATGCGGGAGTCGGGATCACAGAACTCCGGATATCCCTGTTCGAACTGTGGCCAGAGCCCGTGGACAACGAAATCGTGTTGCTTCCTGCATTGCTGCGAATCGGGTCGTGCGTCGTCGGATGCGCAGTATTCTGGCGACCAGGACAGGGCCAGAACCCAATAATCGAAGCTGGCACCGCTGGGCTGACAGGCTGTCAGCCCAGCAATCAGAAACAGTGGCCTGACCAGCAGGCCACTCAGCCGCCGAAAGCTCACTCGGGGCTCTGACCTGCCAGGAACATCCAGGTTTCAACGACGGTATCCGGGTTCAGCGACATGGATTCGATACCTTCTTCAAGCAGCCACTTGGCTAGTTCCGGGTGGTCGCTGGGGCCTTGGCCGCAAATGCCCACGTACTTGCCCTTCTTGCGGCAAGCTTGAATCGCCATATGCAGCATGGCCTTGACTGCCTCGTCACGCTCGTCGAAGAGGTGCGCGATCAGGCCAGAGTCACGGTCCAGGCCCAGGGTCAGCTGGGTCATGTCGTTGGAGCCGATGGAGAAGCCATCGAAGTGCTCAAGGAACTGTTCGGCAAGAACGGCGTTGCTCGGCAGCTCGCACATCATGATGACTTCCAGGCCTTTGTCACCGCGCTTCAGGCCGTTCTCAGCCAGGATCTCGTTGACGCGCTTGGCTTCGCCCAATGTGCGTACGAACGGAATCATGATTTTGACGTTGGTCAGCCCCATGTTATTTCGGACAAAGCGCAGAGCCTCACACTCCATGTCAAAACAGGGGCGGAATTCAGGCGAGATGTAACGCGAAGCACCGCGGAAGCCCAGCATCGGGTTTTCTTCGTGCGGTTCGTACTTCTTGCCGCCGACCAGGTTTGCATACTCGTTGGACTTGAAGTCCGACATGCGCACGATCACCGGTTCTGGCGCGAAGGCCGCGGCAATGGTGGAGACGCCCTCGGCGAGGCGTTTCACGAAGTAGTCGCGCGGGCTGGCATAGGCGCTGATCATTGCGTTGATCTGGCGGCGAACGTCTGGCGCCTGCTGATCGAGGTCCAGCAAGGCCTGCGGATGAATGCCGATCTGCCGGTTGACGATGAACTCGAGACGCGCGAGTCCGACGCCGTGATGGGGTAGGGAGGCAAAGTCGAAAGCCTGCTCCGGCGTTCCCACGTTCATCATGATCTTGACCGGGATATCCGGCATCTTGTCCAGCGCGATTTCGTCTACCGAGTAATCGATCTGGCCGTCATAGATGTGCCCGGTATCGCCTTCTGCGCAGGACACCGTAATTTCCTGGCCGTCTTCCAGCACCTGGGTGGCATCGCCGCAACCCACAACGGCGGGAATGCCCAGTTCGCGCGCAATGATCGCCGCGTGACAGGTGCGGCCACCGCGGTTCGTGACAATGGCGCTGGCCCGTTTCATGACCGGTTCCCAATCGGGGTCGGTCATGTCGGTGACAAGCACGTCGCCCGGCTGTACACGCACCATCTGGTTGAGATTGGTCAGCAAGCGGGCCTTGCCGGCACCAATCTTCTGGCCGATGGCGCGGCCCTCGGTCAGGATCTTGCCGCTGTCCTTGAGCTTGTAGCGGCGCAATACGTTGCTTGAGCTGCGGCTCTGCACGGTTTCAGGACGGGCCTGGAGAATGTACAGCTGCCCGTCTACGCCGTCCTTGCCCCACTCGATGTCCATTGGGCGGCCGTAATGGTCCTCAATAATCTGTGCCTGGCGCGCAAGGGCTTCAATGTCTTTGTCGGTGATGCAGTAGACGCCGCGTTCTTCGGTGGACACCGGTACAAATTCAACAGTGCGGCCGAGCTTTCGCTCTACCGAATACACCATCTTCTTGGATTTGGAGCCCACATTGCGTTTGAGGATGGCGGGGCGCTTGGCCCGCAGGGCAGGCTTGTAAACGTAGAACTCGTCCGGGTTGACCGCGCCCTGAACCACAGCTTCGCCCAGGCCATAGGAAGCGGTGATGAAGATGGCATCACGAAAGCCGGATTCGGTGTCCATGGTGAACACCACGCCCGACGAGCCCTTGTCGGATCGAACCATGCGCTGCACACCAGCCGACAAGGCAACGATGTCATGGGCAAAACCGTGATGAACCCGGTAGGAGATCGCGCGATCGTTGAACAGCGAGGCAAATACCTCGCGGATCGCATGCAGCACGTTGTCGATGCCGGTGACATTGAGGAAGGTTTCCTGCTGACCGGCAAAGGAGGCGTCGGGCAAATCCTCCGCGGTGGCCGAAGAGCGCACTGCAACGGAGATTTCGGTGCCGGATTCCTCGACCAGCGCGGCATACGCTTCGCGGATTTCCTTTTCGAGCCGTTCCGGAAACGGCGCCTTGACCACCGCTGCGCGGATGGCCTTGCCGGCAACGGCGAGCGCCTCAACGTCTTCGATATCGAGCGCTTTGAGCTGATCACTGATTTTCTGGTCCAGTCCCTCGTACTTGAGAAACTCGCGGTAAGCCTCTGCTGTTGTTGCAAAACCATTCGGCACCTTCACGCCGGAAGCAGCCAGATTGGAGATCATTTCGCCGAGCGAGGCGTTCTTGCCGCCAACAACCTCGACATCACCCATACGCAGATTGGAGTACCAGAGAACCTGAGAGCTCACGCTTGAAATTCCTTTTCTTTGAAAGTCGGGATCGGGCCGTCAACCGGCGCCGAGGTCGGGAATTCTAACCGGGCTCGGCCTCTTGTTCTGCCTTTGATCTCCGGAACCGCTTTCACCCCAAACATTTGACTGGGGGCCGGCGCAGTTTTGCGAGCTGACAGCTTGCTCCAGCCAGGGCAGGGCAATCAGGAGCGACCGCGGCGAACCGCTATCGCCCGTATCGCCGGGGTCTTGCCGCGCGCAGGTCCCTTGGCGGCATCCGCGTCAGCGCCCGGATGAGCGAGCGTCACGAAAGTTGTCGGCGACCCGCACTGGACATGGCTCACCCTATCAACGGCCGCACCGCCGACGGGCAGGCTGTCGGCCCGGGCTTTGGCGTTGAGCAGACATAGCGCTGCTGCCAAGGGCAGCAGCATGGTGAATCCCCTGTTGACGTCCATTGGGTATGGCTCCCTGTCGTGAATCGCGAACCGCATCGCGGCGGTGACCGTCCGGCACGGACGCATTCCTTTTTGCGATTTCGTGGTTCGCAAAGCAAGAGCGGTTTGCCGTGTTTAGTCACAAAAGTCTCGCTTGAGCATCAATGCAAGGCCTGTGGCGTGACGGGGTCGACAGTATTGTCGCTTGGCACCTGCGCGGCTTTGGCATGACACTGTCCGGATTCTCGAACTGGATCACCTTCATGCAAACCGTCTATTTCGTATCTGATGGCACCGGTATCACTGCCGAAACGCTGGGTACTACATTGCTGACCCAGTTCGACGGAATCGATTTCAAGAAAAGCACGCTGCCTTTCATCAATACAGTTGAAAAGGCGCAGAACACGGTTCAGTACATTGATTTTCTGGCCGTATCTGGCCCCAGGCCGCTCATATTCTCCACTACGGTGAACGAGGAAGTGCGCGCCGTGCTGCGCACCTGCAAGGGGCTTTTCATTGATCTGTTTGATACCTATATCCACACCATCGAGGCGGAACTGAACCAGACCTCGACGCACGCGCAGGGCAGGGCGCACGGCGTTGCCGACTCACGTCGCTACGATGCCCGCATCGAAGCCATGAATTTTGCGATGGAGCATGACGACGGGCAGTCGACGCGCGACATGGCCAATGCGCAGGTGATTCTGATTGCTCCTTCGCGTTGTGGCAAAACGCCCACGACGCTTTATCTGGCCCTTCAGCACGGCATTTTTGCCTGTAATTTTCCGATCACCGAAGATGATCTGGAACAGGGCCGCTTGCCCAAGTCTCTGAAGGGGTTCGAGAGTCTGTGTTTTGGCCTGACTTCGGATGCCGAGAAACTGCACCAGATTCGCAGCGAGCGGCGGGCGGACTCGAAGTACGCCTCGCTCGAGCAGTGCTCTTACGAGATCCGGGAAAGTGAGCGCCTGTTCCAGCGCAACAACATTCCCTTTGTGAGCTCCGCTTCACGGTCGATCGAGGAAATTGCGGCACTGATCATTCAGGAGAAGGAACTGGCTCGCTGAGTCCGAGATTGGATTCGCTCATCCGCCGACTCTGTATAGAATCGCGCGCTGCAGGGCCATTCAATGATGTGAACCCAAGCGCCTGCTGACGCCATGTCTGTTCCAAACCGAATTCGAACATCCTTATGAAGGCTGCTGCCGAGACATTTGACCGCGCCGGCTTGCTGGTGCTGTGCGCAGCGGCGTTTGTGAGCATGGCGTCCATGCGTCTGTGCGATCCGCTGCTGCCCGCGTTCTCGGCCTCTTTTGATATCAGTACCGGCAATGCAGCGCTCACCGTTTCCTCGTTCGCCGTGGCTTACGGATTCTTCCAATTATTGTTCGGGCCGCTCGGAGACCGCTTCGGCAAGTTTCGCGTGATCGCCTGTGCGGTGGTCGCCTGTGTGCTGGGCAATGCCCTCGCGGCCTGGTCGGGAAATTGGGAGTCGTTGGTTGCGGCGCGCACCCTTTCAGGTGCGACAGCGGGAGGGATCATCCCGCTGACCCTGGCCTGGGTCGGAGATTCGGTCAGCTACGAACGGCGACAGGAAGTGCTCGGACACGTCATGGTGGCAACCTTGCTGGGTATTTCGTTCGGGCAATGGATGGCTGGCGCCCTGGCCGACAGTGCCGGCTGGCGATGGGCTTTTATTCTGGTCGCGGCAGCGTTCGCGTTGATCGGCGCCATGATGATCGTCATGGGGCGAAGCCGACATGATCCGGCTGCTCTGGATAGTGAAAGCCAGAGTTATTCGGCCAAGGTGCGTCAGGTGCTGTCGCAGAAATGGGCACGCTGGATATTGTTGATCACTGCGATTGAAGGTGCTTTTGCATTTGCCGGCATGACCTTCATTCCAGCCTTCCTGCATGAGCGGTTTGACCTGAGCCTCAAGCATGCGGCGGCGGTCACCGCGCTGTTCTCATTGGGCGGGCTGGTATACGCCAGTCAGGCGCGTCGGATGGTTGCCCGCCTGGGCGAACGAGGCCTGAGCCTGGGCGGCGCCAGCCTGATGGGCGTCAGCTTGCTCGCGCTGGTACTGCTGCCGTCGTGGCATTGGGCCATGCCGGCCTGCCTGCTGGGTGGCCTGGGCTTCACCATGCTCCATGCGACCTTGCAGACGCATGCGACACAGATGGCGCCCAAGGTTCGCGGCACAGCGACGGCATTGTTCGGAGCCTGCATCTTTCTTGGCCAGTCCGTGGGCATTCTGGCCGCGGCCTCGGTGGTGGATACGCTGGGTATTGCCATCGTGTTCTGGGTATCCGGCCCGGTCATCATGGTGATCGGCGCGGCTTTTGCCCGGTCCTTGCTGCGCAGAGTTGCTGTAACGGTCTAGCTCAGGGCTTCAACACGGTTTTGCCGGAGGCCTTCCCGATTCGGCGCCACTTCATCAAATGCAGCAAGCGTAAGATCGTGCTCTATCAGTGACAATTTTTTGCGGACCTTTCATATGAGCACGACCGAGTTTCCTCTCCACGGCGAGTACATCGAGCTGAATCAGTTGCTCAAACTGGTCGGCGTCTGCGACAGCGGAGGGGCTGGCAAGCGTCTGGTGGCCGAAGGGCAGGTGCAGGTCGATGGCCAGATCGAGTCGCGCAAGACGGCCAAGATTCGGGTCGGTCAGGTCGTGCGCTGTGGACCTGAGGAAATACGGATAGTCGCTGAATCCTGAAATTGCGGCTAGGCGGAGCCGCCTCGTGCGATGAGCCGCCAATTCGCTGCGTCCGCCGCGACATTGTTTTGCCCCGGAGCAGGCGCAGATACTGCACGCCTCATCTCCAGCCGGACATCCACATGCCCCGTATCATCCTAGAAGAATCGCGGCTGCACCCTGCCATTCGCGACGTAGTGTCATCCAATCACCGCGATATCGTCGAAGAAGTCTCGGCCGCAGTCGATGCGCACGACATTGTTGTCGTTGGCATGGCGCAGAACCCCATGCCCAAGAAAGCACGAAAACTGCTTGATGACGCGGGAATGGCCTATCACTACCTTGAGTACGGCAGTTACCTCAAGGCCTGGCGCAGGCGCAATGCACTGAAGATGTGGACAGGTTGGCCCACGTTCCCAATGGTCTTCCACAAAGGTCAGCTCATTGGGGGCGCGCAGGAGCTGGGCAAGCTGCTTTCGGCCGGAGAACTGGTCTAGCGTTTTATGGTCTTGGCTGTTGTCTTGCGCAAATGCGCACGGAATCTGGGTGCATATGATTCCGTGCAGGCGCTTCGGCCACTGATTTCACTGGCCAGAACGATATCGTGGCCAGGTTCTTTCTACATACTTCCAACGCAAGGATGATGGATGTCCACCGCTAAATTGACCGAATCACTCAAGCTGCCGAATGGCACTACGCTGCCCAACCGCATTGCGAAATCCGCCATGAGCGAGGCCATGGGCACCATGGGCAATCAGGTCACACCTGAACTGGTGCGGCTTTATCAACGATGGGGCGAAGGCGGTACCGGCCTGATCATTACCGGCAACGTCATGATTGACCGGCGTGCGCTGGGTGAACCAGGCAACGTGGTTCTGGAAGATGAGCGAGATCTTGCCCTGCTCAGCCAGTGGGCTTCGGCGGCTAAGGCGCACGGCTCGCAGATCTGGATGCAGATCAATCACCCCGGTCGGCAGTCGCCCAAGGGGCTGAACAAGCAGAACGTGGCGCCATCGGCAGTCCCTTTCAGCGAGGCGATGCGGCCATTCTTTGCTGCTCCGCGCGAACTGACGGCAGATGAAATTGAAGACATCATCGCGCGCTTTGCGCGAGCGGCGAACATCGCACAGAAGGCAGGCTTCGATGGTGTGCAGATTCATGGCGCGCACGGATATCTGGTCAGCCAGTTCCTGTCGCCCCTAACCAACTTGCGTGAGGATCAGTGGGGCGGCAGCAGCGAAAAGCGCCGTGCCTTTGTCTTGCGCGTGTTGGGGGCCATGCGCGATGCAACGTCCGCTGATTTTTCGATCGGCATCAAGCTGAATTCGGCTGACTTCCAGCGGGGTGGTTTCACCGAAGAAGAGTCGCTGGATGTCATGCAGGCCCTCTCAGAAGCCGGGATCGATCTGATTGAAATATCGGGCGGCACTTATGAGGCGCCGGCCATGACCGGCGTCAAGGCCTCCACGCGCAAACGCGAAGCCTATTTCCTGGAGTTTGCGGAAAAGGTTCGCGGCCGCATTCCCAACACACCGTTGATGGTCACTGGAGGGTTCCGGACGCACGCCGGCATGCAGGAAGCCCTGGCTTCCGGTGCTCTGGATCTGTGCGGAATTGCACGACTTCTGGCCATAGAACCAGACGTTTCCATGCGGCTGCTCAATGGTGAGGATCCGCAGCAGCGCGTCCGGCCCATCAAGACTGGTATCGCGCCGGTGGATCGCATGGCGATCATGGAAGTGACCTGGTACACCCGTCAGCTGCGACGCATCGGCAGGGGGCGTGAACCCAAGCCCCGCGAGTCCGGCTTGTGGGCCTTCCTGTGCAGCCTGGTTGACAACGCATCGGGCATTCGGAAAACCAAGAAACTTCGTGCCACGGCCTGACGCCATGGGTGGCCTGTCACGTTCCTTCTGGATTCATAAGACAATGCTCGAGATTGCCTGCCCACAGTAATGCGCCGCTGAAAAGTCGGGGAACCGGCCTAAGCTGCTTTGATGCTCGTCTCAGTCGCCGTTAGAGGAGTTCGCCATGCCTGTTCGCACTTTCCTTCAGAACCGTCTGGAGCCCTACGTTCACGGTATTTCGATGAAGGGGCTTAAGGCCGGCGCGGCCGTGATGCCGTTTCGATGGCCAAAGGTGTTCGAGGGAGAGACACCATCGATCCAACTCTGCCGTTATCTGATCAAGAAGGGCCACAAGTCTGTCTTGCTGGTGACTAGCAAGACACCGGTTCGCACCGGGCTGATTGATCCTTTGGTGCGCGAATTGGAAGCGGGCGGGGTGAAGGTCACGATCCATGACGAGGTCAGGCCTGACCCGACCGTCGAGAGCATCGAGGCAGCGGTCAGTGTGCTCAAGGAAAACCACTGCGACGCCGTGCTGACTTTGGGGGGTGGTTCCTGTATTGATGCGGCCAAGGTAGTGGCGGCGCGTGGTCGCAATAACAAATCCATCCTGAAGATGGCGGGCATGTTTCGCATTACGCGCGGCATGCTGCCCCTTTACGCGATTCCGACCACCGCGGGCACCGGCTCGGAAGTCACCATTGCCGCCGTGGTGACCGACGTGGAAGGGCAGCGCAAGCTGCCGCTGATGGACCCGCGCCTGATGCCGCGCGCCGCTGCGCTGGATGGATCATTGATGCTGGGCGTGCCACCCGACACAACCGCAGCGACGGGCATGGATGCGCTGACCCACGCAGTGGAAGCGTTCATCTCTCAGAATGCGATGCGACGAACCAACGTACTCGCCCTGGAGGCGGTGCGCCTGATACTCGCCCATCTCGAAACAGCAGTAGCGGACGGCAGCAATCTTGAAGCACGTCAGGCGATGGCGCGTGCCTCTCATCTCGCGGGCAAGGCATTCACACAGGCAGGGGTCGGATACGTACATGGGATCGCGCACAATTTCGGCGCGCTATATCACGTGCCCCATGGACGGGCCAATGCCATCGTGATGCCCTATGTGCTCGATTATTCATTGCCCAAGTGTGCGAAACGCCTTGCGCGTCTGGCACGTGAATGCGGCATTGGTGATGAGCAGATGTCAGTGGAGGAACGCGCCCGGTTGTTTATTGCCCGCATTCGCGAGATGAATCGAACGTTCCAGATTCCTGAAAAACTGGACGCGCTCAGAAAGGAAGACATTCCACGCATCGCCAAGGCCGCGCGGGCCGAGGCCCGGTTTACCTATGCGGTTCCGCGTTACATGCGCCAGAGCAGCTGTGAGCGCGTGGTGTCGCAGATGCTGGTGTAGCCATTCGCGAGCACGCTCGGCTGATGGACGCTCAAGCTGCCGGCTTGAGCCTCGGCTGGCGTATCAATAGATACAGTGCAAATCCGACAGCAACACCCGGGACGACGCCGAGCAGCAACGCGATCCATCCGTGCCGGACGCCGTCCTCTCTCGCCTCCTTGATCACCCAGAGTGCCAACACGAACCAGCACAGGATGACATCGAGTGCGTATCCCGACGCATAGGGATTGACGAAACCGGCGGCGAAGGCGCCGATCACGTCGCCAGATTCCAGCAAGGGCGGCACGATCATGATCATGAACGCCGCACTAAAAATGACGATGACGGCAGTCAGGCTGGCTTTATAGAGAGTCATGCGAATGCCTCGGGTGCGCTGAGATGCCCGCCGCGTGCTAGCGAATGGCCACTGGATTGATGATGGACTGGACCGCACCGGTGATTCGCGCGGCGCCCAGAGTGAAGAAGAATTCCCAGGCTTCGTCCTCGACGAGTTCGCGGGTGTTCATGTTTTCGAGCAGATGAATCCCGTTCTGTGCCAGCAGAATCTGATGGACTTCAAACACGCCAGCGCCTTCTTCAAACGGGATGACTTCTACCGCCCAACTGTCCGCGCCGACCATGGCAACGTCCAGGGAAGCCAGGTACTTCGCTCCCTCGACACCCAGGCCCGGCTCAACCGATGCATAACGCTTATCTTCCTTGCCAATGAGCTGGTTCCAGCCTGTATGGAAAAGCACGACGTCACCGGAGCCGATGGTTTCCAGCCCCTGACGCTTCATGGCACCTTCAATCTCGGCGCGATTAAATGCGGTGCCCTCCTTGACGATGTCGACCCCCAGAAAGCCGGCCATATCCAGAACAATTCCGCGCGTGGCGACGGCGGGGACGTTTTCAATTCCGAGCCGGGTCAGGCCATCTGTCTTGGCAAAGTCCGCAGCCTGATGGCAGTTGTAATAGACGCCGTCGATACCGACATGACCCAGGCCGTCGATCTGAGAGCCGATGCCTACCCAGCCCGTGATGATGTCGTCGTTGTAGGTGGTCTTGGTAGGGCCAACGGTCGTTCCGCCCGTTTGCCCCGGTTGCAAGACAGTGATGGAGAAAAATCGCGGCGCATAAGCGGGCGTGTCGCTGTTGGTTTCAATTCCCAGGCGATACGTCTTACCGGTCTTGATCAGTTTTGCTGCTTCTAGCGTTTTTGCGGGTGTCAGGAGATTGAGATTGCCGACCTGATCGTCGGACCCAAACTTTGACTCCTTGATCGGGCAGGGCTTTGAGTCGCCCATCGCCGTTCCTGTGCAGCACAGCATCAGCAGACCAATGGCAAGACCTGCGCGCAATTGAGGGGTCAATCGTCCAGACATTTCTCTCTCCTTGGTTATTTCTACCAAAGATACCTCAGAGCAACTCTTTGAGCGCAGCCTGCAATGTGGGGCTCTCTGGCGAGATGTCGCTGGGGAAGTGCATCACTACTTTTCCATTTCGGTCGATCAGGTATTTGTTGAAATTCCAGCTGGGGGTGCTTCCAGTTTTCTCGGCCAGCCGTTTGAATAGCGGATTGGCGGTGTCTCCGCGTACCGATGTTCTGGAAAACAGTGGGAAGCTGACGCCAAAGTTCAGTTTGCAGAACTTCTGAATTTTCTCGGCATCATCAAACTCCTGCCCACCGAAATCGCCGGAAGGAAAGCCCAGAATGACCAGGCCATCTTTGTGATGCTTTCGGTACAAGGCTTCCAGACCTTCGTACTGCGGTGTGTAGCCGCAATGACTGGCTACGTTGACCACCAAGAGCACGTTCCCACCGTATTGCTCGCAGATGTTTTCAGAGCGGCCCAGCAGTCGGGTGAGGTCAAAATTGATGTCGCTTTGATCGCAGCTCAATGCTTCTGCGTTTGCATTGAAGTTCAGCACAAGCATCAGAATGAGGATGTGGCGCGTCATGGCGTTCTCGGCATGGATGGACGGAGCGATCTGCCAGCTGCAGATCAAGTTTAAGAGCAATCAATGCAAAATGATCATGGCATGTTCCTGTATGCCATGAGGATCAAAGCCCTTCAATTACGAGACGGCAAGCCGAGTTGGACTGATCCGGCAGGCACTGGCTGTGTGCTGGTTCACACAATCTTCTACGCCCCAGAAAAATGTTCAATTTCTCAGTGAGGAAGGTCACATATCAGGTTCCACTGCCCCAGATTCTTGGCGCATGTGTGTCGATAATCATCCCAGCGCTGAATGATTTGGCGCCTCATGCAATTTCACAATGGATACAAGGAGCGGGGAAATGTTCAAGACCATAAGCAAGCTGTTTGCTGTCGTCACCATCTGTGTCGTCAGCACACAAACCTGGGCAGGAGCAGTGGTATTCAATCTGGTGCGGGACTCGCTGGACAACGTCCATGTTGATGACGATACAAGCGGCTCTTGGCAGCACTCGGGCGGCAGAGTGTTTCTACGTGGAGATTTGGTGGGTTACTACGCCACCACGCGCCGGCTGACCACCGCCGGGACCGGTGCATACAATACGGCGATGCAAACAACGACGCTGTTTCTTCAGGATACGGACGGCGCGCCGGAAAACATCACATTGCAGGGTGCGCACGACTTCAGCAGCGGTGAGTACAAGGGCAGCGTCAGTGCGGCGTCGTTTCGTTACAGCTGGTTGCAGGGCGCCTTATACGACGGCGATACCGGTGCAAATACACTGCGAATTCAGTGGACGGGCCCCAACGTGATGCGCGTGCCCTGATCTGGTAATCAAGCATCAGTTAGTGACAAGAAAGCGGAGCCCTCGGGCTCCGCTTTTTTATGTCGCTGATGCGGTCGTGGCGTTAGTTCTCTGGAGAATTGCTGGACGACTCAAGTATCTCGGAAGCTGCGGTGAGAACCGGGTCACCTTTTCTTGCTCAATCGTCGAAAGGTCTATTGAGCGTGCGAGTGCTATTGAATAGCTTCTATGAATCACGAATCGCCGTATCAGCTTTCGTGATGGAAATACCTATCGGGAGATAGGGGCCTCGAGATGGAGGATTTTTTTAATTTGCTTCAAGTATTGGGAGAGTAAACATGAAGAAGTTGATTGCCACTTTTGTATGCGCCGCTGGCTTTTCATTTGCTGGAAACGTTGTCGCGCAGAATGACACGGGTGCGAGCACTGCAGACGCACCAGGTGGTGTGACTTATCCGCTCAATTTTGGTTCTGTTCAATGCACTGCGTCGGTCAATTCTGATGGCACGGCGGTTTCAGGTCGTGCGATTGAGTCGGCGCGACTTACCCCCGGGAACTACGAAGTTCTCTTTCGAGCGCCGTGCACGAATATCAAGGCGAGCAAGGGTTATATGGCTTTTGTCCAGCCTCATACTCTATCCACTGGCGTTACCGATCCATTGACTTGCACCGTCGCAGATCGGGCAGGGAAGCCGAACGGACTTTACATTGCATGTTTCAGCGCAGTGGATGGCAGCCCCGCGGATACGTCATTCCAAGTTCTGGTAACGCGTTAGGCTCTGCATGTCAGGCACCGTCGGGTGAAATGATCATTCGACGGTAATCTGTGGTGACATAAGCGGAGTCTCCGGACTCCGCTTTTTTTTGAGGTAGATCTGCGATTTGGATCGATGTCCGCTATTGTCAGGGCTTCTGGATTCAACACATTTATTCCTTGGGGGGAATCAACCATGAAGCTCTATACATTTCCCGGGGCGCCGAGCCCGATGCGGGTAGAACTCATGCTGAGGTACAAGCAAGTCGAGCTGGACGTGGAGGTCGTCAATATTCGCGCAGGGGACCAGATGCGCGAGCCGTTTCGTAGTATCAACCCGCGTTGCACGGTGCCAGCATTGATTGCCGAAGATGGCAGTTGTCTGAGTGAGGTCATTGCCATTTGTCAGTATCTGGAAGATCAGTTTCCAGACAAACCTGTCTTTGGTGCGAATAGTCTCGAACGCGCGCACATCGTGAACTGGATGCACCGAATCTTTGTGGAGGGCTTTCTCGCAGCAGCCGAAGCCTTGCGAAACGGCAGCCCCAACATGAAGGATCGTGCAATGCCGGGTCCGGAGAATGTGCCGCAGATTCCGGAGTTGGCAGAGCGAGGCCTGACCCGGCTGCGCATTTTCATGCATACGCTTGATACGCATTTGCGTGAACGCAGTTTTCTGGTGGGTACGAAACTGAGCCAGGCCGATATTGACGCACACGTCGTGGTGAATTTCGCGGCTTGGGTCAAGGTTTCCCCGCCAGCTGAATGCGAGGCGCTGATCCAATGGAAGTCTCGAACGGACCAGCTTCTGGCTTGATGATCAGCCGGGGCGCGGACCAGATTAGCGGCTACCAGTCTGCTCCGGGCTGACTTCGCGCCAGTTCAGCGCGCTTGGCTTCAGCGGGAGCAATAACTTGCACATCGAGCTCAGACAGTAGGGATTGTGCATTCGCATAACGATAGGGCTTGAGCACCCAGTGATACTTCGCCAGATCCCGAACCATGCTGTAGGGCGTTTGGCCTTGCTCGATGATCAGGCTGATCGGGACAGACAGATGTGGTGCGATGGCGTGAAGCTCCTGCGGAATGCTGGCAGGGTCAGTCAGGTCAGCGATGACAAATCGAGCCATGCGCGCGAGCAGGGTGACGGTTTCAGTGATATCCCGATCAGCGCCCTTGTCAAAGTCGAACAGGATCGGCACCAGGTTCTTCGTTCGCAATGCGTCTCGAAGTTGGTCCAGCAGCGCTTTTCGTTGTGGCGTAAAGCGCCCCAGAATCAGGACAAGCTTGCGGGTCACCGTATCCAGAACATTTCGGATGCGCGGGTTGTCCATCAGCAGGTAGACGAACTGCGCAATCTGGATGTCATCGGTTGTGATATCGGGCGAGCCCGGTTCGGTCAGAACCAGATTGCGGGAGGAAGCGGGTTCGCCTCTGAGATCCCAGGCCGACACACCGTAGACGCGAGCGCCATCCAGGATCGCTTTGTCCAGATCAGCGCCTACCAGATTCGCCCGGCTCAGGTGGGCGCCACGCAGGTCGCAGCCGCTGAGTATTGCGCCGCCGAGATTGGCATCGCTCAAGTCTGCGTTCTGTAGATTGCAGCCGGACAAGTCGGCCCTTCGAAGGTCGGATTCCATGAGGCGGCACTCGGACAAGTCCATGTGGCGCAGACTTGCGCAATGAAGATTGGAGCCTTTGAGTGATCGCCATGGGAGCTTATGCAGCAAGAAGCGGGCACCGTCAAAGCACACGCCGCGAAGATCTGCGTAGCCAACGCACACGTCGGTGAACTCGCCGTCGCGAAGGTCGATTGCCTGCGCGGTCACCGACTTGATGTAGTCCCCCTTGGTCCAGCCATCTGAACGCTCGAGCGCGTTCCTCTTCTGCTGCTCTATGTGAGCGGCTTGCCGGCCGAGTTTGTAGGTCTGCCAATCGCGCAAGGCCTGTTCACGGGCCGGTGTCCGGATGGGAGAGCTCACGAGGGAGGTGAAACGCGCAGCGTCTTCGTCGTGCATGCGGTGAACTCGAGTGAAGGTCTGCACGCATTCTAAGCAGAGCCCAGTCAGTGGTGGAAAGGCTCAATCAAATGACGGGGTACTTACAGGCACAGTTCACCTCAATGATCCAAATCGAGGCGGTATCACCCTTCACCGGTCTGACTCGTTATGCCCTGTTCATGGTCGATCCGGCAGTCTGTAGTCGTAGCAGTTGTGATCATGCTGATGGTCTGCAGGAAACCAGCTGATAAATTGGACCTGCACGGACCTCCAGACGAATCAGCGTGATCCCAGAGTGATGAAATTCACATTCAACCGCTGAGAGGTAACAAGCATGAGCAAGAATAAAAATACGGAACGCGAAGACCGCGGACCGGATGCCAAAAAGGATTCCCTGGATAAGCGTTTGCAGAACAATGCCGAGCTGGAACGCAAGAGCGGTGACAAGGACAAGTCAAGTGCATCCATCAAGTCAGATCTGGATGAGGCTCTGGATGACAGCTTCCCTTCTTCTGATCCCCCCGCGCGCACTTCGCCGCTGCGCTGACGCCAAGGCTCAGGGCTCGGTGTCGAGCATGGCCTCTGCTTCTTTCCTGGACCGGTGAGAGCGCACGCCAACGGATACCCCGGCGAGCGCAACCAGCGCCATGCCGATCATGCTCAAGTGGTCGGGCACGTGGTCAAAGACAATCCAGCCTAGAAGGCCGGCCCACACCAGCTGCACGTACATCAGTGGTGCCAGTGCCGAAGCTTCGGCCGACTTGTAGGCCGCCGTGAACAGGAAGTGTCCGAGTGTTGCAACAGTTCCCGCGAGCACAAACAGCAGAATATGTCCTGCTGGTGGGATGCCGCCTTTCCAGAACCACGGCAGCAGCATCCCGAAGACCACGGAACCTGTCACGGCGCCATAGAACAGCAGCGCCAGGGTGTGTTCACTCGCCGACAGAATCCGCGATAGAAGCTGGTACCCGGTGAGTACGACAATGGCGCCGCAGGCGTAGGCCACGCCGAGCAGATCCAGGTCGGCACCGGGCCGGGCAATGAGCAGAATGCCAAGAAAGCCGACAAAGGCTGCAATCCAATCCGGCATACCCACTTTCTCACCCAGCGTGCGTCCGGCGATCAGGACCACGACCAGAGGGGAGAGAAAAACGATGGAGGTGGCCTCGGCGACCGGCATTCTCTGCAGGGCCAGGACCATGAACAGCGTAGCGCCCGCCAGGGTCAGGCCGCGCACCACAACCCAGCCCGTACGCTGGGTCTGGATCATCTGACGCCCGCGACTTGGCCCAAGGACAGCCACCATCAGGAGCACGTTCACAAAATAGCGCAACGCCGCGACCATGGGCACTGGATACTCTGCCGACAGCACCTTGAGCGTGGTGTCCAGACTTGCGAAGAAAAAAAGCCCCGTGACGAACAACAGGATGCCGCGGAGAGATTGAGCAGAATTCATGGGTTCATCGTGATCCGGGAATGTGCTCCGGACGGTGAGCCGGCCCGCCGAATAAGTAGGGCCAGGAGACTAGCGGTTTGGCCATTGCGCGGCGCGAACAATCTGCATTCCGGCATCGGGTGGCACAGCTTACAGAATGAGCACCCTTTGAAGTTGAGGCGACACCAGAAATTTAGCGTGGAAACGCAGGCGAGCCACGAATTGCCCCGCACTTTTGTCGAAGGTCTTGACGCGTTAGAGTGCCGGCAGGATGAGCCTGAATGTCGACAGGTCTGCAATTGGTGCGCACGTCCGGCGATCAGCGCTGGTGCTTTCGCTGCTGGTCTCCGGACTGGCCTGCGAAAAAGCCGACCAGCGCCCCTGGCCGGAGTATCCCGAGCACATCAGCGAGTCGGGCGGCTTCTCGATTCGTTATCCCGCATCCTGGAGAATCATTGCTACCGGTAATTCCGGGACCGTGCTGCGCTTGCAGGGACCAGAGGGGCAGGAAGTGGGCGTCTTCATGGCCGCGCCGAACGCGTCTCTGGATGGCATTTCCTCGAAGCGATACGCGCACTACGTCTATCGGCAGCTGGATCATGCAGGTGATCGGGCGCACTTTGGGATACCGCCCGATGCCATTGTGACGCGTGTACGTGGCCAGTATCTGGGATTGCAACACGCGATCTGCTTTGACACTGAATTTGCGCTGGTCCACAACGGTATCGCCTCGGCCATGCAGAGCCATTCCATCGCGACCATCTTTGACAGCAAGGAGTTCATCCTCACGTTCAGAGGGCGGCGCGGTGACTTCGCTCTGTATAGGGATGATTTTGGTGTTATCGAGCGAAGTTTTCGCTTTACCAGTCGCAGAGACAGGCGTCAGGAATCCAGTTCATCCCGAGTCAAGCCCGAGCACATGCTTTAAGGGGCGTTCTGGCGCGCTGCTCAGTCAACCGCATTGTGGCGGTAGATCACCATGCAGCCGTTTTCCCCTGTGGGGTAGAGATACTTCCGGGACCCACTCTCCAACTCGGCGTGAATGACGCCGACATGGTCGTAGAGCTGCGAGTAGGCGGGTTCCTTGCTCATCATCACCGGGCAGGAGGCGTCTGCATTGAACATCAGCTCGAAGGACGCAACGCAGCGCCTGCCCAGCTGACGCGGCGTCAGCTCGGTGATGACGTTGTCATTCTTCTCGCCCCAAATCGCGGACACCTGCAGAGTGTCTTTCTTGATCGCGCTGTTGGTGTGGAGCGTGGCATACACATTGCCAATGTTGGTTTTCTTGTAGAAATTCTTTACCAGATTCTTTCAGTGCTTGAAACCGGCATCGGACACCAGATTGGCCATGGTTGTGGGGGCGTCATAAAGACGCTGAGCTGAGGCCTGACCGCGCAACAAGGAAAAGAAAGCCGTAAGGACGATGCAATGGGGGCGAGTCATGTTGATCTCCAGACGAAACCTCAGTAACAAACTGGCGCACGAAGCATGCTTCGGCTTTCTGAATGGACCATACATCGGCGCGCCGCCCGTGATCTATTCCCGTTGCGAGGCCGTTGGCATTGGCAAATGCCAATCCGCGTGGATTCAGCAAATCAATTTATAGTCTCGAACATGGTCACACTTCATCAAAACCCTCCCAAGCCCTTCGATACTCCTGAGTCAGCGGAAATTCGCCGGATCAGCACACCAGCGGGCAGCGAAGCCTGGATCTGCGCCAATGGAGGGCATGTTCTGTCATGGCGTCCAGCGGGTGAAGTCGAAGACCGCCTGTTCCTGAGTTCGAAAACTGATTCCAAGCCGGGAGCATCCATCCGCGGTGGCATTCCCGTGATTTTTCCGCAGTTCGGCACATTGGGCGAGCTACCGAAGCATGGATTTGCACGCACAAGAAACTGGCGTTGGCTGAAGTGCGAGGCCGCTCAGGCCTGCCTCGAACTGACAGACGATGCACAAACGCGCGAGGTCTGGCCGCATCCGTTTCGCCTCACTCTGGACGTCAGGCTCACCGATCAGTCGCTGGAAGTGAGTCTGTCGGTAGAGAATTCAGGCGATCAGCAAGCCTCATTCACACTGGCGCTGCATACCTACCTGCACGTTGACGATATTGCCTCTGTCCGGCTTTCCGGCCTGGGCGGATGCCGCTATCTGGACGCCACCGCGCAGATGGCCGAATCACTTCAGACGGAAGACGCTTTGGGTTTTGGTCCGGAATGTGACCGCATCTATATCGGTGCTCCCGAGGTGCTCAAGCTTGAGGACGTGAAGCGTCGATTGGCGCTGCGACAGAGCGGATTCAAAGACACGGTCGTGTGGAATCCAGGCCCGGAAAAGGCAGCGGCTCTGGCAGACATGGACGCGCATGCAGAGCAGCACATGCTTTGCGTGGAAGCAGCGATGGCAGAGCATCCCGTGCGACTTGCTGCAGGAGCGTCGTGGCGCGCAAGCCAGATGCTGGTGGTTGCCTGATGCCCTGACGGCGGTACGGCCCGCGCTTTGGCTACAATCGCGGAAAACCAACGTCATGCAATCGCTGGAGGACAACCATGAGTTTTGAGTTCGCATCCATGCCTGATGAGAAGGGCTATTTTGGAGAGTACGGTGGCCAGATCATTCCGCCCGAGCTCAAGGCGGTCATGGACGACATCAACAACGCGTATGAATCAGTACGTGACACAGAGGCCTTCAAGAGCGAGCTCAGTTGGCTGTTCAAGCATTACGTTGGTCGCCCCAGCCCGATCTTCCACGCGCGTCGTCTGACCCAGCGTCAGGGCGGGGCTCAGCTTTGGCTGAAGCGCGAGGACCTCAACCACACCGGTGCTCACAAGATTAATCATTGTCTTGGTGAGGCATTGCTGGCCAAGCACATGGGCAAAAAGCGGGTGCTGGCGGAAACAGGAGCGGGCCAGCATGGCGTCGCTCTGGCCACGGCTTGTGCCTTATTGGGGATTGAGTGCGAGATCCACATGGGGGAGATCGACATTGCCAAGGAGCATCCAAACGTCACCAAGATGAAAATCCTCGGGGCAAAGCTGGTGCCCGTGGGTCGTGGCACCCGTACCCTCAAGGACGCCGTCGACAGCGCATTTGAGGAGTATCTGAAAGATCCGGTGAACTCGATCTACGCCATTGGATCTGTCGTGGGGCCGCACCCGTTTCCCAAAATGGTCAGAGACTTCCAGAGCGTGGTGGGGCGTGAGGCGCGCGAGCAGTTTCAGGTTGAGAATGGTCGCTTGCCACACATCGTGACAGCCTGTGTTGGCGGCGGCTCCAATGCCATGGGCATGTTCACCGCTTTTCTCAATGACGAGGGCGTTGAATTGGTTGGGGTGGAGCCGGCAGGGCGGGGCCTGGATACCCAGGATCATGCTGCGACGCTGACCCTGGGGCGCAAGGGTTCGATTCATGGTTTCGAGTGTTACAACCTGCAGGACGATGATGGCGTGCCGCTACCGGTCTATTCCATTGCCTCCGGCCTGGACTATCCCGGTGTGGGCCCACAGCACTGCTACCTGAAAGACATCAAGCGTGTGCGCTATGAAGCCATTGACGACGCGAAGTGCCTGGACGCGTTCATGACCCTGTCTCGCCTTGAAGGCATCATCCCGGCGCTCGAAAGCGCGCATGCAGTGGCCTGGGCCATGGAAGAAGCAAAGGGGATGTCAGCCGATCAGCACATCCTGATCAATCTGTCCGGCCGCGGCGACAAGGATGCTGACTTTGTGGCGGATCATTTGTCTTTGTAGATTCGTTCAGGGCGTCTCCACGCTTCGCAGGCGCCAACCGCTGAGGTGCAACGCGGCCTAATCAATGAATGGTGGCGCACAGTCGCTCGATGGCGGCGGCTTGCTGTGGCGTCGGGCTGACCGGCTCAGCGCGGCCCGCCTTGAGGTCGCGTACGAAATCAGGTTTGGCAACTTCCAGGCGAGTACTGCTATCAAATCCAGTGAACAGCAGCTTCATTGCTTTCGGGTAGAACACGTCAGCACTCATCCAGACCGTGCGCTCATGGGGGCGATCAAATACGCGAAACCAAGAGCCCACCGGAAGACTTTCTCGCCAGTCGCCAACGGCTTTGATAATGAGGGCGGCGGTGTCCTGGTCAGAGTGCGTGCCTTCGTCGCTGTCACGACTTTCGGTTTCAGCCCGTTTTCCGAGCGAATGTAGATCGAGTTTCGCGCTGGTGCCTTTGGCGGCAGACAGACCCGCCTTCAGGACGACCTGAGCTCGGTCAACGAGATTCTTTGGAAGCCCGATGGATTCCATATCGGCGGCAATTTCGCTGAGGACACTGGCGACCTGGCCTGGTCGGTTGATCCAGCGGCAATCCTTGAACAAGCGAATCATCATGTCCTCGGCCTGTCGCCACTCGCGAGATTCTTCGCCAAAGCGCAATTTCACCGCAGTCGCAAGAGGCATCCACACAGTATTCAGGAAAGAAGAAATACCGACCGGCAAATCCAGGCCTGTTCCGGAAGCCTTGATTCTTTGGTGTGCGTAATCGCGTGCCTCCTGGATTCTTGATTCGGCATTGACCACCGTGGGTTTGCGTGAACTCAAAAATTTGTTCAGCGTGCGCGCGTCCAGCGCTTCGACGTCATGGGCGGCGGTGACGGGGGTACTTTCCGCCAGATCGCGAAGTGCCTTGCCCGCTTTTTTTACTTGGTCTGCGGCCGATGCGGCATCAGTTGATCCGCCCTGCATCTCGTTGATGATGGCGTGCGCAGGGTGTTCATCGTTAGTGAAGAAATCGGTATCACTCAGCGCAATGCGAACCAGTGGTGCCAGCAGGCGATCCATACCAGCGGAATCTTCCAGCGGAACTCGCATGCGCAAGTTTTCAATCCACTGGCTGACCAGTGAGAGCCTCTGCAGGCCACCGGTCGAGGGTGTCTGGTTATTGCCGGGGTGGTCTTCGGGTGTCCTAACCGCTGACAGGATGGTGTCGGGCAATGAGTAGGTCTGATGCCCAGTCCTGTGTTCAGGTGATGAGCCTGGCGTTAGCACCGCTGGCGGCTCATCGGGTGTCTCTGAGCGACTCGTTTCACAGATGCAATGCCCAGCACGCTCGAGCTTGAGATTCAGACCGCTATAAAAATTGCCGGCTTCGGCGAGAAGTTGTCGCTCGAACAGCTTCATCAGGATTAAACGTACTTCAATGGGCAGGATCAGCGTGCTGATGGCGGCTCGGAACGCATTCACCAATTCGACAGGGCGCATATTCTCCAGACGCTCAGAGAGCGCCCGGTCAGCCATGCATTCCAGCCGCAGCCCGAATTCCCAGATTCCCTGCGCGGCGGTCCCGGAGACCCGACTGACGATATTGGTGACGGAGATTTCGATCTCGACATCCTCATCGTCACGCAAGCTGAGTTCCTGCACACTTTCTGCCGATTTACGCGGTTCAACCGTTTGAGCAGCAAGGCATCGACTGAATTCGCTCGAAATGTCTGCGCCGGACTTTCGGAGCAGTCGCATCGCTGAGAAGTAGGTTTGCTGCTGATCGTTTGAGAGACTTCGTTCAGCCATCGAGAACAGCACATCATCTGCTGTTATGAGCATGTTCCGAAGAATGTTGCTTGCCAGTTCTACCGCACGTTCGGCCAGAGAGCCGACATTAGGGCGGCTTTCAGGCGTCGCAGTTGAGAGGCCGTCCTTCATGTAAGCATTTGTGTCAATGGAATAAGTGCGATCCATGCCAGTGCCTCTTTGGATACGCTTTTATCGTAAATCGACCGGTGGGCCGGCTGCAAGCATCTTTGGCATCGGGGTGCATGTTCGCCGTCATCGGGCCGACTAACGGTGCTGCACGACAGCGCGATCGCGGCGGGTCAGGAAGAAGCGTTGCGCACGCCGCGTGTATTGTCACCGGCAGCCTGGCCTGAACTTTCAGACCATCCAAACGCGAGCTTGCGCCACATGTCCCGGTAGTCATAGTCGGTATCCAGGGCGAGATTGAGCCGGTTGTATGCGGCGAAATCGCTGACCAGATGCACCAGCTGCACAATGCCCTTGTCACCCAGTCCGGCGTCTCGCAGTGCCTGTACATCGGCATCCGTGGTCGAGGCAGCATCGCCGTTGACCTTTAGCGCAAAGCTCAGGAGGGTCTTCAGGCGCTGGTCGGATACTGCATCGAGTCCTTTGTCTGCCAGCTTCTGAACATATTCTTCGGCAGTCTCAAGACCATAATTGAGGATGGTGCAGAAGGCCGCGGTGCAATAGGGGCAGCCATTGGCTTTGGACACCAGAATACCCACATGCTGGATCTCCGGCAGGCTCAGTTCGCCCATCTGCCACAGCACCTGCGTCGCCCCCAGTTTGGCTTTCAAAAACTCGGGAAAATTCAGCTCGACCAGGAAATGATTGGGGACTTCGCCCTCCATCTGCGTCACCCAGCTGAAGATTTCCTTGATGACCGGATCTTCGAGGACCTCTGGTCGAACAATGGGTACACGCGCCATGGAACTCTCCCGATGTGTTTCCGTTTGTTTTAGTTGGGCAAATAGTACGCGGATAAAGAGTGAATGCAATGCAGAAAATTTGCGGATTGAGATCGATCCAATGCAGGGTCGCTGTAGGGGTGCTCCGAGTAGATGCAATGTCCATGCATTGCGTAAAGTGCTGCTGAATCGTTCTCAGGTCGATGTCCCATGATTGAAGTCAGTCCGCAAATGTGGAAGCAGCGGGGTCGCGAGTTAAGGCTGTTGGACCGCAACGTCTTCGTGATCGACGAAGGTGCGCGTGAAGCGCCGGCCATTGTTTTTCTGCATGGTTTTCCAACGGCGTCCTGGGACTGGGCACCCATCTGGCCTGAGCTGGTAAAGCGGTATCGGCTCATTGCGCTGGATTTCCTTGGATTCGGGTTCAGTGACAAGCCCAGGGCGCACGACTACTCAATCATGGAACAAGCTGATCTGACCGAGGCTCTGGTCAGAGAACTGGGTCTCAAAACATTTCACGTCCTGTCACACGACTATGGGGACACGGTGGCTCAGGAGCTTCTGGCCCGCCAGAACCAGGGCTCGGGGGCAGGGCAGTGGCTGAGTCTTTGTTTGCTCAACGGTGGCCTGTTTCCTGAGACGCACCGCGCCTTGTTCGTGCAAAAGCTCCTGCTCAGTCGCGTGGGCTTCCTGGCCAATCGCTTGTTTCGTCAGAGCGCTTTGGATAAATCGCTGCAGCGCGTCTTCGGACCTGAAACGCAACCGACTCAGGAAACTCTGGATGCGTTCTGGGCGCTCATTGAATACAACAATGGCAAAGCAAATTTCTACAAACTCATCCACTACATGAGTGATCGCCGGCGGCACCGGGATCGTTGGGTGGGTGCCTTGCAGGAAGCAAGTATTCCGCTGGCGATCATCAACGGATCTGCCGATCCCATTTCCGGCGCGCACATGGTGACCCGCTATCGGCAAGTGGTCAGTGAGGCGCATTTCATTCGCGAGTTGCCGGACATCGGTCATTACCCGCAGATGGAAGCACCGAAAGCCGTAGCGCAAGCGTATGAGGCGTTTCTAAGAAATTTCTAGCGCCTTCGTGCGTAAATTCAGCGCGCGTTGGCAAGTCCCTGCCAGTCTTGTTGCCACGATGACTCGATTCGGTTGCTTCCGAATCCAAGGCATTGGTTCATTTCCATTCAGGAGATAAGACATGAGCAGTAATCCCAAGTCGGAAAATATTCAAGGCGAAGGAGATTACGAGGCGGCGCGCCGCTACGACAAGCAAGCGCATGACTTCGCCAAATCGGGAAAAGTGGACAAGGCCGCTAAAGAGGCCAAGCCGGACAATGCGGCGCAGGCCAAGGACCTCAAGCGAGCAGAAGAAGCTGGAAAATCCCGGGCCAAGGGTTGAATGTGGCAGTCCGCCAGTTCTGAGCGGGCGCTGCCGCCGACGGTTTTCTGGTTTCAGGGCGCAAACAAGGCGAGAATGATTTCCATAACCATAAGGGAGACCGTGGAGTGGAAAAGATCGGAATATTCTTGCGCATGCTGGTGTCGATTCTGACGCGTGGTCCTTCAAGACTGACGCTGGCCGGAAATTATCTCGATGCCTGGAACGCGCACAACGTAGATCGTGTGCTCGAGTTAACCGGAGGCGGCAGCTATCAGGACCCCCTGACCGGTGGCGCGGTAAGTGGGGACGCGCTGCGTGAGCATGCAAAGATGCTGCTCAAAGCGCTGCCGGATCTGAGGTTCGAACTCGACGGCCCCATTACTGCCGGAGAAGGGACCGTTGCCGCGCGTTACGTGCTGCACGCTACTCACACAGGTGATCTGCCGGGTCAGATTGGCTTTGACGCGGTCGCAGCAACCGGCAAGCGCATTGCATTGCCGGGCACCATCTTTTTCAACTTTGACGCTGAGGGGCACCCAGCGGTCAGCAATTTGTTTGATCAGGTGGCCTTTGGAGAAGCGCTCGGTTTTCAGGGTTTCCTGCTGCCCCAACAAATGGGCGATTACAGTTTCGGCGCGTTTTACCGGCTCAATCGAGGAAGCATGGAGGCGCCCAATGCTATCGGACTGACCTGGATTCGAATGGAAGACGGGCAGAAAGGATTCGACCATGTGGCCACCATCACCCGCGACGTACTGGAGCATCTGTCTACGCAGAATGGCTTCGTGACCGGCATGGTCGGTGCGCGCAAGCCAGATGAGAATGGGCACAGCTACGGCTTCACCATCTCGGCCTGGGAGGAATTGGAGAACATGGATCAGATCCTCGCCAGCCCGACACACCAGGGCGTGGTGCACGAGTTCATGAAGGAGAAGGTGGCTTACGCAACGCATTCCCGGGTTTATCAACTGGTGCGGACCAAGCCGCTGATGATTGCGTGTCGCGATTGCGGGAAGAAGAACAACGCGCACAATAAATCCGGCAAATGCAGCGCCTGCGCTGCGCCTTTGGGCGATCCGCCGCCTTACTGGTAGGGATGTGCGCCGCACCCTAGGCACTGCGGCGCCTGCGAAGGAACCGCTGCTTCCTGCTGACGCGGTATGAGTTGGCCTTCCATTTGATGCGAAGTGGAGGGCGGCCCCGCTGGATGCTGTCTGAGCCTGCTCGTTGGCACGATTGAGCCTCGCGTATCGTGAAAGCGGCACGGCAGCGCTTCAGGTCCGGGTGCGTATGGTGTGTGCGCTGCCGATCCCAGCGGGCGGCTTCTGATTGCGTCAATTGCAATCCTCAGAGGTCGGTAGTACGGTTCCATACGAAAAATCCGTGCCCAGCCCGATGGGGGCAGGCCGATGGGCCTGGCGGGATCACGATGGGCAGTGTCAGCCCGTCCGTCGTGGAAGGCGCAAGCCTGCGGAATCAATCGCTGGAATTAACAGGGCCATGTCATGACGGTTACCACCAATCAGTCTGTTCGGGAAGTTCTCAATCAGATCACGCATGACCCGCATTACGACGACGTGATGCGGATGCACAAGTACGACATTCCGCAGATTTTGCTGACCATAGCGGCGCTCGGAACATTCTTCCTGTCCTGCTACTGGTACCTGAACGGCATGATCCCCTGGTGGATCGCAGTCACGTTCAACATCGTGGCGGTGTTTCTTGCGTTTACACCCATGCACGATGGCGCTCATCGCGCGGTGTCGTCAGACAATTTCGTCAACGAGTTTCTTGGAACGGCAGCAGGTCAGATTCTGTTGCCGGGCATGAACATGCCGGCCTTCCGCGCCATTCATATGGACCATCACCGCTATGTGGGTGAGTACGGTCGCGATCCGGATTACGGCTTGGTGGCAGTGCCCAAATGGGCCGGAAAGGCCTATCTGATGTTCGCCGATATTCACTGGCTGGCCTGGTTTTTCAAGCACGGCCGCGAGCACTGGTCTCCACGGGTCAAGATGTACGTGTACGTCATGATGGCCACGGTCATCGGCATGCACGCGGTCTTCCTGCTGTCACCTTACTGGGCCGAGTTTTTGCTGCTCTATGTGTTGCCGCAGCGCCTGGGCCTGGGGCTGGTGGCCTACACCTTTGCCTATATCCAGCACCCTCACGGACTGAGCTGGCAGAAGGAGCCGTTCCAGGCCACCGTGCACATCTATGAAACATCACCGCTTCGCGGTTTGATGTTTGGTCAGGAGAATCATCATATCCATCACCTGCTGCCGCACCTGCCGTGGTACCGGTACCGGCGCGTCTGGAATCTGGCCAACGGCATTCTGCGCAAACAGCCGGTTCCCCAACGCGGCTGGTTGAAGAAGGCGCCGGGTGAAATTGTCGTGCCGGGGGATGAAGCCCTGGCGCCCATCGAGGTACGAGTCGTCAGCATTCAGGACGTGGGTGCAGACATCCGATCCTTCGAGTTTGAGCCCACCGACCCGGACCAGCTCTTTCCCGAAGGTGCCGCTGGTGCGCACGTCAATGTCTATCTTCGGGAGGGCCTGGTCCGGCAATACTCTCTGGTGGCGCATGACGATGCCCGCAACCGCTATCGCATCGCGGTCAAGCGTGATGACAACGGGCGTGGTGGCTCTCGTGCCATGCACGAACTTGAAGTGGGGCAGGTCATCAAACTCGGGCCGCCGCGAAACAATTTCATGCTGTACGAAAATGCCGAGCGTTTCATCCTGATATCTGGCGGTATTGGCATTACGCCGATGCTCGCCATGGCGCATCGACTGATCCGCTTGGACAAGGATTTCGAGATGCATGTTTGTGCCCGCAATGAAGAAGCGGTTCCTTTCAAGGAAGAACTGGCGGTCAGTCGTCTGGCCAAGCATGTGCAGATTCATCTGGACCAGGAAAACGGTCGCAGCGCCTTGTCGCCGGAGCAGATTTTTTCCAGACCCGACAAGAACACGCAGATCTACATTTGCGGCCCCGGTGGATTCATGACTGTTGCTGCTCACTGAAAACTGACCATGTCTGCTCATTGAAAATTGACCAGGGCT